>NZ_JAIUHR010000009.1 GCF_020165195.1 Mesorhizobium sp. CA14 | reverse complement strand
GCCATGCCCATCCTCAGGTTCACCGATCTGGTCAGCCAATGCCTGTTCGAACGCCGAAGAATCGAGGCCATCAACAAAGCCGCCTCCGGTCAATCCCGGCCGCCGAAGCAACCGAACTTCCCCAAACCAGTTGGACTTCGCCTATGCATGACTTTCCCCGGACAGCCCTGCTTGTTGTGGGAGAAGGTGGATCGGCGCGACAGCGCCGAGACGGATGAGGGGTGTTCCAGCGAAATGAGACGTCTGTTCCCTGGAACACCTCTCATCCGGCCGTTTAACGGCCACCTTCTCCCACACGGGGAGAAGGAGAAACCTGCGGCGGATGGCTGATCGACTCCCGCACGGTGCCGTATTCGGCGCCCCAGCGGTCGGTCATGTCGCAGCGAATGTCCCAGAGCTCGGGAAAGAAGCGATGGCGGGCGCCGCCCTCAAGGATTTCCACAGGCCGTCCCTTCAGCGACTTGGCGCCCAGCCCGATCGAGCGGTGGATGAGATAGAGGTGATTGGCGCGGAATTTCTGGAACAGCTCGTCGAATTCGATCAGCGCCTCGGCCACGACATAGGAATCACCGTGGTCATAGTGCGCGTCATAGATATCCTCCACGGTCAGCCCGCGGCCGTCGAGATAGGCATGCTTGAAGGCCCGCCAAAGATCCGGCGGCAGGCGCAGCAAGAGCTTGAAACCTGGTGATTCCTGGCCGCTGCCATTGCCGAGCTGCAGGCGGATCTGCTGATACTCTTTGGGCGACATGGTCTCCAGGAGGTCGAGCTGCGCCGTCATCATGCGCATCAGCCGGTGCACGCGGCCCATCAGCGTGATGATGCGGTGGGTGTCCTGCCTCTCCAGATATTCGAGCACATCGACCAGCGTATAGGCGATGAGCTTCATCCAAAGTTCCTCGACCTGGTGCACGATCTGGAACTGCAATTCGTCGGCATTGACCATCTCGGCGAGCGGCTTCTGACAGGCGAGCAACTGGTCGCATTTCAGATAGACGCCGTAGTCGCGCATCTCGGGCGCCTCTATGCGGGCGTGATAGTCCGGCTTGTCCATGGCTTATCCTCCTCGCGGCAGGTTTTCGACCCGACGACAAGGATAGCGCTTTCGGCTTGAACATTGTTCCTTTCTGTTATTCAAATGACGTGAAATGAAGGACGATCGTCGACATCTTCCATTATATTGGAGAACGAATGACGCTGGACGCTCTCGACCGCAGAATAGTCGCCGCGCTCGAGCGCGATGCGCGCATCTCCTTCGGCGAACTCGCCGAGGAGGTCGGCTTGAGCAAGACGCCTTGCTGGAAACGGGTGAAGGCGCTGGAAGAGGCCGGCATTATCCGCGGATATTCGACCCGCATCGACCCGGCCAGGATCGGCTTCGGCATCGAGGCCTTCATTCAGGTGTCGATCGACTTCGAAGTGTCGGACGCCTTCGAGATGGCGGTGAAGAAGCACCCGCTGATCCGCCGCTGCTACGCCACCACGGGCGAAGCCGACTATCTGCTCCAGATCGTCACCGTCGATATGATGGCGCTTGACCGGATGCTGCGCGAGGAACTCAGCCGCCTGCCCGGCGTGCGCCGCACGGTGACTTCGATGGCGATGCGCGAGATCAAGGGCGACATCTCGTTCGCCGAGGCGGCGGCGCGTGCGCTTAGGGGATAAGGCGAGCGCCAAATTGAGACGTCGGCTCGACAGTACCCCTGTTGGGGATCGAGCCATGGACGCCGGCTCGCGCAGGCCCGCTCCGCATGGTTTCTTGATGGCGAAGCGAGTCGATCTACTGGTTGGAGGACGCGTGACGGGAATATGGGAACCTGACCACGGCAGGCTCGGGCTCCCGCTCCACCTTTTCCTTCTCGGCGTCGGCCTTGCGTTTCGGGCACTCCTCGAAATCATGGTCGCGGCCGCCGCAATAGGAGCAGCATTTGGCGGGGGTGTCGGGGTGGAGCATCGAGGCCATTCCCAAGAATGCACGAAAAGGTTTCCGATTGCAGCAATTGCGTGAAGCCGCCGCAATGGCCGCCTTGCCCCATGCCCAAGAGAAGTCCAAGGAGCCGCCGCTCGCGCGGCGGCTCCCGCTCAGTCATCGCTCACGCATGCGCGTGAGGATGACGGAAGTCCCAGACGGCCCAGGCCGATGCCGCGACCACGAGCACGCCGAGGACGACATGCGTGGCCATGACATGCGTGTCAGCCGCGAAGCGCAGCAACCAGGGCGACACGATCAGCCAGAGCCCGAGGATCGCACTTACCCATTCTTCCCACTCGGCGAACACCGAAAGCGTCGCCAGCGCCAGCGCGCCGAGGAGAACGCCGACAATCCAGGCGTTCCACGCAGGCACCATCGCCGCGGTGAATCCGATGACCCAGGGTGAGATGAACAGGCAGATCGCGAGGACCAGGGTGATCCAGTCCAGGGTCTTTCTTGCTTCCATCATTGCCATGACAACCTCCATGGGTGAAGCTTGACCAAAGCAACTGTATCCGCGTGGACAATGCACGCTCTGTTACATGATGTAATGCATTTTTACAGACCTGCAAGGGAGAGGCGGCAGCACAGGCGCCTCAGCCCCTGAAATCGCTTTCATCCTCCAGGCCCAGCTGCGGCACGACGATCGCCTCGAGCGGCGCGTCAAGCGTCCACTTCACACCGTCGGGCGAGCGTTCGAGGCTGGAGGAACCGCTCAGCGATTGCGGCGCCACCCGCTGGAGCACCACTGTGCCAAAACCCTTGCGCTCGCCTAAGCCCTTGCGCTCCGGCGCCTTCTGCGCGGTTGCGCCCGTGCCGGATATCTCATGCCAGAGAAGATGAAAGCGGCGCTGCGCCTGCGGGCCGGTCTCGACCTTCCAGGTGATTTCGATATGACCGCCGCCCGAGGCCAAAGCGCCATATTTGGATGAATTGGTGCCGAGTTCATGGAAGGCCATGCCGAGGTTCTGAACGGCATTCGACTGCAGCGTCAGAAGCGGCCCGGAAAGCGAGATACGGTCTTCATGGCCGAAGGGCTTCAAATGCTCCTGGACAAGATCGAACAGGCTGGCGCCGGCCCATTCCGTGGTGACCAGAAGGTCGTGCGAGCGCGACAGCGCCATGATGCGGGCGCGGATCAATTCCTCGAACTCGCCTGGATCGGTCGAGCGCTTGCTGGTTTCCCTGACCATCGACAGGATCACCGCGAACTGGTTCTTCACGCGGTGATTGACCTCGCGCATCAAAAGCCGGATACGGCGCTCGCTTTCCTTGGCGGCCGTCATGTCGCGAGCGATGGTGGAGGCGCCCACGATCTCGCCTGCAGGGTTCCTGATCGGCGAAACCGTGACGGAAACCGCGACCTGCGTGCCATCCTTCCGTTTTCGGACCGTGTCGAAGCTCGCTACGCCTTCCCCTCGGCGGATGCGTCCGATAATATCAATTTCCTCGCCGTGGAGACGCTCTGGGATGAGCAGCAGCATTGAGCTGCCGACAATCTCCTCCGCGCTGTAGCCGAACATGCGCTCCGCCGCATGGTTCCAGCTCGTGATGATGCTGTTAAGATCCTTGCTGATGATGGCGTCGTACGAAGAATCCACGATTGCCGCTAAGCGCGAATCGGAATTGGCATCCTGCCGGATTATGCCCCCGGTACTTGTCATGCGTGCTAACTAGTGCCTGCGCCGTTCAAAGCAACGACCCTAATCCTTGGATTGACCATCAGCTGGCTTGCCATTCGAGGATAGTACACCGAACTGTTGCGACTTGACGCCGAGATCTGCCGTTAGGAACCCATCCGAAGCAAGCCCACGGCGCAACAGCTCGCGCACCGCGGCCGATCGGCTCGGCATGCGCTTTTCGAAACGCCAGTTCTCCAGCGCCGCCAGTTCCTCGTCGGTCAGCATGATCTGCAACCTTTGCGGCCGTTCGAGATCAGCCATGCCTGCCTCCTTCACAGACAAATGCCACGAATGAGTAAGTGCCTCATTGTAAGTAGAAGTAGGGTTCGACGTATAGGGCGTCAAGGACGCATAAGCCGTGAAAGGCGGGACAAACTAACGAAACTAATGATGCACCGAAACCACGTTTGTTGATCTATGCTAACTGATTGATTTATCTGTTATTTTTAAATTTTTTACTTGCCATCCGGGATGGTCCGACGCATGATGGCGATCGAGGGATAACCTCCAAGGAAAGGAGGCATTCCATGTTCCAACGATTTTCCATCCGGTTGCGCGACGACGCTCACCACAGGGTCCAGTGGGCCTTGCGGATCAAGGGTATCGTCAACATCATCCGGCTTTCGGAAGAGATCAGGCTGGGCAATCTGACCGAGAACATCGCCCGCGAGGATATAGAAGATCTGGTGTTGCAGATCGCCCAGCTCTATGGTGCGCCGATCGAGTTCGACGACGATGCCCGGACGGCGATTGATCTGCCCAGCGACTTCGGCCAAGACAACCGCAACGATCTCGAGAAGATGTTGGATAGCCGCACGTGCGGCGGCGATATCACCAGCGATCTGCTGCAGTTGAAGCGGGAATAGCGCAGAACAGTCCAGGCAGGCGCCGGAGTCGTGCTCACGCCTTCTTGTTACGCTTCGAAACGGATTTCTTCGGCGGGGGCGCGGGAGCGTCCGCTTCCTGTGCCAGCCGGGCGGCGCGCAATCGCTTCGTCTTGGCCTCCCTGGCAGTTGCTTCCAGATCCACGATCTGCCGCGCGACACGAGACGTCATGTCGGTTTTGGCTTCCGTTCGAGACGGAACCGGCTTGAACAGACTGGTATCCGATAGGGACTTCATTTCTTCTCCTTAATCAAAAAAGGCCGGGCAAAGCCCGACCTTCTCCAACGCACCTCCGAGGCCGATGCCAGTACATCCGTGGTCATGGACCCCGAGGCGCTGTGATCAGGCGGCTTGCAGGTTTTCGGCAGAACTTTTGCCGTTGCGGGCATCCTTCACGATGTCGAAGCTGACCTTCTGGCCTTCGACCAGCGAGCGCAGTCCGGCGCGCTCAACGGCCGAGATATGAACGAACACATCCGGCTGGCCATTGCCGACTTCGATAAAGCCGAAGCCTTTGGTGGAATTGAAAAACTTTACGGTTCCAGAGCTCATTGCGATTTCCTGTCAAATCGACGTAAATTATCGCCGCTTGGTCACCTGACCAAGCGCCGGGTTCTTCGAAATTGAGAGGGAATATCGTTGGGCGCTGAAGCGCGAAAACAACGTTCGTTCAACAAGATCGATTATCGGTATGTAGCGCTTAATTCTCACTTTTGCAAGAGAGGCCGAAATAATACTCGGGCCATGTCCGGCCCAGATGGAAGGCGGATTCGGCCTCTCGCCAGCGCGCCTAAGCGCTGGCGTTCAATCCGTGGAGCACCACAAGGCCGGTTTCATATCTGGCTGGAGAAAGCCCTGCCTGATGTGCCTGCCATAGATTATCTTTCAGATCAGCTTCCTTGACCGACCTGGCGAGCGCGTTCGAGGCGGCGCGGCAGATGAACCCCTGCTCGCTTTCGTCCATCCTTTTCGTCAGCGCATCGACGGCCGCGACAACGGATGAACTGAAGCCAGCCTGCTCAAGCCGCTCAAGGGTCCAGCCCTCGCCTTTCTCTACGACGTCATGCAAATAGGCGACGGTCTTTTCATCCAGCGTCTCGACCGCATCGGCGACGCGCCTCAGATGTTCGATATAGGGTCGCCCGGTTTTGTCTTTCTGGCCACTATGGGCCTGCTCGGCGATCTTGGCTGCCCGGTGAAGCATGATCCTTCCAATCATCAAAAATGAAGCCCGCCCCGGCGAGGGACGGCCGAGGCGGGCTGCTCGGGTCTGAACCCGGTCGGTGGCGCGCCTTTCGCGGGGGGAGCGGGGCTGCGCGCCGCCTGCATTCAAGAACATCGACACCGGGCGAATGTTCCCGCCCATCCTGCGAATTTTGAGATGAGACGTTTGGCGCGCTTTATATGACGCGAGCGCCCTCAAGCCGAATGCCGGACCCAGAAGCCTTGCGACAGGAACCTCGCGACCGCGCCGTCGTTAGCCTGCGTGTGCAACAGGAGATCCGGCAATGGATTGGAACCGCGTCGAAGGCAATTGGAAGCAGGTGAAGGGCAAGGTCAAGGAGCAGTGGGGCAAGCTTACCGACGATGACCTCGACCGCATCGCGGGAAAGCGCGACCAGCTTGAAGGCAAGATCCAGGAACGCTACGGCCTCGAGAAGGATCGCGTGCGCCGCGACGTTGATGAATGGTACAGCCGCCAAGGCTGGTAGCAGCCGATTGCCTGGCCAGGAAGGGCGCTGTCTCGCGACAACGCCCTTTTCGTTTGGCAGGTCAAGGCTGCGGAAGGCACACGCTGATTTTCATCTCGATCTCCCGGTCGAGCGGCACGGGCGGCTCGGTCGGCCTTCTATAGCCGAGTTCCCCCAGAGCCGAGAGAGCACCCGCCCCTTCGGCACCGGCGAACCACACGGGTGAGCATCCATGACTGGCAGAAGCTGCGGAGATCGCCGAGTTCAATCCGACTATCTCTCAACGTCGCGCGCGCCACTATAAAACCGGATGGCCTGCCGCTGGCGAGACACCGTCAAAGTCTAAATTATCGGGATGTATGAAACATGCAGCCGCCTTAACAGTTCGTATCGAGGAGGTGGCACATGGCTGGCCAAAACGACGGCAAGGAAGCCCAAACCGGAGACGGCAAAGCGGCGCGGGACGATATTGAATTGCTTGCTCGTCGCCTGGCCAAGGATACGGACATCTCGGAGGACGAAGCTCGCGAACTGATCAGGCTCATCGGCACCGATTGGACTTCATTGGTACGCGAGGCCAGATTCCTTAAGGGCCGGCACTGATCAAAGCTCTTCTGTTTTTCTCCTGCCCTTGCAGCCGCCGATCAGGCGTTGTTGTCTGCCACGCCGGTCTCTTCCGGCTAAAAGAAATTTCTGCCCCCATAGAGAAGCCCGTCCGGAGGGGTGAGCGGACGGGCTTCTATCGGGAGTGAGGGACCCCGATGGCGGCGGGGGGGTGCCGCCGCGCACCGAACCCGCCACCGGCGCTTATGTTCCGTCGCGGGAGCGAAAGTGCCGGCGGAGCTGAAACATCCGCCCGACAGCCATTCAAAAGCGAAACGCAATCATATGAGTTAGCCTTGCCGCCGGATTGCCGAGGTTGGCCCCGCCTCCAACTGTCCCCGACGATCTACAGCACATCCTCGCAGTGGAACCTTCCCCTGCCGGTGAAAGTTCACCTTGCGCAAGTAACCAGGTGCGACCGCCCGATTTGAAATGGCTGATTACCTCAGACTTCCGGCAACCTCTCGTAAGTTATTCCGTGTGGTCATCGAGACGCCGCGGGGATCGGCCGCGAAACTAGCCTATGAACCGAAGACCGGCGTATTCGAATACTCCCGCCCTCTTCCCGTGGGAAACACCTACCCCTATGACTGGGGTTTCGTGCCGTCGACGTTGGGGGATGATGGCGATCCGCTGGACGGACTCGTCATCCATCAAGCCGCCGCCGCCCCGGGCGTTGTCATAAAATGCGACGTACTGGGCGCGCTCCGCGTGAAGCAGGAAGATCCCGACGGCTCGAAGGTTCGTAACGATAGGTATATTTTCTGCCCGCACAAGCAAGATTCGCAGGACAAGGCCGTCGCTATCACCGAGGTCCCGCGGGATCTTCGCCGGGAGATAGAGCAGTTCTTCCTTTCGTCGGTGTTGGGCACCGGCAAGAAGATCAAGCTTAGGGGTTGGCAGAACGCCGCCGAGGCCAGGGCCTCGCTGGCGGACGGGATGAGATCCTTCAAACGAAAATTCTCGCATTAAGCGGATGCCTGCCGGCGCGGTTTTCGGATCGTCGGCTGGAACTTAGCCGCTAATGAATGTGGATGAGGATCTCGGCCCGCATGCGGTGGTGACGGGCACTCTGGAACCGATCGTCCTTCCGCCGGTTACTCTATGCCTCGTTAGCTGGTGCTTATGCAATGCGGAACAGCCGTTTCAAATCCATGGCGCACCTCGCGCTGACCGCCGACCGCGCGCCGGTGGCCTTCCCATGACCGAAATCGGTTCCCAAATCGGTAGAGAACAAAGCAGCACGTTGGCGAAAGGTCCTTTCCAACGGTTCCTCCGCACGATCGGGCCAGGCTTCATCACCGGCGCCTCTGACGACGATCCCTCCGGCATTGGGACCTATAGCCAGGCTGGCGCCCAGCTTGGCTTCAACATCGGCTGGGTGATGCTGTTCACCTTCCCGCTGATGGCAGCGATCCAGGAGATCGCCGCCCGCATCGGGCGCACCACGGGCAAGGGAATCTCGGGCAACCTCAGCCGGTACTATCCGGCTTCGCTGCTATATGTCGTGGTGGCGCTGCTTTTTGCCGCCAACGTCATCAACATCGGCGCCGATCTTAGCGCCATGGCGGATGCATTGAAACTGTTGGTGGGCGGCCCCAGCCCGCTCTACGTGGTTGCTTTCGCGATCGTTTGTGTCTGGGCGATCGTCTTCCTCGATTACACACGCTACGTGAAGATCCTCAAATGGACGACGCTGAGCCTGTTCGCCTATGTCGTCGCGATGTTCGCGGCCAATGTCAGCTGGATCGATGCCGCCAGGGGCCTGTTCATCCCGCACATCGAATGGAGCGGCACCTTCTTCACCACTCTGCTCGCCATACTGGGCACAACGATCTCGCCCTACCTGTTTTTCTGGCAAGCTTCGCAGGAGGTCGAAGAGGAGGAACTCAAGCCGACAGCCAGGCCGCTGCGGTGGGCGCCGTGGCAGGCATCCAGAGCGTTCGGCCGGATACGCGCCGACACGCTGGTCGGAATGGCCTTTTCGAACCTCATCGGCGCCGCGATCATCTTCACCACGGCCGCCACGCTCCACAAGGCAGGGGTGACGGATATTGCTTCGTCCACCGACGCGGCAAAGGCGCTGGAGCCGGCGGCCGGAAGGTTCGCCTTCATCATCTTCTCGGCGGGCATCATAGGCACGGGCCTTCTGGCGGTGCCGGTGCTGGCAGGTTCAGCGGCCTTCGCCGTCGGCGAAGCGCTGCGCTGGCCGGTCGGCCTTCAGCGCAAGCCGAAGGAAGCGGCGGCCTTCTACGCCACGCTTGCCGCGGCGACCGCCCTTGGCACCGGGATCATGTTTACCCCGATCGACCCGATCAAGGCGCTTTACTGGAGCGCCGTGATAAACGGCATGTGCGCCGTGCCGGTCATGGTCGTGATGATGCTGATGGCTGCCCGTAAGGACATCATGGGAGAATTCTCGGTCCAAGGCTGGCTGCGCGCGCTGGGCTGGCTATCGACATTGGCAATGGGCATGTCGTCGGTCGGCCTGATCGCTCAATGGTTCTTGTGAGTGCCGCGCGGACGGACGTCTGATCTACAGCCCACCGGTCCTCTGGAGGGGACACAGCGCGAATGGAACCTCGGTCAGAATCGAATGTTCAATCTCGAAGGCGGACCAGCATGACCAGATCGTCGCTTCACCTGCTCAAGGGCGCAGGCTATCTGATCTCAACCGTGAGCGTGATCCTGCTGGGGATCGTCAGTTGGGACAGCGCATCGAAAAGTCCTTTGCTGACCGCCTGTCTGCTCGGGGGAGCCGCCACCTCGATCACCGGCATGTTCTGCCGCTGGCTTTCCTACGAAATCGAGAAACGGCAGGAAGAGCGGCGGAGCGCCACAAGGCTCGGTGAGGCCGGGGCACCGGCGTTTGTCGAAGGAAGCGGGCGTACGCTGGTCGACGTCTCCGTCAGCAATAAACGCCCGCCGGCGAAGCCGGCGGGCGTAATTAGCGATGGATGAAGGTAGCCGGGCTGTGTCAGCCGCGAACAAAAAGTGCTTCGTCTTCGTCACGCTGCCTGCCGCCGAGCGCGCCGGCAACGCTGGCAATGAAAGCCCCAACGATCATCGACAGGGCGCCGACGAGCGCGAAGGTGGCACTTGCCTTTCTGGCCGTGTCGGCGGCCGCCTTCGCCTTGTTCTTGGCGTCTTCGATGCCGGCAAGCACGGTATCGACGCGCTTGGCGGCATCGGCCTGTGAAAGCCCGGTGCGGGAGGCTACCAGCTTCGCAAGATAGGTTTTGTCGTCGGCCGACACCTCGCCCTTGGCGGCGCTCGCCACCAGGATGCGTGTTGCCTGCGCCGTCGTGGCGGCGTCATTCTGGCCAGCGGGGGCGACGGCACCGGTGTCGGCCGGGCGGAACAATTGATCGACGAAATAGCCCAGGGTGTTGTTGTCGGTTGCGCCGGCGCTATTCGCGGCCGCCGACGAAGCGCCCGCGGCCGCGCCCGCCGCGACGTTGGACGCCGCCTGCACCCCCGCGCCGATGGTTGCGGACAAGGCGGAGCCGAACACGCCGGCAACCAACAGCGTCGCCAGCGCCCAGGCCAGGAAGCCGTGCGCCGTATCGCGGAAGTAGACCTCGTTGTCGTGAATGCCGACCCATTTCGTCCGTAGCCGGCCGGTCAAGTAACCGCCGAGCCCGGCCGAAAGCCATTGCACGACGATCAGCCAGACAGCCGCCGAGACTGCAAAGGTGGTGATCGAGGTACTGGCGCCGGTCCATGGCGAAACCATGGTCAGCCCCAGCCCCGAGCCGATCAGCATCAGGACCACTGTCAGCGTTGCCGCGGCGAAGGCTCCGGCGACGATCGGCCCCCAACTCACGGCGGAGGATGAAGATTCGGCAGCGCCGGAAAGTTCGACGTCAGTTACTGCGGAATTCATCACACATCTCCTACCGCGCGAACAGCATAAGCAGGATGATGATCGGGATTGGAACACCCAGCAGCCAAAGCAATATACCTCGTCCCATAGTAACCTCCTTGTTGCTCTCGAGACGAAATACCAATTCGCAGAACTGGCTTTCGTTCCAAAGGTTTAGTGACGGAGATCGACGGACCGCCCTCGACTTTGGAACCTGCTGATTTCTTGCGAGAATTGACCTCGATCGATGCTTCAGCCTCTTGGGCGCAAGACCCACGTGACGAGCAGCGTGATCAGGCTACTGATGACAATCCATATGCCGATCCCGTCGCCGAACGCCCTTGCTCGAGGCGCCGCGGGGGCAGCCCGGCCGGCATTGCCCGGCATCGTTCCCAGCGGTTTGGATTCTTCCCTGGGTTGGCGAGAGGCAGCCCGCTCCTTTGCATCCGCAATGACCGGCGCGAGGTCACGCCGGCTGCCGCGCCGCACCGAATAGGCGCGGGTTATCTCGGCGCCGAAGAGAAAAATCTGTGCCGAATAATAGACCCAGACCAACACCACCATCAGCGCGCCCGCCGCTCCGTAGGACGTCGCTATGGCGCTGGTGCCGATGTACCAGCCGATCAGCGATTTGCCGATGGTGAAGAGCAGCGCCGTGACCAACGCCCCGACGCCCACGTCACGCCATTTGAGCTCCCGGTCCGGCAGGACTTTGTAGATGGCGGCGAAGAGCAGACCGATCAACGCGAAGGAGATGATCGTGTTGATGCCGCTGACGATCAGCGTTCCGAACGGCAGGCTGCGGTTGATGACTTCGCCAAGCGCGGCGATTGCAGTGCTGGCTGCAAGCGACACCAGCAGCAGGAAGCCGAGCGCCGCCACCAGGCCGAGGCTCACCGCCCTCGCCCGCACCAGGCGCGAAAACGACATGGCGTTGGGCTTGACCTTCCAGATCTCGTTCAATGTCTGCTGCATCTCGCCGAAGACGCCGGACGCGGTGATCAAAAGCGTGACCAGCCCGACCAAGGTGGCCAAAGTGCCCGACGAGCGCTGCGAAGCAGTCTCGACCGTTGCCTTGAGAAGGTCAGCGCTCTGCGGCCCCATGACGCCCGATATCTGGGCCGAGAGCGCCAATTGCGCAGCATCATTGCCGATGACTAACCCGGCAATCGCGACCACGATCAGCAGGATCGGCGCCAGCGAGGTGGTGGCATAGAAAGCCATCGCCGCGCCGTGGCTCAGCGCATTGTCGGCAATATAGCCGGAGACGCTTTCCTTGAGAATTGTCCAGCCTTCGTTGGCCCAACGCGGCATCTTCTTCCCCTATTTTGGGCGTGGATCCTTGAGCTCGGCTCCGATGGTGGGGAATTCCCCTACCCGGCGCCTCGCCACCGCTTCGGCCAGGGCTAGCGCAGCGTTGGTTACTTCAACTTGAACGTCCTTGTCAGCGTCGAGTTCGTCATGGCTGGTTGCATATGGCTTCCAGTAGCCAATATAGCGGTCGAGTTCGGCAATCTCGCCGACGGGATCGAGCTTCATCGAACGCAGCCAGTCGGCAAGCGCATGCCGCACGTTCGCAGCGCCTTCCGTATCGCCATGAACGACAACCGAAAACAACCGGCCTTCGAGATGGCGGGGGTAGTCCCAGCCAGCGAGTTCGGCTTGCTTGGCAAGCGCTGCATCCTTGCCCTGCGTCAAAGACGGATCGGGATTGCCACCGTCAGCGCAGACCAGCCGGTCCATCATCAACTTCACCGGCGAGGAGGTCTGGTACCAGTTCACGGGCGTGACAATCATCACGCCATGCGCCTCGACCCAAAGGGGATAAATGTCGTTCATCCAGTCGTGCACTTGGCCGAGCGAATGGTTCGGATAGCACGAGCACGGCCAGTGGCAGAGCGCCGCCGCTGTCGAGAAGCAGGCCTTGCAAGGGTAGATCCTGCGGCCATATTCGGAAGCGAGCCGCGACAGATCGAGCACTTCAACGGAAAAGCCCGGCCTGCCGGCAATGGCGCGGCGCGCCAGTTCGACGAGACGAAAGCTTTTCGACATTTCGCCCGGGCAAGTATGCTCGCTGCGTGAGGAGCCGTTGATGATCAGGATGCGCGACGGCGCATTTCTGTCCTCGTGGCGCCGCTGCGCGGCCTTGACCGCATCGTGAGCGGCGATCCATTCGATGGAGAGATCGTAGCTTGGGTTGTGAAAACCCTCCCCCGCTTTGCGGGTCACCGGACTTTTGCGTTCCTCGCTATAGGCCTGCCAAGCGATTTCGGCCAGCCTGCCGATGGCTTCGGCCTCCGGCTCGAAGGCCGGGTCGTAGAACAGCTTCCTATAGCGTTGCTTGAACTCGCTCTCGCCGAGACGCGGGCTGGGCATGCCCTTGCGCGGTTCGACGCCGCCACTGTTTGATTCTGTATCCACCGCCATATACTGCCCCACGTTCGGAGCGGGCCGGGTGGGACAAGAGCTCGGCTGCCTTTTCGTTGGCCAGGGCGGGAAGCCGGAGAAACCAGCCCTGTTCTCTCTGCCACCAGGTCCGGCTGACGCGGCCCGCAATTCACAATCCTGTGCCGGTGCAATGGTTCCCAATGGCAAAGGCAGCCCAGCAGGATCGCTAAAAGCAGCGGCGAATTGGCAATGAGGAACAACGAGCCTATAATTAGCTGACTAAGTGATTCATGGCACGGCAAACCGATGGCCAAGAAAAAAAGCAGACAGTCCTCTTCCGGCGTTGCGACAGCCTCTCGCGCTGAACTCCATGAGGCGGCTTATTACGCCCGCAGATGTGGGCTCACCCGCGACGAGGCATTGCGCATGATACGCGAAGCCAACAGCTCGCCGGCCCTGAAGACCGCTGGTGGCGAAAAGCGCAAACGCTGACTTTCCATCGTTGAAGATTACCACCGGCTGCGTCATTGGCCGGTCTGCGGCGGCACCTGACCCGGCTTGATCACGGGCATATCGTTTCCGGTGGGCGGTGGAGTCTTGGCATTCTGGTCGCCGGTCGGCGGCGGCTTCAGCACGCCGCCGCAATTGCCGAGCTGTTTCGACAGCTCGTCCGTATCGGCCTGTTGCTTCTGCTTTTGCTGCTGGTCGTTCGCGTTGGGCTTGGCCTGGCAGTTCTGCGTCGGCTGATCCTTCGGTTGCGCGGCAGTCTGCGCCGACGCCGGCGAGGCCGGGATCAAAGCGAAGGCCGCGATGAGAAGCGCTTTGTTCATGGGATCTTTCATGGGATCCTCCTCATGTCAGTGCTCGGGGTTCAGTAACCCCCGATGATCGGAAGGATCTCGCCGGTGATGTAGCTCGAGCATTGCGGCGAGGCCAGGAACACATAGGCCGGCGCGATCTCCTCCGGCTGGGCGGGCCGTTTCATCGGCGTCTTGGCGCCGAACTGCGAGACGTCTTCCGCTTCCTTCTCGGAGGGATTGAGTGGCGTCCAGACCGGACCGGGCGCCACCGCGTTGACGCGGATGCCCTTCGCGATGAGGTTGCCGGAAAGCGCGCGGGTGAAGGCGTGAATGCCGCCTTTGGTCATCGAATAGTCGACCAGTTCCTTCGAACCCTCGATGCCGGTGACCGAACCGGTGTTGATGATCGCCGAGCCCGGCTTCATGTGCGGCACGGCCTCCTGCGCCATGTGGAAATAGCCGTAGAGATTGGTTTTCAGCGTGGCGTCGAAATGCTCCTCCGTGAGATCGGCGAAATCGGCGGAGTGGATCTGGAAGGCGGCATTGTTGACCAGCACGTCGAGCGTGCCGAAGGCCTTGACCGTTTCGGCCACCGCTTTGCGGCAGAAGGCGCGTTGGGCGACGTCGCCACGCAAGGTGATGCAGCGCCTCCCCTCCGCCTCAACCGCCTGCTTTGTCGTCTTGGCGTCACGATCCTCGCTGAGATAGGCGATAGCGATATCGGCGCCCTCGCGCGCAAAGAGCACGGCGACCGCGCGGCCGATGCCGGAATCGCCGCCGGTGATCAGCGCAACCTTGTCCTTGAGCTTGCCCGACCCTTGCCAGAACGGCGCGTCATAAAGCGGCGCAGGTTCGATCGCCCATTCCTCGCCGGGCTTCGGGTGATGCTGCTTGGGGAAAGGCGGTACGGGATATCGGCGCGCGCCGGCCTGCATCGCGCCCGGCGATTTGGGTTTCGGCTTGCTGCGGTCGGTGGCATCGACCTTACGTTGCACACCGCGCTGCCTGCGCGTCGTTTCGCCGGTGTCTGCTTTCTTGGCCGTCCCCGATTTCAGGGCTGCGTCGGATTTCTTTCGGCTAATCGGCATGGCTGTCTCCGTCTGTTCAAAGGACAACGCATGCCGGCTGAAAAGGTTGGCTCGGGTCGGCGCACGTCGCCGAGACGCTCGGGCATGCATCAAAGTTAAATGCGCGGCGCGGGCGGGAGTGCTAACCCGTTCGTCATTGGGGGGACTCTTCAGGAGAGTCCCATGGACGTTCGAACTCTCATAGGCAGCCTCTCGGCCGCATTGCTGCGCCGGCGTGCTGTCGCACCACCGATCCCCGTCAGGGTGATCCGCGCCTCGCTCGCGGATGTGCCGCTCAGGCCGCGTCCCAGACCACCGCACCGGCCGGCGCCGCCGATCCGGCCCGCGAGCAACATGTAGCTCCGAACCGCCGGGCGAATGCAACCGACTGGCCAAGTCGTCGTTTACGGCCATTCCCAATCTTGTGGTGCACCATGAAATCCTTGCGCATAAACAGTCCGCTTTTTCTCCTCGTTGCTGCCGTGATGACCGCCGCGCCCTTTGTCGGCCTTGCCTGGCGTACGCATGAATGGCTCGGATGGTGACGAGCCGATGAGCCGTTTCCTGCCGCTCACCATCCGGTTCGTCAGCGGCGGCACAATGGTGGTCACCACCGTCGCCGAGGCCAAGAAGGCGCTTGCCGGACATTGGAAGAATAAAGAAGCACCGGCCTACCTGGAAGCGGCCCGGCTGGTGGATGACGCAATCGCGGGCACCTGCCGGCCGGCCATCGCCTTTGCCGCCTTCAAGAAGGTCGCTGCGCAACAGGGCCTGCTGAAGCCTGCCAAGCCAAGTGCTGCGCTGACCATGCTCGACACGCTCTGGTCGCGCTCCAAGGCGCCGCCCCGCTAGACGCTTATCTCGGCTCGCGGGCCATGCTGAGGTAGGTCGGATCGAACTCGGCGATCGTGACCAGCCGCTCCCAATCGAGGATCGTGATCATATGGTTCGTCCAGCTGATGACGTTCATGCGTCGCAACGTGGCGATCACCCGGTTCATGTGGACGACGGACAGGCCGAGCACGTCGGCCAGTTGAGCCTGCGAGAGCGGCAGGTAAAAGCTCATGTCGCGCGTCTTCTTCACCACCTGCAGCCTGACGAACAGCTCGCATATCAGATGGGCGAGGTGGGAGAGCTTGGAGCGGCGTCCCATGGCCACGATCCATTCGCGATGGATGGCCCCGTCGACGAGCGTGTCCAGCCATAGCAGCCGGGTGAGATGCGGCGCCTGCTCGGTGATCGTCTTGAGCTTGCTATGCTCCGCTGCGGCCACGTGGCAGGGAGATAGCGCGACGATGCCATGGTCCATCGTCTTCAGCAAAAACGCATGAAGGTCGACGAAATCGCCCGCGATCTGCAGCGAGGTGAACTGGCGGCCGCCGTCCTCCAACACCCTGTAGCGGGCGGCAAAGCCGTCGACGATGAGGGTGCTGTAGGTCGGCCTGGTTCCTTCCGAGACGATGTCCTCCCCGGTGCCGACATATCTCTCGATCGACAAAGTCGACGTGAGCAGCGCCTTTCTTCCTCCGAGAGAGCGTCGTGCTGACCGAGATTGAGATAAAGCGATTCCAGCATCCGGCGTTCTCCGTGGCATCAGCTAACGCCGCAGACAGAGGCTGGTTGCGGGCGGCGCTCGCCAAGAGCCGGCGCGGCGCGGATTTTCTCCCAGGATCAGCCCTTTGGAACCATGACCAAGCTCGTGGATTGACCTCGAAGTTTCCGGGATAGACCTGCCGATGCAGCGCTTCTACTTCGACCTATACAACGCCGAGCACAGCCAAGAAGACACCGAGGGGCAGCTCTTTGCCAGCCGCGAGCGCGCCGGCATGGAGGCGCTGCGCATCCTGCACGACGTCGCCCGGGACGAGATGCCGGGCGGCAAGCATCTGACCATCACCGTCAAAGTTCGGGACGAAAAACGCGACCAGATTTTCGAAGCGTCGCTGACACTGGATTCCGCCTGGATGTGAGGCGGTCGACGCTGTCGGCGCCAGCCGCCGGAGGCAAGCAATGTTTCAGGATTTCGACAGCCGCGAGGTCGACACCGGCGAAGCAAGGATCTTCGCCCGCTGCGCCGGCAGCGGACCCGGCCTGCTCCTGCTGCACGGCTTTCCCGAGACCCATGTGATGTGGCGCGAGGTGGCTTCCGGCCTGGCACGGGATTTCACCGTCGTCTGCGCCGATTTGCGCGGCTATGGGCAAAGCTCCTGCCCGCCATCGGCTGCCGACCATGCACCCTATACCAAGCGCGCCATGGCCGCCGACATGGTCGTGCTGATGGAGACATTCGGCTTTCGGCGCTTCATGGTAGCGGGTCATGATCGAGGCGGGCGCGTTGCCTACCGGCTGGCGCTCGACCACCCGGACCACGTCGAGAAGCTCGCCGTGCTCGACATCATCCCCACAGCCGAGGTCTGGGACCGGGCCGATGCGAGGCTGGCGCTCGGCTATTGGCCTTGGTCGCTGCTGGCGCAGCCGGAGCCGCTGCCGGAGAGGATGCTGGCGGCCGGCGCGGAAGCGGTCGTCGACAACGCGCTTTCCGGCTGGGGATCGGCGCCTGATGCATTCCCGCCCGGGGTGCGGCAGGCTTATGTCGATGCGCTGCGCGATCCGGCGCATATCCACGCCATCTGTGAAGAGTATCGCGCGGCGGCCGCGCTCGACCGCCGGCATGATCGAGAGGACCAGGCGACGGGTCGTCGCATCGCCTGTCCGTTGCTGGCGCTGTGGAGTGAGCACGGGGCGCTTGCCGAGTGGTATCGGGATGAAGGCGGACCACTGGGCATATGGCGGCGCTGGGCCGACGATACCAGCGGCGGAGCGATGCCTGGCGGTCACTTCTTTCCGGAGGAGTCGCCGATCGAAACGGCGGCCACGCTGGACGCATTCTTTTCCGGAAGATAGAGGCACTCTTTTCACGGAGATGGTGCCGGCCGGCCAAGCGTCTGCTGGCCTGGTGTCCTGCCGGCCTGGCTCAGGCCAGGATCAAATAGAGCAACGGAACCGCCGCCAGGCCGATTGCCATAGCAATGAGCGTGGCGTGGCCGAGACGCTCCGCGCGCCTGGCAATGTCGGCGACCTCATCCTCGTCATTGATGATATCGAGGAACGAAAGATCGGCACGGGTGGCACGCTGGTTGTCGTTGGCAGGCAGGCTTTCGGCGTCCTGCCGGGCGGGCTTTGCAGAGATGTGGGTCAAAACGTCGTCTCGCTCCGAAGCCGGTCAAGCGGCCTTTTTGTTCATGGATATTGGTGCCCGCCGGGTTTGCGCGGGGCGACCGGCGGGCACCAGTACGGCCGGCGATGGAGGGGGCTTTCTCGACGGCCGCTCCCCAATTCGCAGAAAGCGGATTGGTTGCATAAGCCAGCCCAATGCGCCGGCCGCATAGGACTTCAGTCCGACCCGGGTCACGAAATGTTTCGAGCGGAACATTGGTTGCCGGCACCGGTTCCCCTTACTCGAGGATGCCGAACGCGTCCTCGAATTCACCCCGAAGAAAATCCGAACCCGGAGAATTCGATATGCCCAATCAAGGCGGAACCCACGAACAGCACGTCAAGGCCGGCCAGCAGAGCCACAAGAACCGTGACGACCAGCATCGCGGCAGCGGACAGCAGCAGGCCGAGGACCGCAATATGGGTCAGCGGGGCGCGGGCCAGCATCGGGGCGGCAGCGGCAACTTCGCCGAAGACCGGCAGCGTGCCTCGGAAGCCGGCCGCAAGGGCGGCCAGCGCTGAATTCAAATGGCGTCCGTGTCCTTCACGGACGCCATTTTCACTTGCTCGCGGGATGGACCCCGCGATGGAACTTCTGCCCCGCCCTCCAGTTCCTCTTCTGTCGGTTGCCCAGGGCTGCCGCAGATGTTTGAACGGAGGCATCAATGTCGCTGCAAACTCTTCATCCCGAACAGGTCGACGAGACCCGCATGCAAGCCTATTCGACCTTCGGTCCGATGCTGATCCAAGCTCTGGCGCAGAAACTCGGGCACTGCCAGGGCATGCGCGAGTTGGACAAGCTCGAACAATCGCTTGTTCGCCTGGTCGAGGAGACCGACGTTGCCGCTCCGCACGCAGACGCCATGAAGGAGTTCGCGGTCGAGCTCGTCGTGTCGACGCTACGCAACGTGCGCGAGCATCCCGACGCCAAGCATGACCTGGAGGAGATCGACGAACGGCGCACCGAGGGGCGCTCGGAGGATCCGGACACGCTGGAAGAACAGTTGCAGTCGGGCCTCGAGGACAGTTTTCCGGCAAGCGACCCGCCAGCCGTGGTCTCGACCGCGATCACCGGCGGCGCGAAGGACATCGTCGGCACCGACGAGGTGCTGCGGCGCAAGAAGGAAGCGCGCCGCAAGCAGTCGGAGACGGCCGGCTGACGCCAAGGAAATCCAAGGAGGCCTGCGATGACCCAGGCAAAGGACAACATCCCCCATCGTCCGGGCGGGGCCCATGCGCCGCAAACGGGCAGCCTGCCGACCAAGGGCGGCGACGATCCCGACGTGCGCTTCCTGGCGGAGCACACCGATCTGTCGCCGAAGCAGGCGCGCGAACTGATCCGGGAGCACGGGCACGACCGCGACAAACTCTTGAAGATCGCACGGACCATGAAAGCGGAAGGCTGACGGCTCTCCAAGACGGAGGGCAGACGGCCTTCTCGAAAGCGAGGTTACCATGAGCAATTCCCCCAGAACCGGACGTCCCGGAACCTCCGATCAATGGCCGCGCTGGGAAGGCCCGAAGGCCAACAAGCCGCGCGGCTACCTGCCGGCCAAGGACGATCCCGACGAGGATCGCGACGCGGCCGGCGAGAACAACAAGGATCCGGAACGGTCCGACCTCGGCGACGTCGCCAAGAAGAAGGGTTCCTGAGACTCTCAATTCACTCAGCGCAACAAGGAGCAGGACAATGCCACGCGGAGATAAATCGAAATACACCGACAAGCAGGAACGCAAGGCCGACCATATCGCCGAAGGCTATGAAAAGCGCGGCGTGTCCGAGAAGGAAGCCGAGCGTCGCGCCTGGGCGACGGTCAACAAGGACGACGCCGGGGGCAAGAAGGCAGGCGGCTCCGGCCGCGGCAAGCACACCGGCCATCCGGCGGCGCATAAGGGCGGGAAGGCTGGCGGCAAGGCGTCGGGCGAGCGATCCGCCGCCGCGCGCTCCGCTTCCGCGAAGAAGGCAGCGGCCACGCGCAAACGCAACGCGGAGCACCACGCTCATCATTGAGGACTTCCCTTCTCCCCTCGTAAGAGAAGGCCAGAGCCTCACAGCGGCATCTCCGATGTCTGCTTGATCGTCTGGCTGGGCACGTCCGTCTTGACGTTCTGCACGCCCTTGATGCGGCTCAGATGCTCCGACTGGAAGCGGCGGTAGTCGTCGATGCCAGCGGCGACGATCCGGACCATCGCGTCGCAATCGCCCAGCATCAGGTAGCACTCCATCACTTCCGGGAATTTCGCCACCTCGGCGGCGAAATGCTCGATCGTGTCCTCATCCTGCTGCTTCAGCCATATGCGGGTGAAGAAGGTCTGGCCGCGGCCGATCTTGGCCGGGTTGAGCACCGCGACATAGCGATCGATGACGCCGGCCTCCTCCAGCAGCTTGACGCGGCGGAGGCATGGCGATGGCGACAAGCCGACCTCCTTGGCCAGATCGTTGTTGGCCATGCGGCCGTCGCGCTGCAAGGCACGTAAGATACGTCTGTCGATCTCGTCCAGCTTCATAGCTCCCGATTCCAATCTTTTCCTAATTGTGCTATCTGATACCAAATTCTGGCAAAAATGGCGCATCTTCGCAACCCGATTGCCAGGCGTTTCGGCTATTGTCCGGCCATCGACAACCCACAACCGACCGGGAGAACGGTGGCCGCAAAGCCAGCCGAAAGCAAAGCCATGAGCGTTTCCGAGATCGCCCTCGCCGGGGAGCAAACCGGCAACGGCCGCGGCGCCGAGCTCCGGCGCGGGCTTGCCGCCTCGACGCCGGTGCTGCTCGGCATCATCCCCTACGCGCTGGTCCTCGGCGCGCAGGCAGCGCAGAAAGGCCTTTCTGTCGTCGAGGTGCCGCTGATGACCGGCCTCAACTTCGCCGGCGGCTCGGAATTCGCCGCAATCCAGCTCTGGACCTCGCCGCCGCATATCCTGTTGATCGCCGCCATCACGCTGCTGGTCAACAGCCGGCATTTCCTGATGGGCGCCGCACTCGCGCCGTTCATCAAGCACCTGCCGAAGCGAAAGGTGTTCCCTGCGCTGTTCCTGATGTGCGACGAGAGCTGGGCGGTAGGACTCGCCGACGCGCAGCGCCGTGCCGCCGCCGGCATGCGGCCGGCCTTCAGCCTGCCTTTTTATCTAGGCGCCGGCCTGCCCTTCTATCTCGCCTGGGTGGCGTTCACGACCTGCGGCGCAGCACTCGGCCCGGTGCTTGGCGACGTCGAGACATACGGTTTCGCGATGGCCTTCCCGGCCGTCTTCCTGGTGCTGCTTCGCGGCATGTGGAGGGGTTTGGCAGCGGCCCGGCCTTGGCTCGCCAGCCTGGCGGTGGCGGCGCTCACCTATCTCGTCGTGCCCGGCGCCTGGTATGTGGCGGCCGGCGCGTTGTCCGGCTTGGTGGCCGCCTGGTTTCTGGCAGGTGACAAATGATCGATCCGATGACCGCGCTCGCCATCTTGGCGATGCCCGGCGTGACATATCTGACCCGCATCGGCGGCTATGTGGTGCTGAGGAACCGCACCCTCGGCCCGCGCGCCACGGCGGTGATGGAGGCGGCACCCGGCTGCGTGCTGATCTCGGTGATCGCGCCAGACTTCGTCTCGAAGAACCCGGCCGATCTCACCGCGCTGGCCATAACCGTGCTTGCCGCGTCAAGGCTGTCGATGCTGCCGACGGTGGTGATCGGGGTGGCTTCGGCGGGCGTACTGAGGTGGCTGACGGGCTAGCTGCCTCAGCCGCCGTAGAGCCCGAGCTCGTCCGGCTGGATCGAAGCGGCGTCGCCTTCGCCAGGCCCGCCCGCATGCTGCTTCAACGCGGCATCCAGCCTTTCGCTGTCGCTGCCTCGCGGATCGACTATCGCGTCGACGAGCGTATCGAGAGAAACGCCAAGCTGGTCCAAGCCAAGCTGTCTCTCGATTTCGGCGATCGCCGACGGAGATTGCCGCTTCAACGCTTCGACGGCGTTCTTGATCGCCGCCCCATAGGACGACACGGACTCGTAGTCGGTCTGATCGACGCCAAACTCCTTGCCCGCGCGTTCCATCAGTCGAACCTTCGTCGCCGTGATGTTGAGGTTGTCGAGGCGGAACTTGGATGCTGGGGCCGCGGGCTCCGCCTGCACGAGCGGCGAAGCAGCGATGCCGACGGCGCTGTGGATGCTGGCTGCCGGCCTGATCGTTGGAAACAGGCGCTGCGGCTGTAGGGTCACAATGGCGGTGTTGACGATCGAGGACATTACAGGTCTCGCAGGCGCCCATCCGTCATGGTTCGGGCGCCGAACGGTCGAGCCAAGACGTCATGTCCGAGCAGAGCACAGGCAATAAGGCCAGTTGTCCTAAGAGTTCGATGGAAGGATGGCTCAGCTTTTAACGATGAGCCGCTCTATCACCTCCAAGGCTCAGTCGTCCCCGCCCCCGTCATGGCCGCCGCTTCCCCCGCCGCCATCGTGGCCACCACTGTCGCCGCCACCGTCGTGGCCGCCGCTGTCTGCGCCGCCGTCATGGCCGGCACCGTCCCCGCCTTCGTGGTCGCCGTCATGATCGTCGCCCTGATGATCGCCGTCCTGGTCGCCTTCATGCGAGCCGGTAGCGGCGCCGTCGCCCTTGTGCCCGGCCTCGTCGTTCTCGGCGGCTTCATGGTCGTCGCCGACGCTGGATGTATTGACCTGATCGTCATCATGGTCGGCTGTGGACGCCGCCGTCAACCCGCCGCCATTGTCGGAGCCCGCATAAGACGGCTGCGTGGCGAAGATGCCGAGCAGGCCGATTGCAGTTGCCGCAAACAAGGGAAGGGTTTTCATCCACGCGCTCCGATCCGTTTTGTGAGATCGGATCATCGTCGCGCCGGATTACAGCGCCCTTAAATGAGTGATTGCAATTTTAGGAACCTCTTATTTTTGTGCCGACCTGGCATGCGGCCCTGCCGGTGACACAGTGCCGCTTACGGCTCTCGCCACGATCGCCTCCAGCGGCTCCGGCCGGTGCAGGAAATAGCCCTGGCCATAGGCGACGCCCATGCCCATGAGAATCTCCAGCGCGTTCTTTTCCTCAACCTTTTCGGCCACGACCGCGGCGCCCATCGAGCGGGCGATGCCGGTGATCGCCGAGACGATCTCGCGATCGAAGCGGCTGTCGGCGATGTGCTCGACGAACGAACCGTCGATCTTGATGGCATCGATGGGAAAGCGCCTGAGATATTCGAAGGAGCTCATGCCGGCGCCGAAGTCGTCGAGGCTGACGCGGCAATGGCGGAGCCTCGCCTTGCGTACGAATTCTTCCGCCGCGTCGAAATTGGTGACGGCGGCGGTTTCGGTAATCTCGAAGCCGACGGCCGACGGCGACGCGCCGCTCCCGGCGATGGCCTCGTCGACGAATTCCCAGAGCTGCGGATCGGAAAGCGTCTGCGCCGACAAATTGAAGTCGAGCGAGATGGCCCCCGCGCGCATCGCCTCGCCATGACGCGTCAGCGCGGTGCGGATGACCCAGCGGTCGAGCCGGGCGGCGAGGCCGAAGCGTTCGGCGACCGGCACGAAATCGCCGGGCGGGATCATGTTGCCGGTGTGGGCTTCGAGCCTGGCCAGCACTTCGACATGGCGGCTGTCTTCCCATGGCTGGCCGAGCCGGTGGATTTCCTGACCGAACAGCCTCAGCCGGCCGTCCTCCATCGCATCGACCAAGTCGGCCGCCAGCCGCGCGGCGTTGAGGCCGCCGACACCCGACGCCGTCTCCGGCGAGAACACCACGAAGCGGTCACGACCGCCGGCCTTGGCGGCGTAGCAGGCATCGTCGGCACAGGCGAGCGCGTCGGCCACGCTCATGTTGCGGTCGCGCACAAAGGCGACGCCGATGCTGGCGGCAAGCCTGCGCGAGGTGACGGCCGCGCCAAGATCGGCGTTGCGCACGGCGGCAAGCACGGCACGGGCAAGATGCTCGGCGCAAGCGTCATTGCAGTTCGGCACCAAAAGCGCGAATTCGTCGCCGCCGAGCCGCGCCGCATGCGCCGAAGCGGGCAGGCTGGCGAGGATTCCCGCCGCGACGCTCTTCAGCGCCAGGTCCCCCGCGGCATGGCCGGCATAGTCGTTGAGCGCCTTGAAGTAGTCGAGGTCGACATAGAACACGGCAAGCGGCAGCCGCTCGGCCATGGGGATGTTCTCGGCAAGCATCCGGCCGAAGGCCGAACGGTTGAGTAGCCCGGTCAACGCATCGTGACGCGCGGCGAAGGCAAGCTCCTCGGCGCGCGTCTTCTCCTCGGTGACGTCGCGCACGGTACCCAGAATCTGACCGGCCGAGCCGACACCGGCAATGAAGCGCACCAGCGATTCGATATGGCGGACCTGGCCGTCACGCCGGACTATGCGATATTGCGTGGCGGTCACGCTTTCAGAGCCCGGCGGCGGCAGATGGGCGCGCTCGATGGCCTCCTTGTCGTCCGGGTGGAGATAGGTGTGCCAGAGTTCGGCCGTCACCTCGTCGGTATCGCTGACCAGCCCGAAAATGTCCCTGGTGCGGGCGTCCCAATAGCTCTTGTTGGTGCCGATGTCGTAGTGCCAGATGCCGGTGCCGCTGGCGGCGAGCGCGAGCCGCAAACGGACATTGACCTGCTCAAGCGCGGCCTCGGCCTCTTTCTGCCTGGTGATGTCGGTCTGCACGCCCATCAGGCGCAGCGGCTTGCCCTCAGCATCGCGCTCGACGATGCCGCCACGGTCGAGCACCCAGACCCAGTGGCCGTCCCGGTGCTTCAGGCGCAGTTCTGTCTCGATGGATTCGGTGTGACCGGCGATATGGCGGTCGCCGCTCGCCAGCGCCCGCTCGCGGTCGTCGGGATGGGTGAGCTTCAGCCAGAGATCGGAACTGTCGGCGAGCTCGCCCTCGGCATAGCCCAGCATGCGCCACCAGGTCGGCGAATAGTAGCAGTCGCCGGTCGCGAGATTCCAGTCCCACAGGCCGAGATGAGCGCGATCAATCGCCAGCGCCCAGAACTTGCCATTGCGTTTATCGTCGTCCGCCATTCTTTGTTCTTGCCGTCCTGCCCCGGCAATACTGCATGCAAGCAGACAAGAAAGGGTTACCGGGGCTCCCCATTAAAGATGAGACGTCAGACCGGGCGGATATGGCGCGAAACCTTTCGCGCTCGTCATTCTAGCGCGGAGCGGGAGCGAAGCGACGCGCAGACCCCAGACTTCATTCCGTGACGTTAAGGCCTTGCAACGTCTAAAGAATTCTGCATCGTTGCGCCCTACGACGTCGGTCACGGATGGATCCTCGGGTCAAGCCCGATGATGACGACATCACGAGGCCAGCGCCAACCTTCTTCGCACCACCGCCGCAACTTTTTCCGGATTGCTCTCAGGCAGTCTGCAGGAACACTTCTTCCGGCGCCATCCCGACCAGCTCGGCAAAGCGGCCATGGTCGGTCGCGCCCTCGGAGTTGATGACGAGCACGCGCGCATGCGTATCGAGGCCGAGCGCCGCGCGCATGTGCCTATCGCCCGCGGCGCGGACCAGCCCGGCTAGGCCTGCCCCGCCGCTCTCGCCGGAGACGATCGCCGGATCGTTGCCCAAGGGCTGCGCCAGCCGCTTCATCACCGCGACCGCATCCTCTTCTTCCACCGTCATGAAGGCATCGCCGACGCGCGCCAGCACGCGCCAGGCGACGAGGGACGGCTCGGCGCATTCGAGCATCGTCATCACGGTCGGCTGCTGACTTGCGATCGTTGCGGGACGTCCGGCCTCGGCCGAAGCATAGACGCAGGCCGAGCGCCGCGGCTCGACCACCACGGCCGTCGGCCGCCGTTCGCCGAGCATGACCGCCATGTGGCCGGCGATCGCCGCCGCGAAGCCGCCGACGCCGGCCTGCAGGAAGACATGCGTTGGCGGCTCGATCATGCGCCGCAGCGTCTCGCGCACGATCACCGTATAACCCTGCATGACCAGTCCGGGGACGCGCTCGTAGCCAAGCCAGGACATGTTGGAGATGATCTTCCAGCCGCGCTCGGCACCGACGCGGGCGACTTCGCGCACCGCATGGTCATAGCCGCCCTCGACCTCGACAATCTCGGCGCCGAAGCGGGCGATGGCCGCGACACGCTCGCGGCTTACGCCAGCATGGACGTAGATCACCGAACGCGCACCGACGAGGCCGGCCCCCTGCGCCACCGAACGGCCATGATTGCCATCGGTTGCGCAGCAGAATGTCATCTGAGCGGCGATAGCGCGCAGCTTGGGATCGTTGATCTCGTCGATATCGACAGCGCGCCCCAAGCGCTTGCCCGCCTCCTCCAGCACCAGCCGCATGACAGCATAGGCGCCGCCCAGCGCCTTGAAGCTGCCAAGGCCAAGACGCTGGCCTTCATCCTTGACGTGAAGCGCGGCGATGCCGAGCTCGTCGGCCAACGCCGGCAAGGCGTGCAGCGGCGTCTCGGCATGGTTGTGGCGTGCCTTGAGGTAACGCTCGGCGCGTTCGCCTCCCGGGATGCCGAGCGACTCGGCATCGGCGGCAACCAACGGCTGGTTGTGTTCTGGACGTTGGTTGAGAAGCAGCATGCTAGTCTTCCTGCGAGGCACTGAACTCTGTTGGCGGGCGCGATTCGGGCACGATTCTGGACGCTTTGATTGGCTAGTGATTGAAGTTTGTTTCGATTGGATGTCGCCGGATGTTCGCTTCGGGACGACCCGATACAGCCAACATGACTATTTTTGGTGGTATTTCGCCTCCGGCGGCACGCCCATCTGGTTCCTCCCACGATGCGATCTGGAAGCCGGTCGGCGTTGATCGTCAGATCGTCATGCCGGCAGCCTTGCGTTTGGGACTTCATCCGGCGCCATGCCGACGAGCTCGCCATAGCGACCGGGGTCGGTCGCGCCCTCGGAATTGATGATCAGCACGCGGGAGTTCCCATCGAGGCCGAGCGCCGCCCGCATCTTCCTGTCGCCGACGGCGCGGATCAGCCCGGCGAGCCCCGCCCCGCCGCTCTCGCCGGAGACGATCGCCGGGTCATTGCCCGAAGGCCGCGCCATGCGGTTCATCACGGCGACAGCATCTTCCTCGTCCACGGTCATGAAGGCATCGCCGATCCGCGACAGAACGCGCCAGGCGACCAGGGACGGTTCGTAGCATTCGAGCATCGCCATGACGGTCGGCTTGCTGTGCGCGATCGTGACCGGACGTCCGGCGTTGGCCGTCTCATAGACGCAGGCCGCCCGCTTCGGCTCGACCACTGTCACGGTCGGCCGCGCGTCGCCGAGCGCAATGGTGAGATGGCCGGCCACCGCCGCGGCGAAGCCGCCGACGCCAGCCTGAAGGAAGACGTGGGTGGGCGGCTCAGGCAAGCGCTTCAGCGCTTCGCGCACGATCACGGTGTAGCCCTGCATGACCAGCCCCGGGATGCGTTCGTAGCGCGGCCAGGACGTGTCGGAGACGACGGTCCAGCCGCGCTCGGCGGCGACGCGGGCGGCTTCCCTGACCGACTGGTCGTAATCGCCGGCGACACGCACCATCTCGGCGCCGAAGCGGGCGATGGCCGCCACGCGTTCGTCGCTGACGCCCGAATGGACGAAAATGACCGAGCGTGCGCCGACGAGGCCGGCGCCCTGCGCCACCGAGCGTCCGTGGTTGCCGTCGGTGGCGCAGGCGAAGGTCATCTGCGCGGCGATCGCCTTCATCTCAGGCTTGTGCAGGTCCTCGACCGCGACGGCGCGGCCGAGCTGCCTGCCTGCCTCCTCCAGCACCAGATGCATGACGGCATAGGCGCCGCCCAACGCCTTGAAGCTGCCGAGGCCGAGGCGCTTGCCCTCGTCCTTGACGTGCAGCGCGCCGATGCCAAGCTCGGCCGGCAGGGCGTGCAGCGGCGTCTCGGCATGGTTGTCGCGCGAGGCAAGGAAGCGCTCGGCCGCCCCGGCGCCGGCGAGCCCAAGCGTCGCGGCGTCCTCCTCAGTCAGCGGTTGGCGATAGTCCAGGTGGCGATTGAGCAGGAACATGGTTCGGCTTTCTCCGTCTTGATGACTGAAATTTATTGCAGGCTGAGTGAGGAAGGCGCTCTGTTTTGCTGATTGAAATGCAAGTTTGTTTCGTTTGGAACGCTGCAATGTCCATTTCGCCCGAACTCGACGCCTTCGACCGTGCCATCCTCGCCATCCTGCAGAAGGACAACGCCACGCCGCAGCGCGCCATCGGCGAAAAGGTGAACCTCTCGGCGCCGGCGGTGCAGCGGCGCATCAAGCGCATGGAGGAGACGGGTGTCATCCGCGCCAATGTCGCACTGGTCGATCCGGCCAAGGTCGGCCACCCGATCACCATATTCGTAGAGGTCGAGGTGGAGAGCGAGCGCGCCGAGTTGATCGACGCCGCCAAGCGCGGCTTTGCCGAAGTGCCCGAAGTGCAGAAATGCTACTACGTCACCGGCGAGGCCGATTTCATCCTCGTCGTCACCGTCGCGACAATGGCCGACTACGAGGCGCTGACCAGGCGGCTGTTCTTCGAGAACAATAACGTCAAAAGGTTTCGGACTTTCGTGGCGATGGACAGGGTGAAGGTGGGGCTGGAGGTGCCGGTGGAGTGAGGGGAAAGCGCGGCGCCGAAGCTATGGCGCGTCTTCCCCTCACTTAGCCCTTGCCCGACAGCCATCGTGCATAAACCTCCCCGACAATCCCGCGTCTAAAAATCAGAACGCAGATCATGAAGATCAGGCCGGTGGCGATCGTCACCGGGAAACCGGAGGTGGCCAGCGTGTTCTCCAGGCCGACCACCAGGCCGGCGCCCACCACCGGGCCGACCATGGTGCCGATGCCGCCCAGCAGCGTCATCAGGATCACCTCACCCGACATCTGCCAGGTGACGTCGGTGAGCGTGGCGAACTGGAAGACGATCGCCTTGGTAGCGCCTGCAAGGCCGGCAAGCGCTGCCGACATGACGAAGGCGGCCAGCTTGTAGCGGCCGACGGAATAGCCTAGCGAAATGGCGCGATTCTCGTTCTCCCGGATCGAACGCAGGATCATGCCGAAAGGCGAGTTGATGATGCGCCAGACGGCGAAGACGCCGATCAGGAATACGGCAAGCACGAAGAAATACATGTTCATGGTGACGCCGAGGTCGACGACGCCGAAGAGATGCCCACGCGGCACGCCCTGGATGCCGTCCTCGCCTTCGGTGAAGGGCGCCTGGACGCAGAAGAAATAGAACATCTGCGCCAGCGCCAGCGTGATCATCGAGAAATAGATGCCCTGCCGGCGGATGGCGAGGAAACCCATGACGAGGCCCATCAGCGCTGCACCCGCGGTGCCGAGCAGGATGGCTGCTTCCGGCGGCCAGCCCCAGGCCTTTACCGCGTAGGCGCAGAAATAGGCGGCACCGCCGAAGAAGGCGGCGTGGCCGAAGGAAAGCAGGCCGGTGTAGCCGAGCAAGAGGTTGAAGGCGCAGGCGAACAGCGCGAAGCACAGCATCTTCATGACGAAGATCGGATAGATGACGAAGGGCGCGGCGATCAGCGCCACGATGCCCAGCACCACCAGCGCCCGTTCGAGCCTCACGGAGGCGGCGGCGCGTTCTGCGTGAAGGGTCGCCTCGCTCATCAGGCGTCCCTTCCGAACAGGCCGGCGGGCCTGAGCAAAAGCACGATCGCCATGATGACGAAGACGACGAGGTTCGAGGCCTCGGGATAGAAAACCTTGGTCAGGCCCTCGGCGAGGCCGAGCATGTAACCGGTGACGATGGCGCCGAGGATCGAGCCCATGCCGCCGACCACGACGACGGCGAAGACGACGATGATGAGATCCGAACCCATCAGCGGGCTGACCTGGTAGACGGGAGCGGCGAGAATGCCGGCGAGCCCCGCAAGGGCCGCGCCCAGCCCGTAGGTGAGCGTGAGCAGAAGCGGCACGTTGACGCCGAAGGCCTGAACCAGTTCCGGGTTCTCGGTGGCGGCGCGCAGGTAAGAGCCGAGCCTGGTCTTCTCGATCAGGAGCCAGGTGCCGATGCAGACGATCAGCGAAGCCGCCACCACCCAGCCGCGATAGTTGGGCAGGAACATGAAGCCGAGATTGGTGCCGCCGGCAAGCAGCGTCGGCACGGCATAGGGATTGCCCGAAACGCCGTAATAATAGCGGAACACGCCCTCGATGACCAAGGCGAGGCCGAAGGTGAAGAGCAGGCCGTAGAGCGGGTCGAGGCGGTAGAGATGCGACAGGGCCAGGCGCTCGACCGCCATGCCGAACAGGCCGACGATAAGCGGCACCAGGACCAGCGCCGGCCAATAGCCGATGCCCAAATGCACCAGCAGCAGATAGCCGATGAAGGCGCCCAGCATATAGAGCGCGCCATGGGCGAAGTTGATGATGCGCAGCAGGCCGAAGATGACGGCGAGACCGAGGCTGAGCATGGCGTAGAACGAACCATTGATCAGGCCGACGAGGAGCTGACCGAGAAGCGCCTGGATGGGGATGCCGAAGATCATGGTCATGGCGCCATCATACCCCCAGCACCTCGTGCAGCTTGTCGGTGTGCGCGGAAAGCTGGCCGACCGGGAAGCCTTCCACCACCTTGCCGTGGTCCATCAGGTAGAAGCGGTCGGCGATGCGAGCGGCGAAGCGGAAGTTTTGCTCGACCAGCAGGATGGTCATGCCGCGCTTCTTCAACGTCGCCAGCAATTCGCCGATGCGCTGGACGATGACCGGCGCCAGGCCTTCAGTCGGCTCGTCGAGCAAAAGCATCTCGACGCCGGTCCTTAAGATGCGCGCGATTGCCAGCATCTGCTGCTCGCCGCCGGACAGTTTCGTGCCCTGGCTGTTGCGGCGCTCCTTGAGGTTGGGGAAGAGCTCGAAGATTTCTTCCGCGCTCATACCGCCCTTGGCCACGACCGGCGGCAGGATGAGGTTCTCGTCCACCGTGAGGGTGGCGAAGATGCCGCGTTCCTCCGGCACGAAGCCGATGCCTTGATGGGCGACGCGGTGCAGCGGCAGGCGGATAAGGTCCTTGCCGTTGAAGGTGACGGAGCCGGTGCGCTTGCGGATCAACCCCATAATGGCGCGCAATGTCGTCGTCTTGCCGACGCCGTTGCGGCCGAGCAGCGTCACGGTCTCGCCGCGCATCACATCGAGGTCGACGCCATGCAGCGCATGGCCCTCGCCGTACCAGGCGTGGAGGTCGCGCACGGCAAGCAACGGCTCACTCATGCTCTGTCCCCATATAGGCGACGCGCACGCGCTCGTCCTGGCTGACGGTTGCGTAGTCGCCGGCGGCGAGCACCTGGCCTCGCTGCATGACGGTGATCCAATCGCAGAGATCGGCGACGACGGTCAGGTTGTGCTCGACCATAAGCACGGCGCGGTCCTTGGCCAGCGAGCGGATGATGCCGGAGATCATGCCGACATCCTCATGCCCCATGCCGGCCATCGGCTCGTCGAGCAGAAGCACTTTCGGATCGAGCGCCAATGTGGTCGCAATCTCCAGCACGCGCTTCCTGCCGTAAGAGAGATCGCCGGCGAGACGATGCGCCACGTCGTCGAGGCCGACGACGGCTAGCAATTCGCGCGCCCTGGGCGTCAACTGGTTCAGCGCCGAGACCGGGCGCCAGAACTGGTAGCCCAGCCCGCTTGGACGCTGCAGCGCCACGCGGACATTGTCGAGCACCGAGAGGTGCGGAAAGATCGCCGATATCTGAAAGGAGCGGACGAGGCCCATGCGCGCCACTTTGGCCGGCGGCGTGCGGGTGATATCGGAGCCGAGCAATTCGATCCTGCCGCTGGTCGGCTGCAGGAACTTGGTCAAAAGGTTGAAAATGGTCGTCTTGCCGGCGCCGTTCGGGCCGATCAGCGCATGGATCCCGGCGTGGTGGACGTCGAGGTCGACATCCTTCACCGCGACGAAGCCGGCAAAGTCGCGCCGCAGACCGCGGGCGGAAAGCACCACCCGCGGCGTCTGATCCGCGCCGCCCGGGCGGACAGCAGTGGCGGTGTCGAGCGTCACTTGGTGACGAGCGGGCAGCCGCTGTCCTCGGCCTTCATGAAGGCCTTGTCGCCCGGAATGGTCGCCAGATAGGTGTAATAGTCCCAATCCTTCTTCGACTCTTCTGGCTTCTTGACCTGGTAGAGATACATATCGTGCACCATCGAGCCGTCGGCCTGCACCTTGCCGTTGGCGGCGAAGACGTCGTTGACCGGCATCTCATGCAGCTCCTTGGCCACCGCCTCAGTCCCGTCGGTGCCGGCCTTGTCGATGGCCTTGAGATACTGCGTCACCGCCGAATAGGTGCCGGCCTGGATCATGTTCGGCATGCGGTTGGTGCGCTTGAAGAAGCGTTGGGCAAATTCGCGGCTCTTGTCGTCGCGGTCCCAGTAGAAGCCTTCGGTCAGCACCACGCCCTGCGCCGCCTGAAGACCCAGCCCATGCACTTCGGCAAGCGTGAAGAGAAGTGCCGCCAGCCGCTGGCCGCCGGCGACGATGCCGAACTCGGCCGCCTGCTTGATCGAGTTCGATGTGTCGAGGCCGGCATTGGCGAGCCCGACGATCTTGGCGCCCGAGGACTGCGCCTGGAGCAGGAAGGAGGAATAGTCGGTGGAGCCGAGCGGATAGCGCACTTCGCCCAGCACCTTGCCGCCGCTTGCCTCCACCAGCTTGGCGGTCTGGTCCTTCAGCGAATAGCCGAAGGCGTAGTCGACGGTGATGAAATACCAGCTGTCGCCGCCCTGCTTCACCAGTTGGCCGCCGGTGCCGACCGCTTGGGAGTGCGTGTCGTAGGCCCAATGGAAGCCATAGGGCGAGCACTGCTTGCCGGTCAGGTCGGTGGAAGCCGCCCCGGTGACGATATCGATCTTCTTTTTTTCCTTGGAAAGCCCCTGCACGGCCAGCGCCACGGAAGAGGTGGTGAGCTCCATGATCGCGTCGACCTGCTCGGTGTCGTACCACTGGCGCGCGATGTTGGAGGCGATGTCGGGCTTGTTCTGATGGTCGGCGCTGACGATCTCGATCGGCGCGCCCTGCACCTTGCCGCCGAAATCCTCCACCGCCATCTTGGCGGCCTCGACCGACCACTTGCCGCCGAAATCGGCGTAAACACCCGACTGGTCGTTCAAGATGCCGATCTTGACCTTGCCGTCGGAAATTTCGCCGGCCGCCGCCGGCATTGCGGATGCCGCAAGGAGCGCGGCCGAGACGAGACAGGATGCTTTCACTGGTGGTTCCTCCCTGGTGGCAACCACGGGAAACGCGGCGGCCTCGCAATGGTTCAACAGTTCCTTCGGATTTTGGATTGGAGCCTCGATCCCGCTCTGCCGCTCCTCCTCTCGCGGACCTCCGGTTTGCGGGCTGGGCCGCGACGTGCCTTGGGTGCACGTGTGCGAGCCTAGCATCACCTTTCGCGAGCCGAGAATGCTATTTTCGTAGCATGGAGGATTGCCAGGTGGCCCGCGCGCCTACCAATCAGGCTCTATTGTCGAATCCTCGGAAAGCCCAGCCGATTTTACCGGCAGGAGCGTCCGGATCGCAGCTTCTCGAAGAGAAGTGGGAAAGGCCTTGAGATAGTCGCTGTCCAGTGGAAGCTTCAGGTAGTTTTGGGAAATCGCCGCAGCCGCCTCAGCCTGCTCGCGATCACGAGTTGCCTTGACTGCGGATCGGTCGGGCCGCCTCGCGAGCCATGCCTTGTGAAGCGCAAATATCCTGGGGTCGACCGTCGGAATCCTTACGGGGTAGCCGCGCTCGTCGATGGCCATTGCCTCCGTCTTGGGCGCATTGATGAGCCATTGCAATCCCTCCATCGGGGCACCGTCGAGATCATCGGCAAGCGGCGTTATCAACGTTGGGACATTATCCTTGAGGACACTTCTCGTTTGCGATCGAATGAGATCAACCAGATAACCATCCCGGTTTGTCGCCCTGAAGGCCCTGGGCTGGAGCGGCTTGAAGGACCGGTCCACTTTGCGCAATACACCGATCAGCCCGGACAGTGTTATCTTCTCGCCAGTCACGAAGCTGATCCGGCGGCGCGAGTCAAAGAGCAGATCGATGTCTCCGGTTGCCGTGAGGCCGCTGGCGATCTGCACACCCGCCAACGCCTCGAAGGCGAACAGGGCATTCGTGCCGACGACAAGCAACTGTCTTCCAAGGAGGTTCGTTTCGGCGCAGCGTCGCAATATCCGCGCAGCGATAGCCGGCACCCGTCCCAAGCCAATTGCAACATTGATCTTGGCAAGGCTGTTCAAGCGATCTGACAGGCCGGCCAGCAGGTCCTTGTTCCGCTCCCTGCCCTCGGAGAAGCCGAAAATGATCTTTCCGTCTCTTCGCTTCTGGGGCCTAGCGAGCTTTCGGCCTTGCCGATCTTGCGCAGCAGGTATTCGGCGCCGTTCCGCTCAACCCAGCGCATGCTGCCCGTGAAGCGCCTTCGGTGCTCTTCGTTGGCGCCGAGCCAGCCCTCATAGACTTGTTGGGTATCTATGAGTTGGCGGCGCTGTTCGTTTGTCAGCTCTCTAAGCATCCGTTTTCCACTCTGCCGAGCCATTTTTGAAGCCATAGTGGAAAACTTTTAAATAACAGTGCCTTGCCATTCATTTTCCACTATCATCCCTGAATTCCGTTATGATAGTGGAAAAATGCTTGAAAACAATACCTTAGATCATATTTCGGCGCAAACGACTCCACAATTTTCCTTTCTCACCAAGGCAGCCGCCTGCCGTCGCGAAAAAAGCCGCCGGTCGGGCCGTCGTCGGGCAAGGTCGCGGCCCAGACGATACCGGCGGCGCCTTGCGCGACGGGACGGCCGCCTGGGCCGCCCATGTCGGTCGCGACCCAACCGGGACAGATCGAATTGACCAGGACGCCTGCACCGCGCAGCTCAGCCGCCAGGATGCGGGTCAGCGCGTTGAGCGTCGCCTTGCTGGTCGAATAGGCGGGCGCGCCGGCGCCCATCGAAGCGAGCGAGCCGCCTTCCGACGAGACGTTGACCAACCGGCCGTGGCCGGAAGCGCCAAGCAGCGGCGCGAAGGCGGCGGCGACACGCCAGGCGCCGAAGACATTGGTCTCGAAGGCCTCGCGGATGACCGTCCAGTCGGGATGGAGCGCCCGCGCCGAAGGGTCGTAGTGGATGGCGGCGTTGTTGACCAAAACGTCGAGCCGGCCGAACCGGCTCTCGACCTCGGCTGCGGCGCGCGCGGCTGCTTCGGGCACGCCGACATCCAGCGCGATGGTCTCGACGGCGCCGCCAAGCTTCCTTGCCGCCGCCTCGCCCTTGGCAAGATCGCGCACGCCCATGAGCACGGTGAAGCCGAGTTCCGCAAGCTGGCGCGCCGTTTCCAGGCCGATGCCGCGATTGCCGCCGGTGACGAGCGCCACCTTGCCGGAATGATCTGAGTTGGTGGTCATTGCTCCTGCTCCTGTCCGGTATGTCGGCAGCAAGATGGCATCGATCGGACCGAATGATTAGGGCGCGGAATTCGCACGCATCGTGCGATTGGGCTCATGAAAGGCCTCCCCAAGCCGGGTGCACCGCCGCCTTCATCGCAGGTGGATGCTTGATCGCCAGTTGACCGTCGCGGCCCGCGCTTGCGAAGCGGCCATCCCATTCCGCAATAGGAAAGCGCCAGACACAATCGGGAAACAAGATTCAACAGTCGGGAAAAACTCGCGAAAAGAGCGAGTGTCATAACGGTACCCGGAGCAGCCGACCACTACGGCGCGCCACAACAGACATTGATCCTAACCAAGGAATGCCGATTATGAAAAAGACCCTTCTTTCCGCACTCGGCCTCGCCGTCGCTCTCGCTTTCGCGGCGCCCGCCGCCAACGCCCAGACCACCACCACGACGACCACCGCTCCGGCGACGAGCACCACTGCTCCTGCCGCGACCGCGGCTGCCCCGGCAGCTACCGAGACGCCGAAGGCCGGCGCCAATGGCCCGCACAAGACGCTCAGGAAGCATCATCGCCGCCATCACGGCCGCAAGCATCACATGCGGAAGCACACCCGGCACCACATGAGGAAGCATCACGCGCGCAAGCACCATGTGAAGAAGCATGTTGCGAACAAAGCCGCATGAGGCCTGACGCGTTTCGATCTTCACGACCGGATGATCCGGGACCGCTTGCTAAGGGTTCAGGATCATCGCTTCCCGAAAACGCCGCCCTCCCTTCCGGGCGGCGTTTTTGTTTGCGGTCTTAAAGCATGTCTCCTGAAAGTGGGAACCGGTTTCGGGATAAAGACATGCGTAAAATCAAGACCCTAAAGCGCATGGAGCGAATCTGAAAGATCGCGACGCGCTTTAGTCGGGCAAACCGGCAACCACGTTTTTCGGGATCACGCATTATTTCTTCTGCGGATGGATCGTCTCGCCGCGCTTCAGCATCGCCACCAGATCAGCGATCTTCTTCTTGCGCCCTGCCTCGGTCTTCATGTTGTGGACGCGGAAGGCGAGCGAGAAGCGGTTTTGTGCCGAAAGCTTCTCCAGCATCGCTTTCGCCTTCGGCTCGGCGTCGATCGCGGCTTGCAGGTCGGGTGGGATGGTCATCTCCTTCGATCCGCCATAGGCGCGGTCCCAGCGACCGTCCGCCTTGGCCGCCTCGACCTGATCGAGGCCATGCTCGGTCATGCGGCCCGCCTCGATCAGGCGCGCGACATTGTCGATGTTGATCTTGCTCCAGATGCTCTTTTTGCCGCGCGGGGTGTAGCGCTGCAGAAAACTCTTCTCGTCGAGCGACTTGCGCACCGCGTCGATCCAGCCGAAGCAAAGCACGACGTCGATCGCCTCCTTCGGCGTGATCGATGGCAGCCCCGAGCCGACCCTGTGGATCTTGATCCAGATTTCGCTTTCGCTGGCGTGATTGTCGGCAAGCCACGCATAGAAGCTCTCCGCATCGGGGAACTCGCGCACCTTGTGCGGATCGACCTTGATCGGGGCCATCGTCACCTCATGTTCATTGTCTCGACTTGCAGCTAGAACGATTCCGCCCCGGCTGTAGCCTTCAATGGTGCCAGTTTCTGTCAGCAGGCGGTACATGCCATCGGAGTTTCCGATGGCGCCATCGGTTTCTTCCGTTTCCGCTTCGCGCCAGGGTCTGCCAAACCTCCTCCATGCAAAGGAAAGGCATGGACATGGAGAAGCAAAGAATCCTGGTCGTCGGCGGCAGCTCGGGCATGGGGCTGGCGCTTGCCAGACGATGCCTCGAAGAAGGCGCTCACGTCATCATCGCCGGGCGTGGGCAAGCGAAGCTGAGCGCGGCGCAGGAAGAGCTCGGCCGCCGGGACACGCTCGAAACGGCGGTGATTGACATCAGCCGCGAGGATGAGGTTGCAGCGCTTTTCGAGCGCATCGGCAGGCTCGACCATATCGTCAGCACGGCGGCCGACATCGAGGGCGCCTACCGGCTGTTGCCCGAGATCGAGCTTTCAGCCGCGCAAAAGGTGGTGGAAAGCAAGTTCTATGGACCGCTTTTGCTCGCCAAGCATGGCGCGCCGAAGCTGCCGCCGAGCGGCTCCCTCACCTTCGTCTCGGGCATTGCCGCCTACCGGCCGGCGGCACGCGGCGCGGTCGTTGCCGCCGTCAATGCGGCGCTGGAAGGGCTGGTGCGGGCGCTGGCTGTCGAGTTGGCGCCGATCCGGGTCAACGCCGTCTCGCCCGGCTGGGTCGACACGCCGATCTGGGAGTTCGTCGCCGGCGACAAAAAGGACGAGACGCTTACCGCGATGGCGAAACGCCTGCCTGCTGGGCGGGTCGGACGGCCGGAGGATATTGCGGACGCAATCCGCTTCCTGATCGGCAATGGCTTTACGACGGGAGAGACGCTGCATGTCGAGGGCGGGCACCGCCTGGTGTGACCAAGGCGAAGCCCTCCACCAGGGCGGTGAGCAGCGCCTTCAGCGCCGGTGGCTGGACGCGCCGGCGGCGCCAGATCATAACGATGTTGGAGGAGCGGACCGGGCCGGGCCAGGCAAGCTCGGCGACCTCGCCGCGATCGATCGCGGCGGCGACCGCCAGCCGCGGCACGAGGCCAAAGCCGGCGCCGGCCGCCACCAGCCCGGCAATGGCGTCGATGCTGCCGGCTTCGGCAGCGAGGTTGGGATTGCCGAGGCCTGCCTCGGCGAATGCCTTGTCGACCATGGCGCGGTAGACGCAGCCGGTCTCGGTGGCAACGAACTGCTTCTCGGCCAGCGTCGCCAGATCAACATCCGTCCGATTGTCGCCGGGCGGCGCTATCAGGGCCAGGGGCTCGACCGCCATGACGCGCCTGGCAAGACGCCGGTCCGTCTCACCAACATCGATCTCTGGGGGCCGCTCGAAGCAGAAAACGACGTCGATCTCACCGTCGCCCAGCCGGCGCAGCAACTCGCCGCTGCCGGCGATCCGGAGCTTGATGTCGATGCCGGGATGATCGACGCGAAAATCAGCGAGCCATGGCGCCAGCCTTGCCGCGGCGATCGTCTCCAGCGCGCCGATCGACAGGCTGCCGGCCGCCTCGGCGCTGGTGGCATCGACGGCGGCGCGGGCCTCGTCGGCAAGCGCCAGCAAGTCCTCGGCATGGGGTTTCAGCGCCTCGCCCGCCGGCGTCAGGGTGAGCCCCTGCCGGGAGCGGGTGAAGAGACTGGCGCCAAGCTCGGTTTCCAGCGCCTGGATCTGGTCGCTGACGCTCGACTGCGCGAGATTGACCTCCCGCGCCGCGCGCGTGACGTTGCGGGTACGAGCGACCGCCAGAAAGGTCTTCAGCAGCCTGGGATGCATCGGCGCTTCGAGGCTACTGCAGTTGCGGCTTCTTCAGGAATGAATTGCGGTCGGCCGATTTGACGCGCAGCCAGGTCTCGCGGCCGTCGCGCACGACGCGCAGCGGGATTTCCGAGCCGGCCGGGTTCTGCCAAAGTTTTCTGTAGAAATCGGCAAGACCGTCGACCTCGCCGTCGCGCACATCGGAGATGATGTCGCCCTGGCGCAGGCCAGCCTTTGCCGCGGGTCCGCCTTCGGCCACGCTCATCACCACCACCATGCCGTTCGACTCAGCTGAAAAGGCGCCGAGCCACGGGCGCGGCGCCTTCGCCGCCTGGCCGCGCTTGACGAGATCGTCGAGGATCGGCGTCAAGAGATCGATCGGCACGACCATGTTGATGTCGGCCACCTCGCCGGCCCGGCTCATCTGCAGGCGCAGCGAGCCGACACCGAGCAGCCTGCCGTCGTGGTCGAACAGCGCGGCACCGCCCCAGGAGGGATGCGCGGGCGCCGTGAAGATCGCTTCGTCGATCAGGTATTCCCAATAGCCGGCGAATTCCTGCTTGGTGACGATGTGGGCGTCGACCTGCTGGCCGATGCCGTCGGCCAATGTCACGGCATCGCCGATATTGGCCTTCCTGGCGCTGCCGAACTGGACCGCTGGCAGGCCGAGCGGCGCCAGCGCCTGGACGAGACCGAAGCCGGTCTCCTGGTCATAGGCCAGCGCATGTGCCGCGACCACGCGGCCGTCCTGGTCCGTCAGCCACACTTCCTCGGCCTCGGTGATGAGATAGCCGATGGTGAGCACGAGCCCATTGTCGCGGATCACCACGCCGCTGCCCTCGCGGCGCGTACCAAGCGCATTGGCGGTGAAAGCGTCGTCCGGCACCATGGCGCGCACGGCAACGACGGAGCGCGAAATTTTCTCGATGGTCATCGATCCATCCTGCATTGCGGGTCTTTGTCTATAAAGTATGGCCGAAGGAGCGCCGTGCAAGGGCGGATTTCCCCTCGCCCGGGCTGGCACAAACGCTAGTTCAACGAAGATTGAACTTTTTTCTTTGACGCGCGCGGAACCGCACCTAAGTCTATCGGCATCGGTGGCAGACTTCCCGCCGCTCACGTAACACAAGGCCCCCAACATGGACCAATACACCCCGCCGAAAGTCTGGACCTGGAACAAGCCGAATGGCGGCGAGTTCGCTTCGATCAACCGGCCGATCGCGGGCCCGACGCATGAGAAGGAACTGCCGGTCGGCAAACACCCGCTTCAGCTCTACTCGCTGGCAACGCCCAACGGCCAGAAGGTGACGATCATGCTGGAGGAGCTTCTGGCACTCGGCCATAAGGGCGCCGAATACGACGCCTGGCTGATCAAGATCGGCGACGGCGACCAGTTCGGCAGCGGATTCGTCAAGGTCAATCCGAATTCGAAAATCCCGGCGCTGATGGACCATAGCGAGCCGAAGCCCGTGCGCGTGTTCGAATCCGGCTCGATCCTCACCTATCTCGCCGAGAAATTTGGCGAATTCCTGCCGACCGAGCGCGCGGCGCGCGCAGAGACCTTCTCGTGGCTGTTCTGGCAGATGGGCTCCGCGCCCTATCTCGGCGGCGGCTTCGGCCATTTCTACGCCTATGCGCCGCACAAGATCGAATACGCGATCGACCGCTTCGCCATGGAGACCAAGCGGCAGATGGACGTGCTCGACCGCAGGCTGGCGGAGAGCGAATATCTCGCCGGCCCCGACTACACGATCGCCGACATTGCGGTTTGGCCCTGGTATGGCGGGCTCGCCAAGGGCCGCAGCTACACCAACTCGGCGGAGTTCCTCTCGGTGCACGAATACAAGAACGTGCAGCGCTGGGCCGACGCGATCGACGCGCGGCCGGCGGTAAGCCGAGGGCGCATGGTCAACCGCATGTCCGGCGATCCGGCCTTCCAGCTGCGCGAGCGCCACGACGCCAGCGACTTCGAGACGAAGACGCAGGATAAGCTGCAAGCGGCGGAGTGAGGTAATCTCCCCCCTCGTCCGGGAGATTGGCTGTCGCCAGCGCCCCGCTACCTCCCAAAGGTATACGTCACGGTTGCCTGGCCGAGCGCAGAGCTTTTGGCGGCGACCGAGATCATCTCCGGCAAGGGGTTGGCCGGTATGCGCAATGTCTTTTCACCAAGCGCATAGAGCGTGAAGACATAGTGATGGTCGCCGCTGCCGGGCGGCGGGCACGGGCCGAAATAGCCGGCGCGGCCGACGCCGCCTTTGCCCTGCACCGAGCCCTTTGGCATGCGCTGGCCACTTTGCGCGCCGGCGCCTTCGCGCAGTCCCTTGGCGCTCGCCGGGATGTTCCAGGCCAGCCAGTGCCAGAAACCCTTGCCGCCATTGGCATCGGTGTCGAACATGGTCAGCGCGTAGCTTTTCGTTCCGGCCGGCGGGTCCTTCCAGGCAAGCGCGATCGAGACGCTCTGTCCGCCGCAGCTGGGCTTGTCGCCGAGATATTTCGCATCCCATTTGCCGTTCGACACGGAGGGGCTCGAGATCTCAAAGGCGGACGCCTGGGTGGCGAAGGCGACAAGGGCAAGCATGGTGAAGCCGAGGCGCAAGGTCATTTGATCCTCCCTGAACAACACAGCGTAGCCGAAAAGCGGCCCGAAAAAGGCAAGCTAGCGCGGCCGCCTGCCTGGACAATGAAAAAGCCCCGCCGACAGCGGCTGCTGATCTCCCCCTCGAGGGGGATATGGCCGGCAGGCCAGAGGGGGTCGTCTCACATAGAGCGCCAACCTCCTCACCTTTGCGGAAAGGCGTCGACGCTCGATGCGCGGCGTCCCCTTCTGTCGCCTCCGGCGACATCTCCCGGATTAACCCCGCAGCAGCTTTGCCAGTCTCGGCACGCCTTCGTTCACCGCACGGTCGTCGGCAAGGGTGAACGACATGCGCAGCGTGTTGCGGCCGGTGCCGTCGGCGTAGAAGGCATTGCCCGGCACGAAGGCGACGCGCGCCTCCTTGACCGAGCGCGCCAGGAGCCCGGTGGCATCCGTGCCTTCCGGCAGCGTCAGCCAGACGAACATACCGCCGTCCGGACGGCTCCAGGAAATCCCGTCGGGCATGTCGGCTTCGAGCGCGCCAAGCAGCGCATCGCGGCGCTTGCGGTAGGCATCGATCAGCTTGTCCACTTGGGCGTCGAAGATGGTTTCGGCGACGCGGTGCATGACCATCTGGTTGATCGAGGGGCTGTGCAGGTCGGAGGCCTGCTTCATCAGCACCAGCTTTTCCACCACATGGCGCGGCGCGCACACCCAGCCGACGCGCATGCCGGGCGACAGGATCTTCGAGAAGGAGCCGCAATAGAGGGTGCGCGCATGATCGATACCGCCGGCGCGGGCGCAGTCGAGCGCCAGGATCGGCGGCTCGCCCTCCCCGTCATAACGCAGCGCGCGATAGGCGGCATCCTCGATGACGGCGATGTCGAGCTCGCCGGCGAGGTCGAGCACCGCCTCGCGTTGCTTGGTATCCAGCGTATTGCCGGTCGGATTGGCGAAATCCGGCACCAGATAGGCGAACTTCACCTTGCCGCCATTTGCCGCCGCTGCCGCGCGATAGCCTTCCGGCGTCATGTTGCCGCCGGCGGTGTTCAGCCGGTCGTAGCGCGGCTCATAGGCGTTGAAGGCCTGCAGCGCGCCGAGATAGGTGGGCCATGTCACAAGCGCGGTGTCGCCGGGGGACAAAAAGAGCTTGCCCAGATAGTCGAGCGCCTGCTGCGAGCCGGAGGTGATGAAGATGTTGCCTTCGTCGCATTGAACGCCGAGCTTGCCCATATAGGCGGCCAGCCATTTGCGCAGCGGCAGGAAACCCTCGCTGACCTGGTATTGCAGCGCTGTGCCCGCCTCGGCGCCGCCCAGCACGGCCTGGTAGGCATCGCCGATCGCTTCGGCGGGAAACAGCGACGGGTCGGGAATGCCGCCGGCGAAGGAGATGATGTCCGGCTGCTCGAGCAGTTTCAGGAGCTCGCGGATTTCCGAAGCCTTCATGCGCGAGGAGCGCGAGGCCAGAAGGTTCAACAGGGTCAAGGCGCACCTCCCGTAGGGCATGTTCTATTTAGGTCAACTTGACTGACCTATTATCAGGCTTTTCTGCCGAGTTGAATAGCCCAGCCGCGCATGGGGCGCGGGCCAATCCCAGCCGCATCGGCCCGCAACGCCGCCGTCATAGTCACCGAAACGTGACCGCCGGTAAATATCAGGCGCCTCTAATTCAACTCGCATAGGTGGTACTGATGAAGGTGCCCCGCACGGGGCTAAAAGATGGGAGATAAAGCATGAAAACCAAAACTGCGTTTCTGAGCGTATTGGCCGCATCCGTCATCGCCGGCTCGGCTTTCGCGGGGATCCTCGACGAGCCGAAGATGATGGCACCCTTCTTCACCGACAAGACCATGAAGACGATGAAATCGGACGCCGACATGAAGAAGGTCTGGGCCAAGATGTCCAAGAAGCACCAGGCGGCGATGATGAAGGAATGTCAGGATGCGGCGATGAGCAAGCCGCATGCCGAATTCTGCGCGAAGCTGAACGCGCTGGCCGGCCACGCCTGATCGAGTTCCGACGGCGGATGGCGGGCCTGGAGAGGACCGCCATCCCGCCGCTCAAATATTTTAGCATTCGCGAATAGAAATCCATTGCGCGCAACCGCGCGCGGATGCAACCTCATCCCGGCAGACCGGCAAAAAGAAGAACATCGGTCCGGAACGGGAGGGGCAATGACACTCGAGCTCATCGGGGCCGGCTTCGGCCGCACCGGTACGTGGTCGACTTTCGCCGCGCTGAACCGGCTCGGTTTTCCGAGCTACCACATGCAGGAAGTCATCATCAACAAGGCCAACAAAGGCCATCTCGACTTCTGGCGCAAGGTGGCGAACAGCAAACCAGGCACCCAGCATGATTGGAACCGGGTCTTCGCCAATTATCGGGCGACCGTCGACAATCCGGGCTGCTGCGTGTGGCGCGAGCTGATGGTCGCCTATCCGGACGCCAAGGTGCTTTTGACGCTGCACCCGCGCGGCGCCGAAGCCTGGTATGACAGCACCATCGACACGATCTACTTCACCGAGAATGTCTGGCAGTTCAGGGTGCTGGAATGGCTGACGCCGTTCGGCCGCAAGTTCGGCGACATGTCGCGCAAGCTGGTCTGGGGCCGGACACTGAAGGGCGTGATGAACGACCGCGACAAGGCGGTGGCGCGCTACAATTCCTATATCGAAGAGGTGAAGGCGGCAGTGCCGCCTGAGAAGCTGCTGGTCTTCAAGGTCAGCGACGGCTGGGCGCCGCTCTGTGATTTCCTCGGCGTCGCGTTGCCCAACGAGCCCTTCCCCAATCTCAACGACCGCGCCAGCATCAAAAAGATCATCAACGGGATGATCATGGGATCCTATCTGATGCTTGCCGGCGTCGCGGTGCTGATCGCGCTGGCGGCTGGCGGCCTGTGGTGGTGGCTGGGGTAGCGAACGGTACCCATCAAGCCACCACGACCGCCGATGCCGCGTCTTCGGCTCCGCGCGATTAGAACGGCAGGCGGATTTCGTCGGGCTCGGCCCGCTCGGGCCAGCCGATGTCCTTCTGGATCTCCGCCGGCAGTTCGTAGAGCTCGCGCGTCGTCCTCCGGCGCTTGCTGGCCTGTGCGAAGGCGGCGCGGATCCTGTTAAGACTTTTGATCATGAGAGCCTCCATACATCGATCAGCGGCGGAAAACCGGCGCCGCCTCTTCCCGGCGTCGCTTTTGCGATGCGTCTGTAACCAGTCGATAGCGCGCGAACGGTGAAATGCTTCACGAAGCCGGAGCGGCTTGAAACATATGCATGCAAACTAATTATAGGGTCGGCCATGTGGCCCTTCGCAGAGCGCGAGCCTGCATGACCTGCAATGTCAGACGCTTGGGCGTATTGCCTTGTGCGTTGATTCACGTCCCGTGAGAGGGCCGCGCCTTACTCAGGCGCCTGCGAATCCGAAGCGCTTGGCCTCGCGGTCTGCTCGGAAAGCCGGTCTTTGCGGACGAGCGTCGGCCTTGCGTATTCTTTCTTCATGGCGAAGTCCGCACTGGCACCGGCTCACAGGCTGTCAAGCGGACATTTCACTCAGTTGGCTGGCCGGCCGATGGTGCAATCCGTCGAAAAGGAAACCTCAATCATCGTCGCGCGGACGAGGCCAATGCGGCAAGGGATAGAAACTGGTTCACGCTTACCATCTCTCCTTGTGGAAGAAGGCAAGTACAACGGCCCCGATATACCGTTTTCGCGGAAGTTTCAGCGGGCGGCAAATGTGCCATGGTGAAGTCTGCGGTATGAGGCCGCCGTGGTCGACGCGGACGCCCAAGCACATCCCCAACAATGCGCCCCCAACGGCCGCGTCGACCATGAACGGAAATGGCAATGGCGACCTTGCCCCTAGGTCGCCGTTTTTTCGACGGGCCCGGCTTTTAGTCAGCCTTGGATGCCGGCGTAGTCGGCTATCAGCGGCTCATATTCCTCGAAGGACGGCAGCGTTTCGTAGCTGTGCACGGCCGCCGTCGCCGCCCAGGGCAATTTCTCGGACGTCCAGGTCTCGATGAAGGGCGCGAACCAGGCATGGTCGTCGAGCATGGTCGGGCGCAGGTTGACGAACCAGTCGATCCCCTCCGGCCGAGTGAACATCCAGGTCATGCAGTAGCCGCAGAAATAGTGCTTCGACGCGCCGTGCAGGCCGCCGACCACCGGTTCGCCTTTTGTGATCTCGAACCCCCTCCGAGGGGATCGCCGCGCTCAGCGAATAGGCGCTGGACGACATCGACTGGCAGCCGGTGCAGTGACAGGCCATGGTGAGCAAAGGTTTTGCCGAGATCTTCAGCCGCACGCGGCCGCAGCGGCAGCCTCCTTCAGCGGGCAGAGTGAGGGTGGGCAAGATGAGCTCCTTGGGTTGGGGTTCTTCCCTTCTCCCCCTGTGGGAGAAGGTGGATCGGCGCGCAGCGCCGAGACGGATGAGGGGTGTTCCAGCGGAGTGAAACGCTGGCATTCCCTGGAACACCCCTTGTGTATAGCGAATCGTTCATTGTGTTGGTCGCCGCGGATGGGGCGATCACCCCGTCCGCGGCGGCGGCCGAGAGCCCTGCCCCGCGAAAGCCTCGTTGTGGCGGACGATGATGTCGGGCGCCTTCTCCTCCAGTGAGTCCAGCGTCGAATGCGCGTCGGAGACCAGGGTGACGCCCAGGCCTTCGGCGAAGGCTCCCTTCACGGTGGCGGCGACGCAGAAATCGGTCTGGGCGCCGATGAGCACAACGTCCCGCGCGCCCTGCCCCGCCACCCATGCTGCTAGGTCTGGATTGGAAAAAGCGTTGCCGACATTTTTGCCGAAAGTCGGCTCGTCGTCGGCCTGGCCGAGCAGCGGCCAGACCGGCCAGCCGGAGGCGCCCGGCGCCAGCGGATCGCCGGGCGGTCCGTCATGGCGGATGAAGGCCACCTTGCGGCCGGTGCGCCGCGCCCAATCAATCAGCCTGCGGGCACGCTCGGCGATCGTGTCGGCGTCATGGATCGGCGGATCGAACCGACCGTCGAACATACCGGTCTGCAGGTCGATGACGATCAGCGGCGCGGCGGCGGAGGGGGCTGTGTCTGGCATGGCGCGAAGATAGCGTGGGTGGGGGATGGGTCAAGGACGAGGCAGAAGCCAGCAAGCAGCAACTCGCCGAACCGTCTACAATTTGCAATTGTATTCATGATTAATCACAACTAAGATGGTCGAGAGATCGGGGGATGACAATGGATGAACAATACACCGTGTTCCTGATCGGAGGAGGCACGGGAGGTGACGAGCAGGCGGTGTTCACGCCGCACGATGTGGGGACCCGATGCAGGCTCACCTGCAGCTATCGCAATAAAGTCATCGTCGCTGAAGAAGACGACTATTTCGAAGCCCTATGCCAAATCCGCAATCAGCTCGAAGTGGAAGGACTACTACCCTTTTGTTATGGCGCGAGCGCCAATGTTTTCCCTGAAGGCACCGTGACAGAGACGAGTCGAGGATTGGTGGTCTGCAAAGTGAAAACGGGCGAGCGCCCCAATAAGAGCGACTTAGTCAACATATTTGACGATGGCTATGATGTGATGCCCGTGTTCGTCTCCATGCAGCAGAAGTTTTGGGATTCGTGGCTCGCCTCCCTTCCCCCGATCGCAAGACCCGGAGATAGCGAACTCGACGGACGGTGCAGCCCACTCCCTCTGGCAGTCTCTAGCATTTCGCTTTGCCAAGATGCTGAAATCGCTTTTTCCACTGTCAGGGGGAAGATAAGGCGCCTGGCTTTTACGACATCAGCGGCATCGGCCCCTTCAGCGCTTTCGCCAGCACGTCGCGGAAGACCGCGATCGGACGCACCAGCCTGCCGGCCGGCGGGCGGTGGAGCAGCCAGCAGCGCACCTGCGGCTTGAAGCTGGGGCAGTCGACCACTTCGACCGCGTCGCGCCATTGGCTGCCCGACAGCGCGCCCGGCGTGACGACGCCGATACCGTGGCCGCGCGCCACCAGCGACATTCTCAGATCCGCGCCCTGCGCCTCGACGCCGACATGGAAAGGCAGCCGCGCCGCCTCGAAGCGGTGGCGGATGAAGGCGCGGAAGCCGCAGCCGGTTTCATTGAGCACCCAAGGGTAGCGCGCGAGATCGTTGAGCTCGGCCGGCTTCGGCACGCCGAGGCTTGGCGCGGCCACCAGCAGCACTGCCTGCACGCCGAGATCGTCGCCGACGAGCTCCGGCGGCGGCGCAACGCCGTCGGCGAGGCAGACGGCCACTGCGTCGATCTCGCTGTGCAGCACCTGCTCCACCAGGCGCGGCGACAGGCTGGAGGTGATCTTCAGCGTCAATTGCGGGAAGGCCGCGCGAAGACTGTCGAGCGGCTCGGACAGCGCGCTGGTCGAGAGATAAGGCATGATGCCGAGGCGGAACTCGCCCCTCACCTCGCCGACCGGCGAGACGCCCGCCTTCAGATCCTCCAGCGAGCGCAGCACCCGACGGCCATGCTCATAGGCCTCGCGGCCCGAGGCGGTGGGTTTAAGCGGCTTCGACTGGCGGTCGAGCAAAGGCGTCGCCAGCCGCTCCTCGAGATTCTGCACCCGCCGCGTCACGCCGGGCTGGGTGAGATTGAGCCTGGCCGAAGCGCCGACGATGGAGCCGGTTTCGACGACGGCGACGAAGGCTTCGAGGTCATGGATGTTCATGCGCATCTCGCATAATCATTATCATATCATTTCAATTGTAGCATTATGATCGGTTCGAATAAAGTCCTTGCGAAATATGCAAACAGCGAGGCTACCCATGAACGGAACAGACAACGCCCGGATCGCGACGGCCGAGTTCGCCGATCCGTCGCCGCATGCCGGCGGCGGCACGATCACCCGATCCCAGACGCTGCTGTTCGCCGCTTCGGTCGGCATCATCGTCACCAATCTGTTCGCGCCGCAGACGCTGGTCGGGCTCATCGGCCCCTCGCTCGGCGCCGCCGCGTCGCAAAGTGGCCTGGTCTCGATGGCCACGCTGCTCGGCTACGCCGCCGGGCTGTTCTTCCTGGTGCCGCTGTCCGATCTCGTCGAGAACCGCGTGCTGGTGCTGCGCATGCTGTGCTCGGCTGCGCTCGCCGCGGCGGCAGCCTCATTCGCGCCGTCGGCGTCCTCGCTGCTTGCCGTGCTGTTCGTGCTTGGCGCTGCATGTTCCTGCATCCAGGTGCTGGTGCCGGTCGCGGCCTCGATGGCGCCTCCCGGACAGGACGGGCGCGTCATCGGCGATGTGATGAGCGGGTTGATGATAGGCATCCTCTTGTCGCGTCCGATCGCCAGCCTCGTCGCCGACGCCTTCGGCTGGCGAGCCTTCTACGGTATCAGCGCCGCGGCACTTGGGCTGCTCGCCATCATGCTCGGCCTCGCTTTGCCAAGGCGCAAGCCTCTGACGCATGCGAGCTATGCGGGGCTCATCGCCTCTCTGGTCGGACTTCTGAATCAGGAACCGGTGCTGCGGCGTCGTGCCTTCACCGCGAGCTTGGTGATGGCGGCCTTCAGCGTGTTCTGGACGGCGGTAGCGCTTCGCCTCTCCGCTCCACCCTTCGATCTCGGCCAGAAAGGCATCGCACTGTTCGCGCTGGTCGGCGCCGGGGGTGCAGCGGTGACGCCAATCTTCGGCCGCGCCGGCGACCGCGGTTTTACGTGCGCGGCCACGATTCTGTGCCATCTCGTGCTGATCGCAGCGCTCGGCCTCGCGGCATGGGCCGGCGCGGCCAAGGCCGGCGGCGCATGGCTGCCGCTCATCCTTATGGGCATCAGTGCCGTGCTGCTCGATATCGGCGTCACCGGCGACCAGACGCTGGGCCGCCGCGCCGTCAACCTGCTGCAGCCCAAGGCGCGCGGCCGCATCAACGGGCTGTTCGTCGGCATCTTCTTCATCGGCGGCGCGATCGGCTCGCTGCTGGCCGGCATCGCCTGGGCCTGGGGCGGCTGGAACGCGGTGTGTGCCACCGGCGCGGTGTTCGGGTTGGTGGCGCTGGTGGTGGATTGGACCGAGTAGCACGATCTTCCCTTCCCCGCTTGTGAGGAAGGGAAGCTACCCAATCCCACCTGTCACCGTATATGCCCCGCCGACGCGCCCATCCGGCGATCTCACAATGGCCGTGACGATCGAACCATAGGAACCGCGCCAGACGCTATGGAAGCCTTGATGGGTCGTGGCCGGTACGATCACGCGACCGGTGAATCGGTTACCGCTGCCTTGCATAAAAACCGGCTCGCCGTTGATGTGGACTTTCACCACCGCAGCGTCGCCGACCTCCAGTGCGATCGCGATTTCATCGGTGGCGCCGCCGCGGGTCGTCTCGGCAGCCAGCGTGAGGCTGAGCGGCGCGTCGCCGGCGACCGCACCCCTTCCCTCGAACACATCATCGGCAAGCGGCGGCGTGCGCGGCGGGGCGGTGCGGCGCCTCGTGGCGCGCTCGTAGTCGCCGGCCAAGCTGAGCAGCGCTGCATCGTCATAGGCCTTGCCGGCGAAGGTCAAGCCAACTGGCATGCCGATATCGGCCATGGCGCCCATCGGCACCGTCACCGTCGGGATGCCGAAATGCCGCCAGACCAGATTGCCGTTGGCGACCCAGGTGCCGTTGCGCCAGGCAAGCCGGGCGGAAGCCTCGTTGATGTCTGCATCGGCCGGGCCGACATCGGCGACCGCCGGCAGCACCACGGCGTCGAGGCGGTTGGCATCGAGCCAGTCCTCGAAGTCGATGCGGCGCGTTGCTTCCAGGCCCTTCAGGCCTTTCTCGATGGTTGGGACATTTTCCAGTCGCGCCACCCCGCGCTTCGCTCGCTCGACATACTGCGCCAGATCGAAATCGGCTTCGCCGTAACGGTCGCGCAACGTGCCCGGTGGTTGCGGGAAGATCTTTGCGCCGTCGACCGAAGTGAGATCGGGAATCGCCGGATCGGCGTTGGCGCGCAGGAAATCGTCCCAGGACCAGATGGACAGGTCCCAGATCTCGTATTCGGCGAATTCCGGCGGCACGAGGCCGCGATCGACCATGGAGCGGGCGCCCGGCCGGTCGCGCTCGTAGTTGGAGACGACGGGGAAATCGACCTCGACCACCTCGGCGCCGAGTGCTTCAAGGTCGCGCGCCGCCTGCCGCCACAACTCCAACACCGAGGTGCGCGTCTCGATCGGACGCTCTGCGCCTTCGTCCTTGCCAATATACATTTTCGGCACGCCGAGCCTTTTGCCCTCCAGCGCGCCTTGCAATGGAAGCGCGGCATAGCTCGCCGGCCGCAGCGCCGAGGCTTTCGGGATCTCCACCCAGGGCTGCACGCGCCAGAAATCGCCGCGCGTCTCGTTATCGTCGGCGACGATCACATCGAGCAGTTCCAGCATGTCGGCAACGGTCCGCGTATGTGGCACGACCACATCCATGGTCGGCACCAAAGGCCAGTTGCCGCGCACCGAGATCACGCCGCGCGAGGGCGTGTAGGCGACCAGCGCGTTGTTGGAAGCGGGCGCCCGGCCGGACGACCAGGTTTCCTCGCCCAACCCGAAAGCCGCGAAGCTGGCGGCGGTCGCCGTGCCCGAACCGTTGGACGAGCCGGAGGCGAAGGCGGCGGTGAGGAAGTCCTTGTTGTACGGGCTTTCGGCGCGGCCGTAGACGCCGCGCTGCATGCCGCCATTGGCCATCGGCGGCATGTTGGTGAGGCCGACCAGCACCGCGCCGGCCGCGCGCAGCCGGGCGATGGTGAAAGCGTCCTCGTTCGCCATGAGATGCTCGAAAGCCGGCGAGCCGGCCGCCACCGTCAGCCCTTTGGCCTTGTAGCTGTCCTTGGCTGTGTAGGGGATGCCGTCAAGCGGCCCGACTGTCTTGCCCTCGCGGCGGCGCCGGTCGGACGCTTCCGCCTCTTCGAACATCTTCGGGTTGAGGACCGGCACGGCGTTGAGCGCGATGCCGTGGCGATCGTAATGGGCGATGCGCCGCAGATACGCAGCGACCAGCTCGACGCTGGTGACGGTGCCGTCTTCCAGCGCGCGGCGCAGGTCGGCGATCGAGGCTTCGACGAGGTGGAGCATAGTAGGAGCGAATATCCTTGCAGAGGCTGCGTTCCGTCACACCCCCTCTGCCCTGCCGGGCATCTCTCCCGCAAGGGGGGAGATTGGATGTCGCCTTCGCTTTCGCCAATCGCCGACGTTGCAGGACGAGTGCCGTCGGCAAAGCTGCCGATCTCCCCCCTTGCGGGGGAGATGGCCGGCAGGCCAGAGGGGGTGCTGTCCCGCCTGCCTGTCAGGTAATCCAAGGGCGCTATTCATTTTCCTGACGAATGCCCGCCTCTCGCGGTGGTGCTCTATGCTCAACCCACCAATCATTCTGCCAATCCTCATAACCGAGAAGTGAGCCCTCCATCCGTTCGAGGGCTTCGTTCCAGCCGGTCTTGGCGGAGACTTGCGATGCCAGCAGATATGCGTCTATTCGCCATTCCTCGCCGGGGAGTGCGAAGAAGGCGCGCCGCCATCTTTCGAACTTTGGGAAGCGAGCGCGCTCGGCGTTGGTGAAGGGCGTGTCCATTATGCGGCGCACCAACCGACCCGAGCGGACGAATGGGTCAAAGCGGGCCAGCGTTTCCGTCAGCCACTCCACCGGATAGGTGTCTTGGAACACCGCAAGAGGCTTGCGACCTTCCAGCATCAGCGGCAGCTCGAAATTCGTGTGAACGAGATACGGTGTTTCGCGGACTGGATGCCAGGATTCGATGCAATTGAGCCTCGGGTCAAGCTCGCGAGGTGGGATGCATATCGCGCCCAGTCTTTGAATATCTCCCGGGTCCAATTCCCATGAGCCTGATAACTGTGTGCTGCTGCAACCCAGAACCGCGCCAAGCTCTTTCAGGTCCAAGACGCAGATTCGAGCCTCAGCGACAGCCGAACCGGTCGCAGGATCGATCTCCTGCAGGACAAAATAAGTGGATTCGGCAGTGTTGCTCATGCGGCGACGATGGCTGCTCGGACAGTCCTTGTACAGGTCTTCCTCGGATAGGCTGGCGAGACAGCACCCCTCTGCCCTGCCCGTCCTTTGCTCCAGCTTCGGAGGGTGAACCGAGCATCTCCCCCCGCAGGGGAGATCGATGTCGCGACCGTTTTCGCCAATCGCCGGCGCGTTAAACGCCCAGCACGCCCTTCACCCGCTCGCGCGTGTAGGGCAGGTCGTAAATCCGCTTGCCAGTCGCACTCCGGAACGCATTGGCGATGGCGCCTGCGGTTGGGCCCTGGGCGGCTTCGGCGACACCGAGATAGGGCGTGCCTGGACTGTCGACGACCTGCACCTCGATGCTGTCGGGCACCGCGCTGAAGCGCAGGATCGGATAGGTCGACCAGTCCGGACTCAAGATGCGCGTGCGGTCGAAATGCACCGCCTCGTACAGCGTCCAGCTCATCGATTGCAATATGCCGCCCTCGGTCTGGTTGACGATCGAATCCGGGGCGACGGCCTCGCCGCAATCGACCGCCGTGACGACGCGCGACACCTTGATCGCGCCGCTGTCGCTGTCGACATCGGCCTCCAGCGCGACGGCCAGATAAGCGGCGTGGTTCTTGTATTTGGCGAAGGCGAAGCCTCTACCCCGGCCTTCCGGCAGGGGATCCTTCGACCAGCCGAACTTTTCGGCCGCCACCTCGATCACCTTCCTGGCGCGCGGGTCCTTCAGGTGGCGCAGGCGGTATTCGACCGGATCGGCGTTCGCCGCCAGCGCCAGCTCGTCCATGAAGCTTTCGATGGAGAAGACGTTGCAATAGGCCCCTAAGCTGCGCAGCGAGGAAACGCGCACCGGCATGTCGGCGATGAAATGCCAGTTCACGCGCTGGTTAGGCACGTCATAGAGCGGGATGGCGTTGCGGTCGCCATTGCCGAGCGGCGATATCTGCAGCTTCGCCGGATCCGGCGGGAAATGCCGGGCCATCAAGCGGCCGGCGATCAGCGACCCGGCCGAGCCCGGCCGCGTGCCATGGCTGTTGCTCCACAGATCGTAGTGCCAGTTGACGATGTTGCCGTTCTGGTCGAGCGTGGCGCTCGCTTTGGTCAGCATCGCCGGCCCGTATGGTTCCCACAGATGCTCCTGGTCGCGCATCCACTGCACGCGCACCGGCTTGCCCGGCACTTTCTGCGCGATCAGCGCGGCGTCGGCCGCCGCATCGTCGGCGCCGTTGTGACCGTAGCAGCCGGAGCCTTCGGTATGAATGCAGCGCACCTTTTCCTCCGGCACGCCGAGCATCTGAGCAATCGCCTTGCGGTCGGGATAGACGCCCTGCGTGTGCGTCCACACCGTCGTCAGGCCATTGTCGACCATGGCCACCGCGCTAGACGGGCCGATCGAACCGTGCATCTGGTAGGCGCGGGTGAACTGCGCCTCGAGCGTCCGGGCGCCCGGCACGCTATCGGCGCCGACAGAGGTCACCGCGCCGACCTCCGATACGGATTTTTTGAGGAAGGCCGGCAGGTCGTACTGGTCGGGAAGCGCCGGCTGCTCCTGCCACCTGGCGACGCCGGCCATGGCGCGCATGGCCCTCACCGCCTGGAATTCCTGCTCGGCGACCACGGCCAGGAAATCGCCGTCGCGCACCACCGCGATGACACCGGGCATCGCCTTGACGGCGGCATCGGCGAAGTCGGTGAGCCTGGCGTTGTAGCTCGGCGGACGCACGACGCGGGCATGCACCAGGCCCGGCGGCTGCATGTCCTGCACATAGGCATTCCCGCCGGTGACCTTGGCCGGGATGTCCACCCGCGCAAAGGGCTTGCCGATCGCGTGGTAGGCGGCGGGCGGCTTGAGCTTGGTGTCGGCCGCCGCATCGACATGCAGGAAGTCGGCCGAGACCAGTTCGCCATAGCTGGCCTTGGCGCCGTTCGGGCCGACGATCGCGCCTGCCTGCGCCTTGAGCGCCTCGACCGGCGCGCCGAGCTTTTGGCTGGCCTTGGCGATCAGGATCTGGCGCACCTGCGCCGCGGCGTAGCGGATGGCGGTGCCTGAGTTCTGGATCGTCTGGCTGCCGGCCGTGTAGCCTTCGTTCGGCGTCAGCGCGGTGTCGGCGGTGACCAGCTTGATCGATGCGGGCTCGACCTCCAACTCCTCGGCCGCGATCTGGCGCAGCGACGTCTTGGTGCCCTGGCCAAGCTCGGCCTTGCCGGTGAAGACGGTGATCGAACCGTCGGCGTCGATGCGGATCCAGGCGTCGAGCGAGGGTGTATCGGCCAGGCTGCCGGGTAGTTTCGGCTTAACCGCCTGGGCGCCCGGCGCCGTCGGTACCTCGCCCTCCTGCGCCTCGGCGGGGATCGCAAAGGACACGACCAGCGCGCCGGCTCCGGCCAGGAAGCCTCGGCGGGTGACATCGGGAAGCGGGTTCGGTGCGTTCATCATCCCCTCCCCGTGGCAGCGGCCGGCGCCATGTTGCCGGCGGACTTGCCCTGCATCAGGTCGCGGGCGCGAGCCACGGCCCGAAGGATGCGCATATGCGTGCCGCAGCGACAGAGATTGGGCTCCAGCGCCTGCCTGATGTCGGCGTCGGCGGCATCGGGCTTTGCCTCGAGCAGCGCCTGCGCCCGCATCATCATGCCGGCAATGCAATAGCCGCATTGCGCCGCCTGTTGTTCGATGAAAGCTTTTTGCATCGGGCCGGGATCGTCGATGGTGCCAAGGCCCTCGACCGTCTTGATCTCGCGCCCCTCGACCAGCATGGCCGGTGTCAGGCAGGAAAAGACCGCCTTGCCATCGACCATCACCGTGCAGGCGCCGCACTGGCCGAGGCCGCAGCCGAACTTGGCGCCGTTGAGCTTCAGATCGTTGCGCAGCACATAGAGCAGCGGCGTCGCCGGATCGACGTCGACGTCATGTGACGTGCCGTTGACGTTGAGCTTAACCATCAGTCCTTGGCTCCCACATTGTCCGGGCTGCGCTCGATGCCGTCCGAAGGCCGGACGCTGACCCGATATTTGCCGCTCCTGGTGTCGGCGGTCTTCGCCTTCGCGTCCGCCCATGCCGGCTTCCGGGCAAAGGCCTCGCGCAGATAGCCGAGCAGGTCCGCCACCTGATCGTCGGTCAGCGTCACGGCGAAGCCCGGCATGATCGGGCTCTCCCGGCCGCTCGCCGCCGGCAGGCCAAAGAGCACGACGTTGATTGCATTTTGCGGATCGCGCGCGGCGATCGTGCTGGAGAGATGGAAATCGATACCGCCGAAAGGCTGCGGGCGGCTGCCGTCATGGCAGGTGGCGCAGGCCGCCTGGTAGATCGCGCCGCCGCGGCTTGTCGGACTGCCGGTGGCGGCGCTGGCCGGTATCGGCGTGCCGCCCTGGTCGATCGAGAGCTTCTTGCGGATGTCCTCGGCTGCCGCCGCGCGCTCCGGCGTCGGCTCGCCCATCCGCGAGATCAGGTAAGTGGCGATGGCTCTGATGTCGGAATCGGGAAGCCGGCCGAGATTGCCGGTGACCTCGGCCATCGGTCCGTTGGCCACGCCGTGATCGGCATGCCAGCCTTGGCGCAGATAGGCAAAGAGACTGTCATGCGTCCACGGGATCGGGGCGGAGGACGATGCATCGAGAGCGAAGGCATCCCAGCCCTCCGCTTCGCCGCCTTTCAGATGCACGCCTTTCCGCTCGGCGCCCAGGGCGTTGCGCGGCGTGTGGCAGGCACCGCAATGGCCAAGCCCTTCGACGAGATAGGCGCCGCGGTTCCATTCGGCGCTCTGCGCGGCATCCTCGTGATAGGCGCCCTTGTCGAAGAAGAGCAGCTTCCAGCCCGCCAGCACGAGGCGCAGGTTGAGCGGGAACGGCAGGTCGTTGGCCGGTCGCCGGCTCTCAACTGGCCGGCGCGTCATCAGATAGGCGTAGAGCGCCTTGTTGTCGTCGTCGGAGACCAGCGTGAAATGGTCGAACGGGAAGGCAGGATAAAGGTGATCGCCGTCGCGCTCGACGCCTTCCCGCATCGCCCGGCTGAAGGCAGCTTCCGACCAGCGGCCGATACCGGTCTTGGGACCCGGCGTGATGTTGGTGGAATAGATGGTGCCGAATGGCGTCGGCACCGCCAGCCCGCCAGCGAAGGACTTTCCGCCGGGCTTGGTATGGCAGGCCGTGCAGTTGCCGACCGAAGCAAGCACCGCCCCCTTCTCGATAAGCGCCCGGTCGAAGGAGGCGCGCTGCGGCGGTTCGATCGGGTCGATCGCCGGCTTCCAGGCATAGGCGGCAAAGCCCGCCAGGCAGACGGCAACAAGAATGAGAACGCCGATCCAGAAGCGTTTCAAGGAAGGACTCCTTGCGTGAGGCGCGGCGGCAGTCGGGATGTCCGGCCGGCTATGCCGTCATCGGGATGAACTAGGCAGGAGCTGCGCCCCGTCAATTGGCAAAGGCGTGGAAGCCGCCGATCTTTCCCCTCGTGGAGGAGATTGGCTGCCACGTGGGCCTTCGCCAATCGCCTCCGCTATTCCGGCGCCCCGGCAAACAGCACCGCTCCATCCCCGCCCGCCGCCGGCCAGTCGCGGATGGAGCGGTCGATGCCGCCGGTCAACAGCGTGCCGTCGGCGGCGAAGGCGACCGAATAGATGGGGCCAGTGCCGGGGTCGAATTCGGCGATCTCGGCGCCGGTGTCCACGTTCCAGATCCTGGCGGTGCCATCCAGCGAGACGGAGCCGAGACGCTTGCCGTCGGCCGACAAGGCGAGCGCATAAACCGTGCCGGAATGGCCGTCGAAGCGGCGGACCTCCTTGAAGGTGTCGAGATCCCAGAGCTTGATCGTGTAGTCGCCGCTGCCGGTCACCGCGTGATGGCCATCGGCCAGGAAGACCGCGCCATAGGCGCCGCGGTCGTGGCCGTGCCAGCTGCGCAGTTGCTTGCCCGAAACGATATCCCAGAGCTTCAGCTCGCCGTCGATACTGCCCGTGAGCGCCCTGGTGCCGTCGGGCGAGATGGCAACGGAGCTCACCGACCAGTCGTGGCCCGGCAGCACGCGCAGCACCGCCCCCTTCCCCAGGTCCCAAACCACGACGGAACCGGTATCGTGACCGCTGACGGCGCGCTTGCCATCCGGGCTGATCTTCAATTGCCTGACGCCGCCGTTTGCCCCTGAGGAGAAGACGTGCAGCACAGTGCCGTCGGATAGCTGGCGCAGCACGATTTCGCCGTCATCGCCGGCGGTGAGCGCGGTCCTGCCGTCGGGCATGAAAAGCGCGGTCCGCGCCATGTCCTTGTGCTGGCCAAGATCGCGGATCAGCCGCTTGCCGTCGATGTCCCAGAGCTTGATCATGCGGTCGGTGCTGGCGCTCAAGATCTCGTGGCCGTCGGCCGACACCGCCAGCCAGACGACGGCGTCGCGGTGGCCTTCGAGCGCGGTCGGCTGGGCCGGAGGTGCCGGCGGAGGCGGCGCCTCCGTCTGCGGCGGCGTTGCGGGCACGAGCGCCGTCTGCTGGGTTGGCTGGACCGGCTCTGCCGGCTGGGCGGGCCGCGGCGCGGATCCGGCCGGCGCGGCGGCTGCCGGCGCCGGCTGAACGGGAGCCGCAACCGGCTCGGGCAGCGCGCGCTTTGCGGCCTCTTCCTGTGCGGATGCAGGCGCGGCTGGCTTGACGCTCGCCTCAGGCGTGGTTGGTTTTGCGCTCGCCTTCGGCTCGGGCGGCCGAGGCGCCGGCTCCGCCGGCGCGGTGGCGACCTCCTTCGCCTCTTCGCTGCCCGGCGCCCGCCACGGACCAAACTGGTCGGCGACGATCACGATCAGGGCCAGAAGCGGCAAGGCGAGCGCTGCGCGGCGCAACCGCGGATGGCCGGCCGGCGCGATCTCGGCGTCGCGACCGAACAAAGGGGCAGCCGGATCATGCCTGGCGGCGGCCGGCAGCAGGCCGGCGAGGAACAGCAGCCCGGCAAGGACCGACAGCAAACCGGCCGCGCCCAAGACTTCCAGGCGCGCCGTCGCCGGCGGCCCGCCGCCCAGCGCCGGATAGAGCTTGGCGAAACAGGCAATGCCGACGATCAGCATCGCCAGCGCCAGCAGCCTGTCGGTCGATCTCTTCATCGGTTCCCCCGCGCCTTGCGGCCGCTCCCTTGTCACAGGCGGCAGCAGGCCGGCCTCGGCATCTTAGCCGAGCTGGCGGCCAAGGCTAAGTGCAGGACGTCACACAGCTCGCCGGGCGATATGCTTCTCTTCCAGTTCCACTGCAGGCGTCATACTATCGGTATACTATCGGGCCGCTATTCCATCAGTGAAACACTATCCAGCCATAGAACGGCCCGCCCGACCGCTTACTTGACGGAAGCTGCTCGTATGAGATCATCCGTCGGAGTAATAGGAGGGCAACCATGAAGAAGACTTACGAGAAACCGGTTTTCGTTCGTAAAGGCAAGCTTTCGGCAGTTGTGGCCGGCTCGCCGCCCATTCCGCCGCCATGACCGGGCACCCGAAACCTGCTTCTCGACAATCCCCGCCACGGCGGGGATTTCTGTTTTCTCACCCCAACTCCACCCAGACCGGCGCGTGATCGCTGGGGTTTTCCCCTGCCCGCACCTCGCGGTCGATGCCCGCCGCTTCCAGTTTTCGAGCGAGCTTCTTCGACAACAGGATGTGGTCGAGCCGCAAGCCGGCGTCGCGCGGCCAGCGGTTCCGGCGATAGTCCCAGAAAGTGTAGAGCCGCTGCTCCTTGGGAAAAACCTTGCGCAACGCGTCCGTCCAGCCCTGGTCGATCAGCGCGGCGAAGGCGGCGCGGCTTTCAGGCTGCACCAGCGCGTTGTCGTCATAGGAGCGGGTCGCATAGATGTCGCGCGGCTCGGGCACGATGTTGAAATCGCCGGCGAGCGCTACCGGCAGGCCGGTGTCGAGGAGCTCACCCGCATGCGCCGCGAAGCGCTCGTGCCAGGCGAGCTTGTAGGCGAATTTCGGGCCGGGCTGCGGATTGCCGTTGGGTGCATAGAGGCAGGCGATGACGACGCCGTCGACGGCCGCCTCGATGTAGCGGGCCTGGCGGTCGGCATCGTCGCCGGGCAGCGCATCGCGCGTCAGCACAGGCTCGGCGCCGCGCGCGAGGATCGCGACGCCATTCCAGGCCGGCTCGCCCTTCCACACCGCGCCATAGCCGGCGTTGGCGAGCCGGGTCAGCGGGAATTGGGTGTCGCGGGATTTCAGCTCCTGCAGGCAGACGACATCGGGCCTTGCCTTGGCGAGCCAGGCGAGCAGGTTTTCCAGCCGGCTGTTGATGTTGTTGATGTTGAAGGTGGCGATCTTCATTTGCCGACGACGCCCCTCGCTTCGTCATCCTCGGGCTTGACCCGAGGACCCATGCCGTGGCCTTCGCCGTGGAATGCGGCGGAGCAGAATTCTGGAATGCCGCAACGCTCGTATGTAACGGCGTGGATTCTAACGTCTGCGCGCGTCGCTCCGCTCCTTGCTTCGCCCTAGAATGACGACGCTGAGGGCTGCGCCAGCTTGGCCTTGATCGTCTCGGCCACCGTCCTCAGATGATCCGCCGTCGAAAAGCCCGAAATCGCTTTGCGCGGTTTCAGGTCGTGGTCGCCGTCCTCCAGCCAGATCACCTCGATGGCAGGAGAAAGGCCGTAGGTTGCGACTTCCTCCCTCGTGCCGAACTCGTCGCGCGTGCCCTGGAAGATCAGCGTCGGCGTCTTCAGGTCGGCGAGATGCTTTGTCCGCAACTGCTCCGGCTTGCCCGGCGGGTGGAAGGGATAGCCGAGACAGACCAGCCCGCCGATCTCGCCCTTGGCGAACATCTCGTCGGCGACCATGGAGGCGACGCGGCCGCCCATCGATTTACCGCCGATGATCAGTCTGCCGGTCACGCCCTTGGCGCGCAGGTCGGCGATTGCCTTGACGTATTCCGGGTTCACCGTCTCGGCGCGCGGCGGCGGCTTGCGATGGCCGTAGCGGCGGGCGGCCATGTAGTGGAATTCGAAACGCGCGACCTGAAAGCCGGCGGCTGCGAGCTCCTTGGCGGTGGCGGCCATCGACGCGGAATCCATCGGTGCGCCGGCGCCGTGCGCGAGCAGGATGGTGACGGGGGCGGTGTCGTCACCGTCGAAGAGGAAATGGGTCATGGGTGCGCCAACCTCCTCTTCTCCCCTTGTGGGAGAAGGTGGCCGAGCGAAGCTCGGACGGATGAGGGGTGCTCCAGCTTGGCGGCCACGCCCATCAATATCCTTACATGCGACAAGGTCACCAGCGCCTCATTCCTTCCAGCACCCCTCATCCGTCTCGGCGCTACGCGCCGATCCACCTTCTCCCACAAGGGGAGAAGGAAGAGGCGCTCACCCCGCCGTCCGCGCCATATGCAGATCCACGAACTGTATCCCCTTCTGCGCAGTCCGTGCCCATTCGGATACCGCATCCAGCTCCAGATAGCGCATCCACAGCCGGCGAGCTTCGACGAGATTGCCGCCGTCAAACTCCAGCCGCGCCAGGTTGAACACCGGATCGGCATAGGCCTTGTCGAGCGCAATGACCTTCTGGAGGTGCCTTCGCGCCGAAGCGACCTTGCCTTCGTCGCTCATCAGCCCGGCGAGGTTGAACCAGGCCTCGACGAAGCCGGGGTCGAGCTTGATCGCACGAGCATAATCATGCGCGGCTTCGGCAACTCGGCTGGCGCCGCGCAAGCAGTTGGCGCGGTTGAAGGCGGCAATCGCATCCTTGGGATCGATCGCCAGGCAACGCTGGTAGAGCGCGGCCGCATCATCGTGGCGCCCCTCCTCTTCCGCTATCTCGGCCTCGGCGAAAAGCTCTTCCAGCGTGTCATCCTCGGGTGAACCCAGGTCGAACAAAAGCTGGCCGTCGAGCTCGCTCCTGCCTTCGTCGAGATAGATCGCATCCGGGCGGCCATGCTGCGAGCCGAGATTGAGCGACTTGGCGGTGAGCGAGGCGACCGGGCCGGAGCGGTGCACGGAGCGCGCGATCGCGCCCCAGGTGGCGCCGCTGGCGATCAGCCCGGCATATTTGCGCGCGAGGATCAGGTCGCGGAAGGAATAGGGTTCGCCATCATGCTCGAAGGCATCGAACAGCGACAGAAGGTCGAGATCCTCGCTAGCCAGCCGCGACTGGTCGATCAGCGATTGCCGGGAGAGCGACGAGGTGTCGGGCGCCTTCATCAGCCCAAGCAGGCGCAGGAAGCCATTCTCGCTGACCAAGGCACGGCCGGCTTCGCGCTCGGCCTTCGCGCGGCGCTCGATCTCGGCATCGCCAGTCTTCGTCAGCCCGGCCTTGGCGAGAAGCGTGCGGCCGAACACGACATGAGAGGTGCGGCGGGTGACGCCGCGCCGCAACTCCGCATGGCGGCGCTCGACCTCGCGGGCAGCGAGACGCAGCGGAAAGGCGGCCAGAGCGCCGATGACGCCGAAGACGGCGCCGGGAACGATCACTGGCCCTGCATTTCCCGTCACTTCTTGCTCTTGCCGACAGCCTTCAACAGGTTCGCCTTCAGCGGGTTCTCAGCCGCGCCGCCGCCGGCTGCCGCCTTCTTGGCAGGCTTTGCCGGCGCTTCCTCGGCCTTGCTCTTCGACTTGGCCGGGGGTTTCGCCTGTTGCGACAGGCTCGCCTTCAGCGCATCCATCAGGTTGATGACGTTGCCACGCTCGGGCGCGGCCGCGATGATCGGCTTATGACCCTTCAGCTTCTCGCGGATCATCGCCATCAGCGCCACCTCGTAGCGATCCTCGTAGTTCTTCGGATCGAAATGGGTCTGCTTCTGCTTGATCAAAGCCTCGGCCAGCTGCAGCATTTCGGGATCCGGCTTGGCATCCGGGATATTGCCGAAATATTCAGCTGTGCCGCGCACTTCGTTGGGATTCCTCAAGGTGCAGACGAACATGCCGTTCTCGCGCGCGCCGATCGTCACCACGCGCTCGCGGCTGGAAAGCACCAGGCGGGCGATCGCGAGCTTGCCGGACTTGCGCATCGCTTCCCGCAGCACCGCGAAGGTCTCCTCCGCCATGGCGCCGTCGGGCGCGAGGTAATAGGGCGAGTCCTGGTAGATGACGTCGACCTCGCCCTCGTCGACGAAAGCCTCGATGTTCATCGTGTGGTTGGATTCGATCCGGACCGCGTCGAGGTCGGCGTCGTCGATGATGATGTACTGCTTGTCCTCATATTCGTAGCCGCGCACCAGGTCCGAGCGCTCGACCAGTCCGAGCTCGGGATCGACCGGCTTCATGTTGATGCGGTTGTGGGTCTTCTTGTGCAACTGGTTGAACGAGATGCGCTCGCTCGCGCTGGTGGCCGGATAGAGCCGGACCGGACAGCTGACGAGGCTGAGCTTGAGATAACCTTTCCAACTTGCCCTGGGCGCCATGATGAACTCCTACGCGGCCATGCACTGACACTATGTTGAAGCATGGTCTTGTCCAAAAACCGGTTCCCGCCTTTTGGGACCATGCTCTTTGCAGCGCTTCGTCCGTAGGACGATTGAGGCTGCGGAAATCCTACACCGACCCCTGATTGTACTGCCGAATTCCTGACGAAGTGTTTTCTGGGGCGGTTGGCGCGGAGAATAGTTCAAATTGTAGCAAGCGTCGATGCCCTGACGCCGTTCCTCGCCCCCGCGGAGGCGGGGGAGAGGTGGCTTGGCGGAGCCGAGACGGAGAGGGGATTGGCGCAAAGTTGAATGCTTCTTGGCGCCTCAACTCTCACGCTGGCGTTGCCCCTCTCCAGCCGCTGCGCGGCCACCTCTCCCCACTTCGTGGGGAGAGGAACTAGCGCTCAAACACCGGCAAATCCCGCGCCGCCTGGTCGATGTCCGCCCAGGGATCGCCAGACGTCTCCAACAGCCCCGGCAGCGAGGCGTAGTTCAGGTCCTCCGGTGCGTCGATGGTCTCCAGGTCGGTCCAACTCACCGGCGTCGAGGCCGGCAGATTGGTGCGGGCGCGCAGCGAATAGGGCGCGGCGGAGGTGTGGCCGCGAGCGTTGCGGTGGAAGTCGATGAAGATGCGCTTCTTGCGGTTTTCCTTGCCCATCGTGGTGGTGAAGGTGTCGGGCGCGGTTGCAGCGAGCAAAGTCGAAATCGCGCTCGAGGCCTGATGCAGCTTCTTCCAGTTCTGCTTTCGGGTCACCGGCACGGTGATGTGGATGCCTTTGCCACCCGAGGTTTTGGCGAATGGCATCAGTCCCAGGCTCTCCAGCCCGCCCTTGATGTGGACGGCGGCCTCCACCACCTCGCGCCAGGAAATCCCCTCGCCCGGGTCGAGGTCGAAGACGATCTGGTCGGGCTTGTCGAGTTTTGACCGGTGCGTTCCCCAGGTGTGGAATTCCACCACGCCGAATTGCGCCAGCGCCAGATAACCCTTGGCGTCCTCGACCGAGAGATAGGTTTTCGTCTCGCCTTCCGAATTGATCGACTCGAACACGGCAACCGAAGGCGGCATGCCGGTGAAGGCGTGGCGCTGGAAGAAACAGTCCTGCGGCTTGCCGGTCGGGCAGCGCACCAGCGAAACCGGCCGGCCGATGATATGCGGCAGCATGAAATCGCCGACCAACGCGTAATAGACGGCGATGTCGAGTTTTGTGGGCCCGGTCTTGCCGAACAGCCGCCGCTCCGGATTGGTGACCCAGATAGTGGCGAGATCGGATTCGGCGATCAGCCGCCTTCGCTTGACCGGCACCGGCGTGGTCAGCCCGCCGACATCGCGCAACCCGCGGAAGACGCCGTGCCGGATCGCATTGTCGCCGGTGCGGTTCGAATAGTGGATGCGGGCCGACAGCAGCGGCTTAACCCAGTGCATCTCGCGCATGATCTCGCGCGGCACGCCTTCAGGCGGGCTGGCGCCAGCGGTCAACCGCTCCAGTCGGGCCAGCAGGTCTGTCGCCATATCGCGGTCGAAGCCGGTGCCGACCTTGCCGCGATAGTGCAATTCGCCATCAACGAACTCGGCCATGCCGAGCGCCGCCAGCCCTTCCGCCCGATCGGAGACGGTGTAGCCGGCGATGACGAAGTCGTCTTTCTCGAGCGCCTTGATTTTGGTCCAGCTCTTGGTTCGACCGCTTTGGTAGATGGCGTCGGCGCGTTTGGAGACGACGCCTTCGAGTCCAAGTTCCGTCGCCTGTTCATACAGCCCGCGCCCGTCACCCTCGACATGGTCGCTATACTGGATGGCGGCGTTGGCGGCCTGGCCGGCGAGCAGTTCGGCAAGCAGCGCTTTGCGCCTTTGCAGCGGCGCCTTGCGCAAGTCCCAGCCGTCGAGATGCAGCAGGTCGAAGGCATAGAAATGCAGTTTTGAGCCGGCACCTTCGGCCAGCGCATCCTGCAGCAGCGCGAAGCGCGAGATGCCCTTATCGTCGAGCACCATGATCTCGCCGTCGATGATCGCTTGGGCGACCGGCAGTCGCAAAAAAGCCTGCGGAAGATCGCCATAACGCTTGGTCCAGTCGATGCCGCCGCGGGTGATCAGCCGCACCTCGCCATCCACGACATGCGCCATGGTGCGGTAGCCGTCGAACTTGATCTCGTGCAGCCAGAGTTGGTCGGTGCGCTCCGCGGGATCGTCGCTGCCTGGCGGCTTCGACACCTGCGTGGCGAGCTGCGGCTCGATGCGGCTCGGCGGGTCAGCCTTGACGGCGCCGGGCAGCGCACCGGGCTTCAGCGAGCCACGCTTTGGCGGCAGGCGTTCCGTCTTCTTCGGCGGCGCCGCCAGTTCTTCAATGTGGCGGCCGGACTTCACGCTCTCCGGCCGTGCCTCGAGGATGTCGAGCGTGGTGTCGGAAGCGAGGTCGCGCTCCTTGAACAAGAGCCAGTTCTTCTTGCTCTCATCCTCGCCGGGCTTCGGCTTCAGCCGGGTCAGCATCCATCCGCCATTGAGTTTTTGCCCGGCCAGCCGGAACTTGAAGGCGCCGGTCCTGAGGCTTTTTTCGACATCCTCCATCGGCGCCCAGGTGCCGGTGTCCCAGACGATCATCGGCCCGCCGCCATATTCGCCCTCCGGGATGACGCCCTCGAAATCGATGTATTCGATCGGATGGTCCTCGGTCTCGACGGCGAGACGCTTGTCGGCGGGGTTGAGCGAGGGCCCGCGCGGGACGGCCCAGCTCTTCAGGACGCCGCCGACTTCAAGGCGCAGATCGTAATGGTCGGCGGTGGCGTGGTGCTTGTGCACGACGAAGCGGTTGGAACCGTCGGCGGAAAGGCTGCCTGCGGGCTCGGGGGTGCGGGAGAATTCGCGCTTGGCGCGGTAGGGTTTGAGGTTGGCGGGCATAGACTAAGTGCCGAGGCGCAGACGGGACAATGGCAAACGCCTCGTTCCTTCGCGCCCCCCTCTGTCCTGCCGGACATCTCCCCCTCTAGGGGGGAGATTAGCAGACCGCGCGCCCGCGCTCCCCTTACACCGTCGGCGATTGGCGAAAGCCGGCGTGACAGCCAATCTCCCCCCTTGAGGGGGAGATGTCCGGCAGGACAGAGGGGGGTGCTGTCCCGCCAGCATTTCAGATTTTCCTACATCGCGGCGAAGCAAGGGATTTGGATCAATCGTCAATCGCCGGCGTCAGTTCCAGCTCCGCCGGCGTGAGCCCTTGCCTGAGCTGGCTCAGCCGGAACTCGTCGACCCAGTAGGCCTCGCCGTCGACCAGCACGCGGGCGCTGTAGGAGCCGCCGGAAAAGCGCTGCGCGGTGACATAGACTTTGTGGCGCTCGAGCGCGGTCTTCACCGCTGCGCGGCGGGACTTTTCTCTGGCGACGGGACTGGCCATGGCCTCACTCGAACACGCTGCCGCTAAAGATGCGGCTGCCCCGTAAGCATGGCGGAGAGCGGAATGTGAGTCAATTTGCCAGGCCCGCTTTGCCCATTCACCGCGCCCGCAGCCGCCGCCAGCGCTGCATGAATTCCTGCGCGATCTTGAACAGGCGCGGGTTGTCGCGCACGAAGGCGACGCCGCGGCCGCGGTATTTGATGGCCTCGCTCGCCGCTACGCCCTTCGGCGTGATGCCGTAGCAAAGTTCGGACAGAACCGACTTCACTGCGCCCATATGTTCCTTGTAGCTCTGGTTGCCGACAGACAGGTCGAAATAGTCGAAGTCCTGCCCGCGGCCCCATTTGATCAGCTCGCCCATGATGCAAAGTCCGGGCGAGACATTAGGCACAGCGCCCTGATCGATCGCGACAAGCAGCGCGTGCAAGGTGCCCAGATGGACCGCCAGATATTGGACCGCGACTATCACGTCTCCGGCGCGCAGGCCGAAGATCCGCACCGAACCGTCGGTCAGGCCGCGATGCGCGGCCCTGCGGTAGAAATCGAGGACCGGCGGCTGCGCCAGCAGATCGAACCGGCCGAGCTCGCGAAAGCGGCTGAGCCGCATCTCGACCAGCTTCCCGAAGATGGAGTCGACAAGGGCCGGCGTGTCTGCTTCCACCAGCGCCAGGCCGCCATTGCGATCGAGCCGGCGCAGATCCTTGTTGAGCGCCTTGACGAAGGACGGGCGGCAGATGCGCTTGACGACGGTTTCGGCGTCGCCATCCATGGCGATGCCGTAATGCGAGTGGATGGAGTCGCGCGCCGGCGACAGCAGCGCCAAGGGATTGGCGACGCCGCCGACCTCTTTCGGGATGCCGACGATGTGGATGCGGTCGGCCGGCGGCAGCACGGAAAGCACCGCCGCCCAGGCGGCCTCGGCGGATTGCCTGGTCCACGGCGTCGCGTCGGCGAGCAAGGGCGCGGAATAGTCACACACTCCGCAGCTCAGCCATTCGATCACCCAATGGCGGAATGCGCGGCGCCGCATCAGCGGTACAAGCATCCTCGGCTCGCCCGTGCCTGCATCCCTCACTTCTACGATCGCAAGGTCGGCTTTTTGCGGCAGGAGCCCTTCGACGATCCCCTCGGCCCAGGCGAAGTGCTGGTGGCCGGTGCACACGCCCGTCGCCTCGAGACGCAGCCAGAGCGGCTTGGCCGTTTCGAGGCTGGTGTGCAGCTCAGCCACGTAAGCGGTGCTGGCGGCGCCGGCAGCGTGCGCCGCGGTCTCGCCGTCAACCAAGCCCGTCGTCATTGCGGCCATCGGCATTGCCTGGCTTGCCACATCATTCTCCTATCGTCGCTGCACGGCGAGCGTCGCCGCGCGGCGCCAGGCGCCGACCATCGTGGGGCGCTGCTTGCTCGGATGCTTGAGGTTCCACATGCGGTTGGCCGCGAAATACCATGAAGCCACGAGCACAAAGGTCTCGGACACCGCGGCACCGGCCAGCGACCAAGTCGACGGCGCGACGGCCAACAGGATGCCGATCGTCGCGAGTCCGACGATCGCGCCGGCCATGGTGATGAAGGCGACGATGCGGAAATCGCCGACGATCTCGAGGACCACGCGCGGCATCACATAGGCCATGATCGGCACAAAGTTGGCGATGGCGAAAATTCCGATCAGGCCGACCGAGGCATGCTGCAGGGCCTGGGACTTGATCATCGGCAAGATGAACAGGATACCGCAGCCATAGGCCAGGCTGCCGACACCCATGACGAGCGCCCAGATCTTGGCCTGCGCCCATACGCGGTCGAACTCTTTGTTGCGCACCAGCTTTGCCAGTTCCGGCTGCGCCATGTTGGAGAAGGCAAGGCTGGAAATGCGCAGCGGCGCAAACAGCACCAGCACCGCCGCCAACGGCGCGTAAGCGGCGGGCCCGGCGATGCCCGCGACCAGCAGCGCCAGGGATTGCCCCTGGATGTTGGTGGTGGTGGCGCTGAACCCTGACCAGCAGAGCTGCGGCCATAGCTTTGCATAGCGCCGCCAGGTCGGCGCGCGGAAGGAGATGCGCAGCCTGCGGCGCGCCAGTCTCACCAGCACGGCGATGCCGACGATATTGGCCGCGGCAAGCGCGTAGAAGGTGGCCTGAAGCGCATCCGTGAAAAACCAGATCGCCGCCCCCGCGAGGACTATGCCCGCGACGGTGAACAGGGCGTCGCTGATCGAGACGACGAGTTGCATGCGGCGTGCGAAGAATGCCGTGCGCATATGGCTGCGCAGCGACCAGGCGCAGACGAAGCAGGCGGCGCCGATACCGTTCGGATCGCCCAGGACGCGCATCAGCAATCCCGTGCCCAGCCCCATCAGCAGCGCCACCACCAGCGCCGCCGATCCGAAGGTTACATCATGGGCGTCGACGCCGGCGCTGTTGGTGCTCTTGCTCATCCATATGCTGGCGGGAACGGCGGTGAGGGATCGGATGTAAGACAAGCCGACGCCGCCCATCACCATGGCCAGCGCGAAGAGGCCGTAGCCTTCCGCCGACAGAAGATGCAGCAGCGCGATGTTGAGGGCGAAATGGAAGCCGCTCTGCATCGCCTCGCCGCCGATCATCAGCATGAGGCGCCGCACCAGATGGCCCGGGAAGGTGAACTTCACGGGCTCGTCTCCGCCTGGCCGGCAATGTGCGCCCGCCCCTGTCGCGGCGTTGCAGCCTTCAGCTTGTCGGCCACGATCGCCACGATCGCGGCGGCGGCGATATGTTCGCTGAACACCGCGTCATAGCGTGCCCGGCCGGCAGCGGCGAAGCCGCGCCAGAGGTCCGGCCGCAGGATGATCTCCGTGAGCTTGCCGGCAAGGGCGGCGGCGTTGCCGGGCGGCACATGCCAGCCGGTCTCGCCGTCCGCCACCACTTCCATCAGCCCGCCGATCGCCGACACCAGCGGCGGCCGTCCCCAGCCCATTGCTTCGATGGCGACGCGACCAAGCGATTCCGGGCGGCGCGATGGCACCGCCACGATATCTGCCCAGCGATAGTGGTCGGCGGGGTCGGCGACGAATGGCAGCACCTCGACATGCCCGGTCAGGCCTATGCGCCCAACCAGCTCGGCCAGTGCCTTCTCGCGCTCGACGCTTTCGAAGGCGCCGCCGACGAGGCGGACCTCTACACGGTCGCGCAACGCAGCGGGGAGCGAGGCGACCGCTTCGAGCAGCACCTCCTGTCCCTTGATGCGGTTGACGCGACCAAGCAGCAGGACCTTGAGCGGCCGGTTGCCGTCATAGGTCGTCGGCAGGGCGGCCGCCGGCCCGGCGACGCCGTTATAGACGACATGCGTGCGCCGTCCCTTGGCATCGATGATCGACGGGTCGCCGAAGGTGGCGCGCGTGGCACGTGAATTGAAGATCAGGTCGGCCTTGCTCCAGCGCATCAAGGCGACAAGCACCTTGCGCAGGATGCCCTCGGGAATCTCGTGGATGTGCAGCAGAGCCTTGCGCGGCAAAAGCCGCGCGGCCAGCGCATAATCGACGATGATCGAGGTGTTGATATAGGTCAGGTCGCTGCCCCGCATGCGCCGCCAGGCGCGCCACAGCGCCGCCGGCAGCCGCGCCATCTCGACGGTGGCGAGCCTGAGCATCGCCTGGCGCCTGAGCACCCACAGCGGTTCGAACACGATACGGCTGGCATGCGGCTTGAGGATATCGACAATCGGCCCCTCGCGCGGCAGCACGACTTCGATCTCGGCGGCCGGAAACGCGGCGCGCAGCGCAGCCACGCTCTCCGCGAAGCTGCGGTCCGAACCATAGAGCTCATAGCCCTGATGAACGCAGGCAATGCGCATCACTATCTTTCCACCTTGCACCCCGAGTCCGCTCAGCACCGGACCTCAAGCGCGGAAGAAACTTCATGCCAAATCCGCACGCCGCTCTACCCGGCGATGGCCACTGGAGGCTCGGGAGCAAGGATTGTGCCGGGTTCGTGAATGCCCTGCTGCGACCCCTGAACCCCGGCCGTGCCCCGTATCGGTACAGATACGCCGCGAAAGTTGACCGATAATGAAGCAAGCCAAGCTTTCTGAAGAGAAATTTTACACCTTCATGCGAGTATTCGCCTTGGGGGTACCCTGGCACGCAAGTTGCTGGGCGTGTCAGTGACGCAACAACAACCATGACCGGACCCCGGGGATTCCTTTATTTTGAAACCGGAACGACCTTCTATTTTGAAACCGGAACGACCTTCCAAGCTGATCGAAAGGCCTTCGATCCTCATCCTGGGGACACGCGGCATTCCGGCTTCTCACGGCGGCTTCGAGACCTTCGCCGAGCGGCTGGCGCTTTTTTTGGCCGGACGCGGCTGGAAGGTCGGTGTCTATTGCCAAAAAGAGGTCGAGCGCGTCGGCCAAAGGGTGACGAGCGAGACCTGGCGCGGGATCGAGCTCATCACCATCGAGGTCGCCTCCAGGGGTCCGCGCGCGACGCTGGAATTCGACTGGCAATGCGTGCTCGATGCCGCCAGGCGGCCGGGCGTGTGCCTGGTGCTCGGCTATAACGGCGCCGTTTTCCTGACCTGGCTCAGGCTCATGCGGCGCAAGATCATCACCAATATGGACGGCATCGAGTGGAGGCGGCCGAAATGGGGACCGGCGGCGCGCACCTGGTTCTGGCTCAACGAATGGATCGGCGCGTGGCTTTCGCACCGGCTTGTGGCCGACCACCCGGCGATCGCCGATCACCTGGCGACAAGGCGGCCGCGCAGCGCCATCGCCACCATTGCTTACGGCGCGGACCCGGTGACCTCGGCTCCGGAGGAACCCATTCGCGCGCTTGGGCTCGAGCCCGGCAAATATCTGGTCTCGATCGCGCGGATCGAACCCGACAACAACATCCTGCCGATCATCGAAGCCTTCCGCCGCCGCGACCGGGGCGAGATGAAGCTGGTCGTGCTGGGTACGCTCAACGACGAGATCCCCTATCACCGCGCGGTGAGCGAAGCGGCAGGTTCGGTGGTGATGATGCCGGGCGCGATCTACGACCAGGCGACGGTGAAGGCGCTGCGCTACCATGCGCGCGCCTATATGCACGGCCACACGGTGGGCGGCACCAACCCCTCGCTGGTCGAGGCGCTTGCCGCCGGCAACATGGTGATCGCGCATGACAACCGCTACAATCGCTGGGTCGCCGGCGATGCGGCGATATATTTCAACGACACGGACAGCCTGAGCCAACGGATCGACGAGGCGCTGGCCGACGACGCGCTGGTGGCGCGCTGCAGCAAGGCGGCGCGGGCACGCGCTCGCGAGGCCTTCCGCTGGGAAGACGTTCTCACAGCGTATGAGAAGGAAGCGCTGCGGCAGCTCGGCGTTGCCACCGCCGTGCCGGCGAAAGCCGACCGCGCCAAGCACGCATGACCGGCTGGTCGCGCCGCCGGATCCTCGGCGCGGCGCTGGTCGCGGCAACAGCACCACTGGCGAGTGCGGTTCCACTGCTCGTATCTCAAGCGCGAGCCGCCGGCGCATGGCCTTTCAGGCGCGGGGTCAACACCTGGCCGTGGTTTGCCCTGACGCGCGAATTTCCGGCGCCCCGCACCGACTATGACTGCCCGCCCTTCCAGCCGCAGCGGCCGGTGCCGACGCCGGCCGACCTTGCCCGGCTGCGCGCCAGCGGGCTCGACTTCATCCGCCTGCCTGTCGATCCGGGCCCATTCCTGGCAGCCGACGCGGGCCAGCGCGCCAAGCTGATGGCGATGCTGAGTGCGGCGGTCGAGGCGGCGCTCGCAGCCGATCTTGCCGTCATCGTCAACGTGCAGGCCAACGGCGCCACGCATTACTGGAATCCCGACCGCATGTATTCGAGCACCGCGGCGCCGGAATTCACGCGCTACCAGGTCTTCGTCGGCGAGGTTGCCGGCATGCTGGCGGACATGGCGCCCGGCAGGATCGCGCTGGAGCCGGTCAACGAGCCGCCGCAGGACTGTGCCTCCGGGTTGTGGCCCGAGGTCCAGGCGGCGCTGCTGAGCGCAGCGCGGGGCTCGGCGCGCAAGCTGCCGCTGCTCGTCACCGGCGGCTGCGGCTCGATGGTGCGCGGACTGACCGCGCTGGATCCGGCACCGCTGGCGGATTTCGAGCCGATCCTGTTCACCTTCCACTTCTATGAACCCTATCTGTTCAGCCATCAGGGCGCGCCATGGATGCGCGAGCCGGTCTACCGCGCGCTGAACAACGTGCCATGGCCGGCTTCCGCCGGAACGCTGGAAAGGACCTTGGCCTCGGTCAGAGCAAGGATGGCGCAGGATTCCGAGAGGTCGGACGAGGCCAAGAAAGCCGCCTATGAAGAGACTGAAAAGGTGCTCAAAGTCTATTTCGATGCGCAACCCGACCGCCGCTTCATCGATGGCTATCTCAAGCAGGTGGGCGACTGGGCGGAAGCTCACGACGTCGCGCGCGAGCGCATCATCATGGGCGAGTTCGGCGCGTTGCGCACCGATGCCCGCTACACCGCCGCGCCCAATCCCGACCGCGCCCGCTACATCGCCGATGTCCGGCAGAGCGCCGAGGCCTTCGGCTTTGCCTGGGCATTCTGGGACCTGTTCGACGGCATGGGCATGATGGACGACACCACGCGCGCGCTCGACCCGGCGATGGTCGAAGCGCTGGGGCTGACGATGCCACGCGCTTGATTTGTTGAATCACCAAACCGCGCCAAAGGTTTGGTTTCGCTCACAGGTACGGCGTGCCGGCCATTGCGGCCTTCAGGCCCGCCGCCCCCTTGTCGACGAGCGCGAGGAAAACATCGTTAGCTTTCTCCTGGCTGCGGGTCTGGCGGAACGCGCGATGCGCCTCGAGGAAGGCAACAGTCCAGGTCGCCAACAGCAGGTTTGCCGCGAGATGCGCGTCGGGATCGGCGGCGTCGCAGCCGACGCTTTCGGCCAGCGCCGCCGCCACCATGTCGGCCAGTTCGTCGCGGATCGCTCGCGCCCTAGCCTTCAAGGTTTCGCTGCCGGCGACCGTCGGCACCAGGCGCTCGCTTCTGGCGGAAAATTCGACCACCGGGCTGCGTTCGGCGACCAGCCGGTGCGCAAGCAGGTGCAATGCCTCCAGTGGTGCGACACCGGCCTCACGCTGGCGCACGGCCTCGCGCAGCATCTCGCGCCCCTCCTCGTCGCGGTCGAAGAACATGTCCTCCTTGCGCGGGAAGTGGTTGAAGACCGTCATGCGGCCGACGTCGGCGGCCGCAGCGATCTCGTCCACGGTCACATGATCGAAGCCGCGTTGCATGAACAGGCGCGTGGCGGCATCGGAGATAGCCTTGCTGGTAGCGAGGCGTTTTCGGGAACGGCGGTCGGACGGTTCTGGCATGGCTTCCCGATAGCATGATTTTTGTACTCAGTACATATTTGTATTGACTCTGCCTCGCCGTCGTCCGATATGTGTACTCAGTACATATTAAAACTCAGTACACAGAAGGTTTGACGCCTGGCGCGAGGTGCCCTCCCGCCGGCCGGCGAAGAAGCCTTTGCTCCCGGAGCTTACCCCCATGAACAAACCCCTCATCGTCATCTTTGCCGCCATTTGCCTCGACGCCGTCGGCATCGGCCTCGTCTTTCCCATCCTGCCGCGCCTTCTCGAGGAGGTGACCCACAGCCCCGATATCGTCGCCTATATCGGCATCATGACCGCGCTCTACGCGGCCATGCAGTTCTTCTTCGCGCCGGTGCTCGGCGCCTTGAGCGACAATCTGGGCAGGCGGCCGGTCCTGCTGATTTCGCTGGCGGGCGCCGCGATCAATTACCTCATCATGGCCTTCGCGCCACAGCTCTGGATGCTGTTCATCGGCCGCGCTGTCGCGGGTCTCACCAGCGCCAACATTTCCGTAGCAACGGCCTACATCACCGACATTACGCCTGAGGAGAGACGCGCCGGCCGCTTCGGCCTGTTCAGCGCCATGTTCGGCATCGGCTTCATCGTCGGCCCGGTGCTGGGCGGCGTGCTCGGCGACCACTGGATCCGGTTGCCCCTCATCGCCGCCGCCCTGCTCAACGCCGCCAACCTGCTTTTGGCCGTCTTCGTCCTGCCGGAGTCGCGGATGCCCCCCCGCCAGAAGATCGAGCTCGCCGCGCTCAACCCGCTGAGGCCGCTGCGCTGGGTGTTGTCGATGAAAGGGCTCCTGCCCATCGTCCTGGTCTATTTCATCCTCTCTGGCGCCGGCGAGGCCTACGGCACCTGCTGGGCGCTCTGGGGTTTCGACACGTTCGGGTGGAACGGCCTCTGGATCGGGCTTTCGCTCGGCGCGTTCGGCCTTTGCCAGACGCTGGCGCAGGCCTTCCTGCCCGGTCCGGCCGCCCGGCTGCTCGGCGAGCGCAAGGCCTTCGTCGCCGGCATCGGCTTTGCCTGCATCGCCCTGGCCACAATGGCCTTCGCCAACCAAGGCTGGATGGTGTTCGCCATCATGCCGGTCTTCGCACTCTCCGGCATCGGCACGCCGGCCTTCCAGGCGCTAGCGACAAGGCAGGTCGATGCGGAACGCCAAGGCCAGTTGCAGGGCGTGCTGGCCTCGGTCGTCAGCCTCGCCTCCATAGTCGCCCCGCTCGCCTTCTCGACCTTCTACTTCGCCACGCGAAGAGAATGGCCCGGCGCCATCTGGCTTTCTGTGATCGCGATCAATCTGGTCGCCGTGCCGCTGGTGTTGCTTGGGACAAGGAGGATTGAGGCGGTTGGTCGACCCGTGAATGCATAATGCGAGCGGCTGCGTTCCTTCGCGCGGGGGCGCCGTAGAGCGCCTACGCCTGCGGCCTTTGACCCGCAACAGGCCTCGCCGGCCGATAAAGCGCCAGCGCCATCACCACGAATTTGGTCATCAGCGTCGTCTTTGAGGCGATGCTTTCGGAGGTGTTGATCAGGATGAGCCAGCCCAGCATCGGCAACCAGATGCCGGGATGGCAGCGGCGCGCGACCTCATGCATGAACAACGCGAAGCCGAAGAAGATCAGGAGCGTGAAGAAGGCCCCCTGGTAGAGCGTCAGGCGCAGGACCGGGTTTTCGATACCCTGCTCCAGGCCGCTGATGCGGCGCATACTGTCGAGCAGGTCGACATCGGGCCCGACGATCAGGTCGCGCAGCTCCAGATGCCTGAAGAGATCGAACATCTCGACGCGGGCATTGGCGCTGCCGCTGTCGGAGACGAAACGTTCGAGCAGCGCGTCAAAGAAGCCGTAATAACCGGCCAGCGCGATGGCCAGCGGCAGGAGCGCGGCGAGCATGATCACCAGCGCGGCGCCCAAGAGGTTGACGCGCCCGGTCCTGAGCTGCGCCAGGCCCTGGATGAGCAGATAGACACCGCCGAGCAAGATCGTCAGCACCATGCCCGAGCGGCCGCCGAAGGCGACCAGCGCGCAGAACTGCAGGCCGACAAGCGCCAGCCTGAGCGGCGTCGACAGGGAAAGCGAGCCGGACAGCAGCGACAGCACATAGATAGAGGTGACCGTGGCATTAGAGAGCGGGTGGCCCTGCAGCGCCGTCGAGCGCAGGTCGTTGACGAACACCGCGCCGTCGAACCTGTAGGGGAACACCAGATGCTTGGTGCCGAACTCGAACAGCGCCATCAGCGCATTCGCGGTCATGACGACATGGATGACGAGCTGCAGCCAGGCAAAGGTCTTCTCGTCGTCCTCGCTGAGCAGCAGCACGAGCAGTGCCGGGGCGACGAACGTGTCGATCATGCCGGCCATGCCGGGGCGCTGTCTGAGGATGACGACGAAGAGAAGCACCGTCGCGATCACTGCCATCAGCATCGTTGCCGGCCGCTTGTTGGTGACATGAACCACATAGCCGACCGGGTTGCCAAAGGTGCAGGAGCGCCAGACGAAGACGAGCACGAAGAGATAGGTGGACGGGTGGATCTTGCTCAGCGGGCTGCCTTGCAGGCCGTCATAATTATAGCCGGCCAGCCACAGCATGCCGCCGGAGACGGAAAACAGGAGCAGCACCGCCAAGGTAATGCCGATCCGGGTCAGCGCATCGACGGAGACGATGCGCCGGCCGGCCATGCCGTAACCCGAAACGGGGACAGGCCGGGCAGGACCAGCCGGGATCGCGGCCATGTCAGGCCGCCTCGTCGACCAGCATGGCGCCAGTCGGCAGCCGTCCCATGACCGAGACAGCTTCGGAGGTCGAGGCGACGTCTCGCATCGGCGTTGCGTTCAGCCTGGCCACGAGCAAGATCTCGTCGGCCATCGCGACCAGCGGCAGGACGTTGAGGTCGTCGGCAAGCGCGCCGCCGTCGACGATGACGAGCTCGAAATTGTGGTTGGCCTCGGCCAGCATGCGATGGGCGAAATAGAGCGCCTGGGCTTCCTGGAACACCGCGGTCGGCCGGCCCCGGCCGACAAGCGCCACCGAACTGCCGGGCGCATAACGGCTGACCGCTTCGAGCGGATATTCGCCGCGCAGCACGTCGAGCACGCCGGGCTGCGGGTCCTTCTGGCCCTTCCCGGCATTGATGTCGATGAACAGCACGCGACGGCCCCTGGCCGCCGCGGCGTTGGCGAGCTGCCATGCAACCCTCGACCGCTGCGCCTTGTCCTCGGGCGGCGACGCTACCAGGATCGAGGGCACCAGCGGCCAATCGGGCGGGCGCCTGGTGGCCGCGGCGATGCGCTGCAGCGCCAGCCCGGCAACGGCGTCGGTCTTCTGGGCGGCCGCGCCGGAGCGGCGGCGTCCCCTGCCCGGCAGCACGCCAAGCACCGGCGCTTCGATGGCCGACTGCATCTGGTTGGCGGAAAGCACGGTCGGCGAAAGATATTCGGCGATCAGCGCCATGCCGATGCCTAGCGCCAGTCCGCCGAAGATGGCGCCGAAGACAAGCAGCCCCTTCGGCGGCCAGCTCTTCTTCAGCGCCGGCATGGCCTGCGAGATGATGCGGGCATTGGTGCTGTTGACGTTGGTCTGCTCGCGCGTTTCCTGGGCGCGCTGCAGGTAATTGGCATAGACGGTGCGCACGGCATCGAGATCGCGCTGCAGCTCGCGCAGCTTGACCGAAGCCTGGTCGGTGTCGAGCGACTTGCCCTTCAGCGACGCCATCTTGGCCTCCAGTTCCTTCTGGTTGGCCAGGGCGCGTTCATAGTCCGTCTGGGCGGCGGCGACGAGGCGGCCGAGCTCACGGGAAATCAGCTTGCGCAGGTCGCTCAATTGCTGCTGCGCCGAGATCATCGAAGGATGGCGCGGCCCGAGCGCGGTGCCGAACTGCGATATCTGATCGACGAGCGTCGCCTCCTGCGCCCTGAGGCTGGCAATGACCGGCGAGCGCATCGCCTCGGAGGTCGCGTCCGGCGCGCTGCCCTGCCGGCGCAGCTGGTCTACCTGCGCCTTGAGTTGCGCGGTTCGGGTCTGGGCGGCGGTCAGCTGCGTGTTGAGGTCGGTCAGCTCCTGGTCGCTCACCAGGTTGCCGGCGGCCATCACCATGTTGTGCTCGGCCTTGTAGGTCTCGACGGCGTTGGCAGCCTGCTCGACGCGCTTGCGCTGGTCTTCCAGCCGGGCGCTGATCGCATCGGAGGCGTCGGCGGCGGCTTTCGAACGCGCCGCCGCCTGATCGTCGAGATAGGCCTGAGCGATGGCGTTGGCGAGCTTCGCCGCGAGGTCGGCGCTCTTGGCGGTGACGATGATGTTGAGGACCAGCACCTTGTCGTCGCGCTTCACGGCAAGGCGGCGGCGCAACGCGTCGAGCGTCTCAGCCGTCCTGTCGCCGTCGTCGGAGCCGAAGACCATGCCCAGCCAGCGGTCGAGCACGCCCTGCCCGTTGAATTCCGGGTTGTGGGTCAGATCGGTCGCCGCGATGGCGCGCAGAAGGACGCTGTTCGATTGCGCCACGCTCACCTGGCTCTCGACCTGGGTGATGCCGCCGTCGGGCGAAATGCGGCTCGGATTGACGTCGTTGGTGACGACCTGGAGGTCCTGCGGATCGATGATGATCTGTGCCGTCGAGGAGTAGAGCGCCGGCGTCAGCATCGTATAGACAAGCGTCACCGCGGTGAGCAGCGCGACAGTGAGAAGGATCAGGAAACGGCGGCGCAACAGGATGCGGCCGAGATCGCCAAGCTCGACGGTGGCTTGCGCGGGCGCGGGCGCGTAATAGGCCGGCGCGGGCGCAATCGCCTCCGGAGCGTTCTGCTGAGGCACCATGAGCAGGGGTGGTTGCAAAGGTCGCTCCGACAACGCTCCATTGGCCGGCAAAGATGAGAATGCGGCGTTGGCCTAGCTATTCCCGGCAACGATTAAAACACTGTTAATTATGTTCATAAATTGAGGCCGCTCTGGCACGAAGTTTGCACCAACGCAGTAGAATCTAAGTGCAGCCTAAACTGGAGACATCGTGCGCATGCGGCGGAAGCTTGACCTGGCCAGCCGGGCCGCCGGCACCGGATATGAGTCGCCCGGGGATCAGCCATGCGCCTGACCCTGCGCCTCAACGGCGATCGCCTGCGCGCTTTCCATGTAGCGCTGGCTGAACGGCTGTCGCGGCTGCCCGGCGTGGAGCTTGCCGTAGACGCCCGTCCGGCGCCCGGCGGTGTGCCGCGCAGTGCCGAAGCACTGTTCCAGCTTGAGACGCTTATCCATCGGCTGCCCGCCAATGGGACGGCAAAGCGTGTGCCACTTTCCGCACTGGCCAGCCATGCGAGACCATCCGGGCCGGCCGATCTCACGATCGATCTCGTCGGCGACGTCGAGCCGCAGGGCCGACGGGTCTGGCGCCTTGCCTATGACGGCGTCTGCGGTGAAGAGGCCCTGCTGGCGCTGATCCTTGCCGGCCGCACGCCGCTCGTCCGTCTGGAACAGAACGGCGCGACGGTCTCCGAAGGACGGCTCGGCACCGAATATCACGGCATTGCGCTGGCTTCCTTCCAGGACATGCTGGTGCGCACGGCCAGCCTGATCGTCGCGGCGGTCAACGGCGCCGCACGCTCGTCGCTTCCGGTGCTGCCCGAACCGTTGTCGGAGGCGCCGGCACCAGCCTTGCCGTCGGCCACGAAGCTCGGCGTGCGTGCGGCCAAGGCAACGGCGCGCCGCATCGTCCAGCAGATCTATCATCTGTGCTACAACGCCCCGCACTGGCGGGTCGGCTGGCGCGGGACCGGCGGCAAGGACCTGTACGAGCTGCGCGCCCATCCGCAATCGGGCTGGCGCGCCTTGCCCGACGACGGCAGCCGCTTCTACGCCGACCCGTTCCCCGTGCTTTACCGCGGCCAGGTGACGCTGTTCGTGGAGGACTATATCCACCGCACCGGCAAAGCGATCCTTTCGGCGGTGGCTTTCGGACCGAGCGGACCGATGGGCACTCCGAAGCCGGTGCTGGAACTGCCCTATCACCTTTCCTACCCTTTCGTGTTCGAACGCGACGGCGAAATGTGGATGGTGCCGGAAAGCTCCGCCAACCGGACCGTCGACCTCTACCGCGCCACCGCGTTCCCGGGCGGTTGGGTCAAGGAAGCGACGCTGCTGTCGGACATCGTCGCCAGCGACGCCACGCTCACCGAGCATGGCGGGCGCTGGTGGATGTTCGCTACCGTGCGCGACGGCGGCGGCGCCTTCTCGGACCAGCTGCATTTGTGGTCGGCGCCAGATTTCCGCGGGCCGTGGACACCGCATCCGAAGAACCCGTTGCTGATCGACATCGCCTCGGCGCGACCGGCGGGCCGCATGGTCAGCCGCGGCGGCCAGCTCCTGCGCCCGGTGCAGGACTGCCGCAGGAGCTACGGCGCCGCGCTCGGCATCGCGCGCGTCACGCAGCTTGACGAGAGCGGCTTCGAGCAGGTCGTCGAAACGATCCTCAACCCCGGTGCCGGCTGGGCCGGCCGCAAGCTGCACACGCTCAATGAGGCGGGCGGACTGGAATTCATCGACGGTTCCGCAATGGCGCCGCGCTGGAAACGCATGCAGAGGCAGGATCCTATGCCTACGGGCGGTGGAGAAAAGATATGAGCATCGCAGAAGATCGCGAAACGCCTGCGGTGCCGGCCGTCCGGACCGAGGTCGAAGTGGCGATCGTCGGCGCGGGACTCGCCGGAACCGTGCTGGCTCTGTCGCTCGCCAGAGCGGGCCGCAAGGTCGCACTGGTCGATCCGCATCGCATCCACCATGACGAATTCCGGGCCGAGAAAACTCGCGCGGAGCAGATGGGGTTGTTCGAGAAACTCGGGCTCGGCCCGGTTTTCAGGTCGCTCGTCACGCCGATGACGGATCTCCATGTTTTCCGCTTCGGCCAGTTGTTCGAGCGCAAGCAGGCCTGGGAATACGCCTTTTCCTACACGCCGCTGGTCAACGGCCTGCGCGCGGTGCTGCCGCCGCAAGTGCCGCTGACGGTGGGCAAGGTCGCCGAAGTCTCGACCGGACCGGACCGGCAGCGCCTGGTGCTTACCGACGGCTCCGTCATCGAAGCCCGGCTCTTGGTGGTAGCCACCGGTTACAGCGAGGCGGTGCGGCGCGCCATCGGCGTCGAGCGCATCGAGGAATCGAAGGCGCATTCGCTGACGATGGGGTTCGATTTCGCGATCTCGCCGCAGGAATTCGGCCTGCAGTCCCTCACCTTCTACGCAAGGCGGGTCGCCGACCGCGTTGCCTTCCTTACCATCTTCAGGATCGGCGAGCGGATGCGGGCCAACATGTTCGTCTACCGGACCGTCGCCGATCCGTGGGTGCGGGCGTTCCGCGAAAACCCGCAAAAGATGCTGCTGGAACTGATGCCGGAGATAGCCGCCCGATGCGGCAACTTCGCGATCGCCAGCGAGGTGGAAGTGAGGCAGGTCAGCCTGACGACGACGCGGGGGCACCGCCGCGACGGCGTTGTCTTCATCGGCGATGCGTTCGCCACGACCTGTCCGGCGCAAGGCGACGGCATCCACCGGGTGCTTACCGATGTCGATTGCCTCAGCTCGACGCATATCCCCGCCTGGCTCGAAACGCCCGGCATGGCGGCCGACAAGATCGGCGCCTTCTACGACGATCCGGTCAAGATCGCCGCCGACAAAAGAGCCATGCGCGCCAGCATCTATGCCAGGCGGATCACCACCGAGACCGGGCTGGAATGGCGCCTGCGCCGCCTGCGCAACAACACCGCGCGGCACCTGATGATCTTCGCCCGCCGGTTCTGCGAGGCGGGAAAACCGAGTGACGCCGCGCCTGGCGTAAGAGAAGCCGCTTTCGACCACGCCGACAAGGCAGGTCAGGAATTGCATGCCGGGCCGGGCCTGGGAACATAATCTTGAGAGAGCTTACGAATCCGTAAGTCGCGATTCCTGGGGAAGCTGTTTTAGATCGCCTTGAGCAGTGTCTCCTGCTCGGCGGGACAGCACTCCCGTCGCACCAATGGCCCGCTGCCACCTCTATCGGTTCGGCGGCGGGCTATCGAATGGCGGCTCTCACAAAGCGGATTAACCTAATTTTTCATTGCTAGCCGGCTCGCGCCGGGGTTGCTTGAGATTGCTCCTGCCGCCCGAGATATTCATGCGTGAGCTGTGGAGCAGAAAGATGGACACCGCGCAGGGCCACGAAATACCTGCCGTCGAGCCTGCCTCGGCCGAAGTCGAAGTGGCGATCGTCGGCGCCGGGCTGGCGGGCACAAGCCTGGCTGCCGTGCTGGGCAAGGCCGGCCGCAAGGTGGCGTTGATCGACCCGCATCTGGTCCATCACGACGAGTTCCGCGCCGAGAAGATCGGCATGAAGCAGATGCGGGTGTTCGAGAAGCTCGGCCTCGGTCCTGCCATCGGGCCCCTGGTCACGCCGATGACCGACATCCACGTCTTCCGCCTCGGCCAGCTCTTTCGGCGCGAGCGGAAATGGGAATTCGCCTTCTCCTATGGCGCGCTGGTCAACGGCATGCGGCGGGCACTGCCCGCCCAAGTGCCATTGACGGTGGGCAAGGTCGCCGAAGTTTTCACCGGTCCCGACCGGCAGCGCGTGGTGCTGACGAACGGCGCGGTGATCGATGCCCGCCTTCTGGTCGTGGCCACCGGCTACGGCGAGGCGGTGCGGCGCGCCATCGGCATCGAGCGCGTGGAGGAATCGAAGGCGCATTCGCTGTCGATCGGATTTGACCTTGCCATCACGCCGCAGCAATGCGCCTATCCGGCCGTCACCTGCTACGCTAGGAGCCCGGCGGATCGCGTCGCCTATCTCAGTGTTTTCCCCATCGGCGACAGACTGCGGGGCAACATGTTTCTCTATCGCACCGTGGCCAAGGAATGGACGCGGGCGTTCCGCGAAAATCCCCAGGCCATGCTTTGCGAGCTAATGCCGGAGATCGCCAGGCAATGCGGCAATTTCGCCGTCGCCGGCCCCGTCGAAGTGAGGCAGGTCAGCCTGACGACAAGCAGGCAGCATCGTCGCGCCGGCGTCGTCACCATCGGCGACGCGTTCTGGACGACATGCCCGACGCCCGGCATCGGCATCAACCGGATGTCGACAGGCTGGCTTCTATCTACATCCCGCAATGGCTCTCGACGCCCGGCATGGACGCCGACAAGATCTGCGCCTTCTACGACGATCCGGTGAAGGTCGCGACAGACAAAGCCAGCATGCGTTCCAGCGTCTACGCCAAGCGCGTCACCATCGAGACGGGGCTCGAATGGCGGCTGCGCCGCCTGCGCAACAACAGCGCGCGCCAGTTGATTATCCTCGGCCGCAAGATAGGCCGCCGCGAAGAGCTGCCGACGCCGAGCGCAGCGCAAAGCTGAGATCCCAAACCCGGACAGGCCCGCGGGACAGCGTCCCCTCTGCCCTGCAGGCGACCAAGGGAGATTGGCTGTGCCGGTCGCTTCGCCCTATTTTCAGACTTCAACAAGGATGACGACCATGACCCGCATCCGGGCGATGACGAGGAATGATCTTGCCGATGTCTCGCGGCTGCTCGGCCAATCCTGGCGGCGGACCTATGCGCCGATCATGGGCGACGAGACCGTGGCCAGGCTCTCCGACGAAAGGCACGCGCCGGAAAGGCTGGTGGCTGAGCTCAACGACGAGGACAAGATGTCCTTCGTCGCCGAACGCGCCGACGGCTCGATTGCCGGCTATGCGATGGCGGCAATGGGCGGGAAAGGCGACGTGATGCTGCAGCGGCTCCACATCGAGCCGCAGGCGTTCGGCAGCGGCCTCGCGGTCGACCTGCTGCACGCGGTGCTTGCCGCGCATGCCGGCATTCCCTCCATTGCGCTGGAGGTGATCGAGGGCAATGACCGCGCGATCGCCTTCTACCGCAAGCACGGCTTCGAGGTGGTCGAACGCCGGGAAGCGGCCCACGGCGTCGGCGGTCACGCCTCGCTGATCATGCGCCGCATGCTGCCGATGGCTTAGAGCTTTGTTTTTGCCGCAATTCCAGGCGGAAAACCGCTCACACTTTTCCTGGAATTGCTCCAGATCAGGCAGCGGCCCGCATGCGCAACGCCCGCATGACGCTTTCCTCAAATACCCCAGGCGCCCTGCCCGCTTCGGCCAGTTGGGCCGCATCCCAGCTTCGGCTCAAGCTGCCCTCGGCCATGAGCACCGCGCGGTTGCAGAGCGCCGGCACGGCCTCCACCACATGGGTCGAGACGATGGCGGCATGCCGCCCGCTCGCGCAGAGCGCGGTGATCACGCGTTTCACCTCCCAGGCGGCGACTGGATCGAGGCCGTTCAGCGTCTCGTCGAAGATCAGAAGCGGCGGCCGGCCGAGAAGCGCTGCGACGATCGCGATCTTGGCTCGGGTTCCAAGGGAATATTCGGCGATCGGGCGGTCGATCCAGCGTCCAAGGTCTAGTCGCTCCAGGAGGTCGCCGCTTGGCAGGTCGTTTGGCGCGCAGCCGCGGATCGAGGCGACGAGCTCGATATACTGGCGTCCCGAAAGCGGCGCCGGCAGCTCGTGCGGCTCGATGGCGAGGCCGAAGCCGGCTTTGGCGCGTTCCGGCGCGGCGGCGAGATCGATGTCGTCAATCGCCACGCTGCCCCCGATCAACGGGATCTGGCCGGTGATTGCCCTGATGAACGTCGACTTGCCCGAGCCATTGGCACCGAGCAGGCCGACCATATCGCCGCGATGGAGCGAAAGATCGATGCCGCGAACGACAATGCGCCCGCGATAGCCGGCGGTGAGTTCTTTGACGGTGAGGACTTCAGCCATTGCGATATCTCTGTCGGGTTCGGTGCCACAAGAAAAACGCCAGCGCCGCCAAGCCGATCAACACGGTACGCCCATATTCGAGCGTTTCGTAGCCGGCATAGGCGAGCGCGCCGGCGAAGCTCAGCATCGCGACGAAGGGCGCGTTGAGGAAATAGGCGCCGAACACCGCATAGGCGCCGTTCAGCACCAGCAGCCAGAGGCCGCTCGCGACCGGCACCGACCAGGCCGACGGTTCGGCCGCGAGCGCCGCGCCGGCAGGCAGCAGGAAGAAGGCCAGCGACAATTGCAGCGGCAGTCGCACCAGCCGCAGCCATACGCGGGTAAAGCCGATGGGCGCCGTGCGCAGCACCGGCGAGCCGAGCGGCTGGCAGCGCAGGCTGAGCATGAAAACAAGAATGCCGCCCGCCAGGCCCGCGACCGCCGCCGGCCCGGCCGTGCGGCCGGCCAGGCTGACCCATGCGCCTAAGATGGCGGCGACCCCGAGAAGCAGGCTGGCGGCCGCCAGCTTCCAAGACGCCCGTATGTGGCCGGCCGGCAGTTTCCAGGCCCAGCTGGAGAGCCAGCTTGGACGCGCCCGGTCGAGGCGGCGCAGCCAGGGCCTCCCGACCGGCGTCGCCTCGCTCGCCGCCGCATCGACGAGGAGGCGCGGCCGCCGCAGGCGCCAAAAGGCTGCCGTGCCGAAGCTCAAGGCAAACAGGGTGGCCGCGCCCAGGCCCCAGGCCGGCGCCAACGGCTTTCCGATGACAACGCAGGCGAAGCCGACCGCCGTGGCGAACACCAGGGTGAGTGGAAGGCCGAGCGCGAAGGCTCCTACCTCCGCCATGCGACGGCGCTCCGCCGAAGCGAGCGGCAGCGCCTTGAGAAAGGGGGCAAAGGCGCGAGAAAGGCAAAGCCGCGACATTGCATTGCCCGCCAGGCATCCCAGCACGGCGAAAGTGATTGGCAGTCCAAGCGTCCACAGAAGCTGGTCGTGCCGCAGCTTCGGACCCGCGGCATGCAGGGCGACGACGATATCCGCGATCGCATAGGCCAGAAGTCCACCGCCGCCGAGCGCAATCCAGGCGAGATCGCGGCGCCGCGTTGCGCGCAGGCCGGCGACCAGTTCGCGCCAGAGCAATATCAGGACAAGCCTGTCGTGCCGCATTGGCTGTCACCACAGTGGAATCGCCACCGGCAAGAATGGCGACGATTGCGCCGTCAATAGGGCCAGCGCTGGACGCATTCACGCCCGGCCCTATAATTTAGCCGGATCGAAAATTCGGCGGAGCAAGACGCATGAGTCTCGGCAAACAGAAACTCGGCAGCCAGGGGCTCGAAGTCTCTGCCATCGGCCTCGGCTGCATGGGCATGAGCCAGGCCTATGGCCCGGCAGACGAGGCGGAGTCGATCGCGACGATCCACCGGGCGATCGAGCTCGGCTGCACTTTTCTCGACACGGCCGAGATCTACGGCCCCTTCGTCAATGAGGAGCTGCTTGGACGCGCGCTGAAAGGCCGGCGAGACCAGGTGACGATCGCGACGAAATTCGGCTTCCGCATCGTCGACGGCAAACAGGCCGGCCTCGACAGCCGGCCCGAGCATATACGCGAGGTGGTCGATGCTTCGCTCTCGCGGCTCGCCACGGACCGCATCGACCTCCTTTACCAGCACCGCGTCGACCCCGCCGTGCCGATGGAGGATGTCGCGGGCGCGGTCGGCGAACTGGTGGCCGAGGGCAAGGTGCGCTTCTTCGGCCTGTCCGAAGCGGGCATCGCCAACATCCGCCGCGCGCATGTCGTGCATCCGGTCTCGGCGCTGCAGAGCGAATATTCGCTTTGGGAGCGCAACCTCGAGCCCGAGATCATCCCGGCGCTGAAGGAGCTCGGCATCGGCCTGGTGCCGTTCGCGCCGCTCGGCCGCGGCTTCCTCGCCGGCGACGTCAAGCGCGCGGAAGACTATCCCGAGGGCGACTTTCGGCGCGGCGACCCGCGCTACCAGGGCGAGAATTTCGACCTGAATGTTGCGGCAGCGGCCACGGTGCGCGACATCGCCGACGCCAAAGGCGTCAAGCCCGGCCAGATCGCGATCGCCTGGCTGCTCGCCAAGGGACCGGATTTCGGCATCGACATCGTGCCGATCCCCGGCACCAAACGCCGAACCTATCTGGAGGAGAATGTCGCGGCAGCCGACATCACGCTCGACGCCACCGAAATGCTGGGGCTCGACATGGCGCTGACGCCCGATAAGGTGTCGGGACCGCGATACAACGAACGGACGATGTCATTGGTGGATCGATAGAAGCTGGCTAACTTCCCCTCGGGGAATTGGGCGGCGGCTCTACTTCTTCTTGCAGTCCGCCATCGCCTCCATCGCCTTCCTCGCTTCGCCCTCGCTGGCGTATTTCTTCTTGCCGAGGTCGATGACAAGCGTGCCGTCGGGCTTCTTGGGCACGATCTCGCATTGCTTCGACACGGCGTCTCTGGCGACCCAGTATTGCTCGGCTGCCATGACAGGCAGGCCCATGATGCCGGTGGCGAGGATTGCGACGGGGATGGTGCGAACCATTGCGGACCTCCATGGCTCTGGTTGGAACGCAACAGGCGGGCGCCGATTGGGCGACGCCCGACACGCTGCCTTTTGGAGAACGCCCTGTCCGCCGCCGTGTTCCGGCGGCTCAGGCGCGCGAATGCGGATCGATGCTGTAAGGATGCACCGGATAATCCGGTCCGATCGCCTCGCTGACGCGCCCCATCCAGGCATCGACCGCGGGATAGTCGGCAAGCGAGAAACCGCAGTCCTCGGCGCGGTGGCTGTAGGCGTAGACAGCGATGTCGGCGATGGTGAGGGCATTGCCGACCAGGAATTGCGTGTCGGCCAGGCTGCGCTCCAGCGCACCCAGCGCGCGCACGCCCGCCTCGCGCTTGCCGGGAGCAAGCGCCTTGTTGCGCTCCAGGCGGCCGGTCAGCGTCCAGTAGCGCAACGAGCCGATGACGGGCTCGACATGGTACTGCTCGAAGAACAGCCACTGTATCACCTTGGCGCGGGCAAAGCGGTCCGACGGAAGGTAGGGCGTGCCCTCGGCAAGATAGGTCAGGATCGCGTTCGACTCGGCGATCGCCTCGCCGTTTTTCAGTCCGAGCACGGGCACAGCGCCCGCCGGGTTGAGCTTCAGGAAGGCCTCCGTGTGGCTCTCGCCTTCGAAGATCGAGACGATGCGGGTGTCGTAGGCGATGCCGAGCAGCCCGAGCAGGACGCGAATTTTCCAGGCATTTTGCGACGGGAGATAGTCATAGAGCGAGAGCATGGCGGTCCTCCATTGGTGGGACTGGCTTCGCATGGAGAACGAAGGAGCACCACCCGATTCAGGCACTGCTGATCTCCACCCCAAGAGGAAGGTCAGCGGCGTTGATGCCTCACCGCCCTGCAATATCCTTCGCCACCGCCTGCGCCTCTATGCCGATCTCGCGCAGCAGGCCGGTGACCGGGTTGTAGAAGCCGACAAGATAGACGCCGAGCTCCGTCGCGCGGGCATTCACGCCGCTCTTGTTCGGCCTAAGCTCCGCCGGCAGGAAGGCGTCGTAGCCCGGACGGTAGCCGGTGGCGAAAATCGCCGCGTCGAACTTCCTCTCCACCCCGTCGGCGAATTTCACGCCGTTCGGGGTGAAGCCTGCAATGTCCGGCGCAATGCTGATCCGACCCTGCTTGATCGCCGCCACCGTGCCGACATCGATCACCGGGATGCGGCCGGCATCGATCCCTTGCAGGATGCCCTGCTTCGGCCGCACGATCCCGTATCGCTCCAGCCGCCCCAGCGCCAGATCGAGGATCTTGGGAAACATCCAGTCGTTCAGCGCCTGCGGCATCGGCCGGCTGGCGATGCCCACCATCTGGATCGGCAGGCCGAACAGCTGGCGCGGCACGATGTGGACGCCCTTGCGCACCGAGATGGTTGGGTGGGCGCCGCTCTCGGCAAGATCGAGCGCGATCTCCGCGCCCGTGTTGCCCATGCCGACGACCAGCACGTTTTTGCCGACATAGGATGCCGCCTCTGTGTAGGCGGCGCTGTGCAGCACCTTGCCCCCAAAAGCTTCGATGCCAGGGAAGCTTGGCATGACCGGTTGGGCGTTGTTGCCGGTGGCAACGACAATTTTGCGGGCATTGAAGAGCCCGGCATCGGTCTGGACCAGCAGCCGATCGCTTTCCCGGCGGATGGATTTCACTGTTATGCCGAAGTGCGGCTCGAGGCCGAAACGCTCGGCATAGCCATCGAGATAGGCCACGACCTTCTCGCGCGGCACATAACGCGGATGACTCCTCGGGAACGGCACGAAGGGCAGCGACGAGAGGGATTTCACCGTGTGCAGGTGCAGCCGCCGGTAATGCCGGCGCCAGGACGGCGCAACCTCCTTGGCCCTTTCAAGGATGATGAAATCCTGCCCAGCTTGTTTGAGGCAGGCGGCAACGGCGAGCCCGGCAGGGCCGGCGCCGACGATGACGACATTGGTGTCCAAAGGCCTCTCCTCCCGCCCAAGCGGCAAAAGCTAAGACGGGAGGTGTGCTGCGACAAGTAGGGAGAAGCACCTAGAGGTGGCGCTCTATTCCACGGCCGGCGTCTCGGGCTCGTCCTCGGGAGGTTCGAGGATTTCGATCAGTTTCGCCACGCGGGCGCCGGGCATGGCGTGGCCTTCGTTGACCAACGCCTCGTCGGCGCCGATCCAGGCGAAGGCCTCGCGCAATTCCTCGAGGCTGGCGCCGGTGAGCGCGATATCGGCGATGACAGCCTCGTCGACCGGTCCCAGCACGGAAATGATCTCATTGCGGGTCATCTTGTCCTCCCCCATGGGTCGAGACGATTGCCCAAGGAAACGATCGACCGGTGGAGCGGGTTCCGAAAATCCGCGGGCCGGCTTCTTCCAAACGAGGCCCAATGCTATGGCTCGCCCATGAAGCCAGCCCTTCTCCTTGCTGCCCTGCTCCTGTCCACGCCGGCACTTGCCGATTGGAAGCCCATCGAGAAGATCGAGACTTATGCCGTCTTAGGCGAAAGCGCTGAGCAGCTCTACTTCTCGATCGGCGAGAAGGGACCGGTGGTCGGCACGGACTCGGCCGGCAATACCCGGCGCGTCATCGCGCACACTTTCTTCAAGCTGACCTGGCAGCGCGACTACCAGCCGCAAGGCAATGCCTGTGTGCTGAAGACGGCGCGGCCGAAGCTGATCATCACCTACACGCTGCCCAAACCGGCGGGAAAGCTGGCGCCCGCCTTGCAGGCACGCTGGGACACATTCGCCGCCGGGCTGATCGCACATGAGAAGGTGCACGGCGCCGGCATCGTCGACATGGTGGACAAGATCGTCGCCTTCAGCACCGGCTTGACCGCTCAGAACGATCCCGGCTGCAAGAAGGTCCGGGCGGAGCTGACGGCCTATCTCGACCAGCTCTCCAAGGCGCAGCGCCAGGGCAGCCGCGATTTCGACAAGGTAGAGTTCCGACAGGACGGCAACATGCTGAAGCTGATCGCAGCGTTTCTGGGCGGAGGCTGAGAACGAAGGCAAGAGCGGCAGCGACCGCCCTCTCCCTGCGCTATGGCGGAAAGTAAGGCGCGCGTCCTGAAAGGATAGCGGCCAATCCCGTTGGCGGTCTGACTCGGCAGCAGTCGGCTCTTCCCGGACACGCTGAAATCTATTGCATTAACGGTGTCTAATATCCATCAGCGGTCGTTTGAAGTTGAATCGGCGGTCCTTCGGCAACTGGCTGGATCCACTTCGCTTCAGCGCAGCCTTCGCTCAACTGTCTTCAACGGCGAAAGTAAGTAAGGCGCGCCGCCGCTTTACAGGCGGATGTGGTAGCGCTACCGTTTCACAGTCGCGTGACCCGGGGGGAGCTGGGGCAAACGTCGCCGACGCCAGTGGTGGGTGCTTGCCGGCATCCGTTTCAGCCACACCTTGATTGGAACGGCTCCCCGCGAGATTCGCAGGGACCATCGGGAGGAGTTCGATGGCGTCTGTCGCGATTGGCGATGTCTACAAATCGTTCGGGGCCACCCAGATCCTGCATGGCGTCAGCGTCGATATAGACGACGGTGAGTTCGTCACGCTGGTGGGACCCTCAGGCTGCGGAAAATCGACGCTTCTCAGGATGATGGCGGGCCTGGAAAAAATCTCGCGGGGGCATATCTCGATCGGCAGCCGTATCGTCAACGACGTTGCGCCGAAGGAGCGCGACGTCGCCATGGTCTTCCAGAATTACGCACTCTATCCGCATATGACGGTTGCCGAGAACATGGCGTTCTCGCTCATGCTCAAGGGTGTCCCGAAGGCTGAAAGCGATGCCGGGGTGAAGCGGGCGGCCGAAATCCTCGGGCTGGTGCCGCTTCTGTCACGCTATCCCCGCCAGCTTTCGGGCGGCCAGCGCCAGCGAGTCGCGATGGGCCGGGCAATCGTGCGCAATCCGCAGGTGTTCCTGTTCGACGAGCCGCTCAGCAATCTCGACGCCAAGCTGAGGGTCCAGATGCGGGCCGAAATCAAGGAGCTGCACCAGCGGCTGAAGACCACGACGGTCTATGTCACCCACGACCAGATCGAGGCCATGACCATGGCGGACAAGATCGTAGTCATGCATGACGGCCTCGTCGAGCAGATCGGACCGCCGCTGGAGCTCTACGACCGGCCGAACAACCTGTTCGTGGCAAGCTTTATCGGCTCGCCCGCCATGAACCTGCTCAAGGGCGCATTCGCCAATGATGGCCCACCGTCTTTCCGGGGCGCGGGAGGCATTTCCGTGCCTTTGCGGAAGGCTCCCTCCATCGGCAACGGCGAAGCCATGGTGCTCGGAGTACGACCCGAGCATCTGCGGCTGGCTGACGACGGCATTCCGGTCAAGGTGGCGGTGATCGAGCCGACCGGGTCGGAAGTGCAGATCATCGGCCGGACGGCTGGCGGGGAGGACATCGTCGCCAATTTCCGCGAGCGCCATTCCTTCGCGCCGGAGGAAACCATTCGGCTGTCGGTCGACCCTGGCCCGATCCACCTGTTCCACGGCGAAACCGGCAAGCGAATCGAGACGGCGCGATAAAAACCAGGCAACGACAGGAGCAACAGGAGGAAACGAGCATGAAGTTCACCAGACGCGATGTAATCCGCACGACCGCAGCCGCGGCGGCCGGAGCCCTGGGCAGCCGCTTCGTCGGCTCGAGCGCTTTCGCCCAGCAAGGCCTGACCTACAAACCCGAGGAAGGTGCCAAGCTCAGGCTGCTGCGCTGGTCGCCCTTCGTGCAGGGCGACGAGGATCAGTGGCTGAAGAATACCAAGCGGTTCACCGAGGCGACGGGCGTGGAGGTGCGCGTCGACAAGGAAAGCTGGGAAGACATCCGTCCCAAAGCGGCGGTCGCCGCCAATGTCGGCTCCGGCCCCGACCTGATGTTCGTCTGGTTCGACGACCCGCACCAGTATCCCGACAAGCTGCTCGATGTGTCGGAACTGGGTGATTATCTCGGCAAGAAGTATGGCGGCTGGCATGACGGCCCGAAACAATATGCGACGCGCGAGGGCAAGTTCATCGGCTTGCCGCTGGCCACCATCGGCAACGCCATCGTCTACCGCGAAAGCTGGGTCAAGGAGGCAGGCTTCTCCGAATTCCCCAAGGACACAGCCGGTTTCCTGGAGCTTTGCAAGGCGTTGAAGGCGAAAGGCCATCCCGCCGGCTTCACCCATGGCCACGGCGTTGGCGACGGCAACAATTACGCGCATTGGCTGCTGTGGAGCCATGGCGGCCAGATGGTCGACGAAGCGGGCAAGGTGACGATCAACAGTCCGGAGACGCTCAAGGCGATCCAGTATGCGCAAGAGCTCTACAAGACCTTCATCCCCGGCACCGAAAGCTGGCTCGACGTCAACAACAACCGCGCGTTCCTGGCCGGGGAAGTGAGCGTGATCGCCAACGGCATCTCAGTCTACAACACAGCAAAGGTCAACAAGGACAAGGACCCGAAGCTGGCCGAGATCGCCAAGGACATCCGCACGACCAACATGCCGATCGGTCCGGTCGGGAAATCGGTCGAGCTTTTCCAGGTGACCACGGCTGTCATCTTCAACTACACGCCCTATCCCAATGCCGCCAAGGCCTATCTGCAGTTCATGTTCGAGGACCCGCAAATGTCCGACTGGATCACTTCGTCGGCGGGCTATTGCTGCCAGACGCTGAAAGCCTTCGACAATAACCCGGTTTGGAAGGCCGACCCTAACAATGCGGCCTACGCGAAAGCCTCGGCGACGCTGCGCCCCAACGGCTATGCCGGGCCGCTCGGTTATGCATCCGCCGCGACAATGGCCGATTACGTGCTGGTGGACATGTTCGCCAAGGCGGTGACGGGCCAGGCGACGCCGCAGGAAGCGATGGAAGAGGCCGAAAAACGCGCCAACCGCTATTACCGCGTCTGATACTGGCGTAGCTGAAGCAGGATGACCGCGCTTTGCGGGCTTACCCAAGCCAAGCGCGGTCAGCCACAGTTCCACCCGCATAACAAGGAGCTCGCGCCATGGCCGTGCCGTCCGTTGCCGTTCAGTCGCGCCCGTCGATCCTGTCGCGGCTCGCCGAGAGCAGGAACGCTCTCGGCTTCGGCTTCATGCTACCGGCGGCGGCGCTGCTCCTGGTCTTTCTCACCTATCCGCTCGGGCTCGGCGTCTGGCTCGGCTTCACCGACACACGCATCGGCCGACCGGGCATCTTCATCGGCGTCGAGAACTACGAATATCTGTGGAGCGACAGCGTCTTCTGGCTCTCGGTGTTCAACACGCTGCTTTACACGGTCAGCGCTTCGATCCTAAAATTCGTGCTCGGCCTCTGGCTGGCTCTCATCCTCAATGAGAAGCTGCCCTTCAAGTCGTTCTTCCGCGCCGTCGTGCTGCTGCCCTGGGTCGTGCCGACGGTGCTGTCGGCCATCGCCTTCTGGTGGATCTACGATTCGCAGTTTTCGATCCTGTCCTGGGCGTTGCAGCAGATGGGCCTGATCGACCACCGCATCAATTTTCTCGGTGACCCGACCAATGCGCGCGCCTCGGTCATCGCGGCCAATGTATGGCGCGGCATTCCGTTTGTCGCCATCACGCTGCTTGCCGGACTGCAGACCATTCCGCAATCGCTCTACGAGGCCGCTACGCTCGACGGCGCCAGCCGCTGGCAGCTGTTCCGCTACGTGACCCTGCCGTTGCTCACGCCGATCATAGCCATCACGATGACGTTTTCGGTGCTGTTCACCTTCACCGATTTCCAGCTGATCTATGTGCTGACCCGCGGCGGGCCGGTGAACGCCACGCATCTGATGGCCACATTGTCCTTCCAGCGCGGTATTGCGGGGGGCCAACTGGGCGAAGGCGCGGCAATCGCGGTCGCCATGATTCCTTTCCTGCTGGCTGCGATCCTGTTCAGCTATTTCGGGCTGCAACGGCGCAGATGGCAGCAAGGCGGCGGAGACTGACATGGCCGCGATCAAGGGAGTCGAGCGCCTGGAGACCGACGAAGGCGGCATGGGCTACCTGCAAAGCCTTCCGCGGCGGGTGGTGACGGTCTATCTGCCGCTGCTGGTGTTTCTGATCGTGCTGCTGTTTCCGTTCTACTGGATGACGATCACGGCGGTTAAGCCCAATCTCGAGATGACCGACTATGTGAACTACAATCCGTTCTGGGTCGTGCATCCGACGCTGGAGCACATCCGCTACTTGCTCTTCGAGACCTCCTATCCAGGTTGGCTGCTCAACACGATCATCATTTCGACCGCCGCAACTTTCCTGTCGCTGGCGGCTGCCGTGCTTGCCGCCTATGCGATCGAGCGGCTGAGGTTTTCGGGCGCGCGGCAGGTTGGCCTCGCCGTCTTCCTCGCCTATCTCGTGCCGCCCTCTATCCTGTTCATTCCGCTGTCGGTGATGGTGTTCAACCTCGGTCTTTACGACACGCCGTTCGCGCTGATCCTGACCTATCCGACCTTCCTCATCCCGTTCTGCACTTGGCTTCTGATGGGCTACTTCCGCTCGATCCCCTTCGAGTTGGAGGAATGCGCGCTCATCGATGGCGCGAGCCGCTGGCAGATCCTCACCAAGATCGTGCTGCCGCTGTCGGTGCCCGGCCTGATCTCGGCCGGCATCTTCGCCTTCACCTTGTCCTGGAATGAGTTCATCTATGCGCTGACCTTCATCCAGTCTTCGGAGAAAAAGACGGTGCCGGTCGGCGTGCTCACCGAACTCGTTCGCTCCGATGTCTACGAATGGGGCGCGCTGATGGCCGGCGCGCTGATCGGCTCGCTGCCCGTGGTGGTGCTCTATTCCTTCTTCGTCGAGCACTATGTTTCGTCGATGACGGGCGCGGTGAAGGAATAGAAGCGCACCGGCGCCTTCCCCAAGGCATGTCTCGAGGGTGAGAGCGGGTTTGGGGCAAAGACATGCGTAGGGTCAAAACCCTAAAGCGCGTGGATGAACCTGAAGATCGCGACGCGCTTTAAAAACTGATCTCCACCGCATCCGCGCTCCGCTTCGCCGGCCCATGAAACACCGCCTCGACGTTGTTGCCGTCGGGGTCGAGCAGGAAGCAGGCGTAGTAGCCGGGATGGTAGCGGCGCTCGCCCGGCGCGCCATTGTCCTTGCCGCCGGCGGCAAGCCCGGCGTGGTAGAAGGCGTCGACCATGGCGCGGTCCTTGGCCTGGAAGGCGAGATGGTGACGGCCGGTGAGCACACCTTGGGCGGAACGGCTGTCGGGGCTCGAGACGAACAGCTCATCGGCCCAGAAATGGTCCTCAGCGCCACCGCCGATCGGGATGCCCAGCACTTCGAACAGGCTGCTGTAGAAGCGCCGGCTGGCCTCGATGTCGCGCACCACCAGGTGAAGGTGATCGATGAGCCGGCCGCGATAGAGTTCCATGGGATGCTCCTGGTTGGGAGGTCAAATCTAGATGGGACGGATGTGCGGTCAATGACGGCGCTGCCGGCAGCTGACACTCAGCCACGCGCGGGACAGCGCCCGGGACGCCGAAATCGGTCCCTCAAAAAAATCCAGATAAAAAATGCAACCAGATTGTAGGATCGGCTCCCGCCCCGGCGTCCTTCGGACGCAAACGGCCCGGTGGACTGGAAAAACCGTGCCGCATCAAACAGGATGCCTTACGGCATGGGAGCAGTATCATGAACCATTCCTATCGTTGGGTCATCGTCGCGGCCGGCGCGCTGATGACCTGCGTGGCGCTTGGCGCCATGTTTTCGCTGGCGATCTTCCTGGAGCCGATGTCGCTCGACACGAACTGGTCGCGCACCGGCATTTCCAGCGCCATGACCTTGAATTTCCTGGTGATGGGCCTCGGCGGCTTCGCCTGGGGCGCGATCTATGATCGGGTCGGCGCCAGGCCCGTGGTGCTTGCCGGCGCGGTGTTGCTTGGTCTGTCGCTGGTGGTGGCGAGCCGGGCCACCTCGCTCATCGTCTTCCAATTGAGCTACGGCATCATCGTCGGGCTGGCGGCCAGCGCCTTCTTCGCACCGATGATCGCGCTCACCACCGCCTGGTTCGACACCAACCGCAGCCTTGCCGTCTCATTGGTCTCGGCCGGGATGGGCGTCGCGCCGATGACGATCTCGCCCTTCGCCCGCTGGCTGATCACCGCCTATGACTGGCGCACCGCCATGTTCGATATCGGCGTGGTGGCCTGGGTGCTGCTTTTGCCCGCCGTCTTGCTGGTGCGCCAGCCGCCGGCCGTGGCCGCGGTGAGCGACGGGACGCCGGCGCCCGTCACCAATGATCCCGGCATGAGCGTCGGCCAGGCGCTCCGCTCGCCGCAATTCATCGTGCTCGGCCTCACCTTCTTTGCCTGCTGCGCGGCGCATTCGGGCCCGATCTTCCATATGGTGAGCTATGCCATGTCCTGCGGCGTCGCGCCGATGGCGGCCGTGTCGATCTACAGCGTCGAGGGGCTGGCCGGCCTTGGCGGGCGCGTGCTCTATGGCGTGCTCGGCGACCGGCTTGGCGTGAAGCCGGTGCTGGTCACCGGGCTCGCCATCCAGGGACTGGTGATCGCCGCTTACCTCACCGTCGGCCAGCTCGAGCAGTTCTACCTTCTGGCCGTCATCTTCGGCGCCACCTATGGCGGCGTGATGCCGCTTTACGCGGTGCTGGCGCGCGAATATTTCGGCCTGCGCATCATCGGCACCATCCTCGGCGCGGCCACGATGCTCTCCAGCCTCGGCATGTCGCTCGGGCCGCTCGCCGGCGGCATGATTTATGATGCCACCGCCAGCTACCACTGGCTGTTCATCGGCTCGGCGCTGATCGGACTGGGTGCCGCCGGCATCGCCATCGCTTTCCCGCCGCAGCCAAGCCGGCAGAAGCTGCAGATGGCTTGAGACCTGCTGATGTGATCTCCCCCCTTGCGGGGGAGATTAGCCAATCCCCTCACCCGGTCCCCGTGCCCGTGCGCACTGCCTCGCGGTCGCTCTCGTCGCGCTTCACCCGCTCGTCGGAGATCAGCACCACCGGGCATGGGCTGCGCCGCAGGACGCCGGTCGTCGTCTCGCCGAAGATCAGCTCCTTGCCCTGGCGCCGCGCCACGCCCATGACGATCAGTGCAACGTTGCGGCCGGCCTGGCGAGCGATCGCATCGGCGGCGGCGGCTCTGCTGCGGATCGCCGTCTCGGTCTCGACGCCATAGCGGTCGGCAAGGGCGACGATGTCCTTCAGCACCGCTTCCCTGCGGCGGTGCGAGACGGTGTCGCGTAGCTCGTCGCGACCGACCCTGGCGACATAGAGCATCTTGACCGACGCGCCAGTGACCGCCGCTATTGCCAGCGCCAGTTCGGCGCCGCGGCGGGCGACCGCCGTGCCGTTGACCGGCACCAATATCTTGCCGGCTTCCGGGCCGAGCTGCGGCATCTGACGGCCTGCGGTCGCCGGCTTCAACACCAGGCAGAGCGGCCCGTCGAAGGCGCCGGCGACCTCGTTCAGCCGATGCGAGAATGCGCCCTTGGAAGTGACCGCGCGGCCGAGGCCGACGAGCAGCATGCCGTAGCCCTTGCGCGCTTCCTTGGCGACCGCGTCGGTCGAGAGCTCCTCATGCTGGCGACGGGTGACCGGCGCTTCGCGCACCGGCGTCTCGTCGGATTTCCTGGCCGCCTCGCGGCTGTCCTCCGCACCTTTCTCGATTTCCTCCAGATGCAGGCCTTCGGTCGGCTCGGCATCGATCTCGCCGCTGGAATGCAGCACGGTCGTCGGCTTGCCGGCACCGATGACGCCGGCGAGATAGGCGGCGAAGCGGCCAACGATGCCTTCGTCGACCACAACCAGGAGCCGCTCCAGATTGGCGACGAAGCCGCGCTGGTCGATCTCCTCGCGCTCCAGGCGTTTCTTTTCCTGCTCGCCGATCGGCAGCCGGCGCAGCGCCCAGCGCAATGTCGGAGGCATGGCCAAGGTGGTGATGACCGCCATGGTGACGATCATGGTGAAGAGGTTGTGCGAGAGCACACCCATCGACAGGCCGATCGAGGCGACGATCACCTCCGTCGAGCCTCGCGCATTCATGCCGCAGCCCACCGCAATGCCCTCGGCGCGGCTCATGCCGGCAACCTCGGCGCCGATGAAGGCGCCGCCGAACTTGCCGATCGAGGCGATCACCACCAGCGCCACCGTGAGCAGCGCGAGCTGAGGATCGGCAAGCACGGTGAGGTCGGCCGACAGGCCGGCGACGCCGAAGAACACCGGCATGAAGAGCGCCGTGATGATGCCACGCAATTGCCCTTCGATGTGACGAGACAGGATCGGCGATTCGCCCACCAGTATTCCGGCGACGAAGGCGCCAAGCACGGTGTGAACGCCGATCAGGTCGGTGATCAAAGCCATCACGCCCATGATGGCGAGGATGACGGTGACCACCGCATATTCGGAGCGGAAGGTGTCGTTGGTCCAGCGGATGGCGTCGAAGACGATGCGGCGTCCGAGCGTGAAGGAAAACGCCATGAAGGCGGCAACGCCAGCAATGGTGAAGGCCAGGCTGCCGATCTCGATCCGTCCCTGGGTGGCGATGCCGATGGTGATGGCGATGATCACCCAGCCGATCGTATCCTCAATGATCGCCGAGGAGACGATGACCTGACCGAGATCCCGGCGCATGAAGTTCATGTCGCGCACCACCATGGCGACGATCTTGACCGAGGAAATGGAAAGCGCGGTGCCGAGGAACAGCCCGGCGACGATGCGCTCGCTGCCGGCGGCAAGCAGCGTGTCGGGCATGAACTGCGCGGCGATGAAACCGAGCGCGAAGGGCACGGCCACCCCGGCGGCCGAGATGGAAAAACAGGCGCGGCCGACGCGGCGCACGAGCCTGAGATCGGTTTCCATGCCGGTAAGCAGGAGCAGCATCAAGACGCCGAGCTGAGCGATGGCGTTGATCATCGATTTCTGCGAGGCGTCGCCAGCAAAGACCAGCCGCTCGGCCGCCGGCCAGACCCAGCCGAGCAGCGAAGGTCCGAGCAGGATGCCGCCGATCAATTGGCCCATCACCGCCGGCTGCCCAAGCGCCTCAAGCACTTCACCGATGCCGCGGCCGACGACCAGAAGCAGGATCAACTCGGCAACGAAAATGCCCTCCGAGGACATGCCGGTTTTTTCGGCGGAGAAAGCTACGGTGGGCATCAAGGCGAGCGCCACAGCACCAAGCGCGATCCAGACCGACAGCGACGCTCCCCGATTGAGCATGTTGGGCAATTTATGCACCCCTCATTCCTCGCCCGGACATAACGGTCTGGCGTAAGGATCGGTTGCACGGGGGCGGCAGCCATTTCCTCGCCCCATGAAATGGGGAGAGGTGGCTCGGCGAAGCCGAGACGGAGAGGGGAGCGCCGGTTCGACCGGCAAAAGCACTTCGAAGAGGAGGACTTCCGCCCTACGAAGCCCCTCTCCGTCCGCTTCGCGGACACCTCTCCCCGCTTTGCGGGGGCGAGGAAACGCTTCCTACAATTCTAATCAAATGCTGCCGCCGATCTTTGCTTCCCGGTAAAGCGACTCGACGATGTTGGCCGCCGAGGCGGGGCAACAAGGAGAAGCTGATGAAAAGCGACTTTGCCGCCGCCCACCTACACCTCGACCGGGCGTGCCATTACCTGCGCGGCGACGATGAAACGAGCCGCGCCGCGCTCGCGGCGCTCGACCTTGTGATCGAGGCTGTGGCGGCAGCCCAGCATGCCCGGCCGATTGCCGACGTGCTGCCCTTTCCGCGGCGCGCGAATGGCGGTCTTCCCCCACTTGCATCCTGATCTATCCGCCTGAAAAGGTGGGAACATTCTGGCCGGCCGCACGTTGAAGAGACAGGGGTGTGGCCGGTCGATGTTAAGGCGAGGACGGCCGGCCATGGCGGCGGGAGGCGCATGGCAGAATGTCCCAGACGAATGCCGCAAAATCCACAGACGCGGCTGTGGCGAGGTCGACAGAGGTGGCTGCGCCGGCAAGATCCACCGAGAAGGCCGCACCGCCGCGAGCTTCCGACACGCTGGCGCTGAAGCTCAGCTCCGCTGAATTCACCACGACGCTGTCGCATTTCCACCGCGCCGAGATCGCGCGCATGGCCGGGTGGCGCGACCGGCTCGACCGCACCAGCAACTGGGCGATCACCGTGGTGGCAGCGATGCTGTCGGTGTCGCTGTCGACGCCCAGCGCGCATCACGGCGTGCTTTTGTTCGCCATGCTCCTGATCACGCTGTTGTTGTGGATCGAGGCGCGGCGCTACCGTTTTTTCGACGTCTACCGCGCCCGTGTGCGGCAGTTCGAGCGCTACTACTTCGCGCAGATTTTTTCGCCACAGCCGGACTACGCTTCCAACTGGCTCGCCATCCTCGGCGAAGGCCTGCGCTCGCCGCGTTTCCTGATCACGCAGCGCGCGGCGCTGATCCGCCGGCTGCGCCGCAACTACATCTTCATGTACACGATCCTGCTGCTTGCCTGGATTCTGAAGATCACCACGCCGAGCCTGTCGCGTGAAGGCTCTCCCATCGGCTTCGGCGCCTCGCTCGTCGATACGTTCCGGGTGGCGACGCTCGGCCCAATCCCCGGCGTCGTCGTCGTGTGCGGCGTGGCCGGCTGCTACCTCGCGCTGCTTGCCGCGGCGTTCCTGATCCGCGCCGACGACGGGGAGCTGTCCTTCGGCGACGTGCATGTCTAAGGGGAATAGGGCAGTAAGGCAGTAGGTAAATCGGAACTGCGTCGACGTCGCGTCTTCCACCTATTCCTCTACTGCCTTACTGCCCTATTCCCTTCACTACAGCGAAAGCGCCGACCGGAACTCCCGCGTGCTGTTGCGGCTGGGATAGGGTTCGTCCGGCACCGGGGCGCCGAGATGGGCGCAGAGCGGTGCCCAGCCGTCGCCGAGCTTGTGCACCAGCAGCCGCTCCGCCGGCACGGTGCTCAGCACCGCCTCGACATTGTCCCGATAGACGGAGATCGCATGGGCGCGGTCCTGCGGGCGGCCGCCGAAGACCTGCTTGGCGACGAGCGCGATGCCCAGCGACTCCTGGTCGGTGCTGGCGACGATCGCCGGCAGGATGGTTTTTTCGAAACTCTCCCACCAGCTTTCGGGCGAACGCCAGGTCAGGATGACGCGCGCCTGCGGATAGGCTTCGATCAGCTCGCGCCAATAGTGCGCCGAGGGCCAGTCGACGCAGGATTTGTATTCCGCGAAGAGCTGGGCCCAGTCGGGCGCCTCGCCCCTGGCCAGCGCCCGCCAGAGCCGCTTCTGCTCCTCATGCGCCATGACCTCCGACATATGGTGGCAAGGACCGAAGCCGAGCATGGTCAGCGCCTCGCGCATCGAATCCGTGCCGGTCCGGCCGAAGCCGGTTCCAATCACCATCAGCGACATTTCCCCCTCCTCCACTTCTTCCTGTCTTCAAGCGGTTGCGATTAATCTCCCTGGACCACGAGCCGCAGGCGGTTGCCTTCCGGATCGGCGGTCGAGATAACGCGACCGTCCCTTTTCATCGGTGTGTCGGCCGCTTCGAGCCTGCGCTCCACGGCGGCGAGCTCCTGCGCCGATCCAAGCTCGATGGTGAAATGGTCGAGGCCGGCTGCACCCGGCGGCGGCTCGCGCAGCTCGTCGCGCGCCCAGATGTTGAAGGCCACCATATGGGCGCGGCGCTCCGTGCCGCAGTCGAACATGCCGAAGGTCCGGGACTGGATATGCGGCCGGAAGCCGAGCACGCCGAGATAGAATTTCATCAACATCTCGGGCGCGCGGGCGCGCAAATGGATGTGGCCGATAAAGGCATCCTGCGCCATCTTCGGCTCGATATTGCCGGAATTGCCGAGGTCGCGCAGCAGGCCCGACACGTCCAGCGGCTCGATCCCCGAATGCGCGCTGCCGTCGGTGGCAATCAGCGCCACGCGGCCGTTGGGCGACACTTCGCGGCGCAGCAACCGCTCCGGTGTGTCGAAGCAGATCTCGATGCCGTTACCGGAGGGGTCGGAGACATAGAGCGATTCCGAAATCAGGTGATCCTGGGCGCTGTACCGTAAGCCGGATGCCTTGAGGCGGGCGGTTGCATGCGCGAGATCGCGGCGGCTGATGATATGGATGGCGACGTGGAAGAGATCGCGCGCCTTCTGCGGCAGCGGTGCCTCCGCGCCAGCATGGAGCACGATCAGCGTCCGGCCGCCGGCGCCAAGCTCCGCCATGGTGGCGTCCTCGCCAAGCAGTGCCAACCCAATCGCGTCGCGCCAGACATTCAAGGCCGCCGGCACGTCGGTCACCTTGAGATGGACCGGCCCGAGACGGGTCACCGGAGACAGCAATCCTTCATCCATCGTCGTCTGTCCGATTGCGGCCAATGACATATTAGCTGTGAATGAATTGCCTGTCGCGCTCCAAGTTCGGGTTGACCCCTTGCGGGCGGGCGGCGACTATTGCGACGGCCGGTTTTTCTGGAATTGGTTCAGCAGGAGGAGATCGCATGGACGAGACCGAACAGTGGCGCAACATGGCAAGCGCGCCGCGGGACGGCAGCCGCATCCTGGTGACGGTGCGCTCCTCCGAGCAAGGACCGGCCGAGGTCGACATGGCCTATTGGTCGCGCGCCGACCAGTTCGGCGAGGAAGGCTGGCGAGCCTCGGACTCCTCGCCCGGCCGCATCGTCGAATATGCAGAACCGGAGCTCAGATGCTGGATGCCGCTGCCGACCGCAGGGCGCGGGTCGATGCCGAGCCCCTGGGAGGAAGATGACGTACCGCTGGTGGATGGCGAGGGGATTTAAGCGCCTCCTCCACAAGGGAAGGCAGAGCCTAATCCTCAGAACAAAAACGCCGCTGTCGCCGGGTCCGGCCCCGTCCGGCCGTCGGCGGAGTCCAGGCCACGGATGGTCTGCATGTCGTCCGCATCCAGCTCGAAGTCGAACACGTTGAAATTGCCGGCGATGCGCTCCTGGTGGATCGACTTCGGGATGACGACCAGCCCTTCCTGCAAATGCCAGCGGATGATCACCTGCGCTACAGACTTGCCATGCTTCCTGGCGAGCTTCTCCAGCGTCGGGTCGGCCAGCAGCCGACCGCTGCCCAGCGGGCTCCAGCTCTCGATATGGATGTTGTGCTCCTTGTGGAACTCGCGCTTGTCGCGCTGCTGGAAGCGCGGGTGGAGTTCGATCTGGTTGACGACCGGCGTCACGCCGGTCTCGCCGATGATGCGCTCCAGATGGTCCTGGTTGAAATTCGAGACACCGACCGACTTGATGCGCCCGGCCTTCTGCAGCTCGACCAGCGCCTTCCAGGCCTCGACATATTTGTTCTGGCTGGGCACCGGCCAGTGGATAAGGAAAAGATCGATCTGGTCGATGCCGAGCTTTTGCATCGTGTCGTCGAAGGCGCGCAATGCGGCATCGCGCTGATGCGCGCCGTTGCGCAGCTTGGAGGTGATGAAGAGTTCTGATCGCGGCACGCCGGCTGAACGAATCGCCTCGCCGACGCCTTCCTCGTTGCGATAACCCTCGGCGGTGTCGATGAGGCGATAACCCGCCTTGATGCCCCAGCGAACAACCTTGGCGGTGATCTCCGGATCGACCTGCCATACACCGAGCCCGATCTGCGGGATGGTCGAGCCGTCGTTGAGTTTGAGCTGTTCAGACATGGCAGGATCCTTTTGGGAGGGAGGGTGGTGGCGACTATGTAGGCCGTGGGTTGGGGAATGCCAGTCGGGGAGACGTTGGATGGCAGCCTCAGCCCCTTGCCCCGAAGCGCAACCCATCCATCAGCAACTTCACCAGCCGCCCCGACCGCTCGCGCCAGTCGGGCGTGTTCGGCGCCGAATAGATGCCGCCCAGCGCATGCATCACATCGGAGGCGTCGATGTCGGCGCGGATTTTGCCCGAGGCGGCTGCGGCCTCGATCAGGCCTCGCATCGCGCCTGAGACACGACCGGACGTGTCGGAGAACAGCGTCGAATTCGTGGTAAGCAGAATCCGCAGGCTGGTGGCGAGGCCGCGTTTGGTGGCGATGTAGTCGACGAAGCGCTGCATCCACAGTTCGAGCGCGACATCGGCCGGATGCATCTGAACCAGTTCCCTGGCGGCGTGGCAGAGCCCTTCCACCTCACGGCGGTAAACCACCTCGACCAGATGCTCGCGCGTCGGGAAATGGCGGTAGAGCGTGCCGATGCCGACCCCTGCCCGCCTGGCGATCTCCTCCAGCGAAGCGTCGACGCCATCGGTGGCGAAAGCCTGTGCCGCCACCTCGACAAGCTTGTCGCGGTTGCGCTGCGCATCGGCGCGCAGCGGCTTTTGCACCGGCGCGTCGCGCGTCGCTTCGGTCATTTCCTGCTCGGGCACTTTTTTCTCCACCAACGCAAATATGGGGGGTTGAACCATGGCTGGCCAGACCCCAATTAAATAAACGGAGGCACCTCCGCTTTAGTGGAGCGCTTTTATCATATAACCAGGGGAAGCGGTATGTCACGTGAAGAAGGACGGGAAGCGTACCCTGGCCGCCGGAGTGGGGCGGCGGAGCTGCTGATCTCCCCCCTTGCGGGGGAGATGGCCGGCAGGCCAGAGGGGGGTGCTGTCCCGCCGACGTCTCGGCTTGTTAGGGTGCACCTTCGCGACAGTTTTTCCACGGCGAATGTCGATCGCAAACGCCGCGTTCCGTCACACCCCCCTATGCCCTGCCGGGCATCTCCCCCGCAAGGGGGGAGATCAGACTCTTCGCTGCCGGCACCTACCCGCCATCGTCACCCTTGCCCCTCCCCTGCCAAGTTCCATTTCCATCCCTAGCGTCCAGCAATCGGAGCCCGACGCCCCATGACCAGCCAGACCATCATCGATCCTCCCGAAGACGGCCATTTCAGGAACGGCATTGCCGCCAACGGTTCAACCCCTAGCCCCACCACGCTTTCCCTCCACCTCACCATCAACGGCGAGACCCACGCGCTCGACATCGAGCCGCGCGTGACGCTGCTCGACGCGCTACGCGAGCGGCTCCACCTCACCGGCACCAAGAAAGGCTGCGACCAGGGCCAGTGCGGCGCCTGCACAGTGCATGTCGACGGTGAACGGGTGCTCGCCTGCCTGACCTTGGCCGCGCAGGTCGAGGGCCGCTCGATCACCACCATCGAAGGGCTCGCCGACGAGGACGGCACGCTGCACGCCGTACAGGCCGCCTTCCTCGAACAGGACGCCTTCCAGTGCGGTTATTGCACGCCGGGGCAGATCATGTCGGCGGTGGCCTGCATCCGCGAGGGCCATGCCGGCTCCGACGAGGAGATCCGCGAATACATGGCCGGCAATCTTTGTCGCTGCGGCGCCTATCCGAACATCGTCGCCGCCGTCCGCCAGGCCGCACAGGAGCTGCGCTCATGAGAGATTTTTCCTACTTCCGCGCCGACAATATAGAGGCCGCCCGCAACGCGGCCGCCCTTCCCGGCGCTATGCTGCTGGCCGGCGGCACGACACTGGTAGACCTCGCCAAATGCGGCGTCGCGGAACCCGCCACCGTCATCGACATCAGCCATATCGAAGGGCTCAACGCCATCGATGCGAGCGCCGACCGCGCTTTGATCGGCGCGCTGGCGAAGATGAGCCATGTCGCCGACAATGCCGAGGTGAAGAGCTTCTTCCCCGCCGTCTCTGAAGCGCTCTGGCAGGCGGCGTCGGCGCAGCTGCGCAATATGGCGACGATTGGCGGCAACCTGATGCAGCGCACGCGCTGCCCCTATTTCCGCGACCCCGCCAACTTCCCGGCCTGCAACAAGCGCGTGGCCGGCAGCGGCTGCTCTGCGATCGGCGGCGTGACGCGCGGCCATGCCGTGCTCGGCGTGAGCGAGGCCTGCATCGCTACCTATCCGGGCGATCTCGCCGTAGCGCTCGTCGCCTTCGACGCCGAGGTCGATCTCGGCGAGCGCAAGCTCAAAGTCGAGGACTTCTTCCTGGCTCCCGGCGCGACGGCCGAGCAGGAGCACGACATCCGTCCGGGCGAGGTGATCACGGCAATCGAGATTCCCGGCTCGGCCGCGGCCAGGCGCTCGACCTACATCAAGGTGCGCGACCGCCAGTCCTATGAATTCGCGGCGGCCAGCGCCGCGGTCGGGCTGGAGCTCGAAGGCGATGGCCGCACCATCCGCGACATCCGCGTCGCGCTCGGCGGCGTCGCGACGAAGCCGTGGCGGGCGCGCGCCGTCGAGGATGCGCTGAAGGGCAAAGCGCTCGACGAAGCGACGATCCGCGAGGCGAGCGAGCTCGCCATGGAAGGCGCGGTCGACCATGGCGCCAACCGCTACAAGATTGCATTGGCGCCGCGCGTGATCGCGCGCGCCATCCTCAAATTGGGAGAAACGGCATGACCGTTCATGACATCAAACACGCAGCGTCCGACAGCGCGCGCCTCGAAGCGGTCGGCGGACGCCTGTCGCGCGTCGACGGCCCCGCCAAGATCACCGGAGCGGCGCACTACGCCGTCGAGCAGCAGCTCGAAGGGCTGACGCATGCGGTGCTGGTCGGCGCAACCATCGCCGCAGGCAAGGTGACAGCAATCGACACGCGCGCGGCCGAGACCGCGCCCGGCGTGCTCGCCGTGCTGACGCCCGACACCATCATGGAACTGAGGGGCGCATCGGACTGGTTCGGCAAGGCGCCGGCGCAGCCCACCTTCTCGCCGCTCGTGCGCGAGGTCACCTTTTCCGGCCAGCATGTCGCGGCCGTGGTGGCCGAGACGTTCGAGCAGGCAGTGGCGGCGGCCGCACTCGTCAAGGTTTGGTATGACGAGACACCTGCCATCGTCGACCTGAGCGACGGCAAGGCCGGCGACGGCATTCCGATCGAGGCCATGACCAAGGAATGGGGCGACGCTGAAGCCGCTTTCGCCGAGGCGCCGGTGCGCATCTGCGCGGCCTATAACACGCCGCGCGAATTCCAGGCGGCGATGGAGCCGCATGGGCTGATCGCGCGCTGGGAAGGCGACGAGCTGACCATCTGGGAACCCAGCCAGTGGCTGGACGGCATGGCGCGCACCTATGCCGAGTGGTTTTCGATCCCGTTCGAAAATGTGCGGCTGGTCTCGCCCTATATCGGCGGCGGCTTCGGTTCCAAGGCGCTGGCCCTGGCGCACAGCGCGGTGGCGGCGGCTGCCGCCAAGATGCTCGACCGGCCGGTGAAGCTGGTGCTCAATCGCCCGCAGAATTTTACGTCCTATGGCGGCCGCGCAGCAACGCGTCAGACCGTTGCGATCGGCGCCGACAGGGATGGCAAGATCCAGTCCATCGTGCATCGTGGCGTCAACGAGACGGCCGTGGACGGCATGTGGGTCGAGCCGCTCGGTTCCGTCACCTCGATCATGTATGCCACGCCCAACTTCTCCTCGAAGCAGAATGTGGTGAGGGTCAACACCGTGGTGCCGGGGGCAAAGCGCGCGCCGGGCGAGAATCCGAGCGCCTTCGGCATCGAATGCGCCATCGACGAGCTCGCCTATGAACTCAACATCGATCCGATGGAGATGCGGCTGATCAACTATGCCGAACAGGATCCGCATGCGAAGAAGGCGTGGTCGACGCGCCAGTTGCGCGAAGCCTTTGCCGCCGGGGCGGAAGCCTTTGGCTGGGCCAGGCGTTCACCTCAGCCGCGCTCGATGCGCGACGGCCACCAACTCGTCGGCTGGGGCGTTGCCGCCGGCACCTATCCGGTGCGGCGCGCCCATGGCGAGGCGGTGGTGAAGCTGCTTTCCGACGGTTCGGTCGTGGTCGAAAGCTCCTCCATCGACATGGGCCAGGGCACCTACACGATCCTGGCGCAGACCGCCGCCGAAACGCTCGGCGTGCCGGTGGAGAATGTCACGGTGAAGCTCGGCGACTCGCATTTCGCCCGCGCCGGCGTTACCGGCGGCTCGCGGCTTGCCGGCGTTATGACCGGCGCCGTCCACAAGGCGGCCGGCCAGGCGCTGGACGAGCTGATCGGGCTGGCGCTTTCCGACCCGCGCTCGCCGTTCCAGAAGCTGCAGTCGAATACGCTCGTCGTGCGCGATGGCCGCATCGCATCGCCACGCGGCGAAGGACCGGAGCTGTTGATCGCCGAACTCATGAGCGCCGTCGGCCGCGACCACATCGAGGCCAAGGGCGACACGCTGCCGGCCAGCACGACGCCGGAGGAGCGCTACAAGAACTACACCACGATAGCCATGTCGATCCCACACACAGAAGGCGATTATTCGCGCCATTCTTGGTGCGCGCATTTTGTCGAGGTGCGGGTCGACGAGGATTTCGGGACGGTGCGCGTGTCGCGCGTGGTGTCGGCGCTCGATTCCGGCCGACTCTACAACCCCAAGCTGGCGGAGAGCCAGTGGAAGGGCGGCATCATCATGGGCATCGGCCAGGCGCTGCTCGAGGAAGGTATCGTCGACCGCCGCCACGGCCGCATCGTCAACGGCAATTTCGCGGACTACATGCTGCCGACCAATGCCGACATTCCCGACATCCAGACAATCTCGGTCGGCATCCCCGACCCGCACTCCTCCGCCCTTGGGGGCAAGGGCGTTGGCGAACTGGCAATCGTCGGCATCGCGCCGGCGATTGCCAACGCTGTCTTCCACGCGAAGGGGAAGCGGGTACGGGATTTGCCGATTACCTTGGAGAAGTTGATCTGAGGGTGTCGCCGTTGGAGCGCGTGATCTTCCCTCTCGTGGGAAGATTGGCAGTTCCTGCGGCGGTGCCCGGAACCCGTCCTACATCGCCTGCGTTTGCCGTCGAGCACTCCAAGAATGGAGATCGACAATGGCAAGTGCAGCCGACCGCGATCCGCGGCACCACACGCAGAAAATGCAGAAAGCATTCCAGGAGATTCAAAATCACCTCCGGGAAGACATCACAAAGATCGATGAACCTCAATTGAAGGCAATGTTCGAAACGTCGGCGGAGGTGCTGGGCGGGCTGATCAAGGCATTCAGGGACTATGAGCAGAAAAATGAGGCAGCCTGGCGGTAAGCCGGCCAGAGCAATTCCAGGAAAGCTGTGAGCGGTTTGCTGTCCGGAATTGCACAAGAGGTGGTGCATTTCGCCGTTCCATGAAACGGTGAAGCGCACTAGATTGCTCACCCGCCTCTCGGAAAAGACAAGACGATGTCCACGACTGTAAATGTCCGATATATGGTCAACGACGTCAACGAGGCCCTGGCCTGGTACACTAAACACCTGGGCTTTAAGCAGCTTTCCAACCATGCGCCGGCCTTCGCGGATGTCACGAGGGGAGCACTTCGGCTGCTCCTCAGCGGTCCGACCAGCTCAGCGGGCAGGCCGATGCCCGACGGCGAGCGGCCGGGCCCAGGGGGCTGGAACCGCATCCACCTGATCGTCGAGGATCTTGCGGCGGAGGTTGCCCGCCTGCGGGCGGCGGGCCTCAGCTTCCGCAATGAAATCGTGAAAGGGCCGGGCGGTTTCCAGATCCTGCTTGTCGATCCGTCCGGCAATCTGGTGGAACTGTTTCAGCCGGCCCAGTGAGGGTGCCTATCGCCGGAAGACAGCGGAGCAGCGCCCCCCAATCCACGCGACGTGGGCAAGCCTGATCATGCCAGAACTATTTCATTGCTGTTCTGGACAAGAATTCACTCGAAGTAGTCATCGAACCGGTTGGAAATGTCAGCTCGAATCGGCGCGCCTGCCTATCGAGCGGAAAGTGGATCCAGGCTGGAGCCGGCGGCAAAGGAGCCAATCTCCCCGCAAAGGGGGATTGCGCTTTCTTCGGCCGCGCTGGGCGCCCAGCCGCTTTCGCCCATCTCCTGCGTCAGCTCTTCCTACCAATCCAAGCCGAACACCAGCTTGCCGAAATGCAGGCCGCCGGCGGCCATGTAGGTGTAGGCTTCAGTCGCCTCGTTTTGTGAAAACACCTTGTCGACGACCGGCTCGATCCGAGCGGCGCCGATGGCACGGGCGGCGTCGCGCAGGTCTGAGACCGATCCGGTGTTATTGCCCACCACCTTCAGCGCCTTGATGATGATCGGCAGCAGATTGACCGTGGCCTCGGCGCCGGTGACGAAGCCGATGGTGAACAGCGTGCCGCCGGGCGCAGTGGCGTTGACGGCGCGCGCGAAGGTGGCAGTGCCGCCGGTCTCGACGACGAGGTCGGCGCCGAGGCCGCCGGTCAACTCCAGCACCTTGCCGTCCCAGTCCGGCGTCGCGCGGTAGTTGATGAGATGATCGGCGCCGAGCGCTTTGGCCCGCTCCAGCTTCTCGTCCGAAGACGAAGTGATGATGACGGTGGCGCCGGCCGCCTTGGCGAGTTGCAAGGTGGAGATCGAGACGCCGCCCGTGCCGAGCAGCACGACCACCGAGCCCGGCCCGACATCGGCGGCGCGAATGGCGTTCCAGGCGGTGGTGCCGGCGATCGGCAAGGTCGAGGCCGCTTCGAAGGTGAGATGCGCCGGGACCGGTACGACCGAGTTGGCCGGCAGCGCGACATATTCGGCCAGCGACCCGGGCAACGAGATACCGCGCATCTGCGTCATCTCGTAAGGACGCGGCCGGCCGCCGATCCAGCGCGGCTTGGCGTGGGCGACAACGCGGTCGCCCGTGCTGAAGCTCGTCACGCCTTCGCCGAGCGCGACGATCTCGCCGACACCGTCGGCAACGGGAATAAGCGGGAAGACCGGTCCAGGGTAGTTGCCGCTCGCCACAGCGACATCGACGAAATTCAGGCTCGCCGCGCGCTGGCGGATCAGCACCTCGCCGCGTTGGGGTTCGGGCGTGGCGACGCTGGCGGCGCGGAAGGCGTCCAGCCTCGGCTGGCTGAGTTCGATGGCTTTCATGGGTTCACTCCGTGGGTGATCGATGGATGGGTTGAGCGAACCTAGCTGCTGCGCTATTACTCGATAATCGTTAGACTTTGCATTTGAGTATTGCAAATCATGCAGCAATCAGTTGAACCCTCCGCCCTTGCCGAAATGGCGGCTTTCGCGGCCGTCGCCGAGGCGCGCTCCTTCACCAGGGCGGCAGCGAGGGTCGGGCGCGACGCGACCATCCTGTCGCGTCGTCTGCAGTCGCTGGAGGAACGGCTGGGCGTGCGGCTGCTCCACCGCACAACCCGCAGCGTGTCGCTGACCGAGGCGGGCGCGGAATTCCTGTTGCGCGTGCGCGCCATCCTGGCCTCGGTCGACGAGGCGGAAGCCGCCGCCTCCGCGCATGCCGGCGGCCGGCCGCGCGGGCTGCTCAAGCTAGCGCTGCCCGGCACGTTCGGGCGCATGTGGATAGCCCCGTTCCTGCCGCAGTTTCTCGCCGAGTTCCCAGATGTGCGCATCGAGGCCGAGTTTTCCAACCGCTTCGCCGATCTCGTCGCCGAGAATTTCGACGTCGCTGTCCGGCTGGGAAGCCTGGAGGATTCGCGCCTGGTGGCGCGCAAGGTGGCGACGCGACGCCGGCTGCTCTGCGCCGCGCCCTCCTATCTTGCGCGAAGGGGGAGGCCGGAAACGCCGCAGGCGCTGCTTGAGCACAGCTGCCTCGGCTTCACCGGCTTCCAGACGTTTCCGATCTGGGAGATGACCGACCATGAGGGCCGGAGCGTGCGCGTCGAGGTTTCGGGGCCGCTGGTCAGCGACGATGCCGAAGTGTTGGTCGAGGCTGCGGTGCAAGGCGTCGGCCTGATGATGAGCACCGACTGGCTGGTCGGGCGCGAGCTCGCCGACGGCCGGCTGGTGCCGATCCTGGAGGACTGGACGCTGGCCGACGAGGGCGCGGTCTATGTCGTCATGCCCTCGGCCAAGGGTCAGGCCGCCAAGAGTCGCGCCTTCGCCGACTGGATCGGCAAGCGCTTCGCGCCGGAGCCGCCGTGGCGAAAGTAAGGGCGAGGCAGCGGGCATTCGCGCCGGCGATCCCCAACGCGGTGCTCGCAGGACAAGGTTCCTCGCCCCAGAAGGGGATAGGCAGTTCCGGCGGCCGCGCCCTACCCTGTTGCCGCCAGCAAATTCGCATCCCGCGCCAGCCGCCAGCGGCCGTCATTCTCCTTGCGCAGCAGCGTCAGCGTATAGCCGGACCGCCGCACCGGCTCGCCGCCGGGCGGTCTCGCGGTCATATCGATGCGGTTGCGGATATAGGCCCAGTCGCCGAGCAGGTTGAGCTCGACGATCTCGCTCTCACCGTCGATCTTCATCTCGCCCATCTTCCTGGAGGCCGCGGTGAAGGCTTCCTTGCCGAAGGGCTCCTTGCCGGGAACCATGAAGACGACATCGTCCGTCATCAGACCAAGCACGGTCTCCAGATCGCCCTTCCGGCTCGCCGCCATCCAGGTCTCGACCACCTGGCGGATGGCGGTTGCATCATCGGTGGTCGGTTTACCTCCTTGCAATCGTCGGCGGTCGGATTGTCGTCAATACCTGGTGCAATCGCCTCCACCGGCAACACCGCGGACGGACCCTCGCGCTATCGCCCGCGTTTTAGGGCTCCACGAAATGGAGAAGGACAATTGGCAAGCGCAGCTGCTGGCGTTGCTGCGCGGCAAGGGCGAGGTGACGGCCTCGGCCGACAAATGCGGCACGGCGAGCTTTCCGCTGAAAGGCTCGGGTGCTGCGATCGGCAAGGTGCTGGCAGAATGCGGCAATGGTTCGGGCGGCGAGGCTGATTAACTTTGCCGCCGAGGGAAGAGACGGCAGCGTCAATGCCTCACTTGCTCTGCCCCTTCACGAACTGCCCGAGCAGTTCCACAGGCAGCGGGAATACCACCGTGGACGAGCGCTCGCCGGCGATGTCGTGCAGGGCCTCGAAGTAGCGCAACTGCATGGCTTGCGGCTCGGCCGCAAGCATGCGGCCGGCCTCGACCAGCTTCGCCGCCGCCTGCTGCTCGCCGTCGGCGTTGATCACCTTGGCGCGGCGCAGCCGCTCGGCCTCGGCCTGCTTGGCGATGGCGCGGATCATGCTTTCATTCAGGTCGACATGCTTGATCTCGACATTGGAGACCTTGATGCCCCAGGCATCGGTGCGCTGGTCGAGGATCTCCTGGATGTCGCTGTTGAGTTTGTCGCGTTCGGCCAGCATCTCGTCGAGCTCGTGCTTGCCGAGCACCGAGCGCAGCGTGGTCTGCGCCAGCTGGTTGGTGGCGGCCATGAAATCCTCGACCTGGATGATTGCCCGCTCGGCGTCGACGATGCGGAAATAGAGCACGGCGTTGACCTTGACCGAGACATTGTCGCGCGAGATGACATCCTGCGGCGGCACGTCCTGCACCACGACGCGCAGGTCGACCCGCACCATCTGCTGGACGAAAGGGATGAGGATGATGAGGCCGGGGCCCTTGACCCTGGTGAAGCGGCCGAGCGTGAAGACCACGCCTCGTTCATATTCCCTCAGGATGCGGATGGCCGCCGACAGGAAGATGATCACCAGCAGCGCAACGATGAGATAGGCCACGTAACCGACCATCATTTTACTCCGTTGTTGTTGCTCGCATCGCGACGCCGCACGGTCAGCACCAGGTCGCTGACGTCGGTCACCTCAACGCTGTCGCCGGGTGCGACGGGTTCGTCGGCCCTCGCCCGCCAACGCTCGCCCAAAGCCAGCACATGGCCCTCGCCGCCCTGCCAGTCGACGATCTCGACGGGCAGGCCGCGCATCGCCTCGCCGCCGACGCGCGGCGGGTTCCTGCGCGCCGCCCAGACATAGGTTCCGGTGAGCAGCGCCAGCCCGAGCGTCAGCACGGCGGCGGGGCCGATGACCGCCCATGACATGGCAAAGCCCGGCCCTTCGACCCTGAGCAGCATGGCCGAGCCGAGGAGGAAAGCGGCGATGCCGCCCAGCCCCAGCACCACGGTGGGGTTGAAGGCCTCGATGATCAGGAAGGCGATGCCGAGCAGCATCAGCGCCAGGCCGGTATAGTTGATCGGCAAGAGGTTGAGCGCATAGAGCCCGAGCACCAGACAGATGGTGCCAATGACGCCAGGCGCCACGGCGCCCGGGCTGGTGAACTCGAAGACGAGGCCATAGACGCCGACCAGCATCAGGATGACGGCGGTGTTCGGATCGGTGATGACGGAGAGCAGCCGTATGAACCAGCCAGGCTCCAGCGTCTCGACCGGCAGCCCTTTCGTCGCCAGCACCTTCTTGGCGCCGGCAACATCGACGGTGCGTCCATCGGCAAGCTGCAGCAACTCGGTAGTGTCGCGGGCGACGAAGTCGATGACATGCTCCTGCAGGGCGGCGTTGGCCGACAAGCTTGCTGCCTCGCGCACCGCCTTCTCGCCCCAGTCGCCGTTGCGGCCGCGCATCTCGGCGAGCGAGCGGATGAGCGCGACCGCGTCATTGGTCACCTTGGCCATCATCTCGTCGCCGGCCGGCCGGTCGGTGACGCCCTTCTGGTTCTTGTCCTTGTCGCCGCCTGGAAGCGACGGCAGCCCGCCTATCTCGACCGGCGTCGCCGCGCCCAGATTGGTGCCCGGCGCCATCGCCGCGACATGGGTGGCGTAAAGGATGTAGGTGCCGGCGCTCGCCGCATGGCCGCCGGCCGGCGCGACATAGCCGATAACGGGCACAGGCGAGGCCAGGATGTCGGCGATCATCTCGCGCGTCGAGGTGACCAGGCCGCCCGGCGTGTCGAGCTGAAGGATGAGCACTTCGGCGTTGCGTTCAGCAGCAGTGTCGAGAGCCTCCTCGAGCTGCCTGGTGCTCGCCGGCCCTATAGCGCCGTCAATAGCAACGCTCAGTGCGACCTTCCCGCTCCCGGTCGAGGAGACGGAAGAAACGGTAGCCGCTGCCACCAGGGCAGCGGTGAGAAGGGCCACCCGCGCGAAGGTCACGCTCAAAGCTCCATGGGTTCAAATATGGGTTGTGTCGTGGCGAAGTCCAATGGGCGTCGAAGGGCACCCTGCGCCAAACGCGTCGGCGGCGCTGCGGTTGCGCGCCATGAATACCGTCTACGAGACCATCAGGGCGCGCGAGACGACCAGGGAGCGCGGCGCCACCATCCTCATGCCGACCGGGCGGTGGACAGCCTCAACCCGACGGCAGCCCTGGTTCAGGCCGTCGTACTTAAAAGCGCGGCGTAGGTAGAGGGATTACAGTGCCTCCAAGGCATAAAAATCCGGTCCGGCTCGAGCGCCACGGCGCATGTGCAGGACCGGATTTTTGCGACAGATGGTATCTCAATAGTCGGAGCTACCCTCGACGACCACCGGACGATGATGATGCCGGTGGATCGAACTCGTGACGACCACGTCCTGACGACGGTGATGGCGATATCGCCAGCCACGCTCGCCATTGTCATAGAAGGCGACGGTGCCGTGATGGCGATGGTGCAGACGGTGGCCCTCGTCATTGATAACGACTGCCGGCCGATGGTGATAATGATGCCTGTGATGTGTCCTTATGACGACATCGGCCTCGGCCGCCGAAGCGACGGCGGGTGCGGCGACGCAGAGCGCCAGGGCAGCAAGAAGCACTGTTTTCATTGCTTTAATCCTAATTCCTGCAGCATCCCTTCGCCGGGGTAAACCGCTGCCTGCCGCTTTGGTTCCGGGGAAGACGGACATATGCCATCCGCTTGCGGCGCGCGATCGAGAGATGGGCCGGCGCCGCAGTGGCAGGGTTCGGTGGGGTAGCTGAGGCACCGGCCAAAGGCGGAATGGGCATCGCCGGCTGGCGAGAATAGAGTTCCCACATCGAGTCGAAATTGCGTGATCGCGGAAGCGGCTGATCTCCGTTAGTGCGAGACTACGCGCTGCGCCCTCTCCGCCAACCACCAGCTACGGCAATCACCGTTGCGACCAGCACCAGTCCCGCTGCGATGACGAAGGTGAACTCCATGCCGTGCGCGACGGCCGCCGGCGCCGCCGCCGCGACATTCCCTGTCCCCACGGCGAAGGCGAACAGGGCGCCCATCACCGCCGTGCCGGTGACGAGCCCGAGATTGCGCGAGAGGTTCAGCATGCCCGACACCACGCCGCGCTCGCTCCTGTCGACATCGGCCATGACGGCGGTGTTGTTGGCCGCTTGGAAGAGCTGGTAGCCGGGCGTGAGCAGGATGATCGCCGCCGCATAGCCGGCAACGCCGAAGAGGCCTGGCAACGCGGCGAGCGCGACGCAGCCGGCGACCATCAGGATCAGGCCGGCAACGACCATCGCCGCCGCGCCGAGGCGGTCGACGACGCGCCCGGCAATGACGCCGCACAGTGCCGAGACGACCGGGCCGATCGACAAAACAGCGCCCGTTGTCGCGTCGCCGAGACCCAGCGCGCGCGACAGGAAGAATGGACCGACGACCAGCGTGGCCATCATCACCGTCGAGACCAGCGCGTTCATGGCGAAGCTCGACGCCAGCACGGGGTCGCGCAACAGCGCGAGCTTGACCAGCGGCGACGCCACCCTGGCCTCGACGACAACGAACAACCCCGCGCCAACAATTGCCCCGCCGAGCAGCGCCACGTTCAGGCCGCCGAAATGGCCGTGCCCCATGGTCATGGACAACGCGTAAGCGGCAAGCGTGGCGGCGAGCAGCAGCGTGCCAAGCGCATCGAAGTGGCCCCTCGCCTCTCCATGAAAGGCTCGTATCGCTGTTGCTTCGCCCGCTGGCAGGAAGCGCCAGGCGGCAAGCAGAGCGGCGGCGCCGAGCCCGGCATTGACCAGGAAGATCGAGCGCCAGCCGAGCGTAGCGATCAGCACGCCGCCGAGCGAAGGTCCGAGCGCCGTGCCGATCGCCGACATGGTGCCGAGCAGGCCCATGGCGCTGCCGGTGCGCTCTTTCGGCACCGTCTCGCCGATGAAAGCGATCGTCAGCGCCATCATCACGGCAGCGCCCAGGCCTTGCGCGGCGCGCGCGGCGATCAGCAGCGCCAGCGACGGCGCGAATGCTGCGGCAAACGAGGCGGCGCTGAACAGCGCGAGGCCGGCGATGAGCAGCCGCCGGCGGCCGATCAGATCGCCGAAGCGCCCGACGCTGACGATGAGCATCGTGATGGCGAGCAGATAGGCGAGCACCACCCATTGCACCGCCGCAAAAGACGCGGCGAAGGCCACGCTCAGCGTCGGCAGCGCGACATTGGCGATGCTCGTGCCGAGCGAGGAGACGAGCATGGCAAGCGACAGGCTCGCCAACGCGCCCGCCGCCGAATGGCGCAGGGGCGCGGCGCGGGTTTCAGCAATGTCGGCCATGATTTCTTCTCCGTTGGTTGAACTTGCCGGGAAAATAAGCGTGGGCGTGACATGGCGGAACGCGCAGCATTTGCACTTGAACAGTGCATCCGACGCCATATCGCGTTGACGTTTCCATGCTATGGTCGCGCCATGTCGCGACCCGATCTCAACCTACTCGCCACGCTGGATGTGCTGCTTGCCGAAGGCAGCGTCGCCCGAGCCGCGCGGCGCCTGAAACTCAGCCCTTCGGCGATGAGCCGGGCGCTGGCGAGGCTGCGCACGGCGACCGGCGATCCGCTTCTGGTGCGCGCCGGGCGCGGCCTGGTGCCGACGCCGCGCGCCGTTGAGCTCGGCGCTGAGGTCGGGCGGCTGGTGAAGGAGGCGGAAGCGGTGCTGCGCCCCGCCGAGCGGCTCGACCTTGCGCGGCTTGACCGCAGCTTCACGCTCCGCAACAGCGATGGTTTCGTTGAGAATTTCGGCTCGGCGCTGCTGGCCCGTGCGGCTGAGGAAGCGCCGGACGTGCAATTGCGCTTTGTGCCCAAGCCTGACAAGGACAGCGGCCCGATGCGCGAGGGCGCGGTCGATCTCGAGACCGGTGTGGTCGGCGGTTCGACCGGCCCGGAGGTGCGCGCGCAGGCGCTGTTCCGCGACCGCTTCGTGGGCGTCGTGCGCGCCGGCCATCCGTTAAGCGAAGGCCGTATTACCGCCGCCCGCTTCGCCGCCGGCCGGCACATACTGATCTCTCGCCGCGGCCTCGACCGCGGCCCGGTGGACGACGCCTTGGAACTCGCCGGGCTGACGCGGAAGATTGCGACCGTGGTCGGCGGCTTTGCCGAGGCGCTGGCATTGGCGCGCGGCTCCGACCTCATCGCCACCGTGCCGGAGCGCTATACCGGCACCCTGCGCGACGGGCTGTTGACCTTTACGCTGCCGGTAAAGCTCGCCGCGCTGACCATCTCGCTCTTGTGGCATCCGAGGCTCGAGGCCGATCCGGCGCATCGCTGGCTGCGCGGGCTGGTGAAAGAGGTGTGTCGCCTTCCCTCTCCTCCACTTCGCCGGGACGAGAAACCCTGAAAAGCCGGCGCAACTCGCTGTCGCATTGCGCGACAATTGCCCGGGTCAACGGGTTTCCTGCCGGCCTGCGCGGCTACGGGACATCCTCCGCCGTAGAGCGCTGAACCTCAGCCGGCTCGCCCAGCACGACCTTGCGCCGTATGCGCGATTTCTAATACAAAGATGCTGCGCGAGAAGCGAAACGGCGGGCGACCTGGATACGGGCATGAAAACCTATCGCGTCGAGGAGATACACGGCGAAGCCGTCGTCGCTGTCCATTCGACAGAAGCCAAGACACCTTTCGAGGCGGCTGAGAAGGCGCTTGGCCAGAAAGTCACCTTGCGCGCCGGCGCCGACAGATGGGTGCGTGTGGTCGACCTCACCGAGCGGCCGCGGCCGCGGCCAGTGAGGCTCAGGCCCGCGATCTTCGAATTCAAGGCGATCGGACGAAGGAAATAGCGCGACCGCTTTTGCTCCGTGGCGCTCAGGCGCCGGCGCCGCCCATCAGCGCTGCAACCAAGGTCGCCAGGAAGACAAGCAGCCCCAATGGGACCCGATCCAGCCATGACCGCCGTCTGGCAAGAACCTCGAACAACCGATTGGTCATCGCAACTTCCCCCATTCGCTGGCGACATTCTATCACGTCTTTCATGAGCGGATCATGAAACGGCTCACAAAGGCGCCGGATGCCGCTTTCAAGGGAAACCCGTCGTCGCTGGGCGCCGATGCTGCGCTGCCGAATTGCGCCCAAAAAAAGTCGGGGTCGAAGGGGCAAGCCAGCCGGCGAAAAATCAGCTTATTCAAGCGGATGAGCGTATATATGTGGCGCGGCGTGTCGAGCCATCGGAAAGCCCGGAATTCCGCCATTTCAGAGAGGCCCCAGCATGGCTGCAAGGCATGCTTCGGGCACCAAAAGGCGGCCAAAAAGGCGCGCTCGAGCCGGTCGCCGGCAGCGTTGACAGGACACCGCCCGAATGGCAATGCGCAACCACTGGTCACGCCATGACCGTTGCTGTTGGGGACGGACGGGGTTTCAGCAGCTTGGCGGCGGCGCCGGACGGGCGGGCACCTTCGAAGTGTACCGCCCGCTCCTGGCCGGGCAACGTTTCCAGCTTAAGAACAGCTCGCTTAAACAAATCGAACCTGCTTGTGCGTTCTGAAAAACCTCAGAACGTGAAGCCGGAGGACGGCAAGGCTGCAGTCGCCGCCGAAAGCCTGTCACGTCTGGCCAGCGTCGGTTTGCAATATGGCTTCTTCATCGGCTGTCTCGACCGATCAAAAATGAGATCAGGACAGCAACTATGCTCCGCGTCCTCCGCGTCAAGCGACGAGAGTCAGGCGAGGAGAGCGGAAGAAATTTGGCCGGCGAGCCGATCGGCGCGTCAGCCAGTTAGGAGGCGAAGCGTCAGATCGGGCCCGAGCCCTGGATCGCCATGACGCTCGACAACCTCTCACGCTTCGACAGCACCGGCTTATCGTAAGCCTTCTTCAGGGTAACTCTTTGCCCAGGTTTTACGCCCGCAGCATGCGGCGCGAACGGGTTCTCGTCAAAGAACGATGTCCCGGGTTAGCCGGCGTGCCGCAGCCAATGGCGGTCGAACACGTCGAGAATAGCGCGGAACTCGGCCGGCGGGATCTGGCCGACGTCGCCTTCGCCGTCGGCTCCGAGAAACCGGCCGACCAGCCGGTCGACAGCCTCCGGATTCTCGATGGCTGTGCCGAGCGCCGCCAGGTCGGCTGCGATCGACCCTTTCGGAAGCAGATATCCTCCCCATGCGGGGGCGCCGGGCACCGGATCGCGCAGGCGCACCATAAGGATCCTGGTGAACGAGGGCTGCGCCTCCGGGCCGATGATGGCTGTACCGCACATATAGCCGCCGAGCACGCTGCCCGGCTGTGACTGGGGGAACAGGCTGAAGAAGAACTGGGCGTCGCCGCCGACCTCCCTGACATGGACGTACAGGCCGCGCTTCGCGGGCGTCACGGGGCCGCCCAGAACGAGCTGGCCGGTCGGCAAGGCCTCGCGGTAATAGGCGGTGAGGCCGTGCACGCCCGGTCCCGCTTCGATCGACAGGCTGCCCTTGATAAGCTGACCGCGATAGTAGGGCGACCAGGCGCGCGAATAGCAGGCATAGCTTCCGATCAGCGCAATGCTCTGGGCGCGGTCGTCATGCGCGGAGGCTGCCTCGAACTGCTGCGCGGCGAGCCGTTCGAGCGCGCCCCGGTCCATACCGTGACGGGCGCACACGGCGGCGGTGAAGCTCGGCAGATCGCTTTCAGCGATCCACACGCCGGGCTGCTCCAGCTGCAGCAGCTTTGCCCAGTCCTCGTAGACGCTGAGCTCGCGCGGATGAGCCCGACCCTGCAGCCACTTGTCGGCGCGGCCGAGATCGAATGCCGTTCTGGGATTGACGGCGCGGAACGCCGCCGCGAGATCCTTGCGGGTCACCGTACCCAGCAAGGCCGAAGTCAGCCTTAATTTTTGCGCGACGTGCTGCGCCATGCCACGAGCCCCTCGACGCCTTTCGCCGCCAGAGCATTTCGGCGTTTGGCGGGGATAGACGAATTGCGCACGATTTCATTCAGCACGCCGGCAAACATCTCCATTGCCGGCTATGCCTATTTCCATTTCCTAATATCACAGGAAATCCAAAGAATTCCACAGCGTTCCACGCGCACCATCTTTGCGACCTGGCGACCGGCGCTAGGGTTCGCTTCGGGATGAATACATTCGGGATAATACAGGGGAACTCATGAAACTCGTTCTATCCGCGCTCGTCGTGGCGCTTGCGCTGTCGCAAGCCGCCGAGGCCAAAACGAAAAAACCGCTGACCGAGGCAAAGAACGGCCACGAGAAAAGTCGGCCGCTGCTCGATGAGACGGCCACCGGCGGCATAGTGCCCTCGGCGGGCCTGACGTCGAAGAACGCCGATCCGGGCCAAGCCTATCCGCAGCCGCTGGACCTTCACTTCTAGAGCAATTCCGGAAATCGCGCTCGGCGGTTTTGGCCCGCAGCCGCCTAAGACAAAAGGTAACCATTCCACATCCGGGATCGGCGGGACAAGAGCGGCGGCCGGAGGGCCAAACCAACAGCCACCCGGCTAGCCTGAGGGCTTGGGCTTGGCGCCGCCGGCGGGGGCGGCGCCTTCCCGCGCGGATCGCAAGGCCACGATCCGCGCGGGCAAGAGCTTCCGGCAGTCACCCGGATTATTCTTCCTCAGATCCAAGCCATTCTTGACGAACGGCCAGCGAACCGAAAAGCTCTCGCGCGGCGCCGTAATGGCGCTGTGCGAGAACGGAGGCCGCGCCATGCCGGGTGCCGACGAAAAGCTTGCCGCGCTCGGCATCGTGCTGCCACCGCCGCTGAAATTGTCGCCAGGCATCGTGCTGCCCTTTCCCTGGGTGAATGTACGCGGCGACCGCGCCTATATCTCTGGCCACGGACCGCAAGAGCCGGACGGCTCGCTCGCCGCGCCGTTCGGCGCCGTCGGAGAGAGCGTGTCGCTGGAGGAGGCGCGGGGCTCGGCCCGCAAGGTCGGGCTGTCGATGCTCGGCAGCCTGAAACGCGAACTCGGCAGTCTCGACCGGATCACCGGGTGGTGCCGCGTGCACGGCATGGTCAATTCGGCGTTGCGCTTCACCGAAACGCCGGCGGTGATGAACGGCTTTTCTGAACTCATCCTCGAGGTCTTCGGCGCGGAAATCGGCCGACACGCCCGCACGGCAATAGGCGTCGCCGCCCTGCCCCTGAATTTCCCGGTCGAGATCGAGGCCGAGGTGATGATTTCAACATAGCTGGCGATCGGCTGTCCGGCAGAGGGGAACTGTCCCGCCAATGCCGCGATGTCGGCGGTTGGCGTTCCTCGTCCGTGAGTGGGCCGCGCTCGTCGACACAGGTCGCCGAAGAGATTCATAAATCTATCGGTGCGCCGCTCCATACCAACGATATTGGGAAGTCGAGGACACGCAAAATCACGTCCCTGTTCCAGCAACACTGCCGGCCAGCAAGGGATGACATTGGCCGGCGCGGCGCCAGCCATCCGCCCCTCATCCTCCCCTTATGTTGCACTGCGTTAGATTTGTTGCATTGCGATATGAGCCCGCAGGCGCAAGTCTTCCCCAAGGCGGGATACGAACGAACGTTGCGAGGTTCGTGTTCGTGTCAGCATTGGCGCAGGATTTCCGACCCGACATAGAAGGGTTACGGGCGCTGGCCGTGGCGGGCGTGGTCGCCTTCCATTTCGGCCTGACCGCGCTGCCCGGCGGCTTTACCGGCGTCGACATCTTCTTCGTCATCTCGGGCTATCTGATCACCCGCCATCTCGTCGCCGAGATATCCGACACCGGCCGGCTTGACCTGTTGCGTTTTTATGCCCGGCGCGCGCGGCGGCTGCTGCCGGCGGCGCTTTTCGTCATCGCCGCAACGCTTGCCGCGGGCGCGATCATCCTGTCGCCGGAGGAGCAGGCGCTCTATTCCAAGGGCGCGATGTTCGCCTCGGCTTATATGATCAATCTGTGGCTGATCCGCTGGTCATTCGACTATTTCGCCAATGACGCCGCGAGCAATCCATTTATCCACTACTGGTCGCTGTCGGTCGAGGAGCAATTCTATCTGGCCTGGCCGGCGCTGCTGATGCTGGCCGCCTGGATGAAGCCCGGCAAGCGCGCCATCATGGTCGCGATCGCCGCTGTCGGCCTGGCTTCCTTTTTTCTCTGCGCCTGGCTGACGAGCGTATCGCAGTCTTGGGCCTTCTACTTTTCGCCGCTGCGCGCATGGGAATTTGCCGCCGGCGGTCTCGCATCGATGGTGCCGGCGCGGCTATTGCAGGAGCGCCCGCGGCTGGGGCGGGCGTTGAGCCTGACCGGACTGGCGATGATCGGGGTCGCTTATCTCACCTTCAGCGAGGACGCTCCCTTCCCCGGCTTTCTGGCGCTTCTGCCTGTGGTCGGTACGGTCCTTCTGCTCAAGGCGGGAGCGGCCGGCGCCAGGGACGGCACTCCTCGTTTGCGCAATTCCGAACTGAACTGCGTGAACGCCGCCCTGGCGCTGCCGCCTTTGCAATGGATCGGCAGGCTCTCCTATTCGCTCTATCTCTGGCATTGGCCGGTCATCGTCTATGCCGGCATGCTGGCGCCGGAGCTGACACCCGCCGAGCGGCTCTACTGCCTTGCGCTGACGTTCGCGCTGTCCATCCTCAGCTACCACCTTATCGAGAACCCGATCCGTCGCAGCGGCTGGCTGATGGCCAATGCGGCGCGGGCGCTGGTGCCGGCCCTCCTCCTGACCGGCACCGGCGTCGCAGCCGCCTACGGCAATGCGAGGCTCGCCGTGCACGACCTCGATCCGGAGCAGCGCATTATCGCGGCGAGTGCCGCGGAACCTTCCACGGCCCGCGCCAGGGCGGGCTGCGTGCAGGACTATGAGACGGTGACGCCGACCCCTTGTGTGTTCGGCGACGGCAGGCGCACCATCGCCCTGTTCGGCGATTCCCACGCCGACCACTGGTCGACGCCGCTGATCGAGGCGGGCCGAAAAAACGGTTACCGGGTGGTGACCTGGCTGAAGAATTCCTGCCGCGCCTCGCGCATCAGCGTCTGGTCGTCCGAGCTCAAGCGCGCCTACTCGGAATGCGACCGCTGGCGCGAGCAGGCGATCAAGGAAATCATCGGCGCAAGGCCGGCGCTGGTGGTCATCTCGGAGCTGGCGTTGACCAGCGGACGCAAGATGGCGGGCGGCGGAGGCGACACGGACAGCCAGGATGCCGATTGGCGGACCGGCCTGCGCTCCACGCTCACCAGCCTGAGCCAGGCCGGCCTTAAGGTCGCCTTCATCCGCGACGTGCCGTTCAACAACGCAAATGTCGACACCTGCGTGGCGCGGGCGCTTTGGCGGAACGAAACGCCCTCGCGCTGCGACCAGACGCGGGCATATGCCGCCAACGACAAGATGGCCAGGGTAGAACGCGAGATCGTGACCAGCATCCCCAACGCTTCCTATGTCGACCTCACCGATCGCTTTTGCAATGCCACCACCTGCCACGTCTTCATCGACGGCAAGCTCGCCTTCCGCGACCAGCACCATATGGCGACGCCCTTCGCGGAATCGCTGGAGCCGGAGGTGGAGAAAAGGGTGATTTCGAAAGTGGGGAAGTGAAGCTGCCAATCTCCCCCTTGTGGGCTACGGCATGCGCACATTTCCAGGCGGCTGGCCTTTGGCGATAGCGTGCATGGCAGCTTGGCGCATGCATTGTCTTATGTAGCGCTGGTCGACCCCCACTCCGTCTCGGCTTCGCCGAGCCACCTCTCCCCCGATCGACGGGGTAGAGGAAAGCGCCAAGCTTTTTGCCGTCAACGCTCGTCCAGCACGCTCCCTTCCTTTCCCTCCGGAGGGGGAAAGGTGGCGCTGCGAAGCAGCGACGGATTGGGGGAACCACGTCGCAATCAAGCCTCGGCCTGATCAGTCGCGCCAGTCACAGAAGATCTGTGCATAAGCGTAGCCCACTACGTGGGGCGAGGAACCAACCCTACTCCGCAGCGACCTTGGCCATCGGATTGTTGGGGTGCGTGGTCCAATTGGCGTAGACCGGCGACACCGGCAAACCGGTGCGCTGGTCGAGCACGCCGGCGGCCAGTGGCTGCATGGTGATGCAGCCCTCCACCGGGCAGACATTGACGCAGAGATTGCAGCCGACGCATTCAGCCTCGATCACCTCGAAATGCCTCACACCATCGACCATGCTGGTGATCGCCTGGTGCGAGGTGTCCTCGCAGGCAATGTGGCAGCGGCCGCATTTGATACAGGCGTCCTGGTCGATATGCGCCTTGGCGACATAGTTGAGGTTGAGATACTGCCAGTCGGTGACATTGGGCGTCGCGCGGCCGATGATGTCGGAGAGCGAGGCGTGGCCCTTCTCGTCCATCCAGTTCTCCAGCCCGGCGATCATCTCCTGCACGATCTTGAAGCCGTAGGTCATCGCCGCCGTGCAGACCTGCACATTGCCGGCGCCGAGCGCCATGAATTCGGCGGCGTCGCGCCAAGTGGTGATGCCGCCGATGCCGGAGATCGGCAGGTCGCGCGTTTCCGGATCGCGCGCGATCTCGGCGACCATATTCATGGCGATCGGCTTCACCGCCGGGCCGCAATAGCCGCCGTGCGAGCCCTTGCCGTCGATGGTCGGCTGCGGCGCGAAACTGTCGAGATCGACGCCGGTGATCGAGTTGATCGTGTTGATCAGCGACACCGCGTCGGTGCCGCCGGCATACGCCGCGCGCGCCGGCTTGCGGATGTCGGTAATGTTGGGCGTGAGCTTGGTGATGACCGGCATGCGCGTATACTGCTTGCACCAGCGCACCACCATCTCGATATATTCCGGCACCTGGCCGACCGCCGAGCCCATGCCGCGCTCGCTCATGCCGTGCGGGCAGCCGAAATTGAGCTCGATGCCGTCGGCGCCGGTCTCCTCGACCAGCGGCAGGATCGCCTTCCAGCTCTCCTCCACGCAAGGCACCATGATCGAGGCGATCAGCGCCCGATCCGGCCAGTTCATCTTCACCTGCTTCATCTCGCGCAGATTGGTCTGCAGGTCGCGGTCGGTGATCAGCTCGATATTGTTGAGACCAAGCAGGCGGCGGTCGGCGCCCCAGATCGCGCCATAGCGCGGACCGTTGACGTTGACGACCGGCGGACCTTCCTCGCCCAGCGTCTTCCACACCACGCCGCCCCAGCCGGCCTTGAAGGCGCGCTCGACATTATAGGCCTTGTCGGTGGGCGGCGCCGAGGCCAGCCAGAACGGATTGGGCGACTTGATCCCGATGAAGGTGTTGCGGATGTCTGCCATGCTCATGCCCTCCCGTTAGAGGTCAGTGCCCGGTGGATGCTCTCGGCCGCGTCGCGTCCTTGCGCCACCGCCGAGACAGTCAAATCATCGCCGCCGAAGATGCAGTCGCCGCCTGCCCAGACTTTTGAGAGCGAGGTGCGGCCTTCGGCATCGACCTTGATGCGGCCGCCTTCGAGCTCGATCTGTTCCGCGCTGCCGTTGAGATGCGCCGGCACGAAGCTCTGGCCGATCGCCTTGAAGACCTGGTCGGCGTTGAGCCGCAGCGTTTCGCCGGTGCCGATAAGCCTGTCTCCGCTCATGGCGGTGTATTCGAGCTCGATGGCCGACACCTTGCCGTTCTCGGCAATGACGCGCTTGGGCTGCAGCCAATGGCGGATGGTGACGCCGTTGGCAGCGGCCAGGTCCTGCTCGAACTCCGACGCGTTCATGTGCTCCTGGCCGCGGCGGTAGCAGATCGTCACCTCTTCCGCGCCGAGCAACTTCGATTGTACCGCGGCGTCGATCGCCGTCATGCCGCCGCCGATGACGACGACGCGCCGGCCGACCGGCAGGCTGGAGAGGTCGCTTGCCTGGCGCAGTTCCGAAATGAATTCCACGGCGTTGGCGACGCCATCTGCATTCTCGCCGTCGGCGCGCAGCGCATTGACGCCGCCAAGGCCGAGACCGAGGAACACCGCATCATAGTTGCGGATCAGGTCGGCAAGTTGGAAGTCGCGGCCGAGCGCCTTGCCGTTTTGAATGTCGATGCCGCCGATCGCGGTCACATAGTCGACCTCGGCCTGGGCGAAATCGTCGACGCTCTTATAGGCGGCGATGCCATATTCGTTGAGGCCTCCGGCCTTCGGCCGCGCCTCGAGGATGGTCACGTCATGGCCGTGGCGGGCAAGCCGATGCGCCGCGGCCAGCCCTGCCGGGCCGGCACCGACCACGGCAATGCTCTTTCCGGTCGGCTCCGCGCGCTTGTAGAACTGCTTGCCCTCGCCCATCGCGACATCGGTGGCGTAGCGCTGCAGCCGGCCGATCTGCACCGGCTTGCCCTCGGCCACCTCGCGCACGCAGGCCTCTTCGCACAGCGTCTCGGTCGGGCAAACGCGGGCGCACATGCCGCCGAGGATATTCTGGTCGAAGATCGTCTTGGCCGAACCCAGGGGATTACCCGTCGCGATCTGCCGGATGAACAGCGGGATGTCGATCGATGTCGGGCACGCGTTCATGCACGGCGCGTCGTAGCAGAAATAGCAGCGATCGGATTCGACCAGCGCCTCGTGGTGGTCAAGCGGCGGATGCAGGTCAGAAAAATTGTCGGCATATTGCTCCGAAGACAGCCGGCCGCCGGCAATGCCTTCGATGAAATGACCAGTTGCCATTCCAGTTCCCCTTGTTGTCGTTTTGGGGAAGGCTAGCACGTTTTATTTTTTTATCAATTGGTCAATTTTCGGCCAAGCCACTGTAATGGCTGTATAAAAACATGATAAATGCACTCATATTATAGTGGCGATTTCCATGACCGGCGGCTCACCGCCAGCGATCCTGTGGCCGTGGAGTAACCGGATTTCGTCCGCCACAAGCTCCTGCAGCCGCCACAGATTGCGGTCATGGATGCCGAATGTCTCGAGGTGGCTGACGGTGTTGTAGAGATATTCGGCACCGGAGCCGACATGGCCGCACGCGCGAGCCAGTATCTTTGCCACGCTTTCCAGCGGCTGCCCGAGCGAAGTGCCCTTACCAGTCACACCGACCCAAAAACCGAGTGCCCGCAACCGGCCTTGCGCCGTGCGCACCGGAACCCACCGGACCGAGCTGACGGACTCATGGTCGTCGATTTCACGCCACAGCAATCTCTCGATCTGGGTTGGTTTCTCGCCATCCGGCAAACGATAGATGACGCCGTCGCAGCGCCCGCCCCGTTCCAGCGCCATCATCAATCCAGGCTGCTCGCGGCTGCCGCGCCAGCGCTTTATGTCGAGGCAGAACGAGCGGTGCCAGCCATGCGCGGCCGCGCGCCGTTGCTCGACGGACTCGAAGGCCGGTTTCCAGATCAGCGAGCCATAGGCGAACACCCACAACGGACCGTCGTCGGCTTCGCCGGACAGGCGCGTGGCGAGCACGCGGAAATCATCATCGCTTAGCTGGGTCCAGTCCCCGCTGGGACCGGGGTCGACCTCGTGCGATGGCAAAGAGCGACAAGCTCGGGCGTGAGCGACATCTGGCGCATGGAAAAAGCGAACCCCTCTTTGAAGGCAGCAAAGTCGAAAAGCGCCGGACACGCAAGATCGTGGGCCCAATGCATGTCACCGAGAATTGTGCAGCGGTTCCGGGACAAGGACATGCATCAAAACAAAGACTTAAAAGCGCGCCACCTGAATCCGCTTCAGCGCGACGCGCTTTTAAGGCGCTTGCCGTCTTCGAATTCTGGCCCAGATGTCGGATTCCTGTCGCCAGGATCGTCCTAAGGTGTGTTGAGATTCAGGTCAGGCCGCGCCGAAAACGGCGGTTTTCGAGAACCGGCCTACGCCGGCCGAAGCCTTCATAGAGCGGAGACGCTTGCGAGGGCTTCGGCCGGCGAAGGCCGGAGCGGAGCGTACTTAAGTACGTGAGCACCGGAAGCGCAGGAAACCGCCATTTGCAGGCCGGCATCACCTGAATATCAACATACCTTAGGATGGATCGAAAAACGATCGCTGCCCGAACCGTGAGGAGACCGACCATGCCGAAATCCCCGCAACCTTTCTTCTGGTACGAGTTGATGACCACCGACCTCGACGCCGCCGAGGCTTTCTACACCGCCGTTGTCGGCTGGAAAGCCGAGCCCTTCGACAAGGCGCCCGGCATGCCCCGCTACATCGTGGTGAATTCCAGCGTGCGCGGCGTCGGCGGGCTGATGACGATGCCGGAAGAACCCGCCAAGATGGGCATGCCGCCAGCCTGGGTCGGCTACATCTACACCAAGGACGTCGACGCCTCGACGCAAGCGCTCAAGGACGCCGGCGGTGCTGTCCATCGCGCGCCGGACGACATTCCGGGCGTCGGCCGCTTCGCCGTCGTCGCCGACCCGCAAGGGGCTTCCTTCATGTTCCTGCAGCCCAACCAGCCGGAGCAGCCGCCGGTGCCGGCGACCACGCCCGGCCATGTCGGCTGGCATGAGCTCTACACCTCGGACTGGAAAGCCGCTTTCGATTTCTATTCCAGCCAGTTCGGCTGGGAGAGCGCCGGCGAGTTCGATATGGGCGAGATGGGTACCTATAAAACTTTTGGCGCTGGCCCCGAATCCGGCGGCGGCATCATGAACAAGCCGCCGCAGATCCCGGTTCCCGTCTGGCAGTTCTATTTCAACGTCGACGCCATCGACGCCGCTGCCAAACGCGTCACCGACAATGGCGGCAAGGTCATCATGGGTCCGATGGACGTGCCAAGCGGGCAGTGGATCATCCAGTGCCAGGATCCGCAAGGCGCGCATTTCGCGTTGCTGGCGCCGACACGGTAGCAGTGCCTACTGACATACTGGCGCCGGATCACTCCGGCGTCAGCACCGCCAGCTTCAGATCGGCCTTTTTCGCGCCGCTGAGCTGGACGATGGCCGCTCCGCCCTGTAGCTTGAAGCGCACGCTCTTGCGAATCCCCGGGCAGTTCTTGACGCCGCTGAAAGCCGCCGATTTCACGGTCTTGCCGTCCTGCACGACATCGATCCAGGCCTCATCGGACAGGCTGAACTGCAGCTCGCCTTCAGGCGGCACGGTCACATTTGCCGTCGCGCCGAAGGTGCCGGCTTTCGGTGCACGGTCCGGCGGCACCTCAAAGCTCACCGTGTCAACCGCCGCGAGCGAGAAATCCACCGCTTGCCCGACCCTGAGGGTAGCGCCGGACTGGGCGGCTTGCGCTGCCGCAAACAGGGCCTGCTCGCGCGCAACCGGCCATTTGAAGGCGTCACAACCGGCGTCTGCGGCTGCGGCGAAGCTGGTGCCTGCAAGAACTGCGAACAGGCTGATGATGACGACTTTTTTCATGGCAAAGCGGACCTGTACGGTTTGATATCTCCACCCATCAATACAACCTTGAGGATAAATATGCAACCATTACGAGAGCAAATATCGGAAATGAAACCATTTCCACTCACCGATTGTTGAAGGCGAGCCACGGGAAGTGAGTGGTCCACTGCCGGACGATAATTTAGGCCGGGCGAGGGGTAAATGGAGTTGTAGATGAAGCTTTTCGAAAGCCTCGCCCAGTACCGTCCGCAAGCGCTGGGCGTGTTGCGCATCATAACCGCCTTGCAGTTCATCGAACATGGCTCGCAGAAGCTGTTCAACTTCCCGGTCAGCGCCGAGCCACACGTCCTCACCGGGCTGACGACGGCTGCCGGTATCCTCGAATTCGCCGGCGGCATCCTGTTGGCGCTCGGCCTCTTCACCCGTCCGGTCGCCTTCCTTCTGGCCGGCGAAATGGCCATCGCCTATTTCATGGCGCACTTTCCGCGAGACTTCTTCCCCGTCAACAACGGCGGCGACTCGGCGATCTCCTTCTGCTTCATCTTCCTCTACCTGATCTTCGCCGGGTCCGGCGCCTTCGCGCTGGACAACCGTCGCAGCGCCTGAAGCATCGAAGGGTGCGCGCCTGGAGGCTTTTTGTTTTGACGTAATTCCGGACGGAAAACCGCTTCGCACATTTTCTGGAATTGCTCTAGCCGCGCATCCGCTCGAAATTGGCATCGAAGAGCGGCGCCGCCTGGATGCGCGCCGCATGACGCTTGCCCAGGATCTCGATCTCGAAACCGTCCGGTCTGTCGGCGATCTCCTTCGGCACATAGCCCATGGCGACCGATGTCTTGGAATTGTGCGCGAAGCCGCCGGAGGTGACCCAGCCGCGCACGACGCCGTCATGCCAGATCGCCTCGTCGCCGATCACATCGGCATCGGCGGCCTCGACGACGAAGGCGCGTAGCCTGAGCTTGCCGCCTTGCTTGCGCTCGGCGAGCGCCGCTTGCTTGCCGATGAAATCGGCGTCCTTGCCATAGGCGACGAAGCGATCGAGCCCGGCCTCGACCGGCCCATAGATCGGCCGGTACTCGCGGGCCCATGAGCCATAGTTCTTCTCGAGCCTCAGCGCATTGAGCGCGCGCGAGCCGAACAGGCCGATCGAAAATTCCTCGCCCGCAGCCAGCAGCGCCTGGTAGGCGGCGCGCTGGTATTCCGGCGCCACCCAGATCTCATAGCCGAGGTCGCCGGTATAGCTGACGCGGCCGACGAGGCACGGCGCCATGCCGATATCCATCCTGGCCACTGCCATGAAGGGAAATGCCGCGCTGGAAACGTCGGCGCGAGTGACCTTGGCGAGCACCGCCCTCGCCTTCGGCCCGGCGATTGCGAGACCCGCGAGCTTCTGCCCCAGCGCCTCGATCCGCACCGAGCCCTCCTTGGGCAGATGCGCCTCGAACCAGCGCATATGATATTGCTCGGCGATACCTGAGCCGGCGATGAACCACTCTGCGTCGTCGATGTTGGCTAAAGTGAAATCGCCGATCAGCTTGCCGTCCTCCTTCAGCATCGGCGCCAGGGTCATACGGCCGCGCTTGGGCAGCTTGCAGGCAAGTATCCGGTCGAGCCAGGCGGCCGCGCCCTCGCCTGTCACCTTGTATTTGGCGAAGTTCGAAATCTCCGACAGGCCGACGCCGTTGCGTACCGACGCGACTTCCTCGGCGACATGGTCGAAGTCGGTCGAGCGTCGCCATGAGAACTCGTCTTTGACGCCATCCGGCGCATACCAGAGCGGCACCTCCAAGCCGTATGACACGCCCCATTGCGCGCCTTTGGCGGCAAGCGTGTCATAGAGAGGCGTCGTCTTCAGCGGCCGCCCGGCCGGCAGTTCCTCGTTGGGGAAGCGGATCGAGAAACGGCGCGAATAATTCTCGCGCACCTTGGCGTTGGTGTAGGCCATCGTCGCCCAGTCGCCATAGCGCGCCACGTCCATCGCCCAGATATCGGCGCCCGGGTCGCCCTCGATCATCCAGTTGGAGAGCGCGAGCCCCACGCCGCCGCCCTGGCTGAAGCCTGCCATGACGCCGCAGGCGACCCAGAAGCCCGGCAGGCCGCGCACCGGGCCGACCAGCGGATTGCCGTCGGGGGCGAAGGTGAAGGGGCCGTTGATGATCTGCTTGATGCCGGTTTTCTGGAAGGCCGGAAAATGGCGGAAGCCGACTTCGAGCGACGGCGCGATGCGGTCGATGTCCGGCTCCAGCAGTTCATGGCCGAAATTCCAGGGGGTGGAAAATTCGGACCAGACCTTGTTGGCCTTCTCGTAAGTGCCCATCAGCATGCCGCCGCGCTCCTGGCGCAGATAGAGCTCGCCGTCGAAATCGACCGCGTGGATGATCTCGGTGCCGGTCTTCTTGTTCCAGTCGGCGACCTCCGGCATGTCCTCGGTGATCAGGTACATGTGCTCCATGGCCAGCACCGGCAGCTCAAGCCCGACCATGCGGCCGACCTCGCGCGCCCACAGCCCGCCGGCATTGACGACATGCTCGGCAATAATATCGCCCTTGTTGGTGATGACCCGCCAGAGCCCGTCGGGACGGCGCACGATGTCCTCGACCTTGGTGAAGCGCTCGACCTCGGCCCCCAGTTTCCGCGCCGCCTTGGCATAGGCATGCGTCACGCCGGACGGGTCGAGGTGACCGTCCTCCTTATTGCGCACGGCGCCGACAAACTGGCTGGGATCGATGAGCGGCATCAATTCCGCCGCTTCCTTGGCCGAGATCACTTCGAGATCGATGCCGAGATAGCGGCCCTTGGAAACCACGCCGCGCAGCCAGTCGAGCCGCGCCTCGGTCGCTGCCAGAAGCACGCCGCCGGTGAGATGCACGCCGGTGGCCTGCCCCGACAGTTCCTCGATCTCCTTGTAAAGCGAGATCGTGTATTTCTGCAGCTTGGCGACGTTGGGGTCGCCATTGATGGTGTGCATGCCGCCGGCCGCATGCCAGGTCGAGCCCGAGGTCAGCTCGTCGCGCTCCAAAAGCACGACATCGGTCCAGCCATGCCGGGCAAGATGGAACAGCACCGAGCATCCGACGACACCGCCGCCGATGACAACGACCTTTGCATGCGACTTCATGGATTTTTCTCGTTGGTTCAGTGAGTTGAGAGATTGAAATGAGTTAGGACGGGAAGCTGTTCCCTCACGGCTCACCCTGCCCGATCGCTTCCTTGCGGCGCGCCATATAGGCTTCGAGCGCCTCGCGCACGGCGGGATCCATGGCCGGCTGGACATATTCCTCCAGAGCCTTCTTCCACAGCCGCGTCGCGCGCGCCGTCGTGTCGAGGCCCCCGGCCTCCTGCCAGGCCTCGTAATTCTGCCAGTTGGAGAGCATCGGCTGGTAGAAGGCGGTGGCGTAGCGCTCCAGCGTGTGCGGCTCGCCGAAGAAATGGCCGCCGGTCGGCACCGCGCCCAGCGCCTCGACCGCAAGCTCCGCCTCGTCGACCGCGATCGGCCGCAGGAATTCCATCATGTGCTGGATCATCTCGACATCAATGATGAGCTTTTCGAACGAGGCCGTCAGCCCGCCCTCCTGCCAGCCGGCGGCATGATAGACGAGATTGCCGTGGCCAAGCACCGTGCCCCACAGCGCCATCATCGTCTCATACGCGCCCTGCGCGTCGGCGGCGTTGGAGGCCGAGCCCGGCGTCGTGCGGTACGGCAATTTGTAGCGCCGCGCCAGCTGTCCCGAAGCAATGTTGGCCTTGGTGTTTTCCGGCGTGCCGAAGGCCGGCGCGCCCGACTTCATGTCAACATTGGAGGTGAAGGCGCCATACATCACCGGCGCGCCCGGACGCACAAGCTGCGTCAGCACGATGCCGAACAGCGCCTCGGCATTCTGCTGCGCCAGCGCGCCGGCCAGCGTCACCGGGCTCATCGCCCCCATCAGCGTGAATGGCGTCACCGCCACCGACTGGCCGTATTCGGCCATCGTCATCAGGCCTTCGGCCATCATCTCGTCGAAGCGGCGCGGCGAGTTGACCGAAATGATGGTGGTGACGCCGGGATCCTCTCCCATCTGCTCGAGCGTCAGCCCGCGCGCGATCGCCATCATCTCGATGCCGTCCAGCGCCCTGCCCCGGCCGATCGCCGAGACATGGAAGCATTTGTCGGTCAATGTCAGATTGGCGAAATAGGTGTCCATGTGTCTTGTGTTCGCCGGCAGCTCGATCGGCGCGCAGACCTGGTTGCCCAGCATGTGGATGCAGTTGAAATGCTGCGCCAGCCGCACGAGGTCCGAATAATCCGCAAGGTTGCCGGCGCGGCGGCCGCGTTCCATGTCGTGCACATTGGGCGGGCCGGCAACGAGCGTGAAATTGATGGTGCTGCCGCCAAGATGGATGGCTCGACCGGGATTGCGCGGAGTAAGCGTGTAGTTGCTGCACGTCCACTTCAGCGCCTCCTCGACCATGCCGCGATCGATGCGCACATTCATCGAGCCGTGGTCTACCTTGGCGCCGGCGCGCTCGAACAGCGACAGGGCGCGTGCGCTCATCACCTCGATGCCGAAATTCTCCAGGATGTGCATCGATGCCTGGTGGATGGCCTCGATCTGGTCGGCCGATAGCAGCGTCATGGGCGGATAGGGATTCTCCACCCGCCGCGCCGGCAGTTGCGGGATGGCGGCTGGTCCCCGGTTGCTGGTGCGCTCGGCGCCGCGCTTGCGTCTTGGTTCGCTCATGCGTGCATCAGAGCGCCGGCATCACATGCGGGCTGTCAGGAATTCGCCATTTGCCGGCGTGATTTTAGCCAAGGCGGCATTTTTCAAAATCGAGGAAAATAATAGCGACACGAACAGTCGTAATATCGATACTCAGCTTTTCGCACCTCCCACGCCCGCGTTAAGGAAGCGCGCAACACTCCTTTTATGATTTCGGCCTATTCGTCTTCCAATGCGTAAGTCGAGTTTTAGTAAAATTGTCGCTGTTTCCGTGCTGCTGGCGCTTTCGGCCTGCGCGACGGCGCCCAGCCACATCAACAATGTCTGCGCCGTCTTCGACCAGAATGACGGCTGGTTCGACAACTGGCAATCCGCCGCCGAGCGGACCGAACAGAAATACGGCATTCCCGTTCCCGTGCTGATGGCGACGGTGCGCAAGGAATCCGGCTTCAAGAGCAATGCCCGCCCGCCGCGCACCAAGCTGCTCGGCTTCATCCCGTGGACGCATGTCTCCAGCGCCACCGGCTACTCGCAGGCGCTCGACGGCACATGGTCGCAATATCAAAGCGAGACCGGCAACTGGGCGGCGCGCCGCACGCGCTTTGCCGACGCCATCGATTTCGTCGGCTGGTACCACTCCAAGACCGCCGACACTTTCGGTGTCGCCCGCAACGACACCTACAATCTCTATCTCGCCTACTATCTCGGCTGGACCGCCTATGGCCGCGGCAACCGCGGCGACGCCGGCGTTCAAAGCTACGCGCGCGCCACCGACCAGATGGCGCGCGACTACCAGGCGCAGCTACGGCAATGCGGAAACTAATACCCTTCTGGAGTTAGTGCCGCCTTGTCGTATCCTTCGGCCTTGAGACACCGGTTTCCGAATCCTCATCGCGCACTTCGTGGCGACGGGCTTTGAGCACCGCATCGTTCTCCTTCAAGACCTCTTCGGTCGCATCGGCCTCCGCAGTGGCGTTTTTGCCATCCGGACGCTGCGGCGGCGCACCCGCAAAGCCCGGCCCTTCGCCGTGCGGCGCGTCGTCCGGCACGCCTTCACGCGCGGCATGTTCCTTGTCGAACCTGATGACCGGCTCCATCCTGGCCAGCACGTCGTCCGAAAGCCAGCACAGGCTCGTATGGCCGCCGCCGAGATTCTTCACCGGCGGCACCTTGGTCTCGCACAGATTGTCCGGCACCAGCTTCTTGTAGCCGCATCGCGTCTGGAACGGGCAGCCGGTCGGCGGGTTCATCGCCGAGGGAATGTCGCCTTCGAGCACGACATGCTTCTTGACCACGCTGGTGTCGGCGATCGGGATCGCCGACAGCAGCGCCTCGGTATAGGGATGGTAAGGCGGCGAGAATATCTGGTCGGTCGTGCCCTGCTCGACGATATAGCCGAGATACATGACGACGACGCGGTCGGCGATGTAGCGCACCACCGACAGATCGTGGCTGATGAACAGCATCGTCGTCTTGTTCTTGCGCTGGATGTCCATCAACAGCTCCGTCACCGCCGCCTGCACCGAGACGTCGAGCGCCGAGACCGGCTCGTCGGCCACCACCACCTTGGCATCGCCGGCAAAGGCGCGCGCGACGCCGATGCGCTGCTTCTGGCCTCCCGACAGCTGGCGCGGCTTGCGGGTCTCGAAGGCGCGCGGCAGCTTCACCAGGTCGAGCAATTCCAGCATGCGCTGGCGCCGCTCGGCGACATTCTTGCCGACATTGAACTTCTCCAGCGTGCGGATGATCTGCGAGCCGACCGTGTGGCTCGGGTTCAGCGTGTCGAACGGGTTCTGGAACACCATCTGGATCGACGACACCGTATCGACGCCGCGGCGCTCGATGCCCGTAGATTGGATCTCCTTATTGGCTAAAGTCACCGTGCCGGAGCTGGCAGTCTCGAGGCCCAGCAGCACCTTGGCCAGCGTCGACTTTCCGCAGCCGGACTCGCCGACGATCGCCACCGTCTCGGATTCGCGCGCGGTGAACGAGATCGTCTCATTGGCCTTGACGACGCGGCCTTCGCTGGAGCCGAACACCTCGCTGCCGCCGACCTTGTAATACTTCTTGAGATCCTGGATCTTCAGCACCGGCGCGCCGGGCTCGACCTTTTCGTTGACCTTCTTGGCGCCGGGCGGCAGCGCCTCCCAGTCGATCTCGTTGAAGCGCACGCAGCGCGAGAAATGCCCCTCATGGCCCTCGACCGGGATCATCGGGATTTCCGCCGCATTGCAGACGCCCTCGACGAAATGGTGGCAGCGCGGTCCGAAATTGCAGCCCTTCGGCCGCTCATGCGGCAGCGGCAACTGTCCAGGAATGGAGATCAGCGGCCGTGAATTCTTGTCCGCGCCCGGCAGCGGGATCGAGCGGAACAGCCCTTGCGTATAAGGGTGGCGCATCCGGTCGAACACGTCCTCGATCTTGCCGGTCTCGACAGCCTCGCCGGAATACATCACCGTGATCTTGTCGCAGGTCTCCAGGATGAGGCCGAGATTGTGCGACACGAAGATCATCGAGGTGCCGAACTTCTCGCCCAGACCCTTGACCAGTTCGACAATGCCGGCCTCGACGGTGACGTCGAGCGCGGTGGTCGGCTCGTCGAGCAGAAGCAGCGCCGGTTTCGACAGCAGCGCCATGGCGATGACGATGCGCTGCTGCTGACCGCCGGAAAGCTGGTGCGGATAGGAGCGCATCATGCGCTCCGGGTCGGGCAGCTTCACCGCCCGCACCATCTCCAGCGCGCGGTTGTACGCCTCTTCCTTCGACACCTTGTCGTGGATCAGCGGCACTTCCATCAGCTGCTGGCCGATCTTCATCGCCGGGTTAAGGCTCGCCATCGGCTCCTGATAGATCATGGCGATCTTGTTGCCGCGGATCGAGCGCAGCTCATCCTCGGAGAGCTCACCCATGTCCTTGCCCTGGAATTTGATCTTGCCGCCGACGATCTTCCCGATATTGGAGAGGTCGCGCATGATGCCGAGCGAAACGGTCGACTTGCCGCAGCCGGACTCGCCGACGATGCCCATCGCCTCGCCGGGCATGACCGTGCAGGAAAAATCCATCACAGCCGGGATCTCGCCCTTGCGGGTGAAGAAGGAGATCGAGAGGTTCTCGATCTCGATGATTGGTTGAGCCGGATTTCGAACTGCCTCGTTCATGGGTCGCTCCAATCCTAAATTGTTTCAGCAGGTAGGGCCTGAACCCTGACCATCAATCCTTCATCGACTGTTCGCGCAGCGAGTCCGCCAAAAGGTTCAGCCCCAGCACGAACGACATCAGGGCGATCGTGGGCGGCAGCGCCGGGTGGATGAAGGACCGCAACAGCCGGCTGGCGTCCTTGATCGCGGTGCCCCAATCGGGGCTTTCCGGCGCCAGGCCCAGGCCGAAATAGCCGAGCGTTCCGAGCAGGATCGTCGTGTAGCCGATGCGCAGGCAGGCATCGACGATCAGCGGACCGCGCGCATTGGGCAGGATCTCCCACAGCATGATGTACCAGGGCGATTCACCGCGCGTCTGCGCCGCCGCCACATAGTCGCGCGTCTTGATATCCATGGTCAGCCCGCGCACGATGCGGAACACGCCGGGGCTGGAGGCGAACACCACGGCCACGAAGATGTTGAGCTGGTTGGGATCGATGTGCACGATGTGCAGCGGGTCCTTGTCGAAGACGAGGCCCGCATAAATCCAGCCGCCCAGCACCAGCGTAATGCCGAGCAGGATATAAAGCCGGTCCGGCCGTTTCTTGTAGCGGGTCCAAAACAGCACGCAGAAGAAGATGATCGGAAACAGGAAGAACAGTCCCGCCATGCCATAGGGGATCGGCGTGTCCATGATGCCCGGCGTCACCAGCAGGTAGAACAACAGGATGACCGGGAAGGCCAGCACCAGATTGGCAAGGAACGATAAGAGCGTATCGATCTTGCCGCCATAATAACCGGCCGGCAGGCCGAGGGTGATGCCGACCATCAGCGCGAAGCCGGTGGCGGCCGGCGCGATGATCAGCACGATCTGGCTGCCATAGACCATGCGCGAGAATACATCGCGGGCGAGCTTGTCGCCGCCGAAATAATAGACGAGCTTCGACGCCGGCTCGATCGCGCCGGGCAGCGTGTCCTTCATGACCGAGACCTGCGCCAGCGGATCGAAGGGCGAGATGGTCGAGGCGAAGATCGCCGTGAACAGCCAGAACAGGCAGATGAAGACGCCGGCAATGCCGACGCCGCTGTCGAAGAGCTGGCCGTAGAGCCCGAGCCGCTTCTTGTAGGCAAAGCTGGCGCCCATCACCAGGATGAGCGCGGCCCACACCGGCCAGAACCGCCAGAGCACGCCGAGAACCACGTCGAAGGCGCTGATATATTCCGTTTGCATCGGCCCTGCCCTCTACTGAACCCTGATACGCGGATTGAGAAACGCGTAGCCGACGTCGGAAATCAGCTGCGTGATCAGCACGATGAACACCGAGACCAGCGAGCAGCCGAGCAGCAGGTCGATATCGTTGTTGCCGGCGGCCTCGACCAGCGTGTAGCCGAAACCCTGGTAGCGGAACATCACCTCGACGATGACGACGCCGGTGAGCAGCCACGGGAACTGCAGCATGATGACGGTGAAGGGCGCGATCAGCGCGTTGCGCAACGCATGCTTGATGACCACGCTGCTGAAGGACAGGCCCTTCAGCCGGGCGGTGCGGATATATTGCTGCGTCATCACCTCGACCATCGAGGCGCGTGTCATGCGCGCGATATAGCCGATGCCGTAGATCGCCAGCGTGATCACCGGCAGCGTGAAATTGTAGAAGGTGATGCCCTGGCTGGCGGACGCCGCCGAACCGTTCAGCCAGCCGAGCCAGGATGCGAAAATGACGGTGAAGATGACGCCCGACACATATTCGGGCGTCGCCGTCGAGGCGATCGAGGCGACCGACAGCACACGATCCGTGCGCGAGCCTTCGCGCATGCCGGCGAGAATGCCGATCAGCAGCGAGATCGGCACCATCACCGCCAGCACCCAGAACATCAGCAAGCCCGTGGCGCCGAGCGCGGGGAATAGCTTGGCCGCGACCGTTGTCTTGAACTTGGTCGAGCAGCCGAAATCGCCCTGCAGCACGCCGGAGAATTGCGGCTCCGTCGGATCATTGCAGAAGGAGAAGCGCTGCGTCGTCTTGCCGGTCGCCGGATCGGTGATCGGATGCTTCGGCAGGACGCCCAGCCACTGGCCGTAGCGCAGGAAGAAGTTCTGCCGGTAGCCATGATTGACCAGCCAGCTTTCGAGCTGGTCGGCGGGCGTATGCATCTCGGTCTGGCTGATCGCCAGTTTCTTCAGATTGGGCTCGAGATTGACGAGGAAGAAGACGACCAGCGTCAGGCACAGCATCGTGAGCAGTATCGTGCCGATGCGTCTGGCGATGAATGAGAACATGTGCCCCCCTGCCGGCCGGGTTGGGGTCAGATACGTTCAACCCTGTTTCGAAAAGCCGATGACGCCCCGCCACCGCTGCAGGATATGCAACGGCGACGAAGCTGCAAATACGAGGGGCCGCCGCCCCTCGTATTCATCGCGCCATGGATCATGCCTGCTCGAGCCAGACCTTGCCGAAGTCGTGCTCGTAGGTGGGGTGCATCGAGTGGTTCTTCACCTCGGGCTTGATATTGATGTAGAGCTTGCGCCAGTAAGGCTGGATGATGATGCCGGAATCCTGCAGGGTCTGCTCGATATCCTTCATCACAACCTTGCGCTTCTCCGCATCGGCGATGCCGAGCGCCTCGTTCACCTTCTTGTCGAAGTCCGGATTGGCGTAGGCCGTCTCGTTCCACGCTTCGCCGCTGCGGTAAGCGATGGCGATCACCTGGATGCCCAGTGGGCGCATGTTCCAGTTGGTTTCCGAGAAGGGATACTTCGTCCAGTCGTTCCAGAAGGTCGAGCTTGGCAGCACGGTGCGCTTCACCTTGATGCCGGCTTCGCGCAGCTGGGCCGCGATCGCGTCCGTGGTGTTCTTGTGGTAGTCCTCGTCGTTGCTGATCAGCTCGTGCTCGAAATCGATCGCGCCGGCTTCCGTCAGCATCTGCTTGGCCTTGGCGATGTCGCGCTTGATCTCCGGCAGCTTGACGTATTCCGGATGGATGGGCGCAACGTGGTGGTTTTCGGCCGGCGTGCCGGCATTGCCGTAGCCGAGCTGCAGCACGGTGGCGTTGTCGACGGCAAGCAACATCGCCTGACGAACCTTCTGGTTGTCATAGGGCTTGTGCGTGACGTTGAAGCGCGAAACCACGGTGGCCGCCGTCACGACTTCCGAGACCGGCGCGCCGACGTCGGCGATGATCTTGATGTAGTCGGCGGTCGTTTCGTGGTTGGTCTGGACTTCGCCCGACTCGAAGGCCGAGACGGTCGCGGCCGGATCGGTGCCGTAGTCGATGAACTCGACGCCGTCGAGGAACGCCTCGCCCTGCCACCACTTGCCGGTCGTGCGACGCTTGTAGACCACCTTCTGGCCGACGTCGTAGGAGACGAGCTCGAACGGACCGGTGCCGATCGGGCAGTTCTTGAAGTTCGCGCCCTTCTCGTCGAAGGTCTTGTGCACGACCAGCGCCGGATAGTCGCAAAGGTTCGGGATGATGGCGATGTCTGGCTTCGACAGCTTGAGCTTGACCGTCATGTCGTCGACCTTGACGACGGAGCCTTCGCGCAGCTTCTTGGTCTTCTCGTCGACGAGGCTGCCGAGACGGCCAGGCATCGAGTTGCCTTCCGCGCCCTTATCCGCCCAGCGGGTGAAATTGTGGATCACGTCGTCGGCGGTGAACTTGTCGCCGTTGTTCCATTCGACGCCCGGCCGCACATGCAGCGTGTATTCGGTGGCGTCGTCATTGATGTCCCAGCTCGCCAGGAGGTAGGGCGCGAAGGTGTATTCCTTGGTGTATTTCACCAACGGCTCGAGCGCCTGGCGCTCGGCATTGGCGATTTCGGACCAGTCGGCGGTGCGCGGATCCTTCGGATCCTTGATCGACATTGCGACCTTGAGCACGCCGCCCTTCTTGCCCTGCACGTCCTCGGCCCGGGCCGAGGTCGGCGCGGCGAGGCCGAGCATGCCATAGGCCATTGCCGTCGATGCGCCGAAGACGCTGGCCAAAGCCAGGAATTCGCGGCGGTCCACGCCGCCCGATTTGGCTTGTTCGGCCATTTTCAGGATGTGATCGGGAACGCGATCACCATTGCTCTTATAGATTGCCATGACTTACTCCCATTGTTGGCTTTCCGCCTTTTAACATTCCGCATCCAGACCGCGTTGTCAAAAGACGGTGTGGAGTAGGAACATGCCAGGAATGTGCATCTTTGGCTGCAACCCGGTTCGCGCGATAGCGACAGTCATGACGCAAATTTGTTATCGCGAGGCGGATTTCTCAAAAAATCGTCGCGGGCGATTAAATCAATAAATTTTATACGGATAACGGCCCGCCCCCCCGCGGCGGACAGTCCGCCGGGCAGGCAGAGAAGCGCCGGCGCGGCCTCAATATTCGCGTTCGTAAAAGACGCCGCCCTTTGCTTCGCCGGCATCGTTGGCCTCGCCGCGCAGCTTCACGCCGCGACCGACGTTAAGGTCGATCGTGGCTTTGCCGGAGCCCGGCTTGTCGCCCTTCTGTATGGTCACATAGGTGCGGTCGTTGAGGTATTTGCCAGCCGAAACCGCGGTGCCGCCCTTCTCGTCCGTCGTCACGTCGAGATCGTCGATGCCGATCGCGTTGCGCAGGTTGTCGAGCAGCGAGGTCGAGCCGCCGGCGCCTGCCAATTGAGCGGCAGCGTCGGCGAGCTGGGCGATCTGCAGCGGCGAAAGATTCGACATCGAACGGCCGAAGATCAGCTGCGCCAAGACCTCGTCCTCCGGCAGCGCCGGAACAGAGGAGAAGTTGAATTTCGGATTGGTCGCCTCGCCGGAAACCACGATTGTCACGGTGGCGCTGCTTGTCGTCGTGGTCGCGGTGAGGTTGAGGTAAGGTACCAGCGATCCCTGGAACCCGACCGTACCGTCCGTGAATGTCAGCCGTTTGGCGAGGATCGTTAGCCGCCCGCGCTGCAAGGTGAAGGTGCCCACGGCCTGCGGTGACGACGCCGGGCCCGTTAGTTTGAGCGATCCGCCCAGTTCGGCGTCGACGCCCCTGCCCTGGATGAAAATCTGGTTAGGCGCATTCACTGTCAGATCGAGGGTGAGCCCGCTGCCGCCATTGCTGCCGCTGGATGTCGCCGGGTGCAAGGCCTTGTCCTGTGCCCGCACGGCGCGAGGCGCATTCTTATGCTTGACGTTGAGTTCCGAGAGTGACCCGGGCAGTTTGTCCGGAACGGTGATGACCGTCCTCGCCAGGTTGACGGTGCCGGCGATCACCGGCGCCGAGACGAGCGGTCCCTTGATCGTCAGGTCTCCGCCGAGATTGGCGGTCACCACCCGGCCGTCGGTATAACGGCCGTCGGTAAGCTTGATGGACAGGTCGGCCGGAAAGCCCTGCGCCGGGGTGATGCCTACCGTGCCGCTCGCCGACAGGCTGCCGCGCGTCGACAGCGTTCCGGTCAGGCGGTTGATCCTGGCGACGCCGCCGCCGATCGAAACGTCGGCGGCGATGTCGTTGACCGCCAGGCCGGAACGCGCATCGATAAGGCGCGCGCCCGACGTCGTCACTTTGCCGCTGATCACGGGCGCGGATGCAGGACCGCGCACCTGCACATCGACATTGGCTGTGCCGTTGAGCGCCAGGCCTTGCGCGGCAAGCTTGGCGGCAAGGAAGGAAAACGGCACCTTGCCCTTGAAGTCGAGCGCCAAGGTGGGCGTGCCCGCCGTCGTCACCGTGCCGCCACCCTTGAGGCCGAGGCCGGCGCCATCGCTGACGTCGGCATCGAAAGCGAGCTTGTTGCCGGCGAAGGTTCCCGACGACGACACATTCATGCCGCCGAGACCGGCGCCGCGCGTCTGCGAGGTCTGCACGCCGGACGCATCGATGTTGAAGGCGGCCGAGGGGGCCGCCGGCGCGCCAGTGACCTTGACCGTGCCCGAGACCGAGCCGGCCGCGTCGAGACCCGGCGAGAAACTGTTGGCGAGCGAGATCGGCACCTTCGCCAGATTGGCGTTGATGTCGAGCGCCTGCGCGACCTTGCCCGTCACCGTTGCCGTGCCGCCGCCGAGGTTGAGCACCAGCCGGTCGAGCGTCGTCACACCGTTGGCAACCTTGATCGTCGAGGCCTGCGCGATCGCGGCCTTGATGCCCTGCACCGTCGCCTGGCCCGACGCGAGCTCGACCGTCGTCGTGCCGTTGGCGACCTTCACCCGGCCGGCGGCTTTGGCCGGAATATTCTTGACGGTGGCGCCGCCTGAAAAGCCGGTCCAGTCGCCGTCGCGCTTGAGGTCGACATCGATACCGGTGATGGCGGTTCCGCCGGAAGTCACGCTCTCGGCGCGCACCGTACCGGCGATGACCGGTGCTGCCATGTAGTTCGCGATCTGCGCGTCGATGGCGACATTCCTGGCGGAAAGATCGCCGCGCTTGATCTGCGAGGTGTTCGCCTTGACGGCGACATTGGGTCCGTTGGCTGCTTTGGTAAAAGCGATCGTGCCGCGCACATTGCCCTCGGCCTTTTCCAAGGCCAGCGCGGCCAGCGGCCCGATATCGGGCAGGTCGAGCAAAACGGTGCCGACCGGCACGAAGGCGTCGTCGAGCGCGAGATCGCCCGAAATCTTGTTCGGACCGAGCGACAGCAAAAGCCCATTGATCGCACGGCTGCCATTGGTCGTGGCCAGCACCGCGCTGCCTTGCAGATTCTGCCCGGCGACATTGCCGGTTAGCTCAACATTGGCCGCCGGATTGGCGGCATCGGCCTTGCCGCTGGCCGTGAGCTTCAGCCCGGTGATCTCGCGCGCCGCCACCGAAAGCCGGTCGCTGCTCACCGTCATCGACAGGTCCGGCGCGGTAACCGGGCCTTGCGCGTTCAAGGCAAAGGCGATGGCGCCCTTGGCGTCTTTCGACAGCCCCGAAACGTCGCTCAACGCGCCTCTGATCCCGGCGGCCAGCTTGCCGTCGGCAAGGCTTGCCTGCCCATCGGCGCTGAGCGCGCCCGAATTCAGCTTCAGCCCGTCGACATTCACATTACCATTGGCATCGCGCTTCAGCACGGCGCTCAACTCAGCCCTCTCGCCAAGCGCGCCGCGCACTGCGGGCGGCAAAGCGGAAGAAGCGACATTGGCTGTCATGTTGAGGTCGACCGCGCCGTCACCCAGCGATATCCGGCCGGCTACCTGGCTGTTGAGCGCATCGCTCGTCAAGGAGCCGCTGTTCACGGCGACGGCATCGGTCGTCAGGCGGCCATTGACCTTGGCCGTGACCTTGCCGGCGATCAGCGGCGCGATCATCGGATTGTCGAGGCCGATCCTGTCCACCGACACCGTGCCGGAAACCGGACCTGCCCGCCCCTTCAGGTCGAAGGCTTCCGAATGCAGTACCAGGGTGAGGCCGTCCACCGTCGCCTGGCTGGCGGCAACGGAAGGCAGGATTGCTGACACATCGAGCCGCGCTTGTGTGCTTTCGCCCGCCATCTTTGCCGACAAGGACCGGACCGCGATCTTGACCGGGCTCTCGGCGCTGCCGACCGTCAACGGCAGGCTGGCTCCGGACGAGGTAAGATCGAGGGAGAAATCGCTGGCGCCGTTCGGGTTTAGGGTGCCGGCGGCCTTGCCCGAAATCCCTTCGCCCGAAAGCGTAGCGTGGTCCAGGGCGACGCCGCCTGCCAGCGTGTAGGTGCCGGCGGCGTCCAGATCCAGCGGCCCGAGCCCCGCCTGCCGGGTCTGGCTGGTCTCGGCGCCCGCCATCTTCGCGTTGAACTGAATGTCGGGGTTGGACGATGGACCCGTGACGTGTGCCGTGCCCTCCAGCGTTCCGGTCCCGTCAAGTCCGGGCATGAAGTCGTTGGCGAGGGCCAACGGCAGGTTGGCGAGGTTTGCCGTGAGGTCGAGGATCTGACCGGCGCTGCCGGAAATGGTTGCCGAGCCGCCGCCGAGATTGAGCGCGAGCTTCTCGATGGAAGTCACGCCATTGGCGATGGAGAGGCTGGAGGGCTCGGCGATGGCCGCCTTGATGCCGCGCACCGTCGCCTCGCCGGAAGCGATTTCCACGCTTGTCGTGCCGTTGGCGATCTTCACGCGGCCGGTGGCGGTGGCCGGAATGCCGGACGCCGTGGCGCCGCCGGTAAAGTTCGTCCAATCGCCGTCGCGCTTCAAGTCGATGCCGATGCCGCTGATGACCGTGCTGCCGGAGGTCACGCTGTCGGCCTTGATGGTGCCTGAGATCGCCGGCCCTTTGAGGTAGTTGGCGATCAGCGCGTTGACAGTGATGGCTTTCGCCGCCAGATCGCCGCGCGCGATCGACGTGCTGGCCGCATTGATGGTGACAGTCGGCGCCTCGCCGTCCTTGGCGAAGGCGATGGTGCCGTTGATGTCGCCGGTGGCGGTCTGATCCGCGAGCGCCGCAAGCGGTCCGATGTCGGGCACGGCAAATGTCAGCGTGCCGAGCGGCAGGAACTTGTCGTCGAGCGTGAGATCGCCCGACACCTTGTTGTCGCCGAGCGCCAGGCTGAGACCCCTGATCGAGCGCTTGCCGTCGGCCGTCACCAGTGAGGCTGCGATGTCTAGCGCCTGCCCCTCGGCGCTGCCGGTCAGCGAGATTTCGGCCGTGGGATTGGCGATGTCGGCCTTGCCCTTGGCCGAGAGCTTGATGTCCTTCACCGTGCGGCCGGCCGCCGTCAGGCTGGCGCTGTCGGCTGAAACGGAGAAATCCGGCGCCCAGCGCGGACCGGTGGTCGTCAGCGCGAAATTGACCCCGCCCGCGAGCGGCGTGCCGGCGAGCGACGACAGTGGCGAGACGTCGCCCAACGTGCCTTTGACGCTGGCCTGGATATCCGATCCTTGCATGCTGCCGGTGCCGCTGGCGCTGAGGGAGCCGGAGCTGATCTCCAGCGAGTTGGCGGCGAAGGCGCCCTGCGGATCGCGCGTGGCAGTGGCCGAGAATTTCACCCGCTCGCCAAGCAGCGAGCTGATCTGCGGCGGCAATGCCTTCGAGACGGCGTCGGCATTCATCTTCAGCGTCATCGAAAGGTCGGCCAGCGCCACATTTGCCGTCAGCCCGGCATTGAGCGCATCGCTGCGCAAAGTCCCTTTGTCGATGGTCACGGTCTCGCGGCTGACCGTGCCGGAAAGGTCCGCGGCAAGCTTGCCGGTCACCAGCGGCGCCAGTGTCGCCACATCGGTCTTCAGGCCGGCGGCCGCGAGCTTGATGGCGACCGGACCGCTAAGGGCTTCGATGTCGAAGCCGTCGGAATGGACCTCGCCCGTAATATTGTTGAGCTGGGTGCCGCCGACCGCGACCGAAGTAAGGGACGTGCCGACATCGACCTTCGGCGCCTTGCCGCCGCCGAAGGCGCGCACCGTGGCCTTTTCGACCGCGACCAGGATCGGAACCGCGCTGTTGCCGACATCGACGGTGACCGGTTTGTCCTTTGCGGAGAGCTCGACCGACAGGTCGCTCGCGCCTTTCGGATCGACATTGCCGGTGGCAGTGCCGTGCACGGATGCGCTCTCTATGACGGCTTGCTCGATATCGATCCCACCCGACGCGGTCGCCGTTCCGGCAAGGTCGAAGCTCGTCTTGCCGGCAAACAGCGCCTTTATCTTCTCCGGCAGGAATCCTTCGAACTGGCCGTCGCCCTTGGCCTCGATGCGGTGGCCCTTGTCGGTCAGCTGGTGCCGGCCGGTCAACTGGCTGACGATCCGGCCGTCGACCATGAAGGTGCCGACGCCGCTCCAATTGGCGAAAGGCCCACTGCCCGTAACGATGATGTTGACGGGCGGCGCATCCGGCAGCTTGAGCAAATTGGCGATGATGCCGCCGGCCGGCTCCGACGCCTTGAGGTCGAGGTCGAGCTTGTTGTCGGCCGGCGCAAAGTGGATCTTGGCGTCGACATTGCCTTGCTTGCCGTCATGGCGGCTGACGTTGAGCACGCTTTCGATCGCCAGCGGCGACGGATCGGCCCTGAGCGAACCCTTGGCGGCCAGTTCGGCGATGCCGCTGCCGGCAAGCTCCTGTCCCAGCGCGATCTCCGGCAGGTCGATCTGCTTCACGTCGATCGACACCGGCAGGCTGGACGAGCCACCTTGCGATGGCTGCTGGCTCGGCTGCGGCAGCCGCGCCAGCTCAATGCGCTCGGCGGCGAAGCGGTCGGCATTGAAATTCCGGGACAGCAGCGCCGCCGGCGACCAGTCGAGCGCCACCTTGCGCGCCACCATCCAGGCGCCGGCGCGGTCTTCCAGCACGACGTGGTCGACCCTGAGCGCGCCCGACCAGATGCCTTCGATGCCGGCGATCGTGACCTTGCGGTCCTCGTTGGAGGCCATCTTCGAAATGAGGCCGGCAAGATTCTGGCGGCCGCCTTCGGTGCCGGTCAAAACAACCAGCGCGCCGATCGCCACCACCAGCAGGATGAGCAGCGCGTAGAGGCAGATGCGGAGGATGCGCCAGAAGATCTTCATCGTCAGAACGCCTGGCCGATGCCGGCATAGATGCCGAAATGCGGATCGCCTGGATCGCGGTTGAGCGGCACGGCAGCGTCGATGCGCAACGGCCCGAAGGGAGTAATATAGCGCAGACCGACGCCGGCGCCGACCTTCACATTCGAGAAATCGGGGAAGGACTTGGTCGAGACCGTGCCGGCATCGACGAAGGGCACGATGCCGATCGTATCGGTGACGCCGATGCGCATCTCGACCGAGGTTTCGAAGAGGGAGAGGCCGCCGATCGGCTGGCCGTTGATGTCCTTCGGGCCGATGCCCTGATAGGCATAACCGCGCACCGAGCCGCCGCCGCCTGAATAGAAGCGCCGGTCGGCCGGTACGTTCTGCAGTCCGGTGCCGACGATCGAGCCCAGCGTCGCGCGTTCGGCGAGCACGAACCTGCTTGCCGTGTCGATCGATTGGTAGGCATAGCCTTCGCCTTTCAGCTTCAGGAAGGTTGCGCCGTTCAATATGTCGTAGCTCGGCTCGGCATAAGCGAGGAAGCGGAACCCCCTGGTCGGGTTCAGCTTGTTGTCGCGGCTGTCATAGACATATTGCAGCGGCACGCTGGCGATCAGATAGGTATGCTTGCCGAAGGCGTCGGTGATCTTCGAATAATCGAGATCGAATTCGGCCGAGACCCGCTGCTTCTTGTCGAGATCGTAGGAGACGCCGACGTCGCCCTTGACCGAGAAGTGGTCATAGGCATCGGGGTGTTCGAGCACCGTCTTGACGCCGGTGAAGAACTTTGAGGTCGGCCCGAGCACGCCCGGCTTCTCGAACATGACGCCGGCATTGTAGTTGAGCGCGGAAAGGCTATTGCTGCCGATGCCGCTGATCGAGCCGACGATGCGCAGCTTCTCGGCCTGGCCGAACAGGTTGCGGTGGCCCCAATAGCCTTCGAGCCCCAGGCCTTCCGTGTTCGAGAAGGTGCCGCCGACGCCGAAATAGCGCGGCTTGCGCTCGCTGACCTGGACGCCGATCGGGATGTTGCCGTTGGCGTCGAGGCGGTCGCCTTCCTTGATGGTCACGCTGTTGAAGACCTCGAGGCCGAGCAGCCGGTCGCGCGCGTCGTCGATCTCCTGCGGCGAATATTGCTGGCCCCGTTTCAGCCCGGTCATGTATTCGGTGAAGTCGCGATCGACCTTCTCCGTGCCCTCGACCGTCGTGTCGCCATAGCCGGCGACCGGGCCGGCGGCCACCGTCAGCGTCACGTCCAGCGTCGAGCTGGCATGCTCGGCGACGATCTCGCGGTCCGTGACCTTGGCAAGCGGCCTGCCCTCTTCCTTCAACGCCCGCACGATCAGCGCTTCGGCCTTGAGCACCGCGCCGGAGCCGGCATCGCCGCCGGCGATCAGGCCGAAATCGGCTGCCGCCAACCCCGCCGCATCGCCCTTCAGCCGGATGTTGCCCAGCGTGAATTTCGCCCCGGGGGAAACCGTAACGACCACCGGAATGGGCTGTGGCCCTTTGAATTCGGCATCCGGCGGCAATTCGTCGATCGACTTGCCTTCGATCGTGATGGTGACCACGCCTTCGTAGCGGGCATCGGCATAGAGAGCGGCGACGAGCTGTTCGCGGTCGCCACGCGCCTTGGCCATCAGGCCGAGCGACCCCGACACCGGATGATCCTCGTCATTTTTCAGCGCCGAGGCGTTTTCGAGCCTCTTGATCAGATCCTTGTCGGCATCAGGCGTATTGATCGTCACCGAGTAGCGCAGCGGATCGACGATGTCGGCATCTTCGTCCTTGGACGAGCCCCAAAGCTTGATGCCGAAAATCTCGAAAGCCGCCGCCTGCCGTACCTCCGCGGCCAGCACGGTCGAGCAGACGAGCGCCAAAAGCAGGGCGCGCGGGAGCCCGCGCCCTGGCGCGATCCCCTTTGACATCTGCGTTTCATGCGCCGGCATTAAGACAACCTAGTCGACAAAACTAAAATTGGAATGAAGTTCCGCAACGTTCGTAAAGGGGCCACAATCCAATTGTCTGAAACAGACCGGGCTTGGAATTCACACCTTTTGCGATTTCGCAAGAAAGTGTGATCCGTCTCACAGAGGTTCTGTCGAAATACCGGCCTTTGGCCGGCATGGAAACCGTTCGCGGGTAATAAACCCGCGGCGCTCCGGCGTTGACAAGCCTGCACGAAGCTTGATCATGCCCGGACGCTGGCGATGTCTGGAGGGTGGTATGGCAATGCGCGCGGCTCGTGGTCTCTCTCTCCTTCTTCTCATCTTTTTCGCCCTGGGCGGGGCGGCCTTTGCCGCCGAAGCCCGGCGAATCGTGACCACCGACAATTCCGACTATTTCGGTTTCGACCTGAGGTCGGAGCAGAATGTCAGCCTCGACCAGTGCAAGACAACATGCCTCGGCGACCCGGCCTGCCGGGCCTTCACCTACAACACCAAGGCCAAATGGTGTTTTCTCAAATCCGACTATAACCAGTTGAAATCCTTCACCGGCGCCGTCGCCGGCAAGGTCGCCAATGTCGATGGCGACCCCGATATCGGCGCTCCGCCGGCACTGGCCTTTTTCCCCAACTGGATGGCCGACCAGGCTCAGCAGTTCCGCAACAAGCTGACCGATCCGGCCTACGACAAGCCGACCGAGGGCCTTGCCGCCCTGCAGGCCGCCGCCGAGCAGGCGTCGCTTACCGGCGACCATCGCCTTGCCATGCAGAAATACCAGTCCGCGGTCTCGGTCCTGCCCGATGACGGCGCGCTGTGGCTGGCGCTGGCGCGCGAGACGCTTGCCGTGCAGCCGGCGTCGAACACCACCGAACCTTCGACTTTGCCGATGAACGTCACCTCGGCGGCCTTCAACGCCTACAAGCTGGTGCGCACGGCGAAGACCCGGGCCGAAGCGCTGGCGCTGCTTGGCGCCGGCCTCGACAAGCGCGATCTCTACCGGCCTTCGCTGCAGGCCTATGAGGCGAGCCTTGCGCTGGTCAGCTCGCCGGCCGTCCAGGCCGACTATGCCGACCTCAAGGCGCGCAAGGGCTTTCGCGTCGTCGAGCACACTGTCGACGCCGATTCGTCCTCGCCGCGAATCTGCGCCCAGTTTTCCGAGGAACTGGTCAAGACCGGAGTCGATTATTCGCAGTTCGTGACGGTCGACAACGCAGCGCCCAAGGCCGTCGAGGCCAAGGATAAGCAGATCTGCGTCGAAGGCCTGGAACACGGCCAGCATTATGACGTGACCTTCCGCGCCGGCCTGCCGGCGGCGATCGGCGAGACGATCGCCGCGCCCGTCGTGCTGTCGATTTACATCCAGGACCGCGCCCCGTCCGCACGCTTCACCGGCGACAGCTTCGTGCTGCCGGCCGGCGCGCGCCGCGGCATTCCGGTCGTCACCGTCAACATGAACGCCGCCAAGATGACGCTCTACCGGATCGGCGATCGTTCGCTGGCGCAGCTTCTGACCGGCTATCAGTTCCTGCATCAGCTCGATGGCTATGACATCTCCACCATTTCCGACCAGATGGGCGCCCCCGTCTGGTCGGGCACCCTCGATATCGCCAATGATCTCAATAAGGAGGTTACCACTTCGTTCCCGGTGGACGAGGCGATCCCGCAGCGCAAGCCCGGCGTCTATGTGCTGACCGCGCAGCCGGTCGATGACAAGAGCGACGACTATGGTTCACGCGCCACGCAGTGGTTCGTCGTCTCCGATATCGGCCTTTCCACCTATACCGGCCAGGACGGACTCAACGTCTTTGCCCGTTCGCTGGGCTCGGCCAAGCCGATTTCCGGCGCCGAACTGACGCTGCTTGCCAAGAACAACGAGATTCTCGGCACCGCGACCACCGATGCCGAAGGCCACGCCGTCTTCAATCCTGGTCTGACCCGCGGCGAAAACGGCATGGTGCCGGCCGTGCTGATGGCCAAGCAGGGCGACAACGACTTCGTCTTCCTCGACATGGGCAAGGCCGGCTTCGACCTGTCGGATCGCGGCGTCGAGGGGCGCGCCTCGCCAGGCGCGCTCGATGTCTATGCCTGGACGGAGCGCGGCATCTACCGCGCCGGCGAGGACGTGCATGTCGCAGCCCTTGCCCGCGACGGCGCGGCAAAAGCGGTCGAGAACCTGCCGCTCACCTTCATCTTCACCCGCCCCGACGGCGTCGAGAACCGCCGTATCGTCAGCAATGGCGAGTCCGCCGGCGGCCACGCTGTCGACCTGCCGCTCGAGCCCAACGCCATGCGCGGCACCTGGACGGTGTCGATCTACACCGATCCCAAGCAGTCGCCGGTCGCCAGCCAGATGTTCCTGGTAGAAGACTTCGTGCCGGATCGTATCGAATTCGACCTGACCGCCGACAAGAAGGAGATCGCCCAAGGCGAGACCGCCAACGCCACCGTCGACGGCCGTTTCCTCTATGGCGCGCCGGCTGCGGGCCTCGCGCTTGAAGGCGAGCTGACGCTGTCGACCACCAGCACCTGGGACAGTTTCAAGGATTTCAGCTTCGGTCTGGCCGACGAGCAGTCGAGCGAGCCGACCGTGACGCCTCTCGCCAACCTTCCCGTGGTCGGCGACGACGGCAAGGCGACATTCCCGGTCACGATCGCCCAGTTGCCGTCGACCACCAAGCTGGTCAATGCCAAGGTCACCGTGCGCATGCGCGAGGCCGGCGGCCGCGCCGTCGAGCGCTCGCTCGACATCGGCGTGCGGCCGCAACGCGACGTCATCGGCATTCGCCCGGACTTCGAGGGCGATGAGGTGCCGCAGGGCGGGACCGCCAAGTTCAGCATCATCGCCGTCGACCCGAACGGCAAGCGCGAGGACCTGAAGGGCGCGCAGTGGTCGCTGGTCAAGGTCGAGCGGAACTATCAATGGTACCGTTCCAACAATTCCTGGAACTACGAGGCGGTGAACCTCACCAAGGCCGTCGCCAATGGCGCGGTCGACCTGAAGGCAAATGGCGAGGCGACCGTGTCGCTGCCCGTCGACTGGGGCCGCTACCGGCTCGAGGTCGAGACCGCCGATCCGGACGGGCCGGCGACGAGCTATGAGTTCGATGCCGGCTGGTATGTCGCCTCCACCACCACCGAGACGCCCGACGGCCTGGAGATCGCGCTGGACAAGGACACATACGCTGCCGGCGAAGTTGCCAAGCTGAAGGTCTCGCCGCATTTTGCCGGCGAGTTGCTGGTCACCATTGGCGCCGAGAAGCTGTTGAAAACCGTCACCGCTTCGGTGCCTGCCGGCGGCAGCACCGTCGACATCCCTGTCGGCGACGACTGGGGCGCCGGCGCCTATGTCACGGCGACCTTGTTCCGGCCCGGCGACGCGCAGGAATCACGCATGCCGGCCCGCGCCATCGGCATCCAATGGCTGTCGGTCGATCCGGGCTCGAAGAAGCTGGCGGTCAGCTTGACGCCGCCGGAAAAAACCGTCCCGCGCCAGCAGCTGTCGATCCCGGTCGCCGTTAGCGGCGCCCAGGCCGGCAGCAATGCCTATGTGACGGTGGCTGCCGTCGACGTCGGCATCCTCAACCTCACCAACTATAAGGCGCCCGATCCGGCGGATTGGTTCTTCGGCCAGCGCATGCTGGGGCTGGAGATCCGCGACCTCTATGGACGCCTGATCGACGGCTCGCTCGGCACCATGGGTAAGATACGCACCGGCGGCGACGGGGCGAACATGCAGGCGCAAGGCAGCCCGCCGACCGAAAAGCTGGTCGCCTTCTTCTCCGGCCCGGTCGAGCTCGACGCCAACGGCAAAGCGCGCGTCGATTTCGACATCCCGCAGTTCAACGGCACCGTGCGCGTCATGGCCGTCGCCTGGACCAAGGATGCGGTCGGCCATGCCCAGACCGACGTCATCGTGCGCGATCCGGTGGTGATCACCGCAGGCCTGCCGCGCTTCCTGGCGCCGGGCGATGCGGCGACCATGCGCCTCGACATCGCCGACACCGACGGTCCGGCCGGCGACTATGCGCTCTCGGTCACCACGACCGGCGACCTGTCGACCGGCGACAAGCCGCTGCCCGCGAAGCTGACGCTCGCCCAGGGCAAGCGGCAGTCGCTCACGTTCCCGCTGGTCGCCAAGACCGCGGGCGATGCCTCGGTCACCGTCAAGCTGGCCCATGCCGGCGGCACCGAGGTCGAGCAGACGCTCTATCTGCCGGTGCGCCCGGCGCAGCTTCCGGTCACCAACCGCATGGTTGTCGACCTGAAGCCCAATGGCGGCTCGTTGCGCGTCGACAAGGAGTTGCTTGCCGCCAGCGTGCTCGACGGCGCTTCGGTCAGCGTCGGCGTTTCGCAGTCGTCCGCGCTCGACGTGCCGTCGCTTCTGATGTCGCTAGATCGCTACCCCTATGGCTGCGCCGAGCAGACCACCAGCCGCGCCATGCCGCTGCTCTATGTCAACGACATGGCCAAGAGCATCGGCATGGAGACCGATCCGGACCTGCATGGCCGCATCCAGGACGCCATCTACAAGGTGCTGTCCTACCAGGCGGCAAGCGGCAGCTTCGGCCTCTGGGGGCCTGGCTCCGGCGATCTGTGGCTCGACGCCTATGTCACCGAGTTCCTGACCCGGGCGCGCGAGGAAAAGTACGATGTGCCGGCGCTGGCCATGAGCCAGGCACTGAACAACCTGCAGAACTCGCTCGGCTACGACCAGGATGTCCAGGACAAGGGCAGCGAGATCGCCTATGCGCTTTACGTGCTCGCCCGCAACAAGAAGGCCTCGATCGGCGATCTGCGCTATTACGCCGACACGCAGCTCGAAGCCTTCTCCAGCCCGATGGCCGTCGCCCAACTGGCGGCAAGCCTGGCGCTCTACGGCGACGCGCAGCGTTCGGAAGCCACCTTCCAGACGGCGCTCAGGCTGGCGCAGTCGGAAACCGACTACGACTGGTACCGCTCGGACTATGGCTCGCGGTTGCGCGACGGCGCGGCGATACTGGCGCTGGCGGCGGAATCGAAGCCGGTGCCCAGCATCATGCCGAAGCTGATCAAGCTGGTAGGCGTGGCGCGCGCCGATGCCCGCTGGACGAGCACGCAGGACGAATCCTGGATGCTGCTCGCCGCGCGGGCGCTGAAGGAAGGCAATGATTCCATCACGCTTTCCGTCAACGGCGCACCGCATTCGGGCGGCTATTCCGACCAGGTTGCCGGCAGCAATCTTGTCGACAGCCCGCTCACCATCGCCAACACCGGCGCGACGCCGCTGCAGGCGGTGGTGACCGCGGTGGCCGCGCCGGTCGAGCCGCTGCCGGCCGGCGGCGACGGCTTCACCATCGCGCGCACTTATTACAAGCTCGACGGCACCGAGGCCAATGTCACCGAGGCCAAGCAGAACGAGCGCTATGTGGTCGTGCTCAAAATCTATGAGCAGAACAAATGGCCGTCGCGGCTCCTGATCACCGACCTGTTGCCGGCCGGCTTCGAGATCGACAATCCGAGCCTGGTTTCCAGCGCGCAATTGTCTAACTTCTCCTGGCTGGCGCAGACCGATGCCGCGCATCTGGAGTTCCGCGATGATCGCTTCGTCGCCGCCTTCAACCCCAATGAAGGCGACCACGACCGCAACATCACGCTGGCCTACGTCGTTCGCGCCGTGACGCCGGGCACCTACGCCCATCCGGCGGCAACGGTTGAGGATATGTACCGGCCGCAATATTCGGCCCGCACTGCCACCGGCGTGATGGAGGTCAAGTCGGAATAAGGCGCCGAGGAAATATGGACAGGACGATGGCGCTGCCCCTCATCCGCCTGCCGGCACCTTCTCCCCGCATAGCGACGGGGAGAAGGGGACCGTCACGATTATTGGCCTCTTTCCTGCAGCGTTGGAAATTGGCGAAAGCCTCTGCGCAAGCCCCTTTCTCGCCGTCACTATACGGGGAAAAATGCTCGGCAGGGCAATGAGGGGCAGCACCATGCTCTCCAGGAAATTCCTGCGTCGAACCGCCATCGCCGGGATTTCTCTAGCCGGCTTCGCGGCGCTTTCGGTCGCTGCGCTCGTAGAGCTCGACCGCGCCTTCCCGCCGCCGCTGCCGGCAAAGCTGACGGTCTCCACCGAGGTGCAGGACCGCGACGGACAGCTGCTGCGCGCCTTCGCGACGCCGGACGGCTACTGGCGGCTCGAGACCCGCCTCGATCAGGTCGACAGGCAGTTCGTCGACATGCTGGTGGCTTATGAGGACAAGCGCTTCTGGGATCACCGGGGCGTCGACGTCCTGGCGCTTTGCCGCGCCGCCGGCCAGCTCGTCACCAGCGGCCATATCGTGTCCGGCGGCTCGACCTTGTCGATGCAGCTTGCAAGGCTGATCGAGCCGCGCGACAGCCGCAGCCTCGGCTCCAAGCTCAAGCAGTTGCTGCGCGCCATCCAGATCGAACGGCGGCTCACCAAACAGGAAATCCTCGAACGCTACCTGACGCTGGCGCCCTATGGCGGCAATCTCGAAGGCGTGCGCGCCGCATCGCTCGCTTATTTCGGCAAGGAGCCGAAGCGGCTCACGGTCTCGGAAGCCGCCCTGCTCGTCGCGCTGCCGCAATTGCCGGAAAAGCGCCGTCCCGACCGCAATCTCGGCATCGCCCATGCGGCGCGCGACCGCGTGCTGACCCGCATGGTCTCGGCCGGACTGCTCGGCGAACGCGAAGCCGCGCGCGCAGCGCTCGACGATGTCGCCGGCCTACGCCGCAAGCTGCCGGCGCTGGCCGCGCATGCCTCCTATGCAATGCTGCCCAAGGCCGTGCCCGGCCGGCCGCTGCAGCTCACCATCCGCAAAAGCGTGCAGCAGGGGCTGGAACAGGTGGCAAGGGATGCCGCCAAGAAGCTCGGGCCGAAACTTTCCGTCGCCATGGTCATGGCCGATGCGCGCACCGGCGACATTCTCGGCGAAGTCGGCTCCGCCGATTTCTTCGACGCCAGCCGCTCCGGCTGGATCGACATGACCAAGGTGGTGCGCTCGCCCGGCTCGACGCTCAAGCCCTTCATCTATGGGCTGGCCTTCGAGCAGGGGCTGGTGGCGCAGGAAACCATTATCGAGGACAGCCCGGCCGATTTCGGCGGCTACCGTCCGAAGAATTTCGACATGGGTTACCAGGGCGACGTCTCGATCCGCCAGGCGCTGCAATTGTCGCTCAACGTGCCGGCGATCCGCGTGCTCGACGCCGTCGGTCCGGCGCGGCTGACGGCGCGCTTCCGCCAGGCCGGCGTAAACCCGATCCTGCCTGTCAACGAGGCGCCGGGCCTGGCGATCGGGCTTGGCGGCGTCGGCGTGACCTTGCGCGACCTGGTGCAGCTCTATACGGGCCTCGCCAATGGCGGCAAGATGCACACGCTGCATGACGGCACCGAGCCGGCCGCCGAGCGCACCACCGCCACCATTCTCGACGACCAGGCGGCCTGGCAGATCAACGACATCCTGTCCGGCGTGAAGCCGCCGGAAGGCGCCATGCAGCGCGGCATCGCCTACAAGACCGGCACCTCTTACGGCTATCGCGATGCCTGGTCCGTCGGCTTCGACGGCCGCTATGTGCTGGGTGTGTGGGTCGGCCGCGCCGATGCAAGCCCCATCCCCGGCCTGTCGGGCTATGTCTCGGCGGCGCCCATCCTGTTCGAAGGCTTCGTCCGTTCCGGCCTTGCCAGCGTGCCATTGCCCGGCCCGCCGCCGGGCGTCTTCAACCCCAAGCGCGGCGAATTGCCGGTGACGCTCGCCCGCTTCGGCGCCGGCGCCGACGGTCTGATGCAGGCGACCGCCACCGAGCCGGCTCCGACCATCATCTTCCCGCCCAATGGCGCCCGCGTCGACCTCGGCACCAATTCGGCCGAGGCGATGCCGCTGGTGCTGAAACTGCAGGGCGGCCGGGCGCCGTTCCGCTGGCTCGCCAACGGCAAGCCGCTCGCCGGCATCGACCGTCGCCGCACGGCGACCTGGCAGCCTGACGGCACCGGCTATTCGACCCTGACCGTGATCGATGCGGCCGGACGCGCGGCGAGCGTGAAGGTGTTCGTTGAATAGAACGCGGCAAGCGATTCAGGGAATTGCGTTTCTTGGCCTGATGTCCGGCGCGAGGCACCCCCCTCTGGCCTGCCGGCCATCTCCCCCGCAAGGGGGGAGATTATTCGCTTCACCGCTTTCGCCAATCATCAACCTGAGAAAGATAGAGCCAGCGCCGAAACTGCCAATCTCCCCCCTTGCGGGGAAGATGCCCGGCAGGGCAGAGGGGGGTGCCTCGCGCCAACTTTGGCAATCAGCCGCTGCCATCCTCGCCACGCTAGCGCTTTTACTCACAACCTCCGCCCCAGTTCGCGCCGATCCCCTGCCCGCCGGCTTCGTAAGACTAGCCGATATCGACCCGACCATTCGCCAGGATATCCGCTACGCCGGCCTGGAAAACTTCCTGCACCGCAAGGCCGACGGCTATGACGCGCCGGTCTGCATCCTCACTGCTCAGGCCGCGAAGGCACTGTCCAGCGTCCAGAAAGCCATGACCGCCAGAGGCCTGACGCTGGTCGTGTTCGACTGCTACCGGCCGGCGCGCGCGGTTGCCGATATGGGCAAATGGACGCGAGAAGGCGGCCGGCCCGACCCGCAATGGTATCCGACCGTCGAACGTGGCGATCTCATCGCCAAAGGCTATATCGGCGAGTTCTCCAGCCATTCTCGAGGCTCGACGGTGGACCTTGCTATCGCCGATAGTAAAAGCGCAGTTCATCCGGCCTGCGGTGCGCCGAACGGCGGCACGCTCGATTTCGGCACCGGTTTCGACTGCTTCGATCCAAAGAGCGAAACCGCCAGCGCCTTGATCGGCGCCGAAGCCGCCGCGAACCGCAAAACGCTGCTGACTGCCATGCGTGCCGCCGGCTTTCGCAACTATGCGCGCGAATGGTGGCACTTCACCCTGGCAAAAGAGCCTTTCCCAAAACAGCGCTTCGATTTTCCGGTCAACGCCAATTGAGGCGCCCAGGGTTGTCATTACCCTGACCGCTTCTAATTAGGGCCGGCGGATGAAGAGCCATGCGGCCGCTGGCTGAGGAAGTTATTTCCTCAGCCGACCCAAGCTCGGCGAAAAATTGCTTCAGGGAGATGAAAAAGGCAACATTCAATGCATCTAAATTCTATAAACTCGGTAGAGTTCGCAGCAGTTCAACGGAGGCCGGAATGACCAAACCTCATTTCAGGAAACTGCTCGGCGCGCTGGTCGCCACATCTGTCCAGTTCGGCGCGCTCGGTTTCGCGTTTGCCGACACGACCATTCTGAATGTTTCCTATGACCCGACACGTGAACTCTACAAAGCCTATGACGAGGCGTTTGCCGCGCACTGGAAGGCTGAGACCGGCGAAACCGTGACCATCCAGCAGTCGCATGGCGGTTCCGGCGCGCAGGCTCGGGCGGTGATCGACGGCCTCGACGCCGACGTCGTGACGCTGGCGCTCGAAGGCGACATCAACGCCATCGTCTCGAAGACGAAGAAGATCAGCCCGGACTGGCGCACGAAGTTCGAGAACAACTCCGCACCCTACACCTCGACCATCATCTTCCTGGTGCGCAAGGGCAATCCCAAGGGCATCCACGACTGGAGCGATCTGGTGAAGGACGGCGTCCAGGTCATCACGCCGAACCCGAAGACGTCCGGCGGCGCCCGCTGGAACTATCTTGCCGCCTGGGCTTACGCAAACGCCAATGACGGCAACGACGAAGCCAAGACCAAGGAGTTCGTCGGCAAGCTTTATGCGAACGTCCCGGTCCTCGATACCGGCGCGCGCGGCTCGACGGTGACCTTCGCGCAGAAGGGCCTGGGCGATGTGCTGATCGCCTGGGAGAATGAAGCCTATCTCGCGCTCGACGAATTCGGCGCCGACAATTTCGACATCGTCTACCCGCCGACCTCGATCCTGGCCGAGCCGCCGGTTGCGGTCGTCGACGCCAATGTCGATGCCAAGGGCACGCGCAAGGTCGCGGAGGCCTATCTGAGCTGGCTCTATTCCAAGGAAGCGCAAACCATCATCGCCAAGAACCACTATCGCCCAGCCAAGCCCGACCTTGTGCCTGCCGAGGACCTCGCCAAGCTCCCGGCAATCAAGCTGGTCACCATCGACGACCCGCAATTCGGCGGCTGGAAGAAAGCGCAACCTTACCATTTCGGCGACGGTGGTATATTCGACCAGATCTACAAGCCGGCGCAGTGAGGCCGGACGGCCGGCGAGCCACGGCAGCCAAATGCGACTGCGCAAAGCCATTCTGGTTTGAATAGAAGGGACGATCCAGAACAGTATGAACACAGCACCCGTCAAGACGGGGTGGCGATTCAGGCAGCCGAGTGTCATTCCGGGTTTCGGACTGACGCTCGGCTTCTCGCTTGCCTACCTCACGCTCATCATCCTCATCCCGCTTTCGGGGCTGGTCTGGCGCTCGGCCGCGCTTGGCTGGGCCGATTTCTGGGCAATCGCCGCTGACCGGCGCACCCTCAACGCGCTGAAGATAAGCTTCGGCACCGCCTTCCTCGCGGCTGTCGTCAACGTCGTGTTCGGCACGGCCGTCGCCTGGGTGCTGGTGCGCTACCGTTTCCCCGGACGCCGCATCGCGGACGCGATGGTCGACCTGCCCTTCGCCCTGCCCACGGCCGTCGCCGGCATCGCGCTCACCACGCTCTATGCGCCGAACGGCTGGATCGGCCAACTTCTGATGCCGCTCGGCATCAAGGTCGCCTACACGCCGCTCGGCATCGTCGTTGCGCTGGTATTCATCGGCCTGCCGTTCGTCGTGCGCACCGTCCAGCCGATCATGGAAGAGATCGACAAGGAGGTCGAGGAAGCTGCCGCCACGCTCGGCGCCAACCGTTTCCAGATTATCACCCGCGTGCTTTTCCCAGGCCTGGCGCCGGCGATCATCACCGGCTTCTCGCTCGCCTTCGCGCGCGGCGTCGGCGAATACGGCTCGGTCATCTTCATCGCCGGCAACCTGCCCTTCAAGTCCGAGATCGCGCCGCTTCTGATCGTGATCAGGCTCGAGGAATACAATTACGAGGCGGCGACCGCGATCGCCGCGATCATGCTGGCGCTGTCCTTCCTGATGCTTCTGGTCGTCAATCTCGTCCAGACATGGAGCCGCAAGCGCTATGGCTGATCCCGAGATCAAATCCTACGAGCTGCATCACGAGAGCCAGTCGGCCGCAGTGACCGAAAGCCGACCCGTCAAGGCCGTGCTGATGGCAATCGCCCTTGCCTTCCTCGCCGTTTTCCTGCTCCTGCCGCTGATCGTCGTCTTCCACGAGGCGCTCGCCAAAGGCATCGGCGCCTACACGGAAGCCCTTTCCAGCCCCGACACGCGCTCCGCCATCCGCCTGACCTTGCTTGTGGCGGCGATCTCGGTGCCGCTCAACGTCATCTTCGGCATCTCGGCCGCCTGGGCGATCGCCAAGTTCGAATTCAAGGGCAAGGCGTTCCTGACCACCCTCATCGACCTGCCCTTCTCGGTGTCGCCGGTCATCTCGGGCCTTGTCTATGTGCTGCTCTTCGGCGCGCAGGGACTGCTCGGCGCCTGGTTGAAGGCGCATGGCATCGTCATCCTCTTCGCCGTGCCCGGCATCGTGCTGGCTACCATTTTCGTCACCTTCCCCTTCGTCGCGCGCGAGCTCATCCCGCTGATGCAGGAACAGGGCAATGGCGACGAAGAGGCGGCGCTTTCGCTGGGCGCCAGCGGCTGGCAGGCCTTCTGGTATGTGACGCTGCCCAACGTCAAATGGGGACTGCTCTACGGCGTGCTTCTGTGCAATGCGCGCGCCATGGGCGAGTTCGGCGCGGTCTCGGTGGTGTCGGGCCACATACGCGGCCTCACCAACACCATGCCGCTGCATGTCGAGATCCTTTACAACGAATACAACGCCGTCGGCGCCTTTGCCGTCGCTTCGCTGCTCGCCGGCCTGGCGCTGGTGACGCTGGTCTTGAAAACGCTTCTCGAGATGCGCTACGGCGCCGAGATCGCCGCGACGCGCGGACACTGAACACTATCTGTCGCCGAAGAGTTGCCTGGCAATTTTGGGAACAACGACAGCATCAACGGACTGAGGGATTTGCATGGAAGTTCGCGTCGTCAACGTGCGCAAGGAGTTCGAGCGGTTTCCGGCGCTCCACGATGTGTCGCTCGACATCAGGTCCGGCGAGCTGATCGCGCTGCTCGGCCCGTCGGGCTCCGGCAAGACGACGCTGCTTCGCCTGATCGCCGGCCTGGAGCGGCCGACCAAAGGCGCGATCTTCTTCGGCGACGAGGACGCCTCGCAGAAGTCGATCCAGGAGCGCAATGTCGGCTTCGTCTTCCAGCATTACGCGCTGTTCCGCCACATGACGGTTGCCGACAATATCGGCTTCGGCCTGAAAGTCCGGCACGGCGCAAGGCCCTCGGGGCAGGAAATCCGCCGCCGGGCGCTCGAACTGCTCGACCTCGTCCAGTTGTCTGGCCTGGAAAAGCGCTATCCGGCGCAGCTTTCCGGCGGTCAGCGCCAGCGCGTGGCTTTGGCGCGCGCCATGGCGATCGAGCCCAAGGTGCTTTTGCTCGACGAACCCTTCGGCGCGCTCGACGCGCAGGTTCGCCGTGAGCTTCGCCGCTGGCTGCGCGAGATCCATGACCGCACCGGCCACACGACCGTCTTCGTCACGCATGACCAGGAAGAGGCGCTGGAGCTCGCCGACCGCGTCGTGGTCATGAGCCAGGGCCGCATCGAGCAGGTTGGTACCGCCGACGACATCTACGACACGCCGAACTCGCCCTTCGTCTATTCCTTCATCGGCGAGTCGAGCTCACTGCCGGTCAAGGTCGAGAACGGCGAGGTCTGGATCGCCGACCGGCCGATCGGGCTCTCGGCGCCGCATGCGCCGTCCGGCGAGGCGGTTCTCTACTTCCGCCCGCACGATGTCGACCTGCTCGACGGCTGCAGCGGCTGCATCGCCGGCACGGTTGCCGCCAGCCGCCGCGTCGCCGGCACCAGGCGTGTCGAGCTCGAGGTCGGCGGCGAGCGCCAGCGCGTCGAGATCGAGCTGCCGGTCGACCATCCCGCGGCGCAGAAGAGCCGCGTGGCCTTCAGGCCGCGTCGCTGGAAGCTTTTTCCGGCGGCTTGACCGTCGCGTCGAGCGTTATTCCAGCCAGTTCTCGACCTTCAGCTTTCTGATGCGGGCGAACTCGGCTGTGTTGGCCGTTACCAGCGTGGTGCCCGATACGCAGGCGTGAGCAGCGATAAAAAGGTCGTTGTGGCCGATGGTCTCGCCCCTGCCTTCCAGTTCGGCGCGCAACGCGCCGTACTCGGCATCAACCGGCACGTCGAGCGGCAGGACCGGAATCTCTGCCAGCAGCTCCTCGACCTTCTTGAGCAGCTTGGTCGATCCCTTTCTGGCGCAGCCGTACCGCAGTTCCGAAGCGACGACAATGCTGGTGCACACGGCAGCGTCTCCCACGCGCGCCATGACGCCGGCGGCCTTGCCGGCCGGGTTTCGGATCATATCGCTTATGATGTTCGTATCGAGCATGAACCGCATCAAAAGATGCTCTCGGGTTTGACCGGACCATCGTCGATCTCAGGGAAGTCATCCTCGGAACCGAGCGGGGGCTCTTTCGCCCATTGCGCAAGCAACGCCGTGAGACCTGATTTACGAACCGGCTCGATGACGAGACGATCGCCTTCGCGGCTGATCAAGACCTTGTCCCCGGGAAGTTCGAATTCGACTGGAATCCGTACCGCCTGGCTGCGGTTGTTGCGGAACAGCTTTGCCTCCTTCGGCGGCGTCGCTGCATGGCGATATCGGGTCATGTAGCATTCCTTGTATATGCCAAATGTATATGCTGAAGCGCCAAAATGCAATCTTTTTGCTTCTAGGCCTGGCTAAAGCGAGGCTCTCGCCGGAAAGAAATCCTAATAACCGACTACGTCAGCGATATCTTTTCTCGTTGCGGCGCCATCGTGCCGCCCGCATGTCTCGCCGCGAACCGGGACTCCGGCTATCGTTCGTCAGTTAGCATATTTTCGTCGGAGCCTGTTTTCATGAAGCGTCTATTGCTCGGCATCGCGGCTGTTGCCGGTCTCGTCCTCGCGTCCTCCCAAGCCTGGTCGGCCGACAAGCTTTTGAATGCGTCCTACGACGTCGGCCGCGAGCTGTTCGTCGACATCAACAAGGCCTTCATCGCCAAGCACCCCGGCGTCACGGTCGATCAGTCGCATGCCGGCACCTCGGCGCAGGCGCGCGCGATCGCTGAAGGTCTTGGCGCCGATGTCGTCACCTTCAACCAGGTCACCGATGTCGATTTCCTGGTCAAGAAGGGACTGATCTCAGCCGATTGGCAGAAGGATTTTCCAGACAACGCCTCGCCCTTCTATTCGCTGCCGTCTTTCCTGGTGCGCGCCGGCAATCCCAAGCATATCAAGGACTGGAACGATCTGGTGCGTGACGACGTGCAGGTGATCTTCCCCAACCCGAAGACATCCGGCAATGCGCGTTACACCTATCTCGCCGCCACCGCTTACGCCAAGGAAGCCTTCAAGGGCGACGACGCCAAGGTGAAGGAATTCATCACCAAGCTGTTCAACAACGTACCGATCTTCGACACCGGCGGCCGCGCCGCCACCACCACCTTCGTCCAGCGCGAGATCGGCGACGTGCTGATCACCTTCGAGTCGGAGACGCGCGGCATCCGCAAGGAATATGGCGACGACAAATTCGAGCAGGTCACGCCTTCCGTCAGCCTGCTCGCCGAGTTCCCCGTGGCGATCGTCGACAAGGTTGCCGACGAGCATGGCAGCCGCGATCTCGCCAAGACCTATCTCGACTTCCTCTACACGCCGGACGGCCAGGAGATCGCCGCCACAAACGGCTTGCGGGTTCGCGATACGACGGTGGCCGCCAAGCACAAGGCCGACTTCCCGGATGTCCGGCTGCTGACCGTTGAGGAAGTCTTCGGCGGCTGGGACAAAGTACAGAAGGAGCATTTCGCCGCCGGCGGACTGCTCGATCAGGCCTACGGCAGCCGCTGAGCCGCCGCACAATCAGGAAGCGCAGGAAAGCCGGCTTTAGCCGGCTTTCCTCGTTTGAGCCCGCCGGCATTTCGCGGGAGAAATCCGGTGTCCAATGTGAAAAACGTTACGAAGAATCAACGCGTTTGTGCCTAAGCTGCCGGGCAAATTATTGTGCCAGGCGGTCAACTGTCATGATTTGCACACAAACAACCGCCAGATGCAGGCGCATTGGGGTTTGATGAATTGAATCGGGCATGCTGACCAAAAAAGGCAAATACGGCCTCAAGGCCCTCGTGCATCTTTCCGGCCTGCCGGCTGGCCAGCTTGCATTCGTCAACGACATCGCCGTCGCCAACAACATCCCGAAGAAATTCCTGGATGCCATCCTGGGCGAGCTGCGCAATGCCGGTTTCGTCCAGAGCCGCAAGGGCAAGGAAGGCGGTTACCGCCTCGCCCGGCCCGCTTCCGAGATCAAGATCGGCCATGTCGTGCGCGTGCTCGACGGACCGCTGGCGCCGATCCCCTGCGCCAGCCGCACGCAGTACCAACGCTGCGAGGATTGCGACGAGGCCACCTGCCAGGTCCGCCACATGATGCTGGAAGTGCGCCAGGCGATCGCCGAGGTGCTGGACAACCGCAGCCTCGCCGCCATGCGCGACGCCGACAACGACGATTTCCCGGCGGAACTCACGTCTCAGATTTGAGCCAAGCGTGCAGCGGCCAGGTTCGGCCGCTTCGCCACAAGCTTCCGCCCGCAATTGCGCCAAACGACGAGCCGCGGCCCTGACCTGTCGCCCCGTTGCCAGTCTACCGCCGACGCAGTAAAGCGGCTGGAGGATGAAACAGGGCTCTGACGCATGAGGCTGCCTTGGCTTGGCAATTCCCGCAGGGCCAGCCGGCAGCCATCGTCGAACGACATCTATCATACCGAGATCATCGCCGACGTGCCGGTGCCGGAGCGCAACGAGTCCGTTCGCTTCTTCAGCCGCAAGGTTACCCGGCCCGGAAAACTGCGCCGCTTCACCAATCGGGACCTGCGCGAGAGCCTGCTGTCTTGTTTCTATCTCGGCGTCGCGGCGATGCTGCCGGTCTCCTGGTGGAGCCCGATCTGCGGCTGGGTATCCGGGCTCAGGCGCAAGCGCCACTTCCGCAAGGACTTTGGCCGTTACGACATCGCGGTGAGAGCCGTGCTCGGCGATGCCGTCGACACGAAAAGCATGTTCGAGGCGCTACTCGCCGCCATTCACCGCCGGCGGCTGACGCTTGCGGCGCATCTCGTCGCCGGCTGGCGCTGGCCGCCTGAGATCCGGCTCGAAGGCCTTGAGGCGCTGCAACAGGCCCTGCGCAACGGGCGCGGCGCCATCATATGGTGCGACCAGTTCACGGCGCAGACGATCATGGGCAAGCGCGCCCTGCATGAGGCTGGCGTCGATACCCATCAGGTGAGCGCGCAGTACCACGGCTTTTCGCCGACCAAGTTCGGCCTGCGCATGATCAACCCGCCGCTGGTCAAGGTCGAGAACCGCTTCCTGAAAAGCCGGATCGTCTTTGAGCGCACCGACGCCTATCAGGTTACCACGCGCATCCAGAAAGTGCTGAAAGCAAACGGCGTGGTGCTGATGACCAACACCATCTATGCCGGCTCCGCCTTCACCGAGGCGGCCATGGGCGAGCGCGGCTGGACCCACCTCGCCTCGGCGCCGGCAAACTTCGCCGCGCGCGCGGGCGCTGCGCTGTTTCATATGGCGACCATCGAGACGGCGCCCTTTCGCCAATATCGGGCGATTGTCAGAGAGCTGAGCGCGAGCCCAGAGGCGCCCGCATCGTCTGCCAGGGATACGACAGGGAAGAACCTCGTCGTTCAGGCGGGATTTATCCTGTCGAAGCGGGACCAGATGCTGGAGACGCTCAAACTCTGTCCTGAGCAGATGATGGCCTGGTCGAGCGCCGTGCGGCTGACGGAGCGGCCAACCGAGGCCGCGATCGGCAACGAGGGCGCCTGAAGCCTCCGTCCGGTGCGTATTCTGAAATCACCGACCCGGGTCGACGACTTGTTTGACGATCCCGGCAACACTTCGCGTTCCGTCGACCGTTACCGCCTGTTCGTCCGCGGCAGGCTCTTCCAATGTGGCGAACTGGCTGTCGACCAGGCTTGCGGGCATGAAATGCCCCTTGCGGTTCGCGACCCGCCGCCAGGCGGTCTCGCGATCGATCTTGAGATAGAGGAAGGCCATATCAGGGCAGAAGCGGCTCAGCCGGTCACGATAGCTTCGCTTCAGCGCTGAGCACGCCGCCACTGGTTTCCGCCCGCCGGCGAGCGAGGCCGCGATGCGCTCGCCTATGGCGTCGAGCCAGCCCGCGCGCAGCGCATCGGTCAACGGCTCGCCGCGCGCCATGCGCGCCACATTCTCCGGCGGATGCAACCGGTCGCCTTCGATGAAGTCGGCGCCCAGCGCCTCGGCGAGCGCTTCGCCGACGGCCGTCTTGCCGCAGCCGGCAACACCCATCACGACGATGGCCGGCGCCGTACGAAGATCGTTCATGCAAAGCTCCGGGGTCTGCGGTCTTGCGCTCGCCTCATCCACGGTCAGCGGCTTGCCGGCGCGCGCCCGTAGAGCAGAAGCATGGCGACGATGACGACGCCATAGATGATCTGCCGCCCCGCCTCCGGCATCTGCATGACCGAGAGGATGGATTGCAGGAGCGTGATCAGAATCACGCCGGCCACCGTGCCGAGATAGGAGCCGCGCCCGCCCAGGATCGACGTGCCGCCAAGCACGACGGCAGCGATCGACGGCAGGAGATAGGCATCGCCCATGGACTGGGCCGCCTTCGACGCATAGCCCGCCAGAAGCACCCCGCCAAAGGCCGACAGCCCGCCGGAGACGGCGAAGGCGATCATCACGATGCGGCGCGTGTCGATGCCGGAAAGATAGGCGGCACGCTCGCGATTGCCGATGCCGTAGACGGCGCGGCCGAAGCTGGTGCGGGTCAAAGCGAAGACCATCGCAGCGCCGATCAGCGCCCAGATGATGACGGCATTGGGAACGCCCGGAATGGTGAAGCCAGTCGCTAGGTATCGCATCGCGGCGGTCGCCGAATCCTGCGGCGAGAAGCCCCCCGTGTAGACCACCATCAGCCCTTGCGCGACGGCGTTGGTGGCCAAAGTTATGATCATCGAAGGGATGCGCAGATAGGCGACACCGATGCCGTTGACGATGCCGATCGCCACGCCGCACAGCACGCCGAAGGGGATGGCGAGGGCAACACCGACCGGGCCGTAGGCGGCGGCCGCGCAGGCCATCATGGCGCCGGCGGCCACGGACCACGGCACGGAGAGGTCGATCTGGCCGAGCAGGATGACCAGCATCATGCCGGTTGCGATGACGCCGAGGAAGGATGCGACCTTCAATTGCTGCAGCAGATATTCCGGCGACAGGAAGCTGCGCGAATAGAGGCTGCCGAGCAGCAGCAGGATGATGATGCAGGCGAAGGCCGTCAGCACCGCCGGGTCGGCGCGGCGGATGAATTTCGGCATGCGGCCGGCGATGCCGCCCATGATGCCGCCAAGCGTCGTTTCGCTCACAGGAACCACTCCAGCCGGTTGCGTACCCGAAACAGCGCGAAGGCGCCAAGGCTGACCGCGATCAGCAGGATAACGCCCTGGAACAACGGCTGCCAGAGCGGATCGAAGTCGAAGACGAACAGGAGGTCGCCGATGGTGCGGAAGGCAAGCGCGCCGAAGATCGCTCCGATGGCGCTGCCCTTGCCGCCGAACAACGACACGCCGCCGAGCACGACCGCCGCGATCGAGAACAGCGTGTAGGCGTTGCCGCTCGCATAGGCCGCCTCGCCCGTATAGGTGAAGAAGGTGAGGAACAGGCCGCCGATGGCCGCAAGCAGGCCGGCAAGCGTGTATGCCAGAAACTTGCCTCTGCGGATCGGCACGCCAGACATGTAGGCCGCGGTCTCCGATGAGCCCGCAGCATAAGCGGCGCGCCCAAGTTCGGAGCGACTGAACGGCACCCAGACGATAAGCACGATGACGAGCAGCGCCAGGAGGCTCGCCGGCACCACGCCGAAGAAACGCCCGGTCAGGAAATCCGCGAGGTCCTCGTTGACCGAGCCGCCGGGAACCGGACGCAAAAGCAGCGCCAGGCCGAAAAAGACAGCGCCCGTGGCGATGGTGGCGACGATCGGCTGCAGCCGGCCATAGATGACGATGGCGCCGTTGACCGCCCCGCAGATGAGCCCGGTGCCGAGCACCGCCAACACGCCGAAGACCGTCTCCAGGCCGGTGCCGACCACCAGCCAGGAAGCCATGCAGTTGGTGAGCGTGAAGATCATGCCGACGGAAAGATCGATGCCGGCGGTGATCACGACCAGTGTCTGCGCCATGGCGACGAAGGCGAGCAGCACACCCTTGTTGGCGGCCGTCTGCACGACATTGGCGGTGAAGCCCGCCGGGTGGTTGGCACTGTAGATGGCGAACATGACGATGAAGATGCCGAAGGCCAGAAGCGTTCCGCGCTCCTCGGCCAGCCAGTAGCGCCAATCCTTCACGCCTTTCCTCCCAGCCCGGTGCGGCGGTCATCGCCATGGATGTTGAGCGCGGTGGCGATCAACGCGTGCTCGGTGATCCCCTCGCCGACCAGTTCGCGTTTGATCGCACCGTCATAGAGCACCAGCACACGGTCGCAGCAGCCGATCAGCTCGTCATAGTCGGTCGAATAGAACAGGATCGCGGCGCCCGCATCCGCCAGCTTGCGCATCAGCTGATAGAGTTCCTGCTTGGTGCCGACATCGATGCCGCGCGTCGGATCGTTGAGCAGGATGATGCGCGGTTGCCGCATCAGCCATTTGGCGATGACCACCTTCTGCTGGTTTCCGCCCGAGAGCGCGCCGACGGGAATGTCGAGCCCCGCCGTCTTGATCGCCAGCAGCCCGACCATGTCGTCGATCAGGCGCTGTTCGGCGGCGCGGTCGATAATGCCCGCTTTCGACAACCTGTCGAGCGCCGCGAAAGACAGGTTCTCGCGCACCGTCATCGGCAGCATCAGTCCTTCGGTCTTGCGATCCTCAGGGATCAGCGCCATGCCGACGCGGCCATGACTGGCCGCGGTCGGGCTGGCGATCGAAACCGGCTTGCCGTCGATCAGCACCTCGCCGCGCAGGCCGCGCAGCACACCGAAAAAGGCCAACAGCAATTCGCGCTGACCTTGCCCATCGAGGCCGCCCAGGCCGACGACTTCGCCGGCCCTGACGCTCAACGAGATGTTGTCCAGCCGGTCGGCCCAGGAGAGATTGCGCGCTTCGAGCACCGGCGTGGCGGCCGAGGCGCCAACGGGTTTCGGCGGGAAGATATGGCTGTATTCGCGGCCGATCATCAACTCGACCACTTCATTGTCGCTCTTCGAGCCGGCTGGGTAGCTGGCGACATTGCGGCCGTTGCGGAACACCGTGCAATGGTCGGCGAGTTCCGCGATCTCGTTCATGCGGTGCGAGATATAGAGCAGCGCCAGTCCTTCCGAGCGCAGCCGCTTCAACACCGCGAAGACCTTGGCGACATCCGCCGCGGTCAACGCCGAGGTCGCTTCGTCGAGGATCAGGATGCGCGGCTTGCGAGCCAGCGCCTTGGCGATCTCCACCATCTGCCGGCGCGACAGCGGCAGGTCCTTGACCAGGGCTCGGGGATGGATGTCGGAGGCGCCGGCGCGTGCCAGCGCTTCCTCCGCGATGCGCCGCTGCGCCTTGCGGTCGATCATGCCGAAGCGCTTCGGTGGATCGGAAATGACGATGTTGTCGGCAACGCTCAATTCCGGAATCAGCGACAGTTCCTGGAAAATGCAAACGATGCCGGCCTGATTGGCCGCGGCCGGCGACGCAAATGTCACCTCGCGGCCGTCCAAGCTCATAGCACCTTCATCCGGCGCGACCACACCGGCCATGACCTTGATCAAAGTCGATTTGCCGGCGCCGTTCTCACCGAGAATGGCGTGGATGCTGCCGGCTGTGACGGTGAGATCGGCCTTTTCCAGAGCGCGCACGCCGCCATAGCGCTTGGATATGCCTTCCATGCGGAAGAGCGGAGCCGCGCCGTCCATCTGCCCTCCCTAGGCCAGTTCGTGATTGGCATCGAGCGCCGGCGTCGCGGTTTTCGCGACGCCGGCGTGTCAGACTATTTGTTTTCCTTGGTCTGGCCCATGATTTCCTGCGCGGTGAAATTGATGCCGCAGGTCGGGAAGGAATTGCCGACGAAGAAATTGTCGGACTGGTCGGGGAAGAAATCCTGCCCCGCCTTGAAGTTCGGATCCTCGACGATGGCCAAAGGCAGCTTGATCGACTGCGGCACGACATTGCCTTCGAGCGCGGCAATCGCCGTCTTGATGGCGACCGCAACCTGGGCCGGGCCGGTTCCGGCGGACGAGCATTTCAGCCCGTCGGCCGCATGCGCGGCACAGAATTTGCGGAAGCCGTTTTCCGTCTCGCCGCCGAACGGCACGAACGGATGCTTGGCGTCGATCATCGCCTGCACGATCCCGGTGTCGCCGCCTTGCCCTGTGATGCCGTCGAACGGTCCGCTGGTGGCGATCGCATCGGCCGTGGCCTTCTGCGCCACGCCGTCATCCCACTTGCCGACGACCTCGGTGACATTCCATTTCTTGCCCGACCCATCGAGCACCTCGTGGATACCCTTGTGGCGATCGGTGTCGACGGAAGTGCCGGCAACGCCGCGCACCTCGAGCACCTTGCCGCCGTTCGGCACATGCGCGACCAGCCATTTGCCCCAGAGCTCGCCGAGGCCTTTCTGGTCGACATTGACGTTGATGGCGTCCTTGGTGTCGAGGATGTTGTCGAAGGCGACAAGCACGACGCCCGCTTCCTTGGCGCGCTTGATGACCGGTCCGAAGGCGGTCGGATTCTGTGCGTTCACGACGATCGCGTCAAAGCCGGAATCGATGAAGTTGTTGATCGCCGAAATCTGCGCCGGCACATCCTCGCCGGTCGATACGACCTTGAATTCCTTGAGCTTCTTGGCGACATCGGGCTGCGCCGCATAGGCCTTGGCGGTCTGGATCATCTGAATGCGCCAGGTGTTCGCTATGTAGCCGTTGGCGAGCGCGATGCGGTAGGGCCCTTCCTTCTTCGGATATTTGAAAAACTGCGTGTCGGCCGCCCAAGGCGCGAAGCAGCCCGGCTCCGCCCCAGGCCCTTTGACCACTTCAGGACCGGCGATTGCCGATGAACTCAGCATGACGAATGCAGTGGCGGCAATGACGCCGCCAACGAGTGACTTGATCATCGATATTCCTCCCAGTTGCAGTTCTGCTTGTTTATGAAATCTGGCGCTGTCGTTCGGCGTCATTCGCCGGCGAACAGCCTGGCGAGCGGTCTGCGCCGCCCTGATCCTCCTCTCCCCCTCACCTGCGCGACATTAGAACTTTATCATATTATCCATAATAAACAAGCGAGCGTCTGTTGCTTATGTATAATAAACAAGTTCGATTCCGAATTAATGTCGATTTTACAGACAAATGGTAGCGCTACCATGTGAGGCTGTAAAGCGCCGCGTTTCATCATTTTTCGGTATTCTCAGCGCGCGGTGCTCTCGCGCCGCTTGAGCTCGAAACCGAGGTCGACGATCCGCTGTTCCGGCCGGTTTCCGGCGATTGCCGACAACGCCATGGCGACGGCGCGGGTGCCGATTTCATAGCGGTGCGTCCGCACGCTGGTGATCGACGGAAACGACACCTGCATCATGTCGAGATCGTTGAACCCGACAATGCCGATCTGCTTGGGCACGTCGATGGAGGCGCGACGGCATTCGAACAGAACGCCGAGCGCGATATCGTCATTGTTGCAGAACACGCCGTCCAGCGTCGGCATCTTGGCCAGCGCGTCGCGGAACAGCTCGCGCCCGAGGCTCACGCTTGACGGCACGGGCGTTGTGGTGATCAGCCGCGGATCGAACAGACCGGCGGCCTCCATGGCGGCGCGGTAGCCGGCAAGACGCCGCTGCGAGCGCGGATCCATCCTGGCGCCGATAAAGCCGATCTTGCGGTATCCCGCTTCAAGGAGGTGCTCGGCGGCCGTCCTGCCGCCGTCGAAATGCGAGAAGCCGACCATCATGTCGACCGGGTCCGGCCCGGTCTCCATCACCTGGACCACCGGGCAGCCCGCATTCTCCAGCAGTCGTCGCGCGCCGGGGGTCTGGTCGATGCCGGCCACGATCAGCGCCGCCGGTCGTTGCGATCCGAAGACCTGCAACAGCCGCTCTTCCTCGAGGCCCGAATAATGGGTGTTGCCGATCTGGATGCGGAACGGACTGTCGGACAGGCTGTCATAGATGCCGCGCACAACTTCGGCGAAGACGTTGTTGGTCAGCGAAGGAACCAGCACGCCGAACACCTCGGCGCGCGCCGAGGCAAGCGCGCGGGCGTTCGGGTCGGGCACGTAGCCGAGCTCGTCGACCGCGGCCTGTATCTGCCGGCGAAGGTCCTCCGACACCCGTCCGGGCTCGCGCAGCGCGCGCGACACGGTGATCGCGCCGACACCGGCCTTGCGCGCCACGTCGGCAATGGTCGGACGGCCGCCGCCACGACGGGAGCGCGGCCTGGTCAACGCCTTGTCCCGCTGCCTTCGACGCGCGGCTGCAACATCAGGATCGGCATCCGTGTCATCGCGCCACCAAGTCAGCCCGCCAAATCAGCATTGCCGATTGGCGTCGCGCATGCGTCAACCGTTGTCAAGCAAGCCGATGTCGGTGCCCGAGGTCGGTCAGGCGACCGCCGTGACGCTGCGGTTTGCTTTCCACATCAACAGCGCGATGGCCGCGAGGTTGACGAGATTCCAGCCGATGCCATTCAGGAACGCTGCCGCGTAAGACCCGGTGAGATCGTAGATCCAGCCCGACATCCAGCCGCCGATAGCCATGCCGAAAATCGTCGCCATGATGACGATGCCGACGCGCTGGCCGGCTTCCTTGGCGGGCATGTATTCGCGCACGATGATCGCATAGCAGGGCACGATGCCGCCTTGCGATAGGCCGAACATCAGCGAGACGACATAGAGCGAGGCAAGACCGTCGAAGGGAATATAAAAGAACAGCGACAGGCACTGCAGCACCGAGCCGATCAGCAAGGTCTTCACCCCGCCGATACGGTCGGCGGCGAAGCCGGAAACAAGGCGGCTGACGACGCCGGCGGCCATCATGATCGACAGCATATCGGCGCCGTGGGCGACGCCATAGCCGAGGTCCATGCAATAGGCGACGATATGCACCTGCGGCATCGACATCGCCACGCAACAGCCAAGACCGGCTATGACGAGCAGCGCCTGAAGGGCGGCCGGCGACAATGAAATCGGCTGGACCGGCCGTGCGCCCGGCGAGCCTGCGACGACAACCGGGGCGCGACGTCGCAGCATTATGACCAGCGGCGCCATAGTCACTAGGCAAGCGATGCCGATAGCCACATAGGTGAAGCGCCAACCCTCCGCCTTCATCAGCGGCGGTATGATTGCTGGCCAGACCGTTCCGGCGAGATAGCTGCCGGCCGCGGCCGTTGCCACGGCAACGCCGCGCCGGCGGTTGAACCAGTGCGAGATGTCGGCGATCAGCGGTCCGAAAATCGCCGATGTCCCGATCCCGATGAGCAAGCCTTGGGCGAGCGTGAATTGCACGATCGAAGTGGAGAGCGACGCCAGTGCGAAGCCGGCAACCAGGGCCATCGAGGAAACCAACGCCGGGATCCAGTAACCGACGCGGTCGATGGCGCGGCCGACCAGCACATTGCCGGCGGCGAAGCCGACCATGGTAGCGGTGTAAGGCATCGACGCGGCGGCACGGTCGACGCCGAACTCGGCCTGCACGGCGGGCAGGACCACGACTACGGCCCACATGCCGACGCCGCCGATTGTCGCCAGCAGCAAGGAAATGCCGAGCCGCGTCCATGCATAGAAGCTGTCTATGCCGGCGCTGTTTGCCGCGTTTCCTGGAATTGTCGTCACGGCGTCTCCTGTTCGCGATTTCTTCGAGATCGCGCGTTTGAGCGCACTATCGGCCCATTTCCTGAGCCGAGCAGCGCCACGACGGGCAAATCCGTGGCTCCAGAGCCGGGAACCCGCCTCGCCTCATGGGGTTTCTCTGAAAGGAAGGAGTTTCGCCATGACCGCCAAAAGGAAATGGTCGGCTGACGTGACCGAGCATAGCGACGCGCTCGATCTCGAGGAGCACGTCTTCGAATCCGATGACGCCAAGAAGATCGCCGCCTCGCTGAAGCGCTCGGCCGAGCACAGCGACCGCCGCAAGGCCGAGCCGTTCCAGTCCGCCATGTCGATGTTGAATTTCTACATCAACCGTGCTGGCAAGAATCTGCCCGAACAGCGCAAGAGGGTGCTGGAAAAAGCAAAGGACGAACTGCGTGTCGCCTTCGGCCGCGAGAAGCAGGATTGAGGTTGCTGAGAGCTGGCCAGCACCAGCTCCTCAACACAGGGATTTGGATGCAGGCTTGTCGGGCAAGGCTATCAACGTCCGTTTGGGGTAGCCAGCGCAAACGCTGGCGATGAGCTGAAGACCCCAACCTCGTCATTCTAGGGCGGAGCTACGCGAAGCGGAGCGTAGACCCTAGAATCCATGCCGTTACATCGACCGAAGTGTGCAACGGTGCAGAATTCTGGACCGCCGCAGCGCTTCCAAGTCACGGCATGGATCCTCGGGTCTGCGCGCGTCGCTTCGCTCCTTGCTCCGCCCGTGGATGACGATCGGGATAGGCGTCTTGGCCAATCGCCAAGGCATGGGATCTGCCAACGCACGCACGGGCAGCGGTCAAAGTTTCTGTGCTGGCGAACTGGTCCAGTACAAGACCCTAACGCGATTGAATAACTTCGTCGGTATTGGCCAGCAGTTTGCGGACCGCGTTGCGCGCCGCGTCCGGCCTCTTCAGGCGAATGTTCCTCTCGATCGCTTCATGCAATTTCTGGGCGTGATGCAGGTCGTCCCGCTCGCGCGTGGTGTAGGTGAAGAGATGGTCGAAGGCGGATTCGATCAAGACGCCCAGCGGCACCAGGAGGTCGTTGCCCGAGGCCCTGAGGATCGCGAGATGGAAACGCGTGTCGGCGCGCGTGCGCTCCTGCAGATTGGTAGCCTCGCCCATTTCGCGGCAGGCCTGGCTGATCTCGGCCATCTGCTCGTCGGTGCGCCGCAGCGCAGCGAAGGCCGTCGCCTCCGGCTCGATGATGTGGCGGAATTCCTGCACCGTCCTCAGGAAAACCTCGCGATCCGGCGACGTCGCGTACCAGGACAGCACGTCGCGATCGAGCAGGTTCCAGCGTTCCTTCGGTTCGACCCAGCTGCCGATCTTCGGTCGCGAGGCCAGAAGGCTCTTTGCCATCAGCATCTTGATCGCCTCGCGCACCGCGGAGCGGCTGACGTCGAAGGTCTCCGACCATTTGGCTTCATTGGGCAGGATGGTGCCCGGCGGATAGTCGCCGCGCACGATGCGAAGGCCGATTTCGCTCGCAAGCGAAGCATGCACGCTGGCACCGGGGATGCGTGACGCGTTGGCCCTGCGAATGCCGGACGGACGTTCCGCCGTTGCCATTTTTGTCGACCTTTTTTCGTTGTTCGGCTTCGCGTCCCGCATAGGTTCACAAAATCCCGTTTTCAGAGCCTGTCAAGCGCGGCAAGCCCGCTTTGCCACAACCTGCCAAGATGTGCACAGCTCAACCGCCATTTGCCGCCGCCTCACGCCGCCTTGACGTATTTGCGCCAGCTGTGCTCGGGCCGGAAGCCGAGCACGTCGCGCGCCTTGCGGTTCGAAAGCAGCGTCTCATATTCGCCGAGTTCGGCCTTGACCGGCACGCCTGGATAAAACCGCTTCAACAGCTCTGCGGTCGGCAGGTCCGACGAGGTATCGTCGTTGGCCGCATTGAACACCTGATAGCCCAGTCCGTCCTTCTCGATGGCCCGCAAGGTGATCTGGCCGAGATCGCGCGCGTCGATGTAGCTCCAGGCGATGCGCTTGCGGAAACCGGGATCGGCGAACCATTTCGGGAACAGCGAATATTCGTGCGGCTCGATGACGTTGCCGATGCGCAGCGCATAGATGTCGGCGCCGCTGCGCAACGCAAAGGCCCGAGCCGTCTTCTCGTTGACGATCTTCGACAGCGCGTAGGAGTCCATCGGGTCGACGTCATAATCCTCGTCGAGCGGGAAATGCATGGGGTTGCGCGGCTCGTTGGCGAAGACCAGACCATAGGTCGTCTCCGAGGAGGCGATGATTACCTTGCGGATGCCGAGCTTCACCGCCGCCTCGATGACATTGTAGGTGCCCATCGCGTTGATGCGGAACACCTCGTTGTCGGGCGTGATCATGATGCGCGGGATGGCGGCGAAATGCACTACGGCGTCGACCGGCTGTGCCCTTAGCGACGGGTCGAACTCGTGCAGGCCCATATAGCTCGACAGCGCGTTGAACACCTGCCCGCTGTCGGTGATGTCGGTGATCAAGGTGCGAACCCTCGGATTATCGAGCGGCTTGGCGTCGATGTTGAGCACCTGGCAGCCATGTTCGACCAGATACTCGACGACATGCCGGCCGGCCTTGCCGCTGCCGCCGGTGAACATGATCCGCTTCGTCATTTTGCTCTCCACAAGGCTTGAGAATTATGTGTATTGTCAGACAATATGGTATTCCGCGACCGCCCGCCACCCGCGATCCGCGGAAACCTTCTCGACAATAGCCCGCCGCGCGGGCGCCCATCACCACGAAAGACAGGGAAGAGACGACATGAGCACCAACGCTGCCCGCGAGAACATCGGTTTCATCGGCCTTGGTCTGATGGGGCACGGCATCGCCAAGAACATCGTCGACAAGGGCTATCCGCTCACCTTCCTTGGCCGCAAGAACCGCAAGCCTGCGGAAGACCTTCTGGGACGCGGCGCCAGGGAAGCGGCCACGTCCACGGAGGTGGCCGCTGCCTCCGACATCGTCTTCATCTGCGTGACCGGCTCGCGTGAGGTGGAGGCGATCATCCGCGGCCCCGGCGGGCTGAAGGAAGGACTGAGGCAGGGCTCGGTGGTCGTCGATTGCTCGACCTCCGACCCGGTCTCGACCATGGCCCTGGCTGCCGAGTTCAAGGCGCTCGGCGTCGACTATGTCGACGCGCCGCTCAGCCGCACGCCGAAGGAGGCCTGGGAAGGCACGCTCGACGCCATGGTCGGCGCGCCGGACGCGGTGTTCACCAGGCTGAAGCCGGTGATCGAGACCTGGGCAGGCCGCATCGTCCATATCGGCGACACCGGCGACGGCCACCGCATGAAGCTGCTCAACAACTTCGTCTCGCTCGGCTACGCCGCGATCTATTCGGAAGCGCTCGCCTTGGCCGAGAAGGTCGGCATCTCGCCGGCGCGCTTCGACAGCGTCATCCGCAATGGCCGCATGGATTGCGGCTTCTACCAGACCTTCATGCGCTGGACTCTGGAAGGCGACCGCGACGCGCACAAGTTCACCATCGCCAACGCCTTCAAGGACCTGACCTATCTGGAATCGATGGCGGGCGCGGCCGGCATCGCCAACCCGCTCGGCAACGCCACGAAGAATTCCTTTGCGACGGCCTTCGCCACCGGTCCTGCGGAACAGTATGTGCCGATGCTTGCCACCCATATCGGCAAGCTCAATGGCGTCGACCTGATGCCGTCGAAGGACGGCGTGAAGCAGAAGATCTGAGAGACGAAAGCGCCCTTCATCCAGAATGCAAACTTTGAAAAAGTCAGGGGCGCCTCGCGGCGCCCCTTTTTCGTTTGTTCCGGATGGCCGGCACCTACTTCTGGATGCAGGTGTCGGCCGTTTCCTTGGTGCATTCGTCGAGGCCGGTGAAGACCGGATCGTCGACCTTCTTGCCGCCGATGAGGTCGAGCATCACTGCCGGCGCCTTGTAGCCCATCTCGAACGGCCGCTGGCCGACCAGCGCGGTCACCAGGCCTTCCTTGGCGATCGCCACCTCGTCGCCGATCGTGTCGGCGGCGCCGATGACGAACTCGTTCTTGGCGATCTTGTCGGCCATCGGCTTGAACAGGTCGCGATAGGGCTGCGGGGCGCCGAACAGCGGCCAGCCGCCCATGATGCCGAAGGCGTCGAGCTTCGGGTTGGCGGCGAGGATGTCGGTCATCGCCTGCACGCCCTTGGCGCCGTCGTCATTGGTGAACACCGGGCAGCCGGCGACTTCAGTCCAGCCGCCTTCGCCCTTCAGCGCCGAGAGGCCTTCCTTGCCCGACAGCGCATCGCGCATGCCTTGCGCGCGGCGCAGGATGTTGTCGGCCGCCGGATTGCCCTCGATCGTGCAGATCGTGCCGCCATTCGGCTTGGCCTTCTTGATGTACTCGCCGATCTTCTTGCCCATCAGGTAGTTGTCGGTGCCGAGATAGGTCTTGCGAAGGGCGGCGTCTTCCTTGGCAAGGTCGGCGTCGACCGTCATGATCGGGATCGACGGATTGGCACTCTTGATCGTCTGCGCGATCAGCGGCGCGTTCGACGGCGAGATAGCCATCGCTACCGTGTCGGGCTTGCTCAGCATATCCTGCACGATCTGCGCCTCGCCGGCTTCGTCCGAGGTCGATGCCGGGCCGGTGTAGAAGCATTCATATTCCGAGCTGGCGTTTTCCTTGTTCCATTTCTCGCAGCCCTGATGGATGGCCTCGAAGAACGGATTGTCGAGACCTTTCACGACGATGACGAGCTGTTTCTTGGCCAAAGCCGGCCCGGCGCCCAACGCCATGGCGGCGACGGCGGCAAGCAAAAGTGTTTTCCTCATATCAGTCCTCCCTTGAAACAGACGGACACCGCGTGCCCGCCACACTGATCAGTCCGGATGCATAAGAACCATGACGAGCATCTCATGATGTTCGCGTCCCGCCCCCGGGCTGATAAGCATTTGCCGATCCGTCTGCCCGAATACCGACGCAGCCGAATCCTTGACCATCAAACCATCTGCCCGCCCTCCGCCGGATGGACGGACGATTGGCAAAGCCTTCCTTCGAAGCTTAGCTAATATCGGCTTTTCGCCAGCGTCAATTGCTATTTGTCCTACAAAACCGATTTTTCGTCGAGTCTCGAAATTAATCGTCAGACAATTGATTGACGCCCCCCTCCGCTTTTGCCTAAATGCGTGGAAGCACCGTTCCGGAGGAGATGGACGGGGCAAGACGCAAGCGGCGCCGCCGGGTTCGGTGGCCAGTTGCGCCAATAAAGCCAATAAAGGGGAGGCTTAAGGCTGGTGTCGGTTCTGGAACTCGCCAACATCTCGAAGCATTTCGGCGCCATCCAGGCGGTCAACGATGTATCGTTTTCGCTGGAAGCCGGCGAGGTCGTCGGCCTGATGGGCGACAACGGCGCCGGCAAGTCGACGCTGGTGAAGATGATTGCCGGCAATTTCCACCCGAGCCACGGCACCATGCGGCTGGACGGCAAGGAGCTTGTCCTGCACAAGCCGGCGGAAGCCCGCCAGCACGGCATCGAGATCGTCCACCAGGACCTTGCGCTCTGCAACAATCTGACGGCCGCTGCCAATGTCTATCTCGGCCGGGAGCTACGCCGCGGCTTCGGCCCGCTCCGCATCCTCGATTATGGCGCGATGTACAAGCGCGCCGGCCAGCTCTTTGCCGAGCTGAAATCCGAAACGCGGCCGCGCGACCTCGTCAAGCAGATGTCGGGCGGCCAGCGCCAGGCGGTGGCGATTGCCCGCACCATGCTGTCGCAGGCCAAGATCGTGCTGATGGACGAGCCCACCGCGGCGATTTCGGTCAGGCAGGTCGCCGAAGTGCTCAATCTCATCCGCCACCTGCGCGACCAGGGCATCGCGGTGGTGCTGATCAGCCACCGCATGCCCGACGTGTTCGACGTTGCCGACCGCGTCATCGTCATGCGGCGCGGCCGCAAGGTGGCCGACAAGAAGATCGCCTCGAGCTCGCCCGAGGAAGTCACCGGGCTGATCACCGGCGCCATCGAACAGGTTGCGTGATCGCGCGGAACGTCGCGCCCCGCCTCTCAGGAAAGGTCGATAATGGCAGTCACACTTGACCAGACGATCGCGCAGAAGCAGCACACCTTCGTGTCGCGGCTCTTTGCCAACCAGACTTTCTGGGTGGTGATAGCGGTCATCCTCGCCTGCCTGTTCCTGTCCGTCGCCACCGATTCCTTCGCCACGTCGAAGAACATCTTCAACATCACCCGAAACGTCACCTTCGTCGCCATCGTCGCGCTGGGCATGACCTTCGTCATCATCACCGGCGGCATCGACCTTTCGGTCGGTTCGGTGCTCTGTCTTTCCTCGATGGTGCTCGCCGTCACCATGCATGCCGGCTATTCGATTGAGGTGGGCATCCTGGCCTCGATCGCCACCGCGCTTGCGATCGGCGCCTTCAACGGCATGCTCATCGCCTATCTCGGCTTCCCGCCTTTCGTGGTGACGCTCGGCATGCTGTCGGTGGCGCGCAGCCTCGCCATGGTCGCGTCCAACAACACGGTGGTCTTCCAGTTCGGACCGGACCACCAAAAACTTCTGGCGCTGGGCGGCGGCGCGTGGGTGTTCGGCATCGCCAATCCGGTGCTCTACATGATCATCCTGGCGCTGATCACCGGCTTCATCCTGCGCTTGACCAAATTCGGCCGGCACATCTTCGCCATCGGCGGCAATGAGCATGCGGCGACGCTGACCGGCGTTCCCGTCAAGCAGATCAAGGTCGTCGTCTACATGATCTCGGCGCTGTCGGCAGGGATTGCCGGCATCATCCAGACCGGATGGCTGGGCGCCGTCACCACCAATCTCGGCAACGGCATGGAGCTGCAGGTGATTGCCGCTACCGTCATCGGCGGCGCCAATCTCGCCGGCGGCGTCGGCACCGCGCTCGGCGCCGTCGTCGGCGCTGCCCTCATCGAGGTAATCCGCAACAGCCTCGGCCTGCTCGGCATCAACGCCTTCTGGCAAGGCACCTTCATCGGCGGCGCGATCATCCTGGCGGTGCTGTTCGACCGCATCCGCAATTTCAGGCGTAGTGATTAGCTTTCCCTTGTGGGAGAAGGTGGGCGCTCCTATCGCCCAGTCTGAAAATCGGCCCTGACGGACGACGCGTGACGCCCTCCGTTCCGCCGCGCCTTGACGCGCACCCGAACTCAGCCGCACAATCCCCAGGCAGGCGAAGGGAGGCCAGTCGCCTGCGGGAGGAACGATACCCATGACGGACGCGATCAGGCTCTACTGGGGCCGGTTCGGACATGTTTCCGTGCTGAATGTCGCCAATGACTTCGTCACCCATGCCCATGGCGAGGCGCATCTCATCATATGGCTGGAAGGCACGGCAGGCGAAATGACCATCGGCCGCGAAACGGTGCGGCTTGGACCGGACACGGCAGCCGGCATCAACTCGTTCCAGCCGCACAGCCACGCCCTTTCCCGCGACGGCAAGCCCGGCCTGTTCCTCGCCTTCTACATCGATCCGGATTGGGCGCGCCGGCGCCGCGACCTTCCCTCGTCGGCGCCGCTGTTCACGCAGGCCGCAATCACGCTGGAGCCCTGGCTGCACCAGGCGGCGGCGAACCTGCTCGATCACCTGACCGACAATGAGAGCATCGACGACGTCGCCAACTACGAGATCGAGCGTTTCGTCGACAGCGTGCTCGACGCGGCGGATGCTTCGGCGCCGCAAGCCGCGCGGGCCCGCATCAACACGATGCTCGACTTCCGTGTCCGCAAGGCGATCCAGTTGATGAAGGCCAATGTCTGCGAGCGCATCTCGTTCGACGACGTGGCTCGTTCGGTCGGGCTCTCCCGGCCGCATTTCTTCGCGCTCTTCAAGGAACAGACCAACCTGACGCCAAACGTCTACTGGAACACGCTGCGCATGGAGGAAGCCGTGCGCCAGCTGCAGTGGTCGCAGGAACCGCTGATCTCCGTCGCCTGCAATCTCGGCTTCACCACCCAGGGCAATTTCTCGCGCTTCTTCCGCGACCATGTCGGCGTGCCGCCGACGCTCTACCGCGAAGCCGCTCGGGCGACAGCGTAAGGCGCGTTGAGATTCAGGTCAGGCCGAGCCGAAAGTGGTGGCTTCCGAGAACCGGAGCGGAGCGTACTTTAGGTACGTGAGCACCGGAAGCGCAGGAAGCCGCCATTTGCAGGCCGGCATCACCTGAATATCGACGCGCCGGTTTTTCCGACTGGTTGATATGCGCTCAAGACGCATTGATAAGCGCGAGCCCGTCGGCCGCTCTAGCCTGCTCCCGATCTTTGCAAGAGGACCAGTCTATGGCGAAAGTCACCATCTCCAGCGTCATCGACGCGCCGGTCGAGCAGGTCTGGGCGCGCATCCGCGACTTCAACGGTTTGCCCAGTTGGCATCCGCGCATGGTGGAAAGCCATATCGAGGACGGCAAGGACGCCACCACGATCGGCTGCGTGCGCAACTTCCAACTGGTCAGCGGCGCAAGGCTGCGCGAGAAGCTGCTGGACTTCTCGGATGAAAACTTCCTGGTCAGCTATTCGATCCTCGAAACGCCGCAACCGCTCACCAATCACAAGGCGACGCTGCAGTTGCGGCGCGTCACCGACGGCAACCGCACCTATGCCGAATGGACAGCGAGCTTCGACGCAGCGCCCGAGGAAGCCGACAAGCTGGCCGAGGGCATGGGCGCCAATGTCTTCCAGGGCGGCTTCAACGCCCTGAAGGCCCATTTCGCAGGCCAGAGCTGACGGGAGCGCGCCATGTCGCTTGCGCTGCAGACTTTTTCGAGCGTGAAAGACGCCAACGCCGCGCTGCGGGCCGCCGGCACGCGTTATCTCGGCGGCGGCACGCTTGTGGTGCGCGCCGCCAATGAAGGCGACGTTTCCGTCTCCAGCCTCGTGCGCGTCACCGATCCCGGGCTCTCGCAAATAGTGATTTCCGGCGGCAAGGTCCGGCTCGGCGCTTCCGTCACCATGGCCGCGATTGCCCGTCATCCAGAGCTCACCGCGCTTGCGCCGGCCGCGCGCGCCGTCGGCGGGCCGGCGATCCGCAACATGGCGACCGTCGGCGGCAATCTGTTCGCCCCTGCCCCTTACGGCGATTTCGCGGTGGCGCTGCTGGCGCTGGACGCGACCGTCGTCACCGAAGACGGCGAAGTGCCGGTCGAGACTTTTTTGGCCGATCGCGACACCAGCCGCGCCATAGCGACGGCGGTGGATGTTGCATCGCCCAAAGCCGAGAGCTTCCGCTTCCTGAAAGTATCGCGCGTCAAGCCGAAAGGTGTGTCGGTGCTGAGCATCGCCGCGCTTCTGGAACTCGCGCCGGACGGCACGGTGACATCGGCGCGCATCGGGCTGGGCTGCATGGCCGATCGGCCGATCCGCGCTTTAGCGGCCGAAAAGGCGCTGCTCGGCTGCAAGCTCACGCCGCAGGAGATCGCGCCGGCGCTGGCCGCCGCGGGCGAAGGCATCGCGCCGATCACCGACCCGATCGCCAGCGCCTGGTATCGCGCCGAGGTCCTGCCGGTCTATCTCGGCCGGCTGCTGCTTGACTAACATCCGTGGGGACGCGCGTCTGTCCGGCCGATCCGGGCAGGCGCGCAGGGAGGAAAAATGGCGAAGGTCCCGGTTCAATTCACACTCAACGGCTCCGAAAAAGCCGAGTTCGTCGAAAGCGGCACGACGTTGCTTCACGCGCTGCGCGACAAGATCGGCGACACCTCGCCCAAGGGCGGCTGCCACCAAGGCACCTGCGGCGCCTGCTCGGTCATCATCGATGGCGAATTGCGGCTCTCCTGCCTGACGCTGGCCGAGACCTGCGGCGGCGCCGACATCAGGACCACCGCCGGTCTCGCCGAAGGCGGCGTGCTGCATCCGCTGCAGCGCGCCTTCCTCGATGCCTTCGCCACGCAATGCGGCTTCTGCACGCCGGGCATGATCATGGCCGCAAAAGTGCTGCTCGACCGCACGCCCAACCCAAGCCGCGAGGATGTGGTCGAGGCGCTGTCCGGCAACATCTGCCGCTGCACCGGCTACGAGCCGATCATCCAGGCGGTGCTCGCCGCCGCGCGCGCCAACTCGCAGAACGCCGCCTGAGGGGGGACGAGCCATGGAACTGCGCAAGGATTATTTCGCCGATGTCCGCAAGGACGGCCTGCACGAGATCGGCCAGGGCCGCCCGCGGCTCGATTCGCCCGGCCACGTCACCGGCAAGACCGCCTATTTCGCCGACCGCAACTTCCCGGGCATGCTGCATCTGAAGATGGTGCGCAGCCCGCACCACCATGCCCGCATACGCTCGATCGACACGTCGGAAGCGGAAAAGCATCCGGGCGTCGTGCGCGTGCTGACCGCCAAGGATGTGCCGCACAATGTCTACACCATCCTGATCCTGATCCAGATCGGCCCCGAGGACGAAACCGTGCTCGCCGACGGCAAGGTGCGCTGGAAGGGCGAGGCCGTGGTTGCGGTGCTGGCCGAGACCGAGCGCGCGGCGCAGGAAGCCGCCGCCAAGGTCAAGGTCGATTACGAGGTGCTCCCCGCCGTCTTCGACATGGAGGAGGCGCTGAAGCCAGGCGCGCCTTTGGTCAACGAATATCACGGCCAGAATTACTATCTCTATGACAGTGGCGAGTGCCGCAAGGTGCGCTTCGGCGATGTCGACGCAAGCTTTGCCCAGGCCGACCACATTCTCGAACAGTCCTACCAGTCCTCGCCGATCGAGCACGCGCCGACCGAAACCACGGGCTGCGTGGTGACGCCCGAGGGCAATGACCGCTTCACCTGCTACACCAACACGCAGGCGATGTTCTTCACGCTCGACAACGCCTCGATCATCCTGCAGATGCCCGGCTCGAAGCTGCATTTCGTCGGCGGCACCGTCGGCGGCGGCTTCGGCGGCAAGGTCGACGTCATCGTCGAGCCGATCGCCATCCTCGCGGCCAAGCTAACCGGACGCCCGGTCTGTTTTATCTACAGCCGCGAGGAGGAGATGCAGATCTCCTCGCCGCGCGCCGCCGAGAAGGTCGTCATCAAGGACGGCGTCATGAAAGACGGCCGCATCGTCGCGCGCAAGGTGACCGGCTACACCGATGCCGGGGCCTATTCGCGTCACTCGCCCTATGGCGCGCAGAAGGGCGCCGCGCACTATCCCGGCCCCTACACGATCCCGAATGTCTGGATCGACACCTATTGCGTCTACACCAACCGCACCCCATCGTCGGCCATGCGCGGCTTCGGCGTCACCATCGGCGACTTCGCGCTGGAGGTGCAGATGGACAAGCTGGCGCGGCTGATCGGAATGGACCCGCTCGAATTCCGCTTCATCAACGCCTATCGCGACGGCGACATGAAGGCGCATCGCCAGCCGACCGAAGGCGCGGCGCTGATCGAATGCATGCAGGCAGCCTCGCGGGCCGCCAACTGGCCGGTGGCGGAAAAATACATGGCGATGTCCTCCTACAGGAAGGGAGTCTAAGATGGCGATCCGGCGTGGACGCGGCGTCGCCGCGATCAACTATCCGACCGGCATGAACCTCGGCGGCGACCCGACGCAGGCGCTGGTCCATTCGACGCCGACCGGCAACTTCATGGTCACGCTCTCCAGCGTCGATCTCGGCCAGGGCATGAAGCAGATCATGGCGCAGATCTGCGCCGAGACGATCGGCGTGCCAACCGACCGCGTCGTTATCGACACCGCCGACACCGACACCGGTCCGCACTGCATGGGCACCTTCGCCTCGCGCGGCACGCACCGCGCCGGCAATGCTGTCATCCAGGCGGCCAAGGAAGCCCGCCAGGTGATGCTGGAAGTGGCCGCCGAGGAGCTGGAGGTGAACGCCTCCGACCTTGAGACCGACGGCCAGGGCAACATACAGGTGAAGGGCGCGCCGCAGAAATCGATCTCGATCTTCGATGTCGCGCTGTCGGCGCATTTCAAGCGCGGCCGCTCGATCTCGGGGCGCGGCATGTTCCTCATTCCGCGCTCCTACCCGGAGAAGGAGACGGGCGCGATGAAGCCGTCCACGTGCTACGCCCACGCGTGCACGGTGGCCGAGGTCGAGGTCGACGACGAGACCGGCGAGGTGACGGTTCTCACCGTCAAGAACGTCTTCGAGATTGGCCGCGCGCTCAATCCGAAGATGGTCGAGCAGCAGCTCGTCGGCGGCTCCTGGATGGGCATCAGCCACGCGCTCTACGAGACGACCGAACCGTACTATCCGAGCCGCGACCATGGCGGCACGGACTTCAACCAGTATCTGATGCCGGGCCCAGGGGACCTGGCCGAGACCGAGATCATCGTCTTGGAGCGTCCTTCCGCCGATGGGCCGTTCGGCGCCAAGGGTCCGGGCGAGATGTGCGCCAACCCGCAGATCCCGGCCGTCGCCAATGCCGTCTTCGACGCCGTCGGCGTGCGCATCGACACGCTGCCGATCACGCCGGAGCGCATCCTGCGCGCGCTGAAGACGCAGGCGGCGGGTTGAGGGGAGATGACCAGCAGCGACGCCGTTGAGGTCGCGGCTTCGCCGGAGGCGATCACCGCGCGCCTTGCCGCTTCGCGCTACCTGGCCGACGACAGCCTCGCCACCGCGATTTTCCTGGCGATCCGGCTCGGCAAGCCGCTGCTGCTGGAAGGCGCGCCGGGCGTCGGCAAGACCGAAGCCGCCAAGGCTGTCGCCGAACTGCTCGGCCGCGAGCTGGTGCGGCTGCAATGCTATGAGGGCATCGACGCCGGGCATGCGCTCTACGAGTGGAACTACCAGCGCCAGCTGCTCGCCATCCGCCATGCCGGCGAGCACGAGATCGACATCTATGACGACCGCTTCCTGATCGCCCGGCCGCTGCTGCAGGTGCTTCGCGCGCCGGAGCAGCGCGTGCTGCTGGTCGACGAGATCGACCGCTCGGATCACGAGTTCGAGGCGCTGCTGCTCGAATTCCTGTCCGACTTCCAGATCAGCATCCCGGAACGCGGCACGATCCGCGCCGCGACGCAGCCGATCGTCATCCTTACCTCGAACCGAACCCGCGAGTTGGCCGAGGCTTTGCGCCGGCGCTGCGTCTATCACTGGATCGGCTATCCCGACGCCGCGCGCGAGGCCGAGATCATCATGCTGCGCGCGGGGGGCGTCGCGGAAGCCACCGCGCGTGCCGTGGCCAACGCCGTGCAGGAGATCCGCGCGCGGCCACTGGCCAAGCCGCCCGGCATCGCCGAAGCGGTCGAATGGGCGAATGCCGCTACGATCCTCGAAAAAGGCGGCAGCCCATGGCCGCAAGCCTTCCGCCGCGCCATCGGCGTACTGATCAAGGACGAGGAGGATTTGACTGCCATTGCCCCGGAACTGGGGAGGATTGTCGAGGAGGCATTGGGGTGATGAGCAATCGCAACGCGCTAGCGCCATTTTGTAGGGCTAATGCGCAGCGCTGGC
>NZ_JAIUHR010000008.1 GCF_020165195.1 Mesorhizobium sp. CA14 | reverse complement strand
CCATCGAGGCAACCGAATGCAAGAACTACTTCGAAAACGCCGGATACGCTTCCGTCAAAACATGAAAGACTCTAGCGATCGGCTTTTGCCGCGAGAACAGCCGCGACGTTCTGCTGGTGAACGGCTTCGTAAGGCGCGAAATATTCGGCCGCTGTCGCGGCGAACATGTCGGCGCCGAAGGTCTTCAGGTCCTGCCTTGCCAGGTCCGGGTCTTGTCGGCAGGCAAGCAGCTTTCGGATATAGGTCTGTGTGGCGGCGATGAGGCTTCTGTCATAGCCACCTGCTTCGATCGCCTGCAAGGAACCGTGGTTGGGCAGGATCCGGTCGAACTGCCAGCCGGCCATGCGCTGGAGGTCGACCAGATGTTCGCTCAGGCGCTCCGGTTCCGAGACAAAGGTGACGGAGTCTTCCAGCGTGTCGCCCGCCAAAAGCAGGCCGGCGTCGGGCATCAGCAGCACCGTGCCGTCATGGCTGTGGATTTCGACCTGGCGCAGTTCGATCGGGATCGCTCCCACCGCCAGGCGGAGGCTGTTGTCGAACGTCCTGTTGGGCAGCACGAGCGGCTTGATCGGCGGATTGCCGCCTTCGATGTCAGTCCGGCCGCGTTCGAGCGCCGCGGCGGTGAGGCGGTTGGCGATGATCTCGCAATCCTTAAACACCTCGTTGCCGGCGATATGGTCGTCATGCCAGTGGCTGAGCACGACGCGTATCGAGGTCACGCCCATCTCCTCGAGGGTCCGCCGGATAAAGCGGGCATGGGGCAGGGAGATGTGCGTGTCGTAGACAAGCGCCTGGGATCCGTCGACGATCGCATAGGTGCAGATGCCGAGGGTATAAGCGCCGTCGTCGAGCCAGTTCGGCTCGTCCGACCAGATGCGGACGCCATCGACGCGGCCGTCATAGAAGCCCAGCACGTTCGGCGCCGGACGGACCGGCCGCATCGTCGAGCCGAGAGGCGGCAACGTCATGGCGGGAAACTCAGGCGAGCAGCTGACCGAGACGGTCGATCTCTTCCGTCGTGGTCGCGAAGCTGGCGACGAAGCGGTAGATCGCTTCTTTGTCGCCGAGATGGCCATCGAAACCCTGCGGAACGCCCCATTCGTAGAATTTGGCGCCGGCTGCCTGCAGCTTGTCGGCCGTTTCGCGGGTGAGGATCGCGAACACCTCATTGGCCTGCGGCAGCCAGGCGAGCTTGCCGACGGGCGCGTCCTCGATGATCTCGGCCAGGTGTGCCGCCATCTGATTGGCGTGCCTCGCCACACGCAGCCACAGATCGCCGGTGAGATAGGCCTCGAACTGGGCCGAGATGAAACGGGCCTTGGAGAAGGTCTGTCCGGCGCGCTGGCGCAGCAGGCGCAGATCTTTGCCGACGTCCGGATTGAGGATCACCACCGCGTCGGCCATCCAGCAGCCATTCTTCGTGCCGCCGAAGGAGATGATGTCGACGCCGCTCTTCCAGGTCATTTCGGCCGGGCTGACGCCGGTCGCCGCAATCGCATTGGCGAAGCGCGCGCCATCCATGTGCAGCGGCAGCTTATGGCGGCGGCTGACCTCGGCGATCGCCTTGACATCGTCGACGCTGTAGACCGTGCCGACCTCGGTCGCCTGGGTGAGGGTGACCGCCATTGGCTGGCCGGCGGGGGCCAGATCCTGCGAATAGCGCTTGATGGCCCGGTCGAGAGCCTCCGGATTCATGCGCCCCAGCGGTCCCGGCACCGGCGCCATGCGCGCGCCGCCGGTGTAGAAACCCATCGCGCCGAATTCGTCGACATTCATATGCGCCTCGGAATGGCAGAGCGCGATGCCGCCTATTCGGTTCAACGCAGCCATCGAAAGCGCGTTGGCCGCGGTGCCGGTCGCGGCGAAGAAGACCTGCACCTCGCGCTCGAAGATCTCGCTGAAGCGGCGATAGACGGCGCGGTCCAGATCGCCGTCGCCGTAGGCGACAGCGGTGCCGGCGGCATGGCGCGACAGGTTGGCGGAAATGTCGGGGTGGACGCCGGCCCAGTTGTCGGATGCAAAGAACATCGATAGGTCCATATCGTGATTGGCGAAAGCGGCGGGACTTGACCGCTTCGGCAGTCGAAGCGCAAGAGCCAATCGACGGCAAAGCGGTGAAGCCAGCGCGTCGCCTCGAAAGAGCCGGACCAAAGCTTGCGTTTCGGACGCTCGTCACGAAACTTTGTGTCGCAGCGCGCCCAAGTTTTTTGTGAATCGGTCTTGTGCGGCTTCTCGATTTCTGCCATAAAAAATTTAGGACAGTAGTGCTGTCTTATTTTGTCGCACAAAACAGGCTGGACTGGCGTATCATTGCTGCCATTCCGGCCATTGTCGCGCGCGGCGGGTAGACGGCCCGGCTCTGGCCTGTACGATACCGGATGCGAACCGGGCGTATAGCCGTATGGTTCGATGGATTTCGCAAGACGTGCAGCAGGATGAAGGGGAAGCACTCTCGCTTCCCAAGGCAAACCAGCGCCCTGAGACAGTCGGGGTCAAGGTGGAGAACGGAGGATAGGACGATGACGGAACTGACGCCATCTGCGATCAACGGCCAGGCCGCGCAGACGAAAGCGGCAGCCGTTAAAAATACCGTCCCGGCCAAAGAGCTGCGAACTGCCAACGGCATGACCGCGCAGGGCCTCTACGATCCGCGCAACGAGCATGACGCCTGCGGCGTCGGCTTCATCGCCAATATGAAGGGCGTGAAGTCGCACGGGATCGTCGAGGACGGTCTGGCGATGCTGGAAAACCTCACCCATCGCGGCGCCGTCGGCGCCGACCCGCTGGTCGGCGACGGCGCCGGCGTGCTGGTGCAGATTCCGGACGCTTTCTTCCGCGAAGAAATGGCGGTCGTGGGCGTCGAACTGCCGCCGGCAGGTCAATACGGCGTCGGCCACTGGTTCATGCCGCAGGACGCGGCGCTTCGCGCCCATATCGAAGAGATCATCGCCGAATCGGCGCAGTCGGAAGGGCTGCCGCTCATCGGCTTCCGCGACGTGCCGGTCGACAATTCGTCGCTGTCGAAGGCACCCGATATCGTGGCCTCCGAGCCGTTCCATCGGCAGGTGTTCATCGGCCGCACGGCCGACATCCCGGACGACGAGGAGTACGAGGCGCGGCTTTATCTGCTGCGCAAGGTGATCTCGGGCCGGATCTATGCCGAGAACGACAACAAGGATGTCGGCGCCTATTGCGTGTCGCTGTCGGCGCGCACCATCGTCTATAAGGGCATGTTCCTGGCCTACCAGGTCGGCGCCTATTACAAGGACCTCAAGGATCCGCGCTTCGAAACGGCGCTGATCCTGGTTCACCAGCGCTTCTCGACCAACACCTTCCCGTCATGGAAGCTGGCGCATCCCTATCGCATGGTCGCGCATAATGGCGAGATCAACACCGTGCGCGGCAACAACAACTGGATGGCGGCGCGCCAGGCCTCGGTCGATTCCGAGCTGTTCGGCAACAACATCTCCAAGCTCTGGCCGATTTCCTATGAGGGCCAGTCGGACACGGCGTGCTTCGACAACGCGCTCGAGTTCCTGTTCCAGGGCGGCTATTCGCTCACCCACGCCATGATGATGCTGATCCCGGAAGCCTGGGCCGGCAACAAGCTCATGGACGCCGACCGCAAGGCTTTCTATGAGTACCATGCGGCGCTTATGGAGCCGTGGGACGGGCCTGCGGCGGTGGTGTTCACCGACGGGCGCCAGATCGGCGCCACGCTCGACCGCAACGGCCTGCGCCCGGCGCGCTATATCGTCACCGACGACGACCGCGTCATCATGGCTTCGGAAGCCGGCGCGCTGCCGGTGCCGGAGGAAAAGATCGTGCAGAAGTGGCGGCTGCAGCCCGGCCGCATGCTGCTGATCGACCTCGCCAAGGGCCGCATCGTCTCCGACGAGGAGATCAAGTCGGAGATCGCGACCAGGCACCCCTACAAGACCTGGCTCGCCAACACGCAGCTCATCCTCGAAGACCTGAAGCCGGTCGAGCCGCGCGCGCTGCGCAAGGATGTCAGCTTGCTCGATCGCCAGCAGTCCTTCGGCTACACGCAGGAAGACACCAAGCTTCTGATGGCGCCGATGGCAACTACCGGCCAGGAAGCGGTGGGTTCGATGGGCACCGACACGCCGATCTCGGCGATGTCGGACAAGTCGAAGCTGCTCTACACCTATTTCAAGCAGAACTTCGCCCAGGTCACCAACCCGCCGATCGACCCGATCCGCGAGGAGCTGGTGATGAGCCTGGTGTCGTTCATCGGGCCGCGGCCGAACATCTTCGACCTCGTCGGCACGTCGCGTCGCAAGCGGCTCGAAGTGCGCCAGCCGATCCTGACCAATGGCGATCTGGAGAAGATCCGCTCGATCGGCCACACCGAGGACCGTTTCGACACCAAGACGATCGACATCACCTATGGCTCGAACGAGGGCGCCGCCGGCATGCAGGGCGCCATCGACCGGCTCTGCGAGCGCGCCGAGGCGGCGGTCGCCGGCGGCTACAACATCATCATCCTGTCTGACCGCCAGGTCGGGCCGGACCGCATCGCCATTCCATCGCTGCTGGCGACGGCGGCCGTGCACCATCACCTGATCCGCAAGGGCCTGCGCACCGCGGTCGGCCTCGTGGTGGAATCCGGCGAGCCGCGCGAGGTGCATCATTTCTGCTGCCTGGCAGGCTACGGCGCCGAGGCGATCAATCCCTATCTCGCCTTCGACACGCTGCTCGACATGCACAAGCGCGGCGAGCTGCCGGAAGAGGTCGACGAATACGAGGTGGTCTCGCGCTACATCAAGTCGATCGGCAAGGGCATCCTCAAGGTGATGTCCAAGATGGGCATCTCGACCTACCAGTCCTATTGCGGCGCGCAGATCTTCGACGCCATCGGGCTGAAGTCCGATTTCGTCGAGAAGTATTTCACCGGCACCGCGACGCTGATCGAAGGCGTCGGCCTGGACGAGATCGCCACCGAGACGCTCAGCCGTCACAGCGATGCCTTTGGCAGCGACCCGGTGCTGCGCAACAATCTCGAGGTCGGCGGCGAATACATGTTCCGCATGCGCGGCGAGGCGCATATGTGGTCGCCCGATGCGGTCGCCAGCCTGCAGCACGCCGTGCGGCAGGGCTCCTGGGATACGTTCAAGGAGTATTCGGCGCAGATCGACAGCGCGACAGCCAGAGCGCAGACCATCCGCGGCCTGTTCAAGATCAGAACAGCGGAAGAGACCGGCCGCAAGAGGGTCGCGCTCGAAGACGTGATGCCGGCGGCCGAGATCGTCAAGCGCTTCTCGACCGGGGCGATGTCGTTCGGCTCGATCTCCAGGGAAGCCCACACCACGCTGGCGCGCGCCATGAACGCCATCGGCGGCAAGTCCAACACCGGCGAGGGCGGCGAAGAAGCCGACCGCTATCTGCCGCTGCCCGGCGGCGGCAAGAACCCAGAACGCTCTGCGATCAAGCAGGTCGCCTCAGGCCGCTTCGGCGTCACGGCGGAATATCTGGTCAATTCCGATGTCATGCAGATCAAGATCGCGCAGGGCGCCAAGCCCGGCGAGGGCGGTCAGTTGCCTGGACATAAGGTCGACGCCACCATCGCCAAGGTCAGGCACTCGACGCCCGGCGTCGGCCTGATCTCGCCGCCGCCGCATCACGACATCTATTCGATCGAGGATCTGGCGCAGCTGATCTACGACCTGAAGAACGTCAATCCGGCTGCCGACGTCTCGGTCAAGCTGGTGTCGGAGGTCGGCGTCGGCACGGTCGCGGCGGGTGTTGCCAAGGCGCGCGCCGACCACATCACCATCTCCGGCTATGACGGCGGCACCGGCGCTTCGCCGCTGACCTCGCTCAAGCATGCCGGCAGCCCGTGGGAAATGGGCCTTGCCGAAACGCACCAGACGCTGGTGCTCAACGGCTTGCGTTCGCGCGTCGCGCTGCAGGTCGATGGCGGCTTGCGCACCGGGCGCGACGTCATCATCGGCGCGCTGCTCGGCGCCGACGAGTTCGGCTTCTCGACCGCGCCGCTGATCGCGGCCGGCTGCATCATGATGCGCAAGTGCCACTTGAACACCTGCCCCGTCGGCGTGGCGACGCAGGACCCGGTGCTGCGCAAGCGCTTCAAGGGGACGCCCGAGCACGTCATCAATTTCTTCTTCTACGTGGCGGAAGAGGTGCGGGCGCTGCTTGCCGAAATGGGCTACACCCATCTCGACCAGATCATCGGCGACACCGATCTCCTGGAAAAGCGCGATGTCATCCAGCACTGGAAGGCGCGCGGGCTCGACTTCTCGAAGATGTTCTTCAAGCCGGACGCGCCGCATGAGGCGCTGCACTGGACCGAACGGCAGAAGCATCCGATCGACGACGTGCTCGACCGCAAGCTGATCGAACTGGCGAAGCCGGCGCTGGATGCCAAGCAGCCTGTCACCATCGAGCTGCCGATCCGCAATGTCGACCGATCTGTCGGCGCCATGCTGTCGGGTGAAGTCGCCAAGCGGTTCAAGCACAAGGGCCTGCGCGAGGACACGATCAAGGTGAAGCTCACCGGCACCGCCGGCCAGTCCTTCGGCGCCTTCCTGGCGCGCGGCGTATCGTTCGAGCTCGTCGGCGCCGGCAACGACTATGTCGGCAAGGGCCTGTCGGGCGGCCGCATCGTCATCCGCCCGCCGGAAGAAGCCAAGATCGTCGCGGCTGACTCGATCATCGTCGGCAACACGGTGCTTTACGGCGCCACCGAGGGCGAGGCCTATTTCGCCGGCGTCGCCGGCGAGCGTTTCGCCGTGCGCAATTCCGGCGTGGCCGCCGTCGTCGAAGGTGTCGGCGACCATGGCTGCGAATACATGACCGGCGGCATCGTGGTCGTGCTTGGCAAGACCGGCCGCAACTTCGCGGCCGGCATGTCGGGCGGCGTCGCCTATGTGCTGGACGAAAAGGGCGATTTCGCCGAACGCTGCAACATGGCGATGGTCGAGCTCGAGCCGGTACCGGAAGAGGACGACCTGATGGAGAAGCTGCTGCATCACGGCGGCGACCTCGACCACAAGGGCCGCGTCGACGTGTCGGGCGACATGACCAGCCATGACGAGGAACGGCTCTATCAGCTGATCTCGAACCACGTGCATTTCACAGGTTCGGTGCGCGGCCGCGAGATCCTCGACGACTGGCAGAATTTCCGGCCGAAATTCCGAAAGATCATGCCGGTCGAGTATCGCCGCGCGCTGATCGAAATGGAACGCATGCGCATGAGCGTGGCGGCGGAATAGGCTTCGGGCGCGGCCGGGGAGATGAATTCCCGGCCGGCATCCTCACCAACAATCCTGACCCCGCGAGCATGACCCCGAAAAGTGGGAACCAGTTTTCGGCGAAGGTTATGCTCCAACAAGGTGCGGTTGCCATGGCAGCCTTAAGGGGTTAACGGGTGCGCGACAAAAAAGCGTGCCTTCGGACAGCAGGGACTGGACTATGGGCAAGGTAACAGGCTTTCTCGAGATCGACCGGCAGGTGCACAAGTATCAGCCGGCCTCCGACCGCATCCGGCATTTCCGCGAATTCACGCTGCCGATGTCGGACAAGGAGGTCGAGAAACAGGCCGCGCGCTGCATGGATTGCGGCATCCCGTACTGCCACGGGCCGACCGGCTGCCCGATCCACAACCAGATCCCCGACTGGAACGATCTCGTCTATAATGGCGATTGGGACAGCGCGATCCGCAACCTGCATTCGACCAACAATTTCCCGGAATTCACCGGCCGCATCTGCCCGGCGCCTTGCGAGGAAGCCTGCACGCTGAACCTCGAGGACATTCCGGTCGCCATCAAGACGGTCGAGCAGGCGATCGCCGACAAGGCCTACGAGACCGGGCACATCCGGCCCTATCCGCCGGAGAAGAAGACCGGCAAGCGTGTCGCCGTCATCGGCTCCGGCCCGGCCGGCATGGCGGCGGCGCAGCAGCTCGGCCGCGCCGGCCATGACGTGCATGTCTATGAGCGCGAAAGCCGTCCCGGCGGGCTGATGCGCTACGGCATCCCCGATTTCAAGATCGAGAAGCACTATATCGACCGGCGCATCGAGCAGATGCAAGGCGAAGGGGTGACTTTCCATTGCGGCGTCAATGTCGGCATTGACATGAAGGCGGCCGATCTCATCGATGAATTCGACGCGGTGCTCTATTGCGGCGGCTCCGAAACGCCGCGCCCGGCCGGCATTCCGGGCGGCGACCTCAGCGGCGTCTATGACGCGATGCCCTATCTCGTGCAGCAGAACCGCCGCGTCGGCGGCGAGCCGATCCAGTCGGTGGCCTGGCCATCGCACCCGATCATCGCCGGCGGCCAGCATGTCGTCGTGGTCGGCGGCGGCGACACCGCATCCGACTGCATCGGCACCGCTTTCCGCCAAGGCGCGGTGCGCGTGACGCAGCTCGACATCCGCCCGCAGCCGCCGGAGAAGGAAGACAAGCTGGCGGTATGGCCCTACTGGGCGACGAAGATGCGCACGTCCTCCTCGCAGGCCGAGGGGGCCGAGCGCGAATTTCAGGTGGCGACGCTCGAATTCATCGGCGAGGATGGCCAGTTGACCGGTGTGCGCTGCTGCGAGGTCGACGACAAGCGCAAGCCGATCCCCGGCACCGAGTTCGTCATCCGCGCCGATCTCGCCTTCATCGCCATCGGCTTTGCCGGTCCTGCGGGCGACAGCCTGATGAAGGAGCTCGACGGCAAGATCAAGGTCGTCACCGACAGCCGTCGCTCGAAGAATGTCGAGGCGAACGACCACGACTACAGGACCAGCGTCGACAAGCTCTATGCGGCCGGCGACGTGCGGCGTGGCCAGTCGCTGGTGGTCTGGGCGATCCGCGAGGGCCGACAGGCCGCGCGCTCGATCGACGAGGCGCTGATGGGATCGACGGTACTGCCGCGCTGAGACCGTTTAGAAATTCTACTCCTGCGGCCCGCTGATCTGCGCTTACGGCCTTCGCCGGCCGAAGCACTGACAAGTCTCCGCCCGATCGAGGTTACGGCCGGCGTAGGCCGGTTCTCGAAAACACCACCATCTGACTCCCAGGAGCGAATTTCAGAAACGGTCTCCGAGCCGAAGAGCTACCGATTGACGCCCGCCGCCGTGTCGGGTTGAGCGGCGGCGGTCGCCGGTGGCTTCGGCGGCCAGGAGAAATCGTCGGCGCGGCCGGCCGAAGCGGTCGGCGCCTTGCCTTCCTGGATCAGCTTTTCGCCAGGCAGATTCGGATCGGCCCTGGCCGGCTGCGCTGCGCCGAGCAGTTCGGTGCCGCCGTCGAGCGCCGGGTCGCCGAGCAGCATCGGCGCGGTGCGGTCGACTATGACGGGCGCGGTGGCCGGCTTGGGCGCTTCGACCGGGGCGCCGGCCGGCGCCGACACGGTCGTGACGCTTCCCGGCGCGGCCAGGCCGAGGATCTTTGCCAGCGGCTTTTCCGTGTAGAAAGCAAGCTTGCGCTTACCGGCCTTGGTGACGTTGATGCCGTCGTCGGAACGCAGGCGAACCGGCTGGCCGTTAATGTCCGGGCCGGAGGTGACGAAAGCGCCGTTCTCGTCGACGAAGCCGTCCCATACATCGACGAATTCGCCACCATGTTTTTCGGCGGCCGAGTGATAGATGTCGTTGAAGGCGAGCATGTCGGAGTTCATCTTCGATACACCGAAAGCCGGCATGCCGACCCACAGGAACGGCACCTTGGTGTCTTGCATGGCCTTGCCGAGCGCATCGGTGCGGCGCTCATATTCCTTGGTCCAGTTCTCCGAGCGCGGCTGCTCGCGCACGTCGCCGACCTTCATCTGCTGGCGGTCGTTGGAACCCAGCATGATGATCACGGCCGCCGGTTTCTCGGTTTCGATCAGCGATTTTATCTGGGCTGGCCAATTGTAGACGTCGTCGCGAACGAAGCCGGACGAACCGTTGGCGCGCGAGACGATCCTGACGGCGGGATTGTCGGCAAAGGCCGTGTCCAGGCCCTCGGCCAGCCCGCCCGCCAGAAAATCGCCGACCACCAGCACCACGCGGGCGTCGTTGGCCTTCTCGACGATCGGGGTTTCCGGCTCCGCGGGCGGGCGCGGCTTGGCTTTCTTCTTCGGTTTCGGCCTTGGTTTTTGAACTTCGATCGGCGGCTCAATGCGTTCGCTGCGGCGCGGGAACAGAAGGTCGCGCAGCGACCAGCCGCGGCTTTCCTCCTGCGCGAACGCAGGGGCGTGGAAAGCGCCGGCGGCAGTGACGACAAGCACGGCAAGGGCGAGAATCAGGACGGGCGCCCGGCGAATGCTCTGCCTGATACGCGCAACCGAAACCAAACACCTCTCCATCCCTTGGCGCATGACCAGACAGACATGGCAAAGTCATGCGCAAGCCGAAGCGCTACAGCATCCGTGCCGTCTTTGAAAAGACGCCTGATGTTTCCGCAGGCTCTACTGCTTGCGGAGCCATTTGAGCACTTCCAGGCTCGGATAGCCATCCTGGGTCAGGCCGACCTTTGCCTGGTAGGCCATGATGGCGGCCTTCGAGCCGTCGCCGATCTTGCCGTCGAACTTGCCGTCATAATAGCCGTGCTCGGAAAGCCGCTTCTGCAACTCCTGGCGCTCCTCGAAGCTGAGCTTGGTGAAGGGCCGCTGCCAGTCCTGCACAAGGCCGGTGCCGCCGGCGATCTCGTCGGCGAGCAGGCCGACGGCCAAAGCGTATTTGTCGGCATTGTTGTAGGCTTTGATGACAGAGAAATTCCTGATCATCAGGAAGGCGGGGCCACCCTGGCCATCCGGCACTTTCAGCGTCGCCTTGTCGGTCAGGTTCCTGAACGGCTTGCCGTTGGCCCTGACGACGCCGAGCGCCTGCCATTGGGCGATCGTCTTCGCTCCGCCGGGCAGTTTGCCGGCCGGGATAGTGACCTCATAGCCCCAGGTCTTGTCGGCCTGCCAGCCGTTCTTCTTGAGCAGATTGGCCGAGGTCGCCAGTGCGTCGGGGATCGAATTCCAGATGTCACGCCTGCCGTTGCCGTCCATGTCGACCGCATAGCGCTGATAGCTGGTCGGAATGAACTGGGTCTGACCCATCGCGCCTGCCCAGGAGCCCATCAGATGGCTTTCGTCGATGTCGCCGGTCTGCAGGATCTTCAAGGCCGCGATCAGTTGGGTGCGGGCATATTTCGAGCGCTTCGCATCGCCATAGGCGAGCGTGGAAAGCGAACGGATGACATTGCGCATGATGTCGTCGCGCTTGAGGATCTCGCCATAATTCGATTCCATCGACCAGATCGCGAGAAGGATATTGCGGTCGACACCGAACCGCGCCTCGATCCGATCGAGCCAAGGCTTCCATTTCTTCGCCATCGCCCGGCCGCTGGCCACCGACTGGTCATGTACGCGGTTGTCGAAATAATCCCAGGCGGGGGCGGTGAATTCCGGCTGGGTGCGGGCCTTTTCCAGTACGACCGGGTCGGGCTCGATGCCTCTCATAGCCTGATCGTAGACAGCGCCCGAAACGCCGCCGGCCACCGCGGTGGCGCGAAAACCCGCGACCCACTGGCGGAACCCGGCATCGGCGAAAGCAGGACCGGCGGGCATCAACAAGGCCAGCGCGAGGCCGGCGGCCGTCGCCAATGCCGTCAGGCGCCTCGCGGTGTTGCGAACGGACATCATTTCCTCCTTCGACAAATCAGGAAGGATCATTCAACGCCGAACCGGGTTAGTATTTAGTTTACCATAGGAGCCACCGGGAACGAAAAGAGGTATCGCGGCTTTTAGCTGTTACGTTCACTGCTCGCCGTTAATCCAACATTCCGGCGTGAAAATGATTCCGTCGTGAAAATGTTTGAGGGGATTGCGGAGCGTGCCGCCGAGCGGATAATTGGCCAAAACGCAGGGGGTATCAGCATGAAGCGCGTTCGCAAGGCAGTTTTCCCGGTCGCCGGCCTCGGCACGCGGTTTCTTCCGGCCACCAAGGCCATCCCGAAGGAAATGCTGACCGTCGTCGACCGGCCGGTCATCCAGTATGTGGTAGACGAGGCGCGCGAGGCCGGCATCGAGCATTTCATCTTCGTCACCGGGCGCAACAAGGCGGTCATCGAGGACCATTTCGACGTGCAGTTCGAGCTCTATGACACGCTCGCCCAGCGCGGCAAGGACGACCAGCTCGCGCGCCTGCAGCGGCTGCAGCCGGCGCCGGGAGAGACGAGCTTCACGCGCCAGCAGGTGCCGATGGGCCTCGGCCACGCCGTCTGGTGCGCCCGCGAATTGGTCGGCGATGAACCCTTCGCGCTGCTCCTGCCGGACATGATCATGCAGTCGGAAAAGAGCTGTATGAGGAGTATGGTCGAACTCTATGCCGAGACCGGCAACAACATCGTTGCCGTGCAGGAATGCGATCCGGCGGAAGCGCATAAATACGGCATTGTCGGCCGCGGCGAGGACGCGCATCACGGCTTCCGCATCACCGCCATGGTGGAGAAGCCGAAACAGGGCACTGCGCCGTCCAACCTCTACATCAACGGCCGCTACATCCTGCAGCCGGAAATCTTCGGCATCCTGGAAAGCCAGGAGCGCGGCGCCGGCAACGAGATCCAGCTGACCGATGCGATGCTGAAGCTGGAAAAACAGCAACCCTTCTACGGCTATCACTACAAGGGTCGCACCTTCGATTGCGGCTCGCCTGAAGGCTTCGTCGAGGCCAACGTCGCCTTCGCGCTGTGGCGCAGCGACATGAACGCAAGCATGGCCGGCGTCATCCGCACCCTGCTGGACGAGGTGCGGCCGGCGGAGCGCCGCGGCGCGGCGTTCTAGCCTATGCCGATATTCAGGTGAGGCCGGTCTGCCAATGGCAGGTTCTTGCGCTTCCGGTGCTCACCTACTTTGAGTACGCTCCGCTCCGGCCTTCGCCGGCCGAAGCCCTCATAAGTGTGTCCGCTCGATAAAGGCTTCGGCCGGCGCAGGCCGATACTCGGAACCCACCGTTCTCGACTCCGCTGACCTGAATCTCGGCATAGGCTTGGGCCGTTGCTGCTCTTCAGCGCTGGACCTTCAATCCGAGATAGACGCTGTTGGCCGTGTAGTCGCGTCCAGGCAGGTTGCTGGTCAGCTTCTCGGTCCTGACGCGGGTGGTAACCCCGGCATAGCGGTTCAGCCACCAGGTCAGCCCGGCCTCGGCGCTCAGGATCATGTCGTGGCCGTCGGAGCCGGTGTAATCGCGCCAATCGAGGCCAAGCGCCGAGTTCGCCGTCAGATTGGCGCGGATTTGGCGCTCGCCGGTCAGACGTCCGGAATAGAGGATGTCGCCGCTTTCGCCGGCGGTCGTGGTGGTCTCGACGTTGGTCTTGCCGGTGAGCCCGATGGTGGTGCCGCGCTCGGGCGACCATTTGAGGTCGGCATTGATGGACGGCCCGGCGATTGCCGGCAGGCGGCTGTCGTCGATCGCCTCGCGCAACCAGCCGACGGAGAATTCGCCCGATAGCTTCTCGCCCATGTCGAGCTCGAGGCCGGCGCGCGCCCCGAGCCGCTTCGAGGAGCGCTCAAAGCCGTCGGTATCGACACGCTGATCATAAACCCTGCGGCCGAGTTCGACTTCCGTGAAGGGGGTGAGCGCCGGCGAGATGTCATAGCCGGTGCGCAAAGTGGCGGTGTAGAGCGTATTGTTGCGATCTTTCTGCGATATCGTGGTGCCGTCGGTGAGCTCGGCATCGCCATAGAAGTCATGCGAGACCGCGCCGGTCAGCGTGTAGCGCATCTTGCCGACACTCTTTTCGAGACCGAGGCTGCCATCCAGGGTCTGGCGCAACGGCTGTTGGTTGACGCCGGCGATCGCGTCCGGCGAGGAAGCCGATTCCGGTGCTGCCTCATAGCCGAGCTTGGCGATGGCGCGCAGCTCGTTGCCGAGATCGACGTTGAGCTGGCCTTCGATGCGGCCCTGCGCATCGTTGATCTTGTCGCCCGAGACCGTGTTGCGGAACTGGCCGTAGCCGGTGATCAGAGCCGAATTCTCGCGCCAGTCGGAGGTCGCGGTGAAACGCAGCGCCGTCTCGGATAGAACCGCCGATTTGCCTGTGCTGCTGGAATCGGCATTGGAGGTCGCGGTGAAGCCTTGCTCGAGCGTCGGCCGGAAGAGAAAGGTGCCGACCTTGACGCCGGGAGCAGCGAAGGGATCCTCCTCCGGCTTGACCTTCCGGCCTTCGATGGATGCGGTGCGCTCCTGGCCCGGGTCGAGCTTCTGCTTGTCGACGCTGTCGATGGTCACGGCGCGGCGGTTGCTGCCGTCGTCGTCGGTCGCCGCGGTGTCGGTCTGGCCGCCGGTGGCGGCGGTCGCGGCGGTGGTCGTGCTGTCGGTGGCTTCGCCCGCCTTCTTCTTGGCCTTCTTCTTGTCGGCGGTCTTGGTGTTCGCCTTGGCGTCCGTCTTGGTGTCCTGCGTGCGCCGATTCGCAGTCGAGGGCCGGCGCGGTTTTGCCGGCGTTGTCGTAACGGCCAATGGATCCTCTGTTGCCTGCTGCTGGTCGAAGATGCTGTCCGTCGCGCCCGCCGTCTGATCATCATCGGGAACGGCGCCGGGGCTCGACGGCTGGTAGGTCGTCGGTGCCGTGTCCTGGGCGGCCGCGGCGGCCGGCTGGGTCTGATCCAGCGACCCTTGCGCCCGCAACTGCCTCGCCTTGCGCTGCTGGTCGGCGAGTATGGCCGATTCGGAGACCTCGCCGCGCAGCTCGGTTTCCTGCGAAAACGCAGGCGCCGGGCGCAGCAAGGCAAGCGCGCTTGCCGTCAGCAGCAGTGCTGCAACGGCAATGCCCTTCCGACCGATTTTCGTTTCAGGCTGGCCCCCGGACATCGTCACCACTGCTTGCGCGGCGCGGTTGCGCCATACTTACCGAACCGTAAATGCGGATGGTTAACGGAGGGTTGAGAGAGCCGCCTCAGAGCCCCTCCAATCCGAGGATAAGGCAATTCTGTTGGACAGGGGCGCGGCAAAGCGCTAATCGCTTCGCCTATGCATGCGGGGTCCCCAGAAAGAAAGCAGCCGGACAGGCAGGCTGCGATCGAATCGGCGCTGCGAACGGTGGCGACGGAGCAGGCGGGTGTGGCTGCCCTGGCCGCCGCGCTCGCAGACGGGCTGGCCGCGCCTTTTGCCGCCGCGATCGGCCTGATCTCGCGGATCGAGGGCCGCGTCATCGTCACCGGCGTCGGCAAGAGCGGCCATATCGGCTCCAAGATCGCCGCGACGCTTGCCTCGACCGGCACGCCAGCCTTTTTCGTCCATCCGGCCGAGGCCAACCACGGCGATCTCGGCATGATCGCGAAAGATGACGCCATCCTCGCTATGTCGTGGTCGGGCGAGAGCAAGGAATTGATGGGCATCGTCGCCTATTCAAGGCGTTTCTCCATCCCGCTGATCGCCATCACGTCCGGCGAGAACTCGGCGCTGGCGCGGGCCGCGGACGTCGTCCTGCTCCTGCCCGCTGTGCCTGAGGCCTGTCCGCATGGGCTGGCGCCCACAACCTCCGCCTTGCTGCAACTCGTCATGGGCGATGCGCTTGCCATCGCGCTGCTCGAGGCGCGCGGTTTCACGCCGGATCATTTCCGCACCTTCCACCCGGGCGGCCAACTTGGCGCCAATTTGACCCAGCTGCGCGAGATCATGCATGTCGGCGAAAGGCTGCCGCTGGTGCCATCGGGAACCGGCATGCGCGAGGCGATCCTGGAATTGTCGCGCAAGGGTTTCGGCTGCGTGGCGATCACCGGCGCCGACGGCGCGCTGGTCGGCATCATCACCGATGGCGACATCCGCCGCCACATCGCCAGCGACCTTCTGTCCATGAGTGTCGATCAGGTGATGACGAAGAAGCCGAAGACCGCAAGCCCGGAGACGCTAGTGGCGACGGCGCTGCAGACCATCAACACCTCCGCCATCACCAGCCTGATGGTCGTCGAGGGTGGACGGCCCGTGGGATTGGTGCATCTGCACGACCTGCTGCGCATCGGCGCGGCATAAGATGCATTGATAATTCAGGTGAAGCTGGTCACCTGCTCAAACCGCCTCGACGGTCAGTTCAAGATCAGTATCGGCGGCGCCGGTCACACGCACCTGCGTGCCGGCCGGCAGATCCGGGCCGGACACGCGCCATAGTGTGTCGCCGAGCTTGATGCGGCCACGGCCGTCCTTGATCGGTTCGGCCAGGGTCGCCATCTTGCCGATCATTTGGGCGCCGCGGCGATTGAGCAGCGGCTGGTCGGTTGGATCCTGCCGCCCGCCGACCAGCTTCGAGCCGACATAGGCTGAAACCAGCGATAGTGCGAGAAAGGCGAGAACCTGGATTTGCCAGGTCCAGAACCCGGCGTCCCAGATGAGCAGCGATACGGCGCCGATGATCAGGGCGGCAATGCCGATCCACAGCATGAAGATACCCGGCGCAACGACTTCCATTACGAGCAGGGCGATACCCAGAACCATCCAGTTCCACGGGCCCAATTCGGAAATAATGCGGTCGAGCATGTGAGTGTGCTCCTTAAGACATCAATTCTCGCTCGGGCGCACCACCGGCGGTCGGGCGGCCTGCCTTTGCGCGCCGGCCGTGCCTTCGTTCCTGAAGACTTCCTTGGCGATCTCGCCGATGCCGCCGAGAGTGCCGATCAGCGAGGAGGCCTCCAGCGGCATCAGCACGACCTTGCTGTTCGTGGCAGAGCCGATCCTGGTCAGAGCCTCGGTATATTTTTGGGCGACGAAATAGTTGAGGGCCTGGACGTCGCCCTTGGAAATCGCCTCCGACACGACTTGCGTGGCGCGGGCTTCGGCCTCGGCCGAGCGCTCGCGTGCCTCGGCATCGCGGAAAGCGGCTTCCTTGCGGCCTTCGGCCTCAAGGATCTGCGACTGCTTGAGACCTTCGGCAGCCAGGATCTGGGCGCGCTTGTTGCGCTCGGCCGTCATCTGCCGTCCCATCGATTCAATGAGATTGGCCGGCGGATTGATGTCCTTGATCTCGACGCGGGTGATCTTGATGCCCCATGGATGCGCGGCTTCATCGACGACGCGCAGCAGGCGCTCGTTGATGGCGTCGCGGTTCGACAGCAGCTCATCGAGATCCATCGAACCCATGACCGTGCGGATGTTGGTCATGGTGAGATTGAGGATGGCGTTCTGCAGGCCGGAGACCTGGTAGGCAGCCTGCGCCGCATTGAGTATCTGGAAGAACGCGATTCCATCGACGCCGACGATGGCATTGTCGCGGGTGATGATTTCCTGACTGGGAACGTCGAGCACCTGCTCCATCATGTTCATCTTGGCGCCGATGCGGTCGATGAACGGAACGATGAGATTGAGACCGGGGCTTAATGTCTTGGTATAACGGCCAAAACGCTCAACCGTATAGTTGTAGCCTTGGGGTATTGTCCGAATGCCCTTGAAAAGCACCAAAACGACAAGTGCAACAAGAACCATAATCGCAATGTCGAAACCGCTAAAGCTCATTTCGCTTCTCCCTCAAAGGCGGCGACCTCACGGAATCACTTAAGTGTGTTTCCGCAGCGTTACAATCAGGTGATCGTTAGCGAAGGCTTTTGCGCACCGGTTTCAGCCTGTCGGTGAAGCCGGTCACACCCAGCCGGAGAGCTCGCGCCGCACCAGTGCTTCGATTACGGCCATGCCCTCGGCACTGTCGTTGAGACAGGGGATGTGGGCGAAGTACTTGCCGCCGGCATGATGGAAGGTTTCGGCCGCTTCGCGGCCGATCTCGTCCAGCGTCTCGATGCAGTCGACGGAAAAGCCCGGATTGACGATGGCGATCGATTTCACGCCGTCCTTGGCCAGATTCTCGACCGTGATGTCGGTATAGGGCTGCAGCCATTCCTGCGCGCCGAAACGCGATTGGAAGGTGGTGATGAGCTTGTTCTCGTCCCAGCCGAGCCTTGCCCGCAGCAACCGCGTCGTCTCCAGGCAATGCGCCCGGTACGGATCGCCCTTGTCGGAATAGGGTTTCGGAATGCCGTGATAGGATGTGATCACCACCTCCGGCACGAAATCGAGCGTCGCGATGTGCTGCTCGATCGAACGGGCGAGCGCCTCGATATAGACCGGCTCGTCATAATAGGGCGGCACGCTGCGGATCGCCGGCGCGTTCCTGATCTTCATCAGCGCGCGGAACAATTGGTCGTTGGCGGTCGCGGTCGTCGTCGCCGAATATTGCGGATAGAGCGGGAAGGTCAGGATGCGCTCGCAGCCCTGCTCGACCAGTCTTTGGGCGACGCTTGCCGTCGAGGGATTGCCGTAGCGCATCGCCCAATCGACCATCACATCGGGCAGATCGGCGAGTGCGGCGGCGAGTTTCTGACCTTGAGCGCGGGTGAACGTGCGCAGCGGCGACTCGTTCATCTCCCGGTTCCAGATACGGGCGTAGTTGGCGCCGGACTTCTTCGGCCGGGTGGTCAGCACCAGTCCATACAGGATCGGATACCAGATCGCCTTGTTGAGTTCGATGACGCGCGGGTCGGAGAGGAATTCGCGCAGGTAGCGCCACATCGGCTTGAAGTCCGTGCCGTCGGGCGTACCGAGATTGACCAGCATGATGCCGATCTTGCCCCGCCTGACCGGCGCGGCGTCGGCGGACAGCGGACCGACGGCCTTTGCGGCTTTGGCATCGGTGGGGTTGGCAAGCGTCATCAACAGTCTCCGGTAGCGCCGCGAAACTAGCGATGCCCCGCCGGGTTTCAATGCCGCGTCTGGCCGCACCTTACCGCGTTACGATCTGAAAAAGGAACACCCGCCCGGTTGCCCGAGCGGGTGCCATGGATTCCGGATGATCGGTTACTTCGCGGCCGGCGGAATGGTCAGCGTCGCGCCGAGCGGCAGGCGATGCGGCTTGTAATCCTTGTTGGCTTCGGAGATGAGCTTCCACTTGCTGGCGTCGCCATAGGCTTTCTTGGCCAGGTCCCAATAGGTATCGCCGGCGGCGATGGTGTGGCTGGTTTCTGCCGACTTCGCTTCAGCGGACTTGGCCGGTTCGGCGGCGGGAGCAGGGGTTGCCGGGGCAGCCTCGGCAGGCTTTGCCGGTTCCGCGGCCGGCGCCGCAGGCGTCGTCTCAGCCGGCTTCGCGGTCTCGGCAGGCGCGGCCGGAGCGGTCTCAGCCGAAACGGCCGGCGGCGTGCCGGCAATGTCGCTGGAACCGGAAGGCAGAGCCGGCATAGCCGGTTCGCGGTTTGCCGGCGCAGCCTCGGCCGGTTTTGCTGCCTCGGCTGCAGGCGCCTGGGTGGTGGCGGGAGCGGTCTCGGCAGGCTTTGCCGGTTCCGCAGGCTTGGCCGGCTCAGCCGCCGCCGTCGTTGCCGCAATCTCGGTGATGCGGCCGTCGAGCTTGGGCGTGTAGGGCCGATGCGCGCCGAGATAGTCGGCCACCACCTGTTCGAGGCCCGGGCCGTAGTCATAGGCGTCCGTCGCCTTGTCGGCGAAGACCTTGTAGCCGTCGCCGCCCTGCCGGACATAGTTGTTGGTGGCGACGAGATACTGCTTGTCGGGATTGATCGGCGTCCAGGCGCCGTTCTCCATCACCTCGACCGATTTGACGCGCCCGGCATTGGGCGCGACCGACTTGTCGAAGGAATATTTCAGCCCGGCAACCTGCGGGAAACGACCGGCGCCGTCCTCGACCTGGCTGAGACCGCTTTCGAGGCCCGCAACCAGGTCCTTGCCGGAAATCTTGAAGGTGGCGAGCGTGTTCTGGAAGGGCAGCACGGTCAGCACCTCGCCCATGGTCACCGTGCCCTGGTCGATCGAGGCGCGCAGGCCGCCGCCGTTCGAGATGACGATTTCGACGCCCTGGCCCTTGGTGCGGTCGAGAATGGCGTCGGAGACGAGATTGCCCATCGCGCATTCGCGCGCGCGGCAATTCTCGCGGCTGCCGTCGATCGCCCTGGTGGTCTCGGCCACCTCCTTGTTCTTCAGAGCCTCGATCGGCGCGCCGAGCTCCTTGATGCGGGCAAGGACAGCGGGATCGGGCGTGATCGACTTGTCGAGATGGATCGGGGCGCCGCTGGCTTCTTTGACGACGCCGTTGTCGTCGAACACGACCTTGAACTCGCCGAGATATTTCGAATAGGACGCGGCCTGCACGACCGGCACCTTGTAGCCGTCGGGGTTGTCGACCATCGTCGGGTACGGTCCCTCGGCCTTCGGATCGGTGTTCGACAGAAGCGTGTGGCTGTGGCCGCCGACCACCACGTCGATACCCGGGATCTTGGCGATGACGTCGCGCTCGCGCCGATAGCCGATATGGGTGACCGCGATGATCTTGTTGATGCCTTGCGCCTTCAGCTTCTCGACCTCGGCGGTGATCGCCTTGACGTCGTCCGTGATGGCGATGTTCGGACCGGGCGAGGCGAGTTCCGGCGTGTCGTTGGTGACGGCGCCGACGATGCCGATCTTCTGGCCGCCGACCTCGACCACGATCGACGGCTTGATCTTGTCCTTGGCGCCGGACTTGCCGTTTGGCACGACATTGGCGCTGACTATCGGGAACTTCGCCTTGTCGAGGTAAGGCACCAGCGCGCTCTCGCCGTCGTCGAATTCGTGGTTGCCGAGCGTCACCGCGTCGGGCTTGATCTGATTGAGGAATTCCTCTTCCGCCGCACCCTTGTAGGTGGTGTAGAACAGCGATCCCTGGAAGCTGTCGCCGGCATTGAGCAGAAGCACGTTCTGACCTTCGAGCTTCTTGCGCTCCTGAGCGATCGCCGTGATCAGCCGTCCGGCGCCGCCGATGCATTCGCCCTTGGTCTCTTCGTCCGCCGAACAGGTCGACTCGTATTTGTTGTTGCCTTCGATGCGGCTGTGCCAATCGTTGAAATGCAGGATGTTCAGCGTGTAGTCGGCAAAAGACACGCCTGCCGACAGGCCGAGCGCCGAGGCCGACAGGGCCAGGATCGCGGCAATCTTCTTCATCTTCGTCTCCCGGATAAGCTGACTTCGAATATGCTTAACGCCCTCGCTTGACTGGAAAATAACAGTCAGCCTTAGACCATGTTCACATCGGGTCCTGGGCGATGCAAGCACAAATCAGGGAGATGTTTGCCGGCATAAAAAAGACGGCGGCTCACGCCACCGTCCCTGTCATTGAGACATTCGCCAGCCCTCAGGCCCGGCGCGTCAGCACGAAGTTCTGGCCGCTGGCGCTGGTGCAGTTGAGCTGGCTGGTGGAGATCATCAGGCAGTTGAAGCTGACCGGCGTCTGGCGGATCAGCGAGGTGCCGTGGATCTCAACCGAGGTCGGTCCGGTCATGGTGTAGCTGCCTTCCGACAGTTTCTGCCCGGTGTCGGTGGCGACGGTGGTGAAATTACCGGCCGTGAAGGTCGACAAGCCTGTACCCTTGGCGTCGATCCAGTTGCCCTCGACGCCCTTGGGTGCGGCGGCCGGTGGTTGCGAAGGTCCGGTGGTGGTGCAGGCTGCCGCAGCCAGAAGGCTTGCCGCGGCGCCTGCCGACAGCAGTTTGCGCGCAATGGTCATTCTGAAAATCCTCTCCTCAGTCCGCCGATACTCAATCGCCCGATTTCCGGGCGATTGCAAGGCGGTGAGAGCCGTCAGGCTGGCTGCTATCGGACCAGAATGTTGCGGAACTGCCACGGGTCGTCCTTGTCCAGGTCCTCGGGGAAAAGGCCCGGCCGGTCATCCAGCGGCGTCCAGTCGGTGTAGTAGCCCCTGACCGGCCCAAGATAGGGCGACTGCACTTCGAGGCAGCGCCGGTAGTCCATCTCGTCGGCCTCGACGATGCCGGCGGTCGGGTTCTCCAGCGCCCAGACCATGCCGGCGAGCACAGCCGAGGTCACCTGCAGGCCGGTGGCGTTCTGGTAGGGGGCGAGTTTGCGCGCCTCGGCCAGCGACAGCTGCGAGCCGTACCAGTAGGCGTTCTTGTCGTGGCCGTAGAGCAGCACGCCGAGCTCGTCGATGCCGTCGACCAGTTCGTTCTCGTCGAGCACGTGGTGGACCGGCTGCGACTTGCCGGCGGCGCCGAACATCTCATCCAGCGACAGCATGGCGTCGTTGCAGGGGTGGTAAGCGTAGTGGCAGGTCGGGCGATATTGGACCTTGCCCTTCTTCGACCGCACGGTGAAGAAGTCGGCGATCGAGATCGACTCATTATGCGTCACCAGCAGGCCGTATTGCGGGCCGGGCGTCGGGCACCAGCTGCGCACACGCGTGTTGGCGCCGGGCTGCTCCAGATAGATCGCCGCCTTGGAGCCTTGCTTGTGCTTCTTGCCGTTCTTCGGCATCCAGTTCTCATGCGTGCCCCAGCCGAGCTCGGCCGGCTGCAGGCCCTCCGATATGAAGCCTTCGACCGACCAGGTGTTCCAGAACACGTTCATCGGCTTCGGCTTCTTCGTGCGCTGGGTGTCGCGCTCGGCGATATGGATGCCCTTGACGCCGGCCTTCTTCATCAGCCTGGCCCACGCCTCGCGATCCTCCTGCGCGGGCTCGGAAAACTCGAGACCGAGATCGGTGGCGAGGTTGACCAGCGCCTTCTTGACGAACCACGAGACCATGCCGGGATTGGCGCCGCAGGTGGAGACCGCCGTCGGGCCGCCGGGCTTGTCTTGCTTTTCCTTGATCATCGCCTCGCGCAGCGCATAGTTGGTGCGGCTGGCATTGTCGGCCTCGGTGTCGAAATAGAAGCCGAGCCACGGCTCGACGACAGTGTCGATGTAGAGCACGCCGAGCTTGCGGCACAATTTCATCAGGTCCACCGAGCCGGTGTCGACCGACAGGTTGACGCAAAAGCCCTGGCCGCCGCCATTGGTCAGAAGTGGCGTGAGCAGCTTCTTGTAGTTCTTCTCGGTCACCGCGTCCTGCATGAAGGTGATGCCGCGCTCGTCGAGCAGCTTGCGGTCGGTGTCGCGCGGGTCGATGACCGTCATGCGCGACTTGTCGAACCTGAAATGGCGCTCGATCAGCGGCAGCGTTCCCCGCCCGATCGAGCCGAAGCCGATCATCACGACGGGACCGGTGATTTCACCGTAAACGGGCCAGTTTTCATTCGCCATTTTTTCGCACACTCCTTCAAACACGCGCAAAACCGGGGCCTTTTGCCCGACGGCCAAGCGCTACAACCACAGATCATTGTCATAAACCAGCGAAAAGCACCAATCGCCGGCCAGGCCTGCCTGGAACCTTGGTTAAGGCGTACAGGCCATGTCGCTGAGGAATTCGACCAGCCCATCGCGGTCGGCGGTCAGGCCCTTGTAGTCGAGTTGCTGCTGGTCGAGGGCCAGGAGCTGCTCCGCGAAGGAGGCGGCCAGTGCTGCCCGGTCCGGATGGCGGATGAGCAGCTTGAGCGGGTCGAGATGGATGCGGATGGTGAAGAGGATGTCGCGCGACAGGGGAAGCTTGCGCAGCGTCTGGCGTTCGACGCGGATGAAGGCATGGGCTTTGACGTCGCCGTCGGGGAAGCGGCTCGGGCGGTTCGTTGCGCGGTCGATGCGCTCGACATTGGAAAGCGGATGATAGAGCGCATCGTTGGCTTGGATCGACCAGTTGAAGCGCTCGACCGCCTGGCCCTGCAGGCCATCGAACATGCGGTTGATGAGATCTGCCGGCCGGGTGCCGGGGCCGAATCCAGGCACCGGTTCGTGGATCTCCTGCAACGGCTTGCCAAATTTCTCCTGCAGCGACCAGGACGACGGGAAGCAGAGCGACCCGGCGGCGAGCCGCCAGCCGCGCTCGTCGCGACGCATCAGGATCAGATCTTCCTGGACGAGCAGCGAGGCCTTTGCCAGCGGCGCCTCGCGCAGGGCAGGAAGCAGCCTGTCGATCGTCCCCTCGAAACCGATCGGCTCGACATCCACTCCGCTGCGGCGGTGCGTGCCGGGATGCGTGGCTTCGAGATGCGCGACGAGCAGGTCCAGCACTTCGCGCTGAGCGTCGCTTGTGCCGTCTTCCTCGACGAAGACCTTTCTCGGGATTTCCGCATAGAGCCGTTGCTTTTCGGCCAGATGCGGCAAAAGGAATTCATCGACCTCGATCCAGCGGTCGAAGTCGAGCGGCTTCAGCCCAATGGTGAAGAGTTTCGAGGAACCGTCATAGGGCGTGTGGGTCGGCTGGCGGACGGTCATGCCTGTTTGGGTATTATCCAGTTTATGTCTCCAGGGCGGTCAGCCGAGTCGCGCCGGGATCAGCCCGCGCAGCGAGTTGCCGACGAAGATCGCCTTCGCCGCCTTCAGATCGTCGAAGCTGTAGATCGCTTCCACGGCGCGGCCTTCGTCCAGAAGCTCGCCGCGCAATATTCCAGGCAAAAGGCCGCAGTCGAGGCGGGGCGTGGCGAGCGGCCCGTCGCCGAAATCGCCGAAGAGATTGGTGATCGTGCCCTCGCAAAGCTCGCCGCGCTCATTGGCCAGAAGCACTTCGTCGGCGCGGGTGGCGAGATATTCGCTGCGCGCCTGCGTGTAGACCTGGCGCAGGCTTGTCTTGTGGCGCAGCAGCGTGTTGGCGGAATCGAGACGGATGCGCGCCAGCTGCAGCCGCCAGACCTTGTCGGCCGGCAACGGTTCATAGGCTTGAGCGGCGGCTGCCGCTTCGCCATTGCGCTGCAAGGTAAGGCGCACGCGCAAAGCAACTCCGTGTCCGCCGACGGCGCTGGAAAGCACCTGGCCGATCCGCGCCGGATCGCAGGCGAAACCGAGTTCGGCGGCGGACGCATAAAGCCTCGCGAGATGGCGCTCGAAGCGCAGGAAGCCCGAGCCTGGCTCCCAGCGCATGGTCTCGATCAGCTCGAAGCCGGCACCGTTCCCGTCGCGAAGCGCGCTTTCAACAGACACTCCCGATACTCCTCTTCGGCGGTGGAATCGAAGACGACGCCGCCGCCGACATTGTAGACGGCCTCGCCGTCGGCAAAGAGCGAGATGGTGCGGATCGCCACCGAAAAACGCATCCTGCCGCCCGGCGCGATCCAGCCGATGGCCCCGCAATAGACATCTCGCGGTGCGTCTTCCAACTCGTGCAGGATTTCCATGGCACGGATTTTCGGCGCACCGGTGATCGAGCCGCAAGGGAAGAGCGCGGCGAAGACTTGGCGGATGCCGATGTCCGGCAAAAGCCTTGCCCGCACGCGGCTCACCATCTGGTGCACCGTCGGATAGGTCTCGATGCGGAACAGTTCCGGCACGTCGAGCGTGCCGACTTCGCTGATCAGCGAGATGTCGTTGCGCAGAAGGTCGACGATCATCCGGTTCTCGGCCTGGTTCTTTTCGTCGTTGCGCAGGAAGGCCTTCAGCCGTGCGTCTTCGGCCTTGGTCGCGCCGCGCGGCGCGGTGCCTTTCATCGGGTGGGTTTCGATCATGCCGTCGGCATCAATCTCGAAGAACAGTTCGGGCGAGCGCGACAGGACGATCGGATCGCCGAGCGAGACCAGCGCGCCATATTTCACCGGCTGGCGTTCCGTCAGCGCGTCGAAGGCCGCAAGCGGATCGCCCGACCACTGCGCACGAACCGGGAAGGTAAGGTTGCCCTGATAGCAATCGCCTTTGCGGATGTGGTTGTGAAGGCGCGCGAAGCGGCCGGCATAGTCCTCGGCCGACCAGGCTGCGCGGGCATCGAAGATCGGGCCGTTGCTGGCTGGCGCCAGTGACCGCGGGACCTCCTGCTCGTCGGGCGCATCGAAGACGCCAAGGCAGACCAACGGCGCGCGGCGGCCTTCGGGCAGCAGCGGCACCAGTTTCGGCTCGAGCAGGTAGCCGGCTTCGTAGGAGAAATAGCCCGCCAACCATTTGCCGGAATCGGAGGCGGCCTGCGCCCTTTCAAGCGCGGGCGCGAACTCTTCCGCGTCGTGCGCGACGATGATCTCGCGCGGCCTGTCGAAGACCAGCTGACGAGCGGTTGCGTCGTTGCGGAAGATGGCTGCGGGCAGGGACATGAACATTGGGTGCGGACAATTCAGTCGACCGCTCTATATGGGGGTTCGGCGAGGTGCAATCGAGGGAACGGCGTCGGGCGGCGCAAAGGCGGCTGGCCCAAACAAAGACGGCGCCCGTCGGGACGCCGCCTTACGCCAACAGGCGGATCGTTCAGCTGTTGCTTGCGGTTCCAGCCGAGGGGAACTGGCGGGCGAATTCGGCCTCGTCGCCGGCGGCCAGCAATTTCGCCTGCTCGATCCATTTTTCGCGCGCAATGCGGCCGTCGAAATTGAGCACGTCCTCGACGCGTTTGACGTCGGCATCGGTCCAGGCGGCGATCTGGGCATAGGTGGTGACGCCCAGGCCCTTAAGCAGTCTCTCGTTGACTGGCCCGATGCCGATGAGGCGGCGCAGATTGTCGGCCTTGCCTGTCGTCGGCGCGCCAGCTTTCTTTGCCGCGGGGGCCGCCGTTTTCTTGGGCGCAGCAGCCTTGGCAGCCGGCTTCGGCGCCGTCGCGGTCTTCGTTGCCGCCGGTTTCTTTGCGGCGGCCGACTTCGCCGGAGCGGCCTTTGCCGATGTGGCGGGCGTGGGCGTCGACATCAGCGCCGCCGGCGCCGGCGCGGCGGCCTTGCCGGCGCCCGCCTTGGCGGCAGGCGCATCGCGCAGCCGGTTTTCGAGATCGGCGCGGGCACGGCCGCAGGCGTCGAGCTCGCCCTTCAACCGATCGCTGTCGGCGCGCAGCCCGTCGCGCTCGCTTCGCGTGCGGTCGAGATCGCCACGCAGATTATCGAGCTCTCCGCGCAGGCGGCCCCAGATGAACCAGCCAACCAGGATACCCACAACGAACGCCAGGAGCATGTAGAAGAAAGTGCTCATTTCCCTCTCCAGTCCGATCTGTCGGCCGAGGCCCGGAAAGGCGAGCGCACGCCAAGGATCGTCAAAGGTTCCGTGACTGGCGGAACCGCCGGCTTCAATCGAGCCATCGGCGTTCGGCCTTGTCCGGGGCCGACGGCCATCATCGCATTCGCCCTGGCGCGCCGCGACCGGCCATCTCTGGCCTGCGCGATGCGTCCGGCTCAGCTTGAGGCCGGACGCTATCATATGGCTTGTCGAAAGCCAGTTGAAAATGCGCCGGAGAGTTATTCAAGAACAGCTATTTAGAGCAAGACTAGATCTTGCTAATATGCGCCTTGGCTAAACTATAGCTGCCGATACACTTCGTTGCTGTTCACTTCTCGAGCGCTTCCAACTCGTCGATCAGCGAACCGATCACGCCAAGGCCGATCTGCCAGAAAGCGGGATCAGTGGCGTCGAGGCCGAAGGGCGCCAGAAGCTCGGAATGATGCTTCGTGCCGCCGGCGCGCAGCATCTCGAAATACTTCTCCTGAAATCCGCGCTCGGCGTTCTGATAGACGGCGTAGAGCGAGTTCACCAGGCAATCGCCGAAGGCATAGGCGTAGACGTAGAAAGGCGAGTGGATGAAATGCGGGATGTAGGTCCAGAAGACTTCGTAGCCCTCGCGCAGCTTGATTGCCGGCCCCAGGCTCTCGGCCTGCACCTCCAGCCAGAATTCGCCCAGCCTGTCCGAGGTCAGCTCGCCGTTCTTGCGCTCGGCATGCACCTTGCGCTCGAACTCGTAGAAGGCGATCTGGCGCACGACGGTGTTGATCATGTCCTCGACCTTCTGGGCGAGCATCGCCTTGCGCTCGCGTTTGTCGCCGGTCTGCTCAAGCAGCGAACGGAAGGTCAGCATCTCGCCGAAGACGGAGGCGGTCTCGGCCAGCGTCAGCGGCGTCGAGGCCATCAGCGCGCCCTGGCCAGCGGCCAGCACCTGGTGCACGCCATGGCCGAGCTCATGCGCCAGCGTCATCACATCGCGCGGCTTGCCCATGTAGTTGAGCAGCACATAAGGATGCGCCGACGGAACCGTCGGATGAGCGAAGGCGCCGGGCGACTTACCCGCCCTGACCGGTGCGTCAATCCATCTGCGGTCGAAAAAGCCGCGGGCGATTTCGGCCATGTCCGGCGAAAAACGCTGGTAGGCGGAGAGCACCGTGTCCCTGGCATCGTCCCAGCTGATCACCGCCTGCGGCGTCTCCGGCAGCGGCGCGTTGCGGTCCCAGTGGTTCATCACCTCCATGCCGAGCCAGCGCGCCTTCATCGCGTAATAGCGGTGCGACAGCCGCGGATAGGCCTCGCGCACGGCCGCGGCCAGCGCATCGACCACTTCGCGCTCGACGCGGTTGGCGAGGTGGCGAGAGTCGGCAATGTCCTGGAAGCCGCGCCAGCGGTCGGAGATTTCCTTGTCCTTGGCTAAGGTGTTGGTGATGAGGGTGAAGGTGCGCAGGTTCTTGCGGAACGTGGCGGCGAGCGCCTCGGAGGCGCGGCGGCGCACCTCGCCATTGGCATCCTGCAACCGGTTGAGCGCCGGCTCAAGCGTCAGCTCCTCGCCGTCGACATCGAAGCGCAGGTCGGTCATCGTCTCGTCGAACAGGCGGTTCCAGGCGCCGCGACCGGTGACCGACTTTTCGTGGAACAATTGCTCGACACGATCCTCGAGCTGGTAGGGCTTGTCCTTTCTGAGATCGAGCACCCAGGGCCGGTAGTGGCCAAAGGTCTTGTCGGCGGCCAAAGCGCTCTCGATCGCCGCATCGTCGATCAGGTTGAGTTCGAGCGCGAAGAACAGGAGATGCGCGCTGGCATCCGTCATCTTTTCCTGGACGTCGCCATAGAGCTTGGCGCGCTGCGGATCGGCGGTGTTGCCGGCATAGACGAGGCCGGCATAGGAGACGATGCGGCCGATCAGTTCCTCGAGCGCCTCGTAGGTTTTGAGCGCCTCGCCGAGCCGGCCGGCGGCGCCGCGTCCGGCTTCTGCGGCAAGGGTGCCTTTCCAGCGGGTTTCGAAGGCGACGGCGTCGGCGGCCGCCTTGGCGATGTCGCGCTTCAACTCGGGCGCTTCCATGCCGGAGTAGAGATCGGCGAGATTCCATTCCGGCAGGTCACCAAGCCCCGCAGCGCCCTGGCCGGATATTGGCGCCGCAAGCCGCCGACCAAACATCATGCGCATCAACGATACCTTCTTAGAACCAAGGGGTCAGAATCAAAGGGAAAGGAAAAGCCGGTCAAATCCTAAGGAATTCGTTCACCGGCTTTTTTGAAACCTTATTTAGAACCCTGTGCCAAGATGATCCATGGGGATTTTCTCGGGCGGACAACTCGAACAGTCATGACAGGTTCCATACTCATAGTCGATGACGATCCGGTGCAACGCAGGCTGGTCGAAGCCGCGTTGACCAAGTTCGGCCATAGCGCGATCGTCACGGATGGCGGCGAGGCCGGTCTCGACGTGCTCGACGGGCCGAACGCGCGCGAGGTCTCCGTCGTCATTCTCGACCTTGTCATGCCTGGCCTCGACGGCATCGGCGTGCTAAAGGCGATGCGCGAGCGCGCCATCAACATTCCCGTCATCGTCCAGACGGCGCAGGGCGGCATCGAGACGGTCGTCTCGGCAATGCGGCACGGCGCCTTCGACTTCGTCGTCAAGCCGGCGTCGCCCGACAGGCTGCAGACCGCCATCTCCAACGCGCTCAAGGTGGAAGCCGTCGAGGACGAGGTGAAGCGCGCATCGCGGCGGCGCGGCGGCGGCCATCTCACCTTCAAGGACATGATCACGCGCAGCCCGGCAATGGACCGGGTGATCCGCCTCGGCCAGAAGGCTGCGGCCTCCAACATCCCGATCCTGATCGAGGGCGAGTCCGGCGTCGGCAAGGAACTGGTGGCGCGCGCCATCCAGGGGAGCGGCGATCGTCGCTCGAAGCCCTTCGTCACTGTCAATTGCGGCGCCATCCCGGACAATCTCGTCGAATCGATCCTGTTCGGCCATGAGAAGGGCTCCTTCACCGGCGCGACCGATAAGCACACCGGCAAATTCGTCGAGGCAAATTCCGGCACGCTGTTCCTCGACGAGATCGGCGATCTGCCGCTCGACGTCCAGGTCAAGCTGCTGCGCGCCGTGCAGGAAGGCGAGGTCGATCCGGTCGGCGGCCGATCGACCATCAAGGTCGACATAAGGCTGATCTCGGCCACGCACCGCAACCTTCTGCAGCAGGTCAAGGACGGCAAGTTCCGCGAGGACCTGTTCTACCGGCTGAACGTCTATCCCATCTTCGTGCCGCCGCTGCGCGACCGCCGCGACGACATTCCCTACCTCGTCCGGCATTTCATGGAAAAGGTCGCTCCGACCGATCCGCGCCGCCGCCTTGCCGGCATATCGGCCGCGGCGCTTGCGATGCTGCAGGCCTATGACTGGCCGGGCAACATCCGCCAGCTGGAGAATGCGGTCTTCCGCGCTTCGGTCCTCGCCGAGGGCGATGTGCTGACCGAGGAGGAGTTCCCGCAGATCCGGGCGCAGGTGGAAGGAACGGTCAATCTCGGAGCGGAACCGACATCCGCCGTCGCCAACACGGTTGCGGATGCCCCCCTGAATGAGGATGAGGTTGCCGACACGACGGGGCCTGCCTTGTCCGACGACGAGACGACAGTCAGGCCGCAGCCGCGTTTCGGAACGCTCCGTGCGCTGGATGAGCGCGGCAATGTGCGGGCGCTGGCGGACGTCGAACTCGAGATGATCAGGCTCGCGATCGACCATTACAACGGCCAGATGAGCGAAGTCGCCCGGCGGTTGGGCATCGGCCGCTCGACGCTCTACCGCAAGTTGAAGGAATATGGCATTGATCCCGAAGCTGGTCGCGTCGACCGGCTTGCCTCATAAGGGGGCAAGCCTCGAACCAGCTTGCCTGCCTAAAATCCGAGTCAAATTGTCGCTTTGAAGATGAAAACGCGGAGTTCTCAGCGTTAGCGTTGCCGAGGATCACGCATTAACGCTAACGGTAACAGATCGTGTTCTGGCCGGAACCAGATTCTTGATCTAAACCAGCGGTTTACCACGAAATGCCGTGCATCATTTTTGACGGGATATCGCCACGGTGTTACCGCATTTCGGCTTCAATAAACGATGATTAACCATTAGGATCGATATTCGGATGTGAAAACCACGCATCCGTTGGTCAAATCCGGGGACAAACGGCAGCCTGAAAGCCATTTGATTTGAACAAAATCGAACGACACAAAGACGGGCGGCATTTTCATATGAACGTCTGGCCGAGGTGGCTGACGTTCGTGATTTTGGCCGTCGGGTTCCTGTCCGCGGCGACGTCTGGCGCCCGGGCTGAAGTTCGTACACTCAAGCTCTATCACCTGCACACGCACGAAAAGGCCGAGATCGTCTACAAGCGCAATGGCCGCTACGATCCGGAAGGCCTGCGCAAGATCAACATCATCCTGCGCGACTGGCGCCGCAACGAGCCGACCAAGATGGATCCGCGGCTGCTCGACCTGGTCTGGGAAGCCTATCGCGAAAGCGGCGCTACCGACTATATCCAGGTCGTCTGCGGCTACCGTTCGCCGTCGACCAACGCGATGCTGCGCTCGCGCAGCCGGGGCGTCGCCGAGAAGAGCCAGCACATGCTGGGCAAGGCGATGGACTTCTACATTCCCGGCGTGCCGCTGAAGAAGCTGCGCAACATCGGCCTCAAGATGCAGGGCGGCGGCGTCGGCTATTATCCGAGTTCCGGTTCGCCCTTCGTCCATATGGATGTCGGCAATGTGCGCCACTGGCCGGGCATCAGCCGTCAGGAGCTGGTCAGCCTGTTCCCCAATGGCAAGACGCTGCATGTGCCCAGCGACGGCAAGCCGCTGCCTGGCTATGAGCAGGCGCTGGCCGCTTATCAGGCGCGCAAGGGCGCCGGCACGCCCAATATCGAACTGGCCAGCGCCGGTAGCTCGACCAAGCGGTCCGGCGGCCTGTTTGCCTGGTTCCGTGGCGGCGGCGCCGACGAGGCCGACGACGAAGCCGATGAAAGCGCCCCGGCGCCGCAGCAGAAAGCCGTGAAGCAGGTCCAGGTCGCGAGCGCCGCAACGGCCCGCACCAGCAATCTTCCGGGTATCGCGATCGTCGCGCCGAAGGATGCCAAGCGCGCCAGCATCCCGCAGATCGCGGATGACAGCGCCGACGATTCGCAGCCGCAGCAGGATACGCCGGAGACGATCATCGCCGCTCTGCCGCCCAAGGAAATCCCGCTGCCCGATTTCGCGCTTCGTCCGAAGGTCGATGTCGGCCAGCAGACGCCGCAGAACGTGCCGTTCGCCATGGCGGATGCGTCGGCGACGACGGAGCAGGCAGTTTCGACGGCACAGGCACCCGTGCCGGACAAGGTTCCGTTCGGCGCAGCCAGCGCGGCGGAGGCTGCGAGCACCGATCCGGCGCAGGTGGCGGTCAACAACATCCCGCTGCCGACCTGGCGGCCCGACCGTTCGACGCCGGCCGACCTGGCGCCGAAGGACAAGAGCGTGCTTCTGGCGCTGGCCGAAACGGCGTCGCAGGACAAGAGCGCGACCGACGCGTTCTCCGTGCTGCCGACCGCACGGCCGCAGCCCGGCAAGCAGGATGAGGTCAAAGCCGTTCTCGAACAGGCCAATGCGACTGTCGAAGCCGGTGGCGCCGGCGCCGAATATCAGCTTGCGTCGCTGACCGAGCCGGAGCCGCGCTCCGCCTTCAACGATCCGTCAGGCGTCGACGCGGCCTCGCCGCGCAAAGCCATCGCTGCGCTGCCGGCCGGGACCGATCCCGTGCAGGCGATCGGCGGCGGTGTGAAGACGACAGCCAAGGAGGGCAGGGCGTCCGCCCAGGGCCTGAAGCCAGGGCCCAAGGCCATGGTGGTGGCGCCGCCTCCGCAAGCCGCGCGCTGGGCGCTGGGCAGCGGCGTCAACATCGCCTCTGTTTCCGACCCGACGACGGCCCCGCGCTATGCCTACAACATCGTGCACACGCCGCCGAGCGAAGTGTACACGGCCGGCTTCCAGATGGATGGCCAGGTGCCGGACGCAAGCCGCTTCACCGGCAATGCGGTGAAGTTCCTCTCGGTCGCGCGCTTCCAAACGAAATAGGCGAGCCAGCGTGGCCGCCGAAAAGCCGCGTTGGCCTGCCAGCGCGGCTTTTGTTTTATGGCATGCGCCTGCACTTCCCGCTTCGTCTAATGGTAGGACAGCGCCCTTTGAAGGCGTGAATCGTGGTTCGAATCCATGAGCGGGAACCAGACATGGCAATAGCTCAGTCGGCGTTCCGTGCGCGTATGTTCACGCCAGGCTAAACTTCCAGCGTAGCCGCTTCGCCCTTGGCCAGGAGCCGCGCGGCGTCGCGCGCGGGCGGCAATCCGAACTGGCGCGCATATTCGCGGCTGAACTGGGAAGCGCTTTCGTAGCCGACAGCGAAAGCAACCTGCGCGGCGTTGCCCGGTTGCGCAATCAGCAGATGGCGCGCTTCCAGCAGTCGGAGCTGCTTTTGATACTGGATCGGGCTCATTGCCGTCGCCGCCTTGAAGTGCCGATGAAATGCGGCATTGCTCATATGCGACAGCTCGGCCAGTTGCGTCACATCGATCGGCTCGTTGTAGTGCGCCCGGATCCAGGCCGTGGCGCGGCGGATCTGCGACAGGCGCCCGTCGGCGCGGGCGAGCTGGCGCAGCTTTTCGCCTTGCGGGCCTTGCAAAAGCCTGAACGCGATCTCCCGTTCGAGCATGGGCGCGAGAACAGGAATCTCGGCCGGCTTGTCAAGCAGCCGCAGCATCCGGCGCCACCCATCGAGCAGCAAGTCATCGGCTTGATTGGTCACGAAGCTATCGCCATCGATCGCCGGCTTGTGGTCGACGAGCAGGCCGGCGATCAGCTCGGTATCGATCGAGAAGGCGATTGCCATGTAAGGTTGCGCGACGCTCGCCTCAACCAGTTGGCTGGTGGCGGGTGTTTCAACCGCATAGACGAAATAGCTGCCGGCGCTGTAGGCAAGTCTGCGGTGGCCGATCAGCACCGTCTTGGTTCCCTGCAGGACGAACAGCGCGGTCGGCTGGCAAAGCTCGGGCAGCGGCGGCGTCGGAACCTCACTGCGGCCGATCGTAACGCGCGGGATAGCCGCCTTCGTCCGCCGTCCGCGCGCATGCTGGCTGGCGATCGCGATCAATTCCTGAAGCGCTTCGTGCATCCTTGCAGCATTGCCGATCCCCTGCCGCCAAGCAACCACAGCCAGGCCGTGACGCGCACCTGGTGACGCGAAGACGCGCACTTGGGTGACGCGAAGACGCGCACTTGGGTGACGCGAAGACGCGCACCTGAGAGGATTAGGCAAGAGCATGAGAGCTTTTGGCGCGCAAAGCGGCCCGGCTCCCGTCATGTCTAGGTCACCGAACAGGAGACCTGGATATGACGACGAAGAATGCGCTGGTGACCGGCGCCAACAAGGGCATCGGCCGCGAGACCGTCCGGCGACTGGCGGCACTCGATTACAAGGTGTGGCTCGGTGCTCGCGACGCCGGGCGTGGAGAGACCGCTGCGCAAGCACTGCGTGGCGAAGGGTTCGACGTCGAGTGGCTCGAGCTCGATGTCGCCAGCGACGAGAGCGTGGCGGCCGCGGTCAAGACAGTCGCGGCGCGGGCGCGTGCCCTGGAGGTGCTGGTCAACAATGCCGGCATTGCGTCCGGCTATGTCGAGGCGCTCGGCCCGGATGGCCGCTATGAGCGGCCGCCGAGCCGCGAGAATATCGCGGATATGAAAGCCACCTATGACGTGAACGTCTTCGGCCCGGTGCGGGTCACGCAGGCGTTCCTGCCGCTGCTCACGGCATCGCCCGCTGCTCGGATCGTCATGGTGAGCAGCTATCTCGGATCGCTGGCGCGCGCGTCCGGCAATGACCAATCGCCCAATGTCATGGGCTATGGCAGTTCGAAGACGGCGCTCAATGCCGTAACACTGGCCTTCGCCCGGGAACTCGCGCCGCGCGGCATCATGGTCAATGCCGCCGCTCCCGGCTACACCGCGACGGACCTCAACGCGCACAGAGGTGGCCGCACGGTGCAACAGGCGGCCGAGATCATCGTGCGGCTGGCGACGCTGGCGCCAGGCGGACCGACGGGCGGCTATTTCGATGAGAACGGCGCGCTGCCCTGGTGAAAGCGCTGATTACTTCTTGAGCTTGCTCGCCTCACGCGCCAGCGCTTCGATCTCATCCCACTTGCCCGCCTTGATGAGATCGTCGGGCGCGACCCAGGAGCCGCCGACACAGATGACGTTGGGCAGGCTCAGATAGTCGGCGGCGTTCCTGGCCATGATGCCGCCGGTCGGGCAGAATTTCACGTCCGCCAGCGGCGAGGCGAAAGCCTTCAGCGAAGCGATGCCGCCGGACTGCTCGGCCGGGAAGAATTTCAGGAAGCGCAGGCCGGCTTCGCGCGCGGCCATGATCTCGCCAGGCGTGATGGCGCCGGGCAAAAGCGGCACGGGGCTGTCCTCGGCCGCGTCGAGAAGCTCTCTGGTGATGCCCGGGCTGACGATGAATTTCGAGCCGGCGGCGGCTGCCTCGTCGAACTGACTGGCATCGAGGATGGTGCCCGCGCCGACGACCGCTTCTTCGACCTCGGCCGCGACGCGGCGGATCGCTTCCAGCGCATCGGCGGTGCGCAAGGTGATCTCGATCGCCCTCAAGCCACCGCGCGACAAGGCGCGGGCGAGCGGCACGGCATCTGCCACATTGGCGATCTTGAGCACCGGGATGACCGGCTGACCGTTGAGGAGCGACAGGAGCTTTTCGGTCTTGCTGGTCATGTGCTGGTCTCCATTTGGATCGTTTTAAACCGATTAGCAGAAGGGATATGCCAAGTCCACGAAGCCCGGCGTGTCGTGATGCCGCGCAGCGGATCGCCGCCGGCCTTTGAGTCTCCTTCGCCTTGAAACCGCTTTCACCACGGTCTAGTGGCATGACCATGACAACAGCCATGGAAATTCAGCCAGTCCGGGTCGCCGCGCTCTATAAATTCGCGCGCCTCGACGGATGCGAGGCGCTGCGCGCGCCGCTCGCCGCCTTCTGTTGCGGGCGCGGCATCAAGGGCACGCTGCTTCTGGCGCGTGAAGGCATCAACGGCACCGTTGCCGGCAGCGAGGAAGCGATTGCCGCGCTTGTGGACCATTTGCAGGCCATCGAAGGCCTGGCCGGTCTGGAAGTCAAATACAGCAGCGCCGCCGAAATGCCGTTCCACCGCATGAAGGTGCGGCTGAAGCGCGAGATCGTCACCATGGGTGTCGAGGATATCGATCCGGCAACCAGCGCTGGCACCTATGTCGCGCCGGCCGACTGGAACGCGTTGATCTCGGATACCGACACCGTCGTCATCGACACCCGAAACGCCTACGAGGTCTCGCTCGGCACCTTCAAGGGCGCGGTCGATCCGAGGACCAGCAGCTTCCGCGAGTTCCCGGCCTGGGTGGAAGAGCACCGTAAGGAACTCGAAGGTCGCAAGGTGGCGATGTTCTGCACCGGCGGCATTCGCTGCGAGAAGGCGACGGCGTATGTGAAGTCGCTCGGCCTCAAAAATGTCTTCCATCTCAAGGGCGGCATCCTGAAATATCTGGAAGACGTGCCGGCCGAAGAGAGCCTCTGGCAAGGCGAATGTTTCGTGTTCGACGAGCGGGTGTCCGTCTCGCATGGTCTTGCCGAGGGCGAAGCCGAACTCTGCCGCGCCTGCCGACATCCGCTGACGGTCGAGGACAGGCTGTCGCCGAAATATGTGACCGGCGTTTCATGCCCGCATTGCTTTGAGGCGCGGTCCGATGCTGATCGCGAGCGCTATGCCGAACGCCACCGCCAGGTCGAACTTGCGCAAGCGCGCGGCGGCAAGCGCCATATCGGCAGTTAGAGCGGCCAACTGCGCGACCGAAAAGTCGCCCCTTCATTGTAATGTCAGTGCGCGGGGCCTACCTCTTGCCGGTCCGAAACCTCGCCCGGGCATATTCGGCCGGGCCAATTCTGGAGGCATTGATGCTCGACCCCAAGAAGCTGCTCGACGACCTTCTCGGCTCGCAAGTCCCTGGGACCGGCTCGACTGTCCGCGACAAGGCGGGGCAAGCGGTGCAGATGGCGAAGGACAATCCGCTTGCCGCCGGCGCGCTTGCCGCGGTGCTGCTCGGCACCGGCACCGGGCGGCAGGTGACGGGCGCGGCCATCAAGCTCGGCGGCCTGGCCGCCATCGGCGGCCTCGCCTACAAGGCCTACCAGAACTACAAGGCCGGCAAAGCGCCGGAGCAGGCGCCTTCGTCCGGCGAACCGGAGTTGCTGCCGCCGCCGGCCGACACCGCCTTCCATCCCTCGCAGGCGCCGCAGGGTGAGGGCGAGTTCACGCTGACGCTGGTCAGGGCGATGATCTCGGCCGCAAAGGCCGACGGCCATGTCGATGATGAAGAGCGCAAGAAGATCGCCGACAAGCTCAAGCTCGCCGGCATCGGCGCTGAAGCGGAGAAATTCCTGCTTGCCGAGCTCGAAAGCCCGCTCGATCTCGACACGCTGGTCGCCGGCGCCAACACCGATGCGCAGAAGCTCGAGCTCTACACCGCCTCGCGGCTTACCATCGATCCCGATACGCGCGCCGAGCGCGGTTATCTCGACCTTCTGGCCGGCCGCCTCGGCCTGCCGGACGCCCTCGTCGATCATGTCGAGGCGACGGTTTCGGCTGCCAAGGTGCCCGCCGGAAGCGCTCCAAGTTCGGCTTGGTAAACGCCAGGGTTAGCGGGTGCGGTTGCCGTTAACTTCTCGTTCACCCAGCAAGCGCATCATTCTAATCAGTCGGACCGGCTTTTCCTCCTCCCAAGCGCGGTTCAGATCGGGGCGGTCGCCAATGGCCGCCCTTTTTGTTGGCCTTTTCTTTATTGCCAACAGTGGCTTGCCATGACCCCAGGCATTTGCGATGCCACGTCTTTCCATGCATGACCGGAGGACGGCGATGACAGCCATAGTAGAGAAAACCGCCATCGTTACCGGCGCCGGCACCGGCATCGGCAAGAGCGTCGCCACGGCGCTGCTCAAGGCAGGCTGGAACACGGTGTTCTGCGGGCGCCGCAAGACGCTGCTGGAGGAGGCGATCGCCGAGGCGGGCAAGACGCAGGCCAAGGCGCTGGCCGTCGCTTGCGACATCAGCAAAGCCGAGGAAGTCGACGACATGTTCGAGACGGTGCTCGAGGCTTTCGGCCGCGTCGACCTGCTCTTCAACAATGCCGGCATGGGCTACAAGTCGACGCTGATCGACGAGATCCCGGTCGAGGTCTGGAACGATGTCGTGGGCGTCAACCTCACCGGCTCGTTCCTGTGCGCCCGCGCGGCTTTCGGCGCGATGCGGAGGCAGAAGCCGATGGGCGGCCGCATCATCAACAACGGCTCCGTGTCGGCCTATGCGCCGCGCCCTGGCTCGGCGCCCTATACGGCGAGCAAGCACGCGATCACCGGGCTCACCAAGACGCTGGCGCTCGACGGCCGGCCCTTCGACATCGCCTGCGGCCAGATCGATATCGGCAATGCGCTGACCGACATGGTGCAGCCGACGACGGTCGGCGTGCCGCAGGCCGACGGCTCCATCGCCGCCGAGGCGGTAATGGATGTGCAGCGCGTCGCCGACGCGGTGCTGCATATGGCGAGCCTCCCGCTCGACGCCAATGTGCTGTTCATGACCGTGATGGCGACGAAGATGCCGTTTGTCGGGCGCGGGTAAGCGCCTGACGGGTCATTTCGTCAGGAACGCTTCGATCCGCTCCAGCGCGCGCAGGATGTTCTCCTCGGAATTTGCGTAGGAAAGGCGGATATAGCCTTCGCCGAGAACGCCGAAATCGGGGCCGCCGATGAGCGCCACGCCGGCATCCTCCAACAGCGCCGAGGCAAGCTTCTTCGCCTTCCAGCCGGTCCTCGAGACATTGGGGAAGGCATAGAAGGCGCCCTTCGGCGTGATGCAGGAAATGCCCGGCAGCGCATTCAGCCCTTCGACCACGATCTTCCTGCGATTGTCGAAGGCGCGCATCATCTTTTCGACATCGTCCTGCGGGCCGTCGATCGCGGCGATGCCGGCATACTGGCTCGGCGCGTTGACGCAGGACCAGCAATTCACCGCCAGCTTGCGCACCTTGTCGTAGAGGTAAGCGCCCTTTTCGCCATTCGGCCAGATCGACCAGCCCATGCGCCAGCCCGTCATCGCCCAGGTCTTTGACCAGCCGTTGAGCACGATCAACCGATCGCGGATTTCGGGGAAGTTGAGCAGCGAGCAGTGGGTCTCGCCGTCATAGGTCATGACGTCGTAGATCTCGTCCGACATGATGGCGACCTGCGGGTGCTTCTCCAGGCCCTTGACCAGCTTCTCGATCTCGGCGCGCGGGGTGACGCCGCCGGTCGGATTGGCCGGCGAATTGAGAATGAGCAGCCTGGTCTTGGGCGTAATCAGCGCCAGCGTCTCGTCGGCCGAGAAGGCAAAGCCATTCTCCTCGCGGATCGGAACCGGCACCGGCGTGGCTCCGGTGAACTCGATCATCGAGCGGTAGATCGGAAAGCCCGGATCGGGATAGAGGATTTCGGCGCCGGCCTCGCCGAACATCAGGATCGCGCAGAACATGGTCGGCTTGCCGCCAGGCAGGATCATCACATTCTCGGGCGACACCTCGACGCCGGTGGTGGTCAGCGTGCGGCGCACGACTGCCTCGCGGGTGGCCAAGAGCCCATTTGCCGGCGTGTAGCCGTGGTGGCCGTCGCGCAGCGCCTTGATCGCCGCCTCGACGATATGCTGCGGCGTCTTGAAGTCGGGTTGGCCGATGCCGAGATTGATGATGTCGCGGCCCTGGTGGGCAAGCGCGGTGGCCCTGGCGAGCACCGCGAAGGCATTTTCCTCGCCGAGCCGGTCGAAGGCCGCGATCGTGTGGAGCATTTTTCCCGTCCCTGTGGTTCTTTCTGTAGGCGAGCGTTTTTGTGACCGTCCGCCAGCAAAAGTCAAACGGATTGGAGTGGCCGTGCCGGAAGATCTGAAGAATTGGCAGCCGCGCCCGCGGCCGGAACGCAAGGCGATCGAGGGACGCATCGTCAGGCTCGAGCCGCTGAGCGCGGCAAAGCATGGCGACGGCCTCTACGAGGCCTCCTCGGTTTCGGATGCCGGCGGACGTTTCGCGTGGCTGCCCGACTATCCGCCGGAAACCCGCGCCGCCTTCCAGCCTTGGCTCGACAAGGCCGAAGCCAGCGAGGATCCGCTGTTCTTCACCGTCATCGACAAGGCGAGCGGCAAGATCGCCGGGCGCCAGACGCTGATGCGCATCGACGCCAATAACGGCGTCGGCGAAATCGGCAACATCTATTGGGGTCCGCTGATCTCGCGCAAGCCGGCAGCGACCGAGGCGCAGTTCCTGTTTGCGAAATATCTTTTCGACGATCTCGGCTACCGCCGCTACGAGTGGAAGTGCAACAACCGCAACGAGCCCTCGAAGCGCGCTGCCGAACGCTTCGGCTTCAAGTTCGAAGGCATCTTCCGCCAGCATCTTGTGGTCAAGGGTGAAAACCGCGATACGGCGTGGTATTCGATCATCGACAAGGAATGGCCGGCCTTGCGCAAAGCCCATGAAGCCTGGCTCGATCCGGCGAATTTCGACAGCGAAGGCGGCCAGAAGCGGCGGCTTGAGGATTTTCGCGCCGAGTTTGGCGCGTAGACCACGATCTCCGGAAGCGGAAAACCGCTTGCGGCAGGTCGGACAGGAGTTTCGGCAATGGCGCACGACCACGCTTCGCACGATCATGACTCGGCCGGTCACAGCCATGCCGCTGGCCATGTGCATGGCTCGACCGACAAGAAGCGGGTGCTGATCGCGACCTGCCTGACCGCGGGCTTCATGGTCGCCGAGGCGCTCGGCGGCTGGCTGACCGGATCGCTGGCGCTGGTCGCCGATGCCGGGCACATGCTGGCCGACGCCATAGCGCTTGGTCTTGCCTGGTATGCCTTCCATCTGACGGGCCGTCCGGCTACTGGCCGTCTCACCTATGGCTTCGCCCGGGTGAAGACGCTGGTCGCCTACACCAACGGCATCGCCATCTTCGTCATTGCGCTCTGGATCATCTACGAGGCCTGGGGGCGGCTGATGAATCCGGCGCCGGTGCTCGGCGGGCCGATGCTGGTGGTGGCGGTGGCAGGGCTCATGGTCAACATCGCCTCCTTCTTCGTGCTGCATGGCGGCGATCGGGAAAGCCTCAACATGCGCGGCGCCATCCTGCATGTGCTGGGCGATCTGCTGGGTTCCGCGGCGGCGATCGTCGCCGCCATCATCATCGTGGCGACGGGGTGGACGCCGATCGATCCGATCCTGTCGGTGCTGGTGTCGCTGCTCATTCTCTCGACGGCATGGTCGCTGATGCGCGAGGCGGCCCACGTCCTGCTGGAAGGCGTGCCGGCAAGCCTCGACCGCGACATGGTCGCCAAGGACATCGAAAGCGCGGTCAAAGGCGTGCGCGAGGTACATCACATGCATGTCTGGTCGCTCGACGGGACGTCCAACATGGCGACGCTGCATGCCTGCCTGAACGACGGCGTCGATCCGCATGTGGCGGTGAGCGCCATCAAGAAGCGGCTTGCGGTCAAGCACGGCATCGATCATGCCACGGTCGAGCCCGAATTCGGACAATGCGCCGACAGCCATGACCAGCACGACCATCACCATGATCACGACCACGCGCATGGCGCGCCTGCCGATCGCCGGCATTATCACTGATCCCGCCGTGACGATGAAACCGAACAGCCTCGAAATGAGGACCTTCCGCTGATGGATCGTGACACAAAGAACGCGGCGTTCGCCGCGGCGGTGATACTGCTCCTGTTCGGCCTCGCCGCCTATTTCCTGCCGGCAATCATGCTGGCCGCGGGCAAGGTGTCGACGGTGCTGGCGGCCGTCATCGCCGTTGTCTTCATGGTCGGGCTGTTCGTCGTCCTGTGGCTGCGCGGACGCAGCCAACGCAAGAAAGGTCTCTGAAGATGAGAATTCTGATCACGGGCGCGGCCGGCATGGTCGGCCGCAAGCTTATCGCGCGGCTCGCCAAGGACGGCACGCTGCGCGGGCGCAAAATAACGGCGCTCGACCTGCATGATATCGTGGCGCCGCCAGCGCCGCCGCTCACGGGCGTCGATGTCTCGATCCACACTGGCGACCTGTCCGCGCCCGGCGCCATGGCGGCTCTCGTAGCTCCGCGCCCGGACGTGATATTCCATCTGGCGGGCATCGTGTCGGGCGAGGCGGAAGCCAATTTCGATCTGGGCTACCGGGTCAATCTCGACGGCACGCGCGCGCTGTTCGACGCGGTGCGTCTGGCGGCCTTCGCGCCGCGCCTCGTCTTCACCTCGTCGATCGCCGTGTTCGGCGCGCCGTTCCCGGATGTCATCCCGGATGAGTTCCATCCGACGCCGCTCACCTCTTACGGCACGCAGAAGCAGGTGAGCGAAGCGCTGCTCGCCGACTATACGCGGCGCGGCTTCTTCGACGGTATCGGCATCCGGCTGCCGACGATCTGCGTTCGCCCCGGCAAGCCGAACAAGGCGGCGTCGAGCTTCTTCTCAGGCATTATCCGCGAGCCGCTCGCCGGGCAGGACGCGATCCTGCCGGTGCCGCGCTCGGTGCTGCACACCCATGCCAGCCCGCGCTCGGCGGTGAATTTCCTCATCCATGCGGCTGAGATAGACGGCGACAAGGTCGGTCCGCGCCGCAACCTCACAATGCCAGGCGTCGCCGTCACCGTCGGCGAGCAGATCGAGGCGCTGGAGCGCATTGCCGGCGTCGAGGTCGCGAAGCGGATCCGCGAGCACCCCGACGAAACCATCTGGGCGATCGTCAAAGGCTGGCCGACGCGATTCGAGGCCAGGCGGGCGCGGGAACTCGGCTTTGCCGCCGAAAGCAGCTTTGACGAGATCATTCGGGCGCATATCGAGGATGAGCTTGGCGGAAAGATCGCCTGACGTCTGTCGATACCAAGTGATGCCGGCCTGACCCGAAGCTCAATACAATTTGGGCACTGCCTGGTCAGGCGCCGCCCGACAGGCCGGCCGACAGAAGCAGCAGTCCGACCAGGAAGATGAAGGCGGCGCCGCCGATCTCGACGATGGAATGGATACGGTTGCCGATGCGTCCATCGCCGGCGAAATAGACGGCCCAGTTCTTCGCCAGCACCGCGATCGTCGCCAGCGCCGAGACGGTGATCGCGGTACCGATCGACATCGCAAGCACCGACAGCAGCCCTCCCACCCACAGTCCGTTGAGCAGAGCGAAGCTCAGCACGATCAGCGCGCCGGAGCAGGGGCGGATGCCGACGGCGGCCACCGCCGACCAGGCGGTCTTCCAATCAAAGCGGTCACCCGACAGCATCGCCGGATCCGGGGCATGCGAATGGCCACAGGTCTCGCAGACTTCGCCAGGGCCATGGTCGTGGTGGACGTGCCCGTGGTCGTGGTCGGCGTGATGGTGGTGATCATGCGCACCATGATCGTGGCCTTGCGAATGGTCATGATGAACATGGTCGTGATCGTCATGCGCGTGCAGTGCATGGGAATGCGCGGCGTGCGCATGCGCACGAGCGTGAGAACGGCTGGCATGGGAATGCGCAGGAGCATGCGAGTGGCCCGCCTGCCCGCCATGCGAATGGCCGGCATGGGCGGCCGACAGGCTGTAGGCAGGCGTCCTGCCGAACAGGCGCAGGATCGACGGACCGAGCTTGCGCCACAACAGCCAGCCGCCGAACAGGGTGACCAGCACATAGCTCGAGATTTCCAGGAACCAGGCCGCGTCGGTCATCGAGATCGCGGTGCCGCGCAGCACGAAATAGGCGAGCATCATGACGACCACCGCCGTCAGGCCCTGCAGCAGCGCCGAGACGAAGGAGAGCATGATGCCACGCTTCAGCGCCACTTCGTTGGCGACCATATAGGAGGAAATGACCGCCTTGCCGTGGCCGGGGCCGGCGGCGTGGAAGATGCCATAGGCGAAGGAAAGCCCGATCAGCAGCCAGAGCTTGCTGCCGTCCTGGCGCATCGCCTTCATGGCGGCCGCGAGCGAATGGTAGAATTCCTGCTGCCTGAGATTGATCCACATCAGGATATGGGCGAACGGACCCGTGGTGGTCGGCGCCATGCCGTCATTGGTGCCGATGCCGAGCGAGCTTTGCGCATGCGCCACGACAGGCAAATGGGTGATCACCAGGGTGACGGCCAAAAGGCAGAGCGCCAGTCGGATATTCGTGGGATGTCCCACGAATATCCGCTTAGATTCCCTTGTTTGTCGCAGGATCCGATCGCAAAACCGTGAGACACTTTTGCGGAACCTGCTTGCGCGCAGCGGTGGTTTCATCACCAAATCATCCTTCCGGCGGGCAGTTCAACTCGAGCTTGGTGGCGAAGATCTTGCTCATGTTGGTGCCTGTCGGATCGTTGAAGAACGCCTCCGTCAGGGTCTTCTGGTTTTCCTTGATCGCCTCGTCAGGATCGGGCCGGATGACTTTCTTGGTGCAGGTCGAGGGCAGGCCTTCGACGGCAAGGTTGGCGTCGTCGGTAAAGTCGATCGCCGTGTAGAAGGTCGGATCGTAGACGCCGATGTCGACTTTGCCGGCGAGCTTGATCGGGGTCTTCGGCTGCGACTCGAACAGGATGATCAACTGGTCGTTCTCGAAGTTCGCCATCAGATGCGGCGGCGGCACCATCGGCACGTCCTTGCCGTCCTGGGTTACGAGCTGGAAGTAATTGAACTCGGCCAGCGAGGAATGGACGGTGTCGGCCACTTCCTTGAGCTCTTTGTCGTCAAGTTTCAGATCGGAGTTCTTATCGAACTCCATCATCACTGTACTCGAAAACAGGTCGTCGAAGCGCCAAAGGTGGCGCAGCGCCGTCACACTTTGGTGATCCTGGCTGAGGATGACGTCGAGGCGCGCCTCGGCGAAGACATGCGGGTGCACTTCGGCCTGCTCGACCGAGGCGAACATGACCGCGAGGGCCGAAGCCAGCATGGTTGCTTGCTTTTTCAGATGCATTCGTGGCCGCGATTCCATCGACTTCGGGAGCGGGGCCCGAGAGTTAGCATAAAGGGGGCGAAATTGGGACGCGGGTCATCACGCTGTGTCGCGCGTCTTGAACCACTGCACCAGGAAATCGACGAGGACCCTTACCTTGGCCGGCAGATAGCGGCGGTGCGGGTAGACGGCGAAGATGCCGGTGCCCGCCAGGAGACGATCGTCGAGCGCAGTGACCAGCTTGCCGGATGCGACGTCGGAGGCGGCGATGAAATCCGGCAGCATGGCAAAGCCGAGGCCGGAGAGCGCGGCGGCTCTCGCCACGATCGGGCTGTTGACCTCGATCGGACCCGAAACGGCGACGCTGATGGAGTCCTCGCCCTCGCCCTTGAAGCGCCAGTTGGATAGCGAGCGGCCGTTGGTGTCGACGATGCAGGGCATATTGGCGAGATCCTGCGGACGTGTCGGCTTGCCATGCTTGGCGATCAGCTCCGGCGACGCGCAAAGCCTGACCGAGAATGGCGCCAACCGCCTGGCGATCAGCGAGGAGTTCTCCAGCCGCGAGATGCGCACGGCAAGGTCGAAACCTTCCTCGACGAGGTCGACGAAGCGGTCGTCGAGATGGATGTCGAGCACGATGTCGGGATGCTGCCTGGCGAAGTCGACCAGCGACTGACCGATCGGCGCATCGGCGAAGGTGCGGGCGGCCGACAGCTTGATCCTGCCGCGAACGTCGCCGGAAGACTGGCGCACAGCCTCGGCGAGGCTGTCGACCTCGCGCACGATTTCGGAAGCGCGCTGATAATAGGTGTGGCCGGCTTCGGTCAGCGAGAATTGGCGCGTTGTGCGGTTCAAGAGCAGCGCGCCAAGCTCGTCTTCCAGCTCGCGCACATATTTCGACAAAAGCGCCTTGGAGCGGCCGATCTTGCGCGCCGCGGCCGAAAAGCCTTCCGCCTCGACCACGTCGATGAAGGCGCGCATGCGCGTCAATGTATCCATGGTCAGACCTTTCGTGCCGCGTCGAGAATTCTGCGGCCGAGCCGTATCAGGGCAACGTCGCTGCCGGAAGGGCCGAGCAGCGAAAGACCGAAAGGTGCGTCGTCGACGGAGCCGATCGGCAAGGTGATCTGCGGAAAGCCCGAAAGACCGGAAAGGCACAAGAGGTGCAGCGCCCTTTCGCGATAGGCCTGGAACTGTTCCGGCGTGCTGGCGGCGAGCGGTGCTGCGCCGGGAACGGTGGGCAGGACCAGAAAGCCGTCGTTGCCGAGCAGCGCCCCGAATTCGGCCCGGAACGCCAGGCGGCGAGCGGCTTCGGTGGCGGCAGTTTTGGCGTCGATGGTGCGACCGAAGCCGAAACGCTCCTCGACGCCGGGGCTGAGCCGGCCGCCGGCCGAGATCCAGGGGCCATGCTCGCGCCAGGCCTCGAAGGCCTGCAGGCGGCGGAAGCACCAGTAAAGCTCGTCCGGGAACGAGGCGAAGGCGTATTCGGTCTCCACCGGCTGGCCGATGACGCCGGCCGCCAGCGCCTTCATGCGCGCATATTCGGCGGCTTCCGCCGGGCCGGTGACGAAGGCATCAAGCCAGCGGATCGACAGCGGGCGGTTGAGCGGGTGCTGGTGCGGATCGCGGCCGAGCAAAAGCTTGCCGACCGCCTCATAGGTCTCGATGTCGTCGGCGAACCAGCCGAACGTGTCGAAGCTCGATGCCAACTTCATCGCGCCGTCGAGCGGAATGCGGCCATGGGTGGTGCGCAGCCCGATCAGGCCGCAGAAGCTCGCCGGCGCGCGGATCGAGCCGCCGGTGTCGGAACCGGTGGCGATGTTCGCCAGCCCGCCGGCAACCGCGGCCGCCGAGCCGGAGGAGGAGCCGCCGGTGACGCGGTCAGGCGCGGCGGGATTGACCGGGTAGGCGAAATGCGCGTTCTGGCCGAATAGCGAGAAGGCCAACTCGTCGGTCTGGGTCTTGCCGACGAATCGCGCGCCGGCATCGAGGATCGTCTGCACTGCTTGCGCCGTGCGCGAGGCGGCGTGCGCCTCCTCGAATTTTTGCGGATTACCGCAGCCGGTGCGGTAGCCGGCGACGTCATAGATGTCCTTGACGGCCAGGCGCAGGCCGGCGAGCGGGCCCAATTCCGCATTCGCCACAGGCATTTGGCGCAGATCGAGGAAGGCGTTCAGCGGTCCTTGAGTTCCTGGCATCGTTCGATTTCCGGATACGGTGCGATCAACATTGTTCGGTGCCAGAAATTTTACAACCTTGGCTTACGATTTTTATTGATTGTGAAACCCTTCGCTCTTATATCGCGCTTGCCCAAAGTCGCACGTGCCTGTGGGTGTCCGCCGATCCTCGAATGGTGAGGGCAATCGGTAAGGTAACTGGAGCCAACCCCTCCAGTCGGTCAGTGGCCAACCACAAGACCGAGGACACCTTGAAGCAACGACGGTGCGGGCCTTTCTGGTTCTCTTCCGGTTGTCCAAAGACCGGGGTTACTAAAGAGGCACACCTTCATTGCCGGCAGTGCGGACGGGGTCTCCCATCCAAGCCAAGGCAGACAAAGCGAACCGAGGCCGGGCAAGGCCAAGGTTCACCGCCGCGAGATGGCATTTCATGGTTCCGGGGTCTCCACCGGCTGGTCCCATGGATTTTCCGTCCCGCCTTTGTCCACCGCGAGTTCGCGAGGCTGAGCGCCCGCGTTCCGTAGCCTTTGTGCGCGCCGAAAGGCGCCAATGGAGAGACCTCGATGGCCACTCAGCGCATCCTTGATTTCCTCGCCACCCGACGTCCGAACGGCCCTTGCCTCGTCGTCGACCTCGATGTCGTGCGCGACAATTTCCGCGCCTTCGAGAAGGCATTGCCCGATTCCAGGATCTACTATGCGGTGAAAGCAAACCCGGCGCCGGAAATCCTGCGCCTGCTTGCTGCGATGGGCTCGTCCTTCGACACCGCGTCGGTCGCCGAGGTCGAGATGGCGATGGATGCCGGCGCGCCGGCCAACCGCATTTCCTTCGGCAACACCATCAAGAAGGAGCGTGACATCGCACGCGCCTACCAGCTCGGCATTCGCCTTTTCGCCGTCGACTGCGTCGAGGAGGTCGAGAAGATCGCGCGTGCCGCTCCCGGCTCGCGCGTGTTCTGCCGCGTGCTGACCGACGGCGAAGGCGCCGAGTGGCCTCTGTCGCGCAAGTTCGGCTGCGTGCCGGCGATGGCCGTCGACGTGCTGCGCCATGCCAAGGGCCTCGGCCTCGACGCTTATGGCGTGTCGTTCCATGTCGGCTCGCAGCAGACCGACCTGTCGGCCTGGGATCGGGCGCTGGGCGACGCCAAGACGGTGTTCGCGACGCTCGCCGAGGAAGGCATCGTCTTGAAGATGGTCAATATGGGCGGCGGCTTCCCGACCCGTTACCTGAAGGACGTGCCGGCGGCGCAGGCCTACGGCCAGGCAATCTTCTCGGCGCTGCGCAAGCATTTCGGCAACGCGCTGCCCGAGACGATCATCGAGCCGGGCCGCGGCATGGTCGGCAATGCCGGCGTCATCAAGTCGGAGGTCGTGCTGATCTCGAAGAAGGCCGACAACGACAACGTACGCTGGGTGTTCCTCGACATCGGCAAGTTCGGCGGTCTCGCCGAGACCATGGACGAGGCGATCCGCTATCCGATCGTCACCCGGCATGACGGCTCGGAGACCGCACCTTGCGTGCTCGCCGGCCCGACCTGCGATTCGGCCGACGTGATGTACGAGAAGACGCCTTATCCGTTGCCCTTGTCGCTGACCATTGGCGACGAGGTGCTGATCGAAGGCACCGGAGCCTACACGACCACCTATTCGGCGGTCGCCTTCAACGGCCTCGAGCCTCTCCGATCCTACGTGATCTGAGCGGTTCGCAAGAACCGCTCAGATCGACCGGGTGGGTGCCTGTCATCCGCCCGGGCTCGCTTGTGGAACAGATCTCCGCTCGTGAAGGATCGCGGACATGGACATTGCAGATTTCATCGTAGAGGGCGCAGCACGCCGGGTAATCTCCCCCCTTGAGGGGGAGATGGCCGCGCAGCGGCCAGAGGGGCTCGTCTCACATAGATCGCCGGCGGCGTCTCTTGTCGTTGAGGGCATCGGCGCTTCACGCGCGGCGACCCCCTCTGTCGCCTTCGGCGACATCTCCCCCTCAAGGGGGGAGATTGCGCGCGCCTTTGCGATCGTCGGCGAACGCGTGGGCGACGCCGCGGCGCGCGAAGCGCTGCTTGACCGCGCCATGGGGCCGAAGCGCAAGAAGAAGTCGTCGGAGAAGCTGCGGCGCGGCCGCCGGCCTTCGGAAGGCCTGGCCTTTGTCGCCCGCGATGCCTCGGGTGCGGTCGTCGGCACGGTGCGGCTGTGGGATGTGAGGTTGGGCGAGGGCGGTCCGGCGGCGCTGCTGCTCGGCCCGCTCGCGGTCGAGCCGGGTTTGAAGTGTGGCGGCATCGGCTCGGCGCTGATGCGGCATGCGACCGTCGAGGCCGCGCGGCTGGGCCATGGCGCGATCCTGCTCGTCGGTGATGCGCCGTATTATGGACGCTTCGGCTTCTCGGCCGACCGCACCGGGGCGCTTGCCATGCCCGGCCCCTATGAGCGGCACCGGCTTCTGGCGCTGGAGCTGAAGGAAGGCGCGCTGGACGGCGCCAAAGGCACGATCAAGGCCGCCGGCCGCAAGATCAAGGGACAGGCGCCGGGCTTCGTCGCCTGAAGCCTTTGTTTTCACGCAATTCCGGACGGAAAACCGCTACGCACTTTTCCTGGAATTGCTTTAGGTTCGACAAAACAGCAACGCCGCCCATCGGGCGGCGTTGCTGTTTTTGCGAAGGATCAGCCGAGCAGCTGGCTGAGCGCCATGGCGACCGTCATGTCACCCTCGACCTTGAGCTTGCCGGCCATGAAGGCCATGGTCGGGTTGAGGTCGCCTGCGATCAGCGATTCCAGATCGTCGAGCGACAGCTTCACGGTGCAGTCGGTCGGCGCATCGGTGGTCGAGACGGTTGCGCCGTCGATGACGATGACGCCGTCGCTGCCGGTGTCGAACTTGACCGAATGCTCGAAGCCCGCGCTTGCCACACGCGACCTGATCTTGTCGGCAATCTCCTGAACGCCCATGGCGGTTCTCCTCGTTGGTTGCGTTGACGCGCACCGGCGCTTGGCCGCTGGGCGAGGTAGGCGCGCCGCGCCTATGCGGTCGCCTGTCACCGGCGCATATAGCTTCGAGTTGACGTAAACGTCAACGCGGTCACCATGCGTCATATCGCTTAGGGGAACTGGCCATGTCTATCGCCGCCGGACGCGGCCAGGCAGTCAATGCTCCGGCGCTGCCTGGAAAGGCTTGGTCATCGCCGCCGCGGTGTCGCCGGCATTCTTGCGGCGGCGAAGCGCGTTGTCGCGGATATCGTCCTTGGAGAGGAAGTTGACCTGATCGATCAGCACCTCGTGCACCAGCTCGACGCCGACGCGGGCGTTGATGGTGTCGCGGATCGACTTGCGGAAAGCGTCGAGATCGATCGATTCCTTCTTGGTGAAATCGATCTGCGGGTTGGAATAAAGATAGGAATAGACCTGATCGGTCATCAGCGCCTGCGCCGGGACCGACAGCTTCTTTATCTGTTCCGGCTCGACCGTGTAGACAAGCTTGGTGAGGAAATAGCCGTCGATCGTGCCGTCGCGCAGCAGCGGCACCGAGATCATGTCGGTCTTGACGTAGTCGAGGCCGCCCAGCATCGGCTTCGGCGGTTCGGCCGCGCCGCGCTGGCCGGCCGCCTGGAAGGAATAGAAAACCGCGCCGAGCGTCACGGCGCAAATCCACAACGCAGCGGCGATGAATTTTATCACCGGGTCTGTCCTTGCGCCTCGGTCATTTTTGTCAGGCCCGTGCCATGCCGAACTCGCCGGCCGAATAGGTGCCGTCGGTATCGGCGCGCTGGATGGCGTTCCTCAACAGCGTGGCGACCTCGTTGACGGCGTTGAGATGGGCAAGGATCGCCGCCTCGTTCTTCGCCAGCTTCTGGCGCAGCCGCAGCAGACCTTCGCGATGCTGCTCGAGGAACTCGATCTCGTTGGCGCCCTTCAGGGCACGGTTCAGCTCGTAGAGATACCGGCTTTTGCGCGCGTTCGAGGCCCTGAGGTCATAGGCCGTTCCGCTGCGGATGCCGGCGGTCTCCTCGTCCACGACTTCCTCGATGCGGCCGATGATGGCGGCGAGATTGCCGGGTCGTGCGGCGGCAGATGCCTCCATCGTGTTGGTGCGTGCGGGAAGGTTGGAAAGGTCCGTTTGGTCGGCCATGTAGGTCCCTAGATCTTGATGTCCGTTTTTATGGTTGTTTCGTCGCCGGTCATCGACCGTGCGGCTTTGCGCTCAAGCTCCTCGATCATCGAGGTCGAAAGCCGGGTCTGCTGGTCAAGCTCGGCTTTCTGCGGTCCGCCGGTAACAGGACCGACCGGCACCTTGCGCTTGCCGTCGAGATAGTGGTCGGCGAGCATCGATCGGGCGATGCCGATGCCGCCATGGGCGGCCATGACATCGGCCACCTTTTCGGCGAGCTGCGACTTCCACATGTCGCCGGCCAGGCCTTTGCCGTAAACGCCCTCGGTGTCCTTGGGCATCATGTTCTGGATGAAGGTCGTCAGCACCATCGCCTCGAAGCGCTGGAACTTCTTCGCCGGATTGGCGGCTTCCGCCTTGTCAGCCGTTGCGCGTGAGAGAATGGAGCCGGCATCGACCGCCGCGGAGGGATCGACAGAGAATGGCGCCGAGGCGCCATTCGCCCTTTTCGCGAGCGCCGCGCGCGCAGCCTCGACATCGGCCGGCTCCGCTGCGCGGGCAACGTCCATGACGATGTCGCTGGGTGGGGAAATGGCCAAGAAAGCTCTGCCTTTTGCCGGTTTTGTCAGTTGCACAATGACCGAAGAAGCTTGTGGCAGGCTTGCGGTGATCGGATCGTGCGTTCGCCACGCGCACAGTCACGGATCTCTGCCCCCGGCTCTCACCAGGAATTCGACAATTTGGATATCGCGCCGTTAAGCCATGGAGACTTCCCAGGCCAGCGCTTGCACGTCACGACCTATGGCGGCGACAGCGACAATCCTGCCGCCCTTCTTGTAGCCGACCAGGCAATTGCGATCAGCAATGCTGCCGTCGATCTCGATCACGTCCCATGACCGGGCGTAGCCCACATAACGGATCGATACGTCGTAATGCTCGCTCCAGAAGAACGGAACGCTCGAGAAGGGCTGCCGAAGGTCAAGCATGTTTTGCGCCGCGATCTGCCCTTGGCGTTGCGCCACGACCCAATGCTCGACGCGCCGCGATTCAGCCGAGTTCAAATCAAACCACTGAGCGACGTCGCCGGCAGCGAATATGCCAGCCACATTCGTCTCGAGGAATTCGTTCACGAGCACACCCCGGTCAACGGCGATGCCTGCGTCGGCGGCCAGCGAGATGCGCGGCTTCACGCCAGCGCCAACGACGACAAGATCGGCGTCGATCGCGCTGCCGTCGCTCAACGCAACGGCCTGGGAGGTTATCCTTTCGGCAGTGGCGCCCAGATGGAAAACGACGCCGTGCTCTTCGTGCAGCGAGCGGATGAATGTGCCGAGTTCCGGTCCAAGAACAGATCCGAGCGGATAGTCTTCCGGCGCGACAATATGGACCGCGAGGCCGCGCTTGCGAAGGGCGGCCGCGACTTCCAGGCCGATGAACCCTGCGCCAAGCAAGACCGCCGTCTTCGAGCCCTGGGCGTGCTCGACGACGGCGCGACTGTCGGCCAACGACCGCAATGTGAAGACGTGATCACCATCGGCGCCGGCAACCGGCAGGCGCACCGGCTCCGCTCCGGTCGCCAGCAGAAGGCGGTCGAAGGGAAAAACGCGCCCGTCGTCCGCAATCACCGCCCGTCCGCCGACGTCGATGCGCCCGACCGTTGTTCGCAACTGGAGATCGATCTTGTTGCGGGCGTAGAATTTGGGGCCGCGCAGCGGGATCCATGATTCTGGCGCGGTCCCGGCAAGATAATCCTTGGAGAGGTTGGGGCGGTCATAAGGTGCGTCGTCATCCGAGCTAAGCATAGTGATTTCGCCTGCGAACCGGCGGCGGCGCAGCATTTCAGCTGCCGCGAACCCGGCAGCACCACCGCCAACAATGACGATGCGCTCCTGTTTGCCAACCGCTTCGGGCTGTGACGACGGTGCGGCCTCCCCGTCCGCCGGAACCTGTCCGGTCACGACGATAAGATCGCCTCGGCGCCCAACACTCCACCGCTGCAGCGGGTTGAATGCTGGCGCGGCGAGTGCCTCGCCGGAACGGAGATTGAAGCAGGCGTGGTGCCAGGGGCATCGAACGGTGTCATCGACCAGGATCCCTTCGGCCAGCGGCCCACCGTAGTGAGTGCATTTGCCTGCAACCGCCAGCACCTCTTCCCCGACACGTGCCAGAAGCACAGGCTCGTCGCCAACATGCCCTGCAAGCAGCTCCCTGTCGCCAAATGCAGCAATCGGCACTCCGACCGTCAAGTCGGGACCCATATCCGAATTTTTCTGCGTGGCCATGGTGGCTCTCCCTTCGGGGCATTTGCCGACGATCCATCAGTGCGATGTCGGACCCGGAATTGACGCCGCGCCAGCCCAAAGGTTCCTGAGATTGATGACCGGCGCAATCCTTGTCGAATAGCCGCGCATAATGATCGCAGACATCGGCATCGAATGGGAAGCGGGAATTCTGGACGCTACCGGTCCCGCTGCTTCTGCATGATCAAATCGAGGCGCTCGCGGTCGGAGCGTTCGCGCTCGTCGCGGCGGCGCTCGTCCTTGTAGGCGCGTTCGACCATGTTGGTGCGCGCCGTCGCGGTGGCGATCAGCGATACTTCCTGGCGGGCATTCTCGAGGTTCCGTTCCTGACGGCCGAGCGCGTCGGTAATGCGGCGATGATAGATTTCCGGAAAGAGGGAACCCAGCGAGCTGTCGGTGTCGAAGCGCTCGATCAGCTCCCTGGCCTCCGCTTCGGCCTTGACGGCGGCGGCGAGGAAGCCGGCATGGCGGGTCTCGTGCAGCGCCTTCAACTGCTCCTGCACCTTGACCAGTTTCTTCAGGCGGTCTTTGCGCGCGGTCATGGCTATCTTGCCAGCGTGAGGTCGACGAAGCCGTCGACGAACAGCGACAGCAGCGTGCCGACGGCGAAATAGAAGATGATCATGCCGCCGGCGATGACAAAGGGCAGCGAGATGAAATAGACCGGAATCTGCGGCGTCAGCTTGTTGACGAAGCCGATCGTCAGATTGACCAGGATGGCATAGGCGACGAACGGGCTACCGAGGCGGATGACCAGGAAGAAGGCATCCGATACCGTGTCGGTGACGTCGACCAGGGCGGCCTGCGGATTGAAGAACACGTTGACCGGAGCGACCTGATAGGAGGCGACGAGCGCCTTGACGATCTCGTGGTCGAAGTCGAAGACGAAGAGCAGAAGCAGCGCCGAGAACGAGATGATGGCGGCAAGGGCCGCTTGCGGTTCCGGTTCCTCGATCGCAGGCCCGCCAGAGCCGCCATAGCCGATCATCATGGCGATGGCCGAGCCCATGAAGCGCAGCGCCTCCATATAGAGCCTGGTCATGGCGCCGATCAGGCCGCCGACCAGGAGCTCGGAGACGATCATCGGCGCCAGGATCTGCGGGCGCGGATCGACAAACGGATAGATGCGGTCCCACAGGAAAGCGAGCAGGCCGCCGGTCGCCGCCACCGAGACGAAGAGTCGGATCTGGATCGGCACGCGGGCGCTGGACAGGCCCGGCATCAGCATGAAGCAGGCGCCGATACGGCAGAAGGCGAGGAAGGCGGCGATGACGACGCCTTGCGAGAGCGCGTTCACGAGATGGTCCCGAGCACCTTGATCTCGACGCCCTTGGCGATCTCGACATGGCTGAGAACGGGAAGCGTCGTGAACAGCCGCTCGATGATCATGCGCACATAGGGACGGGCGTCGGGCGCGGTGACGAGCACGAAGCGCTCGCCGGCCTCGAGATGCTTGCGGATCGCCTTGGTGGCGTCCTGGCCGAATTCCTCGAGCTGGCGCGGATCGATGTCGAACTCGCGCACTTCGCCCTTGGCATCGCGCTTGAGGCTCTGGTGGAAGGCGAGGTCCCAGCGGTTGCCGAGGCGCAGCACCTTGAGCGTGCCGCCTTCGGAGAGGTCGCCGCAGATCTGCTGCGCCATGCGGATGCGCACATGCTCGACGATCTGCTCGGTGCGGCGCACATGCGGCGCGATCTCGGCGATGGCCTCGATGATCAGATGCAGGTTGCGGATCGAGACGCGCTCGGCGAGCAGCAGCTTCAGCACGGCCTGCAGGCCGGGATAGGAAATGTGCGAGGTGCAGATCTCGTCGGCGAGCTTGCGGTATTCCGGATCGAGCCGTTCCAGGAGCGCCTTCATGTCCTTGTAGGACAGGAGCTGCGGCAGGTTGTTGCGGATGACCTCGGAGAGATGCGTCAGCAGCACCGACATGTTGTCGGCGAAGGTGAAGTTCTCGCGCTTCAGGTCCTCGGCGAAGGTTTCGAGCACCGAATAGGCGCGCATGCCGAAGGCCGGCTCGCGGATCTCCTCACCGGGGATTTCCGGCACGCCGCGCGTGCCGAGCAGCACCATGATCTCGCCGACGCGCATCTGGTATTCGGCGACTACCGTGCCGTGCACCTTGATCTGGTAGCTTTTAGGCGGGATGGCGAAGTCGTCGGCGACGCGCACCTCCGGCACCACGAAGCCGTATTGCTGGGCGAATTTCTTGCGCATCTTCGACATGCGGAACACCAGTTCCTGATGCGCCACCATCAGCCTTGTCGAAAGCTGCTTGCCGATCAGAAGCTCGATCTCGGCGGTGACCAGCGAGGCTTTGACCGAGTTCTTCTCCTCCTCGACCTTGTTCGCCTTTTCCTGCGTCTTCAGGGCTTCCGCAGCGGCGCGTTCGCGGCTCTGGCGCAGCGGGATGATGTAGCCGAGGCCGGCCATGCCGCCGGCGAGCGCGAAGAAGGGGAACAGCGGCAGGCCCGGCATCAGGCCGAGGATGACGAGCAGCGAGGCGGCGACGTAGAGGGCGCGCGGATGCGCGCCGAGCTGGCCGAACACCGCCTGGTTGGTCGAGCCGCGCGTGCCGCCCTTGGAGACCAGCATGCCGGCGGCGAGCGAAACGATGAGGGCGGGGATCTGGGTGACGAGGCCATCGCCGACCGACAGCTTGATGAAGACGTCGGCCGCCTGGCCGAGGCCCATGCCGTGGCGCAGATAGCCGATGGCGATGCCGCCGACGATGTTGATGGCGGTGATGATCAGGCCGGCGATGGCGTCGCCGCGGACGAATTTCGAGGCGCCGTCCATCGAGCCGAAGAAGGAGGATTCCTCTTCCAACTCGCGGCGGCGCAACTGCGCCGTCTTGTCGTCGATCATGCCGGCGGAAAGGTCGGCGTCGATCGACATCTGCTTGCCGGGGATGGCGTCCAGGGTGAAGCGCGCGCCGACTTCGGCGATACGGGTCGCGCCCTTGGTGATGACGATGAAGTTCACCACGATCAGGATCATGAAAACGATGAGGCCGATAACGAAGTCGCTCGACATCACCAGCTTGGAGAAGCCGGAGATGACGTAGCCGGCCGCATGCGTGCCCTCATTGCCGTGCGACAGGATCATGCGCGTGGTGGCGATGTTGAGCGAGAGCCTGAGCATCGTTGCGATCAGCAGCACGGTCGGGAAGGACGAGAAGTCGAGCGGACGCTGGATCCACAGCGCCACCATCAAGATCAGCACCGAAAGCGCGATCGAGAAAGCGAGGCCGATATCGATGAGGAAGGCGGGGATCGGCAGGAACAGCACCGCCAAGATGATGACGATGCCGAGCGCGAAGAAAACGTCGCGCCCGTTCTTGGCTACCGCGCCAGGCACAAGTGTTTCGCTGATTGCCATATCGTCCCCAAATCCAGAACCGCCACGTAGAGGGCAGGCCCTCGACCGTAGCCCTCCAAGCTTGCGCGAAAGTGGGAGAATGGCTACGGCACCTCGTCCCCGCTTGGCGAAAGGAAAGTCACATGCTCCTGATCATCGGCACCGTTCGGTTGCCGCCCGGCAAGCTGGAACAGGCAAAGCCTGTGATGCAACGCATGATCCTGGCAAGCCGCGCCGAGCCGGGCTGCCTCGGCTATTCCTACGCGCAGGATGTGCTGGATGCCGGCCTCATCCACGTCTCGGAGGCCTGGAGCGACCGCGGCGCGCTCGAAGCGCATTTCAAGTCGGCGCATATCGCGGAATGGCGCGCGAGCTGGGCGGAACTTGGCATCGGCGACCGCAAGCTCTCGCTCTTCGAGACGGACGGCGGCGCGCCGACCTGATCGTCTGAGCTATTTACGGCTGTGCCGCGTCCGCGGTCGCGACGGCGACCAGCCAGCGCCGTACGGCGCGTTCCTCCTCGGCGGAGAAGCCGGCGGTCAACTCGCCTTCGAGCTTGTAGACGCGTTCCCGGCATTTTTTCAACAAGGCACGGCCGCTGTCCGAGAGGTCGAGATGCTGGATGCGGCCATGGACGGCATGCGGCCGGCGGATAAGCGAGCCGGCCCTTTCCAGATTGCCGACAATCACGCTCGCCGTCTGCGGCGTCAGCACCGCGAGCCGGGCCAGGTCGGCATTGGATAGGCCGGGATAGGCCGAGATCATGGTGAGGGCCGCGAACTGCGCCTGCGTCACGCCGAATTCATCCAGCGCCCGCTCCACCTTCAGGCGATAGGCGCCGGCCGCCTGGCGCAGCAGATAGCCCAGATAGCCTTGCTCGCCGCGCTTGCCTTCACCGGCGGACGGAATGGATGGATTCCCCTTGCCCATGATATCAGAGCTCTTATATGTTGTTCGTACTCTGATATTATCGCAGCAAGGAGCGAAAGACGATGGGCCATCGCATTTTTCTCGCGGGCGCTGCGGGCGCGATCGGTCGCCGGCTGGTGCCACAGCTGGTGGCGGCCGGTCATCAGGTGACGGCGACGACGCGCCAGATGGCAAAAACGGAAGACCTGCGCAGGCTTGGCGCCGATCCGGCAGTGGTCGACGTGTTCGATGCCAACGCACTGTGCGCCGCGGTCGTGGCAGCGAAACCGGAGATCGTCATCCATCAGCTCACAGACCTGCCGCCCGGGCTAGATCCCTCCAAAATGGCTGAAGCAACCATACGCAACGCTCGCATTCGCGACGAGGGAACGCGTAACCTCGTCGAGGCGGCGAAGGCGGCTAATGCGAAGCGGCTGATCGCGCAGAGCATCGCCTGGGTCTATGCGCCGGGCGCAGAGCCGCATGCGGAGACCGATCCGCTGGACAGCGGCGCCGAGGGCACACGAGCCGTCAGCGTCGGCGGCGTCATTGCGCTGGAGAAGCATGTGCTCGGCGCCTCGCCGATCACCGGCATCGTGCTGCGCTACGGCCACCTCTACGGGCCAGGCACCGGCGCGGAAAGCGCCGCGGAGCCGGCCGTCCATGTCGACGCTGCCGCTTATGCGGCACTGCTTGCCGTCGAGCGGGGCGTAAAGGGCGCCTTCAATGTCGCGGAGCCGAACGGTCACATCATGACCGACAAGGCCGTCAGCGAGCTCGGCTGGCGGGATGGCTTTCGCCTGGCCGAATGAAGGAGGTTGCCGTCATGACCGCAGCTTCCCGAAGCCTGGCGCTGCTCGCTGAACATTCCAGTCCCTGACTAAGTCTATCTCCTTGGTTGCGGCGACTAGCCTTTCGTAACGCTAATTGGCGCAACGCCAAAATGGCGCCACATGCGGTCGGCATTGCGATTGCCACGTAAAGCCGCCGCGCGTATCAGGCTCGGCAGCTGTTTTCTTTCGCATACCGGCGAGCCGTTCCGTTGCCTGCCAGAAACGACCCACAAGTCTACGCCCGTCGGCTTCGCGCGGTGCTGATCAGTTCGATTCCCGTGCTCGAGGCACGCGGCATCGTGATCGTGCTGATGGCCGGCGTGGTCGGCGTCATCGCAGGCGCGGTGGTCACCGGCATGAGCGCGCTGGTGCAGGGCATGCATTGGCTGCTGTTCGACGTGCAGCCGGGCGGCCGGCTTTCGGCGATGTTCTCGCTTGCCGACCCGGTGCAGGCGATGTTCCCGGCGATCGGCGGCCTGCTGCTCGGGCTTTCCGTCATCTGGCTTAGAAAGCGCAAGTTCCGCACGCCGGTCGACCCGATCGAGGCCAACGCGCTCTATGGCGGCCGCATGTCGCTCACCGACACGTTCATCATCGTGGCGCAGACGATGATCTCCAGCGGCTTCGGCGCCTCGGTCGGATTGGAAGCCGGCTACACGCAGATCGGCTCCGGCATTGCTTCCCGACTTGCCCGCGCCTTCCACCTGCGCCGCAATGACGTGCGCATCCTGGTCGGCTGCGGCGCGGCCGGTGCGATCGCCGCCGCCTTTGACGCGCCGCTCACGGGCGCCTTCTACGGTTTCGAGCTGGTGATCGGCATCTACTCCGTCGCCAATGTGGCGCCAGTGATGACGGCGGCAATCTCGGCCTCGCTGACGGCGGAAGTCTTCGGCGGCGTGCCGTTCCCGCTGGAACTGTCGGGTTTGCCGAATTTGACCGCCGGCGAATATGTGCCGTTCCTGCTTCTGGGACTGCTTGGCGGGGCAGCCTCGATCGCCATCATGCATCTGGTGAGCATCGTCGAGCGCCTCTTCGTGCGGTTGTCGGTCGACGCGTCGATCAGGCCTTTCATCGGCGGCATCTTCGTCGGCCTGCTCGGGCTGGTCACGCCGCAGGTGCTCTCCAGCGGCCATGGCGCGCTGCACCGCGAGTTCGCCATGAACTACGCGCTGCCGGTGGTGGCGAGCGTCTTCGTGATGAAGCTGGCGGCCTCGGCCATCTCGCTTGGCTCCGGCTTCCGCGGCGGCCTGTTCTTCGCCTCGCTGTTCCTGGGCGCTTTGCTCGGCAAGGTCTTTGCCGGCGTCATGGCGCTGACCGCGCCGTCGGCCGGTATCGACCCCGCGGTCGCCGCCGTCGTCGGCATGACCTCGCTTGCGGTCGGCGTCGTCGGCGGTCCACTGACCATGACGTTCCTGGCGCTGGAATCGACTCGCGACCTGACGCTCACCGGCGTCGTGCTGGCGGCCTCGATCATGTCGGCGATCCTGGTGCGCGAGACCTTCGGCTACTCCTTCTCGACCTGGCGTTTCCACCTGCGCGGCGAGACGATCCGCAGCGCGCACGACGTCGGTTGGATGCGCAGCCTCACCGTCGGCTCGATGATGCGCAAGGATGTCCGCACCATCCCTGCCTCGACCACGCTTGCCGAATTCCGCAAGGAGGTGCCGCTCGGCTCGGGGCAGCGCGTCATCGCCGTCGAGCAGGCAGACCAATATGTCGGCATGCTGCTGGTGCCGGAACTGCACAGCGATCGCTCCGACGGCGATATGCCGGTGAGCGCGCTGGCCCACTTCAAGGATGCGGTGTTGGTGCCTTCGATGAACGTCCAGACCGCGGCCGAGACCTTCCAGCGCACCGGGGCCGAAGAGCTGGCGGTGGTCGAGGACTTCGACGAGCGCATCGTGCTTGGCCTGCTCACCGAAAGCCATCTGATGCGCCGTTATGCCGAAGAGCTCGACAAGGCGCGCCGCGATCTGTCGGGCGAGGGCTAGCCCTCTCTTTCCACTGAAGCCCCGGCGCGGCGGCCGCGAGGATGCGGCCCGACCGCGCAACCCTGCCTCTTGCCATCTGTACAGTGGCACTGTACAAGATGTTCAGTGGAGGAACATGAATGCCCAAGGCATCTGGCAATGGTCAGGCGCAGGCGGCAAACGCGGCCGGTGCGGCCGCAACGCTTGCCCATCAGGCTCTGGGGATGCGCCTCAAGAGCCTTCGCCTTGCTCGCCGCCTGTCCTTGCGCGACCTCGCGGAGGCGACCGGAACCAGCGCCAGCTTCATCAGCCAGCTCGAACGCGGCCTGACCGGCGCCAGCACGGCATCGCTCAATCAGATCGCTTCCGCGCTGGGGGTCAGCGTCGCGCTGCTGTTCGCGGAAAGCGCGGCTCAAAATCACCACGGCGTGCTCAGGCGCAGCGAGCGGCCAAGCCTGCCGCCCAGCGACGGCTGCCGCAAGATGCTCTTGTCTCGGCCGCCGCTCAGCGACATGGAAGTCTATGTCGGCGAGTTCGAGATCGGCGGCTCGACCGGCTCCGACCAATACACGCATGGCGATGCGCATGAGATGCTGATCGTGCTGCGCGGCATTGTCGAGGTGTCGCTCGGCGAGGCGCGCCATGTCCTCGAAGAGGGCGACAGCGTCGAATACACAACGTCCACCCCGCATCGCACGGAGAACATCGGCAGCGGCCGGGCCGAAGTGATGTGGATCATCGCGCCGCCGACCTCGGCGCGCGCCGAGCTCGATCAATACACGACCTGGAAACCGCCCGCCGCCAGGTAACCGACCAAAACGCGGGCATGAATGGGAGAGTCATCGTTATGCTGAAACCGAGATATGGCATCGGCGCCGTCCTGGCGCTTGGCGTTCTGACCGGCGCGGCCTTCGCGCAGGACAAGCCCGTGGCGGGCGGGGTGAAGGAAGGCTCGCTCGAAGGCAAAACCCTGACCTTCGTCTCCTATGGCGGCATCTACCAGGACGGTCAGACGGCGGCGCTGAAGGAGTTCGTCGACAAGTCCGGCGTCAAGCTGCTCAATGACGGCCCGACCGAGATCGCCAAGCTGCAGGCGCAGGTCGAATCCGGCAATGTCACCTGGGACGTCGTCGATACCGACGACCTGCCGCCCTACGTCTATTGCGGCAAGCTGTTCCAGAAGCTCGATCTGACGAAGCTCGACGTGTCGAAAATCCCGGAAGGCCAAGTTGGCGAATGCTCGGTGCCGGCGATGAATTACGGCGTCGTGCTGATGTACAACAAGGAGAAGTACAAGGATAATCCGCCCAAGAGCTGGGCCGACTTCTTCGACACCGAAAAGTTCCCGGGCGTGCGCGGGATCGACGGCTCCGGCAGCCCGACCGGCGGCCTGCTCGAACAAGCCTTCAAATATGCGGGCGGCGACCCGAGGTCGATGACGGTGGCCGATATCGACAAGGCCATCGATGTGGTCCGCAAGCTCGGCCCCGACACCATCTTCTGGAAGACGGGCGCTGAATCGCAGCAGCTCGCCGAATCCGGCGAGGCCGACATGCTGATGATGTGGACCGGCCGCGCCATGACCGCGGTCAAGAACGGCGCGAAATACGCGCCGGCATGGCAGGATTGGCTGGTGGTGATGGACCAGATGACGATCCCGGTCGGCGTCAAGGACACGGATGCCGCTTACGCGCTGCTCAACGCCTATCTCGGCAAGAACGCGCAGGAGATCCTGACCGAGAAGACCTCCTACACGCCGATCAACAGCGAGGCGCAGCCCAAGGTCGACGCTTCCGTCGCCGCCTTCCTGACCAACACGCCGGAGCGCCAGAAGCAGGGCTATAAGCAGAACTTCAAGTTCTGGGTGCCGAACTTCGCCGTGGCGCAGGAGAAGTGGTCCGCGCTGATGGCCGGCAACTGACCGGCTGAGAGAGGCGAAGTCCGTGAGCGCGCTCGAACCGACGACGCCCTCCGCCCTGCAACGGGCGGGCTGGGCATGGCGGTCTTACGCGCTCACGCTGCCGGCGCTCCTCCTGCTGGTGGCCGTGATCGGCTACCCGCTGCTGACCATCGTGCTGCGCAGCCTGTCTGAGCCGCAATGGGGCCTGCAGAACTACGCCTGGTTCTTCGGCGCGCCCGTCAACCTGACGGTGCTTCAGCGCACCTTCACCATCTCGGCCTGGGTGACTGTGGTGTGCGTGCTCTGCGCTTACCCTTACGCCTATCTGATGACCGCGGTCGGGCCGCGCGTGCGGCTCGTCCTGGTGCTTTGCGTCTTGATCCCGTTCTGGGTGAGCGGCGTGGTGCGCACGCTCTCCTGGGTGATCCTGCTGCAGGATTCCGGCGTCATCAATTCGCTGCTGAGATCAGCCGGCTTCGACGGCGTCCGGCTGATCCGCACCCAGACCGGCGTGGTGATCGGCATGGCGCAGGTGCTGCTGCCCTTCATGATCCTGCCGCTCTATTCGGTGATGAAGGGCATCGACCTAAGGCTGGTGCAAGCGGCGCGAAGCCTGGGCGCGCGGCCGTCGCGCGCCTTCTTCACGGTCTACCTGCCGCTGTCGCTGCCGGGCGTCTATGCCGGCGCGATCATCGTCTTCATCCTGGCGCTGGGCTTCTATATCACGCCGGCGCTGCTTGGCGGACCGCGCTCCACCATGCTGTCGACGCTGGTGCAGACGCAGGTGCTCAGCCTGCTGCAATGGGGGCGCGGCGGCGCCATGGGTGTGGTGCTCCTGATCGCGACTTTCGTGCTGCTCGCATTGGCGGCACCGGTGATGCGGTCCAGATATCGCGACGCGGGGCGACGCTGATGGAGATGAAGCCGCTCACCCGCCTCATCCTCGGCCTCGTCTGCCTGCTGGTGGCGATCTGGCTTGTGGCGCCGACGCTGGTCGTCGTGCCGATGTCGTTCAACGAGAACAAGTCGCTTGCCTTTCCGCCGCAGGGCTTTTCCTGGCAGTGGTACCAGAACTTCGCCACCAATCCGGAATGGTCGACCAGCTTTCTCAACTCGCTCAAGGTCGCTTCGCTGGTGGCGGTGCTGGCGACGGTGCTCGGCACGCTGGCCGCCTTCGGTCTCGACCGCATGAAGGCGCGTCCGGCCAATCTCTTGCGCATGCTGATGCTGACGCCGATGGTCGTGCCGGGCGTGGTTCTGGCCATCGGCATCTATGCCGTGTATCTCGATGCGCAGCTCGTCGGCACGCTGACCGGCTTCGTGCTCGCGCATACCATCCTTGCGCTGCCCTTCGTGCTGATCGCGGTCTCGGCCAATCTCGAAGTGTTCGACCGGCGGCTGGAGACGGCGGCGGCAAGCCTCGGCGCCGGCGCGCTGACCACGTTCCGCACGGTGACGCTGCCGCTGATCCTGCCCGGCATCCTGTCGGGCCTGCTGTTCGCCTTCGCTACCTCCTTCGACGAGATCGTGGTGTCGCTGTTCATCACCAACCCTTACCTCAAGACGCTGCCGGTGCAGATATTTTCCTCGATCACGCGCGACGCCGATCCGACGGTCGCGGCCGTCGGCACCATCCTTTTGTTCGCCACCACGATCCTGATCGGCGGCGGCATGCTTCTCCTTGGCCGCGAGCGGAAGGGACGCCTATGAACCCGAGAGCGGAGAATCGCGGCGCCGCGATCGACCTCGATACGGTCAGCAAGGCCTATGGCTCCTTCAAGGCGCTGGACGGCGTCTCGCTCAGGATCGAGCCCGGCGAGTTCATGACGCTGCTCGGACCGAGCGGCTCGGGAAAGACGACGACGCTGAACGTGATTGCCGGCTTTACCGACGTGACCAGCGGCAGCCTGCTGGTCGGGGGAAAGAGTGTCGTCGGCGTGCCCGCGCACAAGCGCAATATCGGCGTCGTCTTCCAGCATTACGCGCTGTTTCCGCATATGACGGTCGGCCGCAATGTCGCCTACCCGCTGACATTGCGCGGCATCAAGCAGGACGAGCGCAAGAAGCGCGTCGCAAGAGCGCTCGACATGGTCAAGATGGGCGACTTCGCGCATCGCTATCCGAGCGAGTTGTCGGGTGGCCAGCAGCAGCGCGTCGCGCTGGCACGCGCCATCGTCTTCGATCCGCCGCTGCTTCTGATGGACGAGCCGCTCGGCGCGCTCGACAAGAAGCTGCGCGAATGGCTGCAGCTCGAGATCAAGCGCATCCATCGCGAGCTCGGCACCACCTTCGTCTATGTCACGCACGACCAGGAGGAGGCCCTGGTGCTGTCGGATCGCATCGCCGTCTTCAATCGCGGGCGCATCGAGCAGGTCGGCACCGGCCGCCAGCTCTATGACGAACCGGCGACTTTGTTCGTTGGCCGCTTCATCGGCGATTCCACCGTGCTGCGCGGCGAGGTTAAGAGCGACGGCACAAGCACGGCGCTGACCATCGCCGGCGAGACGGTCAGCGCGCCGCGTCGCCTCGCGGGCGAAGCCCATCCGGTGATGCTGCTGCGGCCGGAAAAAGTTGCCATCCGTCGACCGGGCCAGGATGCCGCCGGCACGAACCGGCTGTCGGGAACGATTGCCGAGGCGATCTATCTCGGCTCGGGGTCGAAATATGAAGTGAAGCTCGGCGACGGCTCGACCGCGATCGTGCGTTCGCCGCTCGCCGGCGAGAGTTTCGGCCTCGGCGAAAAGGTCGAGCTGTGCTTCGACGGCGCCGATGCGAAACTCCTGCCCGACGACAGCACGGCCGACACCACGCTCACCTGATCACCTCTTTGTTTAACGCAATTCCCGGACGGAAACCGTTTCACACTTTTCCTGGAATTGCTTTGGCGGAAACCATCGCATGCAAGTCAAGCGCAATGGCGACATCTCGTTCTGGTATACGGATCTGGGTCACATCCCCGCGCCACGTCCGTCTTTGCCGGGCGAGATCGAGGCGGATGTCGCGATCGTGGGTGCCGGCTATACCGGGTTGTGGACGGCCTACTATCTGAAGAAGGCGAAGCCATCGCTGCGCATCGTGCTCATCGAACGCGAGTTCGCCGGCTTCGGCGCTTCGGGGCGCAATGGCGGCTGGCTGTCGGGCGGCTTCGGCTGGTCGCGCGAGAAGTATCTGAAGACCTCGACCCGGCAAGGCGTCACCGCCATGCAGAAGGCGATGGCCGGCTGCGTCGACGAGGTGATCCGGGTGGCGACGGAAGAGGGCATCGATGCGGACATCCGCCGCGTCGACAATCTGACGGTCGCCACCAACCCGGCGCAGCTGGAGCGCGTGCGCGAGGAATGCGAGACGATCCGCTCCTGGGATGCCGATCCCGAACGCATCGAGCTGCTCGACGCCGACGCCACGCGAGCGCGCATCAACATCCGGAACGTCATGGGCGGCTTCGTCATCCACGGCCAGGCGCGCGTGCAGCCGGCCAAGCTGGTGCGCGGGCTCGCGGCAGCCGCCGAGCGTCTCGGTGTGTCCATCTACGAGAAGACGACGGTCACCGCGATCGCCAAGGGCGTTGTGACCACAGATCGCGGCACCGTGCGGGCCGAAACCATCATCCGCGCCACCGAAGGGTTCACCGCCGGCATTCCTGGCGAGGAGCGGACGTGGCTCGCGCTCAACAGCGCGCAGATCGTCACCGAGCCGCTGTCGGAAGAGCTCTGGCGCAAGATCGGCTGGGAGGGACACGAGCTGCTCGGCAACGCCGCGCATGCCTATTGCTATGCCCAGCGCACGCGCGAGGGGCGCATCACCATGGGTGGACGCGGCGTGCCCTACCGCTACGGATCGCGCACCGACGTCAACGGCCAGACGCAGCAGGCGAGCATCGACCAGCTGCACACGATCCTGACGACGCTCCTGCCGCAGACGGCTGGGTGCCGCATCGACCATGCCTGGTGCGGCGTGCTCGGCGTGCCGCGCGACTGGTGCACCACGGTCGGGCTCGACTCCAAAACGCGCATCGGCTGGGCCGGCGGCTATGTCGGGCTCGGCGTGTCGAGCTCCAATCTGTCGGGGCGCACGCTCACCGATCTCGTGCTCGGCCAGGATACCGAGTTGACGCGGCTGCCCTGGGTCAACCGCAAGGTGCGGCCCTGGGAGCCGGAGCCGTTACGCTGGCTGGGCGTCCATTCGATGTACCAGCTCTACCGCATCGCCGATAACCGCGAGGCTGCGGGGCTCGCGCATACCTCGAAGCTTGCCGCCCTGGCGGACAGCCTCACCGGTCATTGATCATGGAGACCAGCTTGATCGATCCTTCGACTTTCCACGACCTCGCCAAGGCCGACATCGGCGCCTTTTCACCGAAGCCGACCTCGATCGAAGGGGATCAGCTGGAGGCCGCGCGATCCTTCTTCCAGTCGCCGGACGGGAGCGTCGACATCGGCATCTGGGAATGCACCCCCGGCCGCTTCACCGCCGATCGCACGAACTCGTCGGAGATCTGCCACATCATCTCCGGCCGCGTCGAGGTGAGCCGCGCCGATGGCGAGATGCGTGAGCTGGGACCGGGAGACCTTCTCGTCCTGCCGCAAGGGTGGAAGGGCGAATGGCGCATCCACGAGACCACGCGCAAGCTCTACATGATCCAGAGTGCCGGCTGATCCTTGATCTTCGGCGCATGTCGTTTGCCCCGAAGCATGCTTCGCATGACGCGCGATCAGTGATCGATCGGGCCTTTCGGCGAGACAAGCGTCGTGCCCGCAGTGGTTGGACGCTCGATCATGCGGCGCACGCGCGGCGGGCTGTCGCCGCTGTGCAGCGCGCGGATGCGTTCGCCGACCACGGCGTCGGCGTGGGTGGCGCGCCGGTTGTGGCGGATATACTCGACCCAGGTCGGCGTGTGGTAGTGCTCGATCCACACCGACGGATTTTCGAGGTCGCGGGCCAAAGTCCAGTTGCGGGCGCCATCACGGCGGCGGATGCGGCCGCGCTCGGCCATGGTCGCCAGGAATTCCGGCACGTCCTGCTCGCGGATGATGTATTCGATCATGATGGCGATCGGGCCGCTGCGCGGCTTGAGGTCGAGCGCCAGCATCGGTTCCTTGAAGCGGTTGAGCGGATCGAGGTTGAGCACCGTCTGCCGCGGCAAGGGCAGGACCAGGCCGATGGCGCCGCCGGCGAGCATCGCGATCGCCGCCGCGGTCAGCGCGATTTCCGCGCCATGCGCGTCGGCGACGACGCCCCAGATCCAGCTGCCCAGCGCGATGCCGCCGAACGTCGCCGTCTGATAGATCGACAGCACGCGGCCGACCACCCAGCGCGGCGTCGACATCTGCACCGTGACGTTGAAATGCGAGAGCGCGATCACCCAGCAGGCGCCGCCGATGAGCAGGCCCGCCGATGTCTGCCAGGCATTGTGGCTGACGGCGGCGTTGAGGGCGCAGAGCGCGAAGCCGCAAAAGGCCATGCGTACCATCGTCTCGCTCGACAGCAACTGCCTGAGCCGCACGCTGATCAGCGCGCCGCCGACCGCGCCGATGCCGAAGGCGCCAAGCATGATGCCGTAGGTCAGCGCGTCGCCCTTGACCACGTCGCGCGCCACCAGCGGAAGAAGCGCCAGCACCGCGCCGGCGCTGAAGCCGAAGGCAGAACCGCGGACCAGCACCTTGGCGATGTTGGGCGACATGGCGACATAGCGCAGGCCGGCGCCCATCGCGGCGCCGAGCGACTCGCGCGGCAGGGTTTGCTCGGGCAGCGCCGGCTTCCAGCGGGCAAGCACAGCGATCAGGCCGATATAGCTGACGGCGTTGGCGGCGAAGGCGGCCGCGGCACCCGCGGCGGCGACGATGACGCCGCCGATGGCCGGGCCGACGCTGCGGGTGATGTTGAAGCCCAGCGAATTGAGCGCGACCGCCGCCGGGACCTTGGCGCGCGGCACCATGTCGCCGACCGAGGCCTGCCATGACGGGCTGTTTAGCGCCGTGCCGCTGTCGATCAGGAAGGTGAAGGCAAGCAGTGTCCAGGGCGTCATCCAGCCTCGCCAGGTGAACAAGGTTAGCAGCGCCGAGACGACCAGCATGAAGGTTTGCGCCACAAGCATCACCTTGCGGCGGTTGAAGCTGTCGGCGATGGCGCCGGCAACGAGCGCGAACAACATGATCGGCAAGGTGGTCGAGGCCTGGACCAGCGCCACCTGGTAGGGCGAGGTGGCGATCGTGGTCATCATCCAGGCGGCGCCGACGCCCTGGATCAGGCCGCCGAAATTCGACACAAGGCTGGCTGACCACACGGCGCGGAAGATGCCGTGCCGGAACGGCGCCAGCGCGGAGACGCGTTCGCTTTCCGGCTCGTCGTCGATCATGATTGCGCCTTCGTCCGCTATGCAGGCTCGCCGCGCCCGAAGCGGCGGGCGACTCGCCAAAGAGTGCGACCCAACAACAGGATGGCAAAGGCAAAAATGCGTCGGCGAAGCTTTAAACCAAGCATCTCGCCGGTCTGGACCAAGATTTCGCTAATTCGCGCCTTCAACCTCGGCTAAGCCTATCTCTCGCTGCTCACGCAAAGCCCGAGTGCATGCCGACAAGGCGTCAGAAGCCGTGTTCGATGCGCTCGAAGATGACGTTGGTGAAAGCCGAGATCTGGCTGCCTATGAACGGGCCGGTGAGCGCCACCACAAGCATGATGGCGACGATCTTCGGCACGAAGGTCAGCGTGATTTCCTGGATCTGGGTCAGCGCCTGGATGAGCGCGATGCCGATGCCGACCACCATCGCCACGAGCACCACGGGGGCGGAAGCGGTGAGAACCGTCCACACCGCATACTGGACGATATCGAGGGCATCTGCCTCGTTCATCGGCTGTCCCTTATGCGAACCGGCTAGGCAGCCGGCTTGATCGACACGCCGGCGCCGACCGGAACCTGGGTGCCATCCTGCAGCACCGCGATCAAGCCGCTGCTGGAGAGCGTCACCGAAGCCACCGTGCCGGTGGTCTTGCCGTCGGCCGACGTGATCGAGCGGCCGATCAGCGCGTCGGCTTGCGATAATGCTGAGGACTGCATGATCTGGTCAAGCTTGGTGTTGGTCTGCACCGATTGCTCGACCTGGGAGAAGGTTGCGAGCTGGGCGACATATTGCGTGGAATCCATCGGCTTGGTCGGATCCTGGTTCTTCATCTCGGCGATCAGGAGCTTCAGGAATGACTGGTAATCCACCGCCGTCTTTGAGGTCTTCTGGCTGGCCTGATTGGCGCCAACCGGGATCGTTGTCGTCATGTCGACGGCCATCTTATGCTCCTACAGCCAGCGCGCGCGGCGTTTCGGGAATGTCGTCATTGCTTTCGAGCGCCTTGCGCTCGAGCGGATAGAGCGCGCGGATCGCCTTCAGCGCCTCATAGATCTCATCCTCGCCGACCATGCGGTCGATCTGCTTCAGGCTGTTGCAGATGTCCTGGTTGTCGAAGCTCGCGATCAGCATCGGCAGAGAGCGGCGGAACATGTCGCGCGCCTCCGCGGCGCCCACCGGGTTGATCAGCATGATCTGCACGATGAAATAAAGCTGCCTGAGCGGCGTCGAGGCTTGGTCGGCCTGGATGACGTGGCTTTCGAGCAGGAACTGCACGTCGTTCATCAGCTCGATGGTGACCTTGCGGTCGACGCGGATGACCGCGCCGTTGATGTAGATCTTCTCGTTGGGCTTCAGCGAGATCTTCAGCGTGTTGGTCATTGGATGCCGTCTCGGATGATCTGGGAGACCTCGATCAATCCTTCGAAATTGTTGGTGCGGCCCTGGCGGATGTCCTCGGTCTCGCGCAGCAGCCAAAGGCCGATGGAGATCAGGTTGGCGCGCAGCTCCTTGGGCAGGGCGTTGTCGCTGGAGCCGAGATCCTCGACGAAGGCGGTCCAGACGCGGTTGGTGAAGTGCAGCGCCTCGACCGCTTCCATCGAATCCGTGCCGACGGCGGCTGCCGCTGCCAGCATGTCGATCGAACGGGTGAGCAGCTGCCGCTCCCGATCCTTGGCATCGGCGACGGAGTCGGTCTGGATGTCGGCGTAGGAGAATTGATACATCGTCGGCGCTCTGGCGTTCCGGTTTACGTGTTCAAGTCAGATAGTTGAGCAGGCTGAGCTGCTGCAGACGCGCGGTCAGGGCGAAGGACGTCTCGATATGCTGCGTCAGGTCGGCGACGCGGGTCGCGGCCTCCGCGGGATCGACGCCCTCGAGATCGACGATATGCTTCTCGAAGAGGTCGACCTGGGTCTTCATGCGGTCGCTGGCATCGGACACGCGCTGCTGGGCAATGCCTGTCTGAGCCCGTATCTGGGTGATGCCGCCGATGGCTTCGCCGACCAGCGCCTGCGCGCGGCTGACGACGGCGTTCCGGGCGGCATCGCTGATGCTGCCGGTAAGCAGGCTGCTGACCATGGCGGACGCCATGGCGAGCTTGCGGATGCCCTGCTCGTTGGCGCTGACCGAGGTCTGGGTGGTCTCGTTGAGCGAGATGCGGCTGGTGATCTGCTCGTCGGTGGCGCTCGACCAGTTGGCCTGCCAACCGGCGCCCAGGAATTGCGGCTCGACCTTGGTGGTGATGAAGTCGTCCATCTGCGCGGCAGTGATGTTGGCTGCCGCCGGGTCGGTCTGGGCAAAGCCGAAATAGCTTGAGAAGGCCGCATCGAAGGCTGCCTTGGCCGGCGAGCCGGCGGCGTTGAAATCGTCGATCGGCTTGACGTCGGTGTTGGTGCCGGCAAACAGATATTCGCCGTTTACGCTGGTGTTGAGGATGCCCGTCATCTGCTGCAGCGCCGAGGCGCCGGCGGTCTGCAGGATGCTGGTCGAGGAGTCGCCCGACACGCCGCTGGTCAGCGCCGACAGGAAGCTCTGCGCGGCACCTGCGATCTGGCCGAGCGAATCCTGGGTCGATGTCAGGCGCGCTGTGACGAGCGCGTTGGAATCGACGATGCCGTTCAGCCGGTCGAGGTCGCGCTGGAAGGTGACGGCCTGGGTCGTGCGGCTGCCCAGCGCCAGGCCGACATCGGCGACCGAACCGGTCTGCGATTCCTTGGTTGCCTTTATGAGGTCGGCCTGCATCTTCGCTTGCTGGTAACGCAGCGCGTTGGAGATGGCAGCAGAGGAAACGCCTGTCGCTTTCATGAATTATCCCACCGCGCTCATCAGGGCGTCCAGCATGTCGCTCACGGTCTTCATCATATGCGCCGAGGCCTGATAGGTATGCTCGAGGTCGAGTAACAGGGACATTTCCTGGTCGACATTGACCCCGGTATCGTTGGACAGCGCCTCGGCCGTGCGCGCCGCCAGCGCCTGCTTGCTGTCGGCATTGGTCGAGGCCTGCTGGCGCACGCCTTCGAACCAGCCGATGGCATTGGCCGCGTAGTCGGAGACGCCGGAGCTGACGGCGATGCCGGCGGAGCTGTCAAAGGCCATTGGCTGATCGAGCCTGTTGCCGTAGCTGATCAGAAGGTCCGCATAGGATGCGCCGCCGGTGTTGACGACGTAGGCCGCGCCGTTGGCGCCGCCGTCGCGCAACAGCGCGGGATTGCCGCCGGCGCTCGGATCGAAGGCGGCGTTGACGCTGATCGTGCCGGCGAGGCCGTCGACCAGGGTGCCGGCGGCCGGAATCGCCGGAGCGCCGGGCCAGGTGAACAGGCCGGCCGCATTGGGCTGCGATGGCGCGGTTTCGGCAAATGCCGTGACAAGGCCGCGCGCGATTTCGTCGAGCTGGCTCTGCATGGTCGAGGCCACGCCGTCGCGCAGCTTCAGAAGGCCCGCAAGCTTGCCGTCGGCAGTGATGTTGTCGGCAGTGCCAGCCGAGACCGGCACATTGTCGATGTAGACCGTGTTGCCAGGTGTGCCTGCCGAGTAGCCGGCCGACGGCGTGAAGGTCACCGAGCGCGGTACGGTCTCGAACAGCGTCGCGCCGTCCTTGGTGGTGATGACCATGTCGTTGTCGCCGCGCGTGAAGGTCGAGACCGGGACGTATTCCGATATCTTCTTCAGGAGCGCGTCGCGCTGGTCGAGCGCGTCGGAGACGTCGGTGCCGGAACGGGTGCCCGAGATGACGGCCTTGTTGGCGTCCTGGAACTGGCTGAGCAGCGAATTGAGATCGTTGACGGCGGTGGCGATCTGGCTGTCCGCCTGGGTGCGGAAATCCTGGATCGCCTGGGTGCCGCTGTTCAGCGAACTCACCACTTGCTTTGCGGCGTCGACGACGCTGGTGCCGAGGTTCTGGTTCGAGGGCGTGGTGGCGTAGAGCTGCAGGGCTTTCTGCAGGTTGGCGATCGCGGTGGAGGGGGACGACGCATTGTCGACCCCGTTGACCGACAGATCGAGTTGATCCATGCCGTTGTAGAGCGCGCTCTGGCCGCTCCATGCCGACAGCGCCGAGAGGTTCTGGCGGAACAGGAGATCATTGGCGACACGCTGGATTTCCACCGCCCTGGCGCCGGGCGCCGTGCTGGTCACCACGGCGATGCGGCGAGTGTAGTCCGGGTTCGACGCATCGGCCACATTGCGCGATACGACGCTGGTCTGCTTGGACGTGGCCAGAAGCGCCGATTGGGCAATGCTTAGTGCGGAGGAAAGCGACATGCTGATCTTTCACGGGCGGCGCCCGTCGTTTATCTCTTCAGGTTGACGAGGACGTCCATCAGGTCCGAACCGGTCTGGAAGACCTTGGAATTGGCGGTGTAGCTGCGCTGCGCCGCAATCATGTTGGTCAGTTCCTCGGCAATATCGACATTGGAGTTTTCAAGCGCGCCGGAGACGATGGAGCCGAGCTTGCCCTCATTGGCAAAGCCGATGCGGACGGCGCCGGAATCGGTGCTCTGCACATAGACGTTGCCGGGCATGGCGGTGAGGTTGTCGGGGCTCTGAACGTCGGCCAGCGGGATCTTGTAAAGCGCCTTGGTCGAGCCATCCTCGAACTGCGCGTAGATGATGCCGTCCTGGCCGATCTGCACCTTCTGGATGGAGCTCGGCGCGTTGCCGTTGACCTTGGCGTCGGCGACGGTGAAGCCGGTGCCGAGCTGGGTCACCTTGGAGAGGTCGAGGTTCAGCGTCGAGCCGCCCGGCACGGTGAAGGAGATGCTGTCGGTTGCGCCGGTGAGCTTGCCCGTGGTGGTGTCGAAGGTGAGGTTCGTCGACGCCAGCGCGCCGCCGGCGTAGGGGAAGGAGGTGCCGGGCGTCGCCTTCGACTGATCGAAGACCGAGACTTCCCAGGTGCCGGCGCCGGTGTTGGTAAAATAGACGTCGAGCAGCTTCTTGTTGCCCAGGTTGTCATAGGCGACCAGCGAGGTCTTCGACGTATATTGGGCCGAAGCGCTGTTGGTGGAGGGCAGGCTGCCGGCCGCGACCGGGGTGGCGCCCGCGGGCAGGTTGCCGCTGAAGGTGCCTTCCGTGCTCGGCGTCGCCGTCATCTCCTGATCGGAGATCTGCACCGGGACGAGGCCTTCGAAGCCGTTGGCGGTCGCGGCTGGATCGCCGTTGGCGTAGCTGTAGGCCATGAGCTGGTAACCCGCGGCATTGACCAGCCTGCCTTGCGCGTCCGGAACGAAGGAGCCGGCACGGGTGAGATAGGGCGTGCCGCCGGCATCCTGGACGACGAAGAAGCCGTCGCCGTTGACGGCAAGGTCGGACACCGAGGTGGTGTAGGTCATGACACCTTGTGTGCTGACGGCCGAGCGGATCGTGGTGGTCACGCCGCCCGAATTATAGGCACCGCCGGTGCCGGGCATGATCAGGGACGAGAACTCGGCCGAAGAGCGCTTGTAGCCGGTGGTGTCAGAGTTGGCGATGTTGTCGGCCACCGCGGAGAGGCGGTTGGCCTGCGCGTTCATACCGGAAACGCCGGTCCGCATCATTCCGTAGAGGCTCATCGATGGATCTCCGCAGTGCCTTGGTAGCAGGCCATGAAATTAGGCCTCGTGTCTTGCGCGAGGCTGGCGCGAGACGTGCCTGGCGCGGCCATCAAAACACCAGCCGGTAGCCGAGGAACCTCTTGGAATCGATGGGATCGTGACCGAGCTTCTCGCGCAGCTTCTTGCGCAGCTTCGAGATGTGGCTCTCCACCACGTTCTCCTCGACCTCTTCGTCGAAGATGCCGTAGATGGCGTTGAAGACCTGCGTCTTGGTCACGCGCCGGCCGCGGTTGCTGGCCAGATATTCCAGGATGCGCCGCTCGCGCCGCGGCAGCGGCAGCGGCTCGCCGTCGATCTCCGGATCGCGGCCGTCCATGAAGATGCGCATCGAGCCGACTTCGGTATAGGCGGCTTCTTCGGAACCGCGACGGCGGATGGCGGTGATACGAGCAAGAATCTCGCGTATATGGACGGGCTTGCGAACGACGTCGTCGACGCCGCTTTCGAACAGCCGCAACGTATGTTCGAGCGAATGATGCTCGCTGAGCGCGATCACCGGCGCGCCGGTGCGGTCGCGGATCTGGCGCGGCGATATCGCGCCCTCGCGGCAGTCGCCGATAAGAAAGGCCCTGACGGACCTGAGATCGGTGTCGGCGGCGGAACTCACCCATTCGCCGAATTCGCCTGGCGCGAAGCCGGCCGTGGCCACTCCCTCGCGATCGAAAAGTGAAGAGTAGCCCTCTGTCACGAGCTCCCGCTCGTCAACGATCACGATCATCGGCCCGCCCTCCGAATCAAATTCACTTGCCCCGTGCGGAAAGGGGTACCCGGCTCGGTGAATCCTGAAAAACCATCATTTCTTGTAACTATTTTCTTGGGAGTTTTTTTTGGGAGCCGTAATAAAGGCGGTTCGGCAGGTGTACTCGCGCCGAACTGCGGCTGACGAAATTGGCGCCCGCGAGCATGCCGACGAAGGTAGAGGATTGGCAACTATTGGTTGCAGAAAGCGCTGGCATTCGGCGTCCATTTGCCGAAGCCGGTGGCGACCATGTTGGCGATGACACGGCAGACATAGACCTTCTGCGCCGGGTCGTTGTCGGGGCCGGCATGATAGCGGGCGACGGCCATCGACCAGGTCATATGCCGGGCATGCAGGCTCACTAGGAAGCGCGCCGCGTAGTCGACATTCTGATGCGGGTCGAGCATGTCCTCGACGCTGCGGAACTGCGCGCCGTGATAGCGATGGTTGATCTGCATGCAGCCGAGATCGATCAGCGTCTTGCCTTCGCGACGCGCATTCTCGAATGCGGCGAGCGCTTCGGTGCGGCTGCGAGGAAAGACGGCTTTTCCTTCTATATTCAATGCATTGGGCTGGAGGCTGCCCTTCTTTCCGGTCTCGGTCAGCCCAACCGCATAGAGAATTCCGGCCGGCACGCCGTAGCGGTCGGCGGCGCGCAGGATCTCAGGCTCGCAGGGGTTGGCGGTGGCGCCGACCGTGCCGAGAGCGAAACTAGATATACATATCGTCGTCAGCACGCTCGCGAAGAGGCGAAGCGGCACGAGCGAATTCCTGTGCGCCATTGCCATCGTTCCTTCCCGGTTGCCGGTCGCCGCCCGCGCCGCTGCCGCCCGAATTCCCGGGCTGGAACGAAGGCTGGTCGCGGCCTGTCGACATCGGCATGCCGCCGCTTGCGTCGGCGCGGCCGGCCGCATGTGCTGCTATCGAAGGTTGCAGGATCGTAACCTTGTCGACGTCGAAGCCGAGGCTGCGCATGGACTTGACGATGGCGTCGCTGTCGGCGGTGAGACGGCGGTATGCCTCGTGTGTCTCGGGCTTCATCTCAATCGAAAGTTGCTCGCCTGAGAGGCGCAGGCTGGCGGTGACGGATCCGAGCTCCGAAGGGTGGAGCTCGATCTTCAGCACATGTGTCGGAACGGCAACAGAATTGGTCGTCTGCAAGCCTGCCGAGGCGCTTGTGAAGGCTTGCTGAACGCCCTTGTCGGAGGCAAGCGCTTCAACCAGCGCCGATGCCGTCTGGCCGATCGGATTTTGCGCCGGCGCCGGGAAGCTCTGCTGGCTGACGACTTCCATGCGTGCGGCGGAAGAAGACGGCTTTCCCGGTGTCTGCTGCGCGGCCGATTGCGATTGTAACGAAACCTTGGAGGAGGAAGCCGACCGCCAGCCTTGCGGCGGCACCGCGCTGTCGGCCTGCGGCTCGTCTCCTTGCGCCGGTACGATTTTGGCATCTCTGCGGCCTGGCATGTCGAGAGCCACGTCAGCCTTCACCGGCTTCTGCCCGAAGTCAGGCCCGTGATCTTCAGCCGCCGTCGAACGGACGGATCGCGACTGCGTCTCGCCGGAACCGTGGATCGCCGCGCGCTTGCCCACGCGCAGCGGCAATTTAAGCGGTCCGCGCTCGCCTGCGCCATCGTCACCGTCGGTGGAACTGTTGCCACCGGCGCCTGACGACTGCGCGAAATGCTTCATGTCGCTCAGCGCCATCAGCAACGGCAAGCGGTCCTGCAGCGGCACGGAATCCTCGGCTTGCGCCGGGGAATCTTTGTCCGTCGTCGGCTTGGCTTGATCTGTCCGGGCGCTGGCCTTCGCGGACTTTCCCGCGGTTGCTTTCTGCGAGCCGGTTTTAGCTCGCGCGTCGTGATCGGGCTCCTGATTGCCGTTGTCGGCCGATGAACGCGTTGCGGGATGTGGGGCCGGCAACACTAGCCCGGCCGCGGGCTTGTCCTGCGGCCGATCGGGCTTTTCCATCCCGTGCACCATCTCGCCGAAATTCTGATCGTTGTCCTTGCCGCCGGCGGCTTGCTGGCGGGGCCGGGTCGAAGCAAAGCCCGGCAAGGTCTGGCTGACGCTGGTCATTTGGGGGCTGCTCCGAGGAGTTGGTCGATCTGGTCGAGCTGACGCCGCGTGCTGGTCACTGCCGCATCGATCGGGTCTTGCGCGTCGGGCGTCGTCGCCGGTGCGGATGCCTGCACCACCGGTGCGGCGTCAGCCGGTGCTGGAGCGGCCGCTAGCGCTTCAGCCGATGTTTGCGCCGGCTGTGGAACAGAGGGCTGCGCGTCTTTCGCTTGATCACGCGGCGCGACCGCCGGATCGCTTGCCGCGACCGGTGGCTGGTCGGGCATCGCTCCTTCCACCGGAGGCAAGTCCGCATTGGCCGGATCGGCCGAGGCTTCCGTCGCGGACTTCGCATCCTCGCCTTTTGCGGCGGTTGCCGGTGCAGCGTCGATTTTCGCGGCCGCTTTCACCGGCGCCGTCACTTCGCCCGCGACCGCCTGTGCGGCGTCGAGCAGGTCGCGGTCGCCTTGCGAAAGCTTGCCACGATCAATTTTGCCGAGCTTGGCACGCACTTCGTCGACGTTGGCCGACGTCATGGTGGAGAGGCTCGAATAGAGCTGGGTGCGCGGGTCGTCCTGGTTGCGATTGCCGTTGCGGCCCAGCTCCGCCTTGGCGGAGGCGAAAGCCGAGAGCTCCGTCATGCCGTCGATCGCGGCGCGGCGCGCAATGCGCAGGTAGATCACTTTCTCGCGCTCGGGATCCATCATCGAGGTGATGTCGGCGATCTTGTCCTGGCTGATCGCCATGTGCAGCGTGATGACGCCGGAAACGAAGGCGTCGGCGAACTGGCTGGCGTAAGGCGAATAGAGATAGGACGCGACATATTGGGTCGAGGCCAGCGCGAAGCGGGCGGCGTCGCCTTGCGCGGCCGCGATGCCGACGGAGCGGCGGAGTGCAGCCTCCTCGACCAGCGTGCCGGGGCTGAGCAGGCGCGCCTCGTCGAGCAGCGTCAGCGCTGCCGCCGGGTCATCTGTTGCAAGCAGCGAGCCCTTGACCAGCGCCAGGAAGGCGCCGAGGTCGGCGGGCACGCTCATCGGATCGATCGGCTTCAGCGTTTCGATCGCCTCGGCCGGCCGGCCGTTCAGATAGGCGATGACGCCCTTGGCGATGGCCAGGCTTTGCGGGTCGGTCGTCGCGCGGGAAGCCGCCGCCGCGACCGTCACCGGATTGCCGCCGCTCATGCCATAGACGAGCAAGGCGCGGAAATTCTTCGGCTCCTTGAAATCCTCGGCATTGGCGTTGCGCATCCGGGCGTCGATCATTTCGAGGAGCTTCGCCTGCATCGGCAGCGCGGCATGGTCGCCGCCGGCAATGCGGTCCTGGATCAGCTGCAGCGAACGTACCAGCTGATAAGGCTGCAGCGCGTCCTGCGCGAAGGCCGCCGACGGCGACCCTGCCGCAAGCAATAGCAGCGCTACCGCGCCGCCGATGACGCTCCTGCCCTTCATCCGCCGGCCGTCATCAGGATTTCGATGCGCCGGTTCGCGGCCGCCATCGGATCGGAGGCGATCTTGGGCTGCCGGTCGGCGAAACCCGCGACCTCGGTGATGCGGCTTTCGTCGACGCCGCCACGCACCAGCATGTAATAGGCCGAATGGGCGCGCGCGGTCGACAGCCGCCAGTTGTCGTAAGTGTCGCTGTGGAACGGCCGCGCGTCGGTGTGGCCGCTGATGGTGATGGTGCCTTTCTTCTGGTTGATGATGTGGCCGATCTTTTCCATCGCCAGCACCAGCTCACGGCGCGGCATGGCCGAGCCGATCTCGAACATGCCGAAATCCAGCTGGTCGGTGATCGAAATGACGACACCCTTGTCGGTGGCCTCGACCGAGACGCCATCGGCCAGCTTTTCGCCCGGCAGGAATGCCTTGGCGAGTTCCTTCTTGATATCCGCCGCTGCCTGTAGAGCGGCTTTGCTTGGCGCCTTGTTACCTTTGTCGGCGGTCTGCTCGGGTTCGGCTTTTTCCGCCTTCGCAGTTTCGGCCTTGGTGTCGGCCGCTGCAGCCTCGCGCTTGTCGACTTCAGCTTTCCAGGTCTGGGCTTCCTCGGTCTTGCTTGTTTTGCCCGACAGCTTCTCGGCGTCGCCTTGCGCAGCTTTTAGTCCGCTCTTGGCGTCAGTCTTTTCTGCGGTTGCCAGCGGCTCCAGCGGCGCGGCCGTCAGCGCAGGAGCGGCCGGAACGATCTTCACCTTCGGCACCGCGACGGTGGCGACCTTCTCGCCGGGCCTGACCGGATCGCCTTCGATCTTGGCGCGTTCGGCGGTGGCCTCGGCGCCGGGCGCCGCCACCTGCTGCGACCAGAAATCCGGTGCGAACGGATCGCGATAGGATTCGCCGCCAGACGCGCCGGTTGCCGGACCGGCCGCCTGGGCGCCGCCTTCGCCCTTGGCGCTGACGTTCTGCATCACGCCCGTATTGGCGGCGATCTCTGCCAGCACCGCGTAGGGATCGGCAAACAGCTTTTCGTCGGAGAGCTGGGCATCCTGCGCCCCGGCTTTGGTCTGCCGGCGTTCGGAGGAGCCGGCGCCGCCCTTGCCGTCATCGCCCGCCTTGGTCGCGCCCTGCTGCGGGTTGTCCGCGGTCAGCCCGACCTTGCTCGGGCCGTCGCCGAGGTCCTCCAGGCCCTTGCGGCTGGAGTTGCGATCGATCAGCTCGACAGGGTTGAAATAGCTGGCGACGGCTGCCTTGGTCTGCTCGTTGGCGGCGTTGATCAGCCACATGACGAGGAAGAAGCACATCATCGCCGTCATGAAGTCGGCGAAGGCGATCTTCCACACACCACCATGGTGAGCGTCGTCATGACCGTCATGATTGCGCTTGACGATGATGATTTCGTGCCGGGGGTCGGCATGCTCGACGGCGCTCATGACAGGACCTCCGACAAGGACGCCGACCACTCGGCGATACGCGTCTCGAACACCGTTTCGTCAATGGTGACGGTCAGGTCGAAACCCGGCGCCTCGGTGAAGTCGAGATTGGCGGCGCGGGGTCCGAGCGCCGCCTTCAGCGGCTCGAACAGCGAGAGCGGCCCGCGAACACCGATACGCACGGCCTCGCTGTCGGCGACCGCCGCGTCGATCGCTTGCGAAAGCGCCTGCAGCGAACGTTGCTGCAGGTCGTCGCTGAGAAGGCCGCCGACGATGCGGGCCACGGTCGCGCCGGCAAGCTCGACAACGCGCCGTTCCATGGCTTCGATGCGCGTGGCGACGGCAGCGCCGAGATCGCCGCCGAAGCTTTCGAGGAAAGCTTTCGCCGCTTCGTCATTGGCCTGGCGCTCGGCGTCGAGCGCGGCCTGATGGGAAAGCGCAAGGCGTGCCTCGAGCGCCGCCTCCGCGTCGGCCACAGCTTCGGCGATCAGCGCGCCGATATCGGCCTGCGGCGTCGGCGCGGCCGGCATGTGCTGGATATCGCGATCCTTCGGCGCCTGGCTGGCTGCCGAGGTCCGCGACCCGAAATCGGGCAGGAGATCGAAGAGGGCCGCCGAAGCCATTGCCTAACCTACGGCTTCCGGGGCGGCAGCCCATTTGCGCAGGATCTGGGCGGTGCGTTCCTCGTTGAGATCGACCATGCGGGCAAGCCGCTCCTGCGGCGCCGGACGGATTTTCTGACGCAGGTCGTCGAGCGGAGTTGCGCCGGCGCGCGCGCCTGCTGGAGTCTCGGCGGTGATCGCGGCGACGGGCGCATCGGGCGTCGGCAAGGAACGCTGCACGTCGTCGAAGCTCGGGCCGGCAATGGCAGCGGGCTTCGCCGACGCCGTCAGCGCTGCGGCCATCGGCTTCAGACCGAAAAAGGCAACCAGGAAGACGACGACGATGAAGGCGCCGGCATTGATCAGCGTGCCGGTATAGGTGCCGATCGAGGCAAGGATGCCAGGCTGGTCGATCGGCTCGCCGTCGAGGCCGTTGATGAACTCGACCGCCGACACGTCGATGACGTCGCCGCGCTTGTCGTCGAAGCCTGTCGCCGAGGCAACCATTTTCTGGATATCGGCGACGCGCTTGGCGACCTGCTCCGGGGTAGCATCCTTGCCGAGGATGGTCTTCAGGCGATCCTGGTTGACGACGACAGCGATCGACATCTTGTTGACCGTGTAGCCGTTCGAAACGGTCGCGATCTTCTTGGAATTGATCTCGTAATTGGTGATCTCTTCCTTGCGATCGTTCTGCGAGGTGGATTGCGGTCCCTCGGTGGTCGTCGTCTGCGTTTCGGGAAGGTTCTGCTCGACGCTGGTCGGGGTCGAAGCCTGCTTTTGGTTGCTGGCTTCGTTGGTCTTCACCGATTGCACCGAACGCTCGACGCGTGAGTTCGGATCGAAGATCGTCTCCTCGGTCTGGCGGCTGTCGGTGTTGACGTCGGCCTTGACGCTGGCGCGGAAATTGTCCGGGCCGAGATAGGGCGTGAGGGCGCGGCGGATGTTGTCGCCGATCTGCGCCTCGACCGTCTGCTCGACGCCGAGCGTGCGCGCGGCGCTCGTGTTGGAAGGGTCGTCGCCGGCGGCCAGCAGGTTGCCGTTGGAATCGAGCACTGTGACCTTGTCGGCCGAGAGGCCCGGAACAGCCGCGGCGACGAGGTGGCGGATCGACATCGCGCTCTTCTCGGCATCGTTGCCGGCATAGCGGATGACCACCGAGGCGGAGGGCTGCTGCTCGTCGCGGCGGAAATTGGCGCGCTCGGACATGACGATGTGGACGCGCGCCGCCTTGACGCCGGAGATCGACTGGATGGTGCGCGCGATCTCGCCTTCCAGCGCGCGCACACGGGTGATCTGCTGCATGAAGGAGGTCAGGCCGAGCGAACCGACATTGTCGAACAGCTCGTAGCCGGCGTTGGCGCTGGTCGGCAGGCCTTTCTCGGCAAGCAGCATGCGCGCCTGGGCGGTGGTGCCGGCCGGCACCAGCACGGATGTGCCGTCGGAGCCGACATCGAAACCGATGCCGGCGTCGGCAAGCACCAGGCCGATCTGATTGACGTCGGAACGCTCGAGGCCGACATAGAGCGTCTCATAGGCCGGACGGTTGAGGTAGACCGACGCGATGCCGATGACGGCCATGACCAGGGCCGCGATGCCGCCCATGAGCGCCAGACGCTTCACGCCGAAGCTCTTCAAATTCGCGATGATGCTCTGGATCTGTTCCGGCACGTTTCAACCGCTCCCAGCATGACTGTCCGCCGGAAGACTAGACCGCGAAGCTTGTGCGAGGATGATAGGGCATGCCGCCGAGGGCCAGCAAAGTATTGAACGGGTAACTTCTTCCCCACCAACGCAAAAAAAGGCCGCGCTTCGGACGCAGCCTTTTCGTTGATCGAGCTATCAGGCGGCTTAGCCGTTCTTGAACAGCGCCAGGATCGACTGAGAGGAGCTGTTGGCGATCGACAGAGACTGGATGCCGAGCTGCTGCTGCACCTGAAGCGCTTGGAGGCGGGTCGATTCCTTGTTCATGTCGGCATCGACGAGCTGGCCGACGCCCCGGTCGATGGAGTCCATCAGGCTTTGGGTGAAGGTCTTCTGCAGGTCGATCGAGCTCTTGGCGGCGCCGAGCACGGTGGCGGCGTCAGTAAGCTGACTCATGACGTTGTCGATCTTGGTGACCATCTGCGTGATGATATCGTCGGTCACGCCCGTCGCCGTGATGTCGAGATTGAAGGCGGAGACGTTGTCGATCTTGATGGGCGTGCCCGACACAGCGGCCTGGCCCGCGGTGTTGGCGGCGATGTCGGTGGCGCCGCCGGCGATCGAGGCGGCATAGGCGGCGTCATATGCCGACTGGTCCGCAGCGGTGGAATAGATCGAAGTCTTGCGATCGAGAATGCCCTGGTTCTTGACGGCCGTCGCGAGGCCGGAATCGAACAGCTTGGTGCTCTCGACATGGATGTCGATAGTGCCGAGCGAGATGGCGCCGGACGAGGAGCGATTGAACGAGGAGACGATCTTGGCGTCGGGCTGGACGCCGTCATTGGCGGCCGCGACCTGCGTGGACGTCACCGAAAGATAATTCGAGCCCGAGAAGGTGGCGGCGTCGGCGAAGGATTTCATCTGCGCCTGCAGCGTGGTGATTTCGGTCTGCGTCTTGGCCTTGTTGGCACCCGACTGGCCGACAGCCGACAAAAGCTTGGTCTTGATCTGGCCGATCGTCGAAAGGACGTTGTTCATGCCGGTATAGGCGGTGTCGACCTTCGAGGCGCCGAGGCCGAGCGCATCCTGCACAGTCGACAGCGCCGAATTGTCGGAGCGCATCGTGGTAGCGATCGACCAGTAGGCGGCGTTGTCGGAGGCCTCGGAGACCCGGTAGCCGGTGGAGATCCGGGCCTGCGTCTGCTCGAGCGATTTGTTGGTGGCGTTGAGGCTTTGAAGTGCAGTCAACGCCGCAGCGTTCGTCATGATGCTCGCCAAGAAACTCGCTCCTTCTCAAAAGCCTGCATGCCACACAGGCCGGGTCTCGGCCTGCCCATCGGTTGCGATCGTGCCGGTCGGGCCGATTCGACAACCTAGTGATTGGTTAACCATACCTAGCGCGATATGGTTAATGGCCTGTTAAAAGTGGGCTTCGGAGAGGTTAAGGAACGAGGGTTGCGCGAGCCTTGAGCTAAGCAATTCCAGGAAAAGTGTGAAACGGTTTTCCGTACGGAATTGCTTCAAGCAAATAGAGATGGGGCGGTTCATCGTTTCCGTGAAACGGCGAACCGCTCCAATGAAAAATCGGGCCGCGCTTTTGGCGCGGCCCGACGCTTTGGTCCGGTCAGTATAGAGCGATCAGCCGCGGAAGAGCGACAGGATCGACTGCGACGAGCCGTTGGCGATCGACAGCGCCTGGACACCGAGCTGCTGCTGAACCTGCAGCGCCTGGAGGCGGGTCGATTCCTTGTTCATGTCGGCATCGACGAGCTGGCCGACGCCGCGATCGATGGAGTCCATCAGGCTCGAGGTGAAGGTCTTCTGCAGGTTGATCGAGCTCTTGGCGGCGCCGAGCTTGGTCGCGGCGGTCGTCATGTCCTTCAGCGCGGCGTCGACGACTTTCATCATATCCGCGATCTGGGTATCGCTTGCAGCGGTGGTGCCGGAGAAGATCTTCATCGTGGCGACCGAATAGGTGTCGCCCGCCGCAGCTGCCGCACCCAGGGTCGGGTTTTGCGCAGTGGTGGTGACAGCGCCAGTCGCACCGACGCGGTCGGCGTCGAGGATACCTTTCGACACGCCAGCCGCGGTGCCGGCTTCATACAGCTTGATGCTGTCGACCTTGACGTCGATCGTCGAGATCGAAACTGCGCCGGTGGCATCGCGGTTGAAGGCCGAAACGATCTTGACGTCGGCTGCGCTCGTGGCGGTGGCGCCGCTGTTGACCGACAGCATGTTCGTGCCGGAGAACGTGGCGCCATCCGCGTAGGCCTTCAACTGGTTCTGAAGAGCGGCGATTTCGACCTGGGTCTTTTCCTTAGAAGCATCGGTCTGGCCGTAGGAAGCGGTCAGCTTCTGCTGGATCTGGTTGATGGTCGAGATCGCGCTGTCCATGCCGGTGTAAGCGGTGTCGACCTTCGAGGCGCCGAGGCCGAGCGCGTCAGAAACGGTGGACATGGCCTGGTTGTCGGAACGCATCGTGGTGGCGATCGACCAGTAAGCGGCGTTGTCCGAAGCCTGCGAGACGCGATAGCCCGTCGAGATACGGGACTGGGTGGTGTCGAGGTTCTTCTGGGTGGCGTTCAAGCTCTGCAGAGCGGTCAACGCCGAGGCGTTGGTCATGATACTGGCCATGGTACTCGTACCTTGTTTTTACACGGATTTTTTTGACATACCGGCATGTCCGGTATGACGGTGCGGCATCATGCCAATGACCGCTCAGTTGGGTCACCCGCCATCTGCGAGCGACTATGGCGGCAAGTTGCTACCAAAGAGCTAAATCGGACGGTTAATCGAAAATAATGTTGGAAGGCTTGCGCGCACCTTCCTCAAGCCGTCGAGACGTGACGCGGGACGCTTGCGCGCGGTCCGGCGGAAACGATCAGGTGAAGGATCGTACCAGGCTGCCGACCAGAAGGTTCCAGCCGTCGATCAGCACGAAGAACAGGATCTTGAACGGCAGCGATACCACTGTCGGCGGCAGCATCATCATGCCCATGGCCATGGTGACGGTGGCGACGATGAGGTCGATGACGAGGAAGGGCAGAACGATGAGGAAGCCGATCTCGAAGCCGCGCCGGATCTCCGAGATCATGAAGGCCGGCACCAGGATGCGTAGGTCGACGGTCTCGCGCGACACGGTCTGGCCGCGCTCGCGGGCGAGGTCGGCGAAGAGGTCGAAATCCTTGTCGCGTACATTGTGCAGCATGAAGTCGCGGAACGGGCCGGAGATCTTCTCGAACGCCTCGCCCTGCGTGATCTGGTTGTCCATCAGCGGCTTGACGCCGGTATTCCAGGCCTGGTCGAAAGTCGGCGCCATGACATAGAAGGTCATGAACAGCGACAGCGAGATCAGGATCAGGTTGGCCGGCGTCGATTGCAGGCCGATGCCGGCGCGCAGGATCGAAAAGGCGATGACGAAGCGGGTGAAGCTCGTCACCATGATCAAGAGCCCGGGCGCCACCGAAAGCACGGTGAGCAGGCCGAACATCTGGATCAGATAGCCGACCGTCGTGCCGTCGGCCTTGCCGATGCCCCCAAGATCGAGCTGCTGGGCCGCGGCGACGGAGGTGGTGACGACGATCAGCGCCGTGGCTATGAGGAACTTTCTCATTCGAGCAGCATCGTCCTGACGAGAACCTGTTTGACGTGGCCGCCGCTGCGCAGCGCCGCGCGCTCCTCGAGATCGGCCTTGAGATGCTGGTAGCCGCTGGCGCCCTCGATCTGGTGCAGCTTGAGGGTGCGCACGAATGCGAGCAGATCCTGATGGACCTGCTCGGCCATCTCCGGCGGCTGGGGAGCATCATAAAGCAGCGACGCCTCGAGGCGGATCCAGACGTCCGACGGCGAGGCGAGATTGGTGGTGATCGGCGCCAGTTGCACCAGCGTCGGTCCGGCGGCGGCCTTGCCGCCCTCGGCGGGCTTTTCGGCGGTGCCGGCGTTTTCCGGCGCCGCGGGCACCGGCGCCGGCGTTTCGCCTTGCTTGAGATAGCCGCCGGAAAGCCAGCCCAGGCCGAGCGCCGCGCCCGTCATGACCAAGAGCATGGCGATCTGGATCACCAGGGAAGGTCCCTTCTTGGGCTGGACCTGCTCGACATTCGCCACGGCAGCGCTCTCCCGGCCCTAGAAAGGAAGAACCTGATCGAGGACCTGCTGGCCATAGGCCGGCTGCTGGACCTCGCTCACACGGCCACGGCCGCCATAGGAGATGCGCGCCTCGGCGATGCGCTCGTAGGGGATGGTGTTTTCCGCGCCGATGTCGGACGGACGAACCATGCCGGCGATGGTCAGCACCCGAAGCTCGTAGTTGACGCGAACCTCCTGCGAGCCCCTGATCATCAGGTTGCCGTTGGGCAGCACCTCGGTGACGACGGCCGCAACATTGAGCTCCAGGTTCTCCGAGCGTTTGATCTCGCCGTCGGCATTGGTCTCGGTGCTGGAGCTCAGGCCTGCGTCACCCTTGCCGCTGGTGCTCCTGCCGTCCCATCCGAGCGTGACGTCATAGCCGAGCTTGCGCGCGGCGGTGCGGCTGCGATCGTTCTGGTTCTTGAAATTGGCCTTGTCGTTGAGCTTGATGTTGACGGTCAGGATGTCGCCGGCGCGCAGCGCGCGCGGATCGGTAAACAGCCGGCTCTGGCGATCATCCCACAGCGAGAACTTCTTCGGCCGCGAGGCTGGCGGTTCGGGATAGCTGTAGGGGCCGGAACCGCCTTCACCGATGCCGGAACCGACGGGCGACAGAGCGGGTTCCCGGCCGATCTCCTTGAAATTGGTGCCGCAGCCGGACAGCGCCGCAACCGCGACAAGGACGAAGAATTGCAACTTCATGACGGATCAACCCTTCGCGCCGCGCTGGCCATGATGCCGGTGAGCGTCGCCGCCGCCTTCTGGTCCATTTCGTTCAGGATGACGCCGGCCTTGCGCGAATCGAGCTTCATCAGGATGGCGGCCGCGAGCTCGGCATTGACCATTGCCAGACGTTCGGCGGCGGCATCGGGCTTCATGCCGGCATAGATCTTGACGACGCCGTCCTCCGCGCGCGCCAGGAACACTTCGCGCCGCTTCAGCCATTCCTCGTACTCGGCCCGCTTCGCCTCCAGCGCCTTCATGCGTTCGTCGATACCGGCCTGCAGCTGCTTCAATTCCTCGGCCTGAAGAGCGTAGCGGCGGTCGCGCGCGGCGTCCGCAATATTGGAGCAGAAGCGCTGGACCTCGCTTTCGTCGGGCGCCTTCCCGGCCGCAAGCGCGGCCGGCTGAGCCGGCTTCCTCTCGCGGGTGAGTTCGGCCGGCTGGAGCGGGGCCTGCCCGCCAGGCAGAACCTGCCGAACTTCCTCTGCGCGGACGGAAGCGCCGCCAAGAAGTGCTGCCGCTGCCGCGGTAGCGATCATTGTGAGGAGGCGACGTGTTTTCGAGGAAAAAAGCGCGATCATCGGCGTGCCTATTGGAGAACCAGGTCGGCCTGCAAGGCGCCGGCCGATTTGATGCCTTGCAGGATGGCGATGATGCCGTCGGGCTTCACACCGAGGCGATTGAGGCCGGAAACGAGCGTTTCGAGGTCGGGGCCGTCGAGCACGGCGACGCGCGCGTCGGGCCGGCTCGCTTCGATGGCGGTGAAAGGCTCGACAGCGGTTCGACCCCTGGAGAAGGGTTCCGGCTGCACCACCTTCGGCGCTTCGGTGATGCGCACGGTAAGCGTGCCGTGGCTGATCGCAACGCGCGAGATCCTGACATTGCTGCCGATGACGATGGTGCCGGTGCGCTCGTCGATAACGACGCGGGCAGGGGCATCGGACTCGACGACGAGGTTTTCGATCTCGGCGTAGAAGCGCGCGGCGGAGACATTTTTCGGTCGCCTGATCTGCACGGTGCGAGCATCGCGCTCGGCGGCGACCCGCATGCCGAAGCGCTGCGAGGTATAGTCGTTGATGGCGTCGGCGATGCGGATGGCGGTTGAGAAATCCGGGTTTCGCAATTGCAGCGTCAACACGCCCTGGTCGTCGAACTCGGCCGGCACCGCGCGCTCGACGATGGCGCCGTTCGGCACGCGGCCGGCGGTGGGCACGCCTTGCGTCAGTTGTTCGGCCTGACCCTTGGCGGTGAAGCCGCCGACGATCACCGATCCCTGGCCGACGGCATAGATCTCGCCGTCCGCCGCCTTCAGCGGCGTCATCACCAGCGTGCCGCCGGCGAGCGAGCTGGCGTCGCCCATCGAGGAGACGTCGATGTCTATGCGAGCGCCCGACTGGACGAAGGGCGGCATGTTGGCGGTGACGATGACGGCGGCCACGTTCTTGGCGCGCGCGCTGCCGCCTTCTGTGGCGATGCCGAGATTCTCCAGCATGGCGCGGATCGACTGTTCGGTGAAGGGCGAGTTGCGCAGGCTGTCGCCGGTTCCGGCAAGGCCGATGACCAGGCCGTAGCCGACGAGCTGGTTGTCGCGCGCGCTCTGCAGCTGCGCGATATCCTTGATGCGGGCGGCGACCTGGCCGGGCGGCAGCGTGCTTGGGCCGCTCGAGACCCGGAACATGCGCTGGGTGGTGGCCGGATCATATTCCGGATCGTCGTAGACGCCGCCGTTTTTCTGCGCCAGCTCGCGCTTGGCCTTGGGCGTCAGCCCATCTGCCAATGCCGGCTGAAGGCCGATGGCGGCGCTCAGCAGAAGAACAAAGGCGCGCATCACGAAGCGCCGACCTTGATGCTGCCGTCGGCCATCACCGTGCCCGAGATGATCTTGCCGCTGTCGATGTTGCGGATCTTGATCTGGTCACCGGCCGCGCCTGGTTGCAATGTGACGCCGGCCGCCGAAATGGTGAGCGCGCCTGCGGTGAAATAGACCTGCACGGAAGCGCCCTGCTCGACCAGCCAGGCGTCGCGGATGGCGGTGACCGGGATGTAGCGTCCAGGCAGAAGCGTGCGCTTGGCGACCTTGCCCTGAAGCTCCTCCGAGCGCGTTGCCATGCCGTCCGGCTTGTGCTTGCCGGGGATGAGCGTCACCTGCTTGAGCGAGGAGGACTGGATGGTCTCGCCGGGATAGATTACCCGGTTGGGGATCAGCACGGCCTCGCCGACGGGCTGGCCGGCGGCGATCTGGCTCGCCGACTGGCCCGTCGCGTCCTGCGCGAAAGCCGGCATGCCGGCGGCCACCAGGGCGGTGGCCAGCGCGGCGCGACGGAGTGCGGAGGAGATCGGCCAGGCCATCATCCGTTACCTGATGTTCTTGGAGACCACGGAGGCCATGTCGTCGGCGGCCTGGATGACCTTGGAATTCATTTCGTAGGCACGCTGCGCCGAGATCAGCTCGGTGATTTCCTTGACCGGATCGACGTTGGAGGATTCCAGATAACCCTGCTGGATCGTGGCGAAGCCCGGATCGCCGGGCACGCCGACATTGGCCGGGCCTGAGGCAGCCGTCTCCTGGAAGAGGTTGTCGCCGAGCGGCGCCAGACCGGCTTCATTGGCGAAGTTGACGATCTGAAGCTGGCCGAGCAGCTGCAAATTCGTCTGACCGTCCAGGCGGGCAAAGACCTGGCCGGTCTTGTTGACGATGACTTCGACGGCGTTGGTCGGCACGGTGATGGCGGGGACGACGCTGGCGCCATCCACGGTCACCAGTTGCCCGGTGGCATTGGTGTTGAAGGCGCCGGCGCGCGTATAGAGGGTGCCGCCGTCGGCGCCCTCGATCTGGAACCAGCCCCTGCCGGTCAAGGCCAGGTCGAAGCTGTTGCCGGTGCTGGCCAGCTCGCCCTGCGTGTGGACGTTGCGCACCGCCGTCGTCTTGACGCCAAGGCCGATCGAGACGCCTTCCGGCACCAGCGAGGTGTTGGAGCGGTTGGGCACGCCTTGCGTGCGGTCGACCTGGTAGAGCAGATCGGAGAATTCGGCGCGCGCCCGCTTGTAGCCGGTGGTGTTGATGTTGGCGATGTTGTTGGCGATGACTTCCAGATTGGTCTGCTGGGCGTTCATGCCGGTGGCGGCGATGGCAAGGGCTTTCATGACGGTCCTAAATGCTCATGCGACTGATTTCGAGATAGGCCGAGACGACCTTGTCGCGGATGGCGATGGTGGTCTGCAGCGCCTGTTGGGCGCTCAGCACCGCATCGACGACCTGGCGCGTGTCGGCATCGCCCTTCAGCGCCTGTATCGACATCTGCTCGGCGCCCTGCAGCGTGTTGACGGTTTTCGTCGCCGCCTGGCTGAGGACTTCGGCGAAGCTGCTGCCGACGCTTTCGCCGGCCTGCGTTCCGATACCGCCCTGCAGCAGATTCGGTGAAGCCTGCTCCGCTCCGTCGACCGCCGTCTTGAATTGTATTGCCCCGATACCGCCGATCATTACTGGTTCCTCATCAGGTCGATGGTCATGGAAATCAGATCGCGAGCCTGCTTGATGACCTGCAGGTTGGCTTCATAGGAGCGGTTCGCCTCGCTCATGTCGGCCATTTCGACCAGCGTGTTGACGTTGGGCATCTTGACGTACCCCTTGTCGTCGGCGGCTTCGTTGCCGGGCTGGAATTCGATCGGGAAGTCCGAAGGATCGCGGGAGATCGCGCCGATTTCCACCAGCGAGCCGCCCGTTGCACGGTCGACCTCGGACTGGAAGGTGATCGTCTTGCGGCGATAGGGATCGGCGCCCGGCGTGTTGCCGGTCGACTGGGCGTTGGCAAGGTTTTCCGAGACCACGCGCAGGCGCTCCGACTGGGCGCCAAGGCCGGAGGCCGCGACTTTGAGGGCTGCGGTGAGGGCGTCCATGGTCAGCTCTTCACCACCATCGTCATCATCGAATGGAAGGCCTTGACGATCGCCGTGTTGAGCTCGAAGGAGCGGCGGACCTCGCCGGCCTTCATCAGCTCCTGTTCGAGGACCACGGTGTTCTTCGACGGCATGATCGCGCCATCGGGGTCCTGAGGCTTGACGTTGAAGCCGGCATTGGCCGTTTCGGCGCCGAGGTGGCCGGCCTGCGTGGCGGCAAGCGTCACCGCGGTCCGATCGAGGAGCTTTTCGAAGGGCTCGACGTCATTGGCCGTGTAGCCCGGCGTGTTGGCATTGGCGATGTTGGAGGCAATCGCCGACTGGCGCACGGCCAGCCATTGCGACTGCCGCGTGGCGAGATCGAAAAGATTTACGGGTTCCATGGGAATCTCCCGGGCAAGTACGCACAAGACTAGGCGGCCAGTCTTGCGCGGACCTTGCGCGGGGCGGGCCACTCGGCCCGGCATAATTACCTCGAGAGCTGGATCACCTTGTCGGTGCTGGTGACGATCACCCACTTGCCGCCGCGCTGCTCGATCGAGGCGACGCGGCTGGAATCCGGCAGGACAGAGCCGCGCTGGACGAGCCACAGACCTGTATCGTCCTCGATCATGGCGCGGCCGTTGGCGACATGCACCATCTTGAACTCCGACACGGCCGCGGGGAAGGGCTGGTCCCCGGGCGGCAGCGCAGGGTCGTTCTGCACCGTTCCGGTGGCAAAGAGGTCGATGTCGGCATTGGGAAGGTCCTTGGCCGTCAGCGGCCCGCCGCGTTCGGTCACGACGCCGCCGCCCTCGCGTCCGGAGTTGCTGCCGCTGCCGCCGAACTTGATGGCCTGAACACCGAACTGCTCCTGGTTGAAGAAGATGTACCAGGGAAACAGCGCGCAGATCAGGCCGAGCGTGATGCCGAGCGCGGCGATGACGAAATCGCTGCGGCGGTCGGCCCTCCTGTCGGCCAGGCGCGGGAACTGGGCTTTCGGCGGCTCCGGCCACTCGGTGCGGGGGAAAAGGCCGTCGAGCAAGGAATCGCGGCTGGTCTGCGCGACATCGGCGGTCTCGGCGGCGGATGTCCGCGGCGGATGCGGCCTGTCGGCTCTGGCCAGAAGCGCCGCTGTCTTCGGTGTCTTGGCACGCGTGGCCTTGTCCTTGGCAGTTCGTGCCGCGTCGGCCTCGGCCCTCTCGGCCTCGGCAAGCATGTCGCGCAACATGCGTTCGGTGTATTGGAGCTCAGTCTCCTTGATCGCCATTCAGCTTCCCCTTGAGATGGCGGGCGAGGTCGGCGAACGGATCGGCCGACGCGCGGTCCCTCGGCGATTGCGTGAGCGCCTCATAGATCAACGGCACCTGGCGCACCGCGTTGTCGAGCTCGGCGTCGGCGCCGCTCTGGTAAGCGCCCAGCAGGCGGATGTCGCGCGTGTCCTCGAAGCGGGCGATCATCGATTTCAGCTTTGTCACCAGCATGCGCTGCTCGGCGCTCCAGGCTTTGTCGGCAAGGCGTGAGATCGACGACAGCGGATTGACCGGCGGATAGCGGCCCTGCTCGGCGAGCGCTCGGTCGAGCACGACGTGGCCGTCGAGGATGCCGCGCACCGAATCGGCGACTGGATCATTATGGTCGTCACCGTCGACCAGCACGGAAATGATGGCGGTGATCGAACCCTTGCCCTCGGCTCCAGGCCCGGCGCGCTCGAGCAGCTTCGGCAGGTCGGTGAAGACGGAGGCCGGATAGCCGCGCGCGACCGGCGGCTCGCCCGTTCCGGTCGCCACCTCGCGCAGCGCATGCGCAAAGCGGGTGACGGAATCCAGCACCAGGAGCACGCGATGGCCCTGGTCGCGGAAATGCTCGGCCACGCACATGGCGGTGTCGGGCGCGCGCCGGCGCATCATGGCGCTTTCGTCGCTGGTGGCGACGACGGCGACGGTCTTGGCCATGCTCTGGGCGCCGATCGTATCCTCAAGGAATTCGCGCACCTCGCGGCCGCGCTCGCCGATCAGCGCCACGACCACCGTATCGAAGGCCGCGGCGCCGGCGAGCATGGCAAGCAGCGTCGACTTGCCGACGCCGGAACCCGCGAAGATGCCGAGCCGCTGGCCGAAGCAGAGTGGGGTGAAGATGTCGATCACCCTGACGCCGGTGAGGAAGCCGGTGCCGACGCGCTGGCGCGCCAGGGCGCCCGGCGTCGCGCCATGCGCGACCTCGGCGGCGTTCGGCCTGATCAAGGGCGGGCCGCCGTCGATGACACGGGTCAAGGCATCGATGGCGCGCCCGCGCCAGGAGACATGCGGGGTGATCGCGAGCGGGCCGCGGCGAAAGACGGCGTCGCCGATGCCCGCATCTGCGCTGCGTTCGAAGGGCGCGACCACCACCTCGTCGCTGCCGATCTTGACGATCTCGCCGCGTCGCGCGCCGGCCTTGCCGCGCTGCTCGACGATGTCGCCGAGCCTGGCAATCCCGGACAGGCCCCGGACCTTGTAATGCGTCGGCGATATCTCGGCGACGCGGCCGCCGCGTGCAAGCAGCGCCTGCGGATCGTCGAACCGCCGCCAGACGCGTTCGAGCGCGGCCAGCCTGTCGGTCCGTTCGGTATCCGGCGGGTTCTCGGAGGCGCGCAGCAGGGACGAGCCGGTCGTCATGCGGTCACTTCGAGCCGAGCGTCTTGATCGCGTCGTCGGTGGAGGAATCGGTCTGCCGCATCAGCGCCGCCGTGTTTTCGAAAGCGCGCTGCACCTGGATCAGCCGGGTCATTTCCAGCACCGGGTTGACGTTCGATTCTTCCAGAAATCCTTGAGCGATACCGACATCCGAACGATCGGTGACGGGTTCGGGCGTGCGCGCCGGAACGATGCCCGAATTGCCATAGCGCACGAAATTTTCGCCGGGGTCGAAATTGTAGAGGCCGATGGCGCCGACCAGCTGGTCGTTCTGCCTGAGCGAGCCGTCGGCGCCTGCCTTGGGCGGGCCGTTGCGCGGATCGAGCTGGATCGGAGCGCCGCCGCTGTCCAGCACCGGGTAGCCTTCGATAGACATCAATTCGCCGTTCTCGTTCATGGAGAAGCGGCCGTCGCGCGTCATCACCGTGCCGGCGGGCGTGTCAATGGCGAACCAGGCGTCGCCCTGCACGGCAAAGTCGAACGGGTTGCCGGTTTCGGTCAGCGCGCCATGCGCGCCGGAAAGATAGGTCTTGCCGGACGAGGCGAAGGAAACCGACTTCGGCCCGGTGCCCGAGACCACGTCCTCGAACTTCACGCCGGTGGCGCGAAAGCCGATGGTCGAGGCGTTGGCAACGTTGTCGGCTATGGTGTCGAGACGGCGCTCGAGCGCGATCTGAGAGGAAAGGGCGACGTAAAGGCTGTCCTGCATGATCTTCTCAGAACTTCAACTGCTGCATGGCCATCATCAGGTCGGTGGATATGCCGACACTGGTCGGCTGCGCGAAGAGCACGCTGACCGACGTCACCGCCGTCGAGGTGGGGTGGTTGATCTCGTACATGCTGGTGAAACGGGTCAGGAATTTGCTGAGCTTGTCGGGATCGGTGAAGTCCTTGATGTCGAGCTTCTGCTCGAACAGCTGCGCCTGCTTGTCGATGTCGGCGGTAGCGAAAGAGTCGGGCAGGCCGAGCGCGGTACGCGCCACGCTGGCCAAAGCGGTGTCGGCCAGCACATCGTACCAGCTGGTGATGTCCGGCGCCTTGCGCTGGAAATAGAGCGCCAGCCGCACGCCTTCGTTGGTCTGGCCGGCGTCCTCTTCCAAGGTCTGGCGCAGGTATTTGTCGACGGTCGGCTGCTGCGCTGGAACATAGGTGGTGGCATTTGCGCCGTACTGCTCGAAGTTGAGGGCCGAGGCCAGCCCGGTATAGGCCTTGTTGGTCTGCTTGTTGGCGACGCTGTCCGGATCGCGCACGCCGCCCTCAAGGACCTGCTTGATCAGGTCCTTGTCTTCGGTGGCGGAATCGAGACCGAATGCGGCCAGCGCGTAGGTGTAGAGCCGGTCGTTCGACATCAGGTCGTCGACCGATTTCACCTTGGTGATGTTGGCGAGATAATATGTCGTCTCGCCCTTCACATAGTCGGAATCCGGGTCGAGGCCGGCGATCTCAGCCTGGATTGCGTAATTCTTCGTGACCAGCTGCTGCGCCGGATTGTAGACCGTCGCATCGGCGCCATCCGCCGCGAAGTTGAATGCGCGGACGAATTGGGCGTAGCGCTTGTCGGTCAGCTTGTTGGCGAAGCTGTTGGGGTCGGAGACGCCTTCCTTGAGCGCCTTGACCATGAAGGCCTTGGCATAGTCCATGTTCTCCAGCCCGTAAGCCTTCATGGCGTATTTGAACAGGCGGTCGTTTTTGACGAAATCGTCGATCGATTTCACCTTGGTGATGTTGGCCAGATAGTATTGGGTGTCGCGATCGACCGTCGGCTGCTGCTCGATGCGGGCGATGGACTTGGGGATGTCTTTGGCGATCAACTGGTAGCTGAGGTAGGTACTAAGCAAAGGGCATGCCTCCGGCCGAAGCTATCCCCGCACAATAGCGTCACTTCCTTGCGCGAAGCTGAATCGCTTCCGCTGCCTGCGATTCAAGCCTCACACAAGGCACGGCGACTATTCCTGATCACGACGTGACATGCGGAAGGACCTGTCGTGGGCATTCTGATTGGACTTGTGGTGACGCTCGGCTGCGTTCTCGGCGGCTTCATGGCCATGGGCGGGCATCTGCATGTGTTGCTGCAGCCTTGGGAAGCGGTGGTCATCTGCGGCGCGGCGCTCGGCACCTTCCTCGTTGCCAATCCGATGAAGACGGTCAAGGACACCGGCAAGGGCATTCTCGAAGCCTTTAAGCAGGCCGTGCCGAAGGAGCGCGACTATCTCGAGACGCTGGGCGTGCTGCACAGCCTGATGCGCGAATTGCGCTCGAAGTCGCGCAGCGAGGTCGAGGCGCATATCGACAATCCGGAAGAGTCCGCAATTTTCCAGGCCTTCCCGACCGTGCTCAAGAACCATGACTTGACGCATTTCATCTGCGACTACTGCCGCATCATCATCATCGGCAATGCCCGCTCGCATGAGATCGAAGCGCTGATGGATGAAGAGATCCAGACGATCCGCACCGACAAGCTGAAGGCCTATCACGCGATGGTCGCGGTCGGCGACGGCCTGCCGGCGCTTGGCATCGTGGCGGCCGTGCTCGGCGTCGTGAAGGCGATGGGCGCGCTCGACCAGTCGCCGGAAATCCTCGGCGGCCTGATCGGCGCGGCGCTCGTCGGAACCTTCCTCGGCATCTTCCTGTCCTATGCGGTGGTCGGTCCGGTCGCCACCAAGATCAAGACGGTGCGCGAGAAGAAGAACCGCCTCTACATCATCGTCAAGCAGACGCTGCTTGCATATATGAACGGGGCCCTGCCGCAGGTGGCGATCGAATTCGGCCGCAAGACGATATCCTCCTACGAACGTCCGACGATCGATGCCGTGGAGCAGAGCACCATGAACGCCGGCACCGCCGAGAAGAAGGCGGCCTGAGCATGCAGCATCCGAGACAGGGCCGCCTGCCGTCATGACCAGTCCGGCCAGTCCGCCAGAAACGCGGGCCTTGATCATCGAGCGGCTCGTCGGCGACAGCGGCGAGGCCGCGCAGGTGATCGGCGCCGGCCGCGGCATGGCCGAGCGGGCGCTGCCGGTGCTGCAGAAAGCGCTTGCGGGCGAGCTCGGCGCGCCGGTGACGGTCGATCTGCAAGTGGTGGAGGTCGGCCGCGTTCCCGAGGCGCGTTCGCGCGCCGGCGATGCCTTCGCCCTGACCATCATTTCCTCACCTTCTTCGGCCGACGCCATGACACTGGTGATGGATGCACAAGCGGTCGCCGTCATGGTGAGCGCGCTGTTCGGCGGCGACCCCGACCAGCCGGTGGCGCCGATCGAGCGCGACCTGTCGCAGATCGAGGCCGATGTCGCGACCAGCGTGTTCCAGGAGGTCGCGACGGCGCTCAACGGATCCGGCAAGCGCTCGCTCGAGCTGCGCCTGCCGGTGCCGAAAGCCATGTCCGGCAACGAGGCGAGGCGGCGCGTGTTGCGCGACGGCGCCGCCGTGCGCATCGTCTATGGCCTGTCGATGCCGTCCGGAAGCGGCACGCTCACCGTGATGATTCCGCAGCGTCTGCTGCTTTCCTCGCGCAGCGGCGAGACCAGCACGGGCGAGGAGGGCGGGACCACGGAATTCGACTGGCGGGCCCGCTTCTCCGAAGAGGTGATGCGCTCGACCGTCAGGCTCGAAGCGACGATGCCGCTCGCCCGGCTGACGCTCGGCGACCTCGCCGCGTTCGAGCCCGGCCAGGTGATCGAATTGGAGGAGAACGCCCAGCTCAATGCCAGGCTCAGCGCCCGCGACAAGACACTGTTTGTCTGCGAGTTCGGCAAGTTGGGGCAGAACTACACCGTCCGCGTCAGCCATCCTCATGACGCCGGACAGGATTTCATCGACGGACTGATGCCGGGCTGAAGCCAGGCACGGGATTCATGGAGACGACAGATGGCAAAAACCAAGGTGGAAGCCGAACCCGATCAGCCCGACGAGCAACTCGACCGCGCCATCGAGGAACTGCGCGGCGTGCTGCGCGAAGAGGAAAGGCGTCCGGACGCCGCCCTTCAGTCGAGCGCCAATTCCTCCATCATCATGACCATTCCGGTCGACGTCCAGATCATCCTCGGCAGCACGGAGATGCCCGTGTCGGAGCTGATGGCGCTGCAGAAGGGTTCCACGGTCGCGCTCAATCGCCGTATCGGCGAACCGGTCGACGTCGTGGTCAACGGCCGCAGAATAGCGCGCGGCGAGATCACGGTGCTGGAAAGCGATCCGACGCGCTTCGGCATCCGGCTTACCGAGATCATCGCGGCGACGAAGAGCGCCTGACAATGGTCGGCGGGCGGACCAATCGACAGCGAGGGCAACACGCATGACGACGGCATTGGCGCTGACACGTCCGCAAAAGGCGGCAGCCATATTGGTGGCCATGGGCAAGCCCGCGGCCAGCCGCCTGCTCAAATTCTTCAAGCAGGACGAGCTGAAGGCGCTGATCGAGGGCGCGCGTCTCTTACGCACCATTCCGCAGGCCGATCTGGAGCGCATCGTCGCCGAGTTCGAAGCCGAATTCACCGAGGGCGCCGGTCTGCTCGATTCAGCCGACCGGATGGATACGATCCTGAACGAATCGCTGTCGCCCGAGGAGATGAGCGCCATCATGGGCGAGAGGAAGTTCGAGCCGGTCCCGGAAGGGCCGCCGCCGATATGGCCGGACCTCGAGAAGCTCGAGCCGTCGCGGCTCGGCAGCTTCCTTGCCGGCGAGCATCCGCAGACGTCGGCCATGGTGCTGTCGAAGCTGGCGCCGCAGACAGCCGCCAATGTGCTGCTGACAATCGAGAAGCCGATGCGCAGCCAGATCATCAAGCGCATGGTGACGATGGCCAGCATCCCGGACGTGGCGTCCAGGATCGTCGAGAACCAGCTGCGCGTGAGCGTGCTGTCGCAGAAGGCCAGCCGGGACACCACGGCCGGCCAGGAGCGCGTCGCCAGCATGCTCAACGAAATGGCGAAGCCCGAACTGGACGAACTGATGCAGGACCTGGAGCAGGCCGGCACGCCCGATCTCGCCGGCGTCAAGTCGCGGCTGTTCGCCTTCGACGATCTGCCGCTGCTGCCGCAGAAAGCCCGCGTCCTGCTGTTCGACGGGCTGTCGACCGAACTCGTCACGCTGGCGCTGCGCGGCGCGCCACCGGAGCTCGTCGAATCGGCGCTGTCGGCGATCGGCGCGCGTTCCCGCCGCATGATCGAATCCGAACTGGGACAGGGATCGGAAGGCATTGCGCTTGCCGACATCATGGCGGCGCGCAAGAGAATATCGGTCGCCGCCATCCGGCTGTCGCGCGAAGGAGCTTTCGAGCTGCCCTCGACGCAGACCGCCACCGCCGAAGCCGCCTGACGATAACCACCCGGTCAGAGCGCCATGGCTGAAGCGGTCGACAAGGATTCCAAAACCGAGGAAGCCACAGAAAAGAAGATCCGCGACACGATCGAACAGGGCAAGCTGCCCCATTCGCGTGAGACCGCGATCTTTGCTTCCTTCCTCGCCATATTGGTTTTCGCCGTTTTCTACGCCAAGGATGCGATCGTCGATCTCGGCATGTTCCTGTCGACGTTCCTGGAAAAGCCGGAAGCCTGGCCGATGGATACCGAGACCGACGTCATCTCGCTCTACAAGCAGGTGATGACCGAGATCGGCCGCGCCGTCGTCAGCCTGCTGGTGCTCTTGACGGTTGCCGGCATCGGCGCCTCGGTCTTCCAGAACATGCCGCAAATCGTCGGCGAGCGGATCAGGCCGCAGCTGTCGCGCATCTCGATCGCCAAGGGATGGAGCCGGATGTTCGGCATGCAGGGGTGGGTCGAGTTCCTGAAGTCGCTGGCCAAGCTCGGCTTTGCCATCGCGGTGCTGAGCTTCACGCTCTCGGAAGATCATCGCAAGCTGCTCGCCGGCATGATCACCAACCCGGTCTCGTTCGGGCTGGTCATCCGCGGCATCTTTGTCGACATCCTCGCGGCAATCGTCTTCGTCATGGGACTGATCGCGGTGGTCGACATCGTCTGGTCGCGCTTCCACTGGCGACGCGACCTGCGGATGACCAAGCAGGAGGTCAAGGACGAGTTGAAGCAGTCGGAAGGCGACCCGATCGTCAAATCGCGGCTGCGCTCGCTGGCGCGCGACCGGGCGCGCAGACGCATGATGACGGCCGTGCCGCGCGCGACACTGGTGATCGCCAATCCGACGCACTATTCGATCGCGCTGAAATATGTGCGCGAGGAGGATTCCGCGCCGATCGTGCTGGCCAAGGGGCAGGATCTTGTGGCGCTCAAGATCCGCGAGATCGCCAGGGAGAACAACATCCCGATCTTCGAGGACGTCGCGCTCGCGCGCTCCATGTACAAGCAAGTTTCGGTTGATAGCGTGATCCCGTCGCAATTCTACCAGGCGGTCGCCGAGTTGGTGCGGATCGTCTACTCGAAGAAGGCCGCGCGCAAAGCAACCCAATGAACGGACGCCGCTAACCCATGGACCGGCAACCACACGCCAACTCCCGCGAGCTGATCGTCGCCAGCGCCATCGAGCCGGTGGTGGGCGAATTGAGGCTCATCGACGTTGCCGACTATATCGCCTTCATCCGGCTCGAGCATCTCGCCTGTCTGTCGGACCTCGTGGATTCGGCGGTCGAGCTTTACTTCCGGCCGGGGACGCTTCGGCTCGGCCATGGCGCAGAGGCGCATGTCGACTGGAGCGGCAGCCCGCGCATCGTGCTCGATCTGGAGCTGCGGCCGCGCGGCGTGACGGTTTACTTCCAACTCACGCTGACCGAGCGCGAAGCATCCGTGACGGTCAATTACGTGTCGTTCGAAAAGCCTGGCGAGACGCCGGAGCACAACACGGCCTTGCTCGAGGACGCGATCGAAGAGGCTCGCATCCGAAGGACCGAGACGCTCGCATTCCCCTGAGATTTGATTGCAGGCGAGCCGACCTAAGCGCGTCGCGATCTTTCAGATTCGCTCCCTGCGCTTTAGGCTTTTGATTTGCGCATGTCTTTGCGCCGAAACCGGTTCCCACTTTCGGGAGACATGCTTTAGCCGCGGCACGTTCAGCGCCGCGGGCGTGACGTCACTCGATCAGGCCGAGCCGCAAAGCCTTGGCGACAGCCTGGTTGCGGTTGACCGCGTTGAGCTTCTGCGTCGACTGCGTGAGATACTGGTTGGCGGTATGCACCGACAGCTTGAGGAGCTTGGCGATCTCCTCGCTGGTGTTGCCGTTGGCGGTCAGTTTCAAGCATTCGAGCTCGCGCTTGGAGATCGAGCGCATCCGGCCGGTATCGCCGGGGCGGATGCGCGCGACGGCCGCGAAGAGATCGAAGGAGCGGGCGTGGATCTCGCAAAGCGTGTCGTCGGACAGCGCGATCTCCGAGCCCAGGAAGACGACCAGCCCGCATTGTCCGCGATCGGCATGCACCGGCAAGGCGATGCCGTTGGTGCCGGGCGCCAGCGGCGCGGTCGGCTCAGCCCAGGCGAGCGACTGAAAGGCCTGCCGCGATCCGGCGGCGCCGTCGTCGGCCCACCAGAGCGGCGCCGTCGAGAGGCGGCTGTGGCGCACCATATCCTCGCCATTGGCGCCGGAGATGAACTTCGTCGCGACCGCGGTGCCGGGATAGTCGGAATCGAAACACGCGACCAGCCGCGCGCGCTCGGGCGAGGGGCTGACGAAATAGAGGCCGAAGGCTGAGGCATTGATATCGACGGCGATCCAGCGGCAGCGGCGCACGGCATCGGGAATGGTGACGGCGTGGTGGGTCTCCGAGCCGAGCGAGAAGGCGCCGAAGGGATTGTGCTGATCGTTGAAAAGGGCGGCTGCCGCCTCTTTGACCTGTGCGTGCTTCAAATGATGCCGCTCCTGATCGCCGTCGCGATCGCCATCGCGCGGTTGCTGGCCGCGAACTTCTGGATGGCGTGCGTGATGTAGCTGTTGACGGTGTTCGACGAGACGCCGAGGATGACGGCCACCTCATCGGTGGTCTTGCCTTCCGAGACCCAGAACAGGCATTCGCGCTCGCGGTCCGACAGCGGATCCTGCATGGATGCCGCCGCGATCAACTGCGGAATGCTGGAAAGTGCATAGCAGCACTTGATCTGCGCCTTCATCAGGGCGGCCAGGTCGATCTTGCCCGCCTCGGCGGCCGAGAACAGCACGAACAGGCGCTGCCGGCCGACATTGAGCCGCAGCGAATAGATTTCGGCGTGGCCAAGCACGTCGAGCAGGCGGGCCTCCTCGCCGGTCAGCAATGCGCCGGCGTCGGGCGCGTGCGCGGCCACCAACGGTTTCGGACGCACGCCCGGTGCCACGGTCAAGGGACCCAGCGCCAAATTGGCAATCAGCCTTTTGCCGATCAGCTCTATGGCGTCGAAGATCCAGTTCGAGGACACGATGCGCGCATCGTTGCGGTCCTGGTCGTGCACGATGGCGACCAGCATGTAGCTGTCGGCGCCGATATCGGCGGCAAGCTGCATGAAGAAACTGGTGAGATCGCCGCGGGACGCCAGGCGCGAGCCTGAAGCGTCGGGTTGGAGAAGCGCGGCGGGACTGCTCATTTTAATTCTTGGGTTCTTGCCGGAATCGATCCTTGTGCCCGGTGCTGGCAAAAACCAACAGCCGGACCCGAAACGCGTCACGTTTACGAAGACACACTCACGGGCGCGAACGGCGCCCAACCGCGCCGAATCCTTCTAGGGAACGCGAAACCGTCCGCGTCTGGTACCGGCCTGGCGCCGGAACTTGAGACTTTGCGTGGTTGCCGCGCCCCCCGTGGACCGGCTGATTCGGGTCTAATCTACCCGCAGATGAATCTGACATCAAACGCGATTTGACAAAATCGAATCCGATGGACTCGCATTGCGACTCAGCAGCCGGTCTTCGCGTTATTTGGCGGTGGTTCAAGGCTGAATTGAGCCGATGATTTCGAGGCGAGGTCGTAAAAAAATACGCCCCCGGTTGCATCCGGGAGCGTACGGCCTTGAACAGGAGACGGCTTAGCGATCCTCGAAGCCGGTCAGCACGCCGACGGCGTTGAGGCCGATCTCTTCCACGGCGTAGCCGCCTTCCATGACGAACAATGTCGGCAGGCCGAGCTTGGCGATGCGGCGGCCGATCTTGGGATAGTCGACGCTCTTCAGCTTGAACTGGCTGATCGGGTCCTTCTCGAAAGTGTCGACGCCGAGCGAGACGATGACGACATCGGGGCCGTAGGCGGTGAGCTTGGCGCAGGCATCCTCCAGCGAGGCGCTCCAGCCGTCCCAATCGGTGCCGAAAGGCATCGGGTAATTGATATTGAAGCCTTCGCCTTCGCCTTCGCCGCGCTCGTCGGCATGGCCGAGGAAGAACGGGTACTCGATCATCGGGTCACCATGCAGGTTGAGCACCTGGACGTCGCCGCGGCGATAGAAGATCTCCTGCGTGCCGTTGCCGTGATGGTAGTCGACATCGAGGATCGAAACGCGCTTGGCGCCCTGGTCGCGGAACCATTGCGCGACCACGGCGGCGTTGTTGATGAAGCAATAGCCGCCCATGAAGGCAGCGCCGGCATGATGGCCGGGCGGGCGGCAAAGCGCGAAGGCGGTGCGCTCGCCGTCCTTGACCAGGGCGGCAGCGGTCAGCGCCACTTCATAGGAGGACTTGATCGCCGCCCAGGTGCCTTCGACGAAGGTGGCGCCGGCATCGAAGGAGTAATAGCCGAGCAAGGCATCGATGCGCTTCGGCGGCACGTCGCCGCGCAGGCCGCGCGTCGGCCAGGTGAAGCCCATGGCCGATCCCGTGAAGCCGGCGGCGACCCATTCCGGCCATACCGTCGGCAGGAAATCGATGTAGGGGGCTTCATGCACACGTTTTGCGGCGGCGAGGTCATGCTGGGTCGGTCCGATGATCGGGCCGAGTTTCTCGCTCTCCACCCGCGCCTTGATGAATTCGGCCCGCGACGGCTTCTCGAAACCCGGCACGATAGCCGACGTGACCAGTTCCATCTGGCCTGAATGGCCGGCATGAAGTGGCGAATAGACAGTTTTCATGGAAACTCCCCTGGAAATGCGAAATCGGTTGGAAGTGTGAAATCACTCGAGATTGAGATGAGGGCTGACCAGAGCGAGCCACATGGCTTCCACATCGTCCTCGATGAGGTTGTATGTCCTGCGATCCCTCTTCAGCCCGACAAGCCGGCAGACATGGCCGACTTCCATCATCAGCACGCCGAGCCGGCTGGCGACCTTGTCTTCGAGAGCCGGATTCACATGCTGCAGCCACGCGGCGTAAAGGGCGATGATGTCTTTGTCATATTCGTCCTGGATCGGCCTCAGGTCGGCGTTGCCGGATATGGCCTCGATCACCGGCATCAGCGTGGCGTTCTCGAGATAGAGCCTGGATGTGTCGATGAAGAGCTTGCGCACTTCGCGCCGGAACTCCTCACGGTTGGTCGGCCGGGGGGCGTTGATGCGTTTCCGGATCACCTCGGGAAAAGACGACAGCCAGCGCCGGGCCAGGTCCAGAAGAATGGCTTCCTTGTTGGGAAAGTATTGATAAACCGAACCGACCGACAGGCCCGCGCGCTGCGCGATGGCGAGCGTCGTCGGCGTTCTGGTTCCTTGCTCCCGCGTCAGGATCAGGGCCGCATCGAGAATCCTGTCGACCACCTTGCTTGACCGTTGCTGCCGCGGCTGCTTGCGCGGTTCGAGCGCTATTTTGGTCTTGCGGTCGAGACTGCGCTTCACTGCCCGTCGCCCCCGTTCCCCGCTCGGCCCCACCATCGGCGCGCGGTGCAGTCCACTATACATTCCAAATTCCGGCTGTTGACAAACGCGAATAAACAGTCGCATTCTTTATCCACGCTGTCTTCAACGATAACAAGGGGAATTTCGAAGACGGCGCATCGGCATCGATTTTTGTCCCATGGCGCCGCCCCCGGTAGAGCGGCAGCTCGTTGGACGTGCGCTGCCGGTCACTCAGCAAAATGTGGAGTCGCGATGTCGGTTGCGAATGGTGGTGCGGATCTGGTGGTCGTCAACGGCCGTGTGCTGACCATGGACGACGACAATCCCGCCGCCGAGGCTGTTGCCGTCAAGGACGGCGCCATCATTGCCATCGGCAGCCGCGCTTCCATCGAAGAGCTCAAAGGGCCGGCGACAAAGGTTGTCGACGCTCTGGGCGGCTCGGTCCTGCCGGGATTCATCGAAGCGCATATGCATCTGTTCGGCGGCGCGGCCGAGCTCGACAATCTGCATCTGGCCGGCGTGCATGGCTTCGACGCGCTGCGCGACGCGATCCAGGATTTCGCGGCGAAGCGGCCGGACGCCAGGCTTCTGATCGGCGCCGGCGTCGACTACGCCATCCTGCCGGAGCCGGTGACCCGCCACGATCTCGACCGCATCATTCCCGACCGGCCCTTCGCCATGTCGGCTTCGGATCACCACACGATGTGGGCGAACACCAAGGCGCTGGAAGAGGCCGGGCTGCTCCATGGCCGGCAGGTCGGACAGGGCAATGAGGTCGTCATGGGCGCCGACGGGCTTGCCGCCGGCGAACTGCGCGAAGGCGAAGCCTTCGGACCGGTCCTCGACCATTACGGGGCGAACCGGACACGGCTTGGCCTCGAGGGCGCCGAGCCGGATCCTTATCCTTCGGCGAAGGAACTGGCAGCCGATCGCGACCTGATGCACCGCGGGCTTGAATGGTGCGCCAAGCATGGCATCACCTCGATCCAGAACATGGACGGCAATCTCTACCAGCTCGAGCTGCTGGCCGGGCTGGAAGAAGAGGGACGGCTGCTGTGCCGCACCAAGATCCCTTTCCACTTCAAGAATTTCATGAAGCTGGACATGCTGGAAAAAGCCTCGCGGATGGCCCAGACCTATCATTCCGATTGGCTGTCGTCCGGCATGGTCAAGCTCTTCTATGACGGCGTGCTGGATTCCTGGACGGCGGTGATGGTGGACGACTATGCCGACCGGCCCGGATGGCGCGGCGAGCCGCTGTTTTCGCCGGAACATTTCGCCGAGGTGGCGGTCGAGGCCGACAGGCGCGGCCTGCAGATCGCTGTGCACTCGATCGGCGACGGCGCCGTGCGGGCGGTGCTCGACGGCTATCAGGCGGCGCTGAAGAAGAACGGTCGGCGCGACAGCCGGCATCGCGTCGAGCATATCGAAGTGATCACGGCCCCGGACGTGCCGCGCTTCGCCGAGCTCGGCGTGTTGGCGTCGATGCAGCCGGCGCATCCGCCCGGCGCCATGAACTTCCCGCTCGAGCCGACGATCTCGCGCATCGGCCGCGACAAGTGGCCGTTGAGCTATGCCTGGCGCACGCTGAAAAACGCCGGCGCGCGCGTGGTTTTCGCGTCCGACTGGCCGGTTTCGCCGGTCGATCCGATCCTGTCCATCCAGGCGGCAGTGATGCGCAAGCCTTGGGCAGAAGGCATGCCGGACCAGAGCTTCTCGTTGCAGGAGGCAATAGCGGGCTACACGGTCGAGGGCGCCTATGCCGAGTTCAACGAACATCGCAAGGGTCGCCTCAAAACGGGATATCTCGCCGATATCGTCGTTTTGTCGGCCGATATCGAGGCGACCGCGCCGGAAGCGCTGAACACCGTGCATCCGGTGACCACTATCTGCGGAGGGAGGATCACCTACCAAGCCTAACGATGGCATAGGAATTGCTTAATTGAATGGGGACTCGGATCGAGTCACTGCCGCGCAGTTGCCAAGCCGACCGGCTTATGGTGACAATCAAAACAGGAACACACCTGCCGACAAGAGCAGGCGCTCTCAATGGGGTAATCGTGCCGGAACAACCGGGTAAGAACGCGATCGAAGTTCGCGGTGTTCGCAAGGTTTTCGGAACCGGCGAAAACCAGGTAGCCGCCCTCGACACGGTGTCGGTGTCGATCCGCGAGAACGAATTTTTCACACTGCTCGGCCCCTCCGGATGCGGAAAGACGACACTGCTGAGATTGATTGCCGGCTTCGATTTCCCAACCGCCGGCGAGATCCTGCTGCACGGCCAGGACATCGCGCCGCTGCCACCCTACAAACGCCCGGTCAACACTGTCTTCCAGAGCTATGCGCTCTTCCCGCACATGACGGTGGCGCAGAATATCGGCTTCGGGCTGGAGATGCTCGGCAAGCCGAAAGCGGAGATCGAGGCGCGCGTCGCGCAGATGCTGAAGCTGGTCAAGATGGAGGCGCTCAAGGCGCGGCGCACCAGCCAGATTTCGGGCGGCCAGCAGCAGCGCGTGGCGCTGGCCCGGGCCTTGGCGCCGCAGCCGAAGGTGCTCTTGCTCGACGAGCCGCTTTCGGCGCTGGACTACAAGCTGCGCAAGGAAATGCAGATCGAGCTGAAGCGGCTGCAGCACGAGACCGGCATCACCTTCATCTTCGTCACCCATGACCAGGAGGAAGCGCTGACCATGTCCGACCGCATCGCGGTCATGTCAGCCGGCAAGATCCTGCAGGTCGGCACTCCGCGCGACATCTACGACCGGCCGGCCGAACGCTTCGTCGCCGACTTCATCGGCGAAACGAATTTCCTGCCGGGTACGGTGGTGTCGAAGCAGGGCGGCGTGGCGACGGTCAAATTCGCCAGCAGCGCCACGATCAGCGCGGGCTATCCGGAAGGCTTCGATCCGACCGGCGAAGTGACGCTGGTGGTGCGCCCCGAGCATGCCGATCTTGTCGCCGATCCGGCCAAGGGCACGATCGCCGGAACGCTGTCCAACATTGTCTATTTCGGCACCGACACGCATTATCACGTGAAGCTCGACGGCGGCGACAATTTCATCGTGCGCCATCAGAACAGCCGGTCGTCGCCGGTGACCTACGCGACCGGCGCCAAGGTCGGCATCCAGTTCGAGGAGGACGCCGCCCGCGTTCTGAAAGACTGATGACGACAGCCACGCTCTCCCCAACCCCGCTGTCGCCACAACCGCTCTCCAAGGCTGCGTTGTTCGAGGCCCAGGCGGTGAAAGCCGGCGCGCGGCGCAACCGGCTGCTGTCGCTGCCGGCGCTGATAATCATCGGCATATTCGGCGTGCTGCCGCTCATCATCATCTGCGTCTACTCGTTCCTCGTCGCCGCGCCCTATGGCGGCGTGCAATGGCAGTTCTCGACCGACGCCTATCTGAACTTCCTGTTCCAGCGCGACATTTTCGACGATACGCTGCAATTCACCCCGGACTTCCTGATCATCTACCTGCGCTCCTTCCTGTTCGCGGTGGTGACGACCATCATCTGCTTGCTGCTCGGGTTTCCGACCGCCTATTTCATGGCCACGCGACCGCCGGCGCAGCGCAACTGGTGGGTGCTTCTGATCACGATTCCATTCTGGTCGAACCTTCTGGTCCGCACGCTGGCGATCATGTTCATCATTCGCGACGAGGGCCTGATCAACGACGCGCTTCTGGCGCTCGGCGTGATCGAGAAGCCGATCACGATGCTCTACACCAACTTCGCCATTCAACTCGGCCTGCTCTACGCCTTCCTGCCTTTCATGGTGCTGCCGCTCTATTCGAGCCTGGAGAAACTCGACTTCCGCTTGGTCGAGGCAGCCTACGACCTCTATGCGACGCGCCGGCAGGTGCTGTGGCGGGTGATCATCCCGCTGTCCAAGCCCGGCATCATCGCCGGCTGCCTGCTCGTCTTCATCCCGGCGCTCGGCGCCTATGTGACGCCGCTGATCCTGGGCGGCGGCGTGCACCTGATGATCGGCGATCTCATCGCGCAGCAATTCGGTTCGGGCCGCAACTGGCCGCTCGGCTGCGCGCAGGCGCTGATCCTGATGGCGGCGGTGCTGGTGGCGTTGTTCTTCTATGTCCGCAACACGTCGGGGAAGGTGCAGCATGGCTGAGCCCCGCGTCATGGACATCAAGGACCAGCCGGGCTTCCGCTCGATCGCCATCATCTGCCTGCTGGTGCTCTACATACCGGTGCTGATCCTAATGATCTTCTCGTTCAACAGCGGCTCGCTGGTCACGCATTGGGAAGGCGTCACGCTCAATTGGTACGGCAGCGCGTTCCTCAACGAGGAATTCCACAGCGCCGCGAAAAACACGCTGATCATCTCGGTGACCGCGACGATCGTCTCGACCATCTGCGCGACGCTTGCGGCAATCGGCATGACAAGGGTGAAGCCATGGCGCGGGCTTGCCGCGGCGTTCATGATCATCAACCTGCCACTGATGGTGCCGGAGATCATCACGGCGGTGGCGACGCTTTCCTTCTTCGCGCTGATCGCCGGGACGCTCGGGCTGAATTTCGGCATCGGCAATCTGATCTTCGCCCACACAGTGTTCTGCATCCCCTTCGCCTATATGCCGATCAGGGCGCGGCTTGAGGACATGGACCTGACGCTGGAATATGCGGCGGCCGACCTTTATGCGACGCCGTGGAACGCCTTCAAGCGCATCACACTGCCGCTGCTGGTCCCCGGCATCATGTCGGGCGCGGCGCTGGCCTTCATCGTCTCCTTCGACGATTTCACCATCACGCAGCTCGTCGCCGGCCCCGGCCAGACGACGCTGCCTCTCTACATCTGGAACCAGATCCGGCGGCCGATGACGCCGGAGATCAACGCCATCTCGACCATCCTGCTCCTGGTGTCGATCCTGTTCGTCTCGGTCTCGTTCCTAATCGCACGGCGACGCGCAAAATGATCCAAGAACTCCAACACAACAATGGGAAGGCAAGGAGAACATAAAATGTCTGGAAAACTGATGGCGGCCGTTTCCGCGGCCGTTCTGCTATGGGCAGTACCGGCGCTCGCCGACGGCGAACTGCACATCTACAACTGGGGGGATTACACCAACCCCAAGCTGATCGACAAGTTCGAGAAGCAGTACAACGTCAAGGTGACTTTGGACGACTACGATTCCAACGAAACCATGCTGTCCAAGGTGCGCGCCGGCAATTCCGGGTACGACATCGTGGTGCCGTCCGACTACACCGTGAAGATCATGATCGAAGAGGGCCTGCTCGAAAAGACCGAGCCCAATGCGATGCCGAACGGCAAGAACATCGATCCGCGCTTCCTCGATATCTATTGGGACAAGGGTCGCCACTACACAGCGCCGTGGCAGTTCGGCACGACGACGTTCTCCGTAAACATGGACAAGTTCAAGGGCAACATCGATACGCTGGCGATCCTGTTCGATCCGCCGAACGAATTGAAAGGCCAGATCAACGTGCTCGACGATGTCAATACCGTCATGCACGCCGCCGAGCGCTACGCCGGCGTGCCGCGCTGCGGCGCCGACAAGACCAGCCTGAAGAAGATCAACGACATCCTCATGGCCGCCAAACCGTCATGGAAGACCTTCAGCTACGACACCATCACCAAGATCACCTCCGGCGATGTGATTGTGACCGAACAGTGGAATGGTGCGGCCTACCGCTCGCGCCAGAAGATTCCGGCGATCAAATATGCCTATCCGAAGGAAGGCATCGAAGGCTGGATGGACAATGTCGCAGTGCTGAAGGGGGCCAAGAACCTCGAGAACGCCAAGCTGTTCCAGGACTTCGTCATGGCGCCTGAGAACGCGGCGCTGATCTCCGAGTTTGCCGGGTACGACAATGGCATCGCGGGCAGTCACAAATTCCTGCCGCCGGAGTTCGCCAACTCGCCGGAACTCAATCCGCCGGCAGGCGCTCCGGCAGCGGAATTCGTGCCGCCGTGCCCGCCGGACGTGGTGGAGATCTACAACAAGATCTGGACGAACCTGCGCAAGTAATTTTCGCAGCCAGGTATGAAAGGAGGGGAGGCTCCGGCCTCCCCTTCGTGTGTCCAGGGAGGATTTGATGCAATCCTATCGCAACTCCGATCCGCGGCCGCCGATCATGCAGGGCTCGCCGCCCAAGCTGGTGCCGCCGAAGCTCGATTGGGATCGGCCGCCCTGGAACCGCTGGGCCTTCCAGCATATCCGCGAATTCCTGCCGACCATCGAGGTGTGGCGCGGTAGCGGCCATCGCCATCGCCTCGAGCGCGCGGAGGTGGATCTCGACGATCTGCCGGTGGTCGATAGCAAAGGCGCGGCGACGACGCTCGCCGGCCTGCTCGACGAAACCTATGCCGACGGCTTCCTGGTGCTGAAGGACGGCAGGATTGCCTATGAGCGCTATTTCAACGGCATGAACGAGCGCACGCTGCATCTGTCGCAGTCGATGGCGAAGTCGGTCACCGGAGCGGTGTGCGGTATCCTGGTTGGGCGCGGCCTGATCGATCCGGGCAGGCTGGTCACCGACTATCTGCCGGAGCTCGGCGAGACCGGCTGGGCCGGCGCCACGGTACAGCATGTGCTCGACATGACGACGGGCGTGCGCTTTTCCGAGGAATATACCGACCGCTATTCCGATATCGGCCAGGTCGATGTCGCGACCGGCTGGAAGCCGATCCCGCCGGGCAGCGATCCGGACTTTGCATGGCCGTCGCACCTCTTCGAGCTGATCCTGCGGTTGAAGGACAGAGTGCGCCCGCATGGCGAGGCGTTCGAATATCGCTCGATCGAGACCGACGTGCTCGCCTTCATCATGGAGCGGGTGAGCGGCAAGCGCCTGGCGCAGTTGGTCTCGGAAGAACTCTGGCAGAAGCTCGGCGCCGACGAGAGCGCCTGCTTCACCGTCGACAGCGCCGGCTATGCGCTTGCCGATGGCGGCTTCAATGCGACGCTGCGTGACTATGGCCGCTTCGGGCAATTGATCCTCGACAATGGCGGCGGCGTGATCCCGGCCGACTGGATCGAGGCGACACGCAACGGCAGGCACGGGCCGAATTTCAGCCCGAGCCTTCCGGACGGCAGCTACCGCAACCAGTTCTGGATCGAGGATTCGCGCTCACGCTCGCTGATGTGCCGCGGTGTGTTTGGCCAATTGATCCATATGAGCTGGGAACACAGGATCGTCGTGGTAAAGCTTTCGACCTATCCGGATTTCGTCAACTCCGTCTATTCGGTGGCGACGCAGAAGGCGGTGCATGCCATTGCCGCCGCGCTGGCCTGAAACCGCAAATAAGATCCGGGAGAGCATCATGAGCGGCAAGACCGCGTTCGAGGCCAGATACGGCTTTGCCCGCAAGGATGTGCGGCTCGACAACTGGCGGCTTTCGCCGTTCAACCGATGGTCCTTCCAGAATGTCGGCGAGCTGGTGCCGAGCGCGCATGTCGCGGCGGCGCCCGGCGGCGAGAGCCAAGCGAAACCGCTCGGCGCATTGCTTGAGGAAAAGATATCGCTTGCCGGCGGCAGTGAGACCGTCGAGAGCTTCCTGAAGCGTTCCGACACGGACGGGCTGACGATCCTGAAGGCCGGCAAGCTTGTCGGCGACTGGTCGGCGCCGCATATGCCGTTCGGAGCGCGCCACATCATCTTTTCGATCAGCAAGTCGGTGACGGCGATCCTCGCAGGCATACTGGAAGGCGAGGGTATATTTGACCTCGACGCGCCGGTTACAGAATACATCCCCGAAGCCAAGAGCTCGGCCTATGTCGATGCGAGCGTGCGCAACGTGCTCGACATGACCGTCAGCCTCGATTTCGAGGAAGCCTATCTCGATCCGGAAAGCGCCTTCGCCCGCTATCGCCGCTCGACGCTGTGGAATCCTGGCGGCGGGTCCGAGAGCCTCGCAGCATTCCTGATGACCATTCAGCGGCTTGCCGAGCCGCATGGCAAGACCTACCGCTACCGCTCGCCCAACTCGGACGTGCTCGGCATCCTGGTCGAGCGGGCTTCCGGCATGCGCGTCAGCGCGTTGCTCAGCGAAAAGCTTTGGCTGCCGCTCGGTGCCGCAAGCGAAATGTCGGTGACGGTCGACATGGAAGGCACGGCGCGCACGGCCGGCGGCATGTCGATGACGCCGCGCGATCTTGCCCGGATCGGCGAGATGATGCGGCAGGGCGGCACAGCGAATGGCCGCCGCATCGTGCCGGAAGCCTGGGTGCACGACACGATCGCCACCGGCGGCAGCTTTGAGGCCTGGCAACGCGGCACGATGGCGTTTTTGTTCCCGAAGGGACGCTACCGTAACAAATGGTACCAGACCGGCCACGACAGCGGCGCCTTCTGCGGCATCGGCATTCACGGCCAGTGGCTCTACGTCAATCCGAAGGCCGAGGTGGTCATCGCCAAGATGTCGTCGCAGCCGGAGCCCGTGGACGACAAGCTGGATGCGGAGCTCGTGGCATTCTTCAAGGCGTTGAGCGGCATGGTCTGAGCCGACCAGAGGCTGCTTCCAAGGGCTGTTTTCTGTGGACCTTCGGCGCGTGATGAAACCGTTGCGGTTGGCGTAGCAGTTCTCCCGGCCTATGGTCGCCGCTCTTTTCGACAGGGACGAGCATGGCATCGGATATCAAGCGCATCGCAGCAATCATCGCGGCCGAGATCGGCGCGCGGCCGGAACAGGCCGCAGCGGCAATCGGGCTGCTCGACGAAGGTGCGACAGTTCCCTTCGTGGCACGCTACCGCAAGGAGGTCACCGGCGGGCTTGACGACACGCAATTGCGCGACCTTTCCGAGCGGCTCGCCTATCTGCGCGAGCTCGACGCGCGGCGCGAGACGATCGTCAGCTCGATCCGCGAGCAGGGCAAGCTGACCGAGGAACTGGAAGCCAAGATCGCCGCGGCCGCCACAAAGGCGGAGCTCGAGGACATCTATCTGCCCTATAAGCCGAAGCGACGCACCAAGGCCGAGATCGCCAAGGAGCGAGGGCTTGGGCCGCTCGCCGAGGCGATCCTGGCCGACCGCTCGGCGGTCCCGGCCGAGCTCGCCCTCGCTTATGTCACCGAAGAAGTGGCCGACGCCAAGGCCGCGCTCGAAGGCGCGCGCGACATCCTGTCGGAGCAGTTCGCCGAAAATGCCGATCTGGTCGGCAAGCTGCGCGCCTATATGAAGGAACGCGCCTTCCTGCGCGCTCGGGTCGTTGACGGCAAGCAGGAGGCCGGCGCGAAATTCTCCGACTATTTCGACCATGTCGAGCGCTGGGCGGGTGTGCCCAGCCACCGTGCCTTGGCCATGCTGCGCGGCCGCAACGAAGAAGTGCTGTCGCTCGACATTGAGGTCGATGCCGACGACGCCTCGCCGGTCAAACCGGTCGAGCGCATGATTGCCAATGCCTATGCGATCGGCAGCAGCCTGCCGGGCGACAAATGGCTAATGGAAGTGGCCGGCTGGACCTGGCGGATCAAACTGTCGCTGCATCTGACGCTAGACCTGATGCGCGACCTGCGCGAGCGCGCCGAGGAAGAGGCGATCCATGTCTTTGCCCGCAACCTGAAAGATCTTTTGCTTGCGGCGCCGGCCGGTTCGCGACCGACCATGGGGCTCGACCCCGGCATCCGCACCGGAGTCAAGGTTGCGGTGGTCGACGGCACCGGCAAGCTGGTGGCGACCACGACCGTCTATCCGTTTCCGCCCAGGAACGACGTGCGCGGCACGCAGGCCGAACTTGCCGCCCTCATCCGCCAGCACAAGGTGGAATTGATCTCTATCGGCAACGGCACCGGCAGCCGCGAGACCGAGAAGCTGGTTGCCGACATGCTTTCGGACCTGCCGGCAGGTGCGGGGCCGAAGCCGCTCAAGGTGATCGTCAGCGAGGCCGGTGCTTCGGTCTATTCCGCTTCGGCCACGGCAGCGGCGGAATTCCCCGGTCTCGATGTCTCGCTGCGCGGCGCGGTGTCGATCGCCAGACGCCTGCAGGATCCGTTGGCCGAGCTGGTCAAGATCGAGCCGAAGTCGATCGGCGTCGGCCAGTACCAGCACGATGTCGACCAGTACCGGCTCGGTCGCTCGCTGGAAGCCGTGGTCGAGGATGCGGTGAACGCCGTCGGCGTCGACCTCAACACGGCCTCGGCGCCGCTGCTTGCGCGCGTGTCGGGACTTGGGCCGTCGCTCGCCGAGGCGATCGTTGCGCATCGCGACGCGGCCGGGCCGTTTGCCAGCCGCAAGGACCTGCTCAAGGTGGCGCGGCTCGGGCCGCGCGCGTTCGAGCAAAGCGCCGGCTTCCTGCGCATCCCGAACGGGACGGAGCCGCTCGATGCGTCATCGGTGCATCCGGAAGCCTATGGCGTGGCGAAGAAAATCGTCGCCGCCTGCGGCCGCGACGTGCGCGCGCTGATGGGCGACAGCGCCGCGCTGAAGGCGCTCGACCCGCGCGTCTTCGTCGACGAGCGGTTCGGCCTGCCGACGGTGCGCGACATCATCGCCGAGCTGGAAAAGCCTGGCCGCGACCCGCGCCCCGGTTTCAAGACCGCGACCTTTGCCGAGGGCGTCGATGACATCAAGGATTTGAAGCTGGGCATGCTGCTCGAAGGCACCGTCACCAATGTCGCGGCCTTCGGCGCCTTCGTCGATATCGGCGTCCACCAGGACGGGCTGGTGCATGTCTCGCAACTGGCCGACCGCTTCATCAAGGACGCGCATGAGGTGGTGAAGGCGGGCGATGTCGTGAAGGTGCGGGTCGTCGATGTCGACATCAAGCGCAAGCGCATCGGGCTGTCTATGCGCAAGGACGGCGGCGAGGGTGGTGCATCGAAAGCTGGCTCGCGCGATCACGGCGGCGGCAAGCCGGCGCCGCGATCTCAAGCGCCACAACGCCAGCCGGAGCGGCCTTCGCAGGGCGCATTCGGCGCGGCGCTCGCCGAGGCGATGAAGCGGAAGTAGCTACCAGGCGAGCACTGTGGGCTCTTTGCCGATTTGGCCCAGCAGCCAGTCGCGAAAACTGGCGACCGGCGGATGGCCACGCTTGTCGTGCGGCACGACTAGGTAATAGGCGCTGCGGCTCTGCATCGGCTGGCCGGGCGTGGGCACCAGCTGGCCGCGCTGCAATTCGCCGGCAATCAGGATTTCCGGCAGCAGCGCTACGCCGAGCCCCGCCATGCAGGCCTGGGCGACGGTGCCGAACTGCTCGAACTGCATACCGGGACCGGTCGGCGCCTCCAGCCCCTGATGCTCGAACCATTCGCTCCAGGCGCCGGGCCGGGTCGCCATGTGCAGCAGCGGCAGACGACTGATATCGGCCGGTGACACGATGGCGCGGGTGGCCAGGAATTCGGGCGAAACCACCGGCATCACGGCCTCGCGCATCAAGAGCGTGCAATCGGCGTCCGGCCAGTCGGGCATGCCGTGATGGATGGCGGCATCCAGCCGCTCGCGGGCAAAGTCGAACCGTCCGATGCGGGTGGCGAAGTTGATGGTGATGTCGGGGTGGCCGGCGACGAAATCCGGGATCAGCGGCATCAGCCAGCGCGTGCCGAAGGTCGGCAGGATGGCCAAGTTGAGAATGCCGCTATGCCGGTTGCTCATCAATCCAAGCGCGGCGTCGCGCAACTGGCCAAGTGCCGAGCGCACCGCTTCGACATAGATCTCGCCGGCCGGCGAAAGCCGGACATTGCGGCTGTCGCGTTCGAACAGCCGGCGGCCGAACTGCTCTTCCAACAGGTTGACCTGCCGGCTGACGGCGCCTTGGGTCAGGTCGAGCTCACGCGCGGCGGCGGTGAAGGAGCCGAGGCGCGCGACGGCTTCGAAGGCAGCAAGGGCGGCGGTGTTCGGCAAAAGACGGCGCTGGACGTTCATGATCCATTACTAACGCTCATTGATCCGTGATGCAATTTCGTTTGATTTTTTGCATGCGGAGGCCGATAAGCCGCGCAATCCAAGAATTTGCCGGGAGTGTTGGCCATGGCCGCCGAAAAGAACGCGTTCGTCTGGAACGATCCCTTCCTGATTGAGGATCAGCTTTCCGAGGATGAACGCATGGTGCGCGACGGCGCGGCAGCTTTCGCGGCCGACAAGCTGGCGCCGCGCATCGAGGAAGCCTATGCCGACGAGAAGACCGATCCCTCGATCTTCCGCGAGATGGGCGAGGCGGGCCTGCTCGGCATCACCATTCCGGAAGAATATGGCGGGCTCGGCGCCGGATATGTGACCTACGGGCTGGTGGCGCGTGAAGTCGAGCGGATCGATTCCGGCTACCGCTCGATGATGAGCGTGCAGTCCTCACTGGTCATGTATCCGATCCATGCCTATGGCTCGGAAGCGCAGCGCAAGAAATACCTGCCGAAGCTGGCGTCGGGCGAATGGATCGGCTGCTTCGGCCTCACCGAGCCGGACGCCGGCTCCGATCCGGGCGGCATGAAGACGCGCGCCGAGAAAACCGCGAATGGCTACAAGCTCTCCGGCTCCAAGATGTGGATATCGAATGCGCCGATCGCGGATGTGTTCGTCGTCTGGGCGAAGCTGAAGGGCGATAGCGGCAAGGATGAGATCCGCGGCTTTGTGCTGGAAAAGGGCATGAAGGGACTGTCGGCGCCGAAGATCGGCGGCAAGTTGTCGTTGCGGGCGTCGATCACAGGCGAGGTGGTGCTGGAAGGCGTCGAGGTCGGCGAAGACGCGTTGCTGCCCAACGCCAAGGGCCTCGGCGGTCCGTTCGGCTGCCTCAACCGGGCGCGCTACGGCATTTCCTGGGGCGCCATGGGCGCGGCCGAGGATTGCTGGCATCGCGCGCGGCAGTACGGCCTGGACAGAAAACAGTTCGGCAAGCCGCTCGCCGGCATGCAGTTGTTCCAGAAGAAGCTCGCCGACATGCAGACCGAGATCGCGCTTGGACTGCAGGGCTCGCTGCGTGTCGGCCGGCTGATGGACGAAGGCAAGATGGCGCCGGAGATGATCTCGATCGTCAAGCGCAACAATTGCGGCAAAGCGCTCGACATCGCCCGCCAGGCCCGCGACATGCATGGCGGCAACGGCATCCAGATCGGCTATCACGTGATGCGCCACGCGCAGAATCTGGAGACGGTCAACACCTATGAAGGCACGCACGACGTGCATGCGCTGATCCTCGGAAGGGCGCAGACGGGGCTGCAGGCGTTCTTTTGAGGCAGATGGCCCCTGTTGAGGCCGTGTCGCTAAATAAACAATACAGGATTTTTGGATAATCAGTGTTGCTCTTCAGTTGTTTCGGAGAGCGCAATGGCAATTCAGAGCAGCGCCGATGGTGTCCGTGAGGGACTCAAACGTTTTCGCGGCAAGCGTCTGGTGCAGAAGGACGGCTATCCGGGTCAATTTAGCTTCAACGGGGGGACCTGGGTTTCACACCCTGCAGGGTGCAGATTTTCGATATATCCCGGACACAATTGGACACTCCGCCTCAATTGCGGGGTCACCCGGACAATGTACGTCTGGGACGCCAATCTGGTTTTCGATGGTCTCGATAGCGTTCGTATTTCTATTAGCCGCTGGCTCGAGGAGATTGAGCGTCCTCACGCTCTTGCTGGCGGAGTTGCTGTGAGGCAGCGCTGGCATATTACGCGCCTGGTCAAGGAATTTGCCCTGCTTCCAAGCTCCGTGCGCTTCCTTCGCAATGAAGATCCCGCGGCGTGCTGTTCACATATCACCGTTGAACGGATCAACTACACGGATCCGTCAGGTGCCAAGATCGAAGACCTTTCGAATTCGGATATCGAACATATTCAGGCGCTGATCGAGAGGCCGATGCTGGACCTTCTGAGGCGGAGTGTCGAGGAGGTACATATCGACAGCCGGTATTACCAGGAGTTCGCTGTCCCGGTTGTCGGTGAACTGCACTGGAATTGGCGAAATCCGATGCCCGAGCTCTTGGCGATTCAGGACGCGATCCTGGATTTCGTCAGAACCTTCACGCCGGAAAGGGCCGCGAGCAGGCGTCTCTCTCGCTACAAGGTCGAAGCCAACAAGCTCGGCAACTGGTCTCACACCGTTATTGTGGAGGACCAGCCGGATGTCTCGATCCGGATTCCGGTTGTGAACCGTGAAGACCCCGATATCTATAAAGTGGAAGTCAGGATTGCCGGGCTGTCGTTTCCCCTGAGGCTTGAGGAATTGACCCCTGTCACCCTGGAGACAATGCCATTGCGCCCCGACGGGACGCCCCACGTACTTGAGTACTGTCTTCTTTTCCACCCATGTAGTGACCGCTTCGCAGCTTTTCCCAAAACCCCGCCAGGGCTGACGCCGGAGATCGGTGACCGCGCGGCGGAGCACCTAAAGAACGCTTGGCTTGCAGTTAATCTTGAGAAAATGCGCAAGTTCGGCAGGTTTGTCGACGTACTGATCATCTAGACGCAGGTACCGCGACCGTCGCGGATAGCAGGACGAATCGATGCGTCGAGACTTTCGATAGCCGCATAATTTAGGTGCAGCGCAACATCTCTGCTTGGAGAATGGCCGCCAGATGTGTCAGGGTCTGGCGATAAAACGCCATTCTCCGGGGCACCATGGCAATTCTGGCAGCCGTCCATCACCTGACCCATTACAGATATGACCGGCCTGTGGTGCTCGGTCCCCAGGTGATCCGGCTGCAGCCGGCGCCGCATTCGCGCACCAAGGTGCTCAGCCACTCGCTGAAGGTCGAGCCGGCAAACCACTTCGTCAATCTGCAGCAGGATCCCTACGGCAACTTCCTTGCCCGCTTCGTCTTTCCGGAGCCGGTGACGGAACTGAAGATCGAGGTCGACCTCGTCGCCGACATGACGGTCTACAATCCGTTCGACTTCTTCGTCGAGGAAAGCGCCGAGACCTTCCCGTTCGACTATCCCGAAGAGATCAGGGAAGACCTCGCCATCTACCGCACGCCGGAGCCTGCCGGACCGCTGTTGTCGAAATTCCTGGCAAGCATCGACCGCAGCCCGGCAAACACCGTCAATTTCCTGGTCGACCTCAACGCAAGGCTGCAGCGCGAGATCGCCTATATCGTGCGCATGGAGGCGGGTGTTTATTCGCCCGAGGAGACATTGGCGACGGGCAAGGGCTCGTGCCGGGATTCGAGCTGGCTCTTGGTGCAGATCCTGCGCAATCTCGGCATCGCCGCGCGCTTCGTCTCCGGCTACCTGATCCAGCTCAAACCGGATCTCGTCTCGCTCGACGGACCGCCCGGAACCTCGGTTGATTTCACCGACCTGCATGCCTGGTGCGAGGTCTATATTCCGGGCGCCGGCTGGATCGGCTTCGATCCGACTTCCGGCCTGCTCACGGGCGAAAGCCACGTGCCGCTCGCTGCGACGCCGCATTTCCGCAATGCAGCACCCATCTCCGGCATGGCGAGCTTCGCCAATGTCGATTTCAACTTCGACATGCAGGTCGACCGTATCGCCGAGCATCCGCGCATCACCAAGCCGTTCTCGGACGAAAGCTGGGAGGCGCTCGATCGACTGGGCGAAAAAGTCGACGCGGCGCTGAAAGACGGAGACGTGCGGCTCACCATGGGCGGCGAGCCGACCTTCGTGTCGATCGACGATTTTGAGTCCGCCGAATGGAACACGGCGGCCGTTGGCCCGACCAAGCGCGACAAGGCGGACCAGCTCATCCGCCGGCTGCGCGAGCGCTTCGCGCCGGGCGGCTTCCTGCATTACGGCCAGGGCAAGTGGTATCCGGGCGAGAGCCTGCCACGCTGGACCTTCTCGCTCTACTGGCGCACCGACGGCGAGCCGGTCTGGCGCGATCCGTCGCTGATCGCGCGAGAAAAGAGTGGCGCGGCCGTGGGACCGGAGCAGGCCGAGAGCCTGCTCAAGGCGATTGCCGGCGAGCTCGGTATCGACAAGGCGATGGTGGGCGAGGCCTATGAGGATCCGGGCGAGTGGCTGCTCAAGGAAGGCAAGCTGCCGGACAATGTCGACCCGTCCAATTCGAAGCTGGAAGATCCGGAGGAGCGCAGCCGCATGGCCCGCGTCTTCGAGCGTGGCCTGACCAAGCCGTCCGGCTATGTGCTGCCCGTGCAGCGCTGGAACAGCCAGGCCGCGGGACAGCGCTGGCGCTCGGAGAAATGGAAGACCAGGCGCGGGCGCCTGTTCCTGGTGCCCGGCGATTCTCCGGTCGGCTACCGTCTGCCGCTCGGTACGTTGCCCTATGTGCCGCCGGCTCAATTCCCTTATATCGTGCCGGTCGACCCCTCAGTGCCACGTGGCCCGCTGCCGGCGCGCGCCGAAATCCTGCCGGAAGCTCCGGCCGGCGGCGCGGACGAAATGGCGCGTCAGCAGGCTGAGGCCTCCTTCACCGCCGCCACGGCCCAGCAGGACCGGGTCGAGCAGCGACTGACCGAGATCGGCGGCGCGGTGCGGACCGCGCTCACCGTCGAGCCGCGCGACGGCCGGCTCTGTGTGTTCATGCCTCCGGTCGAGGCGCTGGAAGATTATCTCGAACTGGTGGCGGCGGCGGAAAATGCGGCGAAGGCCATCGGTCTGCCGGTGCATATCGAAGGTTATGCCCCGCCGCACGACCCGCGCCTCAACGTCATCCGCGTGGCGCCGGATCCAGGCGTCATCGAGGTCAACGTCCACCCGGCCGCCAACTGGCAGGAATGTGTCGCGACGACCACGGCCATTTACGAGGAAGCCCGGCAATCGCGGCTCGGCACCGACAAGTTCATGATCGACGGCCGCCACACCGGCACTGGCGGCGGCAATCATGTCGTGGTGGGCGGCGCGACGCCGAACGACAGCCCGTTCCTGCGCCGGCCGGACCTTCTGAAGAGCCTGGTGCTGCAATGGCAGCGGCATCCGTCGCTGTCCTACCTGTTCTCAGGGTTGTTCATCGGCCCGACCAGCCAGGCGCCGCGCATCGACGAGGCGCGGCACGATGCGCTGTATGAGCTCGAGATCGCGCTTGCACAGGTGCCGCATTCCGACAAGGGAGAGGCGCCCTTGCCGTGGCTGGTCGACCGGTTGTTCCGCAATCTCTTGACCGACGTCACCGGCAACACGCATCGTTCGGAAATCTGCATCGACAAGCTGTTCTCGCCGGATGGGCCTACCGGGAGGCTCGGGCTGGTCGAGTTCCGCGGTTTCGAGATGCCGCCCAATGCGCGCATGTCGCTCGCCCAGCAATTGCTAGTGCGCGCGATCATCGCCCGCGCCTGGAGGATTCCGCTCGACGGACGTTTCGTGCGCTGGGGCACTTCACTGCACGATCGCTTTATGCTGCCTCACTATGTCTGGGCGGATTTCCTCGACGTGCTGGAGGATCTGAAGCTGAACGGCTTTGACTTCCGCACCGAATGGTTCGCAGCCCAGCTCGAATTTCGCTTCCCGTTCTGCGGCGAGGTGCAACATGCCGGCGTCAAGCTGGAACTGAGGCAGGCGCTGGAGCCCTGGCATGTGATGGGCGAGCAGGGCGCCATCGGCGGCACGGTCCGGTTTGTGGACTCCTCGGTCGAGAGGCTGCAGGTGAAGACAGAAGGCCTCAATCCGGAACGCCACGCCGTCGTCTGCAACGGGCGCCTCGTGCCGATGAAGGTCACCGACAATCGCGAGGTCGCGGTGGCCGGCGTTCGCTTCAAGGCCTGGCAGCCGGCGTCCGGCCTGCATCCGGCCCTGCCGGTCAACACGCCGCTGATCTTCGACATCTACGACCGCTGGTCGGGCCGCTCGGTCGGCGGCTGCGTCTACCATGTCGCGCATCCGGGCGGCCGCAACTACGACACCTTCCCGGTCAACGGCAACGAGGCCGAGGCGCGACGGCTTGCCCGGTTCGAACCGCGCGGTCACACGCCGGGCGGCTATGTGCTGCGTGACGAAGAAGCCTCTGAAGAGTTTCCCATGGCCCTTGACCTCAGGCGGCCGGCGAGATTCTGATCGACGATGGCCAAGGGGAATCAGAGACGGGCGGGCGGCAGGCCGCGGGCGCAGAGCCTGCTGGAACGCTACCGGCCAATCGAAGGCGTCGTCGACGAGATGGTCGACGCGTCCGGCAGCCCCCGCCCGGCCTGGCGCTTCTTCATCGACGCGCTCGACGATCTGGGGGCGGAGCGGCTCGGGCAGCGCTTTGCCCGCGCCGACCAGTATCTGCGCGACGCCGGCGTCTACTATCGTGTCTATGAGCAGGCCGGGGCCAATGAACGCGAATGGCCGCTCGCGCATGTCCCTCTGCTGATCGACGAGAAGGAATGGGCCGAGATCAGCGCCGGCCTCGTCCAGCGCGCCGACCTGTTCGAGGCGATCCTGTCCGACGTTTACGGACCGAACCGGTTGGTCGAGCAGGGCATTCTGCCAGCCGGTCTGATTGCAGCCAGTCCGGAATATCTGCGCCCGATAGCAGGCGTCCGGCCGGCCAACGGGCATTTCCTCCACATGGTCGCCTTCGAGCTCGGCCGTGGCCCGGATGGTAGCTGGTGGGTGCTTGGCGATCGCACCCAGGCGCCGTCGGGCGCAGGCTTTGCGTTGGAGAACCGCGTCGCCACCACCCGTGCGCTGTCGGACATCTATGGCGAGATGCATGTGCATCGGCTTGCCGGCTTTTTCCGCCGCTTCCGCGACACGCTGAACGCCATGGCCAATGAGTCGGGCGGTCGCGTCGCCATCCTGACGCCAGGGCCGCTCAACGAGACCTATTACGAGCACGCCTATATCGCCCGCTATCTCGGCATCATGCTGCTCGAGGGCGAGGACCTGACCGTTTCCGGCGGCAGGCTGATGGTGCGAACCGTTTCCGGCCTGATGCCGATCGGCGTCTTGTGGCGGCGGCTCGATGCCGCCTTCGCCGATCCGCTGGAGTTGAGGCCGGAGTCGCAAATCGGCACGCCGGGCCTCGTCGAGGCAATCCGGCGCGGCTCCGTTTCGGCGGTCAATGCGCTGGGCTCGGGCCTGATGGAGACGCGGGCATTACTGTCGTTCCTGCCCAGGATCGCGCGGGAGCTGCAGGGCGAGGATCTCAAGCTGCCGAGCATCGCCACATGGTGGTGCGGGCAGGACGCCGAGCGCGCGCATGTGCTTGCCAATATCGACCGCATGGTGGTCGGTCCGGCGCTGTCGCCCCGGCTTGCATTCGAGGACGATGGCGCGACCCGGCTGGGATTGTCCCTTTCGGCCGGGGAGCGGGCCGATCTTGTCGCGCGGATCGAGGCGGACGGCGCCGGTTTTGTCGGCCAGGAAGCGGTGACGCTGTCGACCACCCCTGTCTTTGTCGACGGTCGGCTGGAGCCACGGCCCGCCAGCCTGCGCGTCTATCTGGCGCGAACGCCGGAAGGCTGGACCGTGATGCCCGGCGGCTTCGCCCGTGTGGGCTTTTCGCTCGACCCGACGGCGATCGCCATGCAGCGCGGCGGTCAGGCGGCGGATGTCTGGGTTGTCAGTGACACGCCGGTCGAGCGCGAGACGCTGCTGCCGCAGGAGCATGACGGCTTCACCCGCACCATGCCGGGTAGCCTGCCCAGCCGCGCCGCCGAGAATCTGACCTGGCTCGGGCGCTATATCGAGCGCTCGGAAGACACGGTTCGCGTGCTGCGCGCCTATCACGTGCGGCTTGCCGAGACGTCCGATCCGGATATGCCGCTGCTTGCCGATATTAGGGACTATCTGGAACCGTTCGGCATCGAGATCGAAACGGCGATACCACCGGGGCTGATCGGCACTTTGGACAGCGCGGTCTATAGCGCCGGCCAGATCCGCGACCGCTTCTCTCCCGATGGCTGGTTGGCGCTGAAGGATCTGTCCAAGACCATCCACAAATTCGCGGAGACGGTCGCGCCGGGAGACGACGCGACGCGGGCGATGACGGTGATGCTGCGCAAGCTTGCCGGCTTTTCCGGCCTGCTGCACGAAAACATGTACCGCTTCACCGGCTGGCGTTTTCTGGAAATCGGCCGCAGGCTGGAACGCGGCATCCAGATCGCCCGCACGCTCAGCCGGCTGACCAGGAACGGGGCGCCGGAAGGCGCGCTCGACATGATGCTGGAGATCGGCGACAGCGTCATGACCCATCGCCGGCAATATCCGGTGCAGGCGGGGCGGCGCACGGTGATCGACCTGCTCGCGCTCGATCCGCTCAATCCGCGCTCCATCCTGTTCCAGCTCGAGCGGCTGAAGGCGGAGATCGGCATGCTGCCTTCGATCGGCGGCGAGGGACATATGTCGCCCGCCGCCAAGGAAATCCTGCAGCTGAACACGGCAATCGCCGTCATGGAGCCGTCCGACATGAGCGCCAAAGTGCTCGACGACCTCGCCGGCCAGATCGGCGATCTCTATAACAGCCTGGCACGTGCCTATTTCGCTTAGAGCATTTCCAGCGAAAAGGATCGCCTCCAATGCTCTATCTCTCTGTTTTTGCGCAATTCCGGACGCAAGGCTACGGCGAAGCCGCCGAGCCCAACCGCTATGCACTTTTGCTGGAATTGCTCTAATGCTCTACGACATCAAACTCCTGTTGCACTACGATTATGCGGCTGCCGCCGGCGGCGGACGGCATCAGGTGCGCGTGATGCCGCAGACGATTGCCGGGGTGCAGCGCGTCATCGCGGCCTCGCTGTCCTTCCAGCCGCCGCCGGCCGAACGTGCCGATTTTTCCGATTTCTTCGGCAACAACGTCACCTCGATCGCTTTTCGCGAGGCGCATGAGACGCTCGACATCCGCATGAGCGCTCGCGTTTCGGTCTCGCGGCCGGAGCCGGGCCTCGATGTCTCGCCCGACATCGGCGGGCTGAGGTCGGAACTGGATATGGTGCGGTCGTTATCGCCCTCCGCGCCGCATCATTTCCTCGCCGCCAGCGATCATGTCGGCATTGATCCGGCGATCACCGTCTATGCGCGGGAAAGCCTGGCCTCCTCGGTGGTCGCCACGGCGACCGGTCTCTGCAACCGCATCCATCGCGATTTCGCCTATGACGGCAAGGCGACGACGGTTCAGACGCGGGCCAGCGACGCCTTTGCCCTAAAGCGCGGGGTCTGCCAGGATTTCTCGCATATCATGATCGCGGGCTTGCGTGGGCTTGGCATTCCGGCAGGTTACGTCAGCGGCTTCCTGCGCACGATTCCACCCAAGGGCAAGCCCCGGCTCGAAGGCGCGGATGCCATGCATGCCTGGGTCAAGGCCTGGTGCGGGCGCGACGCCGGCTGGCAGGAATTCGACCCGACCAACGGCATGCGGGCGAGCAACGACCATATCACGGTCGGCTACGGCCGCGACTATTCCGACGTGGCGCCGATCGTCGGCGTGCTGAAGACCACCGGCGGCCAGGTCGGCGAGCAAGCCGTCGACGTCATCCCGGTCGCCGTCGAAAAGGTGTAACGACAACCCGATCGCTTGTGGGCGCTTCTCAAATGCGCCTGCCGTCGGTATCCTGGGCACGGGATTGACGGGGGGCGCGCCTGCGTGGCTGTGGCGCGGAGGCGGATTGGAAGCGGTAAGCGTCATCATTCCGGCACATGATGCGGCTCGGACGATTGCCCGGACGCTCGCTTCGCTGGCATCGGAAAAAGAAATCATCGGCGAGGTGCTGCTGGTCGACGATTCGTCGTCCGACGCCACCGCGGCCGTCGCCTTGGAAGCGGCGTTGCGGTTTGCGTTGCCGCTGCGCGTCATCAAATCGAGCTGCCGCGACGCCGGCGGCTCCAGGAATCTGGCGCTGGAGCAGGCCCGCTTTCCCTGGATGTATATGATCGATGCCGACGACCTCCATTTGGAAGGTGGCCTGCGCGCACTGCTGGCCGAGGCCGTGGCGGAACCAGGGGCGGACTTGGTGGTCGGCGCCTACCGCCGGAGAGTCGATGGCGAGGAGCGGTCGACCAAGCTGCCGGGCGGCTACACGGCAAGCGGACCGGCCAATGCCTGCGCCTATCTCGAAGGGCGGATACGGTCGATCGCGGTCGGCAGCGCGCTGGTGTCGCGGCGGGCTGTCGGCGAAACAAGATTCGCGACCGGCCTTGCCTATGACGAGGACACGCTGTTTTGGGCGCGCGTGATGACCAAGGCTTCGCTCGCGATCGTGACACAGCCCGTCTTCGTCTATTTTGTGTCGGCTGAGCGTTCCGAAGATCGTTTCACGGTCAGGCCTGCCGCGCGCTTTCTCGAATGGCGCCTGGCGCTGCGCCGGCTCCGGTCCTGCGGCATCCCGGAGCGATCGCTCAAGACCAGGGAAGGCGTCGTCGCTTTGAAGATCGCGCGGGTTCATTATGCACGCGGCGATTTCGACATGGCGGCAAGATTCCTCCGCGTGGCCGAAGCCGCGCCAAGGGCGGGGGCGAATGTCTGGCGCTGCATGCGCTATCGGCTGAAGATCGCGCTGCGGCGCCGGATCTCGGCACCGGCCGCCCAACTGCAACGCGCCTGATGGCCGAGAGGCCGGATCTCGCGGTCGTGGTGATTGGTTTGCGGGCACCGGCCGCGCTGGCGGCCGCGGTAAGGTCCATTCTCGACCAGAATATTGCGCTAGAAATCGTGGTCGTGAATTCCGGCGGCGGCAACGCCAAGGCGCTGCTTGCCGATTGCGGTATGGACGCAACAGCGATCGATGTCGAGGAGCGATTGTTTGCCGGCGCTGCGCGAAATCGCGGCATCGCTGCAACGCAAGCTCCGTTCGTTGCCTTTCTCGCCGACGATTGCCTGGCCTGTCCGCAATGGGCTGAAATCCGGCTGCAGCATCACCGGGAGGGTGCTGCGGCTGTGGCGAGCGCCGTCCTCAACAGCCACCCGCGCAATCTGGTCGCCTGCGCGGCGCATCTCGTCACCTATATGCGACGCCTGCCCGGTCTTTCGGCCGGGAAGGCGCAGCGCTACGGCGTTTCGTTCGACCGGAAGCTGTTCGACCGATACGGGATGTTCGACGAGCGAATGACGTCTGGAGAAGACACCGAATTCATGGCCAGGCTGCCCGAGGCTTTGCGGCCGGTCTGGGAACCGAGGGTCCTGACCGTTCATCGCAACGAGACGAGCCTGTTCGGCTTGCTTGCCGACCAGTATCGCCGCGGGCGCCGCTATGGCGCCTATCTCCGGTCTATCCAGGCCGAAAAACCCGTGCGTCCGTTCCGGAAGGTTTTCCGCGACCGGCGCAATGTCGGCAAGCTGGTCAAGGAAGGGTTGTCCGGCAAGGATAGAACCTTCGCAAGGCTGTCGCTGCCGATCGTGTGGCTGGCATTGTTCGCCAAATCGCTGGGGGCATCGGTGGGCGCCCGGTATGGCGACACGACGAAGGGCAGGCGATGATCACCATCGAAATGAAGCCGCCGCCCCGGCGGCGTCGCCGATGGCTTTGGTCGCGGCGCAAGATCGTCGCCGTCTTCGGCGATCTATCCACCAACCATCGAGACTGAAACCCCTTTCGGAACCAGTCATCGGCGCGCGGCTTTATCTACGGGCCATTTCGCGGAGCCGGCATGTTGCAGCATTCACAATCGCCTTCGGACCGTTCGACGCGGGCCGAGGAAACACGAGGGAACGGCGCTAACAGCTCGGCCCAGAGCACGTCGCTCAACTATGTAAGCGATGCCGATCCCGGCATACGCAGATTGCGGAAAGGCACGGGATTTTCCTATCTGGCGGCCGATGGCGGAACCGTCGACGAAACGACGGTGGCCCGCATCAAGGCGATCGTCATACCGCCGGCCTGGACGGATGTGTGGATATCACCCGATCCGGACGGCCATATCCAGGCAACAGGCCGGGATCAGCGCGGCCGCAAGCAGTACCGTTATCACCCGCAATGGACCGAGGAACGCGACGGCGTCAAATATTCCAGCCTCGTTGCTTTCGCGGAAAGCCTGCCCACTCTCAGGCGGCAGATCGATGCCGATCTGCGCCGGCACGGGCTGCCGATGGAGCGCGTCGTCGCCTCGGTGGTCTGGTTGCTCGACAACACAATGATCCGCATCGGCAACGCGGCCTATGCACGCGATAACAAGAGCTTCGGACTGACCACGCTGCGCGACCGCCATGTCGAGATCACCGGATCCAGCCTGCGCTTCGCCTTCAAGGGCAAGTCGGGCAAGGAATGGAAGCTGAAGCTGGTCGATCGCCGCATCGCCAAGGTCGTGCGCGGCGCCCAGGATTTGCCCGGACAGAAGCTGTTCCAATATCTCGACGAGAACGGCGACCGGCGGCCGGTGCGCTCGGAGGACGTCAACCGCTATATTCGCGAGGCATCCGGCGCCGAATTCAGCTCAAAGCATTTCCGCACCTGGGGCGGCACGATCCATGCGGCGTCGCTGTTTGCCGGGACCGAGCTGCCGGAAAGCAAAACGCAGCAAAACCGGGTCATCAACAGCGTCGTCGACAAGGTCGCCGAGCGGTTGGGCAATACCCGGGCGGTTTGCCGCAAATGCTACATCCATCCGCTGGTGTTCGAGGCCTGGAGCAAAGGGCGCCTGCTTGACGAAATGGCAGAGGCCAACAAGCGCAAACGCCTGATACCCGGCCTGGACGAGGAAGAAACGCTGGTGCTCAGATGGCTGCAGGCGCGCGGCGCCTGACAGGCAGGCGCAAAGATCGCCAGATCCGTGATCCCTCGATTAATTTTTTTATCGACCTCGTGTCGGGAAGGGTCCTAGTGTCGCGTCCTTTGATACGGAAAGGACGCACCATGCTCTACGCCATCCTCTGCTACGCCTCCGAAGACGTCGTCTGCTCCTGGAGCAAGGAACAGGACGACGAGGTCATGGCAAAGCTCCTCAACGTGCAGGACAAATATGCCAAGGCCGGCCGGCTGGGGCCGGTGGCGCGGCTTTTGCCGACGACGGCGGCCACGACACTGCGAAAGGTCAAGGGAGAGTCGATCGTGCTCGACGGTCCGTTCGCCGAGACCAAGGAACAATTCCTCGGCTTCTACACGCTCGAATGCAACGATCTCGACGAAGCCGTCGAATTCGCGCGCGAGCTCTCCGAGGTCAATCCGAGCGGCGGCTCCTACGAGATCCGGCCGGTTTCGGTCTTTAATCCGACAAAGGTCGCGGTATGACAGAGCTCGCCTGGATAAGCACCGCAATCAGCAACGCCCGTCCGCAGGCGATGGGCGCGCTGCTGCGCTACTTCCGGGACCTCGACGCCGCGGAAGAGGCTTTCCAGGACGCGTGCCTGAGGGCGCTCAAGAACTGGCCGAAGAACGGGCCGCCGCGCGATCCGGCCGCCTGGCTGATCTTCGTCGGCCGCAACAGCGGCATCGACGCGGTGCGCAAGCGCGCCAAGCAGGCGCCGATGCCGGAGGAAGACCAGGTGTCCGATCTGGAGGACGCCGAGAGCGACATGGCCGAGCGGCTGGACGGCGCGCATTACCGCGACGACATCCTGCGGCTTCTGTTCATCTGCTGCCATCCGGATCTGCCGGCAACGCAGCAGATCGCGGTGGCGCTGCGCATCGTCTCCGGCCTCACCGTCAAGCAGATCGCGCGCGCCTTCCTGGTCGGCGAGAGCGCCATGGAACAGCGCATCACCCGCGCCAAGGCGCGCATTGCCGATGCCGGCGTGCCGTTCGAAACGCCGGGCGCGGTCGAGCGCTCGGAGCGGCTCGCCGCAGTCACCGCGATGGTCTATCTGATCTTCAACGAGGGCTATTCGAGCAATGGCGGGGAGGCGCCGGCCCGCGCGCCGCTGTGCGAGGAGGCGATCCGGCTCGCCCGGCTGCTGCTCAGGCTGTTCCAGCAGGAACCAGAAATCATGGGGCTGACGGCGCTGCTGCTTCTCCAGCATGCGCGCGCGCCGGCGCGCTTCGACGAGAATGGCGAGGTCGTGCTGCTCGAGGACCAGGACCGCTCGCTCTGGAGCCGCAAGATGATCGACGAGGGCTTGGCGCTGGTCGACAAGGCGCTGCGCCATCGCAAGCCCGGTCCCTACCAGGTGCAGGCGGCGATCGCGGCGCTGCATGCGCGGGCGGCGACGGCGGAAGATACCGACTGGACCGAGATCGACCTGCTCTACGGTCTGCTGGAGCAGATGCAGCCTTCGCCGGTGGTGACGCTCAATCGCGCCGTCGCGGTCAGCAAGGTACGCGGCCCGGAAGCCGCGCTTGCCATGATCGAGCCGCTGGAAGAGCGGCTGTCGGGCTATTTCCACTTCTTCGGCTTGAGGGGCGGGCTGCTCATGCAGCTTGGCCGCAACGAGGAGGCACGTGTCGCCTTCGACCGCGCCATCGCTTTGGCCAACACCGCGGCCGAGGCGGCGCATATCCGTATGCATATCGACCGGCTGATCAAGGAAAGCGCAGAGAAGTCCTCGATCCAGAAGGCCCGTTGATCCGGCTTCACCGCCTGGCCCAATTTTGCGATCCGGCCTTGGACCATGCCGGGGTGGCGGTTTTTCCCCGAAACGAGTAATGCCACGCCATGAAAAGGCGCCTGGACGTGTCTGATGGCACGGACAAGGCATGGCGCATGGTTTCACCGCCTCGTGAGGGGCGGGAATCTGAAAGGGATAAAAAAATGACATTAGCCAAGGAAACGGCCTCGCTTCTCGAGAAACTGGGCGTCGCCAGAGATGCGCTTGTCGGAGGCGACCTCATCGTGCGCAGCCCGGTGACGGGCGAACAGATCGCGGCGCTGAAGTCTATCTCGGCGGCCGACGCCGGCAAGGCCATCGATGCGGCGCACAAGGCCTTCCAGAGCTGGCGGCTGGTGCCGGGGCCGAAGCGGGGCGAGCTGGTACGGCTGCTGGGCGAGGAACTGCGCTTGCATAAGGACGAGCTCGGCCGGCTGGTGTCGATCGAGGTCGGCAAGATCCCGTCCGAGGGGCTGGGCGAAGTCCAGGAGATGATCGACATCTGCGATTTCGCCGTCGGTCTGTCGCGGCAATTGTATGGCCTCACCATCGCCACCGAACGTCCCGGACACCGCATGATGGAGACCTGGCATCCGCTCGGCGTCGTGGGCGTCATCTCGGCCTTCAATTTCCCGGTCGCGGTATGGTCATGGAACGCGGCCCTTGCCTTCGTCTGCGGCGATGCGGTGGTGTGGAAACCCTCGGAAAAGACGCCGCTGACCGCGCTTGCCTGCGAGGCGATCTTCAACCGCGCCGCAAGGCGTTTCGGCGCGGACGCGCCGGCAGGGCTGCTCCAGGTGCTGATCGGCGACCGCGCCGCCGGCGAGGTGATGGTCGACCATCCGAAGGTGCCGCTGGTCTCGGCCACCGGCTCGACGCGCATGGGCCGCGAGGTCGGTCCCAGGCTTGCCAAGCGCTTTGCCCGCGCGGTGCTGGAGCTCGGCGGCAACAATGCCGGTATCGTCTGTCCGACCGCCGATCTCGACATGGCGCTGAGAGCCATCGCCTTCGGCGCCATGGGCACCGCCGGCCAGCGCTGCACGACGCTCAGGCGCCTGTTCGTGCATGACAGCGTCTATGACGCGCTCTTGCCGCGCTTGAAGAAGGCTTATGAGACGGTTTCGGTCGGCAATCCGCTGGAAGGCAAGGCGCTGGTCGGCCCGCTGATCGACAAGGCGGCCTTCGACAACATGCAGAAGGCGCTGCAGGAAGCGCAAGCGCATGGCGGCAAGGTGACCGGCGGCACGCGCGTCGAAAACGGCCATCCGGACGCCTACTACGTGCATCCGGCGCTGGTCGAGATGCCGGAGCAGGTCTCGCCCGTGACGGAAGAGACCTTCGCGCCGATCCTCTATGTGATGAGATACACCGATTTCGACGAGGCGCTCGAGCAGCACAATGCGGTCGGCGCCGGCCTGTCGTCCTCGATCTTCACGCGCGACCTGCAGGAATCGGAACGCTTCCTCGGCGTCGACGGTTCGGACTGCGGTATCGCCAACGTCAATATCGGCACCTCGGGTGCCGAGATCGGCGGGGCGTTCGGCGGCGAGAAGGAGACCGGCGGCGGCCGCGAGAGCGGCTCCGACGCCTGGAAGGCCTATATGCGCCGCGCAACCAACACGGTGAACTATTCGAAAGCGTTGCCGTTGGCGCAGGGCGTGTCGTTCGACATCGATTGAGGACGAAGCGACGGGTCAGCCTCATCCGCGAGCTGACCCGCTCGACCATCGATCAGGCCATAAGGGTGGCCGGGCGATTGCTCAGAAAGCCTTGCCGGTAGCCGGATCGAACAGGCGCAACGCCGCCGCATCGAAGACAAAAGCGCATGGCTGGCCCTTGGCGACGCGGGCCTGCGGCGGCAAGGTTGCCGTCAATTTCTGCGCGCCGACCCGGGCTGTGGTAACCTGTTCCGGTCCCGTCAGTTCAACGACATCGATCTCGACCGGCAGCGACAATTCGGCGCCGCCGCCCAGACCAAGGCGGAGCGCCTCGGGCCTGATCCCGGCGACAACCGAAGCGCCGTCGCGGACCATGCCCGCGTAGCATGCCGGCAGCGCCAGCCGCGCATCCGTGCCGACGATCGCGAGCTTGCCGTCCTCGACAACCGCTTCCAGCATGTTCATCGAAGGCGCGCCGACGAAGCCCGCGACATAGAGCGTCGCGGGCTGGTTGTAGATCTCCTCCGGGGTGCCCAGCTGTTCGATGCGGCCGTCGCGCATGACGGCGATGCGGGTCGCCAGCGTCATCGCCTCGATCTGGTCATGGGTGACGTAGACGACCGTGGTGCGCAGCATCTCGTGCAGGCGCTTCAATTCGGTGCGCATTTCCAGACGCAGCTTGGCGTCGAGATTGGAGAGCGGCTCGTCGAACAGGAAGACCTGCGGCTTGCGCACCAGCGCCCGGCCGATGGCGACGCGCTGGCGCTGACCGCCGGAGAGCTGGCCGGGCTTGCGGTCGAGCAGGTTCTCGATCTGCAAAAGCTTCGCCGCCTCGCGCACCGCCTTGTCGCGCTCGGCGGCGGGAACCTTCCGCATCTCCAGGCCGAAGCCGATGTTGCGGCCGACGGTCAGGTTCGGATAGAGCGCGTAGGACTGGAAGACCATGGCGATGTCGCGGTTCTTCGGATGCACGCCAAGCACCGACCGACCACCGATCAGCACGTCGCCGCTGGTTGCTTCGGCGAGACCGGCGATGATGTTGAGCAAGGTGGACTTGCCGCAGCCCGAAGAGCCGAGCAGCACCAGGAACTCGCCGTTCTCGAGCGCGATGTCGATGCCTTTCAGCGTCTCGACGCTGCCGTAGTTCTTGCGGACATCGCGGATTTCAAGCGCGCTCATGGGCGGCATCCTCGAATTGGATCGGCCCGCCATAGTCGCGGGGCAGGGTTGAGATGGCGCGCGAGGCCACTTGAATGGCGGCGGACAGGCACTTTTCCAGCGATCGCCCCTGCGCCAGCGCAGCCAGGAACGCGGCGTTGAAGACATCGCCGGCGCCGATCGTGTCGATGACGGTGACGCGGGGCGCGGCCGCTTCGATGAGCTCGCCGTCGGCGCCGATGGCGATCGCGCCGTCGGGCCCGCGCTTGACGACGACCGTCGCGCCGTCCCTCATGCCGTCACGGATCTTGCGCGCCGCTTCCCCCGGGCTTGCCAGGCCGGCCAGTGTGGTCGTCTCGACCTCGTTGAAGAGCGCCAGTTCGCAGCGCGACAGCCAGCCGCGCGCAGCGGCGCAGTTCGCTTCCGTCCAGCCATCGATCGGCCAGCCTGTGTCGAGCGCGACGGCGATGCGGTGCGTCTCGGCCCAGTCGAAAAAAGCGTCGTAATCGCGCGTCAGGTCGTCGGTGAGGAAAGAGCCGCAGAGCAGCGCATAGCCATCGGAAAGCCGATTGCCATCCAGCACGGAGAGCACGTCGCCCAGGCTGAAGCGGGGCAGGTGGCCGCGCGTGGTGAAGAAGGTGCGCTCGCCGTCGGGATGGGTCATGCCGACCGACAATGTCGTGCCTTCGGGATGAACCGGCCATTTCTGCGCCCGGCGTCCGAAGGCTTCACTCAGCCAGCGCCCGAACTGGTCGTCGCCGAGATTGGCGGCAATCTCGAAATCGATGCCCAGCGCCTGCCAGGCAAGCGCCGTGTTGCCGGCCTGGCCGCCGACGCGCAGGTCGTCGTGGTCGACGACGGTCTCCGTGCCGGCCTTCGGCCAGGGTGCGACCGGCCCGACGATCAGATCGACATTGACGTTGCCGATCACCGCAAGCGGCCGCATCACTCGCTCCTGGTGATCTTGGTGGTGCGCACCGGCGTTCCGGCATTCTCGACGCGGGAATCGGCGAAGGCGATCATCAGGCGTTGCGCGACCGGCAGCATGGCAAAGACCGCCGCCATGCCCGTGGCGGGTTTGAAGGCGAGTGTCGCGGCGCCTGCGACCGGCGGCCTGCCCGAAGCGTCGAACACGATCAGCGGCGCCCCGGTCTCGACGACGGACAGGGCCATCGCGGTGACGAGGTCGGCGGTCGGGTCGTCGCCGCGGAAAAGCACGACGCCAATGCTTGAACCCAGCATCTCCATTGGCCCGTGGCGCAGCTGGCCGCCTTCGAGCGAGAAACAAGGCAGGCGCGACAGTTCGGTGAAGCCGAGCGCAAGGGCTTCAGCCACGCCTTGAAGCTTGCGGCCGGAAGTGACGATGGTCGTGACCGTGCTCAGCGCCGCGAGCGCGGCATCGATCTCGACCGCCTGAGACGTCTTGAGCACGGCGAGCGCGCCGGCGGGGTCATCGCCAAGCGCGGCCAGGATGGCGAGGTGCAGGGCGAAGGTCACGGTCAGGCTGCGGGTCGCGGCAAAGGCAAGCTCGGTGCCGCCGGCGCCGACGAGGCAAGGCACCGTGCGGCCGAGGAATGAGCCTTGCTCCAGCGTCAGGCCGAAGGTTGCGGCGCGATCGCCGGTCTCTGCAAACCAGCGCAGCACCTCGGCGCTCTCGCCAGACTGCGAGGTGACGACCACCGTCCTGCCTTCAAGCGGCAACGGCTGTCCAAGCTGTTCCGACAGCGGCAGCGCGATGGCGTCGATCCCATGCGCGCGATAGAGCGGCTCGACGGCACGGGCGACGGCGTGCGAGGCGCCCATGCCGAGCAGGAGGAGCCGGCCGGTTTTCCTGATCGAGGCGGCGACCTTGGCGGCGGCATCCGTGTTATTCTCGAAGGACGCTAGCGCGTCCTGATGCTGGCGCGCCATCTCGCGATCTATGGCGAGAAGGCCTGTCGGACGTTCTTTCCTTGCGGTCATCATTATCCTTTCACTCCGCCGCTGGTCAGACCCGAGATCAGCGCGCGTTGCATGAAGAGGCCGATCAGCACAGGCGGCAAGGCCGCGAGCACGCCGGCAGTGGCGATCAGTCCGTAGTCGGAGACGCGGCCGCCGGCGAGATCGGCGATGGCGACCGTCAGCGTCTTTGCCCGCTGGTCCGAGGTGAAGAGCAGGGCATAGAAGAACTCGTCCCAGGCAAGCAGCACCGCAAACAGCGCCGATGTCGCCACCACGGGCGCGGCCAGCGGCAAGGTGATGATGCGCCAGGTCTGGAGCAGTCCCGCTCCGTCGATCATGGCGGCCGCCTCGATCTCGTGCGGGATGGAATCGAAACCCGATTTCATCAGCCAGGTGGTGAAGGGCGCGAGGATGGTCAGATAGATCAACGCCAGGCCGAAGACGTTGTTGAGCAGGCCGAGATAGGAAAGGCTCATGTAAAGCGGAACTGAGAGCGCCACCGGCGGCAGCATATAGGTGGCGATCACCATCGACAGCGACCAGCCGACCGAAGGCGCGCGCGAAACGGCCCAGCCGGCCGGCACGGCAAGGACAACAGCGGCGAGCGTCGCCATGCCGGCGACTTCCAAGCTGTTGCGCAACGATGACGTGAAGGCGGCGCCCGCACTGTTCTCGGCCCTCGACAGAAGCTGCGCGTAACGGGAGAAGTCGGCCGCCTGCGGCCACCAGCGCAGCGGCTTGGCGGCAAGGTCGGCTGCCGGCGATATGCTCATGACGAAGAGCCAGGCGAGCGGCGCCAGGATCACGGCGGCGAGCAGGAGGGCGCAGACATAGACGAAGGCGGTGAAGACCGGGCTCTTGCGTTCCATCAGGCCGCACTCCCGGCGGTCTTCTTGACCAGCGTCGCATAAGCGACGGCCAGCACGGTGACGAGCAGGGTGACGATCAGCGCCAGCGAGGCCCCGGAGCCGGCGCGCTGGAAAGAGAAGGCTTCCTGGTAGACGAGGATCGACAGCGAGCGCGTGCTGTTGGCGGGGCCGCCGCGTGTCATCACCCAGATGATGTCGAAGACCTTGAACGCCTCGATGGTGCGCAGCACCAGCGCCACCATCAGCGGGCCTGCAAGATAGGGCAGGATGACGAAGCGGAAGCGGTTGAACGGCCCGGCGCCATCGACGAGCGCCGCGGCGGTGATATCGCGCGGCACCGCCTGCAGCGCGGCGAGCGCGATCAGCGCAACGAGCGGAAAATTCTTCCAGCAGTCGGCGACGATCAGCGCCGCGAGCGCTGTGCCGGGCTCACCCAGCCAGGAGCGATAGTCATCGATGAGATGGAGTTGCGTCAGCGCCGCGTTCAGCGCGCCATATTCGGGATTGTAGATCAGCCGCCAGAGCGTTGCGTTGACGACGGTGGGCAGGGCCCAGGGCAGGATCATTAGTCCGCGCAAGACAGCGCGGCCACGGAATTCCTGATTGAGCAGGAGCGCCGCAAGCACACCGAGCACCATCTCGGCGGCGACCGAGATGACGGCGAACCAGGTGGTGGTCGAGAGCGTGCGGGTGAAGTTCGAGCTCGTCAGCATCTTGGCGTAATTGTCGAAGCCGACGAAGTTGCCCGCCGTGCCGACCAGTTGAGCGTCGGTGAAGGAAAGCCTGACGGTATCGACCAGCGGCCAGCCGATGACGGCCACCATGATCACCAGAAGCGGCAGCATCAACAGCCACGCGCGAGTCGTCATCCAGGTGCCCGACATCAGAGGCGCCTCTCTCCTGTCATCCGGTCAGAGCGGCTCACCGTTTCACGGAAATGGCGAACCGCTCTATCTCTTTGTTTTTACGCAATTCCGGACGGAAAACCGATCACACTTTTCCTGGAATTGCTCTGGAAATAGCACGGGCGGCGCTCGTGGATGAGGCCGCCCGCGTGGAGGAACGCCTGATCAGAGGCCGCTGTTTTCGGCGGCGGTCTTGAGCGCGTCTTCCGGCGTCGCCTGGCCGAGCAGCGATTCCTGGATCGCCTGCTGCAGCGCCGTCGACAGTTGCTGGTATTTCGGCGTGGTCGGGCGCGGATACATCGCGGCGAGACCGAGCTTGGCGGCGGCGATCAGCTCTTCCTGGCCCTTGGTGACGGCCGGATCGTCATAGGACGAGGCCCAGATCGGCAGCGAGAGCTTGGCATACTTGTTCTGGGTCGCCTGCGAGGTCATGAACTCGATGTATTTCCACGCTTCGTCCTGATGCTTCGACACCGCCGTGATGCCGAGGCCCATCGAGCCGTTGACGGCCGAGACCTCGCTGGTGCCGGCAACGCCTGGCGCCGGCACGACGCCGACCTTGCCCGCGACTTTGGAGTCCTTCGGATCGTTGGCCATGTTGTACATGTAGGTCCAGTTCAGCGCGAAAGCGGCATCGCCGTTCTCGAACACCTTGCGGACGTCTTCCTCAAGGAATTCCTTGGAATTCGGATTGGTCAGGCCCGATTTGTAGCTGTCGACCATGTATTTCAGCGCCGAGAGGCCGCCGCCATTCTGGAAGTCGGGCTTGCCGTCCTCGAGGAAGTCGCCGCCATAGGCGCTGACCAGCGTGGTGTAGTCGCAGATGGCGGCTTCGGCCTGCGACCAGCTCCAGGCGATCGGCGTCTTCAGCAGCCCCTTGTCCTGGATGATCTTGGCCTGCTGGCCGAGCTCTTCCCAGGTCTTCGGCGGCGCCTTGATGCCGGCCTTTTCGAGGATCTCCTTGTTGTAGAACAGATATTTGGTGTCGAGGATCCACGGCATGCCGTAATACTTGCCGTCATACTGGACGGTGGTCCAGGCGCCGGGCAGCACGCCCTTTTTCATGTCGTCCGTGATCTTCGACGATACGTCGACCAGCACCTTGTTGGTCGCGTATTCGGCAGGCCAGATGACGTCGAACAGCACCACGTCATAGCCGCCGCCGGACCCTTGGGCGAGCACGGTCTTGTCGTGCAGGCCTTCATAAGGGACGAATTCGAGATTGACCTTGATATCCGGATTGGCCTTAGTGAAGGCCTCCGTCATGGAGCGCACGTCAGCCTCGCTATAGGCGGCCTGCGCCATGAAGAGCGCGTTCAAGGTGGTTTCGGCGAAGGCGTTGGGGACGAACAATCCGCCGACGAACACCGCGCCCAGAAGTGTCTTACCGATCGATTTCAGCATTTGTCTTCTCCCATTTTCGACAGCTGCGAGTGGGGCGGCCAAGACTATGCCGCTTCCTCGAATTCGCGTCGCGTATGACCGGATCCGTCCTCCACGGCGTGCAGCGGAGCTCGAAAGCCTTGCTGTCTTTTTGTGGAACCGTGCGGGTCGCATTCTATTAAGTCAATTCGCTTGACTTAATTAGTCGATCAATCCTTTAATGGAGTCAAGAGGGAAGCGACGGTGCACGACATTAGCCCGATCCGTGCCAAGAGCGGCACCAACCAGGAGGGTACCAGCGCGCACAACCGCCGCGTCATGATCGAGGCGCTGCGGCTCAACGGCGCGCTTTCGCGCGCGGACCTTGCGCGGGCAACGCAGCTTACGAAGCAGGCGGTTTCCAACATCATAGAGGATCTCGAGCGGGATGGCCTGGTCGTGGCGCTGGATGCGGTGCGCAAGGGCAGGGGACAGCCCTTCACGCCCTACCGGCTGGTCCCCGAGGGGGCTTTCGCCATCGGGCTGCAGATCGACCGGCATTTGACACGGGTAGTGGTGGTCGATCTCGTCGGCAAGGTGATCGCACGCGCCGAGGCGGGGCTGCCGTTCGACGAGCCTTCAGAGGGCGTGGAAATAATCCTTGGCTTGGTCGACCGTGTCAGAGGCGAGCTGGCCAGGATGTTTTCCCAATCCGAACGAAGGCTGGTCGGGCTTGGCGTCGCGATGCCGGGGCCGTTCGGGCTCAAGAACTCCGACAACAAATGGATGATGCCGGCCTGGCAGCAATTTCCGCTGGTGGAGGCGCTTGCAGCCGGTACCGGGCTCGATGTCGGCCTGCAGAACGATGCGGCGGCCTGCGCGACGGCGGAGCGGATTGTCGGCGCAGCGCATGGCGTCGATCACGCGGTCTGCCTCTATCTCGGTTACGGCATAGCCGCCGGGCTGATCCTCAACGGCGAACTCTACAGCGGCGGCAACGGCAATGCGGGCGAGGTCGGCATGGCGCTGCTTTCGCCAAGCGGCCCGGGCTCGACGCCTTTGGAACACCGCGCCTCACTCGCCTCGCTCTACCAGCATCTCGGCCTCGACCCCACCGAGAAGGGGATTTACGAGACGCTCGGTGCGCTGGCGCTCGCGCAGGATCCGAGGGTCATGGGCTGGATCGAGAAAGCCGCGTCCGACCTGCGCTGGAGCGTGCATCTGATCGAAACGATCTTCGACCCGCAAACCGTCATCCTCACCAGCAGCGCGCCCGAGGCGCTGGCCCGGCTGCTGCTTCAGGCCATGCATCCGCTGCTGCCGTCGATCGCGGACCGGCCCGTCCGGCGCTTGCCACGGCTGCAGCTCGGCACCACCGATCCATGGGCGATCGCAGTGGGCGCCGCGGCGGAGCCGATCAGCCGTGCCTTCGATCCGCGCTTTTCCGCTATCCTGAAGGCCGGATAGAAAGCCGAAGGCGGTTAGTCCGTCGCTTGCTTCGCGGCGGTGGCGAAAGCCGCGTCAACGACGGCGAGCTTGGACGCCTGGACGGCCATGTATTCATCGAAGAACTGCCGCGAAACCCACATCACGGAATGGCCGCGCTGGCCGACCCAGCCGATGCTGCCGAGCACCTCGGCATCATGGAGTTTGCGCGCCAGATGCGTGCGTGAGAGTTTTAGCCAGTGCGCGAACTCGCTGACCGAAATGACGCTGGTCGGTATCCTGTCGAGATGGACGTCCTCCGGATCAACGCCGGACATCAGCCAGTCCATGACGATGCCGCCGTTGTTCAGCCAGATAAATAACGAGAAGGTCGGCCCGGGTTCCCGCACGCCGTCGCTGGTGAGCAACCCGTCGGCGATCAGCGGCTGCAGGGTGGGCAGCATTTCGGGCCGGTCGAGGAAGGCTGCCAGCCGGGTTCCGCCATCTATGTGGTCGAGTGTTCTCAGATGAGCGTAGATCCAGCCGGTGAAGGTCTCGATTGTGCCCGCCGTGGCCCGCATTGGGTGTGCGCGGCCGTCGCCGCTGGCCGAGGTGTATTCGGCGATGTTGTAATGCAGCATCTCCTTGACGAAAGCCTCGGCGGTGTTGCGGCTGGCCACCGAATTGCGGCGCACGACCTCGATGAAACGCGCCATCGTCATTTCGGTGCGGCGGTCATTGGGGTCGCGCCGGAAATGCAGGGCAAGGCCGACATGGCCGAGGAGCCAGCGCTGCTGGGTGGCAAACACGGCGGCCAGCCGCGGGCTCGTTTCATAAATATGGATGAGCGCCTTGGCCTGTTCCTGGACACTGCGGAGCGTTGCCGGATGACGGACGATTTCTGCGGCGCTCAGCGGCATTTCCTGCGGTACTCCATGCGATTCCAAGCAACGACGAATGAAGATTCCCAATCTTGACCGGTCGTGTCCAGTTGCCCATTGGAACAACGAACGATTAGGCGGTGAATTCATTGCTAACTCCTTGCATAAGTTCGGGAAACCCGTCCCATATCGACGTGCCGGCCAGCCAGGTTCAATTCACCGCCCTGCTTCAGGCAGCCGGCATGGTTTCGGGCTTCACGAAGACACGCATGTACAAGGTCGGCAAGCCCGGCAATGCTCCGTCTACGGTTTTCGGTATCACGACGCTCGAGGTGGGATGATTGCAGGCGTCACGGCGCGCTGAGATCATCGTTTTGCCTGGCTGGCCCATGCGACATGGCCTAATGACGTGGTTGCCTTTGCCGAACTGCGTCTCGTGGAGCTTATCGAATGGCTGGCAGGACTGTCCTGATCGCCGGCGGCGCCGGAGGAATGGGGCTCGCTACGGGACTGCGTTTCGCCGCCGACGGCGAGCGGATCGCGCTCGCCGATCTTGCCGGCCCCAAGCTCGACGCCGCCGTTGCGACGATTGCCGCGACGGGGGCGGACGCGATCGGTTTGCCGCTCGATATCCGCTCCGTCGCCGCCTGCCGCGACGTGGTGGGCAAAGCCAGGGAGTGGGGCGGCGCGGTCGACATCCTCGTCAACGCCGCCGGTGTCTGGCTCGAGGGACCGGCGAGGGAGGTCGCAGAGGAGCAGTGGGACCTGGTGCTCGACGTCAATCTCAAGGGAGCCTTCTTCCTGATCTCGACGGCCATCCCGCACCTGTCGGCGGCTCAAGGCGTGATCGTCAACATTGCCTCCGACGCCGGCATCGTCGGCAATAACGGGGCGGCCGTCTATTGCGCCTCGAAGGGCGGGCTGGTGCTCATGACCAAGGCTCTCGCCCTGGAACTCGCCCCGCAAGGCATCAGGGTCAACGCCGTCTGTCCCGGCGACACGGCAACGCCGATGATCGAATATCAGGCCAAGACCTATGGTGGAGACGATCCCGACGGCTACAAGCGCCGGCTTCTCGGGCACTATCCGCAGGGCGACAAAGCAAGGTTCATCCGGGTGGAGGAGATCGCTTCGTTCATCCACTATCTTTGCCAGCCAGGCGCGGCGCCGATCACCGGAGCCGCGCTTTCGATCGATTTCGGCGTCAGCGCCGGTTATTGAACCGAGCCCTAGTTCCATTGCGGGTATGAGTGGCCGCGCCGGCATGCCGGCATTCCAACCGTGGAGAGGAAATGATCGTGTTTGGCAAATCCCGCAAGGCGCTGGTGACCGGCGCGGGCGCCGCCGACGGCATCGGAATGGCGATCGCGCGGGCGCTAGGCGAGGCCGGTGTTTCGGTCATCATCACCTCTTCCTCCGCACGCGTCGAGCAGCGTGCGGAAGAACTGCGGGCGGAAGGGCTCGATATAAGCGCATTGATGGCCGACCTGACACTCTCGCGGGATGTCGAGCATTTACGCTCCGAGGCCGGCGAAATCGACATCCTCGTCAACAATGCGGGGATGGGCACCGTTGCCCAGCCGGCGTTGCAGCGACGGTTTCTCGACCTCAGCGAAAGCGACTGGGACCGCGGCATCGACGTCAGCCTGAAAACCGCCTTTTTGAGCACGCGCGGATTTCTGGCCGGCATGGTGCGGCGCGGCCATGGCCGCGTCGTCAACATGGCTTCGGTGACGGGACCTTACGTGTCCAATGAAGGCGAGGCCGCCTATTCGGCGGCCAAGGCAGGCATGATCGGGCTGACGCACGCGCTCGCCCTGGAGGTCGGCCGCGATGGCGTCACGGTCAACGCCGTGGCGCCTGGGTGGATCGCGACGGGCGCCTCGACGCCGGAGGAGCTTGTCGCTGCCCGGAACACGCCGCTCGGCCGTGCCGGGAGCCCCGCGGAAGTCGCGGCCGCCGTGCTGTTCCTGGCATCCGACGCGGCGAGCTATGTCAACGGCGCCGTTCTGGTCGTGGACGGCGGCAACATCCTGCAGGAACGCAAAGGATGAGAGCGGGGGCGCGCGACAATGGTCAGGAGCAGTTCCGTCGACTATACAGGCGTTTTTCAGCCTGATCGCCGTTCCGTGACCCCTGCCGCCCGCCTGCAAGCCACAATCGAACTTATCATGAAGTCGACCGCGTTACGCGTCCCGCGGATGCTGTCGTCTCGGCCTGGTTTCGAGCCCGGCGCTATATCCGCGACAAGGATCGTGGTCAGATTTTGGAATTGCTCTATGCGCTTCTGCGGCACCATGCGCGGCTTGGTTGGTGGCTGGCCAAGCATGGGCGCGAGGACCTGCCGCGCAACCGGCTGCTTGCATGGCTGATGCTGAAGGAAGGCAAGGCGCTCGATCAGATCAAACGCTTGTTCAATGGCGCGAAATTCGCGCCTGCCAGCCTGATGGATCACGAGCACGCGCTGTTGGTCAAATTGCAGGGATGCACAATCGACCATCCCGGCATGCCGGAAGAGGTCAAGCTTGAATGCCCGTCCTGGGCGGCCGATCCCCTGCGGCGCCGTTTCAAGGAAGCGTTTGGAAACGAGATGGCCGCGCTTCTGACGTCGGCGCCGCTTGACCTGCGCGTCAATCCGATCAAGTCGACGCGCGAGGCCGTGCTTGGCGCCTTGAAGGATCTTGGCTTGCGGGCGGAGGCATCAGCCATGGCTCCGTACGGTATTCGTGTGAATGAACGCCCCTCGCTGGCGAGCCTGCCGATGCTGAAAACAGGCGAGGTCGAGATTCAGGACGAGGGCTCGCAGCTTGTCGCCATGCTGGTCGGTGCCCGGCCGGGCGAGCGCGTGGTCGATTTCTGCGCCGGAGCCGGCGGCAAGACTCTGGCCATCGCCGCGCAGATGAACAACAAGGGCCATGTTGTCGCCTGCGACGTCATGGACGGCCGCTTGAAGCGCAGTGCCGAGCGCTTCCGGCGGGCAGGATTGCACAATATCGAGACCAGGCTTCTGGCCAGCGAGACGGATCGTTGGATCAAACGCCACAAGGGCGGTTTCGATCGCGTGCTGGTGGACGCGCCATGCAGCGGCACCGGCACGTGGCGACGCAATCCCGACGCGCGCTGGCGCGCGCCGGAGGAGCAGGGTTTGGACAATCTCGTGTCGTTGCAAGCCCGGATTCTGGCGAGTGCGGCGCGTCTGGTGAAGCCCGGCGGACGGCTGGTCTACGCGACATGCTCCATGCTGCCCGCGGAGAATGAGGAGCAGATGGCCGCTTTCCTGGCGAGGCATCCCGCCTTTCGTGCCGTGCCGCTGCTCGAGGCCGCGCCGCAGCTGACGAATTCAGCCCATTCGGACTACCTGTCGCTGACGCCCGCCCGCAATGATACTGACGGCTTTTTCGCCGCCGTCATGCAGCGTGAGGCTACGCCTCCTCCAAGCGCGAGCTGACAAAGCACAATATAGAGGAGACCGCCCGACCTCGCAGGCGGCTCACTTCTTTGGCAGCGGAACGCCCTTGGTGGTGAATTTCTGTCCTCTGCCGATGGGACGCAAGGGGCGCTTCGTGCCGGCAGCCTTGCCGGTTCCGGGCGGCTGGTGGGCGGGCACGAGCTGGTCGGGGCGGGGACCGATAAGGTCGGCGCGCCCCATCTCCTTCAAGGCATCGCGCAGCAGCGGCCAATTGTCGGGGTCATGGTAGCGCAGGAATGCCTTGTGCAACCGGCGCTGCCGCCCGCCGCGAACGGTCTCGACCTTGTCAGTCGCGCCGCGCCGGACGCCCTTCAGCGTGTTGACGCCGGTATGGTACATGGCCGTCGCCGTGGCCATAGGCGAAGGCAGGAAGGTCTGCACCTGGTCGGCACGGTAGCGGTTCTTCTTTAGCCAGAGCGCTAGGTTCATCATGTCCTCGTCGGTCGTGCCGGGATGGGCGGCGATGAAATACGGAATGAGATAGTATTTCTTGCCAGCCTCCTTGGCCGCGGCGTCGAACATCTCCTTGAAGCGGTCATAGGTGCCGATGCCGGGCTTCATCATCTTGTCGAGCGGCCCGCGCTCGGTGTGCTCAGGCGCGATCTTGAGGTAGCCGCCGACGTGGTGGGTCACCAATTCCTTGACATATTCGGGGCTCTTGACGGCCAGGTCATAACGCACGCCGGAGGCGACCATCACCTTCTTGACGCCCTTGACCTCGCGGACCTTTCGGTAGAGTCGGATCAGGTCGTCATGCGAGGTATTGAGGTTGGGGCAGATGTCGGGAAACACGCAGGACGGCAGGCGGCAGGCCGCCTCGATCTTCGGGTCCTTGCATGCCATACGGTACATATTGGCGGTCGGTCCGCCGATATCGGAGATCACGCCGGTGAAGCCCGGAGTCTTGTCGCGGATCTTCTCGATCTCGCGCAGGATCGAGCCCTCGGAGCGGTTCTGGATGATGCGACCTTCATGCTCGGTGATCGAGCAGAAAGTGCAGCCGCCGAAGCAGCCGCGCATGACCGTCACCGAGAACTTGATCATGTCCCAGGCGGGGATTTTGGCATTGCCATAGGATGGGTGCGGGGCGCGCGCATAGGGCAGGTCGTAGACGGCGTCCATCTCTTCGGAGGTCAGCGGGATCGGCGGCGGATTGAGCCACAGGTCGCGGTCGCCATGGCGCTGGACGAGCGGGCGGGCATTGCCGGGGTTGGCCTCGCGATGCAGCACGCGCGAGGCGCGGGCATAGGCATCGCGATCGTCCTCGACCTGTTCGAAGGATGGCAGCCGGATCACGATGTCGCCAGGTTTGCGGCTCGCGCCCTCGTCGGCGGAATCGAGATCGTCGGCATTGAGTTCCGTGAAGTGCTCGGGCACGCGGCGGAACAGGGCGACGCCCCTGATGGAGTCGAGCTGGCGCGGCGTTTCGCCGGCCGCAAGCCGGTTCGCCACCTCGACGACGGCGCGCTCGGCATTGCCGTAGATCAAAAGATCGGCCTTGGCATCGGCCAGGATCGAGCGGCGCACCTTGTCGGACCAGTAGTCGTAATGGGCGATGCGGCGCAGCGAGGCTTCGATACCGCCCAGGACCACCGGCACGTCCTTGTAGGCCTCACGGCAGCGCTGCGTATAGACGATCGTGCAGCGGTCCGGCCGCCTGCCGCCCTCACCACCCGCCGTATAGGCGTCGTCATGGCGGAGCTTGCGGTCCGAGGTATAGCGGTTGACCATGGAATCGAGGTTGCCCCCGGTGACGCCGAAGAACAGCCTCGGCCTGCCCAGCGCCTTGAACGGCTCCGCCGACTGCCAGTCGGGCTGCGAGATGATGCCGACCCGGAAGCCTTGGGATTCGAGCAGACGGCCGATGATCGCCATGCCGAAGCTCGGATGATCCACATAGGCGTCGCCCGTGACAAGCACGATGTCGCATTCATTCCAACCGAGCGCCGTCATCTCGGCGCGGCTCATCGGCAGGAACGGCGCCGCCGATCCCGCATGAGGCTTGCTCCCGGACAGCGGAACTATATTTTTCTGGGCGCTTGCTATGGTTTCCATGGCCGACGTATAGGCCGCCGCCAAAGCGAATTCAATTAAGCTCGATTTGGGCCCGGAAGGATGCATCGGGACGTGTCGGGACGCGCCGCTTCGGTGTCCCGGTGACTTCATTAGATTTTTGGATGCCCTGAAAGGGCTGGTAGCGGGGGAGGGATGTTAATCGTCAATCAAATCATTATTTAGACGATTGGAGGTCAGCATTTTGCAAGAAACGAGTCCACAAACGACGTAAGATGTATTGGATTTCCGGTATTGGCAGCGCCGGGCGTGAAGTCTTAGACTTGGTTCGGTCAAACGAGTTTCCGGCTACGTGGGAAGCTCCTCCGTATGACCTTTGCAGCTCCGCTGCTCGCCGCGAGGCAGGGGTTCAGGCAAGCTGAACGCCAAATATTCACAAGGGACGATTCTCATCCCCTCTTTGAAATTGCCCACTCCTGTTCGATATTATTGGTTGGGCAGGCAGAGGGGCACGTATGCAAATTCGAAGATTAGCAATTGAGAATGTTCGCAGTTTTTTCGACCGGAGAGAAATTTCCTTCGATGGGCAGATTTCTATTCTCATTGGCCCGAACGGCGGCGGCAAGACAAACCTGCTGGACACACTTGTCATTATGCTCCGGCGATACATCTTCAACTCGCCCTACTACCGTCATGCCCCAACTGCCGACGAACCTGATCGCTGGGAAGAGCAATACAACGATCAACTCAACCAACTCTTTTTTGAAAAGAACAGCGCAGGCGGAGCCCATGATCAGGTGGTCGAACTTGAGATTGAGGTCACTCAAGACGACATCGACAACATGCAGTTAATCCAATCCGAGGCGGGCCAGGTGCTTGCCGCACAGAAGCGGCGCTTCATCAGCAATCCTTGGCAGGGAGTTGAAGATTGGGATATTGCTGCAATCGTGCCTGGCGCGCGCGTCGTGGCGACTTGGAAGAATGGCACGATCGTGCCGCCGCCGGAAGCTTGGGCGCAACACTTCCTGCGGTATCTTCACGTTTTTGAAACAGACAATAATTTCAGAGCGGAAGCCGGGATGAGCACGCTCCGAATGCCTATGGTTTACTTGCCCGTGAACCGCACAACAAGTGGTTTCAACTCATCTATCGGCCTGTCAGGTTACAATGACTTTGATCAGAAACGTTCGTCTGACGCCGTGTCGTCAAGATCAGGGTCAAATCTGATCCCGCTCGCGATTGGCCGCTTGGCAAAAAAGTACCGGCTTTTGCAGGAGCAATCGAACATCGAGGTCAAAGATATCTTCTACAAGGACGAGAATTTGATCGCCCTGTCCCGCGATTTGGGGGACCTTAATTACAGCTGGGAATTGGTCACGGTCGATCCCCTGAGCAACACATACGACGTGCGGCTCACCAAACAAGGATCGTCCTTCCTTGTGGGCGCGGCATCTTCGGGCGAGCGAGAATTGCTAACCTACCTTTTCGCCATCTATGCCCTGAACGTTAGGAACGCCCTCATCATCGTGGACGAGCCAGAACTCCATTTGCATCCACGCTGGCAGAGCGCGCTATTTGCGCTGTTCGAAAAGCTCTCGAAGACAACAGGCAACCAATTCGTATTGGCGACCCACTCGCCGACCTTTATCTCCCCGGCGTCGATTCAATATGTGTCCCGTGTTTTCTCCGAGAACCAGAAGAGCGATATCGTCCGGCTCAACTCGACGGCACTGCCAAACGCCAAGCACCTGTTCAATGTTGTCAACACTCAGAACAACGAACGCGTCTTCTTCACGGACAAAGTGATCCTTGTGGAAGGGCTCTCGGATCGGATCGTTTTTGAGAGGGTACTGGAGATCGTGGCCAAGCAGAACGGCATACAGGGGATACCATCACTTGAGGTTGTAAGCGTCGGCGGCAAAGGACTGTTCACGGCCTATCAGAAATTGCTTGAGGCGTGCCACGTCAAATGGGTCGTAATCGCCGACCTCGACTATATCGAGCAGGTAGGCAGCGGCGACGTCAAAAACCTGTTCGTCCTCAATGCCGATGAAATCAAAGACGACGTGATTGCCAACGTCAAAAGTCTTGATGGCGCGGCCCTCGTTGAGCGCATTGAGGAGGCTCTATCCTCGGGGGATTGGAAGGACGCGCAGGATCTGTGGGCCTACATCAAATCGCACCGCGTGCGTTTGCGGCCCAACTTGGACGCCGCCGACCAAGCTATTCTCGATACCTTCATTGGCGCAAAAGAGGCGGACAACATGTTTATCCTGAGGAGAGGGGCGCTAGAAAACTACCTACCCGAAGGTCATAAGAGCAAGGATATGGGCGCGTTGATAACACTCGTATCCTCAAATGATTTTTGGGACCAGATTCCTCTGGAGCCGCGTGCCGACCTTGAGCGCATCGCCAGGGTCGTCCTCGGAATTCCGCCAGCGCCGCCAGAAGCAGCCAAGGCATAGACGCCGCGAATGGCTTATCGTGACATGCAGACGGCGCGTTGGGCCGCTGCGAGGTTGCTTAGTTGAAAGTGTGCGCTTCGTCCGCGCCCTTCATGACATCGCGTTTCTGTAACGCCTGAAGCGGAAGGCGTGAGCGAAAAATGTGGAGTCGGGACGAGGGAAGCATACCCACAAATGAGTCCACACCAGCGGACAAATCGATTTAAGTCCGTGCGTACTAAGTTTAACCTATTGATTTTATTGAGTTTCACTACATAAAATTTGAAACTGGTAGCGGGGGAGGGACTTGAACCCCCGACCCCAGGATTATGATTCCCGTGCTCTAACCAACTGAGCTACCCCGCCAGGGTGGCAAATGGCCCGGAAAACCGTCCTTGATGGACGGCGTATCGAGGCGTTTGCCGAGGTCGCGCGGATATAAGGTTGCGAGGGTGAGCCTGTCAAGCTTGGATAAGGCCGACATGCGGGCATAATCCGGCCGGCATAATCTCATCCCGGAAAAGCTTTGCCGGGCAGGCACTCAGCTTATGTCGCGGGGTTGAGTTCGGCGGGGCACGTCGCTATGTCTCGGCCAAGAAATTCTAGAGTTTGAACGAATGAAGCCGCGCATCGCCGTCCTCGGTTGCGGATACTGGGGCAGCAACCATATCCGCACCCTCAAGGCGCTTGGCGCGCTGCATGCCGTTTCCGACGTCAACCGCGCCCGCGCCGAAGGTTTCGCCAGCGAGCAGGACTGTCTGGCGATCGAGCCGGACAGACTGTTCGAGCGGACCGACATCGACGCCATCGTCATGGCGCTGCCGCCGCAATTCCATGCCGACACCGCGGTGCGCGCCGTCGAAAGCGGCAAGGACGTGCTGGTGGAAAAGCCGATCGCGCTGACGGTCAACGACGCCGAGCGCGCGGTGAAAGCGGCAAAGGACAATGGCCGGATTTTCATGGTCGGCCATGTGCTGCGCTTCCATCCCGCTTTCGAGACGCTGAAGGCGCTGATCGACAATGGCGAGCTCGGCGAGGTGCGCTACATCCACTCGCACCGGCTCGGCCTCGGCAAGTTCCATACCGAAAACGACGCGCTTTGGGACCTTGCGCCGCACGATTTGTCCATGATCCTCGCCATCACCGGCACGGAACCGATCGAGGTCAGGGGCGAGGGGGCGGCACTCCTCGACAATCTCAGCGACTTCGCGCATCTGCATATGCGTTTCCCGAACGGCCTGCGCAGCCATCTCTTCGCCTCGCGCCTCAATCCCTATCGCGAGCGGCGGCTGACGGTGGTCGGCACCAAGGCGATGGCGGTGTTCGACGACGTCGAACCCTGGGAGCGCAAGCTTGCCGTCTACCGCCACGCGGTCTGGCAGGACAGTGGCCAGTGGGCCTTCACCGCCAACGAGCCTGCCTATGTGGCCGTCGGCGAGGGGATGCCGCTGACGCGCGAGCTTGCCCATTTCATGCAGTGCATCGAGACGCGCGCCGAGCCCCGCACCGATGGCGAGGAAGCGATCCGCGTGCTGCGCATCCTGACCGCCGGCACGGTGATCCACACCGGCTCGTCTGCATAAAGCAATCAGATCGAGAATTTACTCGGCGGGAATCTGCGCCGGCCTGGCCGCCAGCCTGGACAGCATCGCCTCGGCTTCCGCGCCGCGCTCGGAGCGCTCGATGAAGCCGCCGCCGAAGACACGCGCCTCGTTGCCGTCGTCGGAATAGAGCACGCAGGCCTGCCCCGGCGCGATGCCCGATTCGCCGTCGGCCAGCTCGACAGAGGTCACGCCGTTGCGGTGGTGCAGCACGGCCGGACGCGGCGGCCTGGTCGAGCGGACTTTCGCGAAGAGCTCGATCCCGCCGGCCGGAACATCCGACAGCGACCCGTCGCCCAGCCAATTCATGTTGCGCAGATAGATCTTGTGCGTCTCCAGCGCCTCGCGCGGGCCGACGATGACGCGCGCGCGGTCGGCGTCGAGGTGGACGACGTAGAGCGGCTCGCCGGAAGCGATGCCGATGCCGCGGCGCTGGCCGATCGTGTAGCGCAGGATGCCTTCATGGCGGCCGAGCACGCGGCCGTCGATATGGACGATGTCGCCGGGATTGGCCGCGGCCGGCTTCAGCTTGGCGATGATGTCGGAATATTTGCCCTGCGGCACAAAGCAGATGTCCTGGCTGTCCTGCTTGGCGGCGACGGTGAGCCCCATTTCCTCGGCGATGGCCCGGACCTGCGGCTTCGACAGGCCGCCGAGCGGGAAGCGCAGATAATCGATCTGCGCCTGCGTGGTGGCGAACAGGAAATAGCTCTGATCGCGGTCGGCATCGACCGGCCGGTAGAGCGCGCGATGCGCGCCATTGGCGCGCGAACGGATGTAGTGCCCGGTGGCCAAAGCGTCGGCGCCGAGATCCTGGGCGGTCGCCAGAAGATCGGCGAACTTCACCGTCTGGTTGCAGGACACGCACGGGATAGGCGTCTCGCCGGCGACATAGCTCTCGGCAAAAGGATCGATGACCGCCTTGCGGAAGCGCTCCTCATAGTCGAGCACGTAATGCGGGATGCCGAGCGTCTCGGAAACGCGGCGGGCATCGTCAATGTCCTGCCCGGCGCAGCATGAACCGGCGCGATGAGTGGCCGCGCCGTGATCGTAAAGCTGCAGCGTCACCCCCACGACGTCATAGCCTTCGCGCTTCAGGATGCCTGCGACCACAGACGAATCGACACCGCCCGACATCGCGACGACGACGCGGGTTTCTTCTGGGCGGCGAGGGAGATCGAGGCTGTTCATGATGCTTTCACTGTGCGGCGCTCAATGCCAATGGCCGGAATATAGGTCAAGCGCCACGTCTGCGCCAGCTTGCCACCCAGGACGAGATTACCGGCAATTTCAGGGCCTGGAGCCGGTGTTTCAAATTCTAAACGATATCCTAACCGGGCGTTCACGATCCTTACCTAGTGATTAGGGTTCGCTTAGGCAATTTTTAAAGCTGTGGCGGTACTGTGGCGGGGATTGGGTCTTTGAGTTTTTAGTAGAGAGTACGATGACCGATCTGGTTAGACCTAGAGTCAAGTATGTTATTGGGCCCGACGGCAGCCCTCTTACGATCGCCGATCTGCCGCCGACGAACACGCGGCGCTGGGTTATCCGGCGCAAGGCAGAAGTGGTCGCCGCGGTGCGCGGCGGCCTGCTCAGCCTTGAAGAAGCCTGCCAGCGCTACAAGCTCACCACCGAAGAATTTCTCTCCTGGCAGGCATCGATCGACGAATACGGCCTTGCCGGGCTCCGCACCACGCGAATCCAGCAATACCGGCATTAAGCTGCCGGCCGAAAACGAGCGAAGGGCGCGGGACTCCGCGCCCTTCGCGTTTGAAGCACCTTCCATTCAAACAGTCAGCACGACCTTGCCGATGGGTCGGGTCGCAAGGAAGGCATGAGCGGCGGCCGCCTGGTCGAGCGGGAAAGCTTTGGCCACATGCGGCATCAGCTTTTTAGCATCGACCAACCTGGCGAGTTCGACAAGGCCCTCGCGATCAGGCACTACAGACATGCGCTCGACGCGAACACCGCGCGCGCTGGCCTTCGCCCTCGTAGCGTCGTGAACGTCGAGCAACGACACCAGAACGCCGCCATCACGCAGCACTTCCAGCGACTTGTCGGCATGGTCGCCGCCGATCGGATCCAGCACCAGATCGACATTGCCGACCTTCCCGGTGAAATCGTCGCTGGTATAATCGATCACCTCGTCGGCGCCGAGCGAACGGACATAGTCGGTTTTGTCCGGACTGGCGGTCGAGGCCACCCAGGCGCCGCGCGCCTTGGCGATCTGCACCGCCAGATGGCCGACGCCACCGGCTCCGGCATGAACCAGCACGCGTTGCCCCGCTTGCAGGCCGCCATGGCGGACGAGGCCTTGCCAGGCCGTCAGACCGGCCAGCGGCAAGGCCGCGGCATGCGTATGGTCGATGGCTGCTGGTTTCGCGGCGATCTCGTTCGCCGGCGCCGCGGCAAGCTCAGCATAGGCGCCCGCCTGTTTGGGGAAGCGCGGCATGCCGAACACCTCGTCGCCGAGCTTGAAGGCGGTCACGCCGGGGCCGAGCGCCGCGACGGTCCCCGAAATATCCCAGCCAAGGATGAAAGGCGGTTCGCCGAGCAGCGGAACGAAACCGCCGCGCACGGCGCCATCGACCGGGTTGATGCCGGCCGCCTTGACGCGGACGAGCACTTCACCGGGCTTTGGCGCGGGGTCGGGCTGCTCGGCGGCGAAAAGGACCTCGGGTCCGCCGACGGAAGTCTGAATAACGGCACGCATGAACGCCTCCTGTTCGAGTGAATGTGCCACTATCATTTGGATAGTAATATTCGATTGTCGAGTATGTACTTTTTGTATATATAGGCACCTTATGGATAGCGAGGACATATCCCCCTGTGGCTACGACGCGTTCCGGCGCACCTGCCCGTCGCATACCGTGCTCGAAATGCTGGCAAGCAAATGGGTGTATCTCACCGTCTGTGCGCTGCGGCGGGGCCGGCTGCGCAATGGCGAGCTGGCGCGCAAGCTGGAGGGCATCACGCCCAAAATGCTGACCCAGACGCTGCGCGTGCTGGAGCGTGACGGCCTTGTGCGGCGCGAGGTGTTTGCGGTCATTCCGCCGCGCGTGGAGTATGAGCTGACGGAGCTTGGCCAGAACCTCGCGGGCCTGCTCAGCCAGATCCGCTCCTGGGCGGAAGGGCATGCATCCGAAATCAAGGATGCCCGAGCCCGGGCATCGGCCGATCACAGCGAGAAGGCTGCTATGCCGTGAAGACGGCGAGACCGGTTTCCGTCGATTGCCGGTTCTGAAGATGCCGGAAGGTCTACCGGCAGGAGTGCGAATATGCCCGGCGATCAGCCGATCATGGCGCTGCGGCCGCCTGTTTCGGCCTCGCGGATCTTGGTATCCCGCGATTCCAGCATCTCCGCCTTGGACAGCTCCGCTTCAGCTTCGCCGAGTAATGATTCGGCGGTGCTTCGCTGCTGAGCGAGGTCGCTTTGTGAGTTTCTGAGGTTGTCGCGGCGCAGGCGGGCCGCCTTAGCGAAGGTCGGATAGGCGAAATGGTTGATGTCGGTGATGCCGGCTTTTTTCTCTTCGGCGATGATCTGCGCTTCCAGCTCGACGGCCATGCGCTCGAACTCGGCGATCATCATGTCCAGCTGCAAGAGCTGCCGCCGCTTCTCATTCACCTGAAACTGCTTCAGTCGAACGAGGTTTTCACGTGACTTCATGACTCGATACTCCGCAAACGCACACCTGCATACCGCCCAGTCCGCCCGGAACGATCCAAGCGCCGCCCGTTTCCCCCGGCTTTCCCTGGGCTATGGGAAACAAAGCCCTAAAGATTTTTGCCGGCGGTAACCATTCGTTTACGGGCATTGTTAATCATACGGGCGAGGACTTAAGGCCGGGTAAAAATTCCGGCTGCGGCGGGAAGCCCGGGCCAGCGAGTCTCTGGAGTCACTTAGGCTTACTTATTAATGTGGTGCATTAGCGGTTTTGGTCTGTGATTCGTTATTAAATTCAAGTGGGTGTAGAAAGGGGTTAAAAAATCTGGTATCGTGGACGACACGAAATTAGGATTTGTTAACCACTCGGTGTCACCTTCTGTTCAGGCAATCACTGCTCCGGGTCCCGGACGGGTCGTGAGATGGTCCGGCAGCAGAAAAGGGGAATGAAATGCGTGTTCTGCTGATTGAAGATGACAGTGCAACCGCACAGAGCATCGAATTGATGCTGAAATCGGAGAGCTTCAACGTCTATACGACCGATCTCGGCGAAGAGGGTGTCGATCTCGGCAAGCTCTACGATTACGACATCATCCTTCTGGACCTCAATCTCCCCGACATGTCGGGCTATGAAGTCCTGCGCACGCTGCGCCTTTCCAAGGTCAAGACGCCGATCCTGATCCTCTCCGGCATGGCCGGCATCGAGGACAAGGTGCGCGGCCTTGGCTTCGGCGCCGACGATTATATGACCAAGCCCTTCCATAAGGACGAACTGGTGGCGCGCATCCATGCGATCGTGCGCCGCTCCAAGGGCCATGCCCAGTCGGTCATCACCACCGGCGACCTTGTGGTCAATCTCGACGCCAAGACGGTCGAGGTCGGCGGCCAGCGCGTGCACCTGACCGGCAAGGAGTATCAGATGCTGGAGCTGCTCTCCCTGCGCAAGGGCACGACGCTCACCAAGGAAATGTTCCTCAACCATCTCTATGGCGGCATGGACGAGCCGGAGCTGAAGATCATCGACGTCTTCATCTGCAAGCTGCGCAAGAAGCTCGACGCGGCGTCCGGCGGCCAGAACTATATCGAGACGGTGTGGGGCCGCGGCTATGTGCTGCGCGAGCCGGAAGATATCCGCGTCAGCGCGTAGGCGGTCCAGGTAATTCGAACGAAAAACCCGGCTCCGGCCGGGTTTTTTGTTCGAATCGGTTGCCGCGAATCAGGCGGCGATTTTGAGGAAACGGAAGCTTTCGAGCAGTTGCGCGCGGTTGAAGGGCTTCAGCAGATAGCCTTGAGCGCCAGCGCGCTTGGCGCGCATGATCGCCGCGACGTCGACCTCGACCAGCGAGACCAGGATCTGCGGCTTGACGGGAGCTTCGATGGCGCGGATGCGGCGAATGAGGTCGACCGCCTGGATGTCGGCAAGACCACCGTCGATGACAATCACGTCCGGCATGTCGCCTGCGCAGATTTCGGCAGCCTCGACCCCGGTCGACGCCTCGATGACAATCAGATCCGAGCCGCCAAGAATGCGTTTTGCGACCTTCCTGATGACGCTCGAATCATCGACGAACAGGCAGCGCTTCATGTCCGGGTCCTCTTTGCCATCTGCAGAACCGGCAACCTCCGGGTAACCGGAAAGCACCATAGCCCAATCCGGTAAAGAAGCCGAAAAGCCGTTAGGTAAAGTTTTTCCAAACAGGCATATCGCGCGGTTTGGCTCGCGGCACCGTTACACGGACTGCGGCTGGCATTGCTCGACCTGCACTGCCAGCACAAATATCAGCGGTAAAGGATATTTCGGCTTTTCTTATGCAGCCGTCAGCACGATCTCGTCGGCTGTCGCGTGGATCGAGATCGTCATATTGGCCTCACGCGCCAGAAGCAGCGTGTAGTAAGGCTGGACCGAATGGGCGTCGATCGGCTCCTCCGGCTTGTGGCCGGAATGCAGTTCGAGGAATTTCGGCGGCACGCGCAGCATCGGGCCGCTGGCCGATAGCGAAAAACGCGGCTCGGTTTCGAGACTCTCCAGCGTGATCACCAGTTTGCCGCCGCGCGGTATGGCCGCGTTGGCGACGAGAATGAGGTTGAGCAGCAGCTTGACCTTGTTCTTGGGCAGGAGTGCCCGGGGCCCGTTCCAAACCAGTTCCGGCTTTTCGTTCTTCAAGAAAGCAATGGCCACGGCCTCGGCATCGCCGGTGTCGATCATCATGCCGGCGGAGCCCGCGGCGCCGAAGGCAATGCGGGCGAACTGCAGCCGCGCCGAGGCGTTTTTGGCGCTCTGGCGAATGAGCTTCATGGCGTCTTCGTCGGCGCCGCCCTCGTCGAGCAGTTCGAGGCCGTTGTTGATTGCGCCCACCGGCGAAATGATGTCGTGGCAGACGCGGCTGCAAAGCAGCGCCGCGAGATCAGGCGCGGAAAGGGTGAAAAGCTCGGCCATCGGCGAAATCCCTGCTTAAGTCACTTGTTCATGGCCGAGCGACCGTTTCGCGCCTGCCCACACGAATCACGCTCTTTTCCAAGGCTTTCTGAATACACAGGGCCCGAGCGCGCATCAACAAATCCAAAATTGTCGAGGGCGAAAATGGTGTATTCGCGGGGGAAACACGCCGCCGAGGCGCAAGCGCAGCCTTCGAACCGCCATCTTCGTGTGGGAGCTTAATGGTTGAAAAAGGATTACGGCATAATTTGCGTGGGATAGCCACCCTGAACGGCCGGCAAGAGCCGCAGGGGTGCGAGGCGTCGGCGAAAGTGCTCCCTGACGGAGATTGGAAGCATGTTTTCCCGATACTACGACCGGACGTTCGTCCGCGTCCTCACCATGACCATCACACTCCTTGCGGCTTTGGTCCTTTCGACCTCAGCGTCGCGGGCTCAGCAGTACACCGCTCAGGAAATCGTCGATTCCGGTCATAAATTCTTCGGCGAGACGTCCGGCGGCCTGGCCACCGTCGTCGAGAAGATCTTTGCCTCCTACGGCCTGCCCAATGGCTACCTGCTCGGCGAGGAAGGATCCGGCGCCCTGATCGGTGGCCTGACCTATGGCGAGGGGACGCTCTACACCAAGAACGCCGGCGACCATAAGGTGTTCTGGCAAGGTCCTTCGCTCGGCTGGGATTTCGGCGGCGAGGGCTCCCGGGTGATGATGCTCGTCTACAACCTCGACGACATCAGCAGCCTCTATAACCGCTTCGGCGGCGTTGCCGGCTCCGCCTATGTCATCGCCGGCGTCGGCTTCAACGTGCTGCAGAGCAACCGGGTGCTGCTCGTGCCGATCCGCACCGGCGTCGGAGCTCGTCTCGGGGTCAATCTCGGCTATCTGAAGCTCACCGAAAGGCCGACCTGGAACCCGTTCTGATCGGATTGCGCTCGCGACAACCGCTCGGACTGTGCTGATCGCGCCGCGGCAAGCTCTTGCCGCGGCGTTGAATTTCCGCCATGCCAAGATGGCACAATCCTGCGATTGCCGCTCCGTAAAGTGGATAGCACGCCTTGGTCCAGTCGGTCCTGTTCTTCGTACTCGGTTTCCTTTGCGCCGTTTTTCTCGTGACGCTGGTCGCGCCGGCGGTCTGGCGGCGGGCCGTTGTCCTGACGCGCAGGCGCATCGAGGCTTCATTGCCGCTGACACAAGCCGAGATCCAGGCGGACAAGGACCGGGTCCGCGCGGAATATGCCATGACGACGCGCCGACTGGAGATAATCGTCAAGAATCTGCAGGAGAAGGTGGCCGAGCAACTGGTCGAGATTGGTCGCGGGCGCGAGGCCTTGAAGGGGCTCGCGGTCGAACAGAAGGACAAGATCCAGGCGCTCTCCGATCTGCAGGCCAAAAATGCGGAGCTCAGGCAGCGCGAGGAGGATCTGCACCGCCTGTCGGAAAAGCTCGCACAGGCGGAGCGGGCTTTGGAGAAGCGCACGCTGGAGCTGCAAAAGCTCGAGCAGATGTATGACGACGCCAGTTTCTCGTCCTCCAACCGCCAGATCGAGCTGGTCGCGCGCGAATCCGAACTGGAAAAGCTCGCCAGCGACATCGCGTTGCTCAAAGGCCAGCGCAAGGAGGCGGATCGGCGCAACCAGGAAATCGCGTCGGAAAGCAAGGCTGCGCGCGAAGCGTTGAAAGTCGAGAAGAAGAAAACGGCCGAGCTCGAGAAGAAGGTGGAGCGGCTGCTCGCCACGCTTGCCGACCGCGAGGAAAAGCTCGACCGGCGCGAGAAGGACCTCGCTCGAATGCGCGAACGTTCGAAGGAGACGGCTGCGGCAAACGGCGTCGCGCGGCTGGCTGCCGGCTCGGATGCGAAAAGTGACGATGTCGACAAGGCAATCGCCAAGCTCGAGGGCGACCGGGAACGGCTGGAGACAAGGCTGACGGCGCTGGCGCGTGAAAACAAGCGGCTGAAAATCGATCTTGCCGCCTCGGGGACGGCAATGCCGGAATCGGCGGGCGATGCACGTTCCGGCGCCGGCCTTCGCGAACAGATGAACGAACTGGCGGCCGAGGTCGTCAATCTGACGATGAAGCTCGATGGGCCGGATTCGCCCATCGCCAAGGCACTGGCGGGCGAGGAGCAGCAAACTGGCCGCGGCGTCAGCCTTGCCGACCGCGTGAGGGCTTTGCAGAAGGCCGGCTCGTCCAGCTGATGAAGACGATTGCAGGGCCCCGGGTCGTTTCTGCGGACTGCTAACGGTCGGAAAAATGATGCAGGGCGATCGCCGAGGCTGCCGCGACGTTGAGGCTGTCGAAACCTTCCGCCATACCGATCCGAAGCGTGTGCAGCCTGGCAAGCAGGTCTTGCGGCAGGCCTTCGCCTTCGGTGCCGAGATAGAGCGCCAGCCTGGCCGAATGTTGCGCGGCCCGGATGTCGGTGGTGCCGCCCGGCGATAGCGCGAACTGGCTGAAGCCAAGCCGATCGAGCGTCGCGGTGAGGGTCGCGGTATCGCCGAAGAAGGCGAAGGGAACCTTCAGCGCCGCGCCGACCGAAACACGGATTGCCTTGCGGTAGAGCGGATCGCAGCAGGTCCGGTCGAGCAGCACCGCGTCCGCGCCGAAAGCCGCTGCATTGCGGAAGATCGCCCCCATATTGTCGTGATTAGATATGCCGACCAGGACGACGGCCAACGCCCGCCGGGGCAAGGTTTCCACCAGAATTTCGGCGGGCGCCGGCGCGCCTCGCATGCCGATCGCCAGGATGCCGCGGTGCATGTGGAAGCCGGCGATCCGGTCCATGACGTCACCGGCGGCGAAATAGACCGGAAAATCCGGCGGCGCCTTGCGCAAGATCCCCTGGACGCCAGCCAATCTGTTTTGGAGGATGAGGGCAGACTCGGCGGCGAAGCGTCCCGTCGACAACAGGAGGTCGAGCACCACCTTGCCTTCGGCGACGAAACGGCCCTGCCGGCCGACGAGATCGCGCTCGCGGATGTCAAGATAAGCGGCGACGCGCAGGTCCTGGGGATCGTCGATAGGGATGAGGTTCATGCATGCCTCGCCGAAGAGTGGTCGGCGAGGTATGAGCGACTGGAACCGCGGGTCAAGCCCCGGCGCGGCGCAACCGGTAGGCCATCTGGGAAAGATCGCCTTCGCCGAAAATGCTTTCCAGCATGCGCAGCAATTCGCGCACCGCTTCGGACTTGCAGGAATAGTAGATCATCTGGCGGTCGCGCCGGGTCTCGACGAGATCGAGTGCCCTCAGCTTGGCGAGATGCTGCGACAGAGCGGACTGGCTGAGCTGCACCTTCTCGGCGATGGCGCCGACCGACATTTCGCCATCCATCAGATAGGCCACGATCAGGAGGCGCTTTTCGTTGCCCATGAGAGTGAGAAACGCGGCTGCCGATTCCGCATTGGCGATAAGCTTATTTGAGATCATAGATCCCCCAAGGGTCCTGGCTCATCCTGGCGCCAGGGGGCAATGGCGCCTGATTCCACAATGTTCAGATGTCGACGGGCGCTTCTGAATCAGCGCCATAACAAAGGTAGATCATTTCGTTTAAATCTCAAGCGTTGCTTTCGCCGGCTTGCGATCAACTATCGCTCTTGCTCCGCCGCGCGTCCCGCCTTGGCCATCTCGACCAGCACGGAACGCAATTCGCGCGCGGTCTGCAAAGGCTGGGGAAAGAAGATCCGGCAGGTCGCATCCGGAGCGGCGAGATCCATGCCGTCGGGATCGAAGCCGGTGGCGATCCAGCCGTCACCTTCGGCACGACCGAAATGGCGGGCATAAAGGGCAAGCGCGTCGCGATGGTCGGCATTCATGTGATCGAGTGCCGCCTGCTCGCTGCCGGCGAACTCCTCGACAAGTGCGGCGTCGTTGATGAAATCATCGCGGTCGAGAAGAAAGGCCTTGCCGAAGCCGCCGTTCAGGCTGGCGCTCTCCGGCTCGAGCCGGAAGAAGGAGAAGTCGCCGAGCCCGGCATAGAGCTTCGCTTTCGGATTGCGGTTGAGGTAGCGCCTTTCGGCTCGGATCTGACCGGCCGATCCCCGCTCCAGCCGCAGGGCACGGCACGCCAGGCTGATGCGCGGATGCGCCAGCGGATCGCCCTTGCCGGGCTCGCCGAGCAGCAGCGAACAGCGCGGATCGGCGAGCAATGCCCCGGTGTGCGCGGAGAGCATCGAGATCAGGATCAGCGGCGCGCCATCGATGTCGGTGGCGATGCCAACCCTGCTCGCCAACGGCGCGCCGGTGCCAGGCTCGATCGCCGCGAGCGCGCCGAACCGCGCCGAGCGGATCAGGGTTTTCGCCAGCCTGATCGCCTCGGCGTCGGTCTCGCGGATGACATCCTTCTTCGGTTCGGTCACAAGCTCACCCGAGATAAGTTGATTTCTGTTCTCCGGTTATCGGCCGATTACATCCGCCTTTGCAAGGGCTCCGACTTCCTCTTCGCTCAAGCCGAAACGGGTCAATATGCCCTCGAGCTGGCGATCGGCGGCCGCCGGCGCCGCGGCAAGCGTCTGCGGCTTTTGCGAGAAACGCGGCGCGGGAGCCGGACGCTCGAGTCCACCCGACGTCACGAAGCTTTGCCTGGCGCGATTGTGCGGATGGTTCCTGGCTTCGACCAGGGACAGCACGGGCGCCACGCAGGCATCGGTCGCGGCGAAAAGCGCGGCCCAGTCGTCGCGCGTTCTTTCCCTGACCCGGCCGGCAATGGCGGCGCGCATCGCGGGCCACGACGATTTGTCGTACTGGCTGCGGACAAAATGACTGTCGAGCGGCAGCAGCCTCGCGAATTCGGCGAAGAAGCGCGGCTCGAGGCAACCGACGGCAATGTGCCTTGCGTCAGCCGTCTCATAAGTATCGCAGAACGGCGCACCGGAATCGAGCAGGTTCTCGCCGCGCCGGTCGCTCCAGAGACCCGCCGCCATGTAGGCGTGGATCGGCGCGGCGAGCATCGAGGCTCCCTCGATCATCGAGGCATCGATCACCTGACCCTTGCCGGTCAGGGAACGCTGGAAAAGGGCGGCGAGCACACCTGCGATCAGCATCATGGCGCCGCCGCCTTGATCGGCGACGAGGTTGAGCGGCGGCACCGGCGGCGTGTCCTGCCTGCCGACCGCATGCAAGAGGCCTGCATAGGCGAGATAGTTGATGTCATGCCCGGCTTGCCCGGACAGCGGTCCGTTCTGGCCGAAACCGGTCAGGCGGCCATAGATCAGCGCGGGATTGCGCTGGAGAACGACATCCGGCCCGAGGCCGAGCCGTTCCATCACGCCGGGGCGGAAGCCTTCGACGAGGATGTCGGCCTTTGCCGCAAGGCGCAGCAGCAGTTCCGCGCCCGCCAGACGCTTCAGGTCGAGCTTGAGGATGGAACGGCCGTGGCGGTCGAGATCGTATTCTTCCGGCAGGCTCAGAAGCGGCTGGCTGGCATCGGCGCGTTCGATGCGAAGCACCCAGGCGCCCATCTCGGACAGCATCAGGGCGGCAAACGGCACCGGACCAAGCCCGGCCATCTCGATCACTTTCAGGCCGGCGAGCGGGCCGGTCTTTTCGGCAGAGGCACCGGCGCTTGTCGGCGAGCCAGCCATCCCGCTTATTTCGGCGCCATGCGGATGGCGCCGTCGAGGCGGATGGTCTCGCCGTTCAGCATCTGGTTGTCGACGATGTGGAGGGCAAGCGCCGCATATTCCGACGGCTCGCCGAGCCGGGGCGGGAAGGGGACGGAGGCGCCGAGCGAATCCTGCACTTCCTGCGGCATGCCGGCCATCATCGGTGTCTTGAAGATGCCGGGCGCGATGGTGCAGACGCGGATGCCGGACCGCGCCAGGTCGCGCGCCACAGGCAGCGTCATGCCGACGACGCCGCCCTTGGACGCCGCGTAGGCGGCCTGGCCGATCTGGCCGTCATAGGCGGCGACGGAGGCGGTGTTGACGATGACGCCGCGCTCGCCGCCGGCGAGCGGTTCGAGCTTCGCCGCCCGGTCGGCGACAAGGCGGATCATGTTGAAGGTGCCGATCAGGTTGATCTCGATCACCTTGCGATACTGGTCGAGCGGATGCGGTCCGTCCTTGCCGATCGTCTTCACGCCGATGGCAATGCCGGCGCAATTGACCAGGATGCGCGGCTGCCCAAGCTTTTCAGCCACTTCGGCGATCGCGGCTGTCGCGCTGTCGCCGCTGCCGACATCGCATTGGACGGCAACGCCGCCGATCTCGGCTGCAACTTTCGCCGCGCGCTCGATGCCCACGTCGAGGATGGCGACGCGGGCGCCTCTGGCCGCCAAGGCGCGCGCCGTCGCCTCGCCAAGGCCCGACCCGCCGCCGGTGACGATCGCGATTTGGCCGTTCGGGTTCATGAAGGCCTCCCAGAATTCCCGATTATGCTACGAAGCGCGCAAAGGAGGCGCAACCGCAATAGGCGGGTCGATCGACGGCTGCACACTCGCGGTCGAACGCGACACGGCCGGGGCAAATTCCGCGACCCTTGCCGTGTTGGCGTGACAGACATCGCCGGCAAAGCGGGCGACCGCGCCTGGCTTGATCTCGTGATATAGTAGCCGGTCGAGATCGACCGGGCGCGGCATGGTGATCTGTCCGCGCGGAAAGCGCTTGAACCCAAGCGGTCCATAATATGGTTCGTCACCAACCAGAATGACGGCAGGCGCACCGGCCTTCCTGGCCGCCTCTAGCGCGATCGCGACCAGCTTGCGGCCGATGCCGAGATTCTTGAAGACGGGGCGCACCGCAAGCGGGCCGAGCATCATGGCGCGACCGGCGCCCGCGGCCACGCGCGTCATGCGCACCGAAGCGATCACCGTATCGTCCTTGACGGCGACAAAGGACATCGAGCGGTCGTGCCCGCCGGCCTCACGGATCTTGTAGGCGGCAAGCACGAAACGACCGGGGCCGAAGGCCTCGTCGTTGATGGCTTCGATTTCGGCATCATGCGCCGGGGTTTCCGGCAGGTATTTCACGTCGGCAAGGTTCATGGTCTTTGCGTTCCGGTATGCGAGGAAGGTTTGCTGCAAGCGGCAGCGTTCGCCAGTTAGCGCTTCTTAAGCGCGGGCGCCCTTTCGTCGTCGGTCGAACCGGATCGAGGCAAAGTCGAACATGGGCGCCTCCGCTAGCACCAATTTTGTGTCGCTGCAATCGGTGCCTTTGCCTTTCTTTGCCCAGTTGACGAAAGGGTTCGTCATTTAACGAACTGGTTCGTCGTTTGACGAACTGTTCAGTGCCCGAAGGCTTCGCCAGCCCGGTTATTGATCTAGATATGTGTGAGCACAGGGAGATTTTCGATGGGATTGCTGATCGAAGGCAAATGGCGGGATAGCGCGCCCAACACCGACAGCGGTGGGCGGTTCGTGCGGACGGAGTCGCAATGGCGCGACTGGATCACGCGCGACGGCAGGCCGGCAGAAGGGCGAAAGCGCGGCTTCAAGGCGGAACCCGGCCGCTATCATCTCTATGTGTCGCTCGCCTGTCCGTGGGCACACCGCACGCTGATCTTCCGCGCTCTGAAGAAGCTGGAAGGCATCATCTCCGTTTCCGTTGTGCACCATTTCATGGGCGAAAACGGCTGGACCTTCAAAGCCGAGGACGGCGCCACCGGGGACACGCTCTACGGCCTCGATTTCCTGCACCAGATCTATGCCAAGGCCGATCCGGCCTATTCAGGCCGTGTGACGGTGCCGGTTCTGTGGGACAAGCGACAAAAGACGATCGTCAACAACGAGTCTTCCGAGATCATCCGCATGCTCAATTCCGCCTTCGACGAATGGGGCGATGCGCGTCTCGACTTCTACCCGGCAGCGGGGCGCGCGGAGATCGACAAGATCAATGCGCTGGTCTATCCGGCGATCAACAACGGCGTCTATCGCGCCGGATTCGCCACGACGCAGAAAGCCTATGAGGAAGCGTTCGGCGAATTGTTCGCGGCGCTCGATGCGATCGAAGAGCGGCTTTCGAAGCAGCGCTATCTGGCCGGCGAACACATCACCGAGGCGGACTGGCGGCTGTTCACGACGCTGGTGCGTTTCGATCCCGTCTATGTCGGCCACTTCAAATGCAATTTGCGCCGCATCGCCGATTATCCGAACCTGTCGAACTACCTGCGCGATCTCTATCAGGTGCCCGGCGTCTCTGGCACAGTCAACCTGCATCACATCAAGGCGCATTATTACGGCAGCCACGGATCGATCAACCCGACGGGGATCATTCCGGCAGGGCCGGAACTCGATTATGCCGCGCCGCATGACCGGAACAGGTTCAGGAAGGCGGCGTGACCCGATCTAACGGAAAGCCTCGGTATCGCTGCGGGCTCGCCTGGCAAGTTCGACTTTCAGCAGAGTTTTGCCAAATCGGCTTGAATACCAGGCGGCATTCAAGCCAAACGTCAACAGGAAAGCGAACAGAACGCTTCCAACCCACACGGCCGAGGGAACGCCGCTCAGGTCATGCTGTTTCGCTTCTCCTAGGATGGCCAACCAACCCAGCGGCGCCGAAATCAAAAAGGCTGCCAGGGTTGAGAGCAGAACTATCGTCCAATATTCCCTGCGAATGAACAATCGGCCGTTTCTTCTTATGAACTTATGGAGCGCGAAATTGGCCGATCCGAAACTTATCGCAAATCCGGCGGCCTTGCCGATTACCTCTGAAAACGCTGGGACAGCGACGACCAATATACCAAGTGCGATCGTCAACGCCACCATCGTTAAAGCATAGTATCCAACATAAGGCCAGACGCTTATGGAAGTCTCATCGCTGTTGCTCACTGCTTGCCCCAATCCCCACGTTTACTGAAGTAGAGCATAAAGTTTTTGCAAACAAGAAAGCAAGCCTACCAAAACTCTGATACAGGCTGGCTCTCAAAAATCTCCGCGATCCGTCGAAGTGTCGCCGGGGTCGCGCCTTCCGGCAACCGGTCGATCGGGAAGAAACCCGTTTCGGCGATCTCGTGGTCCGGCAGTTTCGGCGCCGTCTGGCGGAAGGCTTCGATCAGATAAAGGCCGACATGGTCGCGCTTGCTGGGGCGGCGGTTGAAATGCATCGACTTCAACACCGGCGGAGCGGTCAGAGCGATGTTGCCTTCCTCGGCCAGCTCGCGCACCAGCGCTTCCTCAAGCGTCTCGCCGACCTCGACGCCGCCGCCGGGGAGCTGCCAGCCTGGAACATAGGTATGGCGGATCAGGAAGACGGAGTTGGAGGCGCGGTCATAAACCAGCCCGCGGACGCCGAGCGTCATCGGGCGGCGCAGCAGGAAGTAAAAATGGAATAGCCTTGCCCGCAACCCCGGCCAGCCGGTCTGGCGGAATGCCTCTTCCGGATCGGCTCGGCGAATCATCCGACGGTCCCCAAGCATATGTCCATGGGTTGCCCCACGGATATCTGCTTGGCTTTCCTTGTTTTTCGCAGGTTCTGGCCGCAAAACCGTGAGGCACTTTTGCGGAACCTGCTTGGGCGAACAGCAAAGGGTGAGTGGAAAGCCTCGCCGGCGTCGCTTAAGAATGGGCCATGTTCAGGCTCGCGCATATTTCCGATGCTCATCTGGGACCGCTGCCCGATGTAACCTATCGCGACCTCGCCTCCAAGCGCGTGCTGGGCTATGTCAACTGGCAGCGCAACCGACGCCGCCATATGCATGACGCGGTGATCGACACCATCGTCGCCGACATCAAGGCCGGCGCGCCGGACCATCTCGCCGTCACCGGCGACCTCGTCAACCTGGCGCTCGACGGCGAGATCGAGATGGCCAAGCACTGGCTGGAGACGCTTGGATCGCCGCATGATGTTTCCGTGGTCCCCGGCAATCACGACGCCTATGTGCCGGGCGCCTTCGACAAGGTCTGCCGGTCGTGGGCTCCCTGGATGACGGGCGACGGCGTCAACAGTCCGGTCGACCGCAATTCCTTTCCGTATCTGCGCGTGCGCGGCAATGTCGCGCTGATCGGCGTCACCACGGCGCGCGCCACCGCGCCCTTCATGGCCAATGGCTTCTTCATGGAGGGGCAGGCCGAGCGGCTCGGCAGGATTCTCGACGATGCGGCGAAACAAGGGCTGTTCCGCGCCATCATGATCCACCACCCTCCGGTGCGCGGCGCCGTCCAGCAACATAAGCGGCTGTTCGGCATCGCTCGTTTTCACAAGGTCGTTCGCAGGCATGGCGCGGAGCTCGTCCTGCACGGCCATTCGCATCTGCCGTCCTTGTTCACCATCGGCGCACGCGGCGCCAAAGTGCCCGTGGTCGGGGTTGCCGCCGCGGGCCAGGCGCCGGGCGGCAAGCATCCGGCCGCTCAGTACAATCTGTTCGAGATCGACGGCGAAAAAGGTGCTTGGCGCGTACGCTTGACGCGGCGCGGCCTGACCGGGCCGGCACTGCCGCCTTCGGATCTGCAAACGACGGATCTCGACGTGCCGGGCGTGAAGGACCGCGAACTCGTCAGAAGCTGATCTTCATGTGCACGATGCGATCCCAGAACATGGCCAGCGAAACCGCCAGGCCGACAAGGGCACCGGCGGCTATCAGGCCGAGGCCGGCGAAGAAGGTCGTCCAGCCACTGAGGCGGCTTTCGGATTGAATGGGCGGCTCCGCCTCCCGGACCACGGGACGATGCAGGCCGGGAACAGCACTCTCCACGCCGCCCTCCATCATGTGCTGCCGCTCGACGACACGTTCCGCCACGTAGCGCGTCACCGCATCGGCGACGGCTTTCATCTCGGTCGTCTCGGCCAGCACCACACGGCCGACGCGCGTATCCTTGAGGAAGCGGTAGGTGCGGCGGTCGCGCCCCATGGCGACGTGGCTCACCGCATCGATCCATAACCGGGGCTGCAGGCCAGACGAGACGGCGAAGTCGAAGCTGTCCATGTCGGCCGGGACATCGGCAAAGACCGGGGCAAGCTCGGTTGCCAGCAGGTCGAGCCGCATGCGATGCGCCTCGCGCATGTCGACGACCACGTCATCGCGGTCGGCGAAGGCGTTTTTGACGTCGCGTATGGCATCCGAGAGCTTTCGCGACGGCTCCATCGGGGTGATTTTGTCGCCTGCATCCTTCATGGCGGCTGTCTCGCTGTTGGTTAACAGCGAATTAACACAGTCGCCGGAAAAATGCACTGCCGACGATGAGCGGCGCGGCCGCCCCGGTCCGCATAAAGCGCGTTACGGATGCGTCGAGGTTGGCCGGGAGAGCCGATCCCGGCAAGGTACTCAGCAATCAACTCGCCGCGGCGCCCAGCGGTGGACGCAACCGTCTGCGCCGCCGTCGCGTGTTGCGACGCACGATTTCGGCAACCAGGTCCGGGGCTTCCTCGATCAGCATATGACCTGCGTCAAGGACATGGTGCAGATGGAAATGCGACGGGAGCGCCTCGGCCTGCTCGACGGGCAGCAGCGGATCCTCCGCTCCCCAAACGACCATCACCGGCATGTCGAGGGTATCCAACTGGGCGCGTGGGATGACCCCTTGCCGGTCATCCGTGGTCATCGCCGCCGCCATATCGATCAGGGTCTGCAACTGGCCCGGCCGCTTGCGCATCCGGCATAGTGCATCCACCACATGGTCGGGCGGCACGCTGCGCGGACCCGACATGGCGGCAAGGCTGGCGCGGACTTCTCTCCTGCCGGCCGCGGCAGCATAGCGGCGCAGCAAGTCTGCGTTGATTTCCGGGCCGAAGCCGCCGGGCGCCAACAGAGTGAGCGATGCAACCCTGTCGGGATCGGCAAGTGCCATCAATGTCGCGATCGCGCCGCCCATGGAATGACCAACGAGATGGACCTTGCCCAACCGGCGCCCGGCCAGATCGGCGAGAATGGCTCGCGCGGCCGGCTTGGCGCCGCCCATGCCTTCGCATTCCAGGGAATGTCCGTGGCCCGGCAGATCATAGGCCAAGACTCTCGCCTGCGCCGCCAGCGGGGTCGCGACGTCACGCCAGATCTCACCACAGGCTCCGAAGCCGTGCAGAAGGACGATCGTCCTCGGACCAGCGCCACATTCGACGGCATAAGGGAATGGAAGCATGAAAAATGGAGCGGTAACCAAGACAGGCAGCTACTTCAAATTGTGGCTGAATTGCTCCCGAACCAGACCGATGGCCAGTAAAATTTTCGCGACTGCGGCGTCCCGTCAGCGCCCGGCGCGCAAGCATGACTGAATATTTGGCGGATCACAGCATCATACTTCCGCGCTCCAGCGATCATGTGGCCCAAATGCTCACCAAGAGCTGGATTAGCTCGGGTTGCCGATCCCGGCGGCGCGCAAGGACTGGACCAGCCGGTCGGTGAGATCGGCGGGGTATTTGCGGTCGACGAATGTCGCGCGCGGGTTGGCGACAAAGTTCGGGAATTCGGCGGTGAGTTCGTTGGCAAGCTCGCCCGCCAGCTTCTCGCGCCCGGAAATCCTCGCGCCGATCAGGCGCGCGGCCAGATAATGCGACTTGGATGACGTCGTGCGCAGTGACTCGCTGGCGATCGCGGCCTTCTTCATATCGCCCTGCATGAAGGCTCCGATGAACAGGCCATAATCCCACCAGGTCGGATGGCCGCTGAAGGTTTCGACCGCGTGGCCCAGGATCGGCGTTCCCTCATCATATTTGCCGGCGAAGATCAGCCCGTAGCCATAGGCGGCGGCCATGCCGAGATCATACGGGTTGAGTTCGTAAGCCTTGCGCATCAAGCGGATCGCTTCGTCCGCGTTGCCGAGGCGCGAGTTGAGGTAGCCGAAGGCGCGATGCGCGTGCGGGCTCATCGGCCCCATCTGGACGGCGCGATGGGCAAGCGACATGGCCTTTTCGAGCGTCGCTTGCGGTGGATAGGCATAGTGCGCGGTGACGGCTTCCACATGAAGCGCGGCCAGCTCCGCGTAAACAAGTGACGATTTGGTGCCGTCGCTGACCAGCTTCTCCAGGCAGCGATATGCAATTTCGTGCGTCTGGGCGCTCATGTCGAGATAATAGCGGTCGTCAAGCACCAGACACCCGATCTGGCTGGTCCGAATGTCGCTCTGGTCAATGTAGCTGTAGATCGCGCCCGAAGCGGGAACGGTCGAGGTGAGAAGGCTGGCGATGTTGCTTTCAACCGCGCCAGGGGCGCTTTCGGCCGATGTCAGGTTGCGCGACAGGAGGACCCGCCCGGTCGCGACGCTCTGCAATTCCACCGTGACGTCGCCGGCAGCGGGCCCCGGAACAATTTCGAAAACGAAACTGATCGGATCGGCGGACCGATCGCGGGTCGAATCCGCATCGCGCCCGATAAAATCGATGGTGTCGAAACCGGCAAGCCCGGCGCGCAGCGACGATGCGACGCGAGCCGCTTCCGCTCCATCGGCTTTCACCGCAATGTAGATCAGCGGCAGGGCGTCGAATGTCGGCTGGGCAGCGATGCTCGCCGTGCCTGCCGTTTCAACCGTGTCGCCGCCGTCAAGGAAGGCATTGCCTTGACGTACTATAAGCACGCCGAGCATGACAATGACGAGGACCATGGCAGCCCAGAAGAAGCGCAGTTGGCGGGTGAGCGAGTGCGCAGGTGCCGCCGGCGCCATCAGCGCTGCAGGTTCGCTCGGCGCGGAGGTGTCCAGGTGCCCGGTCGCGGCCGGAGCGGCTTCGGCCAAAGCGTCGGGCCGCTGCGCGATGTTGCCGGAGTCGGACCTGGCGTCGCCAGGCAGCCGGATCGCGTTCAGCTCATAGGAAGGGACATAGCCGCCGCGCGGGATCGCGATGCGCACTGGCTCGGCGACGCCTTCATTGGCGAAATACTGCTCCAGAAGTTCGCGCAGACGTCCGGCCTGGACCCTGACCACGGCATCGGTGGAGGCATCGAAATCGCCGTCCTTGCCAAAGACGTCCATGGCGATCGAAACGCCTTTCAGCCTGTCGGCCTCGCCGGCCTGCTCGCGTTCGACCAGATAGCGTAAAAGCCTGCGGGCACGCTCGGATCGTCCGAACGTTTCGCTGGCAAGCAGTCGCTCCAATGTCTCGCGCACTGCGGGGGCGGCAGGCGGGGCATGCTCCAAGTGTCGAACCTTTCGAAGTCGGCACAGGTTAGGGCGCGATAATATAGCGCTCGCGCCGGCGCACAAGGATGCTTGTATTATGCGATCGCGTAAGCCACCGGAAATTCCTCCGGCGGTTAACGAATGGCAGGTTCGCGTGCGCGTATGCAGCGTGGCGCAATTGGAATGCGCCACGCTGCATCACTGGATCAGATCAGCCGGCTTTGCGGCCAATAATGCGGTTGGCGGCCGAAACAACGGCCTCCAGCGAAGCGGCGACGATGTTGGTGTTGATGCCGGCGCCGAACAGCTTGCCGCCCGGATGCTCCATTTCGACATAGGAGATCGCCGAGGCGTTGGAGCCGCGCTGCAGGGAATGCTCGGAATAGTCGAGCACCGACATGTCGACACCGACATGGCGCGAGAGCGCATCGACAAAGCCGTCGATCGGGCCGGTGCCCGAGCCGGTGATGGTTACTTCCTTGCCGTTGTCGAGGATCTCCGCCTCCACGATACGCCGGCCCTTCACCTCGGTATCGGGGAAGGTGCGATGGTCGAGGAATTTCAGCCGCGCGCCGGGCTGGTCGACATAGGTTTCGAGGAAACGTTCGTGGATGCGCCTGGCCGGCACTTCCTTGCCTTCCGCATCGGTGATCGCCTGGATCGCCTGGCTGAACTCGATTTGCAGATTGCGCGGCAAATTGAGGCCGTAATCCGCCTGCAGCACATAGGCGATGCCGCCCTTGCCCGACTGCGAATTGATGCGGATGATTGCCTCGTAGGTGCGGCCGACATCGGCCGGATCGATCGGCAGATAGGGCACTTCCCAGATGGGGGTATTGGCCTTCTTCAGAGCTTTCATGCCCTTGTTGATGGCATCCTGATGCGAGCCGGAGAAAGCCGTGTAGACCAGTTCGCCGACATAAGGATGGCGTTCCGGGATCTTCAACTGGTTCGAATATTCGTAGACGTCCTTCATCCGGTTGATGTCGGAGCAGTCCAGTTCCGGATCGACGCCTTGGGTGAACATGTTGAGCGCCAGCGTGACGATATCGACATTGCCGGTGCGTTCGCCATTGCCGAACAGCGTGCCTTCGACGCGGTCGGCGCCGGCCATCAGGCCGAGCTCGGTGGTGGCGATGCCGGTGCCGCGGTCGTTGTGCGGATGCAGCGAGACGATCAGGTTCTCTCTGGCGTCTAGATTGCGGCACATCCACTCGATGCGGTCGGCATAGACATTGGGCGTCGACATCTCGACCGTCGACGGCAGATTGATGATCAGCTTGTTGTCGGCCGTCGGCTTCACGATCTCGGTGACGGCGTTGCAGATCTCCAGCGCGACTTCGAGCTCGGTGCCGGTGAAGCTTTCGGGTGAATATTCGAAGCGGTAGCCGCCGCCGGCCTTGGCGGCCATGTCGGTGATCATCTTGGCGGCGTCGGTGGCGATGCGCTTGATCCCGGCGACGTTCTTCTCGAACACGACGCGGCGCTGCAACTCGCTGGTCGAATTGTAGAAATGCACGATCGGGCGGTGCGCGCCCTTGAGCGCCTCGAAGGTCCGCGTGATCAGCTCGGGACGGCACTGCACCAGCACCTGGAGCGACACGTCGGCGGGCACGCCGCCTTCCTCGATGCACCAGCGGGCAAAGTCGAAATCCGTCTGCGAGGCCGAGGGGAAGCCGATCTCGATCTCCTTGAAGCCCATGTCGAGGAGCAGCGCGAACATGCGCGCCTTGCGTTCATGGCCCATCGGGTCGATCAGCGCCTGGTTGCCGTCGCGCAGGTCGACCGAGCACCAGATCGGCGCCTTGTCGATGATCTTGTTCGGCCAGGTGCGGTCGGTCAGGCCGACTGTCGGGTAGGCTTGGTATTTACGTGATGCATCCGGCATGTGGCCGGCCGCGCGCTTCCGGCTTTCAGCCTCGCCGGCGCGGATTTCTTCTCGTGCGTTCATCGTCGTTTCTCCCGGCGGCCCGCATGCCCGCTTCAGGCGGATGGGTGGCGAGCGTCGCCTCTACCAAAAATTCGTTCGCTTGATGTGACTTTGCCAAAGTCTGGCCAAGGAGCATGCGCCTTAAGCGGCGGTTTCGACCGCCGGGCGCTCCTTCAGCGAACCCGGCGATCGCCGATAAGGCCGAGAAGAAGCAGGGTCGAGGCGAGCGCGCGCGCGGTCTCGCCGGCAAAGCCGGTGCGAGAGGAGGCGACGGAGCGGACGCGCGGGGTCATGGCGGCTCTCTTACAGGAGCGGCCCGCCGGAGGCAAGCGGGACGGAAGGGGCGAATGCGCCGAGCCTGGTCTCTCGTCGCCGGCACTGGCGTCTTCCCCACGGATCGCAAATGCGCCAGACTTGCCTTGAAGGCTTGGCTACCGAGCGAAGCTCCGGGGAGAGGTCGTCCATGAATTTCGTGTTCTTCTCGCCGCATTTTCCGGCCAACGGCGCCGATTTCTGTGACCGGCTGAAGAAGGCCGGCGCCACTGTGCTCGGCATCGGCGATGCGCCTTACGAGACCTTGAACGCCAAGCTGAAGGCGGCGCTGTCGGAATATTACCGGGTCGCCGACATGGAAGATTACGACGCCGTTTTCCGGGCGATGGGGCACTTCATACACAAATGGGGCCGCATCGACCGCTTCGAGTCGCTCAACGAGCATTGGCTGGAGCTCGAAGCCAACATCCGCACCGATTTCAACATCTTCGGCACCAAGGTCGACTTCGTGAAGAATTTGAAGCGGAAGAGCCGCATGCGCGCCTTCTTCCGCAAGAGCGGCGTCGAGACCATCCCGCAGCGCAAATGCTCCGACCGCGCCGGCGCCATGACCTTCATCCGCCGTGTCGGCTACCCGGTTGTGGTCAAGCCGGATTCGGGCTCCGGAGCTTCCAACACTTTCAAGATCTCCAACGCCAAGGAGCTCGACCAGTTCTTCAGGGACAAGCCGGAAGACGTCACCTTTGTCATGGAGCAGTTCATCGAGGGGCTGGTGGTGACCTTCGACGGGCTGGTCAACCGCGACGGCGAGGTGGTGCTTGCGGCGAGCCACCGCTACGATCAGAGCATCATGGAGGCGGTCAACCGCGACCGCCACATGAGCTACACCTGCTTTCCCGAGATCAGCCCGGAGGTCGAGGAGGCGGGCCGCAAGATCCTGAAGGCCTTCGATGTGCGCGAGCGTTTCTTCCACATCGAGCTGTTCGAGACCAGGGACAAGCGCATCATCGCGCTCGAGGTCAATATGCGCCCGCCGGGCGCCATCAACTATACCTTCGACATCGACGTCTATGCCGCCTGGGCCGACATGGTGGTCAAGGACGCGGCCGGCGGCCCTTACAAGGGCAATTATTTCACCGCCTATGCCAGCCGCAAACGCCATATCGACTATTTGCACAGCCATGCGGACGTGCTAGCCGCCCATGGCGACAAGATCGTCCATCACCAGGCCATTGAAGAGGTCTTCAGCCGCGCCATGGGCAATTACGCCTACCAGATGCGTTCGAAGGATCCGAAGGCGCTGCGCCAGGCGGTCGACTATATCCACGCGGAAAAGGCCTGAGCCGGATGGACGTCTCCTACCACAAGGGCCATGCCCGCAATCTCGGCCGCGACATCGAATACAAGCGCTATGGCCATGCCGGGCGTCCGGTGGTGGTGTTTCCGACCTCGCAAGGGCGGTTCTACCAGTTCGAGGATTCGGGCGGGGTTGCAGCACTTGCCGAGTTCATCGACACCGGCCGCATCCAGCTCTTCACGCTGGACGGTATCGATTCGGAATCCTTCTTCGACAAACATGCCGACCCGGCGCAGCGCGTCGCCCGCCACGAAGCCTATTTCCGCTATGTGCGCGAGGAGGCGCTGCCGGAACTGCAGGCGGTTGCCGCCAAGTCGAACGGCGGACGCGCCTTGAAACCATTGTTCTGCGGCTGCTCGATGGGCGGCTACCACTCGTCGAATTTCGTGTTCCGCTTTCCGGAGCTGGCGAGCGGCGTGATCTCGCTGTCCGGCGTCTATTCGGCCCGCGACTTTTTCGGCCGGGCGCTGGAAGGCAATATCTATTTCAACTCGCCGCTCGACTATCTGCCCGGCATCGTCGACCAGAAGCTGCTCGGGCGGCTCAGGACGCTCAGGCTGATCTTCTGCTGCGGCCAGGGCGCCTGGGAAGAGCGCATGCTGGTCGAAACGCGCGAGCTGGAACAGGTGCTGCGCGACAAATCGATTCCTGCCTGGGTCGACTATTGGGGCGGCGACGTCAGCCATGACTGGCCGTGGTGGCATAAGCAGCTTGTGTATTTCTTCGGCCGCTGGCTGGATGACGATCTGATGCACAGGTTGGACTGAGGTTGCGTTGATATTCAGGCGAGGCCGGCCTGACCTGATTTTCAGCTTGAGGACATAGACTAATGACCACACCCGATCCGATCCGTCGCGTTGTCGAAGCGACCAACGCAGCCGATACTGAAGCCTTTCTGGCCACATTCACAGACGATGCTTTCTTGAGCGACTGGGGTCGCGATTTCCATGGCCGCGACGGAGTTGCGCGGTGGAACCAGTCGGACAATATCGGCGTGCAGTCCAATCTTCGCATCATTCGCGTCGCGCAGCGCGACGGCGTCTATCATGCCCGCGTCGCCGTGACCGGCAACGGCTTCAATGGCGAAGGCGACATGGCCTTCACGCTCGACGGCGACCGGATCGCAAGCCTGGTCATCAGCTGAAATCGAAGTTTGCGGTCAATAGGTCGCGCGGCCGCCGGAGAGATCGAAAGTCGCGCCGGTGGTGAAGGAGTTCTCGTCCGACAGCATGAAGGCGACCATGGCGGCCGCCTCCTCGACCTCGACGAAGCGGCCGCGCGGCACTTTGCCGAGCATGTAGGCGACCTGCGCCTCGGTGAGTTGCTCGAGGATACGGGTGCGGGCGGGCGAGGGCGTCAACGCGTTGACGGCGATGTCATGTCCGGCAAGTTCCTTGCCGAGCGACTTGGTCAGCGCCAGCACGCCGGCCTTGGCGGCAGAATAGGCGGCGGCATTCGGGTTGCCTTCCTTGCCGGCCACCGAGGAGATGTTGACGATGCGGCCGTAATTGCGCGCGACCATGCCGGGCACCAGTCGCCGGCAGCAATAGAAGACGCCGTTGAGGTCGATGTCGACGATCTGGCGCCATGCGGCAGGGTCATAGTCCGCCACCGTCGCCGCCGGCCCGGCAATGCCGGCATTGTTGACCAGGAGATCGACGGGGCCGAGCGTTCGCTCGGTCTCGGCGGCGGCGCGATCGACGGCCTCGATCTGCGACTGGTCGCAAAAGATGGCCTCGACGCGGCCGAGCGACGCGAGTTCGGCGGCAGCTTTGCGCATTGCCGTCTGGTCGACGTCCCAGATGGCGACGCTCGCGCCCGACGACAATAGGCGCCGGGCGACCGCAAGGCCGATACCTTGCGCGCCGCCCGTCACCACGGCGATGCGGCCAGACAGGTCGACGGCGTTCTGACGGCGTTCCATGGGCACTCTCCTCCGTTCCCTTAGAGCAATTCAGCATCCTAATTTAATAGGATTGCTGACCTCCTCTGATTTTCTGTTTTTACGCAATTCCGGACGGAAAGCCGCTGAGCATTTTTCCTGGAATTCCTTTGGCATTGGATAGCCCGGATCAGGCCCCGACGTTTCGCGCCACCAGCCTGGCTACGCTTGGCCCAATGAGCAGCACGGCCTGGAAGCGCGCCGACTGCAAGGTCATGATGAAGCATGATGAAGGAGGTGTCGACGTTCTGCGCAGCGGGCGGCGATGATGGGCGACAGTGTCCACGCCGACGGGGCTGGTCGCCAGATAGGCGGTCAGCGGATCGATGTCGAGCAGGCGGCTGGTCCGTCAGAGCTTTCGGATCGGGCCTGGATAGCGGGCCACCACATCATCCACCGTAAGCAAGGTAACGCCTTCCACAATGGCCTGGGCAACGAGGATACGGTCGAACGGGTCCTTGTGGATGGGTGGAAGTCCGTCAATGGCCACGGCATGTTCACTGGTGATGGGTAATTCTTGATAGCCGTTGTCCAGAAGGCCTCGCCGCAGCAAACGCGGATCCACGGTGAAGCCGGCTCTCCCAAGTCCACGTTTGATTGCGACTTCCCAGAGGCTGACGGCACTGAACAGCAGCTCGTTTGACGGATCTTCCATTTCGGCCAGGGCCGGAAGCGGCAGCTGATCCGGCTCACCGGCCGCCCACAACAGTAAGTGGGTGTCGAGCAACAACTTCACGCTTTGAGGCCGAACAGCTGCTCGATCTCATCGCCACCCATGCGATCGAAATCATCGGGCACGGAAAACTGGCCGGCCATGAAGCCAAGCCGTTTTATTTGCGACGCGGCGGGCTGATCGATGGGCACGACCTTGACCAACGGCTTGCCCGCCTTGGCGATGATGAACGGTTCACCTTTGGCGGCCCGGTCGACCAGGCGCGAAAGATTGGTCTTCGCGTTGTGGATGTTTACAGTCTGCACGTTGGCTGCTCCAATCAGACTTAGTCCATTGAACTTAGCCTATCTGCTTGGATATTACAAGCGGTCGGAAATGACCCTAGAGGTGTGCCATCAACAGCGCTGTTGCAGAAAGCCGCGATCTGCGGACGAATGTTGAGACTGCCAGGAGGTCAGCCAGCTTTGTTTGGCGCAGGAAGGCCGAAGCCGCCCACGGGATGGGTCTCGATCTGGAATTCGAAGCCGGCGATGAAGGGACGCGCCTTGGCGATCGCCGCCTGGACTTCCGGCAACTGCAGCGAGGCCTTGTGGCTCGCCTGGTCGGTCCACACTTCGGTGACCCAGATCGCGTCGGCGTCGGCCGGATCGGTGGCGATGATGTAGCTCAGGCAGCCGGGAAGCGCGGCGGTGCTTTCGCGCAGCACCTCCATGACCGCATCGCGCTGGCCGCGCGCCGCCCGCATCTTGCCGATCAGTCCGTACATGCCGTTGCTCTCCCTCCAGGTTGCACGCTGCATCCACTATGCAATCGCCAGCTCACGGCATCAACTGGCCGCCATTCACCTCGATCACCTGGCCGATGATGTAGCCGCTCAACAGATCGGATGACAGGAACAGATAGGCGCCGACGCAATCCTCGGGCGTTCCGGCACGCCCTTGCGGAATGGTGGCGACCATGGCCTTGATCTGCTCGGCGCTCGAATAGCGTTCGTGGAACGGCGTCAGGATCGTGCCGGGCGCCACCGCGTTGACGCGGATGCCGAAGCCGATCAGTTCCTTGGCCATGCCGCGCGTCACGTTGGAGACGAAGGCCTTGGACGACCCGTAGAGGCCGGCGCCGCCGCCGGCGCCGTTGCGGGCGGCGATCGAGGTGGTGTTGATGATGAAGCCGCCCTGCCGCTTCAGCCATGGTATCGCCTTGCGCGAGGCGGTCAGCACCGAGCGCGCATTGAGGTCCATCACCGCGTCGTAATGCGCTTCATCCTGCTCGGCATAGGCGACGCGGCCAAGCATGCCGCCGGCATTGTTGACCAGGCCGTCGAGCCGGCCGAAATGGTTTGCGCTCTCCTCGACGACGCGTTCGACATCGGCAGGTCTCGAAAAGTCACCCTGGACCAGAAACACCTCGCCGCCGTCGTCGCGGATGGATCCGGCCAGGTTCTCGGCGGCCTCGCGGCTCTCATTGTAGTGCAGCGCGACACGGCACTTCTGCGCCGCGTAGGCACGAACAAGTGCTGCGCCTATGCCGGTCGAAGCGCCGGTGACCAGCACCGCCTTTCCGGCAAGATCGGGGATGGCAAGTGTCGTCATGTCGGCTGGCCTCCGGGTTGCCATCCTTCGTAGGCCATTGCCTGCCTGCCGTTCAAGCCCGGTCGCGCTCAGGGCCTGAGATAGAGATAGCCCTGCTGCTGCAGTTCGGCGAGCTTCACGACGCCGCCTTTCTCGGCAAGCTCGAAGCCCGCCAGCAGGTCGGTCAGTGTGATATCCATGCCGTGCAGGGTGTTGCCGCAGGCTTGCGGGACGAGTCCCTGCTGAACAAGGCCGGCAAAGCGGCTGGAAACCGCACCGGAAGCCCCCTTCGACTTGAAGGCGGCCAGAGCCGGACCGTGCACCACAAGCACGATGTCGACATTGCCGCCGGTACCTTCATAGTGGTTCTTGATGTTGCCGAGGACGAAGTTGACCTTGTCGGCGTCGCTGAGGTGATAGGCGACTTTCAGCCTTCCCTCAGGCGTGGCCGCATTTGCACGGCTCAGGCCGAACAGGCCCGCGGCCCCTGCGAGACCGGCACGAAAAATGTCACGGCGCAGCATCCTGTCCTCCCTTGCCTTGCCCGTTCGCACAATTTTGCATGGTCCGGGCGGCGCTCCTAGATTACTGCGTTTCACGGAAACGGCGAAACGCCTATCTCCTTGTTTTTACGCAATTCCAAACGGAAAACTGCTCACACTTTTCCTGGAATTGCTCTAGCATAAAGCCAGTCCTGTCGGCGGGAGGAGGATCACATGGCATCGAGGACCGTTGTGGGGAGGGCCATGACGGGCGCGATGCTTTGCGCCGCCCTTGCCGCTTTTTCCGGCGCGGCGCGCGCCGAACAACCGCCCAAGCTTCCCGAGCTCAGCCCGACCGGCGCCGACGCCTGCTTCGGCCGCGTCTACGACGCTGCCCATCTCAAGGCGCATCCGAACCAGAAGGTGGGGCGTATTTTCTTCTTCTACGGCCATGACCCGGTGAGCCGGCCGAACGAAGAACCTCCCGCCAACCAGGATAATTCCTATAACGGCTTCCTCACCACCACGGTTCGCGGTGCCAGGCAGCCCGAATGGGCGAGCAGTTGGTGCAACAAGGAAGACCCGAGCGACAAGGCAAGCGGCATCCGCTGCGGCATGGATTGCGACCGGACGCTGGCTTCGCTGAAAGTCGACGACAAGGGCAAGCTTCTGCTCTCCGGCCTATCGCCGGACGTCTATCTCGATCCCGACGCGTCGGAGTCGATGAGCAAGGCAGAGTACAACAAGCAGGCGCTAGGCAGTGAGGATGACAATTTCAAGCTGGACCCGATGCCGACCGAGACCTGCAAGGCGGAGTTCGCGCGCATCGACCCGATCGATCCGGCGCTTGGGGACCCGCTGCGCGTGCGGCTGAAGCCCGATCAGCCCTTCTGTTTCGGGCGCGACTACGACGATGCGCATCTGAAGTCGCATCCCAACCAACTGACGCAATCGATCCGCGTTTTCCGCGGACCGATAGAGCTTGCCTCCTTCGCCGCCGGCGGCGATGCCGCGAACTGGCCCGATGGGGCGGATATCGCCGTTTCGGTGACGACGAGGCAGAAGGGGAAAAAGGTCACGCAGACCTATTCCTGCCAGGGCGAGGCCGACCAGTGGCGTTGTTCGGCCAGTTCGAAGATGAGCGACTTTTCCTGCGACATCTCGCAGAAGGAGATTTTCCTCAAGCGGGGCGCCAACGGCACAGTGATGGTCGCGAACCCCAACAATGCGGTGGCAATTGTCGATCTCTGCTCGAAGGCGGCGGATGGCAAGACGAAATCCGACGACAAGGTCTACCGGCTGAACCCCATGCCGCAGTCGGCCTGTGCGCCATGACCAGCGCTTCGTCATTTTAGGGTCTTCGCGACGGAGCTTCGCTCCTGCTCCGCCCTAGAATGACGAAGTTGAGACGCTCCGGCCAATCTCCAACGTCTGCCATGCTGGCACCATCAGGCGAAAGGCACCGCCGTGGTGCCCTTCGGCAGCTTGGCCTCGTCATCCGGCTCGACATGGATGGTGACGCGCACCGAGGGGATCTCCGCCTTCAGCGCATCCTCGATGCGGTCGCAGATGACATGGCTGGCGCCGACGGTCATATCGGCGTCGACGACGAGATGGAACTCGATGAAGGTGGCGCGGCCGGCAATGCGCGTCTTGAGGTCATGCACTTCGAGCGCGCCCTTCGAATTGGCAGAGATGATGTCGCGGATCTGCATGTGCTCCTGGGTGTCGACGGCGCGGTCCATCAACCCGCTCATCGACGAGCCGATCACATGCCAGCCCTGCCACAGGATGTTGAGCGCGACGATGACTGCCAGCGCCGGATCGAGGATCTGCCAGCCGGTCAGCACCGCGCCGACAAGTCCGCCGAGCACACCGACGGACGTCACCACATCGGTCATGATGTGCTGGCCATCGGCCACGAGCGCCGGCGACTTCGCGCTGCGGCCGGTGCGGATTAACGTCCAGGCCCAGATGGCATTGATGACCGTCGCGACGCCGTTGACGGCAAGGCCCTGCCAGGGCTGCTCGAGCGGGGCCGGATGCTGCCATGACTCCCAGACCTCGTTGAGGATCAAGAGCGCCGCGACGACGATCAGCACCCCTTCCAGCACGGCAGAGAAGTATTCGGCCTTGTGATGGCCGAAAGGATGGTCCTGGTCGGCGGGCTTGTAGCTGACCTGGATCGCCCAGAACGCGGCGGCCGAAGCAATCACGTTGACAATCGATTCCGCCGCGTCCGAATAGAGCGCGACCGAGCCGGTGATGTACCAGGCGACAAGCTTGAGGGCGAGCACGACGCCGGCGACGACGATCGACCAGAACGCAAGGCTGGCGACCTTTTGCCTGGCCGCCGCCTTTGCTTCCGCCGTTGTCATCGTCGTTGCCGCATTCATCCCAACGCGCCGCCTAGGCGGCCTTTTCCTTGGCCTTGCGCGGCAGATGCGCGACGATGTTCTCGATGATGCGCATGCCGGCATTGTGACCGAGCGTCATGATCGATTCAGGATGGAACTGCACCGCCGCGATCGGCTCCTTGCGGTGCTCGAAGGCCATGATGATGCCGTCCTCGGTCTCGGCGGTGACCACGAAGCCATCGGGCAGGCGCACCGGGTCGGCGAAGATCGAGTGATAGCGGCCGACGGTCACTTCCTTGGGCAGTCCTGAGAAGATGATGCCGGGCTTCGAAACGCGGATGCGCGACGGCTTGCCATGCATGGGGATGTGCAACTGCCTGAGCTCGCCGCCATAGGCTTCGGCCAGCGCCTGCAGGCCGAGACAGACGCCGAAGATCGGCAGGTCGCGGCTGCGCGCTCGTCGGATGGTGGCGGCGCAGTCGAAATCCTTCGGCGTGCCCGGGCCGGGCGACAGCACGACGAGGTCGGGCCGCAACCGCTCGAAGACCTCCTCCGGCACCGGCGTGCGCACCGTGGAAACATTGGCGCCGGTCTGGCGGAAATAGTTGGCTAGGGTGTGGACGAAGGAGTCCTCATGGTCGACGAGCAGGATGTTGACGCCATCGCCGACGCGCGCGGTGGTGCGCTCGGTCCCGGTGGCGTTGCCGGTCTTGGCGTCGCGGATGGCGGAGAGCATGGCGGATGCCTTCAGTTCGGTTTCGGCTTCTTCTTCCTCGGGCAAGCTGTCGAAGAGCAGCGTGGCGCCGGCACGCACCTCGGCGATGCCGTCCTTGATGCGGATGGTGCGCAAGGTGAGCCCGGTGTTCATGTCGCCGTTGAAATTGACCATGCCGATCGCCCCGCCATACCAGGCGCGCGGGCTCTTCTCGTTCTGCTCGATGAAGCGCATGGCCCACAGTTTCGGCGCGCCGGTGACGGTGACCGCCCAGGCGTGGGACAGGAAGGCGTCGAAGGCGTCCATGCCTTCGCGCAGCCGCCCCTCGATGTGGTCGACGGTGTGGATCAGGCGCGAATACATCTCGATCTGGCGGCGGCCGATGACGCGCACGGAACCCGGCTCGCAGACGCGCGACTTGTCGTTGCGGTCGACGTCCGAGCACATCGTGAGCTCGGACTCGTCCTTCTTCGAGTTGAGCAGCTTCAGGATCTGCTCGCTGTCGGAAATGGCGTCGTCGCCGCGCTTGATGGTGCCAGAGATCGGGCAGGTCTCGACGCGGCGACCGTTGACGCGCACGAACATCTCCGGCGACGCGCCAATCAGATATTCGTTTTCGCCAAGATTGATGAAGAAGGAATAGGGCGAGGGGTTGATCGACTTCAGCTTGCGCGAAATGTCGGAAGGCTGGGTCTCGCAGCGCTCGTAAAACATCTGGCCAGGCACGACCTCGAACAGGTCGCCGCGCTTGAAGCTCTCCATGGCGCGCCGCACCAGGTTGGCGTATTCGCCCGGCTCGTGGTCGCCGCGCGGCGGGATGCGGTCGGCGGTCCTGAACGGCTCGGCGGTGGCGTCGCGGGCCATGCCTTCGGTCGAAAAGCCTTCGCCGGAATAATCATAGCGGTCGGTCCAGGCCTTGGTCGAATAGTGGTCGACGACGAGGATCTCGTCGGGCAGGAACAGCACCAGGTCGCGTTGGCTCCCTCTGCGCTCGAGCTTGTAGTCGACAGGGTCGAACTGGAAGGCGAGATCGTAGCCGAAGGCGCCGTAGAGGCCGAGATTGGCGTCCTCGGCGGTCTTGAACAGGGCGGTGATGGCGCGCAGCACCGTGAACACGGACGGAACGCGGCTGCGCTCCTCCTCGGTGAAGACGCGACCGGGTCTAGCGACATCGAGGCGGATGAGCGTCTTGGAGGTTTCGACGACCGTCACTTCACCGAGTTCGCCAAGCGCTTTGCCGATCACCGGCAGCAACACTTCGCCGCGCTTGTTCAGCGCTTCGATGCGCATCGTGCGTCCCCGCGCGGAAATCACCAGCGGCGGATCGATGATGGCCGTATCCCAGCGCGTGTAGCGGCCCGGATATTCGTAGTTGGAGGAGAACACGGCGCCACGGCGCGAATTCAGGCCGTCGACATAGGCATCGATCGCGCCTTCGTAGGGCCGGTCGTGCCGCTCGCGGGTGATCGTCACGCCGCCCGCGGTGACGAAGCGCTCGGCCCCGTTGTCCAGAACTTTAGTCGTCATTGCCGTCTCCATCAGCGTCTTGGGCAACGGACCTGGGAATGGCGTTAAAAAACAAATGGCCGCCCGGACATTCCGTTGCGGCCACCCTCTTTTTCACGCGCACACGCACGAACAGGCCGCTGTCAGCGAGCCCACCACCAAACGGTCTTGTTCGAACGCATGTTCATGGGGACTCCCATAGCGGCGAATGGAGGTCCATGCAACTGGATTTCACGCCGATGCCGAACGCGCGGCCTCAGTCTTCCAGCGTGCCAGAGCGCGCGTCGCTGCTCCTGGCGTCGCCGGCGAGCTTCAAAAGATCCTCGCCAGCGCGGATGATGCGACGCGAGCGGCGGGTGAGGATGAACCCCGATTGCGGGGCAAACACTTCCGTGCGGCCGCCGGCCTCGCCGGGCGCGTGGACGATCGTCGCCAGCCTGTCGCCTTTCTTGACGCGGTCGCCGGGTTTGACGTCGTAAAGGATCGCGCCGGCTCTGGGCGAAGGCATCATGTCGATATTTTCCAGCGGTACGACCGGTCCGGAAAATTTCTGGAATTTCGGCACGGATGAATCCTGAACGACGCCGCGCGTCACCAGCAGTCGGTAGAGTCCCGCGGCATCCGACGCAGCGAGGGCGGCGTCGACGTCGAGTATGCCGCGATATTCGACCGTGGTGACGGCGCGGCGATCGAAGCGAGCGACGCCCGCAGGCACGTTCTGATAGGGCATGATCGAGGCGCCTTCGAACGTGCCGCTGTTGTCCTCGCTCCACAGCAGGACAGCTTCGGCGCCCATGGCGGCGGCGCAGTCGGCCATATGCGGCCACAGGCTGGTGTGGATGTAGAGATAGGCGAGACCTTCGTCGTCGCAGTGGAGGTCGAGGACGATGTCGTTGCCGAGCGAGAGCTGGACGAGCCGGTTCTTCAACCGGCGATCGGCACCGCCCAGGCTGACATCCGGCAGAAGCCTGGCGTCGGGCGCGGCAAGCAGCGGGAAGGAGCGGTTGAAGTTGGTGCGGGTGCCGAGATTGAAGCGGCCCTGGTGCTCGCCGAAATGATATTGCGCGCGGCCGATCGGGTTGGCCCAAGGCACGATGGTGATCGGACCCTTGATGCGGCCCTCGGCCTCGGCCCTGGCGAGCATCGGCATTAGCGCGTCGATGGCGACGACGCCCGGCAGCTCGCCGGCATGCAGCGCCGCCTGCAGATAGGCGGAAGGAGCCGCGTTGTCCTTGCCCTCGAAACGCAAGACCGGAAATTCATAGGCGACGCCTTCGCTGTCGCCGGCGATGCGTTCGATCGTCTTCTGCATGGGATACTCCGCGTGAAGAGCTTTCACCCATGCATTTTTGCGATCGGGCTGTCGAGTGGTCCAGCCGCGCCGGGCTGTCGGGGCAGGGGTGGCTACGGCGAAGACGCCGAGCCTTGCTACGGCGAAGACGCCGAGCCTTGCTACGGCGAAGGCGCCGAGCCTGACCGCTGCGCCCTTTCCTGGAATTGCTTACTCCAGCGGCTTCAGCTCCTGGGCGATGGTCGGCAGCAGCTCCGAGACGTTGGGGTGGATGTGCATGGCGCGCGCCAGCGTCGATATCGGCGCCTTGGCATACATGAGGTCGAGCACGCAGTGGATCGCCTCGTCGCCGCCCGGTCCGAGCACGGCGCAGCCGAGGATTTCGCCGGTGTCGGCATCGGCCAGAATCTTCATAAAGCCTTGCGTCTCGCCCTTTTCGACCGCGCGGCCGACACGCGTCATCGGCCGCTGTCCGACCAGCGCGCGGCGGCCGGATTTCTTCACGGCGGCTTCCGTCATGCCGCAGCGCCCGAGCGGCGGATCGATATAGAGCGCATAGGCTTCGACGCGGTCGCTGACCTTGCGCGGGTCATTGTCGAGCAGGTTGGCGGCGACGATCTCGAAATCGTTGTAGGAGGTGTGGGTGAAGGCGCCTTTGCCGTTGCAGTCGCCCATCGCCCAGATGCCCGGCACGTTGGTGCGCAACTGGTCGTCGACGACGATATAGCCGCGCTGGTCAACCGCGACGCCGGCCTTGTCGAGGCCGAGATCGTCGGTGTTGGGCGTACGCCCCAGCGCCAGCAGCACATGCGAGCCGACCGCTGGCGGCTTGCCGGCGGCGAAGGTGACGGCGATCCCATTGCCTTGCCTGGCAAAGGCGATGTCGTCCGCGCCGACATGGACGGCGATGCCTTCGTTTTCCAGTATCGATTGGATGGCGGCGGAGGTGTCCTCATCCTCGCGGCCGGTCAGCCGCGGCGCCTTCTCGATCACCGTGACCTCGGAGCCGAAGCGGCGAAACATCTGCGCGAATTCGAGCGAGATATAGCTGCCGCCGACGACGATCAGATGGCCGGGCAGCACATCGAGATCCATCATCGAGGAATTGGTGAGATAGGGCACGTCGTTGACGCCGGGCAGATCGGGCACCGAGGCGCGGCCGCCGGTGTTGAGGAAGATCTTGGGCGCGGTGAGCAGCTCGTTGCCTACGCGCACCGTGTCGGCGGTGACGAAACGCGCATGGTCGCGATAAAGCGTGCAGCCCTTCATGCCGGCGATCCATTTTTCGAGATTGCCGCGGGCGTCGTTGGTGACCTTGTCCTTGCGCGCCTTGATGCGTTTGTAGTCCACGCCGACGGGGCCTGAGAGCGCGACACCGTAGTCGGCGGCGCGGCGGGCGAGATGCGCGGCATAGGCGCTCGCCACCATCGTCTTGGTCGGCATGCAGCCGGTGTTGACGCAGGTGCCGCCGATGAACTTGCGCTCGATCAGCGCGACCTTCATGCCGGCGGCCTCGAGCCGTCCGACAAGCGGCGGGCCGGCCTGGCCGGCGCCGATGACGATGGCGTCGAAACTCTTTGCGCTCATGCGACCGCCGCCACGACGAGCAGCCCGCCGATGATGGCCACCGCATCCTCGATGAAGGCGGCGGGCTGATCCTTGCCGAAGGCGGCGGCGAGCCGGCCGCGTGCTTCGGCGCCGCCCAGCGTGCCGATCACCGCGCCGATCGCGCCTGCGACCAGGCCGCCGATGGTGGCGCCGGCGGTCGCGCCGATCACCGCGCCGCAGAAGGCGCCGACGACGATGCGCGCGCCGAATTGCTGCGGAACCTTCCGGCTCGGCGTCGACGGCAGCTGGTCGGTGACCAGCTCGACGATGGCCAGGATGGTGAAGATGCCGACGGCAATCCAGTGGCCCATGAAGCTCGCCCAGGTGCCTGCGACCGGTAGCCAGCCGAGATAAGAACCCCAGGCGACGGCGGCGGGCGCGGTCATGGCGCGCAGGCCGGCAATGACGCCTATCAGCAGTGCAAGAATGTAAAGCATGATCGACCCTCAAACGAGACCGCCGCATGGTTTCGCAACGGCAGGCTAGCACAAGCCAGGCGTTTGGCTACGGGGCTTTTGTCAGACGATCGATTATGCTTTGGCAGCAGACGAAAACCTGGAGGTGCCACCATGACGACAAGCGAACGCATAAAAATGGCGGCGGGCGAATGGTACACCTGCATCGACAATGAGCTGGAGGCGTTGCGCATCGCCGCGCGCGATGCGGTGTTCGAGCACAACAGCCTGCCGCCCCGGCAGCGCGGCGATATCGCCCCGGCCCTGCAGGCGCTGCTTGGCGGTGCGGGCGAGGGGGCGCGCATTGAGGCGCCGTTCCACTGCGCCTATGGCTTCAACCTGTTCCTCGGCGAGGGCGTCTTCCTCAATGTCGGCTGCACCATCCTCGACACGGCACCCGTGCGCATCGGCAAGGGGACGATGCTCGGGCCCAATGTGCAGATCTACTGCGCCGAGCATCATCGCGAAGCTGCCGGCCGGCTGGCCGGACTGGAGGTCGCCAGGCCCGTGACGATCGGCGACAATGTCTGGATCGGTGGCAGTGCGGTCATCCTCGCCGGCGTCAGCATAGGCGAGGGCACCATCGTCGGCGCGGGCGCTGTGGTGACCCGCGACGTGCCGGCCAATGCGACCGTCGTCGGCAACCCGGCACGGGCCATTACAAGAGGCTGAGTTTGTCTGACGCTTTGGTGCTTCGGGAAAATTCGCGCCGGTACTGCCTCGGCGAGGTTCTGAGCCGCGCGGCAAAATGCTGGCGCAGCGAGGTGGCGCTGCCGAAACCGGCTTCGAAGGCCACGATGTCCATCGATTTGTCCGTCTGTTCCAGCAGCCTTTGCGCCAGCGCGACCCGTTGGTCCGCAAGCCAGTCGCCGAAGCTGGTGCCGGTGGTTTTCTGGAAGCGGCGCGTGAAGGTTCGGCGGGTAAGGCCCGCTGCGTCGGCGACACTGTCCAGGCTGTGGGCTTCGCCGAGCGATGCCCGCACTTCATCGAGGGTCTTGGCGAAGCGGTCGGCGTTCGGCGTCGGCGCAAGCGGGCGCTCGATGAACTGCGCTTGCCCGCCCTGCCGGTGCGGCGAGAGCACGACATGGCGGGCAAGCCGAAGGGCGGCCTCCGCGCCGTAGCGAGCGCGCACGATGTGCAGACAGCAGTCGAGCCCGGCGGCAACGCCGGCCGAGGTGATGATGTCGCCCTCGTCGACATAGAGCACGCCGGCGTCGATCGCGATGTCGGGATGAAGCATGTGCAATCGATCGGTATAGGCCCAGTGGGTGGTCGCCTTGCGTCCGGCGAGCAATCCGGCGCCGGCAATGGCGAAGGTGCCGAGGCACAAGCCCACGATCAAAGCGCCACGCCGATGCGCGCGTTGCAGAGCATCCTTGAACGGCGCGGCCAGCGGATCCTCGAGATCCTTCCAACTCGGGATGATGACGATGTCGGCCTCGTCGAGCGCCGAAAGCCCATGCGGCACGACGATGCTCAGCCCGGCATCGGTATGAATGGTTCCCTCCTCCATCGCGCAGACGCGGAAGTCGAAGCGCGGCAGCCCAAGCTTGGTTCGATCGGCACCGAACACCAGGCACGGCACAGAGAGATGAAACGGGCTGATGCGGTCGAAAGCGACAGCAGCGATGATCGGGTTCTTCATGGCAGATATCGTTTTGTTGAACGCCGAATGTCCCAATTCTTTCGATCGATGTCAATCGGGCCACTTTCCCGACCTGAAACATCCGCCTAGCTTTGCGCCATCAACCCGGTCGAAAGGAAAAACCGCCATGTCAGCACCAGCCACCCAGCCGCGCCGCGCGCTTGTCGTCGTCGACGTCCAGAACGACTATGATGGCGGCAATCTCGCCATCCAGCATCCGCCCTTCACAGAGACCGTCGTCAATGTTGCGCGCGCCATGGATGCCGCCGCGGCAGCCGGTATTAAGATCGTCGTCGTCAAGCAGATGGCGCCCGAGACCTCGCCGATCTTCGCCAAGGGCAGCCATGGCGGCGAGTTGCATGCCGAGATCGCCAGGCGCGGCCGCGACCACTATGTTGAAAAAACGCTGCCGTCGGCCTTCACCGGCACCGATCTTGAAGACTGGTTGCGCGCCAACGCCATCGATACGATCGCGGTCGTCGGCTACATGACTCATAATTGCGATCTGTCGACCATTATCCATGCGGTGCATATGGGCTTTGCCGTCGAATTCCTTTCGGATGCCAGCGGCTCGGTGCCTTATGCCAACAGCGCCGGCTCTGCATCGGCCGAGGACATACACCGGGTGGTGAGCGTGATTCTGCAGTCGCGTTTCGCGGCGGTGCTGAAGACCGCCGAATGGGTCGATTGCCTGAAGACCGGGAGGCTGCCCGAGCGCGACACGATCTATGCATCGAACCAGCGGGCCTTGCAGCGGAACGCCGCCTAGCTCCCCGCTTTCGAAGGGCAAAGGGGCGCCGCCAGGATGCGGCGCCTTTGCTTTGGCGGCCGATTTCCAGGGCAGAGCGTGAGCCATTTCACGGAAGCCGTTCCGATTTTTTCGGAAAGTCACCGCGCATGTGAGTTGCGCGGTTGGCTTTTGGGGGCTGGATTGAAGGCGCGCGTTGCACGAACCTTGGTCGTCCTAGCTCTCGCCGTCGGCGCGGCGCTGCTGCCGTGGCCCGCCTTCGCGCAAGTTCCGCCGCATGCGCCAGGCACGATCTGCTTCACCCAATTCTTCTGGTGCTGGGCGCAACCGCCAGGGCCGGCCGGCTATCCCTGCGGATGCCCGTCGCAATATGGTTTCGTGCAGGGTTATCTGGGCTAGTCGTCGGGGGGCGCGATGACGACATTCCATGATCCTCTTGTCTCCGGGTTGCTTGCCGACGCCAAGCTGGTTGCCGGCTACGGTCGCTATGGCGTGTTCAAGGACAGCGCGCTCTTCGCCGCGATCGGTGACGCGGAAAAACTCAGTGACGCGAGCGCAAGCCAGCCCGAGGTCGTCAAACTTCAAACGGTGCTCAACGACTGCTCCAACACCGTGCCGTTTTCAACCCTGGCTGCGCTGCGCACCGGCTGGTCGCCGGGCGACACGTCGCGCCGGACCGCGCTCGCGACCTATTTCCTCATCGCCCTGTCGGTGACGATGATGATCGTCATCGGCAAGCTGACCTATGTCTACAATAGGGGCGTCTCGATCAACGCGGAGATGCAGGAGATCGACAACAACGATTTCAGCATCCGGTTCGGGCAGTCGATCAGGCAGGTCTGGGCGACCAAGAAGCAATTGAGCTCGGCCGCCGCCCAGCAGGCGTCGGCGACCGATCTGACTCTTCTGAAGGACGCCTATTACAATTCCGTCGACAGTCTGCATTCGCTCGACCAGCGTTTTTCGTCGTTGCTGGTGCGGGCGCAGGGATTCATGACGCAGGAGGCGCCGTTTCCGCTCTGGGGCATGCAATGGGCCTATTGCAAGCTCTCGGCTTCGCCGGGGAAGGCGGGCGCGCCGCTCGATTTCTCGAATCTCAGGCAGATGGCCATAGACCAGTTCTGCAGTCAGCAGGTCGCGCTGGCGCAACAGCAGAGCGGGGCCGAGAACAGCCAGCCGCTCAAGCAGTCGGACTTCGATTGCAGGAACAACGGCAACACTCAAGGCGGCATGCAAGTCGTCAGTTCTACCGGCATGGTCGAAGACGTGAACGCGGATTTCGACGAGGCGACACGCGATCTGCAATGCGAAGGCGTCATCACCATCACGCCGAATTCGATTTCGACGCTGACATTGCAGGCCAAGACGCTGAGCGAGGTCCTCAGCCCCTATGCGCTGTGGATCCTGCCCGCGCTTTACGGCGCGCTTGGCGGCATCATGTTCCACATGCGCATGATCCTGAATCCGCTTCTGCCCAATCCGCCGCTATCCCGGCTCATCCACCGGATCGCGCTCGGCGGGCTTGCCGGTATGATCCTCGCCTGGTTCATGGCGCCCGGCACCAAGCTCGGCGGCGAGGTCACCGGCATAGGCTTCAGCCTGTTCACCTTCGCTTTCCTGTTCGGCTTCAGCCTAGATATCTTCTTTGCCATCCTCGACCAGTTCGTCTCGATGTCGGTCGCCGGCATCAAGAAGTTCGGCTCGCCCACGGTGGCATGAAAGCCGGCGAAGCAAAAAGGGCGCCGCGATGAGACGGCGCCCTTGATCGTTTCCAGCCTGAAGGATGTTTAGAACAGGCCTTCGATCTGACCCTGCTCGTTGAGGAAGATCTTTTCCGAAGACGGGGACTTGGGAAGCCCCGGCATGGTCATGATCTCGCCGCAGATGATGACGACGAAGCCGGCGCCGGCCGAGAGCCGGACCTCGCGGATCGGCACCGTATGGCCGGTCGGCGCGCCGCGCAGGTTCGGGTCGGTCGAGAAGGAGTACTGGGTCTTGGCCATGCAGACCGGCAGGTTGCCGTAGCCGGCCTGTTCCCAGGCATGCAACTGGTCGCGGATCGATTTGTCGGCGATCGCCTCGTCGCCGCGATAGATGCGCTTGACGATGGTGTTGACCTTGTCGAACAGCGGCATGTCGTCGGGATAGAGCGGCGAGAACTGCGAGGCGCCGGATTCGGCGATTTCGACGACTTTCCTGGCGAGGTCCTCGATGCCGGCCGAGCCTTGCGCCCAGTGCTTGCACAGGATCGCCTCGGCGCCCTGCGCCTTGACGAAGTCCTTCATCGCCTGGATCTCGGCTTCGGTATCGGTGGTGAAGTGGTTGATCGCCACCACGGCCGGCACGCCGAACTGCTTCACATTCTCGATGTGGCGGCCGAGGTTGAGGCAGCCCTTCCTGACCGCCTCGATGTTTTCCTTGCCGAGGTCTTCCTTCTTGACCCCGCCATTCATCTTCATGGCGCGCACCGTGGCGACGATGACGGCGGCAGCCGGCTGGAGCCCGGCCTTGCGGCACTTGATGTCGAAGAATTTTTCAGCACCCAGATCCGCGCCGAAGCCGGCTTCGGTGACGACGTAGTCGGCAAGCTTCAGCGCAGTCGTGGTGGCGACGACCGAGTTGCAGCCATGCGCGATGTTGGCGAACGGGCCGCCATGCACGAAGGCCGGGTTGTTCTCCAGCGTCTGCACCAGGTTGGGCTGGATGGCGTCCTTCAAAAGCACGGCCATGGCGCCGTCGGCCTTGAGGTCGCGGGCATAGACCGGCGACTTGTCGCGGCGGTAGGCGACGATGATGTCGCCGAGGCGCTTCTCGAGATCCTTGAGGTCGGTGGCGAGGCACAGGATCGCCATCACTTCGGAAGCCACGGTGATGTCGAAGCCGGCCTCGCGCGGATAGCCGTTGGCGACGCCGCCCAACGAGCAGATGATCTCACGCAGCGCCCGGTCGTTCATGTCCATGACGCGGCGCCAGGCGACGCGGCGGGTATCAATGCCGAGCTCGTTGCCCCAATAGATGTGGTTGTCGATCAGCGCCGAAAGCAGGTTGTGGGCGGTGGTGATGGCGTGGAAGTCACCGGTGAAGTGAAGGTTCATATCATCCATCGGCACGACCTGGGCCAGGCCGCCGCCGGCGGCGCCGCCCTTCATGCCGAAGTTCGGGCCGAGCGAGGCTTCGCGGATGCAGATGATCGCCTTTTTGCCGATGCGGTTGAGGCCATCGCCGAGACCAACCGTGGTGGTCGTCTTGCCTTCGCCGGCCGGGGTCGGGTTAATGGCGGTGACAAGGATCAGCTTGCCGTTTTTGTTGCCCTTTACCGACTTGATGAACTCGGCCGAGACCTTCGCCTTGTCGTGGCCATAGGGTAAGAGATGCTCGTTCGGGATGCCGATCTTGGCGCCGATCTCCTGGATCGGTTTCTTCCTGGCGCCGCGCGCGATCTCGATGTCGGACTTCACTTCGGCCATGACGGCTTTCCTCTGGATTGGACGGTGGAGGGTTTGATCATCTGTGCATGTTCGAAACGCCGCGCGGACGCAAGGGCAAGTTCTAACCCTGTCGCAGCCGCGGCGTCAACTTCCATGCAACTAAGTTTCCTGCAAAGAAAGTACTGCTGTTCCCGTTCCGACCCTGTTCGGGTCTTCGGCCCGGTCGCTTGCGGCGTATAGAAGCCAGAGCGAAGGCCGTTCCGCCGTCTCAAAACAGCCGCTGAATACGCGAAAAGCGACAGAGGCGACGGCGCAAATCCACCATCGCCGTCTTGGCTTGAAACGCGCTACTGCGTCAGCACGTTGCTGATCTCGACCATGTTGGAGCGCACGCGCAGGATGTAGAAGCCCATCGTCGTCAGATGCGTCGGCAACAGCCAGCCATCCTCGCGGCCATTGGCGATGATGAAGGGCTGGATGCGCAGCGCCGAGACGAACTGCTGGTCCATCGTGTCCCACAAATTCTGCAGGTGCTTTTCCTTGATCACGCCCTCGAAGTCGGCCTGGGCGCCTTTCATCAGGCCGTAATAGGCGTAGAGCTGGCCATAGGCGAACCAGAAGCGGTCGTCGGCGCGGGTGTCGAACCAGCCATTGTTGTGGTTTTCGGCACGTTCCTTGAGGATGGCGGATGTCGAGCCGATGTCGCTGGCGATGCGGTCGATATATTGCTTGAGATTGTCGGCGCGGGCGTCGAAGGTCGCCTGGCAAGTGGCGAGACGGGCGTTGAAGGAGCGCAGCTTGCGCACCGCGTCGCGATAATAGCTCGGCGTCGGCGTCTTGGGCCCGAACGGATTCAGGCCGAAATACCAGGTGTACTCATCGAACTGCAGATTGCCGCGCGCGTCCTGGAGATCGGCATCGATCTGCGAGGTCGTGCGCACGCGGCCGAGATTGTCGGCAAGCTCGGTCGCGGTGCGCCGCACCGCCTGGTTGATGCCGCGCTGGAAGGACGCCTTGTTGTCCATCCACGGCGTGTTGTCCCAGTTGATGCCGAACAGGCCGAGCTTGTAGAGGATCATCGACGAGACCCAGGCATTCTGATTGACGTTGAAATCCGTCAGATCGGCGGCGACCTGGGCGATCGCCGAGTTGCCGCAGGTCTTGGCCGTGTCGGTGCCGCTGCCGGCCGAAACCTGCTCGCCGGCGGAAACGCTGCGCTTCTCGAACGTGTAGGTGTCGGGATAGTTCGGGTTGAAATTGTTCCACCACTGGGTGGCGTAGAAGAAATTGGCGTAGAGCCCAATCAGCACCAGGAGGGCAAGGCCGACCACGGCCTTCAGTATCCAGCCACGCTGTCCGTACCAGCGGCTAACCCACATGAACGGCCACAGGATGACGCCGATGGCGAAGCCGATGCCGCGGCCGATCCATTGGAAGATCCGGGTGAAGAAGTTCACGATCGGGTCAAGCATGGCTCTCGTCACCCCCTTAGAGCATTTCACCGTTTCAAGGGAAACGGCGATCTGCCTTATCCCTTTGTTTTGGTGCAATTCCGGGCGGAAAACCGTCCATACTTTTCCTGGAATTGCTCTGGATCAGAATAACGTTTCGTCGAAACGTCATCCTGATCTAACTCTTTGTTGGAGCATGATTTCCCCCGAAAACCGGTTCCCACTTTTCGGAATCATGCTCTAGTCAGTCAAACCGTAAAGGCGCGCGCGGAACGCCGCCTTGTCCTTCAGATATGTGGTTTTCAGAACGTCCACAACATGGCTTCGCCAGGCTTCGCTGAAGCCGTCATAATCCTTGTAGAAGCCGGGCTTGTTGAAGACGTAGCGCGAAACAAAGTCCTGCGGCACGAAATCCGAGATCAGCTGGTTCGTCAGCCAGGCATCGGGGTGATCGGGCTTGGCGCGCACGACCAGGAAGCGCTGGCGCGGCGGCACGTCCTCGATCTTGAGATGGCCGAGTTGGGCGATCTCGCGCTTGGCGGCGTTGAGGAACGGGAAATTGCCGTCACTGGCGATCAGGTCGGCATGGCCGTGGATCCAGGTCTGCAGCCAGACCTTGTCGACATCGGTCAGGTTGCGATTGGGCTCGGCATCGCGGATCAGCGCGCGCACGACCATTTCGGCGCGGTGCTCGAGATAGCCGGAAGTCTCGATCCAGGAGGCGCGCGGCAGGTCGAGGCGGCCGGTGGCGGCCAGGAAGCCGAACACCTTGTCGGCGTCGTTGATCGACAGATAGCTCACCTGCCAGGGGCGCGAGCGGCGGAAGCCGGGAGCGGCCGGGTCGCTGATCACCGTCGTCATATCCCGGTCGACGAAGACATAGAGACCGCCGAAATGGCTGGTCCAGTAGGCGTTGTGGCGGAAGATCACCTGGTCCGGCACCAGCGCGTTCTCGCGGATGTCGCCGCAGACCTTGGCAAGATCGACCATACGCTGGAGCATGGCATTGTCGCGCCAGACGTCGGGCTCCTGCTTCAGCCGGTCGACCAACTTGCCGAGCTCGGCCGCCTTGCCCAGCACGTCCTCGGCCGACAGCACCTTGAACTCGACCTGGTTGATCGACAGCAGGTCCTCGATATCGTTGACCTTGGGAACCGAGTCCTCGATCTCGCCGTAGATGACGTCCTTGATGGTCAGCGCGTCGATGGCGCGCCGGTTCTTCGACATGAACTCGAACATCAGCTGCGAGGTGTTGGAGAAGGCGGTGTGCACCACCGGCAGGTCGATCTGCGACGGCATCAGGATGATGAAGCGGCGGTTGACCTCATTGGGATCGAGATAGTCATAGTCGCCGCACTCCTCGGCGATTTCGGGCGAGAAGCCGGTGCGGTCGATCTGGAAGCTCTTGAGCCTGGTGGGCTCGAGGCCGAAAGCAGCAAGCGCCTTGTTGTAGCGCTGGATGAGATGCGGCTCGTCCACGGTCAGCAAGCGGCCGTAGATCAGGTCGTTGTCGCGCAGGAGGTCGGGTTTTTTAGTCAATATTCTTCTCCCCGTTCACGGGGAGAAGGTGCCCGAAGGGCGGATGAGGGGCGGCGCAGCCTTCCCTTCTCCCCTTGTGGGCCTGTTGCGTAATTGGCTGGTTGTGATTCTCTGAGAAGGAAGCTCGGAGGGAATCGCAATGGCGGTGAAGCAGA
>NZ_JAIUHR010000007.1 GCF_020165195.1 Mesorhizobium sp. CA14 | reverse complement strand
CCCAAAGCCAAAACGGAGCGAGACCTCGCGACCAAATCGCTCCGCGAGCCTGTCCTCGCTAACTGCGCAACAGGCCCCCTGTGGGAGAAGGGAAAGCCTGTTCACTGTTATCAAAACTTCATGGTTTCGATATGCGCCTGAAACATTCAGGCGAGAGCTTGGCGGTCCCGTTCAAAGCCCATCCGGAGACAGCCATGAACAAGATATCATTGACCCGCCGCGCTTTCGTCACCTCGGCCAGCGCCTTTGGCCTTGTCGGCGCCTCCGGACTTGCGCTGCCTTATTATTCCCGCGCCAATCAGCGCCCGGCCTTCACGCATGGCGTCCAGTCCGGCGATGTCGACGCCACGTCGGGCATGGTGTGGACCCGCACCGACCGCCCGGCGCGCGTGATGTATGAAGTGTCGACCACCGAAAGTTTCGCCAACGCGACGCGGCTGGCTGCGCTCGATACCTCGCCGGCCAGCGACTATACGGCGAAGCGGCTGCTCACCGATCTCGCCTCCGACCAGGACATCTTCTACCGCATGACTGCTGTCGATCTTTCCGACATCAATGCCGTCTCCGAGCCGATCGTCGGCCGCTTCCGCACGGCGCCGTCCTCGAAGCGCGATGTGCGCTTCGCCTGGTCGGGCGACACCGCCGGCCAGGGCTGGGGCATCGACGAGACAGGCATGAAGACCTATTCGACCATCGCCAAGCACACGCCGGATTTCTTCCTGCATTCCGGCGACACGATCTATGCCGACGGCGCGATGAAGGATGAGGTCGACCTGCCCGGCGGCGGCAAGTGGAAGAACGTCGTCATGCTCGACGGCAAGCGCAAGGTCGCCGAGACGCTGGACGAGTATCGCGACCAGTGGAAATACAACATGATGGACAAGCACGTGCTCGCGCTTAGCGCCATCTGCCCGACCTTCTACCAGTGGGATGACCACGAGGTGCTGAACAACTGGTCGGATTCGAAGGATCTCAGCAAGGACGATCGCTACAAGGAGAAATCCATCCATGTGCTGGCGGCCAGGGCCGCGCGCGCCTTTCACGAGATGACCACCATCCGTTACGAGCCGTCGGAGCCGGGCCGCGTCTACCGCAAGATCTCGCATGGGCCGCTGCTCGACGTGTTCTTCCTCGACATGCGCTCCTATCGCGGCCCGAACGGCTCCAATCTGCAGGAAACGCTGACGCCGAAATCACGCATGATCGGCGAAGAGCAGTCCAAGTGGCTGAAGCGCGAGCTGGCGAATTCCAAGGCGACGTGGAAGGTCATCGCCGCCGACATGCCGCTCAGCCTCGTCGTCTGGGACGACGCGGCGAAGAAAGTCGGCTTCGAGGCCGTCAGCAACAACAACAATGGCGCGCCGAAGGGCCGCGAGCTCGAATTCGCGGATGTGCTGCGCTTCATCAAGAATGCCGGCATCACCAATACGGTGTGGCTGACCGCCGACGTCCACTACACCGCGGCACACTACTACAATCCCGACAAGGCGCAGTTCCAGGACTTCAATCCGTTCTGGGAATTCGTCTCCGGCCCGATCCATGCCGGCACCTTCGGCCCCAACGACCTCGACATGACCTTCGGGCCGGAGCTGAAGTTCATCAAGGCGCCGACCGCCGAACAGGGCCAGAACCTGCCGCCGTCAGCCGGCCTGCAGTTCTTCGGGCTGGTGGATATTTCAGGCGCGACCGAACAGCTCACGGTGCGCTTGATGGATCGCGACGACAACGAGCTTTACAAGGTGACGCTCGATCCGGTGCGGTCGGCTTAGGCTGCGTTGATATTCAGGTGATGCCGGCCTGCGAACAATGGTTTCTTGCGCTTCCGGTGCTCACGTACTTTAAGTACGCTCCTCTCCGGTTCTCGGAAACCACCGTTCTCGGCTCGGCCTAGCCTGAATCTCAACACACCCTGGGCCCAGCAGCCGCTCGATCTAATGCCGCGACGTTAAAACGCCGTAGCAGTCCAGAACTGAACTCGGAAATGCCGTGAAGAGCGTCAATCCGGATAGCAAGCCCGTGGAACGTTGGGCCAGACTGCGGTGTCGCAGTTGGCATCCTTCTGGCGCTGCTTGAAGGCGGCGCTGACCGGGCCGGTGACGATCGGATCGACGCCGTCGGGAGCGTCGGCGAACATCTGCTGCGCGGTCCTGGCGTCGGGCGGCGTGATCGGGTCGGCTTCCCTGAGCGCTGCCGCCGACTGCGCCGCGCCCGCCGCGACGAGCACGCCAAGCGCTGCCCACGCGAAAACCGGACGCAATCTGGACATCTGATCGGTCATGAACATCGAACTGCCCGGCCCCTCAAAGGTTCCGCCTTGGTTAACGGAATCATTTCACACCAAGACGTTTAAGAATCAGTGACCATGTATTTGGGGTCGGGCCTCCCCTTTCGCAATTGCGAAAAACCTTGTATGAGCCGCGCAACCGAAAAAGGCGGCGCTTTTGGGCCTGCTGCCTGCAACATTCCCGAGACCAGACACATGAACCTCCGCAATATCGCGATCATCGCGCACGTCGACCATGGCAAAACCACGCTCGTCGACCAGCTCCTGAAACAGTCCGGCGCCTTCCGCGACAACCAGCGCGTCGCCGAGCGCGCCATGGATTCCAACGCCCTCGAAAAAGAGCGCGGCATCACCATCCTGGCCAAGGCGACCTCGGTCGACTGGCACGGCACCCGCATCAACATCGTCGACACGCCCGGACACGCCGATTTCGGCGGCGAGGTCGAGCGCATCCTGTCGATGGTGGATTCGGCGATCGTGCTCGTCGACGCCGCCGAAGGCCCGATGCCGCAGACCAAATTCGTCGTGGGCAAGGCGCTCAAGGTCGGGCTGCGCCCCATCGTCGTCATCAACAAGATCGACCGTCCGGACGCCCGCCATATCGAAGTGGTCAACGAGGTGTTCGACCTCTTCGCCGCGCTCGACGCCACCGACGAGCAGCTCGATTTCCCGATCCTCTACGGTTCGGGCCGCGACGGCTGGGTGTCGGAAAATCCGGAAGGCCCGAAAGACCAGGGTCTCGCCCCGCTGTTCGATCTCGTCGTCAAGCATGTGCCGGCGCCGACGGTGCATCCCGGCCCGTTCCGCATGATCGGCACCATCCTCGAGGCTAATCCGTTCCTCGGACGCATCATCACAGGCCGCATCGAGTCCGGCACGCTGAAGGCCAATCAGGCTGTCAAGGTGCTGCACCATGACGGCACGCAGATCGAGACCGGCCGCATCTCGAAGATCCTCGCCTTCCGCGGCCTCGAGCGCCAGCCGATCGAGGAGGCCCAGGCGGGCGATATCGTGGCCATCGCCGGCCTGTCGAAAGGCACCGTCGCCGACACCTTCTGCGATCCGGCGGTGAGCGAGCCGCTGCATGCGCAGCCGATCGACCCGCCGACCGTGACCATGTCCTTCCTCGTCAACGACAGCCCGCTTGCCGGCACCGAGGGCGACAAGGTGACCAGCCGAGTCATCCGCGACCGCCTGCTGCGCGAGGCCGAGGGCAATGTCGCGCTGAAGATCGAGGAATCGGCCGAAAAGGACTCCTTCTTCGTCTCCGGCCGCGGCGAATTGCAGCTCGCGGTGCTGATCGAGACGATGCGCCGCGAGGGTTTCGAGCTCGCCGTGTCGCGTCCGCGCGTCGTCATGCAGAAGGGCGATGACGGCCAGCTGCTCGAGCCCGTCGAGGAAGTCGTCATCGACGTCGACGAGGAGCATGCCGGCGTCGTCGTGCAGAAGATGTCGGAGCGCAAGGCCGAGATGGTCGAGCTGCGCCCGTCCGGCGGCAACCGCCAGCGCCTGGTCTTCCACGCCCCGACGCGCGGCCTGATCGGCTATCAGTCGGAACTGTTGACCGACACGCGCGGCACCGCGGTGATGAACCGCCTGTTCTTCGCCTATGAGCCCTATAAGGGCGAGCTGCCCGGCCGCACCAATGGCGTGCTGATCTCCAACGAGCAGGGCGAGTCGGTCGCCTACGCCATGTGGAACCTCGAAGACCGTGGCCCGATGATCATCGATCCGGGCGTCAAGGTCTATCAGGGCATGATCATCGGCATCCACAGCCGTGACAACGACCTCGAAGTGAACGTGCTCAAGGGCAAGAAGCTCACCAACATCCGCGCCGCCGGCAAGGACGAGGCGGTTAAGCTGACGCCGCCGATCCGCATGACGCTGGAGCGGGCGCTCGCCTGGATCCAGGACGACGAGCTGGTCGAGGTGACGCCGAAGACCATCCGCCTGCGCAAGCTCTATCTCGACCCGAACGAGCGCAAGCGTTTTGAGAAGGCCGCCAAGGTGATGGGCGCGGCGTAAGGTTTTCAGCCAAGGGTTCAAAAGAGGGAGCGGTCGCTCCCTCTTTTCGTTTCAACGGCAGGCAGCCGACAGGGTGGTGCCGCAATCCGCCTCCCCGGCCAGGTCAATGCGCACCGCCAGGCCATCGCGCACGGGCTTGCGCAAGGCCCTTCCGCCATCGGGCTCGACAGTCAATTGCTTCCGGTCGTCCAGGGCCTGAAGCCTTGACCGCGAAAGGCCGAGCTCGCCGGCAAGCAGGCGATCCAGCCGCAAAGGCGTCGTGCCCTCAAGCCGAAGCTCGAGCGCGAGCGCAGTCGCGCGTCCCGGCTCGCCGTCCAGAAGCTCCTTTCGGACCGTGACGCCGGGAGATTCCTCGATCCGGCCAGCCCGGCCGCGCAGCATCGCACCATCGAAGGCGTGGCGCCGGACAAGGTCCGGATCGTTGCTTTGAAGCGCGGCGAGCAGCGCCGGCTCGATGTCGCGGCGGTTTCGCCGTTCCAGGATGGCGAAATTCCAGGAATTGTCGCAGTCGACGCAGCGATAGATCAGCCAGACGTCGAGGCGCTTGCCATTGGCATTGACGCGGAATTTTCCACCGCATCGATAAGGCTTGAGGCCGCCGCAGCGATTGCAATTGATGAGAGGTCGAGGCGCGATTGCGGGCGCGATCGTCCAGCGGACACACAAAGTTCGAGACATGCCGGTAGGCCCTTCCCGTCGGGAAGTCCGTCAGGCCGGCACTTTTCGAGATGCCCAAGGGGCACGGCGTGGCGAAGACTGCGTGTTTGAAAATCAGGCGTCGGCGCGGATTGCACGCGACGGCGGCTCAGCAATGCCAAACCGGTCTCGAACCGCCGCCTGAAGAACACGTGAAATGGAGCAGGCGCGCCAATGACTGGGCCTGCGATGTATTCAGAGGAGTTGGCGAGACCGGCGGTTACTGAGGCAAAGCGATGCTCGAAAATGGGTGTCGGGATGGGTCTTCTAGCGGGAGGTTGACGAAGGGACAAGGTTTGGGGGCCGAGGTTGGCGCTGCCCCTCATTGCCCTGCCGGGCATTTCTGATAACCGGCATGCCTTGACGACGTCATCCTCGGGCTTGTCCCGAGGATCTACCGGCCTCCCTGAACTGGTTGCCCTATATCCGCGTGCGACAACAGATCCTCGGGACAAGCCCGAGGATGACGGCATTGTGTCGGCGTTCGCCGATAAACCCACATGCGATTGTCCGGCGCTGGCAGTTGTTGTCGCCTTGATGAACGGTCGCGCCTTGCCGGGGCGTGCCAAATCTACTCTGATCGGCTATCATTCTTTTCTATCTTATAGGAATCGACCCCATGCATCTCGCCTCGCTGCTGATCTTCGCCGCCGCCTTGTTCGTCGCCGCCGGCTCGCCCGGCCCATCGATCGCAGCCTTGGTGGCGCGGGTGATCTCGAAAGGGTTCCGCGACGTCTTCCCCTTCCTGCTGGCGATGTGGATCGGCGAGGGCGTCTGGCTTTCGCTGGCGGTGTTCGGGCTCGCCGTCGTGGCGCAGACCTTCCACTACGCCTTCCTCGTCGTGAAATGGGTGGGTGTCGCCTACCTTGCTTATCTCGCGTTCAAGATGTGGACGGCGCCGGTCGAGGCCAAGGAAGGCGAGATGCCGCGCGAGGACTCGCCCGTGAAACTGTTCCTTGCCGGCATGGCGGTGACGCTCGGCAACCCCAAGATCATGATGTTCTATCTGGCGCTGCTGCCGACCATCATCGATCTTGCCTCGGTCAACGTTGTCGGCTGGGTCGAGCTGACGCTGACCATGGCTACCGTGCTGGTGGTCATCGACCTTGCCTGGGTGCTGGCCGCTTCGCAGGCGCGCCGGCTCTTGAAGAGCAAGCGCGCCATGAAGATCGCCAACCGCATCAGCGCCACGACGATGGCGGGCGCGGCCGCGGCAATCGCCGCGCGATAAAGCGCCGGCTTCACATCATCTCAATGATCGGCGCGACCTCGACGCTGAAGCCAGGGTCCGTCAGGATCGGGCAGTCCTTGGCTTTGGCGACGGCATCGTCGATGTTCTTGGCTTCAACGACTGTGTAGCCGGCAGTCGGATTGCTGCCGCCATTGTTCTCGATCTTGCCGCTCGGCAGCACCGTCTTCGACATGCCGACCGGATTGCCGCCGTCGACCACGGCCGAGCCGAGCTTGTCGTACCAGCCAGTCCAGGCATCCATAGCCGCTTTCCGTTCTGCTTCGTCGGTCGGCATCTTGCCGGAGCCGTGATAGACATAGAGAAATTTCGCCATGTTCTCCTCCCTCGGCGGCGTCGAACCGGCATGCGGCCACGCCGCTTGCGATATGCAGCGATGCTGCAATCCGATATGCGGCCTTGCCGCAATCCTGATCATCGGACCAAAACGAAAAACAGGCAATCGATGTTAAGTTGAGTCTAATGTAACGAGCTCACCTTGCCATGGCGTGATATTCGGAGTTCGGCCGCATATCGACCGCGGCGGCCACCCGGTTCGACATGTTGAAGAAGGCGGCAGTCGACGCGATATCCCAGATGTCGCGGTCGGAGAAGCCGGCCTGGCGCAAGGCGGCACGGTCGGCTTCGACGATCCTGGCCGGCTCTTCGGTCAGCTTCACGGCGAATTCGAGCATGGCGCGCTGGCGGTCTGAAAGATCGGCGGCGCGGAAATTCATCACCATCATCTCGCCAAGCGCCGGCTCACCCGACAGCTGACGCACCGCCGCGCCATGCGCGGTCAAGCAGTAGAAGCAGTGATTGATCGAGGAGACGACCACGGCGATCATCTCGCGCTCCAGCTTCGACAAGCCGGACTCGCCCAGCATCAAGTCGTTATACATGTCGGTGAAGGCGCGCAGCTTCTTCTCGTCGAAGGCGTAGGCGAGAAGCACGTTGGGCACGAGGCCGAGCTTCTCCCGACATTTGTCGAAATAGGCTTTCGTCGCCTCGCTGAGTTCCGCCTGGATAAGATCAAGCGCGGTGATTTTGCCGGTCATCTGATTTCTCCTCGCGAGCCGATGGCGTCGGTTCGATTTTTTTAAAGCGCCGTCAAACCTTTGTCGCCAAACAGCGCTCATCTGGCTACCATAGTCGCAAAAGCATATAACGGGAGGGACTAAGCGTCATGGCCAGCGTGAAATCCAAGCCGAGGAAGAAAGCCGCCGCGAAAGCGGAGGAGAAACCCGCAAGGCTTGCCGACTATCTGCTGGCGCGGGCGCCCGCCGAGGACATCGCGGCCTATGACGCGGCCGACCTCGAGCGCGCCGGCGAGCTCGCCGCCCAAGCGGTCTCCAGCCACAGGAAAGGCGAAAGCGTCGTCGCCGTCGAAGCCGATTCAGGCGTGGCCTGCGACGGCCGGCCGGTCACGGTCATCACCGTCGTCAACGACAACATGCCGTTCCTGTTCGATTCCATTCTCGGCGAAATCACCGAGACAAGCGGCGAGCCGACCCTGGTCGCCCATCCGATCGTCACCGTCCGCCACGGCAAGACCGGTGTGGTCGAGGTGCTTGGCGACGGCGGCAAGGAGGATGACGACCGGCTGAGCGTCGTCCATGTGCATATCCCGCGGCTGACCGCCGAGCAGGCGAAAAACCTCACCGAGCGGCTGCGCAAGGTGCTTTCCCAGGTCCGCGCCGCGGTCGTCGACTGGAAGCGCATGCTCGCCCGCCTCGACCAGGCGATTTCCGAATTCCGCTATTCGGCCGTGCCGCTGGACAAGAAGAGCGTTGCCGAGGCGATCGCCTTTCTCGAATGGCTGCGCGACGACAATTTCACCTTCCTCGGCATGCGCGAATTCAAATATGTCGGCGGCGAGGAGAGCGGCAATCTCGAGCGCGCCGAGAAGCCCGGGCTCGGCATCCTGTCCGATCCCGACGTGCTGGTGCTGAGGCGCGGCACCGAGGCGGTGACGACGACGCCCGAAATCCGCGCCTTCCTGCACGGGCCGGAGCCGCTGATCGTCACTAAGGCAAATGCCAAGTCGTCGGTGCATCGGCGCATCTATCTCGACTACATCGGCATCAAGACCTACACGGCAAAAGGCGTGCTGGCTGGCGAATTGCGCATCGTCGGCCTGTTCACCTCGACCGCCTACACGCGCTCGGTGATGAAGATCCCCTATCTGCGCTCGAAGGCCGAGGCCGTCATCTCGAAATCCGGATTCGATCCGCACGATCATTCCGGCAAGGCGCTGATCAACATCCTGGAAAGCTATCCGCGCGACGAGCTGTTCCAGGTTCCCGTTCCCATCCTGCGCAAGCATGCCAGCGCCATCCTTGGGCTGATCGAGCGGCCACGGGTGCGGGCGCTGGTGCGCGCCGACCAGTTCGACCGTTTCGTGTCGATCATCGTCTTCGTGCCGCGCGACCGCTATGACAGCGTCGTGCGCGAGAAGGTCGGCACCTATCTGAAAACCGTGTTCGAGGGCCGGCTGTCGGCCTATTACCCGGCCTTCCCGGAAGGCGGGCTGGCGCGCGTGCATTTCATCATCGGCCGTTCCGGCGGCAAGACGCCAAAGGTCGAGCAGTCGACCATCGAAGCGGCGATCCGCGACATCGTGCGGACCTGGGAGGACGCGCTGTCCGAAGCCGCGGAGGCGGCCGGCAGCGATCCGGGCTTAAAGGCGATCGCGGCGCGTTTCCCCGAAAGCTATCGCGATAGCTTCTCGGCCGCCGTGGCGCTTGCCGATGCCGGACGCATCGCGAAGATCGGCGCCGACAATCCGATCGCCATCGACTACTACCGCCATGCCGACCAGAAGCCGCATCAGGCGGCTTTGAAGATCCACCATTTCGGCAGCCCGGTGGCGCTGTCGCGGCGCGTACCGGTGCTGGAAAATATCGGCTTCCGCGTCATCAGCGAGCGCACCTTCGAGGTCGCCGACACCGGCTCCGGCAAGGTCTTCATCCACGACATGGAACTGGAGAACAGCTACGGTAAGCCGATCGATCTTACGGATGGCGGCGCGCTGTTCGAGGACGCCTTCCTGTCGGTCTGGCGCGGCGATGTCGACAATGACGGCTATAACGGCCTGGCGCAGACGGCCGGCCTATGGTCCGGCGAGATCACCATCCTGCGCGCCTATGGCCGCTATCTGCAGCAGGCCGGCATTCCGCAGAGCCAGGACTTCATCGCCGCCGCGCTCAACCGCTACCCGGAGATCGCGCGCGGCCTACACGCGCTGTTCGTGGCCCGGCTCGGGCCGACGGCGGAGGGCGACGGCGTGGTCGCGGCCAAGCACCTCAAGGCCAAGATCAAGGATGCGCTGGAGGAGGTGCCCAATATCGATGACGATACCATCATCCGCCGCTATCTCAATCTCATCGAAGCCTCGCTGCGCACCAATCATTTCGTAGCCGATACGAAATCGAAAGGGCAGTCGCTGGCGATCAAGCTCGACTCGCAGGCAGTCGAAGGCCTGCCGGCGCCGCGGCCATGGCGCGAGATCTTCGTCTACGGCTCCGAGGTCGAAGGCGTGCATCTGCGCTTCGGCCCGGTGGCGCGCGGCGGCCTGCGCTGGTCGGACCGCGCACAGGACTATCGCACCGAGGTGCTGGGGTTGGTCAAGGCGCAGCAGGTCAAGAACGCGGTCATCGTGCCGGTCGGCGCCAAGGGCGGCTTCTATCCGAAGAAGCTGCCAATGAGCGCTGGGCGCGACGCCATTTTCGAAGCCGGCACATCTGCCTACAAGAACTTCGTCTCCAGCCTGCTTTCGATCACCGACAATATCGGCGTCGATGGCGTCATTCCGCCGGCGGGCGTGATGCGGCGCGACAAGGACGATCCCTATTTCGTCGTCGCCGCCGACAAGGGCACGGCGACCTTCTCCGATACAGCCAACGCGATTTCCGAGAAGCATCACTTCTGGCTGGACGACGCCTTCGCCAGCGGCGGCTCGGCCGGCTACGACCATAAGAAGATGGGCATAACCGCCAAGGGCGCCTGGGAGGCGGTGAAGCGGCATTTCCGCGAGATGAACCGCGACATCCAGACCTCGCCCTTCACCGTCGTCGGCGTCGGCGACATGTCGGGCGACGTGTTCGGCAACGGCATGCTGTTGTCGCCGGCCACCAGGCTCATCGCCGCGTTCGATCATCGCGACATCCTCATCGATCCCGATCCGGACATGACGGCGTCGATGGCCGAGCGGCAGCGCATGTTCGCGCTGCCGCGCTCGTCCTGGCAGGACTATGACAAGTCGAAGCTGTCGGAAGGCGGCGTCATCGTCTCGCGCAACCAGAAATCGATCACGCTGCCGCCGGCGGCGGCCGCTGCAATTGGCTTGTCCAAGACCACGGCGACGCCGGTCGAGATCATGAACGCCATCCTCAAGGCGCCTGTCGACCTTTTATGGTTTGGCGGCATCGGTACCTATGTGCGGGCCTCCGGCGAAAGCAATCAGGATGTCGGCGACCGTGCCAATGACGCCATCCGCGTCACCGCGCTCGATGTCCGGGCGAAAGTCATCGGCGAGGGCGCCAATCTCGGCGTCACGCAGCGAGCGCGCATCGAGTTCGGCATGAATGGCGGCCGCTGCAACTCCGACGCTATCGACAATTCGGGCGGCGTCAACTGTTCCGACGTCGAGGTCAACATCAAGATCGCGCTGGCGTCGGCCATGCGCAAAGGCTCGCTGACCAGGCCGGCGCGCAACAAGCTGCTCGCCGAAATGACCGACGAAGTGAGCGCGCTGGTGCTCGCCAACAACTACCAGCAGACGCTGGCGCTGTCGCTCGCGCGCAAGCGCGGGCTCGCCGACATCGCGCACCAGGCGCGCTTCATGACGGCGCTGGAAGCGCGCGGCCTGCTCGACCGCGCGGTCGAGACGCTGCCTTCGCCGGCGGCGCTCGCCGAACGCGAGGCGCGCGGCGAGCCGCTGACCAGGGCCGAGCTCGGCGTGCTGCTGGCCTATGCCAAGATCGTGCTGTTTTCCGACATCGTCGCCAGCGACGTGCCGGACGATCAGCATTTCGACCGCGACCTGATGGGCTATTTCCCGGAGCGCATGGCCAAGAAATTCGCCGGCGAGATCCGCGACCACAGGCTGCGGCGCGAGATCATCGCGCGCGTCGTCACCAACGACCTGGTCAATCGCGGCGGTCCGTCCTTCGTCAACCGGCTGCAGGAATCGACCGGCCGCACGGCGGCCGATGTCGTGCGCACCTTCGCCGTCGTCCGCGACGGCTTCGCGTTGCCCGCGCTCTATAAGGAGATCGACGCGCTCGACAACCAGATCGACGGCCAGATCCAGCTCGACCTCTATCAGACAGTTAGCCGGCTCATCTTCATTACCAGCGGCTGGTCCCTGAAGAACGAAGCGGGCTCCGCGCCGCTCGGGCAGCGCATCGCCGAATTGCAGGAGGCCCGCAAGGCGCTTGAACCGAAGCTTCTCTCGCTGCTGCCGGCCTTCTCGCGCGAGCGCATCGAGGAGCGGCGGCATGGCCTGTTCAAGGGCGGCGCGCCGGAAAAGCTCGCCGGGCAGCTCGCTCTGACCGAAGTGGCCGAACTGATCCCGGATGTCGCGCTCACCGCGCGCACCGCCAATGCCGACATCGTCAGCGCGGCCAAGGCGTTCTTCGCCGTCAGCGACGCCTTCCGCATTCCGCGCGTCGAGGAAGCGGCGCGTTCGATCATGCCGCCGGACTATTACGACCAGCTGGCGCTGTCGCGCGCGACCGATACGATCGGCGTGGCGCGTCGCGGCATCGCGGTGGCGGCGCTCACCGGTCAGGGCACGGCGGCGGATCCGGTCGCGGCGTGGCTGGAGGCCGGCGGCGAACGCGTGGCGTGCATCCGCGAACGGCTGCAGGCGCTGACCGAAGGCGGCGAAATCACCGTGTCGCGGCTGTCGGTGGCGTCTGGCCTGATGAGCGACCTGACGGGGATGTGAGCAAGGCTGGTTCCTCGCCCCCGCCAAAGGCGGGGGAGAGGTGGCCGCGAAGCGGCCGGAGAGGGGGCTTCGTAGGGCGGAGACTTTTGTCCAACGATCACCCTAAACCCGGCCGCCGCATTCCCCTCTCCGTCTCGGCTTCGCCGAGCCACCTCTCCCCACTTCGTGGGGCGAGGAATCCGAACGGCGCGGCTTGTTCATTTGCATCGCTGCTTGAAAACATGCAGACATGCGCCCGACGCGAGCGATGCCAGGGGAATCAGCATGGCGGCAGTAGAGACAGTGCAGCGGGCATCGGGGCGCGGCATCTGGGGCTGGATGTTCTTCGATTGGGCGGCGCAGCCTTTTTTCACCGTCGTCACCACCTTCATCTTCGGGCCCTATTTCGTCTCGCGCATGGCGAGCGATCCGACCGCCGGGCAGGCCGCCTGGGGCTACGGCATTGCCGCCGCCGGACTGGTCATCGCGGTGCTGTCGCCGGTGCTCGGCTCGATCGCCGACCAGACCGGGCCGCGCAAGCCGTGGATCGCCTTTTTCGCGACGATCAAGATCGCCAGCCTCAGCCTGTTGTGGTTCGCGGCACCGGGCTCGAACCTGTTCCTGGTCGTGCTGTTGTTCTCGCTGGCCTCGGTGGCGGCCGAATTCTCGACCGTGTTCAACGATTCCATGATGCCGCGGCTGGTGCCGAAGGAAGAGATCGGCCGGATCTCCAACGTCGCCTGGGGGCTCGGCTATCTCGGCGGCATGGTGGCGCTGATCTTCGTGGTGCTGTTCCTGGCCGGCAATCTCGAAACGGGCAAGACGATCATCGGCCTCGACCCGCTGTTCGGGCTCGATCCGAAACTCGGCGAAGACGCGCGCTTCACCGGGCCGATGTCGGCCGGCTGGTATTTCCTGTTCATCCTGCCGATGTTCTTCTTCACGCCCGACGCAATCAAGGGAATCCCGATCGGGCCGGCGGTGCGCGAGGGCCTGTCCGAGTTGAAGTCGACGCTTGCCGAAGTGCGCCAACGCAGCGGCATCCTGCGCTTCCTCCTGGCTCGCATGGTCTATCAGGATGGCGTCAACGCGCTGCTCGCGCTCGGCGGCACGTTCGCCGCCGGCATGTTCCATTGGTCGATCACCGAGATCGGCATGTTCGGCATCATCCTCAACGTCGTCGCCATCTTCGGCTGCTGGATCGCGGCGCGGCTGGATACGGCGCTCGGCTCCAAGGCCGTGGTGATGATCGCGCTGGTGATGCTGTCGGTCGCCACGATCGGCGTCATCTCCACCGGGCCGGGCTTCACGCTGCTCGGCCTGATCCCGCTCTCCACCGTCGATTCCGGTGGCCTGTTCGGTACCGCGGCCGAGAAAGCCTACATCCTCTACGGCCTGCTGATCGGGCTTGCCTTCGGTCCCGTGCAGGCGTCATCGCGATCCTACATGGCGCGCAGCGTGACCGCCGCGGAGTCCGGCCGCTATTTCGGCATCTATGCGCTGGCCGGCCGGGCAACCAGCTTCCTGGCGCCATTCATGGTGGCGACCATCACCACCATGAGCGATTCACCACGGCTCGGCATGGCGGCGATCATTCTGTTCCTGGGCATCGGCATGGCGATCCTGGCGGGGACGCCCTATCCGGCGGACAAGCCGAAGGGGTAGCGCGGCCTTTCCCTTCTCCCACAAGGGAGAAGGAAGAAGCGCTCAATGCCTGAAGTGCCTCACCCCGGTGAACACCATGGCGATGCCGTGCGCGTCGGCGGCGGCGATGACGTCCTCGTCGCGCATCGAGCCGCCGGGCTGAATCACCGCGGTGGCGCCGGCCTCGATCGCCGACAACAGCCCGTCGGCGAAGGGGAAGAAGGCGTCCGAGGCGACGACCGAACCTTTGGTCAGCGGCTCGGCGAGGCCCGCAGCCTCCGCTGCGTCCAGCGCCTTGCGGGCGGCGATGCGCGAGGAATCGACGCGGCTCATCTGGCCGGCGCCGATGCCGACGGTGGCGCCGTCCCTGGCATAGACGATGGCGTTGGACTTGACGTGCTTGGCGACGCGGAAGGCGAATTTGAGGTCGGCCATCTCGGCCGGTGTCGGCGCGCGCTTCGTCACCACTTTCAGCTCGAGGTCGTCGACCACGGCATTGTCGCGGCTTTGCACAAGCAGCCCGCCGGCGACGGATTTCATCGTGGTGCCGGCGGCGCGCGGGTCGGGCAGGCCGCCGGTGACCAGCAGGCGCAAATTCTTCTTCGCAGCGACAATGGCGGCGGCCTCGTCAGTGGCGTCGGGCGCGATGATGACCTCGGTGAAGGTTTTGACGATCTCTTCCGCCGCCTCGGCATCGAGTATGCGGTTCATGGCGACGATGCCGCCGAAGGCCGAGACCGGATCGCAGGCCAGCGCCTTGGCGTAGGCCGCCTTCAGCGATGAGCCTTCGGCAACGCCGCAGGGGTTGGCGTGCTTGATGATGGCGATCGCCGCCGAGCGGGCGGGATCGAACTCGCCAACCAGCTCGAAGGCGGCGTCGGTGTCGTTGATGTTGTTGTAGGAGAGCTGCTTGCCCTGCAGCTGTCTGGCGGTCGCGACCCCCGGCCGCTTGTCGCCCGACAGGTAGAAGCCTGCGTCCTGATGCGGGTTCTCGCCATAGCGCATCACCTGGTCGAGCCGGCCGCCGAATGCGCGCCATGTCGGGTGCTCGATCTCCAGCGCCTCGGCAAACCAGCCGGAAATTGCCGCATCATAGGTGGCGGTGCGGGCGAAGGCCTTGGCCGCCAGCATCCTGCGGAAGTCGAGCGAGAGCGAGCCGAGATTCATCTCCAGCGCGTTGACGACGGAAGCATAGTCGACCGGGTCGGTGACGATGGCGACATAAGCATGATTCTTGGCCGAGGCGCGGATCATCGCCGGCCCGCCGATGTCGATGTTCTCGACGATCGAGGCATAGCCTGCGCCGGAGCGGCGGACCTCCTCAAACGGATAGAGATTGCAGACGACGAGGTCGATCGGCTCGATGTTGTGGTCGTGCATGGCCTTGGCATGGTCGGGATCGTCTCGGATGCCGAGCAGCGCGCCATGCACCGACGGATGCAAGGTCTTCACCCGCCCGTCCATGATCTCGGGAAAGCCGGTGAGGTCGGAAACGTCGCGCACCGCCAAGCCGGCCTCGGCGATGGCCTTTGCCGTGCCGCCGGTCGAGATCAGCTCGATGCCGGAAGCGGCGAGTACCCGGGCGAAGTCGATCAGGCCGGTCTTGTCGAAGACGGAAAGCAGCGCGCGGCGCACCGGAACGAGGTCCGGCGCCGGAATGTTTTTTGTGGGCACGGCCATGGCGGGCGGCCTTTCAGAGCTGTTGGAAGGGGATGCTGGCCGGCCCTAGCATATGAGTCCCGGAAATCAAGTGCCGCGTCCTCCGCGCGCCGGCTTCGCGAAAAGGTGAAGTTTGTCCAAGGGCGCTGCGTCGTTTACGGGACTATGCTCGCTCGTCATTCGGAGGAAACAATCATGACATTCGTGCGTGTAGGCCAATTCAAGGCGTTGGCGGCCAAGGTTGAGGAATTGCGCACCATCTATGAAGCCGAAGCGATCCCTGCCATCCGCGCCGCCCCAGGCAACATCAGCGCCTTGTTGCTGCAGCAACATCAGGCGCGGGATGCCTTCATGGCCATCACCCTCTGGGAAACCGCCGCGGACGCCGAACGCTACGAGCGAAGCGGCCAGGCCGCGGCAATGGTCGACAAGATCCGTTTTGCCTTCGCTGAACCGCTGTCGCTCGCCACCTATGACGCCTTCGGGATTCCTGGCTGAGAAGCGGCAGCTCAATTGTTTTCGGGATAGCCGGCGATATCGGTGCGGGTCAGTTGCCAATGGACCTCGGCAATTTCCGAGGCCTTGAAGGCGAGCACGATTTGCCGGCTGCGGCGTGGGCCGCCCAATCCGGCGAAGTAGATCGATTCCTCGACCTCCGGCGCCACTTCGGCGCAGGTGAAAACCCAGCTGTCGCCTTGGGCGGCGGCAAGAGTGAGCCGGTCGTGGTCGTCCTGCAGCAGGCTGATATCGGGGTGGACGTGGAAGCGCACCGTGACGAAGTCGCGGCCGTTGTTGCGGATCGCGGCATTGCCCGGGCGCAGGAAACGGTCGCGGCCGGCAAGCACGTTGCCGTTGCTGGTCAGCTTCAGCTCGCGCTCGTGCAGGAAACCGAATTGCGCGACATAGCCATCGTGGCGCGCGACGAAGCCGTGCACGCCCTTCTGGTCGAGGCGCTTACAGGGCACGTGCTGCGGGCCGCCGATCAGCGGGGATCCCAAAAGGTCGCTGACGCGCAGCGAGTGGCTGAAGCGCGCCGACGAGGTGTCGTTGAGCGTGGCGGTCGAATGCGCGGCGGTGGCGCGTGCCAGCGGCCGGAATTCCGGGGCGCCATAGGTGTCGATGCCGGCATTGACGATGAAGTGGTGGCGCCCGGAGGAGAGCTCGAAGGCGAGGCAGCCGGCGTGTGCTGCGTTGGAGACGTCGACCGGCGGCGGCAGGCCGGTGTCGGCGATCACCGTCACGCCGCCCATCGACAGGCGCTCGTAGCCGGAATGCGGCGCGTGCAGCAGCGGCGCGCCCACCGTGTCGTCATGGCGCATGATGGTGGCGATGCGGTCGTGGATGGTGGCGCCCATGCCGTTGAAGCGGGCAAGGCTGCCGTCCTGATGGCGAAAGAAACGCAGCGCCGGCAACATCCGGTCGATGGCGCCGATCAAGGCCGACGGCGGCGCCTCGGCCTGGTTGGCGTAGGTCTGGCGCAACGGCAGAAGGTCGGCCAGCAGCTCCAGCACCGCCATCGGCTTGCGCGAGATATGGCCGCCATCGGGCAGGATCTGATGCTCGAGCTCCTCGGCAAGGTTGCGTGTCGCCGCGCGCAGCGCCGAGGCCGGCGCCGGCAGGGACAGCGCGGCGAAGGCGAGCGCGATGCGGGCGCGCAGCCTGGCCTCGCCATCGGGCATCTCGCGCACCATCGAGCGGAGATAGCGGATCTGCACGGCGAGCGATTTCAGGAAGGCGCGATAGAAGGGGAATTCGGCGCCTTGCAGCACCACCGAGGAATGCTGCAGCCAGGCGATCACCCGCTTGGCCGTCGTTCCCGGCTCCCAGGCGATGCCCGAAATCTGGTTGCCGTGCATGGCGATCCAGTCGGTCACGAGCGCCCTGGCATTGGCCGCGGCAAGCTCGGTGCCGGTGGCGCGCATGTGGCGCAGCCAGCGGAAGCCATGCAACGATTTCTGCCAGCCGCGATTGGGCACGTCGACCTGGAAGGGCGATCTGCCGCCGGTCTCGACCAGATGGCCGGACAGCGGGTAGCGGCCGTAATAGATCTCCAGCGCGATCTGCGGATCGGCAAGCCGCAGGTCAGGCGGGGCGATCAGGACGCGTTCGGGCGTGCGGCCGGAATAGCGCCAGCGATAGACCGGCCCGGCGCGGAGGCGCCGGCGCGTTTTGCGCCAGAACTCCCTCGCGACAAGCGTCCAAAGACGCGTCGTGCTGCCGGCAACAAGTGCCAATAGCCCTCCTGATGTCCCCATAACCCGAGCACAAGCTTATGCGATTCAAGAACTTATGCGAAGGCGGATTTCGCCGAAGTGAACCAATTCACGCCGCCTTTGCCCGTGCCATCCCTAAAAAAGTCAGCAAGTTTTAGGAGATAACGTTTCAATCGGTCCGTCTCATCCGCGCGGCAAAGAAGCCGTCCAAGCCTGAGATCCCGGGCGATTCCAGCGCGAGGTCGGCTGGCGTGGTGCGCAATGTCCCATCCGGGGTCAGGAACGGATCGACGCCGGCAAATTCGCCGGGCCGGATCGGATCGGCGGCGGTGCCGGGCTTATCGGCGAGGAAGGCGCGATAAAGCTCCTCCCCCTCGATCGGGTCGAGCGAGCAGTTGGAAAACACGATCCGTCCTCCGGGCTTGACGAGGCCAACGGCATGCGCAAGCAGCCGGCGCTGGAGGTCGGCGAGCTTTTCGATATCCGCCATGGTCTTGGTCCACGGCACGTCGGGGTGGCGGCGCACCGTGCCGGTCGAGGAGCAGGGCGCATCGAGCAGGACGGCATCGAACAAGTGCGCCGGCCGGTAATCCAGTAGGTCGGTCTGGACGAGATCGGCCGTCAGGCCGAGACGGTCGAGATTCTGCTTGAGCCGCGCCAGCCGGTTCCTCGAGGCGTCGATAGCGGTGACCTGCGCGCCGGCCAGGATAAGCTGCGCCGTCTTGCCGCCGGGCGCGGCGCACAGATCGGCAACGCGCTGGCCCCTGATGTCGCCGAACAGGTGCGCCGGCAGGCTTGCGGCGGCATCCTGCACCCACCAGGCGCCATTGGCGAAGCCGGGCAAATCGGTGACGTTGGCGGCAAGCTTTTCGACACGCACCGTGCCGGTCGGCAGCACGACACCGCCCAACCGCTCGGCCCAGAGCGTGGGATCGGCCTTGACCGTGAAATCGACCGGCGCTTCGTGGCGATGCGCGGCAAGGATGGCGCGCGCCTTGTCGGTTCCGTAGGCGTCAGTCAGCCGCTCGGAGAACCATTCCGGCGCCTCGCTGGTCGCGGCAAGGGCCAGGGCAAGCTCGGTCTCCTTGGCGCGCGCCAGCGAGCGCAGCACACCGTTGACGAGACCGGAGAAGCGCAGCGTTCGCGGATCGGACTTGGCGTGAGTGACGGCAAGGTCGACGGCGGCGCTGTCGGGAACATCGAGGAACAGGATCTGCGCGGCGGCGACATGGAGGATATGCGAGAGCGCCGTGGCATTGGGCGGCAGCGGCTTTTCGAGGCGCTTGGACAAAAGCCCGGCAATGGTCATGCGGTGACGAAGCGCGGTCACCAGGATGGCGCGCACCAGCGCGCGATCGCGGCTGTCCAGCGCCTTGTATTGCGGGTGGCCGTGCTCGTTGTCGGTCAAGCCATCCAACGGCGTGCGGGCGTCGATGACGGCGGCAAGCAGCCGCGCCGCCGCCTTGCGCGCGGCAAGGCCGGCTATCTCGTCACCGGCCTCGCGTTGCGGATTGCCTGAATGTCCGCGCCTTGGCGGCGTCACGACCAGGGACCCCTCGACCCGACATTGCGCGGCCCGGTCGGGTTGCGGCCCCAGGGACTGGGCTTTGGCGGCGGCGGTTCGGCCTCCGGGGTCTGGTCTGCCGGCTTGCCCCATGGCCCCGCTGATGGCTCCTCGGGCTGGATGGGTGGCGGAGAAGCCTCACGCCGACTGGCCGGCGTGGCGCCGCCCATCGCGCGCGCCATCTCCTGCAGCGCGGCGATGCGGTTCTCGGTGCTCGGATGGGTCGAGAACAGATTGTCCATGCGCTCGCCATGCAGAGGGTTGATGATGAAAAGATGCGCCATCGCCGGATTGCGCTCGGCATCCTCATTGGGGATCTGTTCGGCGCCGCGCGCGATCTTGTTGAGCGCCGAGGCCAGCCATAGCGGGTGGCCGCAGATCTCGGCGCCGCGCCGGTCGGCCTCGTATTCGCGCGTGCGGCTCACCGCCATCTGCACGATCATGGCGGCAAGGGGCGCGACCAGCATAGCCACCAGCACGCCGACAAAGCCGAACGGGTTGTTGGTCTCCCGGCTGCCGCCGAAGAAGAAGGCGAAATTGCCGAGCATCGAGATGGCGCCGGCAAGCGTCGCCACGATCGTCATGGTCAGCGTGTCGCGATGCTGCACATGGGCAAGCTCATGCGCCATCACCGCCGCGACCTCTTCATGCGAGAGCCGCTCGAGCAGGCCGGTGGACGCGGCAACGGCAGCGTTTTCCGGGTTGCGGCCGGTTGCGAAGGCATTGGGCTGCGGGTTGTCGATCAGATAGGTCTTGGGCATCGGCAGGCCGGCCTGCTTGGCCAGCGCCTGGACGATCCCATAATATTCAGGCGCATTCTTCTCGTCGACCTCGACGGCGCGGTTCATCGACAGCACCATCTTGTCGGCGTTCCAATAGCTGAACAGATTGGTGCCGGCGGCAATCAGAAGCGCGATAACCATGCCGCCCGAGCCGCCGATCAGATAGCCGACGCCCATGAACAGCGCCGTCATGGCGGCAAGAAGCATGGCGGTGCGAAGCGTGTTCATCGTTTCATCCGTCTAGCGTGGGGGCGAATGGGGGTCGATCCTTCTGGCGTCATGGCTATATGATGGGAGGCGCCGGTCTTCGTTTCAATCGGCGGGAGTATCGCATGACCGAAGATCCCAGCAAAACCGAAGCAGTTGCAACGACCAAAGAGCCGAAAGAAAGGCTGACCCCAGCGGCGCAGCGCGCATTGGCCGAAGCCGAAGCGCGTCGCCGGAACTACCGAGCGGCGGAGGCGCAGCTGCCAAAGGAAATCGGCGGGCGCGGCGGCAAGGAACCTGGCCGCTACGGCGACTGGGAGGTGAAGGGGCTCGCCACCGATTTCTAAGCGACCGCACGCTCGGGCGCGAGCGCGATCCAGCCACTGACGTCCACCGCGATGCCGAGTTCGTCATAGGAACGGATCGTTGGATGCGGCGTGACGAGCGGGTGGACGTGCGTGGCGCTGATCACCATCACCGACGCGCCGGAAGCCTCGCCCGCCGCGATGCCCGCCGGCGCATCCTCGAAGACCAGGCAGTCGCGCGCCTCCACGCCGAGAAGGCTTGCCGCCAGCAGGAAGCAGTCCGGCGCCGGCTTGCCATGGGTGACATCTTCGGCCGTGACCATCATGGCCGGAACCGGAATGCCGGCCGCCTTGATGCGCAGCAGCGCCAGTTCGCGCGGCGCGGAGGTAACGATCGCCCAGCGCTCCGGTGGCAGCGATTCCAGGAACGCGACGGCGCCGGGGATAGGGACAATGCCTTCGAGATCGTCGGCTTCGGCCTTGAGCAGCAAATCCGCCTCGGCAACCGGATCGACGCCTGGAAGCTTCAGCGCGGCGATCGTCTCGCGCGCGCGCCTGCCATGGATCGTCGGCAGAAAAGCCGTGACATCGAGCCCGTGACGCTCCGCCCATTTCGTCCACACCCGTTCCGCCGCGGCGATCGAGTTGAGCACCGTGCCGTCCATGTCGAACAGGAAGGCGGCGAATTTTGAGCCTGCAAACATCGGATGTCCTGGAGAATCGTTTTTGGGGGGAAACGCAAAGCCCAGTTTAGACCGGCCGGCACCGCCTGAGAAGGCGAGACGCCGTCAATTCGACCCGACCCTGGAACAAGCTCCGGTTCGCGGCGTTGAACAGGCGGTCTTTCCAAAATCATCAAAGGGGCATACGATGCTGATCCGGCTCGGCTATGAAATCGCCATCGAATGCGCGGCGGTGACGCCGATCATCTCGCTTCTCGACATCCATCCCGACCGCCATGCCCATATCAAGCGGCAGACGCGGGTTCTGACCTCGCCCTCGGTGCCGACCCGGACCTATCGCGACCGCCACGGCAATATCTGCCGTCGTTTCACGGCGCCGGCAGGCAACTTCCGCATCCTCTACGACGCGGCGGTCGAGGACAACGGCGAGAGCGACGAGGTGAACACGCTGGCGCGCGAAACGCCGGTCGCGGAACTGCCCGACGATGTGCTGGTCTATCTGCTCGGCAGCCGCTATTGCGAGACCGACCACCTCGGCAACACCGCCTGGCAGCTTTTCGGCCAGCTGTCGCCGGGCTGGGCGCGCGTCCAGGCGATCGTCGGTTATGTCAACAGCCGGCTTTCCTTCGGCTACGGCTATGCGCGCGCCACACGCACGGCGGCCCAGGCGCATGAGGAGCGTGTCGGGGTCTGCCGCGATTTCGCGCATCTGGCGATCGCGCTTTGCCGATGCATGAACATTCCGGCGCGCTATGTGAACGGCTATCTCGGCGATATCGGCGTGCCGGCCGACCCGGCGCCGATGGATTTCTCGGCCTGGATGGAAGTCTTCCTCGACGGCAAATGGTACACGTTCGATCCGCGCCACAACCGGCCCCGCATCGGCCGCGTCGTCATCGCGCGCGGCCGCGACGCCACCGACGTGCCGCTGCTGCACAGTTTCGGCCCGCACCTGCTCACCCTGTTCAAGGTCTGGACCTATGAGCAGGAGGGCCATCTCTTCAATCCGCCGCATCACGGCGTCGACAGGACTGCCAGCGCGCAGATGCTGGCCTAGGCTCTGTCGATATTCAGGTGAGGCCGGCCTGCGAAGGACGGCCTCCTGCGCTTCCGGTGCTCACGTACTTCAAGTACGCTCCGCTCCGGTTCTCGGAAACCGCCCTTCTCGACTCGGCCTGACCTGAATCTCAACAGACCCTGCGCCGCGCCATGTTTCACCGGAGCCGCTGGCCCGCTTCGGCACAGTTCGATTGTGCCGAAGAGAGAACGACCGCGACAGGCTTCAAGATCATGGTGAGCGCTTCATGAAGGCCGCCTCGCCATCGCATTTTCATTTACTTCGCGTTCACCTTCAAATTTGCCGAAAGCAAGCAAAAACAATCGGTTAACTGCTTGTTAAGCGCCTTGCGGCGGCTACTGGCCGGGTCTGGCCGAATTCCTGCAACGCCTTTGCCGAGCGGCGAGAAGCCGCAGACGATGGAGGCGGAAGGGATGCGGCAGTTCAGAGGTGTCGTTCGTGGGGTGGACGGCTTTACCCGGAATCGCGAAGGCAATTTGGCGGTTCTGTTCGGAGCTGCCGCATCTGTCCTCGCGCTGGGGGTGGGATTCGCGGTCAACGTCTCGCAACTCTACAATGCGAGGTCGAGCTTGCAGGGCGTCGTCGATGCCGCTGTGACCTCGACGGCCCGCGATCTCACCCTCGGCGTCATTACGGAAACCGATGCCAATAAAACGGTGCAGGCGTTTCTCGACGCCAACAGCACGGCCGGCATACTGCAGGCCAACCAGATCGTGCTTGACAAGCTCACGGTCAACAGGACGGCCAACACCGTACAGGCGGATGCGCATGTCGATGTCGGCCTCTTTTTCCCGCTGTTCAGCACCAGCAACATGCGCCGCGTGACCGCCTCGACCACGGCGCTTTATTCGGACAAGACCGTCGAGGTGGCGATGATGCTCGACGTTACCGGTTCGATGGCTCCCGACAGGCGGGCCAAGACCAACAAGATCGGCGAACTGAAGACCGCCGCATCACAGACGGTCAAGGATCTCCTGGATCAGAATCGGGACCCTAACGATCCCCGGATTCGGGTATCGATCATCCCTTACGCCGAAGCCGTCAACACCGGCGGCCTCGCCGACACCGTCTTCGTCGAGACCGAGACGGGGCCGAAAGTGCCGCCGCCGATCGATGCCGCGGTGTCGGTTTCCGCTACGGTGTCCGACAATTGCGCAACCGAGCGCAAGGACAAGGATGGCTACGCCGATTATTCGTCTGACGGACCCTACACGCAACGTCGGGATAACCGGGGCAAGATTTATCTGGCCAAGGTCAATCGCGATTACCGCATGCGCGTATGTCCTTCCGCCGCTCTGGTTCCATTGACCGCCGATGAGGATAAGCTGCTGACGGCGATCGATCATTTCCAGGCTGGCGGGGTAACCGCAGGCGGCATTGCCGCACAATGGGGCTACTACATGCTCTCGCCATCCTGGCGCACCGCAATCTCGAGCGCCCGCCTGGGTGCCGGCCCCGCCAACTTCGATCGGAACAGGGTGGCCAAGATCGCCATCCTGATGACGGATGGCCAGTTCAACACCGCCTTTGCCGGCGGACGCGGCGCGTCGCGGTCGCAGGATCAGGGTCAGAAGTCGCGCGCCAATGCCGAAAACATCTGCGATAACATGAAGCGCGACGACATCGAGATCTTCACCATCGGCTTCGATCTCAACGACCCGGCGATGTCCGCGACCGAACGCGATCAGGCCAAGTCTCTGTTGAAGGACTGCGCGACTGACGACACCTCGTTGCTCAAGCATTATTACGAGGCCGCCAACGGCGCCGAATTGTCATATGCCTTCGGCGAAATCAGCCGCAATATCGAGAAACTCACAATCAGCCGCTGACCTGAAGCGCCGACCCCAAACGGAAAAGGCCGCCGCTTCTTGACGAAGCCGGCGGCCTTCCGTGTTTCCGTCCATGACGCGGCCCCTGGCGGCAGCCCCTCCGGGCTACCTGCCGCGCGTCTCGCGCCTTAACGGGAAGACTGCTTCCCGGAAGTGTAATCCGCAGAGCTCACGTTATGGAAAACGAAATCACTCGACATCGGATCACCTCCTTTCAGTTCGTTGAACACACTCAGATGATGGGGTGCGCCGCGGCAAAAGACAAGATGACGCGACGGAATGGTCATGCCGCTAGCCTGGAAACCTCCTCTTGCGGTGCTTTTGCGCAACAGATCGGGATTGCGGTCCGCAGGCCGGTGGACGACAGTGCGGCTTTGGGGGCGACATATCGGGAGGTGGGAATGGACGCCGCCGACAGAGCTGCGCGGATCGTACGCAAGGTCGTCGAAACGCTGAAGCCGGGTTTTGCGGACCGGCTGTGGACCGGCGAGCGGATCGGACCCGCCAGCGGTCCGGTGCTTGCCATCAACGATCAGGACATCGTCTGGCAGCTGGTTCGCCGGCCGACTTTCTCGACGCTGGTGGAGATGTGGATTTCCAAGACGGTCGATATCGAGGAAGGCACGCTGTTCGATTTCTATGCCCTGCCTTCGCAAGGCAAGCTCAAGACGAAGCTCAAATCCCTGCCCAAGCTGGCGATCCTGCGCGACCTGCCAATGGTGTTGTTTTCGCGCAAGCAGATGACGGCGCGCAGTGACCTTTCCGGCCGCAAGCCTTTCGTCAGCGGATCGAACAAGGAGGCGATCCAGCACCATTACGACATTTCGAATGATTTCTACCGGCTCTTCCTCGACGAGCGCATGGTCTACAGTTGCGGCTATTTCCACGATTTCGCCAGTGGCATCGACCAGGCGCAAGTCGACAAGCTCGACCACATCTGCCGCAAGCTCAGGCTGAAGCCCGGCGAAAAGCTGCTCGACATCGGTTGCGGCTGGGGCGCGATGCTTATCCATGCGGCGAAGAACTACGGCGTCTTCGGCCATGGCGTCTCCCTGTCGCAAGCCCAGACCGACCTTGCCCGCGAACGCATTCGCGCCGAGGGGCTGGAGGATCGCATCACCATCGAGATAAAATCCTATGCCGAACTCTCAGGCAGCTTCGACAAGATATCGTCGATCGGCATGTTCGAGCATCTGGGGCTCGCCAATCACGACGCCTACTTCTCGACCGTCCATCGTCTGCTCAAGCCCGGCGGGATCTATCTGCACCACGCCATCACCAGGCGCAGCAAGGGCGACATCCGCAAGACGTTGCGCAAGGGGCCGGAATACAAGGCCCTGATCAAATACATCTTTCCCGGCGGCGAGCTCGACACGATCGGCATGACGCTCGGCAATCTCGAGGCGCACGGCTTCCTGGTCTATGACGTGGAGAACCTGCGCGAGCATTATGCGCAAACCTGCCGGCTGTGGGCGGAGCGGCTGCATGCGCGCTTCGACGAGGCGGTCGCCGAGGTCGGCGAGCCCAAGGCGCGGCTGTGGCTGCTCTATCTGACGGGTTGCTCTATCACCTTCGAGCGCGCCTCGGCGCAGATTTTCCAGACTGTCGCCACCAAGCGCGCCCGCGGCCCGAGCGGCCTGCCGCCAACACGGGCGGATTTGTACAGGTAGACCCGACCCGCTTCAGTCCATCAAGCGCATCGGCGCGCCGATCTCGATCCGTGCGGGCCGGTCGACCGTGCAGTAGACGCCGAGATTGTGAGCGTTATAGCGTACCAAATTGCGCAGGATGCCGGGATCGGTGTCGAAGCCGTCCTGGGCGATGATGGTGAAGCCGCAGCGGCGGCAGGGTTCGGAAACGGTGAGCAGCAGATCGCCGACCGCGAGTTTCTTGCCGATCCATTCCGTTTCGGGAAAAGCGCCTTCGACCGGCGCCATGTCAACCACGATGTTGGGCCGGAAGCGGCGCGGATCGGGCGCGCCCTCGGGATGCAGCGCCTTCAGCCTGGCCAGCGAGGCGGTGGTGAGCAGATGGATCGGCGCCTTGGCATAGCGGGCCTCGGTCAGCGGGCCGGCGTAGCCGGGCGCCGCGTTCTGCGCGCCGAACGGCCGGATCGAGGCTTCGAAGCCGAGAAAGGCCGATACCGCGCGGTCGCTTTCAGGATCCGGTGCCGGCAGCCATTCGCCGCCGGGCACCGCCACTTCGAGCCGCCATTCCTTGTTCACCGGGGCCTCACTCAGCCTGGTGCGGATCAGCGGCACCTTGTGCCATCTGGCTTCGCGGTCGGGCCTGGCGATCTCGCTGTCGGAAGCATCGACCAGTCCGAACAGCCGGTCGCCATCGACGGTCTTCAGCCCGACGGAGATGGCATCAAGCCGCTCGCCGGCGAGCGAGCTCGCCGGATAGCGCCAGAGCTGGCTGACGGCGCCGAGGATTGCCTCGCCGGCCATCAGCCCTTCTTGTTCTGCCGGTTGGCAACGAGATCGTCGACCACGGCCGGATCGGCCAGCGTCGACGTGTCGCCGAGCGCGCCGAAATCGTCCTCGGCGATCTTGCGCAGGATGCGGCGCATGATCTTGCCCGAACGGGTTTTCGGCAGGCCGGGCGCGAACTGGATCTTGTCGGGCGTGGCGATGGCGCCGATCTCCTTGCGGACATGCGCGACCAGCTCCTTGCGCAATTCCTCGCTCGATTGGGTGCCGGCCATCAGCGTGACATAGCAGTAGATGCCCTGGCCCTTGATGTCGTGCGGGTAGCCGACGACGGCGGCTTCCGACACTTTGTCATGGCTGACCAGCGCCGATTCCACCTCGGCCGTTCCCATGCGGTGGCCGGAAACGTTGATGACGTCGTCGACGCGGCCGGTGATCCAGTAATAGCCGTCGGCATCGCGGCGGCAGCCGTCGCCGGTGAAGTATTTGCCCTTGTAGGTCGAGAAGTAGGTCTGCACGAAACGGTCGTGGTCGCCATAGACGGTGCGCATCTGGCCGGGCCAGGAGTCGGTAATGCAGAGATTGCCGTCGGCGGCGCCTTCCAGGACCTTGCCGTCGCCGTCGACCAGCTGTGGCTGGACGCCGAAAAAGGGCCGCGTGGCGGAGCCGGCCTTGAGGTCGGTGGCGCCGGGCAGCGGCGTGATCATGATGCCGCCGGTCTCGGTCTGCCACCAGGTGTCGACGATCGGCACCTTGGCGTTGCCGACGACGTTGTAATACCACTCCCAGGCTTCCGGATTGATCGGCTCGCCGACCGTGCCGAGCACGCGCAGCGACTTGCGCGAGGTCTTCTTCACATGGCTGTCGCCGGCGCCCATCAGCGCGCGCAGCGCCGTCGGCGCGGTGTAGAAGATGTTGACCTGGTGCTTGTCGATGACTTCCCAGAAGCGCGATTGCGAGGGGTAGTTCGGCACGCCTTCGAACATCAGCGTCGTGGCGCCGTTGGCCAGAGGGCCATAGACGATATAGCTGTGGCCGGTGACCCAGCCGACATCGGCCGTGCACCAGTAGATGTCGCCGTCATGGTAATCGAAGACATATTGGTGCGTCATCGAGACATAGACGAGATAGCCGGCAGTGGTGTGCAGCACGCCCTTCGGCTTGCCGGTCGAACCGGAGGTGTAGAGGATGAACAGCGGGTCTTCGGCCTTCATCTTCTCCGGCTTGCAGTCGGCCTTAACGGTCTGCGCCTCTTCATGGTACCAGACGTCGCGTCCCGGCACCCAGCCGGTCTTGCCGCCGGTGCGGCGCACCACCACGACCTTTTCCACCTTGGTGCCGGCCCTGGCGGCGATCTCGACTGCCTTGTCGGTGTTGTCCTTGAGCGGGATCGGCTTGCCCCCGCGCAGGCCTTCGTCGGCGGTGACGACGATGGTCGATTTGCAGTCGTCGATGCGGCCGGCGAGCGCATCGGGCGAGAAGCCGCCGAACACGACCGAGTGGATCGCGCCGATACGCGTGCAGGCGAGCATCGCATAGGCCGCTTCCGGGATCATCGGCATGTAGAGGGTAACGCGGTCGCCCTTCTTGACGCCATGCTTCTTCAAGACATTGGCGAAGCGGCAGACATGGGCATAGAGCTCGCTATAGGTGATCTTGCGGTCGTCGTAAGGGTTGTCGCCCTCCCAGATGATGGCGGTCTGGTCGCCGCGCTTCTTCAAATGCCGGTCGATGCAATTGTAGGAGACGTTGGTCTGGCCGTCCTCGAACCACTTGATCGAGACCTTGCCGTCGAAGGAGGTGTTCTTGACCTTGGTGAAGGGCTTGAACCAGTCGATCCGCTTGCCGTGCTTGCCCCAGAACTTGTCCGGGTTCTTCACGCTGTCGGCGTACCATTTGAGATAGGTGTCGTTGTCGATCAGCGCGTTCTTCTTCCACGCGGGCTGGACGCGGTGGACATGGACATCGGACATTTTTCAGCTTTCCTCCAGGACCGTTCCGCCGGCTTGAAACGCCGACAGCATCGCGGCGAAGCGGCCGCGAATTCGCGGGCATTATTAACAGTTCCGCCGTGACGGCAATATTAGACGTTGGATTCGCGCGGCGGGATGACGCAGGGGCAATTGGATCAGCTATTAGCACTCTCGCTGCGCGGCTGCTAACTGCCTGTTTTAACGACAAAAATTTTGCACAGTCTCGAAGAAATCCATAGACAGTTAAGCAACCGTGCGCACAATTCAGCGTTGGGAGGAAGGAGAATCAACCAAGGAAACGCAATGCGCGACAATTCCGAAATGGACCTGATGCTCAGGGGATACGGGCTGACTACGGCTAAGATCCTTTATCACTACCCGGATCACCCGCACCTGCTGCAAAGCTATGTCTGGCAGGACTATGACCTAGCTCCGGAATTCCCGGTGCTGATCCGCTTCATCGAGTTCTGGAAGACCAAGCTCGACGGCCCGCTGCATTCGGTGACCTACACGCACCAGAAGCTGATCGCGCCGAACGAGTGGCGGAAGGTGGATGGGGAGTTTCGAGTGCATTGAGCGGCGGCAGAGCTGATCTCCCCCCTTGCGGGAGATGCCCGGCAGGGCAGAGGGGGTGCTGTCCCGCCAACATGTCAGCAATTGTCCACGAAGCCGCCCGTAGTTGGCGGTTCAGGTCATCGTCGCATTTCTTCACACCCCCCTCTGGCCTGCCGGCCATCTCCCCCGCAAGGGGGGAGATTGGCAGTTTCAGCGCGGGCGCTTACACCGCCGGCGGGTTCAGCCGGGCGAAACCTTCCTGGCGGCGATAGGGGAAGTACGGATAAGGCGCCGTCACCGCGCTGGCTTCATCGAGCGCCCTGATCTGCTCCGGCGTCAGCGCCCAGCCGACGGCGCCGAGGTTCTGGCGGAGCTGCTCCTCGTTGCGCGCGCCAATGATCACCGATGACACGGTCGGCCGCTGCAGGAGCCAGTTGATGGCGATTTGCGGCACGGTCTTGCCGGTCTCGGCGGCGGCCGCCTCCAGCGCGTCGACCACCTTGAAGAGATGCTCATCCTCGACCGGCGGGCCGAAATCGGCGGTGCCGTGCAGCCGGCTATTCTCCGGCAAGGGTTTTCCGCGGCGGATCTTGCCGGTGAGCCGGCCCCAGCCGAGCGGGCTCCACACCAAGGCGCCGACGCCCTGGTCGAGGCCGAGCGGCATCAGCTCCCATTCATAGTCGCGCCCGACCAGCGAATAATAGACCTGATGCGCGATATAGCGCGGGTAGCCGTGCCTGTCGGCCAGGCCGAGCGACTTCATCACCTGCCAGCCGGAGAAATTGGAGACACCGACATAGCGCAGCTTGCCAGAGCGCACGAGATCGTCCAGCGTCGAAAGCACCTCCTCGACCGGCGTCGAGGCGTCGAAGGCGTGGAGCTGCAGCAAGTCGATATAATCGGTGCCGAGGCGCTTCAGCGCCGCGTCGACGGAGCGGATCAGGCGCGAGCGCGACGAGCCCCAGTCGGCCGGGCCGTCGCCCATCGGCAGGGACGTCTTGGTCGAGATCAGCACCGCGTCGCGGCGGCCCTTGATGGCCTCACCCAGCACCTCCTCCGAAGCACCATTCGAATAAACATCGGCGGTGTCGAAGAGATTGACGCCTGCTTCCAGGCATATGTCGACCAGCCGGCGCGCTTCCTTCGCGTCGCTGTTGCCCCAATGGCCGAACAGCGGGCCGGAGCCACCAAAAGTTCCGGCGCCGAAGGAAAGGGCGGGCACTTTCAGGCCGGAGGCGCCGAGAGGTCGATAGTCCATCTTTTTTCTCCTGATTGGATGTCGAAGGGATCAGCGCTCAGCACTGCGCCGTGACCGGCTTGCCGATCGCCCGGCCGCGTTCGAGGCGCAGCGCCGTGAGCACCACACCGAGCGCGGCGAGCGGCACGAGGCCCGCAACGAGGGGCACGGCGCCGAGGCCGGGGCCATGGTCGATAACGAAGCCGCCGAGCCAGGCGCCGATTGCGTTGCCGAGATTGAAGGCGGCGATGTTGAAGGAGGAGGCCAGGCCCTGGCCGGCGCCCTCGGCCTTCTTCAGCACCCACATCTGCAGCGGCGCGACGGTGGCAAAGGCGGCAGCACCCAGCAGGCCGACGGCAATAATCGCGGTGACCGGCTGATGGATCGCGGCGGTCATGACGAACAGCACCGCCGACAGCGCGACCAGCGTGCCGACGACCGTCGACACCAGATGGCGGTCGGCAAGGCGCCCGCCAAGCAGATTGCCAGCCACCAGGCCACCGCCGAAGACCAGCAGAATCGGCGAGACAGCGCCCTCGGAAAAGCCGGTGACGCGGGTGAGGATGGGCGCCAGATAGGTGAAGGCCGCAAAGACGCCGACCCAGCTCAGCACGGTGGTCAACAGGCCGAGCAGCACCGGCCGGCGGCCGAGCACGGCGAGCGTGCCTTCGGAGGTCTCCTCTTCCTCCGTGGCGGCGGGCTCGTCGCGCGGCACCAGCAGCGCGATCACGGCAAAGGCGATGACGCCGACCAGCGTGACCGCCAGGAAGCTTGAACGCCAGCCATAGGCCTGGCCGAGCCATGTGCCGAAGGGCACGCCAAGGATGTTGGCGACGGTGAGACCGGTGAACATCAGCGCGATGGCCGAGGCCTTCCGGTTGGGCGCGACAAGGCCGGTTGCGACGACGGAGCCGACGCCGAAGAAGGAGGCATGGGCGAAGGCGGTGAGCACACGCGCCGCCATCAGCGTCCAGTAGTCCGGCGCCAGCGCGCAGGCGAGGTTGCCGAGGGTGAAGACCACCATCAGGACAAGCAGCAAGGTCTTGCGCGGCAGGCGTCCGGTCAAGGCGCCAAGCAGCGGCGCGCCGACGACGACGCCCAGCGCATAGCCGGAGATGAGCAGGCCCGCGGCCGAGATCGAGACGCCGAGATCGGCGCTGACATCGAGCAGCAGCCCCATGATGACGAATTCGGTGACGCCGATGCCGAAGGCGCCGGCGGTGAGGGCATAAAGAGCAAGAGGCATGGCGATCGTCCGTTTGTGCTGAAGGACGCATAAGTCCCGCGCCCGGACCGGAAGATCGTGATCCGCCAAGCTGTGAACCAGCCTTGCATCGGGCACATTTTCTGTGAAATAAATTCACGAATGGCGAGACCCGATATTAACCGCTCCGGCGAGATCGAAGTGTTCGTCCGCGTCGTCGCGGCGGGCAGCTTCTCGGCCGCGGCGCGGGCGTTGCGCATGACACCGTCGGCGGTGAGCAAGCTGATCGCGCGGCTGGAGGCGCGGCTTGGCGCGCGGCTCATCAGCCGCTCGACGCGCAAGCTCCAGCTGACGCCGGAAGGGGCTGCCTTCCACGACAGCGGCCTGCGCATCCTCGCCGATCTCGACGCGGCCGAGCGCGAAGCGGCGGCGGGCGCTGCGCCGCGCGGCAGGCTCAGGGTCAACTCCTATGTGCCGTTCGGCCAGCACCGGCTGATGCCGCTCTTGCCGCGCTTCCTGGAAAATTATCCAGAGATTTTCGTCGAAGCCGTGCTGACCGACAGTGTCATCGACCTTCTGGAAGAGCGCGCCGATGTCGCTATCCGCGCCGGGCCGCTGCGCGAGTCACGCCTGGTTGCGCGCAAACTCGGCCAGAGCCGGATGGTCCTGGTCGCGTCGCCTGCGTATCTTGAAGCACGCGGCACGCCACGCGCATTGTCCGACCTCGCTCGCCACAACATGCTGGCCTTCGGCTTCGCCAGGCATATCGAGGGTTGGCCTTTTGTCGACGCGACAGGAAAATCGATCATCATGCCGATTGTCGGAAACATGTCGCTGACCGACGGAGAAGCGATGCGGCGAACGACGCTGGCAGGAGCCGGCATAGCGCGGCTGGCGCGCTGGCATGTCGAGCCCGATATTGCCGCCGGGCTGCTTGTGCCGTTGCTGGAAGAGTTCAATCCCGGCGACGAGGAGCCGACGCATGCCGTCTATGTCGGTCATGGCAAGCATCTGCCTGCCCGCGTCCGAGCCTTCCTCGACTTCCTCGCGGAGACCGTTCTTCTCTGAATGAGGAAAGAGCCGCGCGCCAATGGCACGCGGCTCTGACCTCTCTGCTCGAACGGAATTACGCCTTCGGCACGAACGGCGCGGGACGCCGGCCGGCGCCTTGCCGCTCCAGCATCCAGCCGGGATACTCGGCAGGCAGCGCGCTCACCTCGTCGAGCCTGGCGAGGTCGTCGGCGTCGAGCTTCAAGCCGGTCGCGGCGAGGTTCTGCTCGAGCTGGTCCATGCGGCTGGCGCCGATGAGGACGCTCATGACAAAAGGTTTTGCCAGCACATAGCCCAATGCCACCGTGGCGACGCTGACATCGTGCTTCCTGGCGACCTCGCGCATGACGGCAACCGCCGCCCAGGCGCGGTCCTCATTGACCGGCGGGAAGTTGAAGGAAGCGCGGCGACCCTCGCCATTGCCAGGCGCGCCGGGGCCGTATTTGCCGGAAAGCAGGCCGCCGGCCATTGGCGACCAGACCATCAGGCCCAGCTTTTCCTCGTTGATCAGCGGAACGATCTCGCGCTCGAGATCGCGGCCGGCGATCGAGTAGTAGGACTGGATGGTCTCGAAGCGGGCAAAACCTTTGCGCTCGGCGATGCCCAGCGCCTTGGCGATGCGCCAGGCCTGCCAGTTGGAGACGCCGACATAGCGGACCTTGCCGCTGGCGACGAGATCGTCGAGCGCGCGCAGCGTCTCGTCGATCGGCGTCACCGTGTCGGTACCATGCAATTGGTAGAGGTCGATGTGATCGAGCTGCAGTCGCTTAAGGCTGCCGTCCACCGAATCCATGATGTGACCGCGCGAGGAGCCGCGCTCATTGGGTCCGCTGCCCATGGCGCCATGCACTTTGGTGGCGATGATAACGTCCGAACGTTTCACGCCGAGATCCTTGAGCGACTGTCCCAGCAGCTGCTCGGACTGGCCGAAGGAATAGACGTCCGCGGTATCGAAGAAATTGACGCCGGCGGCGATCGAGCGGGCGACGATCTCGTTGACGCCCTTCTGGTCGAGGCTGGCGATCAGGCCCCATTGGGCATTCTCGCCTGCGGCGCCGAAGGTCATGGTGCCGAGGCAGAGTTCGGAAACGAACAGGCCGGTATTGCCGAGCTGATTATAACGCATGGTGAGATTCCCCGAGAAAGGAGTGAATGTGCACTAAGCACATAGGAACGGACCGTTTCGTTTCAAGTTCTGGCGCAAGCGCGGTGGTCAACTTGATGTGAAGTTGCCAATCAGCGGATCTTGAACGTCAGACTTCCCAGGGATTGACGACCGTCACGCCCACGTCTTCGAAGTCAGCGACGTTTCGGGTGACCAGGATCAGGTCGTGCACGAGGGCGGTTGCCGCAATGAGGGTGTCGGCGTTCCCTCGCGTACGTCCGGCCGTGATGCGGCCCCACACGAGGGCGACCTCTTCCGTGATCGCCAGAATGCGGTCCGCATTGTCTCGGCGCAGTTCCCGCAGCCAGACGTCAAGCCGGGCTGCCCTGTCGGGATCGGTCTTGCGCTGCTTGACGATCCCACGTTCGATCTCACCAATGGTGATCACACTGAGACTGATCGAGGTCGGATCAACCGAAGCCAGCCAGGAGGTTGGTTTCGGCAGTCGCCTTTGTACGTCTGAAACAACGTTCGTATCGAGCAGATACATCAGAGGTCGACGTCCCGGATCATCGTATCCGGGCGGCGGGTGATTTCCTTATCAAACTCATCGTCCCAGCCGGGGCCGGTCAGAAGATATTCGGCGAGCGATTTCTTTTTCCCGGCCAGGCGGTCGTAGTCCTCGGCGGAAAGCACGACTGCAGCCCGTTCGCCACGAAGCGTCACGGTCTGCGGCCCCTCTGTTCGCGCGCGCTGGACCACTTTTGAAAAATTGTTCTTCGCGTCCTGAAGATGCCAGTTCACGCCGCCTACTCCTAGCTAGCTTGGCTAGATATAACGCGGTAGCAGCCGATTATCAATCAACTCCAGCGAAAGGTAGCAGGTGACGGCGTCACCGGTTGCCGAAGATCGCCGACCCTACCCGGACGCTGGTCGCGCCGAAGGCGATCGCGGTCTCGTAGTCGCCGGACATGCCCATCGAGAGCTTCGCGACGCCCGCCTCGCGGGCGAGCTTTTCCAGAAGCGCGAAATGCGGGCCGGGATTCTCATCGGCTGGCGGGATGCACATCAGGCCTTCGATGGCCAGACCATGCACGTCGCGGCAGCGTTTGACGAAAGCGACCGCCTCGCGCGGCTCGATGCCGGCCTTTTGCGGCTCGGAGCCGGTGTTGACCTGGACATAGAGTTTTGGCGTACGGCCCTGCCGGGCCATTTCTTTTGAAAGCTCAGCGGCGATCTTCTCGCGGTCGACGGTCTCGATGACATCGAAAAGCGCCACCGCTTCCTTGGCCTTGTTGGATTGCAGCGGGCCGATCAGGTGCAGCTCGATGTCGGCGAATGCCGCCTTCAGCGCCGGCCATTTGCCTTGCGCTTCCTGCACCCGGTTCTCGCCGAAGACGCGCTGGTCCGCCTCGATGACCGGGCGGATGTCCTCGGCCGCGAAGGTCTTCGACACCGCCACAAGCGTGACTGCGCCGGGCGCTTGCTTCGCCTCGCGTTCGGCGTTCGCGATCTTCGCCTTGACCGCGTGAAGCTGCTTTACGGCGTTCGTCATGCCACTATCCTGCCTATAGTTTTCATGGCCGGCCGGCTCGCCGCAGTTGACGGGTCCGGCAATCCATGGTGAACACCGCGACGACATAGTCTCGGCTGCCGGCCTAGGCGTGTTGATATTCAGGTGATACCGGCCTGCAAATGCCGGTTTCCTGCGCTTCCGGTGCTCACGTACTTTAAGTACGCTCCGCTCCGGTTCTCGGAACCCGCCATTTTCGGCTCGGCCTGACCTGAATATCAACACGCCTTAATCCAGCACCGCGCACCTGCTTTTAAGTGAAAAACATCCGATGGCAACCGAACGATACAATCCGCGCACGTCAGAGCCCAAATGGCAGAAGGCCTGGGCCGAAAAGAAGCTGTTCGAGGCGCGCAACGACGACCCGAAGCCGAAATACTACGTGCTCGAGATGTTCCCCTATCCGTCGGGCAAGATCCATATTGGCCACACCCGCAACTACACGATGGGCGACGTGGTGGCGCGCTACAAGCGCGCCAAGGGCTTCAACGTGCTGCACCCGATGGGCTGGGACGCGTTCGGCATGCCGGCCGAAAACGCCGCCATGCAGAACAAGGTCCATCCCAAGGACTGGACCTACGAGAACATCGCGGTCATGCGCGAGCAGCTCAAGATGATGGGCCTGTCGCTCGACTGGGCGCGCGAGTTCGCGACCTGCGACGTCGACTATTACCACCGCCAGCAGATGCTGTTCCTCGACTTCGTCGAGAAGGGGCTGGTGACGCGCAAATCCTCCAAGGTCAACTGGGACCCGGAGGACATGACGGTGCTCGCCAACGAGCAGGTCATCGACGGCCGCGGCTGGCGCTCGGGCGCGCTGGTCGAGCAGCGCGAGCTGACGCAGTGGTTCTTCAAGATTACCGACTTCGCGCAGGATCTGCTGGACTCGCTCAACGGACTCGAAGAGTGGCCGGAAAAGGTCAAGCTGATGCAGCACAACTGGATCGGCCGGTCGGAAGGGCTGCTGATCCGCTGGCCGCTGGAAAAGCCGGTCGGCGATGCGCATGAGCTGGAAGTCTATACGACAAGGCCCGATACCATCTTCGGCGCCTCCTTCATGGCGGTCGCCTCCGACCATCCGCTGGCGAGAAAAGCCGCCGAGACCAATGTCGAGCTGGCGAAGTTCATCGACGAGGTCCGCCATATGGGCACCTCGGTGGCGGCGCTGGAGACGGCCGAGAAGAAGGGCTTCGACACCGGCATCCGCGTTGTCCATCCGTTCGACGAGAATTGGACGCTGCCGGTCTATGTTGCCAACTTCGTGCTGATGGAATACGGCACCGGCGCCATTTTCGGCTGCCCCTCGGGCGACCAGCGCGACCTCGACTTCGCCAACAAATACGGCCTGCCGGTGATCCCGGTGGTTATGCCGGAAGGTGCCGACGCGAAAACCTTCCAGATCATCGAGGAAGCCTATGTCGACGACGGCGTGATGATCAATTCGCGCTTCCTCGACGGCATGAAGCCCGAGAGGGCGTTTGATGAAGTGGCAAAGCTCCTGGAACAGAAAAGCATCGGCGGCCGGCCGATGGCGGAGCGCAAGGTGAATTTCCGCCTGCGCGACTGGGGCATCTCGCGCCAGCGCTACTGGGGCTGCCCGATCCCGATGATCCATTGCGAGGCCTGCGGCGTCGTGCCGGTGCCGAAGGCCGACCTGCCGGTGAAGCTGCCCGACGACATCGAGTTCGACCGCCCGGGTAACCCGCTCGACCGTCATCCGACCTGGCGGCATGTGAAATGCCCGCAATGCGGCCGCGATGCGCGGCGCGAGACCGACACGATGGATACGTTCGTCGATTCGTCCTGGTATTTCGCGCGCTTCACCGCGCCCTGGGCCAATGAGCCGACCGAGCCGAAGGCGGCCGACGAATGGCTGGCGGTCGACCAGTATATCGGCGGCATCGAGCACGCGATCCTGCATTTGCTCTATTCGCGCTTCTTCACCCGCGCCATGCGCGAGACCGGTCACCTCAATCTGGCCGAGCCGTTCAAGGGGCTGTTCACGCAGGGCATGGTGGTGCACGAGACCTACCGCGTCGGCGGCCCGTCCAACAACGGACGCTGGCTGTCGCCGGGCGAGGTCAGGCTCGAGGACGTGGGCGGCAAGCGCCGTGCCGTCGAGATCGCCACCGGCGAGGAGGCGACGATCGGCGCGCTGGAGAAGATGTCGAAGTCGAAGAAGAACACGGTGAGCCCGGAAGAGATCACCGACGGCTACGGCGCCGACACGGCGCGCTGGTTCATGCTGTCGGACTCACCGCCGGAGCGCGACGTCGAATGGACCGACGAGGGTGCGGCCGGCGCGCATCGCTTCGTGCAGCGCATCTGGCGCCTGGTGCAGATCGCGGACGAGCAGCTGCCCGGCGTGAAACCGGCGGCGGCGAAGGATGGCGATGCGGGAGCCGTTTCCAAGGCGGCGCACAAGATCCTGAAGGCGGTCGGCGAGGACATCGAGAAGCTCGGCTTCAACCGTGCGATCGCCCGCATCTACGAGCTCGCCAATGTGCTGGCCGCGCCGCTCGCCGACGTTGCCGAAGGCAAGGCCGACGACGCGCTGAAGGGCGCCTGCCGCGAAGCGGTGGAAATTTTGGTGCACATCATCGCGCCGGTCATGCCGCATCTGGCGGAAGAGTGCTGGCAGGCGCTGGGCGGCACCGAGATGGTCGCCGAGCGGCCCTGGCCGGTCTACGATCCAGCGCTGGTCGTCGACAACGAGATCGTGCTGCCGGTGCAGGTCAACGGCAAGAAGCGCGGGGATTTGACAATTGCGCGCGACGCGGATCAAGGTGCCGTCGAAAAAGCGGTGCTGGCTCTCGACTTCGTGCAAAAAGCACTGGAAGGTAAGGCTCCGCGCAAGGTGATCATCGTCCCGCAGAGGATCGTCAATGTCGTTGCCTGAACCGGTGAAGTCACAACCGGCCCGCCTGCGCGGCCGCCTGGCGGTCTGCGGCATGGCCGCCGCGCTTGCGCTGGTTTCGGCCTGCACCGTGCGGCCGCTCTATTCCAGCCAGCCGCTGTCGCCCGGATCGCAGCTCAGCGCATCCGCCGAGCTCGCCTCGATCTCGATCAAGCCGGTCAACACCCGCTACGCGCAGCAGGTGCGCAACAATCTGATCTTCGCCTTCGGGCAGGGCTCGGGCGAGCCGGCCTCGCCGGCCTACACGCTCGATCTCGGCGTCACCGAGCTGGTCGAATCGGCGGCCATCGTGCAGGTGCAGACCCAGGAAGACGAGCCGACGGCAGGCACGGTCACGCTGACCGCCAACTACGTGCTCAGGGATACCGCGACCAATACGGTGATTGCCGTCGGCAAGCGCTCGATCCCCTCGTCCTTCGACCGGCCGCGCCAGGAATTCGCGGCCTATCGTGCACAGATCGACGCCGAGAACCGCGCCGCGCGGGAATTGGCCGACCTGCTGCGGCTGTCGATCGCGCAGGACTTGGCCAAGCACGGCAAGAAAGCCTGAGGCATGTTGATATTCAGGTGAGGCCGGCCTGCAAATGCCAGTTTCCTGCGCTTCCGGTGCTCACGTACTTTAAGTACGCTCCGCTCCGGTTCTCGCAAACCGTCATTTTCGGCTCGCCCTGACCTGAATCTCAACACGCCTCCGCGCGCCGCTTGCGCCTACGAAAAAGGCCGGTCGCCCGGCCTTTTTCTTTTTCAGATCGGAGGGTGTCAGCCGATCTTCTGGCCGGTCTTGGCCCAATCGGCGAGGAAGGCGGCAAGGCCCTTGTCGGTCAGCGGGTGATTGACGAGCGCCTTCAGCGTCGCCGGCGGCGCGGTCACGATGTCGGCGCCGATCAGCGCGGCCTGCTTTACGTGGTTCACGGTGCGCACCGAAGCGGTCAGGATCTCGGTCTTGAAATCGTAGTTTTCGTAGATCTGCTTGATTTCCGAGATCAGCTCCATGCCGTCCGAGCCGGTGTCGTCGATGCGGCCGACAAAGGGCGAGATGAAGGAGGCGCCGGCCTTGGCGGCGAGCAGCGCCTGGTTGGCCGAGAAGCAGAGCGTCACGTTGACCATGCGGTTCAACTCGGTGCGGATCGTCTTGCAGGCCTTGAGGCCGTCCAGCGTCAACGGCACCTTGATGGCCACGTTCGGCGCGATCTTGGCCAGCACCTTGGCCTCGGCCATCATGTCCTTGTATTCGGTCGCCACGACCTCGGCCGAGACCGGGCCTTCGACGATGTCGCAGATCTGCTTGGTGACTTCGGAAATCTTGCCGCCCGATTTCAGGATCAGCGACGGGTTGGTGGTGACGCCGTCCAGCAGCCCCAGATCGTTGAGCTCCTTGATTTCCTTGATGTCAGCGGTGTCGACAAAAAATTTCATGGCGGTCTCCTTGGGGATTGCCGGGCGCCAGCCAGGCAGATGCGAGGGTCCCCTTTGATCTAGACCAAAGTCAGGGCAAGGTCACGCCCGATGATCGAAGATTCGCCCTTTGTCGCAGCCGCGCCCGTGCTGGTGCCGATGCCGGCCGAACGGCCCTACACCTATGCCGTGCCGCCCGGCATGCGCGTGATGCCGGGCTCGATCGTGCGCGTGCCGCTCGGGCCGCGCCAGGTCGCGGGCATCGTCTGGGACGGCGCGGTCGAAACCGTCGATGCGAAGAAATTGCGGCCGATCGAGGAGGTGTTCGACTGCCCGCCGATCGACAAGGCGATGCGCCGCTTTGTCGACTGGATCGCGCAATACACGCTCTCTGCCCCCGGTATGGTGGCCCGCATGCTGCTGCGCGCGCCGGAGGCGTTCGACCCGGAGCCATGGATCGAAGGGTTGCAGCGCACGCTTGCCGAGCCGGATCGGCTGACCGACGCGCGGCGGCGCGTGCTCGAAACCGCGGAGGGCGGCCTTGCCTGGACGCGCTCGGGTCTGGCGCATGCGGCGGGCGTCTCCTCGACCGTGATCGACGGATTGCGGGCACAGGGCGTGTTCGAGACGGTGATGATCCCGCCGCGGCCGGTGGTGGCGGCGCCTGATCCCTCTCATGCGGTGCCGGAATTGATGCCTGACCAGAAAGCGGCGGCGGAGAAGCTGCGCGCCGCTGTCGCCGCCGATGCTTTCAACGTCACGCTGCTCGACGGCGTCACTGGATCCGGCAAGACGGAAGTCTATTTCGAGGCGATAGCGGCGGCGCTCGACAAGGGCAGGCAGGTGCTGATCCTGTTGCCGGAAATTGCGCTGACGCATGCTTTCCTGGAACGTTTCCAGGACCGGTTCGGCGCCAAGCCGGCGGAGTGGCATTCCGACCTGCCGCCCCGGATGCGCGAGCGCGTCTGGCGGCAGGTGGCAGAGGGCGGCGTGCGCGTCGTCGCCGGCGCGCGCTCGGCGCTGTTCCTGCCGTTCAAGGAACTCGGCCTGATCGTCGTCGACGAGGAGCACGATCCCGCCTACAAGCAGGAAGACCGCGTCTTCTACAATGCGCGCGACATGGCGGTGGTGCGCGGCCATATCGGCGGCTTCCCTGTCGTGCTCGCCTCGGCGACGCCCTCGGTGGAAAGCCGGGTCAACGCCAGCCAGGGCCGCTACGACCGGGCCGTGCTGTCGTCGCGGTTCGCGGAAGCCGCGTTGCCCGACCTGAAGTCGATCGACATGCGGCGTTCGCCGCCCGCCCGCGGCGGTTTCCTGTCGCCGGTGCTTTTGGAGCAGATGCGGCGGACGCTGGAGAAAAACGAACAGTCGCTGCTTTTCCTCAACCGGCGCGGTTATGCGCCGCTGACGCTCTGCCGCGTCTGCGGCTATCGATTCGGCTGCCCGGTCTGCTCGGCGTGGCTGGTCGAGCATCGCTTTCGCGGCCAGCTCGTCTGCCATCACTGCGGCCACAACGAGCGCCGGCCGGAAGCCTGCCCGGAATGCGGCACGCTCTACCATCTGGTGGCCTGCGGGCCGGGGGTCGAGCGCATTGCCGAGGAGGTGGTGGGGCATTTTCCCGATGCCCGCACCATCGTGCTGTCGTCCGACCTTCTTGGCGGCGTGCGCAGGCTTCGGCTTGAACTCGAAGCCGTCGCCAATGGCGAGGCCGATATCGTCATCGGCACGCAGCTGGTCGCCAAGGGCCATAATTTTCCCGGCATGACGCTGGTCGGCGTGGTCGATGCGGATCTGGGATTGGCAAATGGCGATCCGCGCGCCGCCGAGCGCACTTTCCAACTGCTCAGCCAGGTGACGGGCCGCGCCGGCCGCACCGGCAAGAAGAGCCTCGGCCTGTTGCAGACCTACCAGCCGGATCATCCGGTGATGCGGGCGATCGTCTCGGGCGATTCGGAAGCGTTTTACGAGCGCGAGATCGCCGAGCGCGAACGGGCGGCGCTGCCGCCCTTCGGCCGGCTCGCCGGCATCATCGTCAGCGCCGCGACACGGGGCGAGGCCGAAAGCCATGCGCGGGGGTTAAGGCGCGCGGCGCCGCAGGCTACCGACCTCTTCGTGCTCGGCCCGGCCGAGGCGCCCTTGTCGCTGATCGGCGGCCGTCACCGCTTTCGACTGCTGGTGCAAGGCGAACGGCGCGCGGACATGCAAGGCTTTATTCGGGCCATGCTGGCGGAAGGGCCGAAGCTGCGCGGCTCGGTCAGGGTGCAGGTCGACATCGACCCGCAGAGCTTTTTGTAACTAGTCGGGGACTAGTGGGTCTTGCAGGATATTCCTGCACCAAACGCCCAGCGCCTCAAAGTGCCTGATATTTGCTGTTATCACAGTGAGTTCGTTGGTTGCCGCGGTGGCCGCGATCAATATGTCCGCCAGCCCCGGATTCTTTCCTTGAGCGGAGGCCGCTTCCTCCATTTGACCCGCCCTGCGCGCTATATCAGAATTGACCTCCAGAATTTGATCCGCGAAGTCTTCGATAGTTTCGTTGAGCCAGGCAGCGAGACCCTCAGCGCGTTTTGTCGCTCCGGCGCGAGCCAGCTTGCAAATGCCTTTCTCGATCTCGGTGATGGCTATAACCGGTACGAAGAGTGCTTGCTTTGCGCCCTGCGCCACGATCCAGTCGGCGATGTCTTTTGCAAGAGGCGGTTTTCCAGGCGCAAGTGCCGATAAGATGGACGTATCGATAAGATAGCCGCTCAAAGGTCGACGTCCCGCGACGGTGACGCGTTCCTTTCAAGCTCGATCCCCCCCGGATAAGTCAGAAGGAACTCTCCGAAATTTCGACGCTTGACCGGATAAAGCTTTTGCAAGTCTTCGACGGATACGATGGCCGCTGCTGGCTTGCCATGCCTAGTGATGGTAGTAGGCTCACCATTTCCCGCGGCCTCGACGAGTGCCGACAGCCCTGCCTTAGCCTCCCGAAGCTGGACGGTTTTCAAGGTTGCCTCTCTTGTAGTCTCGTGTGGTCACAATATAGAGATTGCATACCAAGGGAACAAGCCCCGGATGAAAACCCTCGGCCTCATCGGCGGCATGAGCTGGGAATCGACGGCGATCTATTACCGCCTGCTCAACGAGATCGTGCGCGAGCGGCTGGGCGGGCTGCGTTCGGCCAAGCTGTTGTTGTGGTCGTTCGATTTCGCCGAGATTGCCGAACGCCAGCATGCGGGCGACTGGGAAGGCGCCGGCACTGTTCTGGTGGAAGCCGCGCGCAAGCTGGAAGCGGGAGGCGCAGAGGGCCTGGTGATCTGCACCAACACCATGCACAAGCTCGCCGACGCGGTGCAGGCCGCCATATCGATCCCGCTCGTCCATATCGCCGACGCCACCGCGCAGGCTGTCCTCGATGCCGGCGTGAAGCGGCCGGCGCTGCTGGCAACGCGCTTCACCATGGAGCAGGATTTCTACAAGGGCCGTCTCGCCGACAAATACGGCCTGGAACCCGTGGTGCCGGACCAGGCCGGCCGCGACATGGTGCACAAGGTGATCTATGACGAGCTCTGCCAGGGCATCGTCAAATCCGAATCGAAATCCGCCTATCTCGACGAGATCGGCCGGATGCGGCGCACCGACCAGGTAGATGGCGTCATCATGGGCTGCACCGAGATCACCATGCTGATCGGCCAGGGCGATTTCGACGTTCCGGTATTCGACACCACGCGCATCCATGCCGCGGCCGCGGTCGATTTCGCGCTCGCCTGATTGCGCCGCTTCTAATGTGCCCGCCGTCCTCTGGCGCGCTTTCGTTCCCTCGCTAGAATGCCGGTGTTGAGAACAAGAAATAAGAGGGGGGAATTTATGGAGTTCGCGTTTCCGTGGCCGGCGAGCCAGGGCGAATGGCTGGCCTGGTCGAGCGCCGTCGTGACCCTGGCCCTCGGCCTGTTCCTGTTCCTGGCGCCGGGGCTTGCGTTTCGCGTGCTGCGCCTGCAGCCGAGGCCGGAGAAGGCGGCGGCGATCGCCGAGGGACGCGGCCGCATGTCGGGCTTCTACCTCGGCGTCAGCCTGTGCTGCATTCTCCTGGCGCAGCCGCTGCTCTACATGGCGCTGGGCTTCTCCTGGCTGTTCACCGCCTTCGGCCGGCTTTTGTCGATGATGTCGGACGGCGCCAACACCCCTTTCAACTGGACTTCGATCGTGCTTGAATTGGCGCTGGCGGCGCTGCCGCTGGCCTTTGCGTTCGGCTTGGTGCCGTGAATCCGCGACTAATCCAACGATTGAGCTTGGCCTTATTCGCGTGATGCGACAAAAGTGCCTGAAAACCATGCCGGACGATGCATTGCGGTCTTAAAAAGCCTGTGCTAGACGGCAATCGACTTTCGACCGGGGATAGCGGAAGCCGCGCCTCCGTGCTTGGAAAAATCGCAGTAAGGTCAAAGATTTAGCCAGAGTTTTCGCTCGCGCCAACAATCTGCGGCCTGTCAGACAAGAGAAAAGACGGTCCGTGGCCCAATCGTCATCGCCAATCTCAGCTGTCGCAGAGCGCTATGCCGGCTCGCTGTTCGAGCTCGCGCTGCAGGACAATTCGATCGCCCAGGTCGAGGCGGATCTCGGCAGCTTCGAGGCGATGCTCAACGGCAGCGACGATCTCGCGCGGCTGATCAACAGCCCGGTGTTTTCCAGCGAGGACCAGGCAAAGGCCATTGCGGCCATCGCCGACAACGCCAACATCACCGGCCTGGTCGGCAATTTCCTGCGCGTCGTCGCCAAGAACCGCCGCCTGTTCGCGGTGCCCGGCATGATCAAGGCGTTCCGCCAGATCGCCGCCGACCATCGCGGCGAGGCATCCGCCGAGGTCACCTCGGCGCATGCACTGACGGATGCGCAGCAGGCTGAACTCAAGGCGACGCTGAAGAGCATCGCCGGCAAGGATGTGGCCATCGCCATGACCGTCGATCCGTCGCTGCTCGGCGGCCTGGTCGTCAAGATGGGCTCGCGCCAGATCGATACGTCGCTCAAAACCAAACTCAATTCGCTCAAGCTTGCACTGAAAGAGGTCGGCTGATGGACATCCGCGCCGCGGAAATTTCCGCAATTCTGAAAGACCAGATCAAGAATTTCGGCAAGGAGGCCGAGGTCTCCGAAGTCGGTCAGGTTCTGTCCGTCGGTGACGGCATCGCCCGCGTCTACGGCCTCGACAATGTCCAGGCCGGTGAGATGGTCGAATTCCCGGGCGGCATCCGCGGCATGGCGCTGAACCTCGAAGCCGACAATGTCGGCGTCGTCATCTTCGGCAACGACCGCGACATCAAGGAAGGCGACACCGTCAAGCGCACCGGCGCCATCGTCGACGCGCCTGTCGGCATGGGCCTGCTCGGCCGCGTCGTCGACGCGCTGGGCAATCCGATCGACGGCAAGGGCCCGATCAAGGCAACCGAACGCAAGCGTGTCGACGTCAAGGCGCCCGGCATCATCCCGCGCAAGTCGGTGCATGAGCCGATGTCGACCGGTCTCAAGGCCATCGACGCGCTGATCCCGGTCGGCCGCGGCCAGCGCGAGCTGGTCATCGGCGACCGCCAGACCGGCAAGACCGCCATCATCCTCGACACGATGCTGAACCAGAAGTCGGTGCACGACAACGGCCCCGAGAAGGAAAAGCTCTACTGCGTCTACGTCGCCGTCGGCCAGAAGCGCTCGACCGTCGCGCAGTTCGTCAAGGTGCTGGAAGAGCGCGGCGCGCTCGACTATTCCATCATCGTCGCCGCCACCGCGTCCGATCCGGCGCCGATGCAGTTCCTGGCGCCGTTCACCGCCTGCACCATGGGCGAATATTTCCGCGACAACGGCATGCATGCGCTGATCAGCTATGACGATCTGTCGAAGCAGGCCGTCGCCTATCGCCAGATGTCGCTCCTGCTGCGCCGCCCGCCGGGCCGCGAAGCCTATCCGGGCGACGTCTTCTACCTGCACTCGCGCCTGCTCGAGCGCGCCGCCAAGCTCAATGACGACAACGGCAACGGGTCGCTGACCGCGCTGCCGATCATCGAGACGCAGGCCAACGACGTGTCGGCCTATATCCCGACCAACGTGATCTCGATCACCGACGGCCAGATCTTCCTCGAAACCAACCTGTTCTTCCAGGGCATCCGCCCTGCAGTGAACGTCGGCCTGTCGGTGTCGCGCGTCGGCTCCTCGGCGCAGATCAAGGCGATGAAGCAGGTCGCCGGCTCCATCAAGGGCGAGCTCGCGCAGTATCGCGAAATGGCTGCCTTCGCGCAGTTCGGCTCCGACCTCGACGCGGCAACGCAGCGTCTGCTCAATCGCGGTTCGCGCCTGACGGAGCTGCTCAAGCAGCCGCAATTCGCGCCGCTCAAGGTCGAGGAGCAGGTCGCGGTGATCTTCGCCGGCGTCAACGGCTATCTCGACAAGCTGGCGCTGAACCAGGTCGGCAAATTCGAGCATGGGCTGCTCAGCCACATGCGCTCAGCCGGCAAGGATGTGCTCGATGCTATCCGCAAGGAGAAGGCGCTGTCGGACGATTTGCGCGCCAAGCTCAAGGCCGAGATCGACGCCTTCGCCAAGACCTTCGCTTGAACGAAGCTGGACGGGATCAGGTTTGAAGCATGGCTTCGTTAAAAGACCTTCGTAACCGTATCGCCTCGGTCAAGGCGACGCAGAAGATCACCAAGGCGATGCAGATGGTCGCCGCGGCGAAGCTGCGTCGCGCGCAGGAAGCTGCGGAAGCAGCCAGACCCTATTCCGAGCGCATGGGCGCGGTTCTGGCCAACATCACCCAGGCGATCGGCGGCGGCGGCGATGCCCCGGCGCTGATGACGGGCACCGGCCGGGATGATGTGCACCTGCTCATCGTCTGCACCGCAGAGCGCGGCCTGTGCGGCGGCTTCAACTCGCAGATCGCGCGTCTCGCCCGCGACCACATCCGCCGGCTGCTGGCCGACGGCAAGCAGGTGAAGATCATCTGCGTCGGCAAGAAGGGCTATGACATCCTGCGCCGAGATTACGCTTCGATGATCCTGGAGCGTGTCGACCTGCGCGAAGTGAAGACGCTGGGCTTCGTCAATGCCGATGCGATCGCGCGCAAGGTCATCCACCTCTTCAACGAGGGCGGCTTCGACATCTGCACGCTGTTCTATTCGCAGTTCAAGTCGGTGATCAGCCAGATCCCGACGGCGCAGCAGATCATCCCGGCGGCGGCCGCCGGGTCGACCGCTCCCGAGGCGACCAGTGGCGGCAATGCCGTCTACGAATACGAGCCGGAACCGGGCGAGATCCTCTCCGACCTCATCCCGCGCAACATCGCGGTGCAGATCTTCCGGGCGTTGCTTGAAAACGCAGCCGGCGAGATGGGCGCCAAGATGAGCGCGATGGACAATGCGACGCGCAATGCCGGCGACATGATCAACAAGCTGTCGATCACCTACAATCGCCAGCGGCAGGCGCAGATCACCAAGGAACTGATCGAGATCATTTCGGGCGCCGAGGCGCTCTAATCACGCGCCGCGGGATACCCGGCGGGCGGCGTGAGCAACGGATAGACGAAAAGGGCAAAGACGATGGCGAAAGCAGCTACCCCGAAGACCGCGGCCAAGGAGGCACCGGCCCCGAAGGCGGCAAAGGCCCCGGCAGCAGCCGCGAAGGCCGCCGCTCCGGCGAAGAAGGCGGCCGCTCCGGCCAAGGCCGCGGCTTCCGCAGCCAGTGTTGCCGCCAAGCGCATCGGCGCCGCCGGCAAGGTCCGCCAGGTCATCGGCGCCGTCGTCGACGTGCAGTTCGAAGATCACCTGCCGGCCATTCTGAACGCGCTGGAAACCGACAATGTCGGCAACCGCCTGGTGCTCGAGGTCGCCCAGCATCTCGGCGAGAACACCGTGCGCTGCATCGCCATGGACTCGACCGAAGGCCTGGTCCGCGGCCAGGATGTCTTTGACACCGGCGCGCCGATCTCGGTTCCGGTGGGGCCTGGCATGCTCGGCCGCATCATCAACGTCATCGGCGAGCCGGTCGACGAGGCAGGCCCGGTCGACGGCGTCGAAATGCGCGCCATCCACCAGCCCGCTCCGGCCTATGTCGATCAGTCGACGGAAGCGCAAATCCTGGTCACCGGCATCAAGGTTCTCGACCTGCTCGCGCCTTACGCCCGCGGCGGCAAGATCGGCCTGTTCGGCGGCGCCGGCGTCGGCAAGACGGTGCTCATCCAGGAGCTGATCAACAACGTCGCCAAGGCGCATGGCGGCTTTTCGGTGTTCGCCGGCGTCGGCGAGCGCACCCGCGAAGGCAACGACCTCTATCACGAGTTCATCGAATCGGGCGTCAACAAGAAGGGCGGTGGCCAGGGCTCGAAGGCAGCACTCGTCTACGGTCAGATGAACGAACCGCCGGGCGCGCGCGCCCGCGTCGGCCTGACAGGCCTTACGGTTGCCGAATATTTCCGCGACCAGGGCCAGGACGTGCTGTTCTTCGTCGACAACATCTTCCGCTTCACGCAGGCGGGCTCGGAAGTGTCGGCGCTGCTCGGCCGTATTCCTTCCGCCGTGGGTTACCAGCCGACGCTGGCGACCGACATGGGCGCGCTGCAGGAGCGCATCACGACCACGACCAAGGGCTCGATCACCTCGGTGCAGGCCATCTACGTGCCGGCCGACGACTTGACCGACCCGGCGCCGGCGACGTCCTTCGCCCACCTCGACGCCACGACCGTGCTCAACCGCGCGATCTCCGAAAAGGGCATCTATCCGGCCGTCGATCCGCTGGATTCCACCTCGCGCATGCTCGACCCGATGGTCGTCGGCGAGGAGCACTACCAGGTCGCCCGTCAGGTGCAGTCGATCCTCCAGCGCTACAAGTCGCTGCAGGACATCATCGCGATCCTCGGCATGGACGAGCTTTCGGAAGAGGACAAGCAGACGGTTGCACGCGCCCGCAAGATCGAGCGCTTCCTGTCGCAGCCCTTCTTCGTCGCCGAAGTGTTCACCGGATCGCCGGGCAAGCTGGTCGACCTCGCCGATACTATCAAGGGCTTCAAGGGCCTTTGCGCCGGCGACTACGACCACCTGCCGGAAGCCGCCTTCTACATGGTCGGCGGCATCGACGAGGCGGTCGAGAAGGCGCAGCGCCTGGCGGCTGAAGCGGCATAAGAAAGCGAATAGCGAATAGGGAGTAGCGAATAGGGAGCAACGGGTTTGGCGAGTTTCTTCACTACTCGCTACTCGCTATTCCCTACTCGCTAAATTGAATATGGCTGAAGCTTTCAAGTTCGAACTGGTCTCGCCGGAAAAGCTGCTCGTTTCCGAGCAGGTCGAGTCCGTCGTGATACCCGGTGCCGAAGGCGAGATGACGGTGATGGCGCAGCACGCGCCGGTCATGACGACCATCAAGCCCGGCGTCGTCACGATAAAGACCGCGGGCGGCAAGGAAGAGCGCTTCGTCGTGTTCGGCGGTTTCGCCGACATCCTGCCTTCCGGCTGCACGCTTCTTGCCGAATCGGCAACGCATGTGAACGATATCGACCGCGCCGACCTCGCCCGCCGCATCCAGGAGGCCAAGGAAGATGCGGCCGACGCCAAGGACGACGAGAGCCGCAGCAAGGCGGAGCAGTTCCTCAGCCAGCTCACCACGCTGGAAGGCGCGCTGCTGCCGGCCTGATTTCGGCTGCCGATAAGTGATTGAGAAAGGTGGGGCTTGTCCCCGCCTTTTTTGTTGCCGCTTTTCGCTCGCCAAAGAGTCCCGAATGCGAACCGGGTCGACTATGCCGCGCGGCAGGTGGTGAACGGGTCGGCCGGCGAACAAGTGTGAAGTCGTCCCGGCTCACCGTCGAGCCAATACCGGGCACAAACGCTATCCGGCTGTTCCACTCTTGCTACCGATGCCGAGCGCGGCAAGAGCCAGCTTCGGACCGCCCTGCTTGAAATGGACGAGGTGGGTGGCGACAAACTCGATCAACTTCTGTCGTTCTGGATGGCCTTTGGCAAAGCCGGCGAGGTCGAACACGGCCTTGGCCATCGTTGCCGTTGGCAGGTTGCGGCCGAACAGGTCGCTGAGCGCCGCATCGAGCGGATCGGTGAAGTGACCATCAGGCAAACTGCCACGGCGCGCGGCGCATGCGGCGATCCAGGCGGCGACAACCAGCGACAGATGTTCCGGCAGCAAGCCAGCCTCCAGCCGGGCGAGGGCGGAGGCGACGATGCGCTGCGGCAGCTTCTGGCTGCCGTCATTGGCGATCTGTGCGGTGCGGTGGGCAAGCGCGGTGTTGGAAAAGCGCGCGGCGAGCTCGGCCGTGTAGGCGCTTGTGTCGAGCCCGGCATCCTGCGGCAGCGTTGGGATGGCCTCCTGCCATAGCGCATCGACGAATTGCCGGATCGACGGATCGACAAAGGCGCGGTCGACGGTGGCGTGGCCGCTGAGCAGGCCGAGATAGGCGATGCCCGAATGCGCGCCGTTGAGCAGCCTGAGCTTCATGTCCTCGAAGGGGCCGACATCCTCGACCATGGCGACGCCGAATTTCTCCCAAGCCGGCCGTCCGGCCGGAAAGCGGTCCTCAATTACCCATTGCCGGAACGGCTCGGTCATCACCGGCCAGGCGTCCTCGACGCCGAGCTGTTGCGCGACGCGCGCCCGGTCGGCATCGGTGGTCGCCGGCACGATGCGGTCGACCATGGAAGACGGGAAGGCGACTTCGTCGGCGACATGGCGCGCAAGATCAGCATCGCGCAATTTCGCGAACTCGATCAACAACCGGTGCAGCGTGGCGCCGTTGGCTGGCAGGTTGTCGCAGCAGAGGACGGTGAAGGCAGGCGCGCCGGCGGCCCGGCGGCGCGCAAGCGATTCGGCGAGAAATCCATGCGCCGTCTTCGCCGATCCCGGGTTGGCGAGGTCGTGAACAATATCGGGATGCGCGCTGTCGAGCGCGCCGTCGGCTGCCCTGAGATAAGCCTTTTCGGTGATGGTGAGCGTGACGATGCGGATGCGCGGGTCGGTCAGCGCGGCGAGCACCGCGCCCGGGTCCTCCGGGGCGACGAGCAAGGATTGGATCGAGCCGATGACCTGCAGCTGTTCGCCGGCGCTGTCCCGGATTGCCAGCGTGTAGAGCTCGTCCTGCGGCTTGAGCGCATCGCGCGTGTCAGGGCTGCGCAGCGAGACGCCGATGATGCCCCAATCGCTCTCGCCGTCCGCCAGACAGGCATCGACATAGGCGGCCTGGTGGGCACGATGAAAAGCGCCGACCCCAAGATGGACGATGCCGGGCGTGACCGCGCGGCGGTCATAGCGCGGGATGGCGGCCGGCACATTCGCAATCGTCGTGTTCGACAGGCGCTTCTTCATCGAATGTGAAGTCTCCAATCGCTTACGGCCAGGCCGCCCGGATGACGGCAAAGATGGGTGGCGGCGTAGCATCCGCCGCTGCCGCCGACAATGGCTGCCGTACGCGTAACGGGCGCAGCTTTCGTGTGTTGACAGCATTTCTCCCGGACCCTACCGGTGGATCGCCGGAGGAGGGATCGACGTGGCCGCATTGACCGATCCGGATCTGCTGTTCGCCGCCGAAGGGCGCCTGCTTTCGCTCGCACGCGCGATTTACGCTTCGGTTCGGGACCTGCCCATCGTCAGCCCGCATGGTCATACCGACCCGCGCTGGTATGCGCTCGACGAGCCGTTTCCGGACCCCGCACAGCTGCTCATCGTGCCGGACCATTACATTTTTCGCATGCTGTTCAGCCAGGGCGTGCGGCTGGAAGAGCTCGGCGTGCCGGCGCTCGACGGTTCGCCGGTCGAGACCGATGGCCGGGCGATCTGGCGGCGCTTCGCCGAGCATTATTATCTCTTCCGCGGCACGCCGACACGGCTCTGGCTCGACCACGTGTTCGAACATCTGTTCGGCATCGAGGAGCCGCTCACCGCGACCAGCGCCGACCGCACTTACGATACGATTGCCACGCTGCTGCAGCGTGACGACTATCGGCCGCGCGCGCTGTTCGAGCGCTTCAACATCGAGGTGATCGCGACGACCGAAGGCGCGCTCGACGACCTCAAATGGCACCGTATGATCCGCGACAGCGGCTGGAGCGGCCGCGTCGTCACCGCCTACCGGCCGGACGCCGTCGTCGATCCCGATTTCGAGGGGTTCTCGGCCAATCTCGATCGCCTCGGCGAAATCACCGGATGCGATACCGGCACATGGGCCGGCTATCTCGACGCGCATCGAAAGCGCCGCGCCTATTTCAAGGAGTTCGGCGCCACCTCATCCGATCACGGCCACCCGACCGCCGAGACCGCCAATCTCTCCGATGCGGCGGCGCAGGAGCTGTTCAACCGCATTCGCCGCGGCTCGGAGGACGGCCGCGAGCGAAAACTGTTCCGCGCCCAGATGCTGACCGAAATGGCCAAGATGAGCCGTGACGACGGCCTGGTGATGCAGATTCACCCCGGATCATGGCGCAATCATTCGCCTTCCGTTTTCCAGAAATTCGGCCGCGACAAGGGCTTCGATATCCCGACCCGCACCGATTATGTGACGGCGCTGAAGCCGCTGCTCGACTGCGTCGGGCTGGAGCGCGACCTCACGATCATCCTGTTCACGCTGGACGAAACCAGCTACGCGCGCGAGCTGGCGCCGCTCGCCGGCGTTTATCCGGCGCTGAAGCTCGGACCGGCCTGGTGGTTCCACGACAGCCCGGAAGGCATGCGCCGTTTTCGCGAGATGACCACGGAGACGGCCGGTTTCTACAACACCGTCGGCTTCAATGACGACACGCGCGCCTTCCCGTCGATCACGGCGCGCCATGACGTCGCGCGCCGCGTCGACTGCGCCTTCCTGGCGCGGCTCGTCGCCGAGCATCGACTGCGCGAGGACGAGGCGCATGAGCTGGCCGGGGAGTTGGCCTATACACTTGCCAAGAAGGCCTATCGCCTGTGAAGACGCGCCGCCCCGGAACGACCGATCCTTCGATCGGCAGCAAGCGAAAGGCATGACGAGCTTGAGCGATCTTTCCGCCTTCAGCCTCACGGGCAAGCGCATCCTGGTCACCGGTGCCAATACCGGCATCGGGCAAGGTATCGCCGTGTCGATCGCGCGCGCCGGCGGCCTGGTCGTCGGCGTCGGCCGTTCGGCGATGGATGACACCGCCGGGAAAGTCGCCGCCGCGGGCGGCAGCTTCGAAGCGGTGAAGGCGGATCTTGGCGATCCGGCCGAGGCGGCCGCCATGCTCGACCGGGTCTGGAGCGAGAGCGGCCCGCTCGACGGCCTCGTCAACAATGCCGGCATCATCCGGCGCGCCGATGCGGTCGACCTGAGCGAAGCCGACTGGGACGAGGTGATGGAGGTCAATCTGAAGACGGTCTTCCGGCTCTGCCAGAGCTTTGCCAGGCGTGTGCTGGCGGAGCCCGGACGGCGCGGCAAGATCGTCAACATCGCCTCGGTGCTGAGTTTCCAGGGCGGCATCCGTGTCGCCTCCTATACGGCCTCGAAGCATGGCGTGCTCGGCCTCACAAGGCTGCTCGCCTGCGAATGGGCGGCCAAAGGCATCAACGTCAACGGCATCGCGCCGGGCTATGTCGAGACCAACAACACCGAGGCGCTGCGCGCCGACCCGGACCGCAGTGCCGCCATCCTCGGGCGCATCCCGGCAGGGCGCTGGGGCCGGCCCGACGATATCGGCGACGCGGCCGTGTTCCTGCTGGCGCGGGCGTCGGACTATATGCACGGCGCGTTGGTGCCGGTCGATGGCGGCTGGCTGGCGCGGTGACCTTCTGCCAATTTCGAACGGAGCCTGAGCGATGAGCGGTACCTTTTGCCATGCGGGCGAAAAGGCCTGGGAGCCGACGCGGGACGGCAACAGACGGCGCGTGCTGGTGCACACCGATGAATTGATGGTCGAGTTCGCCTTCGACAAGGGCGGCGTCGGGGCGCCGCATTTGCATCCGCATGTCCAGGCAAGCTATGTCGCCGAGGGGCGCTTCGAGGTCACCATCGACGGACGGTCGGAGATCCTCGAGACAGGGAGCAGCTTCATTGTGCCGTCCAATCTCGTGCATGGCGTCAAGGCGCTGGAGGCCGGGCGGTTGGTCGACAGCTTTGCGCCTTGCCGGACCGATTTCCTGGGCTGAGTATCGAAAGGAAAGCCTGCGCCGTCAGGCGCGGGCTAGAGCAATTCCAGGAAAAGTGTGAGCGGTTTTCCGTCCGGAATTGCGTAAAAACAAAGAGATAGAGCGTTTCGCCGTTTCCGTGAAACGGTGAAACGCTCTTGTTGCCTTGGCGCTCACGGCGCCGCTGCGGTACTCAAACAATGCCGCAGGAGGGCAAACGTGCCGAAGCATGGTGAATATAGGCTTAACGGCCGCCGGATAAAACATCTCAGCGCTGCTGCAGCGCCAGGCGTATGCCGAGCGCGCAATAGATGCCGCCGACCACCTTGCCCTGCCATTTCAGCACCGCCGGATTGCGGCGCAGGAAGGAGCCCAGGCCGCCCGCGCTGACGGCGAAGACGACGGTGCTGAAGAGCCCGAGCAGGACAAAGATGATGCCAAGCAGCATCAGCTGCAGCACCACGAAACCGGCTTGCGGGTGCACGAATTGCGGCAGGAAGGCCAGGAAGAACAGCGCTGTCTTCGGGTTGAGCACTTCGGTCAGGATCGCCTGCCGAAAGGCCCGGCCCGCGGAAATGGGCAGCGTCCTGCCCGCCAGGCCAGCCGGCGTCTTTTCGAGAATGGCGCGGATGCCCAGATAAACGAGGTAGGCCGCGCCGATATATTTGACGATGCTGAACAGCATCGCCGAAGCGGCGATGATGGCCGAGATGCCGACGATGGCCATGATGGTGTGGATCACGTCACCCGCAGCGACACCGGCGCCGGTGGCGATGCCGACCTTGGTGCCCGAGCTCGTCGCCCGCGCGACCGTGAGCAGCGTCGCCGGTCCCGGAATGAAGACGAAGCCGAACACGACGGCGACGTAAGTGATGAGCGTGGCGGGATCGATCATGCAACGTTCCTTGTGCATCGGCCGCCGGCAGCGGATGGCGGCCTGGCGTTATAGCACCGCAGATTGCGCCGGTGGAACTTTCACCGGCGGCGCCGAGATTCGAAGCGGAATGCCGTGACAGCCTGCCAGACTTCGATGATTTCGTCACGCGTCCAACATCTCGCCTGCGCGGTGTCTGTTCGGGATAAACCCCGGTATGGCCCTCGAGCTTCCGTTTCAACGGACGCCGTTGTATCGAAACGACAAGACCGAATGAAGCCAGGCCGGCAATCGAGCCAAGGCGCCTGCCGCTGGCGGCGCCGGCGGGATCAACCCTTGAAGGAGCTAGCTTGGAAGGGCAAGCGGGGTGTGAGATCCGGCAAAGCCGGGCCGGAACGTGCGGGCTCCACAACAGGCGGGCTTGTCCCCGGGGCGGAGCTGTTAGCCGGAGGCAGCCCGCCGCATGATCTCGCAACCCATCCTCACCGCAACGCGGCGTGGACTTATCGTCACGCCGGACATGTTGCCTGCCGGCGACGGGATCAACATCAACGGGCCGTCGCTGATCTGCATGCCCGATTGGGCGCCGGCGCGGCTGGGCGCTTACCATCTCTACTTCGCCGATCATGGCGGCTCCTATATTCGCCTCGCTTACGCCGATACGATCGAAGGCCCGTGGCACATACATCCTGGCGGGGTTCTGTCCCTCGATCATTGCCCGTTCATCAAGGGGCACATTGCGTCTCCCGACGTTCATGTCGATCAGCAGAATCATCGCTTCGTCTTGTATTTCCATGGGCCGGCAAAAGGCGGGGAAGGCCAGATGACCTTTGCCGCGACATCCGGTGACGGTCTCCATTTCAATCCGCTTCCCCAGCCGCTCGGGCCTTCCTATGCGCGGTTCTTCCACCACGACAATTGGTGGTACGGTCTTCTCGGGACGAGAACCGTCACCGTTTTCCGTTCCGGAACCGGTATCTCTGATTTTGAACGGGGCCCGGTCGTACTGCCTCCCATGAACCGCCGTCCGACCCCACGGCATCTGGCGCTGCAGAAATCCGGTCGCTGGCTGCGGGTCTTTTACACGCGCAGGGGCGATGCGCCGGAACGGATCCTTCACGGCACCATCGATCTCGCCGACGACTGGTGGGATTGGACGGTGCGGGGCGAGACCGAACTGCTGCGGCCGCAGGCGGACTTCGAAGGCGCGGATTTGCCGGTCTGCCCCGGCCGTGACGGGGCGGCCGAAGGCAGGGAGAATGCGTTGCGCGATCCCGCCATTTTCGAGGAGAACGGCCGCACCTGGCTTCTCTACGCCGTCGCGGGAGAGAGCGGCATCGCCTTGGCCGAGATCACGTCGAGGGACGTCCCTGCCAAAGCAGCCCTAACGCCGGCGACCGCTCTGCGCCGCGGCGCAAGACGATTTTTCTGGCGCCTGCGCAAGGCCGCGCGCAGGCTGCCCTCGGCAATGACGTTTCGCAAACGAATCTTCATTGCCGGCTGTGCTCGCAGCGGAACCACGCTCAGCCGTCGCTTGATGGGGTGTTTCGACGATACCTATGTCCATGCGGACGAAGCGCCGTATCAAGCGCTGCTCGAACTGGATCGCCCCCAATTCAATCTAGTCGTCAAACGCACTCATGAGAGCCATAGGGACATCGAGCATCTGCCTGCCTCGGTCGGGTTGATCTATTGCGTGAGGCATCCTTTCGACGTGCTCACCAGCTCTCATCCGGAGACTGTGAACGAGCGCCGTTTTCATGTAACGACGGAACGCTGGGAGGCGGAGTACGACGGATTGATGCGGCTCAGACAGACTCAGCCCGAAAGAGCCGTTTTCTATTTGCGCTATGAAGAGCTGATCGCAGAACCGGATATCGTCCAGGGCAGGATCGCTCGATCATTCGATCTTTCACCGGTCACCCTGTACAGCGGTGATGCCGGCAATCCGATACGGGCGACGTCGCTGAGAAAATGGGAGCGCAATGAAGAATTCCGGACCTATCTGCATAGCCTGCCGACGGCGTTCCTCGCTCGCGTGGAAGGCTTCTGCCGCGAATTCGGCTACGAGATGCCGGCTGACATCTTGAACGCTGGAACGGCGCGGTAATGCCGGCGCAGGCAGCGAGCATCCGGGCCGAGGATCACAAGCGGCGCGTCCTGAAGGATGTGTTCGGCTTCGACGATTTTCGCCCCGGACAGGCCGCTGTGATCGAGGCGCTGCTCTCCGGACGGCATGTGCTTGCGGTGATGCCGACAGGCGCCGGCAAGTCGCTCTGCTATCAGGTTCCGGCGCTGGTCAAAGGCGGGCTCACCATCGTGGTGTCGCCGCTGGTGGCGCTCATGCAGGATCAGGTCGCCGCCTTGCGCCTTGCCGGTGTGGCCGCCGACACGATCAACTCCTCGTTCGACCGCGACGCCAATGTCGCTGCCTGGCGGCGCGTGGCGTCCGGGCAGACGCGGCTGCTCTATCTGGCGCCGGAGCGGCTGATGACGGAGCGGATGCTCGAAGCGCTGTCCCGGCTTGATGTCGGCCTGATCGCCATCGACGAGGCGCATTGTATCTCGCAATGGGGACCCGCCTTCCGGCGCGAATATGAGGACCTGTCGCAGTTGCGCGGCGTGTTTCCGCAAGTGCCCATCATCGCGCTGACGGCGACGGCAGACGAGGCCACGCGCGCCGACATCGAAGCGCGGCTGTTTGCCGGGCGCGCCGAAACCCTAGTGCTGGGCTTCGACCGGCCCAACATCAAGCTGGCGATAGAGCCCAAGCAGGACAGCAAGCGCCAGCTGCTGCGCTTCATCGAGCGTCACCCGGGCAAGAGCGGCATCATCTATTGCCTGTCGCGCCGCACGACGGAGGAGATGGCGGCTTTCCTGGAGAAGAACGGCGTGCGCGCGCTCGCCTACCACGCCGGCATGAGCAAGGAGGCGCGGGAGGCGAACCAAAACATCTTCATGAGCCTGTCGGGCGTCGTCATGGTGGCGACCATCGCCTTCGGCATGGGCATCGACAAGCCCGACGTCGCCTATGTCTTCCACACCGATCTGCCCGGCAGCCTGGAGGCCTATTACCAGGAGATCGGCCGCGCCGGTCGCGACGGCCGGGCGGCGGAAGCGCATATGCTCTACGGCGCCGGCGACATCCGCACGCGCCGGATGTTCATCGACGACGAGGATACCTCGCCCGAGCACAAAAGACGGGCGCATCGCCGGCTCGACACGCTGATCGGCTATTGCGAGACGGCGCAGTGCCGGCGCCAGGTGCTGCTCGGCTATTTCGGCGAGGAGGCGCAAGCCTGCGGCAACTGCGACAATTGCCTCGACCAGGCGCCGCGCGCCGATGGCAGCGCCGAGGCGCGGATCATCCTCGCAGCAGTCGCGCAAAGCGGCGAGCGCTTCGGCGCCGCCCATGTCATCGATATCCTGCTCGGCCATGAGACTGAAAAGGTGCTGGCCAGAGGCCATCAGAAGATCGCCAGCTTCAAGACCGGCATCATGCACCGGAAGCCGGTCTGGCTGTCGCTCGTCCGGCAACTTGTCGCCGGCGGCTTCCTGGTGCCGGATCCCGACGGCCATGGCGGCCTCGCCATCTCCGAAAGCGGCCGCGCGCTCGGCCGCGGCGAGGTTGCGTTCGAGTATCGCGTCGAGGGCCGGGACCGTCTCGCGCGCGGCAGGAAGCGGGCCGCGCAAGGCTCCGCCACGGATGGTGAGGGCGTCGACGCATCGCTTCTGGCGACGCTTAAAACGCTGCGGCTGCGGCTCGCCAAGGAACGCCAGGTGCCGGCCTATGTGGTGTTCTCCGACCGCACGCTGATCGACATGGCCGAGCGCCGTCCGCGCGACCTCGACGATTTCGCCGAGGTGAACGGCGTGGGTGCAGCCAAGCTCAAGGAGTTCGGCGAGATCTTCGTGAGCGCGATCGCGGCGCATGAGGCGAGTGGGTCGAGCTAAGGACGGGCTTGACGCGTCACCTCGTCATTCCGCGATTGCCAAGCAGCATTTCTTGAATTTCTTGCCGCTTCCACAAGGGCACGGATCGTTGCGCCCGATATCGCGCCAAGGGTTGGTGGCCGGTATCACGCTGGAGAAGGCCAGCTCCAGCCGTGAGGCTTGCCCATCCTCGTCAAGATCGAAATCGTCGTCGCTAAAATCGAAGCCGTCGTCATCGTCAAGGCCGCGGGTCCAATCCAGCGCCACAAGGACATCCTCGATGTAACTCAGGCTGGCGCGGTCGAACCGGCCAATGTCGCCGGGTTGCTGCTCGGCTTCCCGCAGGTCGTTTTCGAAATCACTGCGTTCAAGCGCATCTTCCGGGATACGGCCCTCATCCCAAGCGCTGTAGACAAGCGGAACGAGGTCTCGCAGGGCAAGCATCGCGATGGCTTGCAGCCAGCCGACCCACACGTAATCCCAGTCGTCGGCAAGCCTCTCCCTGTAGAACCGTTCCACGAAATCCCTTGTCCGGTCGCGCTCGATGCGGCCTTCCCAGGTCAAAAAGGTCACCGCACCAAACGCTGCATCGCGGATGAATTCGTCGGCGGAGCGGTCGGCAATGATGTCGAACAGCACGCCGGCGTCGCCGTCGAATACGCCTACGATGATGCGCGACAGCGTTTCGGTTATGGCGTCGCCAAGCAGCCGGTCGGCTTCCTTCCCAGGGCGGCGCAGCAGACGCAGCAAAGCTTGGCATGCCTGGGTGTCACGGACGCCGCCGAGGATATACACGCCCCTGAAGAGCAGCATCTCTTCATCGTCCGACAAAGGCTGTCCGTTGGCGGCTCGTTCCAGGACCGCGCGCAGCGCAGGCGCGGATTCTTCTATCCTGATCGTGCAGGCAGCGATCGCGAGATTCGGCACCTGCCGTTCGGTCGCCACGGCATGGAGATAGCGGTCTATCGGATACAACTCGAAGTCGCCGCTGTCGTTGGAGAGCAGCTTTTCCAGATCTTCTTTTTTCATCGCGTCCCGTCGCGTCGATGGAGCCCCGGCCCGGCGGCATGCTATCGATCCCCCAGCCGCCTGGTCAAAGGGCGGCTGGAGCGGTTCATCGTTTTCACGGAAACGGCGGCCGCTCTATCCCTTTGTTTTTACGCAATTCCGGGCGGGAGGCTATGGCGAAACCGCCGAGCCCAACCGCTTTTCCTGGAATTGCTCAACGCCAAAGGCACACCCGGACGTCCTTCCCGGCATAGCAGGCGCCTTCGCGGCGAAGCTCTCCCCAATCGCCTGCCTCGCCGTGCGTGTCGCGAATATCCGCGTTGCCGTAGCCTGCCCAAAGATCACCGTCCTTGTACACGACGGCCCAGTAATCCTTCGACATCTCACCGGCCCCGCTATGCGTGTCGGGATAGTCGATGCCTGCGAAAACCTGCTTGGGCCCCTGGATATTGAAATCGCCGCCCTTCTCGATTTGATAAGAGCATCTTCCGGAGATGCGGGTCTCGCCGTGAACGACGAGCAGGCAGCGGCCCCATTTGTAGCCGCTTGGCAGACGATGCTGCGGTTGCGCGTGCGAAGGTGAAGGGAAAAAGGCAATTGCCAGGGCAAAGGCGAAAGTTCGCCCGATCATCTTGTCATCCATTGTGAAGCCGCGACCGGACATTCTTAGATTTCGCCCCCGAGCGCATGTGGTCTTCTGCGCGACGACCCCCTTGAGATCACATTATTATCGATCACGGTCGGGTTTTTGTCACCCGAGAGCCGCGGGATTTCATCGCAGGCCGGTATGGCGCGGTGAGGGGATTTAGGGCTCCGAGCCACCCTCCTTCGCTAAAACTTCGGAGGACATCCTGCTTCGCGCTGAAAGGAATTCCCTGGACCTGTCCTGCGAAGCGCGCAGCGCGAAGCAGGATGGCGGAGAGGGAGGGATTCGAACCCCCGATACCCTTGCGAGTATGCCGCATTTCGAGTGCGGTGCATTCGACCACTCTGCCACCTCTCCGCGAGGTCATGGTCGGCCGTTGCCGGCGCGGCGCACTAGATAACGGCTGACTGCTAGAGTTACAAGGCCCTATTCGACCGATTTCCGGCTTCCGCAAAAAGCGATTGCGACGTCACGGATCGATATTTGCCGGCACCGTCGCTTACGGCCTCCAAGGACAAGGACGCTTACCTGTCGCTTGCCTTGACTCCGGCGCAACCTTCGGTTAGGGACAGCCCGCATTCGGCGTGGAGGCTCTTCCGCGCCGCTTGTTTTTTGAACCCGCAGACTGACAAAAAGACGGCCGAACCGCCTGACGCGGTTCATCGAGGCCGACCGAACAGCGAAAGGCAAAAAATGTTCGCAGTCATCAAAACGGGCGGCAAGCAGTATCGCGTCGCCGCCAACGATCTCCTGAAGATCGAGAAACTCGAAGCCAAGGTCGGCGACATCGTCGAGATCGGCAATGTGCTCGCGCATGGCGAGGGCGAGAATGTCACCTTCGGCGCGCCGTTCGTCGATGGCGCCATGGTCACGGCGGAAGTCGTCGAGCAGGGCAAGAACCGCACCGTCATCGCTTTCAAGAAGCGCCGCCGCCAGAATTCGCGCCGCAAGATCGGCCACCGCCAGCTTCTGACTACCGTCCGGATCGCCGAGATCCTGCTGGGCGGCGCCAAACCGTCGAAGAAGGCCGCCAAGGCCGAGGCCAAGGCACCCGAAGCCAAGGCGGAAGTCGCCGCCGAGGCGAAGGCCGAGACCGCTCCGAAAGAGGCCAAGGCCAAGAAGGAGCCCAAGGCCGCTCCGAAGGAAGAGGCCGAGGCAAAGGCCGCGCCGCTGTTCAAGGCGCCGAAGGGCGAGCCGGATGACCTGACCGTGATCAAGGGCATCGGCCCGGTCGCGGCGAAGGACCTCGCCGAGCAGGGCATCGTCACCTTCGCGCAGCTCGCCAAGCTCTCCGACAAGGACGTCGCCAAGATCGACGAGCACATGCCCTTCAGCGCCGACCAGATCAAGGACTGGCGCGAGCAGGCCAAGGAACTGGCGAAGAAGTAATTTTCCGGCGACGATCGTCGCCGGTACGGACTTGAAACGGAACGCGAACGCGTTCATAAGACCATTCAAGCGCCTTTGGGCGCATCGGAGTTAGTCAAATGGCACACAAGAAAGCTGGCGGTTCGTCGCGCAATGGTCGCGATTCGCACTCCAAGCGTCTGGGCGTGAAGAAGTTCGGCGGCGAAGCCGTCATCGCCGGCAACATCATCATTCGTCAGCGCGGCACGCAATGGCATCCGGGCACCAATGTTGGCATGGGCACGGACCACACCCTTTTTGCGCTCGAAGCCGGCGCAGTCACCTTCAACAAGAAAGCCAACGGCCGAACCTACGTATCGGTGAACCCGATCACCAAAGCAGCGGAGTAGCCGGTTCCGCACCATAACACCGGCGCCCATCTCGGGAACCGGTGTCTGGCCAGGCCAGGAAAAGGATCAGGAGAGATGGGCTTGCCCTCTCTCCTTTTTCATTTTTCTTGCCCTGGAGGACTAAAATGGTTGCCGAAGCGGAAGGCACCGAAGACGAAAGTTACGCGATCGATTGCCCGGCGCTTGCCACCGAGCGGCTGGTCATGCGCGCTCCGTGCGAGAGCGATCTCGAACAACTCGTAACGCTTGCCGACAACCGGCATGTCGCCGAAATGCTGGCCCGCATGCCGCATCCCTATGGCGAAGCCGAGGGCCGCACCTTCCTTGCCATCGCGGCTTCGCGGCGCGCCGGCATCGTCTATGTCCTGACGCTCAAGGATACCGGCACCTTCGTCGGCTGCGCGGGGCTCAACACCACCGACCGCGGCCTGGAACTGGGCTACTGGATCGGCGAGCCCTATTGGAAGCGCGGCTATGCCACCGAGGCCGCGCACGCCCTGGTCGATCTCGCCTTCCAGCGGACCTCGATCCAGGTGCTGCATGCCTCGACCCGGGTGATCAATCCGGCCTCGCGCCGGGTCATCCACAAATGCGGCTTCCAGTATGCCGGCCAGGGCATGCTGAACTCGATCGTCGCCGGCCAGGTGCCGGTCGAGCGTTACCGGCTGGACAGGAAGACGTGGACCAGTCTCAGGAATTGGGTGCACTTTTGATGGTTGCTTCACGGGGCTGAGCAAGCGCCCCTCACCCGGATTGCCAACCGAATTGCGAAGGGCAATTCGGGGCAATCCGACCTCTCCCCAAGGGGAGAGGAGCAGGTAAGCGCCGGCGCCAATCTCTTCTCCCCTCGGGGAGAAGGTGGCCGCGTAGCGGCCGGATGAGGGGGAGGCCAGAGCTCAGCCCAGCTCGGCCCAGAGCGGCAGGTGGTCGGAGCCGACGGCGTCTCGGTCGGACCACAGGCGCTGCAGCGATCTGGCGAGCGAGGCGCTGGTGAAGATGTAGTCGATGCATTTGTACCGGCTTTTGTCGCCGGGGCGGTCGAGGTCGACCCAGGTGACGAGGTCGGCGACGGCAAGACGCTGGGCGACGTCGACGGCGAGATCGGCCGTCAGCGGCATGCCGAACTCATGGTCAGGGCGGCCGGCGAGTTCGACATATTCGGGCGAGCCCGGCAGCATGTTGAAGTCGCCCATGACGATGAAGGCTTCCGGATAGGGCAGGTCCGGCAGGCCGATCTCGGGAATGCCCGACAGGCCGCCGCCTTCCAGCGCATAATTCAAGAGGCGCTGGCGCAGGAAACGGATTTGGCTCTGGCGTTCGACCGGGCTGCGGTGGTCGAGATGGGTGGAATAGAAGCGGATGAAGCCGAGCGGCGTTTCGATCAGCGCTTCGAGCGCGCCGCGCTGGAAGTTCATGGTCTCGAGGCTGCGGCTGCGCGGCAGAAGGAGATTGCGCGACAGATGAATGGGCGTCTTCGACAGCACCATGTTGCCGAGCTGGAAGGAGGTCGAGATGGCGCGGCCGTTCTCCAGGCGCGAGCCGATATTGACCTCGAAATTGCTGCCATAGGCGGCAAAATAATCGGGCAGCGCCTCGCTGATCTCGGCCACCATGTCGCGGTCGCCGTTGCGCGGGTTGTTGCGGGTCACTTCTTGCAGCGCGATGATGTCGGCGCCGCGCACCGCATCGGCGATGCGGCCGACGTCGTATTTGCCGTCGAGGCCGATGCCGTACTGGATGTTGTAGGTGACGATCTTCATTCCCGCGCCCCTTCAGTCATGCCGCACCGGTGCTACCGCGTCCCCGGCAAAAGGGCATCCGGCGCTTTAGTCGCAAATCGGCCTCGCCCTCAGCCCTGCCTTGGTTTAAGGCATGTCGAGATTCAGGTGATGCCGGCCTGCAAATGCCGGCTTCCTGCGCTTCCGGTGCTCACGTACTTTAGTACGCTCCGCTCCGGTTCTCGGAACCCGCCATTTTCGGCTCGGCCTGACCTGAATCTCAACATGCCTTAGAGCAATCGCTCATGACGATCAGCAGAAACTTGAAACTCCAATGAAATTCCTCGATCAAGCCAAGGTTTACATCCGTTCCGGCGACGGCGGCGCCGGTTCGGTGTCGTTCAGGCGCGAAAAATTCATCGAGTTCGGCGGCCCGGATGGCGGCGACGGCGGCCGCGGCGGCGATGTCTGGGTGGAAGTGGTCGACGGGCTGAACACGCTGATCGACTATCGCTACCAGCAGCATTTCAAGGCCAAGACCGGCATGCACGGCATGGGCCGCAACATGACGGGCGCCAAGGGCGCCGACGTGACGCTGAAGGTGCCGGCGGGCACGCAGGTCTTTGCCGAGGACAATGAGACGCTGATCTGCGACCTGACCGTGGTCGGCCAGCGCTTCCTGCTCGCCAAGGGCGGCAATGGCGGCTTCGGCAACCAGCATTTCAAGACCTCGACCAACCAGGCGCCGCGACGCGCCAATCCCGGCCAGCCTGGCGAGGAATTGAGCATCTGGCTCCGGCTCAAGCTGATCGCCGACGCCGGCCTGGTCGGCATGCCCAATGCCGGCAAGTCGACCTTCCTTGCGGCCGTCACCGCGGCCAAGCCGAAGATCGCCGACTATCCGTTCACGACGCTTCACCCCGGGCTCGGCGTCGCCCGCATCGACGGCCGCGAATTCGTGCTGGCCGACATTCCGGGCCTGATCGAGGGCGCGCATGAGGGGGTGGGCATCGGCGACCGTTTCCTTGGCCATGTCGAGCGCACGCGCGTGCTGCTTCATCTGGTCTCCGCGCAGGAGGAAAATCCCGGCAAGGCCTACAAGACGGTGCGCGCCGAGCTCGAAGCCTATGGCCATGGGCTGACCGACAAGGTCGAGATCGTGGCGCTCAGCCAGGTCGATATCCTCGACGCGGACGCCCGCAAGAAGAAGGCCGCGTCGCTGAAGCGCGCCGCCGGCCGCGCGCCGATACTTTTGTCGGCCGTCACCGGCGAAGGCGTCGAGCAGGTGTTGCGCGCGCTGATGGCGGTGGTCGCCGAATCGCGCGACGCCGTTCCGGCTCCTGTCGACACGCGCTGGCAGTAAACCCATGAAATCTCTGAAATCATACCGGCGCATCACCGTGAAGATCGGCTCTGCGCTGCTTGTCGACCGCGCGACAGGCCTGAAGCGCGACTGGCTGACCTCGCTTGCAGACGACATCGCGGTGCTGGCTGAGGCCGGCGCGGAAGTGCTCGTCGTCTCCTCGGGCGCGATCGCGCTCGGCCGCACCATTCTCGGCCTCGGCAAGCGCGCGCTGAAGCTCGAGGAGAGCCAGGCCGCCGCCGCCGTCGGCCAGATCGCGCTTGCCGGCGCGTGGTCGGACGCGCTCGGCAAGGACGGGCTGAAATCGGGCCAGATTCTTCTCACTCTTGGCGACACGGAGGAGCGCCGGCGCTACCTCAATGCGCGCGCGACGATCTCGACGCTGCTCAAGATGAAGGCGGTGCCGGTCATCAACGAGAACGACACGGTGGCGACCTCGGAAATCCGCTACGGCGACAATGACCGGCTGGCGGCCCGCGTTGCGACGATGATGGGCGCCGACCTGCTGGTGCTGCTTTCCGACATCGACGGGCTTTATACGGCGCCGCCGGCCAAGGATCCGCAGGCGAAGTTCGTCCCGGTCGTCGACCGCATCACGCCGGATATCGAGGCGATGGCGGGCGCGGCGGCTTCGGAGCTGTCGCGCGGCGGCATGCGCACGAAGCTCGATGCCGGCAAGATCGCCAATGCCGCCGGCACCGCCATGATCATCACGTCGGGCACCAGGCTTTCGCCGCTGATGGCGATCGAGCGCGGCGAGCGCGCGACCTTCTTCAAGCCCAGCGCCAACCCCGTGAAGGGCTACAAGACCTGGATCGCCGGGCAGCTCGAGCCGGCCGGACGGCTCACGGTGGATGCCGGCGCCGTCGGGGCGTTGAAGTCCGGAAAGTCGCTGCTGGCTGCCGGCGTCAAGCTGGTCAGCGGCAATTTCTCGCGCGGCGACACGGTGGCGATCCTGTCGCCGGAGGGCCGCGAGATCGCGCGCGGGCTGGTTGCCTATGATGCGGCCGATGCCGTAAGGATCGCGGGTCTGAAGACGGCCGAGATCGAAAACGTGCTCGGCTACGAGGCGCGTTCGGCGATGATCCATCGCGACGACCTTGTGGTAAGCCTTGCCGGTGACCAAGTATTGGCCGACGACTAGAGCAATTCCGGGAAAAGTGCGAAGCGGTTTTCGGCCCGGGATTGCGTGGGAATAGAGAGCTGGGGCGGAGGGATGATCCATGCTGAAGCTGCATGAAAAATCCGGCGAAGGCACCGTGGCGCTGATGGCCGATATCGGTCGCCGCGCCCGCGCGGCCGCCCGACCGTTGGCCGTCGCTTCCACCGAAGCCAAGAATGCCGCACTTGCCGCTATGGCGGACGCTATCCTGCACAACGAGCGGGCGATCCTGGAGGCCAATGCCATCGACATGTCGAATGGCAAGGAGGCCGGTTTGTCCGGCTCCTTCATGGACCGGCTGAAGCTTGACGCCCCGCGCATCAAGGCGATGGCCGACGGCATCCGCGAGATCGCCGCCCTCAAGGATCCGGTCGGCGACGTCATTGCTGCATGGGACCGACCGAACGGGCTCCATATCGAGCGCGTGCGCACGCCGCTCGGCGTCATAGGCGTCATTTATGAAAGCCGGCCGAATGTGACGGCGGACGCCGGCGCGCTTTGCCTCAAGGCGGGCAATCCGGTGATCCTGCGGGGCGGCTCGGATTCGATCAACTCGTCGTCAGCGATCCATGCCTGCATGGTCGAAGGACTGAAGGCCGCCGGCCTGCCGCAAGACGCCATCCAGCTGGTGCCGACCACCGACCGCGCCGCCGTCGGCGAGATGCTGAAAGGTCTCGGCGGCAATCTCGACGTCATCGTCCCGCGCGGCGGCAAAAGCCTGGTCGGGCGCGTGCAGACCGAGGCGCGGGTGCCGGTCTTCGCGCATCTGGAAGGCATCTGCCATCTCTATATCGACCGCTCGGCCGATCTCGACATGGCGATCAAGATCGCGGTCAACGCCAAGATGCGGCGTACAGGCGTTTGCGGCGCCGCCGAGACCTTGCTGGTCGACCGCGCGGTGGCCCCCACGCATCTGGTGCCGATCCTGGAGGCGCTGCGCGCCGCCGGCTGCGAGATCCACGCCGATGCCGAGGTGATGAAAGCCTTCGCCGACGCCAGCCTGGCCACCGATGCCGACTGGGTGACGGAATATCTCGACGCCATCATCGCGGTGAAGCTGGTCGACGGCGTCGCCGGTGCGATCGAGCATATCGAGACCTTCTCCTCTCACCACACCGAGGCGATCATCGCCGAGGACGCGCAGGCGGTCGAAAAATTCTTCAACGATATCGACTCGGCGATCCTGCTGCACAACGCCTCGACGCAGTTCGCTGATGGCGGCGAGTTCGGCATGGGCGCCGAGATCGGCATCGCCACCGGCAAGATGCATGCGCGCGGGCCGGTCGGCGTCGAGCAGCTCACCTCGTTCAAATACCGCGTGCGCGGGACTGGACAGGTGAGGCCTTGACCTTTTTCGCCCAGAAGGCCTGAGGGAGGCCAAGGCGAATGCTTTCCCAACCTGAACAGCCTGTCCCGGCCCGCTACATTCGCATGCCGCATGCAGCCAGGGGCCTGACCGTCGGGCTGTTCGGGGGCTCGTTCAATCCGCCGCATGCCGGCCATGCGCTGGTTGCTGAGATCGCGCTGAGAAGGCTCGCGCTCGACCAGCTGTGGTGGATGGTGACGCCCGGCAATCCGCTGAAAAACGCGCGGGAACTGAAGCCGCTCGCCGAGCGTATCGAGCTGTCCGAAAAGATCGCCAGGAATCCGAAGATCAAGGTCACCGCCTTCGAGGCGGCGCAGCATGTGCGCTACACCGCCGACACGCTCGCTCTGGTCAAGGCGCGCAATCCGGGCGTCGATTTCGTCTGGATCATGGGCGCGGACAGTTTGCGCGACTTCCACCACTGGCAGCGCTGGCGCGAGATCGTGCTGACCTTCCCGATTGCGGTCATCGATCGCCCGGGCGCGACGCTCTCCTTCCTGTCGTCGGTCGTCGCCAAGACATTCGACTATGCCCGCATCGACGAGGGCGACGCGCCGCTGCTTGCCCGCATGCAGGCGCCGGCCTGGACCTTCATCCACGGTCCGCGTTCGTCGCTCTCCTCCACCGCGATCCGCAAGGCAGCGGAGGGGTAGGTGCCCACCTTCTCCCACAAGGGGAGAAGGAGAAGGCTCGCCATGTCGCTTTTAGGGCGGCTTTTCGCCCGCCGGCAGGAGATGCTGGCGCATGCTGCAGCAGGACCAAGCCACAACCGATCGGACACACACCGCGCAATCGGCGCCGCTGATCGCCATTGCCAGCGTCATCGTGTCGATGGCGCTGATCGCGATCGGCAATGGACTGATGTTCGCCTATATCCCAGTGCGTCTCGGCGCCGACGGGTTCGACCCGACTTGGGCCGGGCTGATCGTCACCGGGCTTTCGGCCGGCGGGCTGGCTGGCTGTATCCTGACCGGGCCGCTGGTCAGGCGCGTCGGCCACGCCCGCGCCTTCATGGTGCTGTCGGCGCTGATTGCGCTTTCCAACGCCGCGATCGGCGCCGGGCCGATCCCGCTGCTGTGGATCGCCGCGCGGGCGCTCTACGGCTTCGCCATTTGCGGGCTGTTCATTGTCGCGCAGAGCTGGCTGAATGACGCCTTGCCGAATTCGATCCGCGGCCGGGTCATGGCGGTGTTCTACGTCGCCTATATCGCCGGGCTGGGCGTGGGTTACGCGACGCTCGCCGCGGTCGACATCCATACAGCCGCGGCAGCGCTGATCGGCATCACCTTCACCGCGCTTTCCATCCTGCCGGTCGGCATGACGCGGCTCGCTCAGCCGCCGGCGCCGCAGGCCGCATCGGTGGCGCTGCGTCGCGCCTGGCGCATCTCGCCGGTCGGCGTCGCCGGCATGCTCGCCGTCGGCGGCCTGTCGATGATCGTTTCCGGCTTCGCGCCGATCCACGCCACGGCCAAGGGCTACAGCCAGGCCGATGTGGCGCTGCTGTTGTCGGCGATGCCGGTCGGCACTCTGATCCTGCAGATCCCCCTCGGCTGGATTTCCGACCGCACCGACAGGCGCCACGTGCTGGCGGGCGCGGCGGCGCTTGCGGTCGTCGCCAGCATGCTTGCCATTGTCTTCGACGGCGGCGCGCTGACGGTGCTGGTGGTGATTTATCTCCTCTGGGACGGGGCGGCGGAATCGATCTATGCACTCTCCAGCGCGCATGCCGCCGACCGCGCCGCCAAGGACGAGCTTCTGGCGCTGTCGAGCTCGATGCTGTTTGCGTGGTCGCTTGCGGGCTTCATCGTGCCGGGTCTCGTGACCGCGCTTTCCGCCGTCTTCGGCACCGCGACCTTCATCTATGTCGGCATCGTCATCGCATCGGTCTTCTGCCTGTTCGTGCTGTGGCGCGTGATGGCGGGCCGGCCGGCGCCCGCGCCCGCAAGCGGCACTTTCGCGCCGATGTCGGCGCAGACGCCCTTGCCGGTGGAGCTTGCCTTCGCGCCGGACGAGACGTCAACCAAGCGCTGATCGGGGAAGCGCTGGCCGGGCTACTGCTTGCGTGCTTCCGGCGCCGGCACCGCCGGCGGCGGCAGCGGGATCGAGATGCCTTCGCTGTCGAAAGCCTGCTTGGCGCGCTTGGTCATGTCGATCTGGGTCGAGAAGTAGTCGGCCGCCGATGTCCAGTAGCGCAAGGTAAGCGAAACGGTCGCGTCGCCGAGACTGGCCACGAAGGCGATCGGCGCCGGTTCGCGGCGGATGCGTTTTTCGGCGCCGGCGATGGCAAGCAGCGTCTTTTGCGCGCGGTCGATGTCGTTCCAGGAGCCGATGCTCAAGCTCACGTCGGTGCGGCGCACCCCGTTGCGGGTGAAATTGCGTACCGGCTGGTTCCACAGCGTCGAATTGGGCGCCAGTATGTAGACGCCTTCGACGGTGCGCAGCTTGGTGGCGAACAGGCCGATCTCCTCGACCTTGCCGGCAATCGAGCCGACCTCGACATTTTCGCCGATGCGAAAGGGTCTTAGCGCCAGCAGCATGATGCCGGCGGCGATGTTCTGCAGCGTGCCCTGCAGCGCCAGCCCGATGGCCAGGCCGGCAGCGCCGATGGCGGCGATGATGGAGGCCGTCTGCACGCCGAACTGGCCGAGCACCATGATGACGACGAGGATCAGGATGGCGTAGCGCACGACCTGTGAGAAGAAATGCCGCAACGTCTCATCGAAGCCGTGGATGTGGCCGAGGCCGGCATAGATCGAGCGCTCGGCAAGCCCGGCGACGAGATAGCCGACGATCAGAAGGATGACGGCGCCGACGGCCGAGAAGGAATAGGAGACGATCAAGGTGCTGAGCTGCGCAAGGCCGGCCTGGATGGTCAGCAATGCGCTTTGCGGGTCGGTTGGCATGGCGGGGATCCCATTGGTCGGTGCGCCGATAACCCATGCGCTCGGGATCGGTTCCGCCTTTTGCAGCGTTGCGAAAGGCCTCCTGGACCATCGCGTGGAGATCACGCTTCGGGGCGGTCGTCTTGAAACTGCAACGGAACTCTGCCTATCTAAGTGGTATCACCTGATTTGCATGGGTGATTTGGTTGTTCTTGTTGGGAAAGGAAACACACTGAGAACAGCACTGCGGAAGAAGGCTGACATCATGCCTTCGCCGGCCGGGATCAGCGGAAACGATGCCGCGTCCCTCGCCATCGACACAGTCCTTGCCAGTCTGGAAGACTCCAAGGCCGAAAATATCGTCTCAATCGATATCCAGGGAAAATCGAGCCTCGGCGACTATATGGTCATCGCCTCGGGTCGATCGCACCGTCATGTCTCGGCTGTCGCCGATCATCTCCTCAAGGCGCTGAAGGATGCCGGCCTCGGCAACGCGCGCGTCGAGGGGCTGGCCAGCGCCGACTGGGTCCTGATCGATTCGGGCGACATCATCGTCCATGTCTTCCGCCCCGAAGTCCGCGAATTCTACAATCTCGAAAAGATGTGGCAGGCGCCGGACCTGGAGGAAGAGACCTTGCACTGAGCCTTGATCCGCCTGCCGTGAACCGTCACGGTACGCATTAGGACAAGCTCGCCGGGGCGAGGATGAAGATCACCGTTCATGCCGTGGGCCGGATGAAGACCGGCCCCGAGAGAGAACTCGCCGACCGCTATTTTGAGCGCTTCGCAAAGAGCGGGCCCGCGGTCGGGTTGGAATTTGCCGGCATTGTCGAGGTTCCCGAGAGCCGCGGACAGAACGCCGACGAGCGCCGCCGCGAGGAAGCCCAGAAGCTGCAGGCGCAGTTGCAGGCCGGTACCGTTCTCATCCTGCTCGACGAACGCGGCAAGTCGCTTTCGTCGGAAGACCTGGCCGCCCGGATCGGCCAGTTGCGCGACGGCGGCCGCAAGGCGCTCGTCGTCGCCATCGGCGGCGCCGACGGCCACGACAAATCCTTGCGAGAGCAGGCTGATCTTACGCTATCCTTCGGCGCGCTGACATGGCCGCACCAGCTGGTACGCGTCATGCTGGGCGAGCAGCTCTACCGGGTCGCGACGATCCTGGCGGGGCACCCGTATCATCGTTCGTGAATGGCTCGACGGCCAAGAAGCTGGGGATTGCCGGCCCGCGCCAGGATTTCTGCCTCAATCGCGCGGCAACGGGGTATTCTGTTTTACGCAATTCCGGACGGAAAACCGTTACACACTTTTCCTGGAATTGCTCTGAGCGGCGCTTCCAACATGGTTGATGGTTCCTTAACGAAGCGGCGGATAGGTTAGAGGCCTGATGTCTGAAGGCTGGACTCCGATTACGCGCGCCTGGCGCAGCCGCTGCGGCTTGACCCTTGTCGCCGCCATGGTCGCACTCGGACCGGTCCGGGCGGCCGAGAACGCGCTCGACCTCGCGCCCGATCCGGATCAGAGCCGAGCCGAATACGAGCAGGTTTCCAAGGAGATCACGCTCTCGTCGGAACGGCTGAGCAAGCTCGCCGCCGACATCGCCTCGGTGCGGAAGGACTATGCTTCGATCACCGCTGCGCTCATCCAGTCGGCGATGACGGAGCAAAAGCTCGGGCAGGATATCGAGGATATCGGTGCTAAGCTCGAAGGGCTGAAGGACGAGGAAAAGAAGCTGCGCGCCTCGCTCATGGCGCGGCGCGACGTGCTGGCCGAAGTGCTCGGCGCCTTGCAGCGCATGGGGCTCAATCCGCCGCCGGCGATTCTGGTCAAGCCCGAGGATGCGCTGTCGTCGGTGCGCAGCGCCATCCTGCTCGGCGCGGTGGTGCCGGAATTGCGCCAGCAGACCGACCGGCTGATGGCCGATCTCAAGGAGCAGACGCGTGTGACGGCCTCGATCGAGGCCGAGCGGGCCAGGCTCACCACCGCCGTCACCGACCAGACGGCGGAGAAGAAGCGGCTCACCATGCTGCTCGAGGCCAAGAAGAAGCTGCAGGCCGACACCCAGGCCGCGATGGCGGCAGAGCAGCAGCATTCGCAGCAGCTGGCGGCGAAGGCGAGCAGCCTCAAGGACTTGATCGCCTCGCTGGAAGCCGACAAGGCGCGCAAGGCGCAGGACCAGGCCAAGGCGGGCGAGCGCAAATCGACGGACGCCGACACCACGGCCTCGACCACCGAGCTCGCCGCCCTGCCGGTGCCGGAGGCGAACCGCCTCACGGGATCGGCGCCGTTTTCGGCATTGCAAGGCCAGATCGCGCTGCCGGTCATCGGCAAGATCAAACTGCGTTTCGGCGCCGATGACGGCAATGGCGCGGCGATGCAGGGCGACATGGTTGCGACACAATCGGGAGCCATCGTCACCGCGCCGGCGGATGGAAACGTGCTTTATGCGGGGCCGTTTCGCTCCTATGGTCAACTCTTGATCCTCAATGCAGGCGACGGGTATCATGTCGTTCTGGCGGGGATGAGCAGAATCAGCGTCGCGACCGGACAGTCGGTGCTCGCAGGAGAGCCGATCGGCGCGATGGGAGAGGCCCGGGTGGCAAGCACCTCGGCCTCGCGGAATGGAAATGCGACACCGGAACTCTATGTAGAGTTCCGCAAGGATGGAAAACCCGTCGATCCGGCCCCATGGTGGGCGGACCGATTCTCTGGAAGGACGTGAAATGATGCGGAAACTGTCGCTTCTGTTTGCCGGCGCGCTGATGGGCGCATCGGCAATGAGCCTGGTCTACGGCGCACCGGGTTCGGCGGCGAACGCTGCGGGTTCGGAAACCTACAAGCAGCTGGCGATCTTCGGCGACATCTTCGAGCGCGTGCGCGCCAATTATGTAACGCCGCCGGACGACAAGTCGCTCGTCGAGAATGCCATCAACGGCATGCTGTCCTCGCTCGACCCGCACTCCTCCTATATGAACGCCGAGCAGGCGCAGGATATGCGCGTGCAGACCAAGGGCGAGTTCGGCGGCCTCGGCATCGAGGTCACCATGGAGAACGACCTTGTCAAGGTAATCACGCCGATCGACGACACGCCGGCCGCCAAGGCGGGTGTGCTGTCGGGCGACTACATCGCCAAGATCGACGGCGAAGAGGTGCGCGGCCTGACCCTCAACGACGCGGTCGAGAAGATGCGCGGGCCGGTCAACACGCCGATCAAGCTCACCATCCTGCGCCAGGGCGCCGACAAGCCGATCGAGCTGACGGTGGTGCGCGACATCATCAAGGTCAAGGCGGTGAAGTACCGGGTCGAGAACGACATCGGCTACATGAAGATCACCTCCTTCACCGAGAAGACCTATGACGATCTCGAGAATGCCATCGAGAACATCAAGAAGCAGGTGCCGAACGACAAGCTGAAGGGCTATGTGCTCGACCTGCGCCTCAATCCGGGCGGCCTGCTCGACCAGGCGGTCAGCGTGTCGGACGCCTTCCTCAAGCGCGGCGAGATCGTCTCGACTCGCGGCCGAGATCCGAAGGACGTCACGCGCTTCGACGCCAAGCCGAAGCAGAACGACGACATCAACGGCAAGCCGCTGATCGTGCTGGTCAATGGCGGTTCGGCAAGCGCCTCGGAAATCGTCGCCGGCGCGCTGCAGGATCTGCGCCGCGCCACCGTGGTCGGCACGCAGTCCTTCGGCAAAGGCTCGGTGCAGACCATCATTCCGCTCGGCGAGAATGGCGCGCTCAGGCTGACGACGGCGCTCTATTACACGCCGTCGGGCAAGTCGATCCAGGGCAAGGGCATCACGCCCAACATCAAGGTCGATCAGCCGCTGCCGCCGGATCTCCAGGGCCGCGACCTGACCCGTGGCGAATCCGACCTCAAGGGTCACATCAAGGGCGCCGACGAGAGTTCCACCGGCTCGGGCTCGGCTGCCTATGTGCCGCCGGATCCGAAGAACGACCTGCAGCTGATCTATGCCGAGCAGCTCCTGCGCGGCGAAAAGACCGATCCGTCGTTCCCGCCGAACCCGGACAAGGCTGTGCTGAACCAGTAATGCGGTCCGGCTCTGGCCGGCTGCGCGAAGCAATGCAATGCTGCCGGGGCCGCGAGGTTCCGGCAGTTTGATTCGGGGACTGCGGTGGGGCGCCACGCGCGTGGGGTATCGCGCCAGCGATTGTGAAGCTTACGCGAGATGTCACGAAAAAGTGACCCTGGCGTGCTTCCGGGGAAACACGACTTGGCTGAGATCGGCAAGGAAATCGAACGCCCGCTCGGACAAACGCTCCGGCCTGAGCGCAAGGCTTCGCGTGGCATCGGCTCAGGCTCGCTCGCCGCTGTGCTGGCCCTACTTGGCGTGATCGGTGTTTCCGGCGCTATTGCGCTGCGTGAAAGGCCGTTCCGCAAGCCGGAAGAAGTGGCCGTGTCGACGCCGAAGGTCACGGCTGAGCCTGCTCCTGCGGCGGCAGCGACGCCGGTGCCTGCGCCGGCTCCGGTTTCGGCTGCGACACAGGCCAGCACGCCGATGAAGAGCGGCGGCCCGCAGATCATCCACGTCCAGACGGAAGAGGGCGACGGCCCGCCGAAGGCGGCGATCGTCATCCGCGATCCCTCGACGCTCGGCCAGAAACTCAAGGTCGCCCATATCCCGGACAGGGCGCTGATCGAGGCCAGCGACACCGGTCCGCTGCCGATGCGCTCCGCCGACGGCCGGCGGCCGTTCGACGTCTATGCGCGGCCATGGTCCGGCGCGCGAGGCGCGCGCGTGGCGATCGTCATCGGAGGGCTCGCAGTCTCGCAGACCGGGACGCAAGCCGCGATCGCCAAGCTGCCGGCCGAAGTGACGCTGGCCTTCGCGCCGCAAGGCAACAGCATTGGCCGCTGGATGCAGGCGGCAAGGCAGAGCGGGCATGAGATCGTCATGCAGGTGCCGCTCGAGCCGTTCGATTATCCCAACGTCAATCCGGGACGCAACACGCTGACGGTGTCGGCGAGCCCTGACGAGAACCTGAAGAGCCTGCACTGGGCGCTATCCAGGACCACGAACTATACCGGGGTCATGAACTATATGGGCGCGCGTTTCTCGGCCGACGATGCGGCGATGGAACCGTTTATGGCCGAACTCGGCAAGCGGGGGCTTGCCTATATCGATGACGGCTCATCCTCGCGAAGTGTGGCGCCTGACCTGGCGTTGAAGGATGGCGTGCCGTTCGTCGCCGGCGACATGGCGATCGATGCCGTGCAGGATCGCGGCGAAATCCTAAAGAAGCTGGACAGCCTCGAAGCCACGGCGCGGGCCAAGGGCAGCGCGGTCGGCATCGGTTCGGCCTTCGACATCACCGTCGACACGGTGACGTCCTGGATTGCCGAAGCGAAGAAGCGAGGCATCGAGATCGTGCCGATCTCGGCGGTGGCCATCGATCCGCAAAAAGGCTAGTCGTTGGGCCGTCGCCCAGGCATGACGCTGAGAGGGAGTGAATGGTGAATAGTACGAGGTTTCAGTGTGGTGCGCGGCTTCCGGCGGTCACTTCCATTCACCATTCACCATTCCGACCTCGCGCCGCGAAGCGCCGGACCTCAAGCGAAGCAGGAAAATCCGACCGATGGTCAAGAAGATCGATCCCGAAACGCTGCCTTACCGTCCGTGCGTCGGGCTGATGATCCTCAACAAGGCCGGTCTGGTCTGGGTCGGGCACCGCATCGCCGAACCGGACAGCGAGTTCGCCGGCACGACGCAGCTTTGGCAGATGCCGCAGGGCGGCATCGACAAGGGCGAAGAGCCGATCGAGGCCGCCGGGCGCGAGCTCTATGAGGAAACCGGCATGCGCAGCGTGTCGTTGCTGGCCGAGGCGCCGCACTGGATCAATTACGACCTGCCGGAGCATCTGGTCGGCGTCGCCTTCAAGGGCCGCTATCGCGGCCAGACGCAGAAATGGTTCGCCTACCGCTTCGAGGGCGGTGAAAGCGAGATCGCGATCAACCCGCCGCCCGGTGGCCACACGGCCGAGTTCGATGAATGGGCCTGGCGGCCGATGCGGGAGCTGCCCGACCTCATCGTGCCGTTCAAGCGCAAGGTCTACGAGCAGGTGGTGGCGGCATTCCAGCATCTCGTCCCCTGAGCGGCCTTCCGCCCAGGTTGTCGCGGCCGCGCCATCGCCGTATTGATTGCCGATGCAATGAGCGGGGGTCGCCATGAGCGACGACACCGGACGTGGGTTTCCGGCATGTGATGCAAGTAGCGGTTCGACGGTCAGCGCGGCGGCGGCCGGCGCGATCCTGACGATCGACCTCGGGGCCATTCGCGAGAACTACCGCCGGCTGACGGCGCGGCTGAGCGGCGTCCGCTGTGCCGGCGTGCTCAAGGCCGACGGCTATGGGCTTGGCGCCGCCCAAGTGGCGTCGGCGCTGGCGAAAGAGGGCTGCGACATCTTCTTCGTCGCGCTGCTCGGCGAGGGCATCGCGCTGCGCAAGGCGATCGGGCCAGGGCCGGACATTTTCGTGCTGAACGGGCTGCCGCCCGGCTCGGAACCGGAAGCCGTGGCGGCTGGGCTTTGCCCGGTCATCAACAGCGCCATGCAACTGAAGGCCTGGCGCGAGACCGCGCGGGGCATGGGCCAAAGCCTGCCTGCCGCCGTCCAGGTCGACAGCGGCATGGCCAGGCTTGGCATGGCGCCGGCGGAAGTCGAGGCGGTCTCGGGGGAAGCGGGCGCATTCGACGGCATCGACCTCCGCTATGTGATGAGCCATCTCGCCCGCGCCGATGAGCCGCAACAGGCGGCGAACGAGAGGCAGCGGCGCGAATTCGAACGGCTGCGCAAGATGCTGCCTGCGGCGCCCGCCTCCCTGGCCAACTCGTCCGGCATCTTTCTTGGGCCAGCCTATCACTACGACCTTGCCCGCCCGGGGGCAGCGCTCTACGGCGTCAACCCGACGCCCAACGCACCCAACCCGATGCTGCCGGTCATACGGCTGCAAGCCAAGGTGGCGCAGACGCGGCAGGTGGGCGCCGGCGCCGGCATCGGCTATGGCCATACCCATCATGCGGACGGGCCGCTCACGCTAGCGACCATTTCGCTGGGCTATGGCGACGGCTGGCCCCGGCGCGCCGCTTCGGCTGCCTGGTTCGAGGGCATGCGGTTGCCCTTCGTCGGGCGCGTGTCGATGGACTCGATCATTCTCGACGTCTCGGCGCTTCCCGCCGGCCGGCTCGGCGAAGGCGACCTCGTCGAGCTCATCGGCCCGTCGCAAAGCGTCGACGGCGCGGCCGGCCATGCTGGCACGATCGGCTACGAGATATTGACCAGCCTGGGCGCGCGCTTTCACCGTCATTATATCGGCGGCTGAGACAGCCGCCTTTGCAAGCTGGTCCACAGCGCGCACGCCGCTGGCTGGCCCTTGGCGGGCGCGGCAGAATCCGGCAGACAGGCGGGGACGATCCGGGCCCTTCGGCGGCATGATCGGGCTTTGAGGGAGCATAGAATGAAAGTCATCGTGCTGGGCGGCGGCGTGATCGGGGTCACCACCGCCTACTTCCTCGCCGAGGCCGGTCACGAAGTGACCGTCTATGATCGCCAGCCGGGGCCGGCGCTCGAAACCAGCTTCGCCAATGCGGGCGAAGTGTCGCCGGGCTATGCCTCGCCCTGGGCCGGGCCCGGTATCCCGGTCAAGGCCGTCAAATGGCTGTTGATGAAGTACGGCCCGCTGGTCGTGCGGCCGGCCTTCGACCCGAATATGTGGAGCTGGCTCCTCAAGATGCTGCGCAACTGCACGGCCGAGCGCTACGCGCTCAACAAGTCGCGCATGGTGCCGCTTGCCGAATACAGCCGCGACACGCTGAAGGCGTTGCGCGAGGCGACCGGCATCACTTACGACGAACGAACCAAAGGCACGCTGCAGCTCTTCCGCAAGCAGAAGCAGCTCGACGGCACCGGCGGCGACGTCGAGGTGCTGAAGAAATATGGCGTGCCGTACGAGATCCTCGACCGCGACGGCTGTGTCGCCGCCGAGCCGGCGCTTGCGGCGGTGCGCGACAAATTCGTCGGCGGCCTCAGGCTTCCGGGCGACGAGACCGGCGACTGCAAGATGTTCACCGACAAGCTCGCCGAGCTCTGCGTGGCGCGCGGCGTAACCTTCGAATACGGCTCGACCGTCCGGCGCATCGTCCGGAACCGCAACCGCCTCACCAATGTCCTTACGGACGGCGGATGGAGAACGGCGGACGCCTTCGTGATGGCGATGGGCAGCTATTCGGCGCAATTCATGCGCTCGCTGGGGCGGCCGATTCCGGTCTATCCGGTGAAGGGCTATTCGATCACCGTGCCGATCACCAATGCCGACGCCGCGCCTGTGTCGACCGTCATGGACGAGACCTACAAGGTGGCGATCACGCGGCTCGGCGACCGCATCCGCGTCGGCGGCACGGCGGAGATTTCAGGTTATGATCTTCGCCTGCATGAATCGCGCCGCCGCACGCTGGAACATTCGGTCGGCGACCTCTTTCCCGGCGGCGGCGACCTCAAGGCGGCGAGCTTCTGGTGCGGCTTGCGGCCGATGACGCCGGACGGACCGCCCTTGGTCGGACTGAGCGAGGTTGCCAATCTCTACCTCAACACCGGCCACGGCACGCTCGGCTGGACCATGGCCTGCGGCTCGGCCAAGGTGCTGGCCGACATCATGTCCAACCGGGTTCCGGAGATCAACGCGCGCGACCTCAGTCCGGAACGGTATCTGAAACCTATCTAACCGAGTCGCATCGGGGTGAGGCGGCGCGCTTCAAGGCCTCAAAACGCCTCCCTGACCCAGCTGTCGCTGAACAGCAGCCGGTAGGCCCAGCCGATCGTGACATTGCTGGCGACCGGGCGCGAATGGGCGAGGTAATCCTCATAGACCGGTTTCATGCGGCGGTAGAAGGCCGGATCGAGCACGACCATGCCGTTCTCCGAGTCATGGAAGAAGCTGCGGTTGTTGAGATTGACCGAGGAGATGGCGACCAGCCTCTCGTCGATCATCATGATCTTGGAATGCAAGACGACATCCGGCGCCTTGAATTCGCGGATGTTGATGCGGTCGCCATATTTCTCGACGAACAGCTTGTTGAGCGCGGTGAGGAACCGGCCGCCGATATCGCCCTTGAGGTCGATGCGGCCGACCACATCGATCTTCACGCCCCTGGCCAGCGCCCGGTCGAAGGCACGGGCGATAGCGGGCGTCAGGTTGAGGTAGGGATTGACAATCTCGATGCGATGCTCGGCGGTGTCGATCAGTTCGACGAAATAGGCCTCCAGCGCGTGCCCGTCCTCATAGGGCACGGAAATGAAATGCCGCGCCACGCCGCCCGGGGCCGCGCCGGAACGGACCGGAATGGAGAACGGCCGCGACAAATTGGTGTCGGCATCGCGCAGCCAGACGGTCGACAGATGCGCTGCCAGCGTCTCGACGGTCGCCGGGTCGGCGATCTCGATGTCGAAGTCGCTCCAGTTGGAATAGTAGTTCAGCGAGAAGCCGTCGGTCTTGCCGTATTGTTCCAGCTCCGGATAGCGGGTCAGGTCGACGGGCTTGTGGAACAGAAAACCGTCATGGATGTTGCGGCCGCCGATGATGACGCGCGAGCGTCCGGGCTGCTCGGCCAGCGTCGCCAGCATCTTGATGTGGTGGGTCTTGTGCAGCTGGGAGAACTGCTCGTCGAACGGCGCGCCGTGATCGGCTTGCCAGCGATATTCCTGCAGCTCGACATTGGGGAACTCGGATGCCAGCCGGTGCAGCATGGCGTCGTCCTTCTCCCGCTCCAGCACATCGGTGACTAGGATGCGCACCTTGGTGCCAAGTGCTGCGTGATGGCGGATCAGCCGCTCCATCATACGGCCGGAGAAGTCCGCCTTGAACTCCAGCGACGACAGATAGATCAGCCTGAGCTTCGGCGCGTTGGAGAAATCGAGCGGCAGTTCGGGGTCCGCCTTGTCGAAGGCGCTGTCCGGCAGCGTCTTGCCGAGCAGGGCTTCGACCTTGGCGTTGAAGCCGTGGCGCGATTTGCGCAGCAGGGTCGGCGACCCCAATGGCAGCGCGCAGGTCTGCGAGAGCCAGCGACCGGCATAGAAGGCGCGGTCGAGCTCCTCCATACCTGCCGGATCCGGCACCGGACAGCGGTCGTAGCGGCTGTCGAGCGCTGCGATCCAGGGATCGGCGCTCTCCTCCCGCAGCAGGGTCAGCGGCGCGCCGGCCGGCGCCAGGGTCGAGGTGACGCGAAGATCGCAGCGGGTCACCGCCTGGTCCGGAAACAGGCTGACCGAGGTTTCGTCGGCCGGCAGGCTGAGATGGAATGGCGCGGCCTTGGCGACCGTGGTGGATCGGCCCGATGCGCGGATCGCGAGCGGGCCGTTGCAGGTGCCGCCGATGTCGATGGCCGGTTGGCCTGCCTGGCGCAGCACGATCTCGACCGAACGCGCCTCGAGGCCCGAGAAGCTAAAGGTCTTGGGCGCCAAGGGCCGCGCGGCGGCATCGAGATAGAGCGTCTGCCGCGACATGCGCCAGCGGCCGGTGAACCGGCCTTCGCCCGGCTTGCCTTGCGTCGGCGCAATCTCAGTGTCGTCGAGCGATTTGGCCAACCGCTGCAGCGCCGGATAGGTCGCATGGAAGCCGCCGTTCTGGACATCGCGCCAGTCGCGGCCGAAGCGGCCTGTGCCGTTGGCGCGGTCGAGCGCATCGAGGCGGCTTTGGGCGAGCAGCGCCTGGAATTGTTTCTCGTAGGCGCTGTTGCCGTCGCTCGCGAAATAATGCGCCGCGGCTATCTCCTCGCCGCCGCTGTCCGCGGAGACAGGCAGGCGGCCGCAGGCGTCGTCGCCCGGAAAGAAGGCGCAGGCCGAATGTCCGGGCATGCCAGCGCAACCGGCAAATGCTGCCAGCGCCAATCCAAGCAACGCCTTGGCGACAGCCGACCTGAGGCTCATCCGGCCGCCCCGTTCATGGCCTTGAGCTCGGCAGGATCGCGTGGCGGCAGGAAGCCTTGTGGAAAGATCCTGCAGAGGGGAAAGGCGAAAGAGGCGATCAGCAATCCGGCCTCGCTGCGCATCTTGCGCGGCGCCGTCCTGTCGTCGCGTATCTTTCTGGCGGAGGCGACGAGCGCGCCGTCGCAGTCGCAATGATTGCGCCTTGCAATGTAGCAGGCGTCGTGGACCCGGCAGGCGGCATCGAGACGGTCGACCGGCTTTGCCGACAGATCGCCGGTGCGTGTGCCCGGGCCGCAATAATTGCCGATGACGAAAGGCGAGGGGCGCGACATGGCATAGCGGATCGGCTTCGGCAGCTCCGCTTCCGGAACCTTCGCCCAGGGATTGGCGCAGCCCGACAGGAAAAGCAGCGGCAGAATGGCAAGAACGGCTCGCATTTCTCCGCCGGCGTTCCGAAGATTGTCCCCCAGAGCGTTTCACCGTTTCATGGAAACGGCAAACCGCTCTATCTCTTTGTTTTGGCGCAATTCCAGACGGAAGGCTACGGCAAAGGCGCCGAGCCTAACCGCTCACACTTTTCTTGGAATTGCTCCAGCGCTCCATCATGGCATGGTGAAGCGCGCTGGTGCCACAGTCGCCGAATTTGTGGCGCAGGCAAGGCGGCAACGACCAACTGCCTGTGATAGGATCGCCGCAGCGAGGGGACTTTGGATGCGTCTTTTTCTTTTTGCGGCGGCCGCCTATCTGACCTGCGTCTCGGCGGCGCTTGCCGCGGACAAAACCGTTCACGACAAGGAGCACGGCTTTTCGCTGACCTATCCCGAGCAATGGGCGAGCGAAACCGCCTTTGACAACACCATTCGGCTCAAGATCAAATCCGGCGAAGGAGGGCTCACCTGCCGCGTGTCGGAAAATCCCTACGATCCGACCGCTCCCGACAATCCGCCCGATGTCAGGGCGTTCATGGAGGAAGACTGGAAGGTGAGCAACTGGCAGACCATTGTCGGTGTCGCCTATCAGTCGGCCGCCTTCCGCCAAGACAGGTTGGCGCATTTTCCGGACGGCTATCCGGTGCGCATAGCCGAGATGGATTTCCACTATGCCGACGAAAATGTCAGTTTCTACGGCCATTCCCGCATCGCGCTGACGCTGCGCAGCTCGCATTACGGCTTCGTCAATTGCGGGGTCGTGGGCGACAACTCCGAAGAGGTAGAGCGGAAATGGGCGCCGCTTGCGGATGAGGCCGGAAAAGTGGTTGGTTCGTTCATGCTCGACGCGGATTAGAGCAATTCCAGGAAAGGTTTTTAACGATCGTGATGCGTTTCTGTTTTCTAACCACCACTTTAGGACTTCTGTTCTTGTGCGCCTCCGCGGCGAATGCCGCAGACACGACCGTCCACGATCAGAAGAACGGTTTCTCGCTGAGCTTCCCAGAGGAATGGCTTAATGAGGCGCCCTCCGACAAACAGATACTGTTGAGCGTGAAATCCGCCGATCTCACCTGCATGGTATCGGCTTCATCTTACGATCAATCGGTACCTGGCTCGCCGTCCGATACGGGCAAATTCATGGAGGGCTGGTCGATAAATAATTGGAAAAAAACAATAGGCGCCTCGTTCAGTACGGCCGATTTCAGCAATGACAGGCTGTCAAGGTTTCCCGACGGCTACCCCGTCCGCCTGGCCGACTTGGACTTCACGGTTCGGAGCGAGAATGCCACCTTTTATGGCCATTCCAGGTTCGCGTTCTCCGTCCGAGGAGCACGCTACGGTTATGTGAACTGCAGCGTGATGGGCGAGAGCGCCGAGCAAGTCGCGCGGATGTGGGCGCCGATGGCGGACAAGGCTGAGCGAGTGGTGAATTCGTTCATTCTTGACTCGCCTTGAAGCACGATTGCGTTTGCAGGATTGTGAATCAGCTGAACAGGCCCCGCTCCCGCTCCACCGCCTTGGTGATGAAGTTGGCGACGAGCTGGACGCGGCGCAGTGGCCTGACCGATTCATGATAGACCAGCCAGTAGGCGCGGCGAATGGGCGCGACGATGTCGACCGAAACCAGTTCCGGCATCGAACGGGCGACGAAAGTGTGCAGGATGCCGATGCCGGCGCCGGAGCGCACCGCTTCGGCCTGGCCGAGGGCCGAGGAGATGGCAAAGCTGGTGCGCCATTCGGGGCTGAACTCGGCGGCATAGTCGAGCGAGGGGCTGACTATGAGGTCCGGCACATAGCCGATCAGCGTGTGCCGGCCGAGCTCGGCCGGCGCTTTCGGCAGGCCGTTGGCTTCGGCATAAATGCGGGAGGCGAAGAGGCCGAGCGTGTAGTCGACCAGCTTGCCCGCCACCAGCCGCCCTTCGGTCGGCCGCTCGACGGTAATCGCGATATCGGCCTCGCGCCTGGACAGGGAGAATGAGCGCGGAACGGGCACCAGTTGGATGGTGAGCTCGCGGTGCAGCGCAGTCAGCTCGCCCAGTCGTTTTGCCAGGAAGGCGACGCCAAAGCCGTCAGGCGCGCCGATGCGCACCGTGCCCGAAACGTCGTCGCCCTCGCCGGCAATGGCCGAGCGCGCGGCGATCATGTCGCCTTCCATGCGCTCGGCAATGTCGAGGAAGCGCTCGCCGGCCGGCGTCAGTTCGCTGCCGGTGGTCAGGCGGCGGAAGAGTTTTGTGCGAAGCGCCTCCTCGAGCGCGGCGATGCGGCGCGAGACGGTGGCGTGGTTGAGCCCCAGGCGCTTGGCCGCACCGAGGATCTGGCCGGCGCGCGCCACAGCGAGGAAGATGCGGACGTCATCCCAATTCATGGGAGTGGTCCGCACGATGATTGTCAACGCTGCGTTCCTTCGCGTCCCCCTCTGGCCTGCCGGCCATCTCCCCCTCTGGGGGGGAGATCAGATGTCGCGCCGGTTTTCGCCAATCGCCGATACAGGAGAAGGCGCTGTCGGCGAAGCTGCCAATCTCCCCCCTAGAGGGGGAGATGTCCGGCAGGACAGAGGGGGGCGTGACAAAACTCAACCTGAGAAACCTCGCGGGGGCATTGCGGCAATTAATGCACGCCTCGGGATCGTTGTCTATTTTTCGCACAACGGTTGCGTTTTGGCTCGCGTTGCCATCGTCGCCGCAAAGGCGGACAATGCACCATCACCAAACAAGGGAGAGAAGGCATGATCGAATACGGTCATTTCATCGGCGGCGAGCGTGTCGCCGGCACCAGCGGGCGCAAGCAGGATGTGATGCAGCCGATGGACGGCTCCGTGCGCGGCACGGTGGCTTTAGCCTCGCAGGCGGAACTGCGTGCAGCGGTCGAGAACGCCAAGGCGGCACAGCCGAAATGGGCGGCCACCAACCCGCAGCGCCGCGTGCGCGTGCTGATGAAGTTTCTCGAGCTGGTCCAGCGCGACTATGACGAGCTGGCCGATATCCTGGCGCGCGAGCACGGCAAGACCATCGCCGATGCGCGCGGCGACATCCAGCGCGGCCTCGAAGTGGTCGAGGTCTGCATCGGCGCGCCGCATATGATGAAGGGCGAGTTCACCGACGGCGCCGGCCCAGGCATCGACGTTTATTCGATGCGCCAGCCGCTCGGCGTCGTCGCCGGCATCACCCCGTTCAACTTCCCGGCGATGATCCCGCTGTGGAAGATCGCGCCAGCCATCGCCTGCGGCAACGCCTTCATCCTGAAGCCGTCCGAACGCGACCCGGGAGTGCCGATCCGCATCGCCGAACTCTTCATCGAGGCCGGTCTTCCCGCCGGTATTCTCAACGTCGTCAATGGCGACAAGGAAGTGGTCGACGCCATCCTCGACGATCCGGACATCAAGGCGATCGGCTTCGTCGGCTCGACGCCGATTGCCCACTACATCTATTCGCGCGGCACCGCCTCGGGCAAGCGCGTGCAGTGCTTCGGCGGCGCCAAGAACCACATGATCATCATGCCCGACGCCGACATGGACCAGACGGTCGACGCGCTTATAGGCGCCGGCTACGGCTCGGCCGGCGAGCGCTGCATGGCGATCTCGGTGGCCGTCCCGGTCGGCAACGACACCGCCAACCGGCTGATGGAAAAGCTGGTGCCGCGCGTCGAAAGCCTGAAGGTCGGTCCGTCGACCGACTCTTCCGCCGATTTCGGCCCGCTGGTGACGGCACAGGCGCTGGAGCGCGTGAAGGGCTATGTCGATATCGGCGTCAAGGAAGGCGCCAAGCTCGTCGTCGACGGCCGCGGCTTCAAGATGCAAGGCTATGAGAACGGCTACTATATGGGCGGCTGCCTGTTCGACAACGTGACCGCCGACATGCGCATCTACAAGGAAGAGATCTTCGGGCCGGTGCTCTCGGTGGTGCGCGCGCCGCGCTACGAGGACGCCATCAAGCTCGCCAACGACCACGAAATGGGCAATGGCGTCGCCATCTTCACCCGCGACGGCGACGCTGCGCGTGACTTCGCATCCAGAGTCCAGGTCGGCATGGTCGGCATCAACGTGCCGATCCCGGTTCCGATCGCCTACTACACCTTCGGCGGCTGGAAGGCATCGTCCTTCGGCGACCTCAACCAGCACGGCCCGGACGCGTTCCGCTTCTACACCAAGACCAAGACGGTCACCTCGCGCTGGCCGTCGGGCATCAAAGACGGCGCCGAGTTCGTCATCCCGACGATGAACTAGCCGACGGTTTCCTCGTTTGCGCGTCCTCGCCACTTCGTGGCTGCGGGCGCGCGGCGAGGCATCAAGGACGGCGCGGAATTCGTCATCCCGACGATGAACTAAGCGGACGGTCGTCCAAGCAGACCTCAGGAAGCGCGGTGCAAGCCGCGCTTTCTTTTTGTGCCGCGTCGACCTCCCGCTTTTCGGCGCCGTGTCATGGCGGCACAATTCCAGGCGCATGATTCGACGCGCGGCACGTCGAGAGCATCCGCATATTCTAATAATTCAATCGCCGTGTGATGGAACCAACAGACCACCATCTGCCTTAGGCTGTATTCCTGCCATGCGTGCAGGCAACCAAGCAGCGCCGGTTCAAGCCGGGGTTCTCGTCTGGCGCGAGGAGGTGTCAGATGACACGATTTGTTGTGGCGGCAATATTGGCGGCGACCGCAATGACCGTTGGAGCCGCGCCGGCGAGCGCGGCGGCGCAATGCGCGGCGCGCGCCGACATCATCAAGGCGCTTGGCGACAAGTTCCACGAAACCGAGGCCGGGCGCGGACTGATCAATCCGAATGTCGTGCTCGAGATATTCGTCTCGGATCAGGGAAGCTGGACAGTGCTCGCCTCCGACACCAAGGGCCAGAGCTGCGTGCTTTCCGTCGGCGAGGGCTGGGATAGCCCGACGATCACCGCGGCGATGCCGGGCGCCTGAAAACGCCAGGGAGCCGGGGTGAGCGCCACAACGGCTCCTGCGGTCGAGCTCAAGTCGCGCCACGAAAGGCGCTTTCCGCGGCGCCGCTTGTTTACGGAGCGGAGCTTCACCATATCGAATCCAGGGAGTCATGATCTCCCGACGACAGACCGGAAGCCAGAAGGAGTGACGCGATGAAGACGTCCAATCCGGCCTGGAGCCTTCCGGCACACTGAGGCGGCCGAATGTGCCTCCCTTGCCGGAATGCGAAGGCAAAGGAGGTGCCCCCATGGCACGCGAATTTTCGTTTCGATGGGTCAAGCTTGCGGCCGTTGGCGCCATGATGGCGCTACCGGCAGTTCCGGCGCGTGCGCAAGTCATCTGCGGCGGCCATGACTATCTGGTCGCGAGGCTGGCGGAGGCATTCGAGGAGAAGCGGCTGGGCTATGGCGTGGCCGGACACGTCGCCATCTTCGAGGTGTTCGTCTCGGCCGGCGGAACCTGGACCATCCTGATGACCGACGTCAAAGGCCAGAGCTGCATCCTGGCCGCCGGCGAGGGGTGGGAAGATACGCTGGCCACTGCGGTCGGGCAGCCGGGCGGCTGAAACGCCTCAAGCAGGCGCTGATCCTGCTCAGCGCGTGGCAGCCACTTCGGCATGACTGCGCAGCAGCGCTATCAGCTTCTTGGCGTCCTTGGCGGCGGCTTCCTCGTCGCCGTCGAGGATGGAACGGATCAGCGCGACATGGTGCTCGGCCGATTCGGCGAGGCCGGTGTCGGCCTTATAGCGGTACCAGAAGCGGCGGCTGTGGGTCTGCAAGGGGGCGGCGACGCGCGCCGCGAAGGGGTTGTCGGCGGCGATGGCCAGCGCCTCGTCGAGCGCCTTGTCGGCCTGGATGAAGGCAAGCACGTTGCCCGAGATCACCGCCTTCTGCATCGCCAAGGCCGCCTCATGGAACAGGTCGGCGGCCTCGCGCGTGACGAAGCGGGCGGCCGAGCGGGCGAGCACGATCTCGATGCCGCGCCTAGCATCCAGCACCCGCAGCCAGTCGCCGGCGTGAAGCGGCGCGACCGCGATGCCTGCGCGGGGTCTGATGTCGAGAAGCCCTTCCCAGGCCAGCCGCTGGATAGCCTCGCGCACCGGGGTGCGTCCGAGGCCCAGCCGCTCGATCAGCGCGCCTTCGGTGACGAAGCTCGACGGCGCCAGCTCGAGCGTAACGATCATGTGCTCCAGCGCGCGATAGGCCTTGGTCGCCGCCGGTTCGAAGGTCGCGTTCGATTCAGCGGATATCAGTGGGGAGATCAAAGGCCAGCTCCTGATATATTTTTCATATATAATAACGGATTCAGCATTGACGAGCCAGCTCTTGGTAGATATACGACTGATATATCAATTGGAGAGGCAGCCATGTGGACCGGAGTTTTCCCTGCCGTCACGACCAAATTCACCGCCGACGACCGCTTGGATCATGCCGAGATGGAGCGCTGCTATTCCCTGCAGATGGAGGACGGTTGCGACGGCATCATCGTCTGCGGCTCGCTTGGCGAGGGGCCGATGCTGTCGCCTGACGAAAAGATCGAGGTGCTGAAGACGGCGCAGAAGGCTGCCGGCAAGAAGCCGGTGCTCTTGACCGTCAACGAGCCCGGCACGCGTGAGGCGACTGTTATCGCCAGGCGTGCCGCCAAGGAAGGCGCCGACGGGCTGATGGTGGTGCCGAGCCCGATCTACCACACCAATCCGCAAGAGACGGTCGCCGCCCTGCGCGCTGTGGCCGAAGCCGGCGACCTGCCGGTGATGATCTACTCCAACCGGCTCGCATACCGTGTCGACGTGACCATCGACCTGATGGAGGAGCTGGCGTCGGACAGACGCTTCGTCGCCATCAAGGAATCGTCCGACGACATCCGCCGCTCGACCGAGATCATCAATCGGTTCGGCGACCGCTACGACCTCTTCACCGGCGTCGACAACCTTGCCTTCGAGGCGCTGTCGGTCGGCGCCATCGGCTGGGTCGCCGGCCTGGTCACCGCCTTCCCGCGCGAGACGGTCGCGATCTATCAGCTGATGCGGCAGGGCCGCCGCGACGAGGCGCTGGCGATCTATCGCTGGTTCCGGCCCTTGCTCGACCTCGATGTCTCGACCTATCTGGTCCAAAACATCAAGCTTGCCGAAGTGCTGGCGATCGGTACCAATGACCGCGTGCGCATGCCGCGCCAGCCGCTGTCTGGTGAACGCCGCAAGGCGGTCGAAAAGATCGTCCGGGATGCGCTTGCGGTGCGGCCGAAGCTGCTGCCGCTGCAGATGTCGCCCCGGTCGACGGACGGTCTGGCGGCGGCCGAATAAGGGACAGCGACGTGCAGGAAAATTCCGAGGACGGGCGCCGCCCCTCATCCGCCCTTCGGGCACCTTCTCCCCGTCAACGGGGAGAAGGGAGGGAAGACATCGCCATCATCGGCGGCGGCATCATCGGCATCTGCGCTGCGACCCTGCTCTCCGAAGCGGGGCGCAGCGTCACCGTCTTCGACCGCACCGGCATCTGTGAGGAGACAAGCTCCGGCAATGCCGCCGCCTTCGCCTTCTCCGACGTGCTGCCGCTGGCGCATAAGGGGATGATCCGGCAATTGCCGAAATGGCTCGCCGACCCGCTCGGGCCTTTGACCATTCCGCCGGCCTACCTGCCGAAACTCCTGCCTTGGCTGATCCGCTTCTGGCGGGCCGGTGCGCCGAAGCACTACGAGGCGAGCCTCGCCGCGCAGGCCGGCATGATGAGGTTGGCCGAAGCCGAATGGATGGGGCTGCTCGACCGCTCCGGCACGCGGCCGATGCTGCGCGAGGATGGCTCGCTCGAGTTCTATGAGAGCGAGGCGGAGTTCCGCGCCTCGCTGCCCGGCTGGGCCGAGCGCCAGCGTTTCGGCATCGGCTTCCGCCATGTCGAGGGCGAAGAGATGGCCGCGCTGCAGCCGGGTCTTTCGCCGCGCTTCGTCAAGGCCACCTTCGTGCCGGGCTGGAAGACGGTCGCCGATCCGAAACTGCTCGGCAAGGCGATCTGGGCCTATGCGGAAAGGCTCGGCGCCCGTTTCGAGCATACGCGGGTGGAGCGCATAGAGGCCGACGCAAACGGCGCCACGATCATTTTGGCCGACGGCAGCAGGCGCACGGCGAAGAAGCTCCTGATCGCCGCGGGCGCCTGGTCGCATCTCCTGGCAAGGAATCTCGGCGACCGTATCCCGCTCGAAACCGAGCGCGGCTACAACACGACGCTGCCTGTGTCGGCTTTCGACGTGAGGCGGCAGCTGATCTTTTCCGGGCATGGCTTCGTTATCACGCCGCTGCAAACGGGCCTTCGCGTCGGCGGCGCCGTCGAACTCGGCGGCATCGAGCGGCCACCCAATTTCGCCCGTTCCAAGGCGATGCTGGAGAAAGCGAAGCGTTTCCTGCCCGGGCTCGACCCGTCGGGCGGCCGCGAGTGGATGGGCTATCGTCCGTCGCTGCCGGATTCATTGCCGGTCATCGGCACGGCGCGCGCGCCGAACGTCTATTATGCCTTCGGTCACGGCCATCTTGGCCTCACCCAGTCGGCGGCGACCGGCCGCTTGATCCGCGATCTCGTTCTCGGGCAGACTCCACCGCTCGATCTCACCCCTTTCCGTCCGCAACGGTTCTGACAGACAGGAGAATCCATGGCCAAGAAATCCTTCTTCTGCATCGATGGCCACACCTGCGGCAATCCGGTGCGCCTTGTCACCGGCGGCGGTCCGCTGCTCCAAGGCTCCACGATGATGGAGCGGCGGGCGCATTTCCTCGCCGAATATGACTGGATCCGCACCGGGCTGATGTTCGAGCCGCGCGGCCATGACGTGATGTCGGGCTCGATCCTCTACCCGCCGACGCGCGATGACTGCGACATCGCCATCCTTTTCATCGAGACCTCGGGCTGCCTGCCGATGTGCGGCCATGGCACGATCGGCACCGTCACGATGGCCATCGAGCATGGGCTGGTGAAGCCGAAGACGCCGGGCGTCTTGAGGCTCGACACGCCAGCCGGCCTTGTCATCGCCGAATACAAACAGGTCGGCGAAGATGTCGAGGAGGTGCGCATTACCAACGTGCCGTCCTTCCTCTATGCCGAAGGCTTGACCGTCGACTGCCCGGTGCTCGGGGAGATCAGCGTCGACGTCGCCTATGGCGGCAATTTCTACGCCATCGTCGAGCCGCAGAAGAATTACCGGGACATGGCCGATCACTCGGCCGGCGACCTCATCGCCTGGAGCCCGGTTGTGCGGCAGCGCCTCAACGAGAAATACTCCTTCGTGCATCCGGAGAATCCCGGCATTGACCGGCTGTCGCATATGCTGTGGACGGGCAAGCCGAAACATGCCGAGGCCGATGCGCGCAACGCCGTCTTCTATGGCGACAAGGCGATCGACCGTTCGCCCTGCGGCACGGGCACCTCAGCCCGCATGGCGCAGCTCCATGCCAAGGGCAAGCTCAAGCCCGGCGACAGTTTTGTCCATGAATCGATCATCGGCTCGCTGTTCAAGGGCAGGGTCGAAAAGGAGGTCAGCGTGGCCGGCAAACCGGCGATCATCCCCTCGATCGGCGGCTGGGCACGGATGACCGGGTTGAACACCATCTTCATCGACGACCGCGATCCGTTCGCGCACGGGTTCATCGTGACGTGACCGTCAGCCGGAATATCCAACCGGCTTGCGGTCAGGCCCCGGCTTTGACCGAACCTGATCGCGGAACCATTCGGCGAACTTGGCCTCGGCAGACGAGGGCTGCGCCGACATGGTCAGGAAATAACCCTTGTCGTCGTCGGTCGAAACATCGGAGAGGACGACGAGGTCGCCGCGCCTGAGCTCCTCGCGAAAAACCTCGACCGGGCACAATGCCACGCCGTGCCCGGCAATGACCGCCGTCGCCAGTATGTTGAAATCGGCAAAAACCGGGCCGCTTCCGACATCGCGCCCTTTGACCCCGGCCTTGGAAAACCATTCCTGCCAGCCCTGGCGCGTTTCGTCATGCAACAGGTCTGCCGCCGCGATCGCCGCCGCCGTTTCCAGCCGCCCCTTGCGCGCAAGATAGTGCGGGCTGCAGGCAGGCCGGCTTATGCGGGAAAACAGCTTGAGGCTGGTGACATGGGGCGAAGGATCGGCGCCCAGCGTGATGAGGATGTCGTTGTCGTCGTCCAGCCGGTCCTCGGCCTTCGCATAGGCGACGCGGATCGCGATCTCGGGATGACGGACCGTAAAGTCCGACAGGCGCGGCACCAACCAGCGGCTGGCGATGGAAGGAATGCAGCCGACCGACAGCGATTGCCCGCCGGCGCTTCTGCGAATACGGCGGCAGGTGGCTCCGAGCTCTGCGAGCGCCGCGCTCGCCGATGCCTGCAGGATCAGCCCGGCCTCGGTCAGGCGCACTTTGCGGGCGTCGCGATGAAACAATGCGACGCCGAGCCATTCCTCCAAGCGCCTTATCTGGTGGCTGATGGCAGGGTGGGTGACGTGGAGCTCCTCACCGGCAGCCGAGAAACTGAGATGGCGAGCGGTTGCTTCAAAGGCCCGGATCGCGTTCAGCGGCAGATAGTCCATCTGTAAAATTCTCTAACAGAAAAAACCAAAATCCATCATTTGAAGCCTGATTCGACCTGAGTCATTGACCTGGGCCGGCAGCGCAAAAATCTAACCAGGCGAGAGCAAGAAGTCGATGCCTGCCGCCGAATTCGAGGCGCGCCGGCGCTTCTCAAATCCGATTCAGGAAGGACAACCATGTTCACTAGACAATTGGCTGATGTAGAAAAAACTGACTTCTTCGTCGATTGGGGCAACGGCACCAGCCATCGGCTGCTGACAAGCCAAGACGGCATGGGCTTCACCATATGCCACACGGTTGTGCGCGCCGGCAGCGAATCGCGGCTGCAGTACCGGCGGCACCTGGAGGCCTGCTACTGCATCTCCGGCAGCGGCGAGGTCGAGGACATGACTGGCACCGTCCATCGCGTCGAGCCGGGCACGGTCTACGTGCTCGATGCCCATGACGACCATTTCCTGCGCGCCGACAGTGCCGGCGACATGGTGCTGGTGAGTGTCTTCAATCCGCCGCTCGAAGGCACCGAAAAGCATAGTCTCAATGGAGAAGGAGGCTCTGCTTACTGAGCCTTCGCTTCAAGGCTTTTCTATTGTGGCGCCGAGCTCTCGGCCGAAGGCGCGGCGCCGTCACGCGGCCGTCATACAGGGCCATCTTGACCCAACGGAATGTGCCGCGGCGCGAAACCCAGCGCTTCGGTTCATGCAAGGATTCTTCTCATCAACTTATTTTGACGCCGATTCCTTCGACAGGAGGCTCATCATGGGGTTGAATCGCCAAAGACATTGCGTTGTGCCAATGATAGGGTCCGCGATAGTCCAGGGGTCGGGTGCGAAAAAACGGGCAATCGGACGGCGTGCTTCCAAACCACGCGGAGCGATTGAAAAATCACGTTGCAATCCGGGCTCGAAACTTTACGACTAGGGGAAATACGAAAAGGAATGCGTCCTGAAAGGCGACATTCCAGGGGAGCCGCGTAAATATGCAGTATTTCGTCCAGCAGCTTATCAATGGGCTGACGCTGGGATCTATCTATGGCCTGATCGCGATCGGCTACACGATGGTCTACGGCATCATCGGCATGATCAATTTCGCCCATGGCGACATCTTCATGGTCGGCGCCTTCACCGCCCTCATCGTCTTCCTGATCCTTGGCGCGCTGTTCTATTCGGTGCCGGTCGTGGTGGCGCTCCTGATCATGATGATCGTGGCGATGCTTCTCACCAGCCTCTACAATTGGACGATCGAGAAGGTGGCCTACCGGCCGCTGCGCGGCTCGTTCCGCCTGGCGCCGCTGATCACCGCCATCGGCATGTCGATCGCGCTGTCCAACTTCGTCCAGGTCACGCAAGGGCCGCGCAACAAGCCGATCCCGCCGCTGGTCAGCCAGGTCTACACGATCGACGGCATCAGCGTCTCGCTGAAGCAGATCATCATCGTGATCGTCACCATCATACTGCTGGCGATCTTCTGGTATCTCGTCAACCGGACCGCGCTCGGCCGGGCGCAGCGCGCCTGCGAACAGGACCGCAAGATGGCGGCGCTGCTCGGCATCGACGTCGACCGCACCATCTCCATCACCTTCATCATGGGCGCGGCCCTTGCCGCCGTCGCGGGCACCCTGTTCCTGATGTATTACGGCGTCGTGGTGTTTTCGGACGGCTTCGTGCCGGGCGTGAAGGCCTTCACGGCAGCCGTGCTTGGCGGCATCGGCTCGCTGCCTGGCGCGGTGCTCGGAGGATTGCTCATCGGCTTCATCGAGAGCATGTGGTCGGCCTATTTCTCGATCGACTACAAGGACGTCGCCGCTTTCTCGATCCTGGCGATCGTGCTGATCTTCCTGCCCTCCGGCATCCTCGGCCGGCCTGAAGTCGAAAAGGTCTGATCCTCATGGCCGCTACCGTGTCTTCGGAGCGCGACACCGTCGCTACTCCCCTCCAACGTGCTTTCCGCGAGGCGCTTTACGCCGGTGCCATTTCGCTTGGCCTGTTCGTGCTGTTCATCGGTCTCAGGACCGACCAGAACATCAGCAACGAACTGATCCTGGTGCAGCGCTGGGGCTTGCTCGCCCTGGTGGTCATTGCCACCGCCGTCGGCCGCTTCCTGTATGTCGCCTATGGCCAGCCCTTCCTGGCGAGTCTGAAGGTCGCCGACATCGACACAGGCCTGCTGCCCGAGACCATGGCGGCACGCTTCTTCAGGATGCCTTTTTTCATAGCCGCGGTCGTTATCGCAGCCTTGCTGTTCGTGCTGGCCGGCTCGCTTGACGGGCTGCTCGGACCCGACCTTGCCGGGTACGCGCGCTTCGTGCGGGCGCTCGCGATCATCTATGCCGTCGCCTGGGTAATGTATTATTTCCGGGCCTTCATCCACGCCCACTTCTCGGCATTGGGCATCAGCGCGCTGGCGCTCTATCCGATCGTCGTCGTGCTGGTGCTTGCGCTGGTGACGGGATCGATGGCGGGAGGTTTTCAGGGCTCGCTGAAGTGGGTCGACAATTTCGGCATACAGATCCTGATCTATGTGATGCTGGCCTGGGGGCTGAACATCGTTATCGGCCTCGCCGGCCTGCTCGATCTCGGTTATGTCGCCTTCTATGCTGTTGGCGCGTATGCCTACGCGCTGCTCGGCACGCATTTCGGCCTGTCCTTCTGGATCCTGCTTCCGGCCGCCGGCTGCATGGCCGCCTTCTGGGGCGTTATGCTCGGCTTTCCGGTGCTGCGATTGCGCGGCGACTATCTGGCGATCGTCACGCTTGCCTTTGGCGAGATCATCCGGCTCGTGCTGATCAACTGGCGCGAAGTGACCAATGGTTCGGCCGGCATCTCCGGTATTCCGAAAGTCTCGTTCTTCGGCCTGATGTCGTTCAATGTCTCCGATCCGAACTACATCGCCAAGGTTCTGCCCATTGCCACATCGGGCGCCTATTACAAGATTTTCCTTTACTATCTGATCCTTGGACTCTGCCTTCTGACTGCCTTCGTTACCGTCAGGCTGCGCCGGCTGCCGGTCGGCAGGGCTTGGGAAGCACTACGTGAGGATGAGATCGCCTGTCGCTCACTCGGCATCAACACCACCACCACCAAGCTGACCGCGTTCGCCACCGGCGCGATGTTCGGCGGCTTTGCCGGCTCGTTCTTCGCCGCACGGCAAGGTTTCGTCAGCCCCGAATCCTTCGTCTTCCTGGAATCGGCGATCGTCCTTGCCATCGTCGTGCTCGGCGGCATGGGTTCGCTGGTCGGCATCGCCATAGCGGCACTGGTGATGATCGGCGGCACTGAAGCCTTGCGGGAACTCGATTTCCTGAAGCGGGTCTTCGGTCCCGATTTCACGCCTGAACTCTACCGCATGCTTCTGTTCGGCATGGCTATGGTGATCGTCATGTTGTGGAAGCCGCGCGGCTTCGTCGGCAGCCGCGAGCCCACGGCCTTCCTCAAGCAGCGAAGAGCGGTCTCGGCCTCCTTCACCAAGGAGGGCCACGGCTGATGAACGCGACCCCTTCCTCGAATGACCTCATCCTGCAGGTCGAGCATCTGTCGATGAAGTTCGGCGGCCTGGTCGCCATCGGCGACCTGTCCTTCCAGGCCAGGCGCGGCGAGATCACCGCGCTGATCGGCCCGAACGGCGCCGGCAAGACCACGGTGTTCAACTGCATCACCGGCTTCTACAAGCCGACCGAAGGCATGATCACGCTGAACCGGAACGACGGCTCGACCTATCTGCTCGAGCGCCTGCCCAACCATGAGATCCCGGCGCGCGCCAAGGTGGCGCGCACCTTCCAGAACATCCGCCTGTTCTCGGGCATGACGCTGCTTGAGAACCTGCTCGTTGCCCAGCACAACAAGCTGATGAAGGCTTCGGGCTATACCCTTCTCGGCCTGTTCGGCTTTCCGAGCTACCGCCAGGCCTCGGCCGAATCGATCGAGCTCGCCAGGCATTGGCTGGAAAAGGCTGATCTCGTCGACCGCGCCGACGATCCCGCCGGCGACCTGCCCTATGGCGCGCAGCGGCGCCTGGAGATCGCCCGCGCCATGTGCACGGGTCCGGAGCTTCTGTGCCTGGACGAACCGGCCGCCGGCCTCAATCCGAAGGAATCGGCCGCGCTCAACGAGCTGTTGATGGGCATCAAAAGCACCGGCACGTCGATCCTGCTCATCGAGCATGACATGTCGGTGGTGATGCAGATCTCCGACCATGTCGTCGTGCTCGAATACGGCCGCAAGATTTCCGACGGCAATCCGGCATCGGTCAGGACCGACCCGCGCGTCATCGCCGCCTATCTCGGCGTCGACGACGAAGAGGTCGAGACGGTGCTGACCGAGGTCGGCGACGAGGACGTGATCGAGCAGCTCGATACCGGCCCCGATTCCGCGCATGGGCCGGGCAATTCCGCATCGATGATGGCGGGACCGGTTTCCGATTCCGTCGAACATGCGAATGAGGGCGAGCGGGTCACCGTGTCGAAGGGCGCCTCGAAGGCGGCGCAGGTCGACGCGCGCGCCACCTCGATAGCCAGCAAGCCCCAATCGGCAGCCAAATCCGGCACTGCGAAAGCGGCACCTGACAAGCCGGCTGCCAAGGCTCCAGCCGCGAAAGCCGGCACTGCTTCGAAGGGCAAGGACACAGCGGCCAAGCCTACAGCGGGCAAGCGTGGAGGGCGCAAATAATGGCCGGCACAACGCTGCTCGACATCAAGGGCGTCGAAACCTATTACGGCAACATCCGCGCGCTGAACGGCGTCAATGTGCAGGTCAACCAGGGTGAAATCGTGGCGCTTATCGGCGCCAACGGCGCCGGCAAGTCGACCTTGATGATGACCATCTTCGGCGCTCCGCGCGCGCGGACCGGCACGATCACCTTCGCCGGCACCGACATCACCCAGCTGCGGACGCACGAGATCGCCCGCCTGCGTATCGCCCAGTCGCCGGAAGGACGCCGCATCTTCCCGCGCATGACGGTTATGGAAAACCTGCAGATGGGCGCCAGCCTCGACAACCTCAAACATTATGACGAGGACGTCGAGAAGGTGTTCACGCTGTTCCCGCGGCTGAAGGAGCGCATCACCCAGCGCGGCGGCACGCTGTCGGGCGGCGAGCAGCAGATGCTGTCGATCGGGCGCGCGCTGATGGCGCGGCCGAAACTGCTTTTGCTCGACGAGCCGTCGCTGGGCTTGGCGCCGCTGATCGTCAAGCAGATCTTCGACGCCATCCGCGAGCTCAACAAGACGCAGGGGCTGACCGTGTTCCTGGTGGAGCAGAACGCCTTCGGCGCGCTCAAACTGGCCACGCGCGGTTATGTCATGGTCAACGGCAATGTGACGATGAGCGGCACCGGCAAGGAACTGCTCGCCAATCCGGAAGTGCGCGCCGCCTATCTCGAAGGCGGACATCATTAGAGCGCGATGACTTTCCCAGGATCGCCATCCCGCTCTAAGGCTTTGTTCTTGAAGCATGATCTTCTCCGAAAAGCCTGCAACTTTTTGGGACCATGCTAAGATCTGGGGATATCAATCATGCAGGGTATTATCTACGAAGAGGCCACGATCTGGCATTTCCTGTTCGTCACAGGCCTGCTTGGCGGCGGGGCGGCATGGATGACAGGCAAGGCGGCGGCTCAGACCTGGAGCACGTATCTGCGGCTGTTTTTCTTCCTGCTCGGTCTCGGCATCGGCGTCAGGTTCATCCATCACGCTTTGTTCGACGGCACGATGTTCTCGCTGCATTACTATATCGTCGACACCATCGTGCTGATGATATTGGGCTTTCTCGGCTATCAATACACCCGCACCAACCAAATGGTCACACAGTATAACTGGCTCTATGAAAGAGCTTCCTTGTTAAGCTGGAAACCGAAAGCTTGACGTTCACCATTACGCCGTTTCGGGGATGAATCGGCGTGACAAGTGCCTGAAAATCGGCATTCTATGCTTTCTGCGATAAGGGTGGGCATCGCATGAAAGCATCATCCACGCCCACTCCGTAAATGGGAGCGTTTCAATGAAAAAATCACTTTTGTCCGCCGTGGCGCTGACCGCGTTCGTCGCGTTCAGCAGCAGCGCGTGGGCCGACATCCTGATCGGCGTCGCCGGTCCGATCACCGGCCCGAACGCCGCCTTCGGCGCGCAGTTGCAGAAGGGCGCGGAACAGGCGGTCGCCGACATCAACGCGGCGGGCGGCATCCTCGGCCAGCAGCTCAAGCTCGAGATCGGTGACGACGTCTCCGACCCCAAGCAAGGCATCTCGGTCGCCAACAAGTTCGTCGCCGACGGCGTCAAGTATGTCGACGGCCACTTCAATTCGGGCGTCTCGATCCCGGCGTCGGAAGTCTATCAGGAGAACGGCATCCTCGAGATCACGCCGGCCGCGACCAATCCGAAGTTCACCGAGCGCGGCATGTGGAACACCTTCCGCACCTGCGGTCGCGACGACCAGCAGGGCAAGGTGGCCGGCGACTACATCGCCAAGAACTTCAAGGATGCCAAGATCGCCATCATCCACGACAAGACGCCTTATGGCCAGGGCCTTGCCGACGAGACCAAGAAGAACCTGAACGCCAACGGCATCAAGGAAGTATTGTATGAAGGCGTGAATGTCGGCGACAAGGACTTCTCGGCCCTCATCGCCAAGATGAAGGAAAACGGCGTCACGCTCATCTATTGGGGCGGCCTGCACACCGAAGCCGGCCTGATCATCCGTCAGTCGGCCGACCAGGGCCTGAAGGCGCCGCTGTTCTCGGGCGACGGCATCGTCTCCAACGAACTGGCCTCGATCGCGGGTGATGCCGTTGCCGGCACGCTCAACACCTTCGCTCCGGATCCGCGCAAGAATCCGGCCGCCAAGGAGGTGGTGGAGAAGTTCCGCGCCAACGGCTTCGAGCCGGAAGCCTACACGCTCTACTCCTATGCCGCGGTGCAGATCATCGCCCAGGCCATCGCCAAGACCGGCTCGGCCGACGACGCGCAGAAGGTTGCGGAGACGATCCGGGCCAATACCTGGAAGACGGCCATCGGCGACATCGGCTACGACGCCAAGGGCGACATCACCCGTCCTGACTATGTCATCTACGAGTGGAAGAAGGGCGACGACGGCAAGTACAGCTACTTCGAGAAATAAGCCGGCCAACTCTAAAGCAGGTCATGAGACCTGCTTTAGGTCCTTCGTTTCAGGCATGTCTTCGTCCCGAAACCGCTGCACACCTTCGGGAGACATGCTTAAGCCGACTTTCGGGGATGCCCGGCGCTTGCGCCGGGCATTTTCGTTTGCGGGTGAGCGACCGGTCGTGGGGGAGGGCGCCGAGTTCGCACTGGCTGGCACCGGGTCCCGGCCGACGCTTTGGAGCATTTGGCGCAAACAGGCGACTTAAATCGTTTTAGCTGTCGCGCAAATTTGTTTGCGCTGCAGCATTTTCCCGTTAATCATTGCGCCGGTTCATCTCCCTTCCGCTGCTGGAGCCCAGTCCTTGGCAATCACGAAGATCCTCGTCGCCAACCGGTCCGAAATCGCCATCCGCGTGTTCCGCGCGGCCAACGAGCTCGGCCTCAAAACCGTGGCGATCTGGGCGGAGGAGGACAAATATTCGCTGCACCGCTTCAAGGCCGACGAAAGCTATCAAGTCGGGCGCGGACCGCATCTCGCCAAGGACATGGGGCCGATCGAGAGCTACCTGTCGATCGAGGAGGTGATCCGGGTCGCCAGGCTATCGGGCGCCGACGCTATCCATCCCGGCTACGGCCTGCTCTCGGAAAGCCCGGAATTCGCAGAAGCCTGCGCCGAAGCCGGCATCACCTTCATCGGGCCGAAGCCGGAAACGATGCGCAGGTTGGGCAACAAGGTCGCCGCGCGCAACCTGGCGATCGAGGTCGGCGTGCCGGTCGTGCCGGCAACCGATCCGCTGCCGGACGACATGGACGAGGTGAAGAAGCTCGCGGCCCAAATCGGCTATCCGGTGATGCTCAAGGCCTCGTGGGGCGGCGGCGGCCGCGGCATGCGCGCCATCCGTTCCGAAGCCGACCTCGCGCGCGAGGTGATGGAAGGCAAGCGCGAGGCCAAGGCCGCCTTCGGCAAGGACGAGGTCTATCTCGAAAAGCTGATCGAGCGTGCGCGGCATGTCGAGGTGCAGGTGCTGGGCGACACCCACGGCAATGCGGTGCATCTGTTCGAGCGCGACTGCTCGATCCAGCGTCGTAACCAGAAGGTCGTGGAGCGTGCGCCGGCGCCCTATCTCAGCGAAGAGCTGCGCCAGGAGCTCTGCGGCTACGCGCTCAAGATCGCGCGCGAGACCAGCTATATCGGCGCCGGCACGGTCGAGTTCCTGCAGGACGCCGACACCGGCAAGTTCTACTTCATCGAGGTCAATCCGCGCATCCAGGTCGAGCACACCGTCACCGAGCAGGTGACGGGCATCGACATCGTCAAGGCGCAGATCCACATCCTCGACGGCTTCGCCATCGGCACCAAGCAATCGGGCGTGCCGGCGCAGAAGGACATCAGGCTGAACGGCCATGCGCTCCAGTGCCGCATCACCACCGAGGATCCGGAGCACAATTTCATCCCGGACTATGGCCGCATCACCGCCTATCGCGAGGCGGCCGGCTTCGGCATCCGGCTCGACGGCGGCACCGCCTATTCGGGCGCGGTCATCACCCGTTTCTACGATCCGCTGCTGGAAAAGGTGACAGCCTGGGCGCCGACCCCCGGCGAGGCGATTTCGCGCATGAACCGGGCGCTCCGCGAGTTCCGCATCCGTGGCGTCGCCACCAACCTTACCTTCCTTGAAGCGATCATCAACCACCCGCGCTTCGCCGACAATTCCTACACGACCAAGTTCATCGATACGACGCCGGAGCTGTTCGAGCAGGTGAAGCGGCAGGACCGGGCCACCAAGCTGCTCAACTACCTCGCCGACGTCAGCGTCAACGGCCATCCAGAGACGCGCGGCCGGCCGATGCCGAAGGCGAATGCGGCCGCACCGGTGGTGCCCTATCTCAACGGCCATGTTCCGGACGGCAGCAAGCAGAGGCTCGATGCGCTGGGCCCCGAGAAATTCGCGGCCTGGATGCGCGAGCAGCCCCAGGTGCTGGTCACCGACACGACGATGCGCGACGGCCACCAGTCGCTGCTCGCCACGCGCATGCGCACCTATGACATCGTCGGCATCGCTGGCACCTATGCGCGGGCACTGCCGCAGCTCTTGTCGCTGGAATGCTGGGGCGGCGCAACGTTCGACGTCGCCATGCGCTTCCTCACCGAGGATCCGTGGGAGCGGCTGAGCAAAGTGCGCGAGGCGGCTCCCAATCTTCTGCTGCAGATGCTTTTGCGTGGCGCCAACGGCGTTGGCTACACCAACTATCCCGACAATGTCGTCCAGCATTTCGTCGCCCAAGCGGCAGCCGGCGGCGTCGATCTGTTCCGCGTCTTCGACTGCCTGAACTGGGTCGAGAACATGCGGGTGGCCATGGACGCGGTCGGCGCCGAAGGCAAGCTGGTCGAGGCGGCGATGTGCTATACCGGCGATATCCTCGATCCGGCCCGCGCCAAATACGACCTCAAATACTATGTCGGGCTGGCCAAGGAGCTGGAGGCCGCCGGCTCGCATATCATCGCCGTCAAGGATATGGCCGGCCTGTTGAAGCCGGCCGCGGCGCGCGTGCTGTTCAAGGCGCTGCGCGAGGCGACTGACCTGCCGATCCACTTCCACACGCACGACACGTCCGGACTTTCGGCAGCCACGGTGCTGGCGGCGGTGGAGAGCGGCGCCGACGCGATCGACGCGGCGATGGATTCCTTCTCCGGCAACACCTCGCAGCCCTGCCTCGGCTCGATCGTCGAGGCGCTGAAGGGCACCGAGCGCGATCCCGGTCTCGACCCGCAATGGATCCGCCGCATCTCCTTCTATTGGGAGGCGGTGCGTAACCAGTATGCCGCCTTCGAGAGCGACCTCAAGGGGCCGGCCTCGGAAGTCTATCTGCACGAGATGCCGGGCGGCCAATTCACCAACCTCAAGGAACAGGCGCGCTCGCTTGGACTGGAGACGCGCTGGCATGAGGTGGCGCAGGCCTATCATGACGTCAATCTGATGTTCGGCGACATCGTCAAGGTGACGCCGTCGTCCAAGGTGGTCGGCGATATGGCGCTGATGATGGTCAGCCAGGATCTCACCGTCGCCGATGTCGAGAACCCGGCAAAGGACATCGCCTTCCCGGATTCGGTGGTGTCGATGCTGCGCGGCGATCTCGGTCAGTCACCCGGCGGTTGGCCGGCGGCGCTGCAGAAGAAGGCGCTGAAGGGCGAGAAGCCGATCACCGTGCGGCCCGGCTCGCTGCTAAAAGCAGCCGATCTCAAGGCCAGCCGCAAGGACATCGAGGGCAAGCTCGATCGCAAGCTCACGGAATATGAATTCGCCTCATGGCTGATGTACCCGAAGGTGTTCACCGATTTCGCCGCCGCGCAGGAGACCTACGGGCCGGTCAGCGTCCTGCCGACGCCGACCTATTTCTACGGCATGAAGCCGGAAGACGAGATCTTCCTCGACATCGAGAAGGGCAAGACGCTGGTGGTTCGCTGCCAGGCGTTCGGCGATGTTGACGAGAAGGGCATGGTCACCGTCTTCTTCGAGCTCAACGGCCAGCCGCGCCGCGTCAAGGTGCCGGACAGGGCGCATGGCGCTTCCGCCGCCAAGGCGCGCCGCAAGGCCGAGCCCGGCAATGAGGGGCATGTCGGCGCGCCGATGCCCGGCGTCGTGTCGGCGCTTGCAGTGGCGGCCGGACAGGCGGTCAAGGCGGGCGACGTGCTCTTGTCGATCGAGGCCATGAAGATGGAAACCGCGCTGCATGCCGAACGCGACGGCGAGATCGCCGAGGTGCTGGTCAAGGCCGGCGACCAGATCGATGCGAAGGATCTCTTGATCGCCTTCAAGTAGGTGCGATCGGAACGTCGAAGGGACGATTGACGGCAGCCGTCCACAGCCGCTCGACAAGTGTCTTGACCCGCCGCGCCCGCTCGGGCAGGGAACCCGCTCCAATTCGCCGCGGCGGGAATCGCCATGGCTTCAGAAGACGCGGAGAGAAAAATGGCCGACGAAATCACCGAGACCAGCCAGACTGTAGCCGCCGGCCAGCTGCGCACCATCATCGAGCGCATCGAGCGGCTCGAGGACGAGAAGAAGACGATCTCCGACGACATCAAGGATGTCTATGCAGAAGCCAAGGGGACTGGCTTCGACACCAAGGCGATTCGCACCATCGTGCGGCTGCGCAAGAAGGACCAGGCCGAGCGTCAGGAGGAGGAGTCGATCCTGGATCTCTACAAGGCCGCCCTCGGCATGGCGTAAGCCTCATGGCCGGAGACCGGCCATGAGCGAATTCGACTTCGGCGGCCGTCGCGCCTCGGAGTTCCGCCATCGCGGCTTCTGGGCGCTGTTCGCCGAACGGCACCCGCAAGAAAGGCAAAGGCTCGCGCGACGCGGGCCATGGTTCTGGCAGCGCGGGCTGCCGGATTTCGCTTTGGTCCTTTCGATGTATGTCGCACCGGCGCAGAACCATGTCGGCGTCTTCTTCGGGCGCAATGAGAAGTTCGGCGCCACGGAATCCTGGGCGCGGCTGAAACCGTTCCAGCCGGCGATCGAGTCCAGGCTGAAGCTCAGGCCCGAGCAGAGCTGTGAAGGTCTCGGCATCAACTCGATGTGGCGGGTGAACTGCTACGCCGAGGACAATTGGCCGGCCATGAGCGACTGGCTGGTGCGGGAATGCTCACGCTTCGAAGAAGCCGTGACCGAAGTTCTCGGGCAGCGATAGGTCGCCGGCGATGACGGGTTTTTTCCGGACGCGGTGGAGGGGCGAAGTGCTGCTCGACCGGCTGTTCTGGCGTGACATGCTGCTGGTCGGGACCATCTTGAGCATCGCCTCTTCGGCGCTGGCGCTGATCCTGCTTGGATTGAAGCTGCCGCTCTGGCTGGTGCTGACGGCGCATTTCCTCCCCGTTCCCTACAACATCTTCCTCACGGTCGCCGTGTGGCGGACCGCGGAGAAGGTCGGGGGTTTCAAGGCGCAGCTGATGATGCTCGGTTCCGCGCTCTGGCTGATCGCGACAGTCGTGGCATGAGCCATACGAAAAAGGGCGACCGAAGCCGCCCTTTGCGAAGACTGGAAGCCCCGATCAGGCCGCGGGTTCGAAGCGCAGCGCCACGCCATTGATGCAGTAGCGCAGGCCGGTCGGCGGCGGGCCGTCCTCGAAGACATGGCCGAGATGGCTGCCGCAGCGCGCGCAGTGGCATTCGGTGCGGACCATGCCGTAGCTGCGGTCGACAGTGGTCTCGATCGCGCCCGGGACCGGATCGTTGAAGCTCGGCCAGCCGGTGCCGCTCTCGAACTTCAGCTTGGATTCGAACAGCGGCTGGTCGCAGCCGACGCAGTAGAAGGTGCCGGCGCGCTTCTCGTAGAGCAGGGCGCAACTGCCGGGGCGCTCGGTGCCGTGGTTGCGCATGACGGCATACTGCTCCGGCGTCAGCCGGGCGCGCCATTCGGCATCGGTGCGGGTGACGGGATAGGCGTGGGTGTCCATGAAATCTCCTCGGCCTTGGCGGCTCGTTGTTGCTTGCAACGGATATTCGCCCAAACATAGGCCTTTGTTACGGGTGCTTCCAGCGTAGCGAGCTAATGCTTGCGCGACAGCTGCGTTGTCGCTGCCTCAAGCCCGGCCAATGTCAGCGGGAACATGCGGCCGCCGAAGATGTCGCTGATCAACTGGATCGAGTGCGTGTAGCGCCAGTTCTTTTCAGCTTCGGGATTGAGCCATATCGCGTTCGGCCATTGCTGCAACAGGCGGGCCAGCCACACACTTCCGGCCTCCGGATTCCAGTGCTCAACCGAGCCACCCGGATGGGCGATCTCGTAGGGGCTCATCGAGGCGTCGCCGACGACGATCACCTTGTAGTCCGGCCCGTATTTGTGGATGAGGTCGAAAGTCGGGATCGTCTCGGCCAGGCGCCGGCGGTTGTCCTTCCAGACGCGCTCGTAAAGGCAATTGTGGAAGTAGAAATATTCGAGCTGGCGGAACTCGGCGCGCGCGGCGGAAAACAGTTCCTCGACGCCGCGTATATGGTCGTCCATCGAGCCGCCGACATCGAAGAACATCAGGAGCTTCACGGCATTGCGCCGCTCGGGCCGCGTTTTGACGTCGAGATAGCCATGCTCGGCGGTGGCGTGGATGGTGCCCGGCAGGTCGAACTCCTCCTCGGCGCCCTCGCGCACCCAGCGTCGCAGCCGCTTCAGCGCCACCTTGATGTTGCGGGTGCCGAGCTCGACGGTGTCGTCGAAGTTCTTGAATTCGCGCTTGTCCCAGACCTTCACCGCGCGGCGATGGCGGCTTTCATGCTGGCCGATGCGAACCCCTTCGGGGTTGTAGCCATAGGCGCCGAAGGGCGAGGTGCCGCCGGTGCCGATCCATTTCGAGCCGCCCTGGTGCCGGCCCTTCTGCTCCTCGAGGCGCTGCTTCAGCGTCTCCATCAGCTTATCGAAACCGCCCAGCGCTTCGACCAGCTTCTTTTCCTCCTCGCTCAGGTGCTTTTCCGCCAAACGGCGCAGCCATTCCTCGGGGAGCTTGGCGACATCGACGGCATCCGGGCCGCCGAGCGCTTCGACGCCCTTGAAGACATGCGCGAAGACCTGGTCGAAACGGTCGATATGACGCTCGTCCTTCACCAGGGCCGAGCGCGCGAGGTAATAGAAAGCCTCGACATCATAATCGACCAACCCCGCTTCCAGTCCCTCCAGCAGCGACAGATATTCCCTGAGCGAAACAGGAACCCGCGCGGCCTTCAGTTCGAGGAAGAAGGGGATGAACACCTGCTATCTCTGCCTCACGATCACGGCGGAATCACCGTTGGCACTGTCGATTTCGCCGGATCGAAGCAAAGCCACCAGCGCACGCGGTTTGGGAATGGGCAAGCGCTTCGCCATCCGTGCTTCCGTCCACTCGCGGACGGCGAGCTCAGCGTCGGCAATCGCTTGCTCAGGGCTTAAGCCGCCTCCGTGGCAACCTGAAAGGTCGGGCACCCGCACGCCCCATACGTCGTTGGAGCCATCTAAAATTCCAACATAGCCAGTCATTCGTTCTACGGATTAAATCCCGCGCTTATCATAGCAGATCATACTCGATGAATCCGGTCCGCCGCGCCACATGGTCGTAGAGCCGGCGCGCTGTGGCGTTGGTCTCGTGCGTCATCCAGTAGACATTCTTGATGCCAATTTTGCCGGCCTCGTCCCGCACGGCTTTGATCAGCGCCGCGCCCACACCCTTGCCGCGCACCGCGGGGTCGGCGAACAGATCCTGCAGATAGCAGTTGTTGACCTGCGACCAGCAGGAGCGGTGATAGAGATAGTGAGTCAGGCCTACGGCCTTGCCGTGAAACGTGGCGATGAAGCCCTTCGGTTCGAACTCGCCTTCGGTGAACAGGCGCTTCCAGGTGATGTCGTAGACCTCCTCCGGCAGCTTGGTCTCGTAGAAGGTCAAATAGGCGGTCCAAAGCCTCCGCCAGTCGGCGTGATCGGACTGCACGAGCGGGCGGATGTTAATCTCGAACATTTCTTCCTCCAGGCTTTGGCGCGAGGCTGCGGCAGATGCCTCGCGCGGGCAACGGTCCACGGCCGGCGAAAATGCTGTTGCTGTTAGCCTATTGCTGCCGTCTCGCCATGAAGGCCAACCGCTCGAACAGGTGCACGTCCTGCTCGTTCTTCAACAGCGCGCCGTGCAGTTTCGGCAGCATGTTCTTCGGATCGGCGCGCAGGTCTTCGGGTGCGATGTCGTCGGCGACCAGCAGGCGGATCCAGTCGAGCGCTTCGGAGGTCGAGGGCTTTTTCTTCAGGCCCGGCACGTCGCGGATCTCATAGAACTGGCTGAGTGCCGCCCGCACCAAATTCTGCTTGATGCTGGGGTAATGCACCTCGACGATCCGGTGCAGCGTGTCGATGTCGGGGAAGCGGATATAATGGAAGAAGCAGCGGCGCAGGAAGGCGTCCGGCAGTTCCTTCTCGTTGTTCGAGGTGATGATGACGATAGGCCGGAACTCGGCGCGGATCGTCTCGCCGGTCTCGTAGACGAAGAACTCCATCCGATCGAGCTCCTGCAGGAGGTCGTTGGGGAATTCGATGTCAGCCTTGTCGATCTCGTCGATCAAAAGCACGACTTTTTTCTGCGCCGCGAAGGCATCCCACAGCTTGCCGCGCTTGATGTAATTGGCGATGTCGTTGAAGCGTTCATCGCCGAGTTGGCTGTCGCGCAGCCGCGAGACGGCGTCATATTCGTAGAGGCCCTGCTGCGCCTTGGTGGTCGACTTGACGTTCCATTCGATGAAATCGAGCCCAAGCGCCGAAGCCACCTGGCGGGCAAGCTCGGTCTTGCCGGTGCCAGGCTCGCCCTTGACCAGCAAGGGCCGCTCCAGCGCGATCGCGGCGTTGACCGCGACCATCAGATCCTTGTCGGCGACGTAAGCCGCAGTGCCTTCGAAACGCATTTTTTCTCCTGTCCCTGCAGCCGGACCGTAAGGAGGCTGGACAGGCCGCGCAAGGCGTGGCGACGCCGCGGAGCGCGCGACAAGAATTTACAGGGCCGGGAGAGCTATCCTTCTGGCGCGCGGCTAATGATCGGCCTATATTTGCTGTCGGCGGTCTGCGCTTCCCGGCAGGAGAAACTTATCCCCGGGGCCTTATCGATCCTTAGGGAGCTGTCCCTGGGAAGACCCGTGGGTTTTCTCACACGGCGCCCACCTACTTTGTAGGCACCCGGGATCGACCTCTCCACCGGTTGTGTGGATCGTCGCTCTCCCGTTTTCGGGAGACATGCGCTAGAAAGCGTCGCTCCTAAAACGCCATCCAAATCCGACTTTTTCTAGCGTCCGCGCATGAGCTCTTCCAAAGACCTGAAAAAACAGCTTCGCAAGGAAGCATTGGCGCGCCGCGATGCGCTCGACGAGTTCTGGCGCGTCGAGATCGCGCTCGAAATGGCCGAGATCGCGAAGGAAAAAATCGACTTCGAACCCGGCCGGGTCGTCTCCGGCTTCTGGCCGATGCGCTCGGAAGTCGATGTGCGGCCGCTGATGTTCGCGCTGCGCGAAAAGGGCGCAAGGCTCTGCCTGCCCGCGATCCTCGACAAGACCACGATCGTCTTTCGCGAGCTGGTGCGCGGCGCGCCGATGGTCGAGATGGGATTCGGCACGGTCGGGCCGCATGAAGAGGCGGAAGTGCTCGACCCGACGCTCATGCTGGTGCCGCTCGCCGCCTTCGACGCCCGCGGCCACCGTATCGGCTATGGCGCCGGCTATTACGATCGGGCGATCGCCAGACTGGCCGACAAGGGCATCGCGCCCAGGCTGATCGGCATCGCCTTCGACTGTCAGGAAGTCGAAATGGTCCCTGACGAGAACCATGACGTCATCATCCCGGAAATACTGACCGAGAGCGGGTTGCGCCGCTTCGCGCCCCAATTGTAGATAGTCGGCGAGGCTGATGGTCTTCGCGGAAGTCATGCAGCTTGGCAGACTTCGGCTCGGGATCTTATGAGACTTCTCTTCCTCGGCGACATGGTTGGCAAAACAGGGCGCACGGCAGTCTGGGAACAGCTGCCGGGGCTGATCTCCGACTTCAAGCTCGATTTCGTCATCGTCAATGGCGAGAACGCCGCCGGCGGCTTCGGCATCACCGAGGAGATCTTTCGCGAGACGCTCGCGGCCGGCGCGGATGTCGTCACCACCGGCAACCATGTCTGGGATCAGCGCGACGCGCTGATCTTCGCGCCGCGCGAGGAGCGCTTCCTGCGCCCCTCCAATTTTCCCAGGGGCACGCCGGGCCGCGGCTCCGGCGTCTATATTGCCCGCAACGGCGCGCGCGTGCTGGTCGCCAACATCATGGGGCGCGTCTTCATGCATCCCGAGCTCGACGATCCGTTCCAGGCCGGCGAGCGTGAGCTTGCGGCCTGCCCGCTCGGCGAGCAGGCCGATGCGGCGGTCATCGATTTTCACGCCGAGGCGACCTCGGAGAAAATGTGCTTCGCGCATTTTGTCGACGGCCGCGCCAGCCTCGTGGTCGGCACGCACACGCACCAGCCGACCGCCGATCATCAGATCCTCAATGGCGGCACCGCCTACATTTCCGATGCCGGCATGTGCGGCGATTATGATTCCTCGCTCGGCATGGATAAGGAAGAGCCGCTCAACCGGTTCCTTTCCAAGGTGCCGAAGGGTCGTTTCGAGGCGTCGTCAGGGCCCGCGACGCTCTGCGGGGTCGGCGTCGATATTTCGGACCGCACCGGGCTTGCCGAAAAAATCGCGCCGTTTCGTCGCGGGCCGCGGCTGGAAGAAACGGCGCCGTCCTTCTGGTCGTGACATTGATATAAGCGAGATCGATACCTAACTGGCGACGAAACCCGCGAAAACTGCTCCAGATCGTAGAGGGGACGACCTTCATGCAGCTTGTCAAATTTCTGGCGCCGCACTTTCATTTTGTTTCCGATCCGACCGCGTGGGTCGCGCTTTTGACCTTGGTGGTGCTCGAGGTCGTGCTCGGCATCGACAATCTGATCTTCATCTCGATCCTGACCAACAAGCTGCCGGAAGCGCAGCGCGCCCGCGCGCGCCGGCTGGGCATTTCGGCGGCGCTGATCATGCGACTGATCCTGCTCGCCACGATCTCGATCATCGTGCAGCTAACGACGCCGGTGTTCACCGCCTTCGGCCACGGCTTTTCCTGGCGCGACCTGATCCTGATCGCCGGCGGCCTGTTCCTGGTCTGGAAGGCGACCAAGGAAATCCATCATACGGTTGACCCGCAAGACCATCAGGACACGATGGTCGGCACGCTGCAGATGAGCCTTGCCGGCGCGATCTTCCAGATCCTGCTGCTCGACCTCGTCTTCTCGATCGACTCCATCATCACCGCCGTCGGCATGACCGACGAGATCGTCATCATGTATATCGCGGTCATCTTGGCGGTAAGCGTGATGATGCTGGCGGCGACGCCGCTTGCCAATTTCATCGCCAGGAACCCCTCTATCGTCATGCTGGCGCTTGGCTTCCTTTTGATGATCGGCATGACACTGATCGCCGACGGCATGGGCTATCACGTGCCTAAAGGATACATCTACGCCGCCATGGGTTTCTCGGCGTTGGTCGAAGGCCTCAACATGATGGCGCGGCGGCGTAAGAGACAGGGGTCAGGCGAGGGGCACTGAGAACTTGACTCTTACAGATTTGTACGTACATATTTGTATGGCAAGGGAACGCGATGCGGTTCGAGTGGGATCCCGAAAAAGCGCGGCGCAATCTTGCCAAACATGGCGTCGCCTTTGACCTCGCGAAGAAGGTTTTCGACGATCCGCTTCATCTGATTGTGCCCGATCGTTTTGAGAACAGCGTTGGCATGCGATCGGCATGGTCGGAACTCAGGTGATCCTGCTCGTAGTTCACACGTATCCGACCGTGGCAGATGAAGAACGTATTAGAATTGTCGGCGCTCGCAAGGCCACCCCACATGAAAGGAGGCACTATGAGCAGGAAGGACCTTAGCAAGGATCAGCGTGATCAACTGGCCAAGCTGGCTGATCTGCCTGACGATCAGATCGATACTTTCGACATTCCGGAAGCGCCAGCGGAGAACTGGGCTCACGCTCGCCGAGGAGATCTCTACCGGCCCCTCAAACAACCTGTCACCATTCGCCTTGATGCTGATGTGCTCGCCTGGTTCAAGCGGCACGTAGAGGAGGGCGGTGGTTATCAAACGGAAATCAACCGGGTGCTCCGGCGTTATGTGACGGAGCAGGAGAGGCGTCGATCCTAGCCTTCTATTTGGCCGAAACGCCCTTCGGATTGCGGTCGCCGATCAGGCCGAGCGTCAGGCCCTGTTCCAGCCATGCCTTGGCGCCGGCGAGCACCAGCGAGAAGCCGCCGGTGGATTCGACCGCTTGCTTGACCTGTTCGTCGGCGGAACCGGCGAAGCCGAAATTGCGGACTTCGAGGAAGGTCGCTTCATCGGGCATTTTGGTGAAGGTCCAGACGACGGTGGTCGGCGGATTGCTCCACTGCATGACGATTTTCTCGTTGGGGACGATCTCACTGACCTCGACCTTGGTCGAGACGCTATACATGCGCCACTCCCACTCGACCGGCTTGCCCTCATCCAGCCGGCCGCTGGAATGCGTGAACCAGAATTTCGTGGTGACCACCGGATCGACGATGGCTTCGAACACCTCAGCGACCGGTCGACGGATCAGCATGGCGGTTTCGGCGATGGGAGGTTCTCTGAGCTCCATACGGCTTTCCTTTCCGGCAGGATTCACCAAGCATCCGGCTCACGCACCAGGTGAATGATGTTGGCCGGGTTGGTGATCCAGCCGCCACGAAAGCCTTCACCCAAAGACTCTATTGCGTCGCAGCGCACGACACCGGCCTTTGCAAGATGCGAGGCCGCGCTCTTGAAGTCCGGCGTGAAAAGCTCCAGCCGGACTTCAGCCTGGCTCATCATCGGCGCCTCGTCGATCCAGAGGCGATTGGGACCAAGTTCGAAACCGATCGCCGGCGCCTTGGCCGTAAACGGCTTCAATCCCACAACATCGCGATAGAAGGCGATCGTTGCCTCGTATTGGTGCGACGGCACCTTCATGGCGATGTTGATGCCGCCGGTAATCTCGGTGTCCATTGCCGATCCTCTTGATTGCGTTGGATATCGTTACGGCAGGTTGATCTGCCAGGAGACGCCGAAGCGGTCGTTGAGCCAGGCGAAACGCTGGCTGAAGCCGTAATTGCCGGTCGGCATCAGGAAGCCGCCGTCCTCGGAGAGGACGCCGACGATGCGCTCGAGCTCCTCTTCGGACGAGCAGTCGACAAAGAAGGAAAAGGACGGCGTGAAGGTGAAGGCGTGGTGGACGGGGCTGTTGTAGATCCTGACCTCGACGCCGCCGATCAAAGCGCGCGCCAGCTTGAGCATTCCTTCGGCCCCGTCCTCGCCCGAGCCATAGCGCGTGATGTCGAGCACACGGCTATCGGGAATGGTCTCGCAATAGAGGGTCACGGCCTCCTCGGCCTTTCCCTCGAACATCAGGAATGGCGTTGCTTTCGTCATCGGACGGCCTCCTCCTGCCGGATATCGGGACCTGAATGTCGGGCTCAGATGTTGGTCTCGTTGGCCGGCTCGCCCTTCATCTCACTGCGGTAGTAGCCGTCGCGCAGATTGATGCCGTATTCGAGATAGGCCTTCATGCAGGCCAGCATCTGCGACCAGCCCTCGCAATTTAGGTAGGATTTCTTCAGGCCGGCCTCGCCTTCATGCCAGCCGGACTCGGCGATGGTGATGAAGGTGCCGCCGTCCTCAAGCGGCTCGAAATTCATCTCGATACGGGTCTTGTAGGCGGGCTTGCCGTCGGCGTCTGTCGCGTCCCAGCGCAGCACGATGCGCTTGTCCTTCGTTACCTCGTCGACCTCCACCGGCACCGTCTTCCACCAGGTGACGGTGGCGCCGGCGACAAGCGGCGCCGAGGCACCGCCGATGGTGGTGAAATAACCGCTGAGCTTTGTCGGATTGACGACGGCATCGAAGACCTCGCCGACCGGTTTGCCGATGCGTCCGGAAATCCTGAAACCAAGGGACATATCCACAGCTCCTTCCTTGCTGCTCGAAACGATATGTTATAGAAACATAACATGTCAAGCCAAACCTCCGACGACCATGTTTTCAAGGCCTTGGCGCATGCGCGCCGGCGCGAATTGCTGGATCGCCTGAAGGATCAGCCGCAGACCACCGGCGCGCTGTGCGAGGCGTTCCCGGACATGGACCGCTGCACGGTGATGATGCACCTAAAAGTGCTGGAGGAGGCCGATCTGGTGGTGGCGAAGCGTGAGGGCCGCGAACGCTGGAACCATCTCAATGCGCTGCCGATCAAGCAGATCCATGACCGCTGGATCAGCCAGTATGCCGGCCACGCCATCAGCATTCTCGATCGGTTGAAGTCCGATCTAGAGGGGTGAACGGCTCTCTTCGAGGTTGGCGTGATGGTGCGTCTGGACGAATTGAGCCGATTTATCTATAAGCCGGCCATTCCGACAAAGAGCGCCGCGTGCCTTCGCAGGCATGCTTGGTGCGTTCTAAAAGATTGAATTCGAGCATTCTGCCGAAGACGCGGTGACGACACCTCGCTTCGAGATGCTCTAGCCGAACACGACAGGGGTGCCATGGCTGGCCATTCGCAGTTTAAGAACATCATGCACCGCAAGGGCCGCCAGGACGCGGTGCGGTCGAAAATGTTTTCCAAGCTGGCGCGCGAAATCACCGTCGCCGCCAAGACCGGCACGCCGGACCCGGCGATGAACCCGAGGCTGCGCCTTGCCGTGCAGAACGCTAAGGCTGTGTCGATGCCGAAGGACAACATCCAGCGCGCCATCAACAAGGCGTCCGCGGGCGACGCCGAAAATTACGAGGCCGTGCGCTATGAAGGCTACGGCCCCGGCGGGGTGGCGCTGATCGTGGAAGTGCTGACCGACAACCGCAACCGCTCGGCTTCCAATGTGCGCGCCGCCTTCACCAAGGCCGGCGGGGCGCTCGGCGAAACCGGCTCGGTGTCGTTCATGTGGAACCGCGTCGGCGAAATCTATTACCCGGCCTCGGCCGGCAGCGCCGACAAGGTGATGGAAGCCGCGATCGAGGCCGGCGCCGACGACGTGGAGTCGGACGAGGAAGGCCACACGATCTATTGCGCCTTCGAAAATCTCGGCGAAGTGTCGAAGTCGCTGGAAGCCGCGCTCGGCGAAGCGGAATCGGTCAAGCCGATCTGGCAGCCGCAGAACAATGTCCCGGTCGACGAAGAGCGGGCGCAATCGCTGATGAAGCTGGTCGCCACGCTCGAGGACGATGACGACGTGCAGAGCGTCTACGCCAATTTCGAGGTCGACGACGAGACGATGGCCAAGCTCAGCGCGGCCTGACCGGCCACGCGACACGACATGAGCGAGAAGCCGCTGCCTATCATCCGCATCACCTATTGCACGCAATGCCAATGGCTGCTGCGGGCGGGCTGGATGGCGCAGGAATTGCTCTCGACCTTCGGCACCGATCTCGGCGAGGTGACGCTGGTGCCGGGCACCGGCGGCATCTTCACCATTGCCTGCAACGATCAGCTCATCTGGGAGCGCAAGCGCGACGGCGGTTTCCCGGACGCGGCAAAGCTCAAGCAGCTGGTTCGCGACGTCATCGACCCGGAGCGGGATCTCGGCCACGCTGATCGCAAAACGCACAAGAAGACGGACCCCGCCTGAGGCGGGGTCTTTTGCATTCGCGGGCTGCTCATCCTCAGATCAAGGCCATAATGAAGCAGACCATCGCCACGATCGCGGTGATGGTGCGGACGTGGTTCCACATCACCCACTGGCTCAGATGGTTCGCCCACACGGCGGCGCCGTTGGCGCTCTGCGGATCGACGGCGGCCAAAGCGTCGTTGAGCGGCACGTTGAAGACCATGGTCACGATCGGGTTGCCGACGAAATAGATCACGGCTCCGGCAAGCAGCCAGTACGAGCCGGACTGGCTCCAGCCGAAGAAAACACCGGCAATCAACACCAGGCAGATCAGGCCGGTGCCGAACAGCGCGGTCATGAAGGTCGGCGTGATCACCGTGACGTTGATCGAATTCATCGCCGCGATGCCGCTTGGGACGGGCAGCCGGGCAAGTGCCGCCGTGACGAAATTCGAGAAGGCGAAGAAGACGCCGCCGACGACGCCGGAGCCGATCGCGGCGATAAAGGTAAGGGTGGGAAGAAGTTTGATCATCTCAGTTGCTCCAGATGCCGGGTGCAAAATGTGATTAATCCTCACATTTGCAAAATGTGATAAACCCTCGTATTTTGCGAGTCAAGTTGGTTTTCGGAAAATCGCCCGGAGAGAGCCATGGATGATAAAGTCGCCGCCAGGCCGGACCAGGCCGCCATCGCTTCGCCGCGCCGCTCGCCGAGCCAGCAGCGCAGCCGTGAGCGGGTCGAGCGCATGCTTGCCGCCGCCTCGGCGCTGATTGCCGAGCAGGGCAGCGATGCGATGCGCATGGGCGAGGTGGCGGAGCGAGCAGGGGTGTCGATCGGCTCGCTCTACCAGTTCTTCCCGGACAAGCGGGCGATCGTCTGGGCGCTCGCCGAGCGCTACACAGCCGAAAGCCAGGCCTGCATCGCGGCGGCGCTGAAGGATGTCGCCGACAAGGACGGCCTTAGGCAGGCGTTCTCGGAACTGGTCGACATCTACTACCAGCTGTTCCTGGCCGAGCCGGTGATGCGCGACATATGGTCGGGCACGCAGGCCGACAAGGCGCTGCGCGAACTGGAATTGGCCGACAGCCGGGCCAATGCCGAATTTTTGGTTGCGGCGCTGAAACGGATTCGCCCCGATGCCGATCCGATCGAATTGGAAACGGCCGCGTTTCTCGTCTGGCAGATGGGCGAGGCCGCGGTGCGGCTGGCTATCTCGGTCGAGCGGGACGAGGGCGACAGGCTGGTCGCGGCTTACAAGCGCATGGCGCTGAGGGAGTTGGTGGGGGAGTAGGAACGATTTCCGCAGCGTCGCAGGGCTTGGGTTCCTCGCCCCCGCCAGGGGCGGGGGCGAGGTGTCCGCGAAGCGGACGGAGCGGGGCCTTCGTAGGGCGCTCCCCTCTCCGTCTCGGCTTCGCCGAGCCACCTCTCCCCACTTCGTGGGGCGAGGAACCTTGAACTTTCAAGCGCCGGCGCTGCCCCCCATCCGCCCTTCGGGCGCCTTCTCCCCATGGGGAGAAAGAAGAAATGCGGCCAACAAAAAACCCGCCTCGAAGGCGGGTTTTTGATCTGCGACAAAGCGGATGAAGGCTTAGAGGCCGAAACCTTCGAAACGCTTCTTGAACTTCGACAGGCGGCCGCCGCGGTCGAGCAGGGTCTGCTGGCCGCCGGTCCAGGCCGGGTGCGTGGTCGGGTCGATGTCGAGGTTCATCGTGTCGCCTTCCTTGCCCCAGGTCGAACGGGTCAGGTATTCGGTGCCATCGGTCATGACGACCTTGATGGTGTGGTAGTCGGGATGGATATCGGCCTTCATTGTCGTGTTTCCTGGCTGCCGGCGCTGGCAACGGGCCTAAAGGCCTGCGTCGATGCGCCCCTTTTTAAAACTCGAAGCCGCAGCTAATGAAAAGCCACGGCTTCTAAAACGGTCGGCGAGCCTATACATCAGCCGGAATTGAATCACAAGGCCGCGGCGGGCGCATATTGAAGCGCGGTCCCGCCAATCGGCCAGAGGAAACGCTCATGGCGGAAATCGGTGGCAGCGCAAGCGAGCGCAGACGCTCGGTCCGGCCGCTCCGCAGCCTCTTTCCGTACGTTACCCGCTACCGGAAGCTGGTAATAGGCGCCATCATCTCGCTGATCGTGGCGGCAGTGACCACGCTTGCCCTGCCGATGGCCGTGCGGCGCATGATCGATCACGGTTTCCAGGCGTCGAGCTCCACCTTCATCGCCGAGTATTTCGCCGCCCTGGTGGCGATGGCGGCGCTGCTGGCGGCCGCCTCGGCCAGCCGCTACTATTTCGTCATCACGCTCGGCGAGCGGGTCGTCGCCGACATTCGCCGCGACGTTTTCTCCCATGTCACGACATTGTCGCCCGCCTTCTTCGATCGCGCGCATTCGGGAGAAATCGTGTCGCGGCTTGCCGCCGACACCACCCAGGTGAAGTCGGCTGTCGGCGCCACCGCCTCGGTCGCGCTGCGCAACTTGATCCTGGGCCTCGGCGCGGTGGCGATGATGGTCGTCACCAGCCCAAAACTCTCCGGCCTGGTCATTGCAGCAATCCCGGTGATCGTGCTGCCGCTGGTCGCCTTCGGCCGCTCGGTGCGGCGCAAGTCCCGGCAAGCGCAAGATACGCTCGCCGAAGCCACCGCCTATGCCAGCGAGCAGATCGGCGCGGTGCGCACGCTGCAGGCCTTCACCAACGAGAAGCTGGTCACCGGCCGTTTTGCGGACGCCGTCGACGCTGCCTTTGAGGCGGCGCGGGCCTCGGTGTTCGCGCGCTCGTTCCTGACCTTCTTCGCCATCTTCATGATTTTCTCTTCGGTAGTGGCGGTGTTGTGGTTCGGCTCGCGCGACGTGCTTGCCGGCACGATGTCGCCGGGCACGCTCGGCCAGTTCCTGCTCTATTCGGTGTTTGCCGCCGGCGCGCTCGGCGCGCTGTCGGAGGTGTGGAGCGAGCTGTCGCAGGCGGCGGGTGCCGCCGAGCGGCTGACCGAGATCCTGGCCGAGACGCCGACAATCCAGCGGCCTGCCAATCCCATTCCGTTGCCGGCCACGGCCAAGGGCGCGATCAGCTTCGACGACGTCTCCTTCTCCTATCCGGCGCGGCCGGACCGCGCCGCGGTACATGGCCTGAGCTTCCAGGTGAAGCCGGGCGAGACGGTGGCGATCGTCGGGCCTTCAGGCGCGGGAAAAAGCACCGTCTTCTCGCTGATCCTGCGCTTCTACGACCCCGAGAGCGGCCGCGTCGTCATCGACGGCGTCAATGTGCGCGAGGCTGATCCGGCCGCCATCCGCCAACGCATCGCGATCGTGCCGCAGGACGTCACAATCTTCGCGGCAAGTGCTGCCGACAATATCGGCTTCGGCAGGCAGGGCGCCAGCGACGCCGAGATCGAGGCCGCGGCCAAGGCGGCCCTAGCGGATGAATTCATCGCCAGGCTCGACAAGGGCTATGACAGCCAGGTGGGCGAGCGCGGCGTGACGCTGTCCGGCGGCCAGCGTCAGCGCATCGCGATCGCCCGCGCCATCCTGCGCGACGCGCCGATCCTCCTGCTCGACGAAGCGACCTCGGCGCTCGACGCCGAGAGCGAGACGCTGGTGCAAAAGGCGCTGGAGCGGCTGATGCGCGGCCGCACCACCATCGTCATCGCGCACCGGCTGGCGACGGTGCTCAAGGCCGACCGCATCCTGGTCATGGACGGCGGGCGCATCGTCGAGGAAGGCACGCATCAGAGCCTGGTCGCCAAGGGCGGCATCTACACGCGACTCGCCAAGCTGCAGTTCGAGACGGGAGCCAGCGCCTTCAAGGGCGCGGCGGAGTAGGCACGCGTACCCAGCTGGTTTCGACCTGCCGCGAGTCAGTTCCCGTAGCGCTTGCGCAGATGTTCGGTGAAATAAGAAGCGTTGAGCTTCTCGCCGGTGGCGCGCTCGAGCAGGTCCGGCGTCGACCAGCGCGAGCCCTGCGACCAGATCTTTGCGCGACGCCACTCGTTGATGGCGCTGAAATCGCCCTTGGCGAGGTCCTCGTCGGCGGACGGATGCTCCCTGGTCAGAGCCGCCCATTGCTGCGCGGCCATCATGGCGCCCAGCGTGTAGGAGGGGAAATAGCCGAAGGCGGCGCCCGGCCAGTGCACATCCTGCATCGGGCCGTCGGCCGGGTTGTCGATGGTCGAGAGGCCGAGATAGTCGCGCATCTTGGCATCCCATGCCTCCGGCAGGTCGGCGACCTCCAGCCGGGCAGACACGAGCTCCTGCTCAAGTTCGTAGCGCAGGACGACATGCAGCGGATAGGTGACCTCGTCGGCATCGACGCGGATCAGGCCGCGCTCGACATGGTGGACATGCGGCAGGATGTTATCGATCGACCAGGCTTCGCCGAGATGTTTTTCGACCACCGGCAGCGCCCAACGCCAGAAGGCCGGATTGCGGCCGATCTGCTTCTCGACGAACAGGCTCTGGCTTTCATGCACGGCCATGCCGCGCGCCTTGCCGAGCGGCCAATGCGACCAGGCTTTCGGCAGGTTCTGCTCGTAGAGGGCGTGGCCGGTCTCGTGCAGCACGCCCATCAGCGCCGAAAGGAAGTCGGAGGTCTTGTAGCGGGTGGTGATGCGCACATCGGTCGGCACACCGCCGCAGAAGGGATGGTGCGACACGGAGAGCGAGCCATGGGTGAGGTCGAAGCCGACGGCCGCCATCATGGCAAGGCCAAGCTCGCGCTGCCGGTCAATGGCGTAGCTGCCGGAGAGCGGCTTCAGCGGGTGTTTCGCCAGCCGCGCATCCTGCACGGCCAGCGCATGCGGCAGGAAATCCTTGAGAAAGGCCTTCAGCTCGGCAAACACCGGCGTGATGTCGGCGGCGCGGTTGCCGGGATCGTACTGCTCCATCAGCGCGTCATAGGGGGCCAGGCTGAGCGCTTCGGCGCGCAAGGCGGCTTCCTCGCGCACCAGGGTCACGACGCCTTCCAGCGCCGGCAGGAAGCCCGCCCAGTCGTTCTTGGCGCGCAGGTCGCGCCAGAGCTGCTCGGAGCGCATGCGCGCCACCGTCTGGCGCTCGACGAATTCGACAGGCAGGCAGGTGAGGTTGGTGTATTGGCGACGCAGTTCCCTGACCGCCGCCTGTTGCTCGTCGTTCAGCGGCTCGGCCTCGGCGGCGGCGATCCAGTCGCCGATTTCCGGCGCGGTCGCTTGGGCGTGCAGCATACCGGCAAGCAAGGACATCGCCTCGGCGCGCTTTTCGCCGCCGCCGACCGCCATATGCGTCGCCTCGTCGGCGCCGAGAATGGCCAAAGCATGCTCGAGCGCTTCGAGCTTGTGGCCGAGTTGGTCGAGTTTCTGGAAGGACATGATGGGTTCCGGCTGTAAATGGGCTGGCGCGAAAAGATACCAAGGCGCGAAGCTTGGCAACCCTGGTCGGCAAGGCCAGGGTCGGCCTATCCTGCGCGGCGGCGTCGACGTATCGTCAATGCTTATCCGACGAGCGGAGGGGACAATGATCAGCAATATCCTGGTCGGGCTGGTGGCGCTGATCCATTGCTATATCGTCTATCTGGAGATGGTGCTGTGGGATACGCCGCGCGGCCGCAAGGCGTTCGGGCTGACGCCGGAATTCGCCAGCGCCTCGAAGGTGTTTGCCGCCAACCAGGGCCTCTATAACGGCTTCCTCGCCGCGGGCCTGATCTGGGGTCTCTATCTCGGCGCCGGCGGGTTTCAGATCAAGATGTTCTTCCTGCTCTGCGTCGCCATCGCCGGCCTCTACGGCGCGGCGACCGTCGGCCGCAAGATACTGTTCATCCAGACGGCGCCGGCGGTGCTCGCCATCATCGCGCTTTGGCTCGGCCTATAGAGCGTTTCACCGGTCTCATGGAAACGCCGAACCGCTCTATCTCTTTGTTTTCACGCAATTCCGGACGGAAAACCGCCCGCACTTTTCCTGGAATTGCTCCAATCGAAGCAGGACGTTATCGAAAAAGGACGCCCTTGGGGCCAGGTCCCGCGGGCGCCAGGAGGTGCCTTTCGTTCCTCCGAAGAGGTCAGCCGTTCGGGTAATTGCCGCCGTCGGAGCCATCGCCCATCATGATGCCGCTGCCGGTGTCGTTCATCAGTCTCTGGTCGACATTGTCGAGGCGGCGCAGCAGCTCATGATATTGCGCGGACGGTATCCTGCCGTGATCCGACACCGCGACATGCTCCGCGGCCTGGCTGATATGCGCGGTGCGCATATGCAGTCGCTGCGCTTCGGCAGCCGAAATGTTGTTTGCCTGCCGGGCGTCGGTGATACCCTGATCCACGCCCTGGACCTGATCGATCAGACCGCTCACGCGCGGTCCGATGAAATCGGCTGGAGCGGTCGCGTCGAGAAGCCCCTTGTGGTGCCCGGCCGCGTAGGCGCCGGCGAGCGGGGCCGCGATCAGCGCGGCAGCCAGGGTTACAGTCTTGAGAGATGTTGAAGCGCGCATGGCGGCGCATCCTCCGATAGGGAAGGGTAGCGGTCATGCCGCATTGCCTTCCGACGTTCAGGGGCCGTCCAGTTCCGTCGCGTCGCGATGGGAGGCATCGCCGGCGGTCCCCGGCCCTGCGCAGCAAATTAGGTGCGTCGATTTGCGATGTGTAATTAAAAAAAGATAATGTTTTCAGGCCTTGTCGACGTGACTTGGCACTCTAAGTATTCAGTCGACAAACAATTTCCTGTGACTTGGCGTGATAATAGCTCACCGTTCGGTGAGCTTCAGTTCGATGCGGCGGTTCTTGCTGCGCGCCTCGTCGGTGTCGGCAGGATCGAGCGGCTGGAACTCGCCGAAGCCGGCGGCCACCAGCCGGTTGGCGGGCACGCCGTTCTCGATCAGAAACTTCACCACCGAGGTAGCGCGCGCGGTCGACAATTCCCAATTGTCGCGATAGCGGCCGGTGCCGGAGAGCGGCTTGTTGTCGGTATGGCCGTCGACACGCAGCACCCAGCTGATCTCGGGCGGGATCTCCTTCTGCAACTCGATGATGGCGTCGGCGAGCTTCTTCATCTCGACCTTGCCGGCGTCGTTGATCACATCGGAGCCGGTCGGGAACAGGACCTCCGACTGGAAGACGAAACGGTCGCCGACGATACGGATGTTCTCGCGGTCGGCGAGGATCTCGCGCAGGCGACCGAAGAAGTCGGAGCGGTAGCGGTTGAGCTCCTGCACGCGCTGCGCCAGCGCGACATTCAGGCGGCGGCCGAGATCGGCGATCTTGGTGTTGGAGTCGCGGTCGCGCTGCTCGGAGACGTTGAGCGCGTCTTCCAGCGCGCCGATCTGCTTGCGCAGCGCCGCGATCTGCTGGTTGAGGATCTCGACCTGGCTCAGTGCCTGCTGGCTGATCTGGCGCTGGTTGCTGAGCTCGCCCGAAAGCTGGTCCGCCCGTTTGTTGGCCGCGTCGCCGGCGCCGGCGCCCTGCGCCAGCAATTGTTCGAGGCGGCTCTTTTCGGCCTGCGCGGCCGACAGCGATGCCTGGAGATTGGCGAGCGTATCCTCCTTGTCCTGGCTGTTCGTGCGTTCCAGCGCGAGCAACTGGGTCAGCTCGTTGATCTGCGAGTTGAGGCGGTTCAGCACCGCGTCCTTGCCGGAGATCTCGCGGCTGAGCAGGAACTGCGCCAGCACGAAGACGGTGAGCAGGAACATGATCGCCAGCAGCAGCGTCGACAAAGCGTCGACGAAGCCCGGCCAATAGTCGATGCGGCGGTCGGTGCGCCGTCTTGCCAGCGCCACGTCAGTGGACCCCTTGCTTCTTCAGCGCGTCGGCGATCTTTTCCAGCGTGTTGCGCATGGCCTTCTGCTCGTCGGACTGGGCCTCAACCCAGTCGCGCATGATCTGCTGCTCGGAGCGCATGTTCTTCACCAGCCCCGAGATGCCGTCGGCAAGATTGGCCATGGCGGTGGCGACGCGCGGATTGGAGCCGCCGCCATTCTCCTGCAGGCTGCGCAGCCGCTCCGACAAGAGCCGGATGTCCTCGGAGGATTCAGTGGCTTTCGACGTCTCTGACACGACGATGTCCGATGACAGATCGGTGACCGAGGACAGCCAGTTCTCAAGCTCGGTATAGAAGCGGGTCTGGGCGCGGCCGGCCTGCAGGTCGAGGAAGCCGAGCACCAGGGAGCCCGAAAGGCCGAACAGCGAGGACGAAAACGCGGTGCCCATGCCGGCGAGCGGCGCCGACAGGCCCTGTTTCAGCGCGTCGAGGACGGCGGCGGCATCGCCGGTGCCCGGGTCCAGCGCCTCGATCGTCTCGCGGATCGAGGCGATGGTGTTGAGCAGGCCCCAGAAGGTGCCGAGCAGGCCGAGGAACACAAGCAGGCCGACCAGATAGCGCGAGGTGTCGCGGCTCTCGTCGAGGCGGGTGGCGATGGAATCCAGCATCGTGCGCATCGAGGAGGTCGAAAACGCGATCGTCGACGAGCGGCCGATCATCGCCTTCATCGGCGACAAAAGCACCGGCTCGGTGGTTTCGGAGCCGGCGCGGAAGGAATTGACCCAGCGCACCTCGCGAAACAGCCGCCCGACCTGGGCGAAGGCAAGCAGGATGCCGACCGCCAGCACGCCGACAATCAGTCCGTTGAGGCCCGGATTGCTGGAGAAGGCGGTCGAGATCTGGCGGGTGAGGATAGCGGCGATGAAAGCGACGATGATCAGGAAGATCACCATGGTGAGCAGGAAGACCTGCGGGCTCGACAGCTTGTGCGGATCATAGACCAGGACGTCCGATCGCCTGCCGAAGGATCTGAGAAAAGCCATCCGTGCCCCGTTTCCGATGCCGCCGCCGCAGAATTGCCGCGACTTTAAACGGAATTGTGACCAAAATGAATGGCGCTTGGCAATATGGCCCGATAGGCCCGCGCCACAGGCCTAGAACCGGTTGACGACGAGGCAGTCGACCATGGCAGCCAGATGCAGGCCGGCGCCGGTGACGACGAAGCCGTGCCAGACGGCATTGTGGAAGCGCAGGCCCTTCCAGGCGAAGAAGATGACGCCCAGGGAATAGACGATGCCGCCGGCGACGAGCAGCGCGAGCGAGGTTGTCGGCAGCGTCTGGACCAGCGGTCCGGCGAGCACGACGCCGCTCCAGCCGATGGCGAGATAAAAGACGATGGCCAGGCGATCGTAGCGGCCGGGCAGGAACATCTTGACGGCGATGCCGGCCGCCGCCGCGCTCCACACCACGACGATCATGGGCAGCGCCAGCGGCGAGTTGTCGAGCTGGGCGAGGAAGGGCGTGTAGGTGGCGGCGATCAGAAGATAGATCGCGGCATGATCGAAACGGCGCAGGATCCATTTCGCCGGCCAAGACACCGGCCACAGATTATAGGCCAGCGAAACCGAGAGCACGGTGAGCAGCGACACCACATAGAACACGGCGGCGACATATTCGCCCGGGCCGGAGTGGAAGGCGGCCAAGGCCAGGAAAGCCGAGCCGGCGGCGATCGCCAGCACGATGCCCACAGCGTGAACAATGCCGTCGGCGATCATTTCGGCGCGCGAATAGTGCCAGCGCCCCACAAAGGGGATCTCAAGCTTCGTATCTGGACTCGCATCGTTCATGAATGATCCTGCAACGCCTAATCTGGGCGCTCGCGGACCAGTATTTCAAGCTTCGGTTGCGGTTTTGCGACTAAAGGCGCGCGTCCTTTCGACGCGCAAAGGACGCTTTAAGGCGCGTCAAGGCGCGTCGCGCTGAACGGACCCAGGCGACGCGCTTTAAGTCTTTGTTTTGATGCATGTCGTCGTCCCAGAACCGCTGCACACTTCTGGGCGACATGCATTAATCAGCGGGCAGCCAACGGCTTCTTCACGGTTTTCAGCAGCGCGCGCTGGATGAACTCGTTGCCGGCGACGACCTCGCCAGTGTCCAGCATGTCCTGTCCGCCATCCATGTCGGAGGCGAAACCGCCGGCCTCGCGCACCAGAAGGATGCCGGCGGCGATATCCCAGGACGACAGACCGGTTTCCCAGAAACCGTCCATGCGCCCGGCCGCGACATAGGCAAGGTCGAGCGCCGCGGAGCCCAGGCGGCGGACGCCGGAGACCTCCGCCATGACATTGCGCAGTTCGATCAGGAAATTGCCATGCTGGCCGCGGCCGAGATGCGGCACGCCGCAGCCGATCACGGCGTCGGTCAGCTTGGAGCGCCCGGCAACACGCAGCCGGCGATCGTTCATGAAGGCGCCGCCGCCGCGCTCGGCCGTGTAGAGCTCGTCCATCGCCGGATTGTAGACGACGCCGGCGACGATCTGGCCCTGGCGCTCAAGCGCGATCGACACGGAGAAGAGCGGAATGCCGTGCAGGAAGTTGGTGGTGCCGTCGAGCGGATCGACGATCCAGCGGTGCTGGGCGTCCTCGCCTTCGACGGCGCCGCGCTCTTCCATCAGGAAGGCGTAGCCCGGCCGCGCCTTCGACAGCTCGGCGAAGACGATCTCTTCGGCCTTGCGGTCGGCCTGGCTGACATAGTCGCCCGGTCCCTTCATCGAGACCTGCAGATTCTGCACCTCGCCGAAGTCGCGCGACAGCGAGCGGCCGGCCTTCATCGCGGCCTGGACCATGACATTGAGGAGAGCGGAACGCGCCATTTTTCTTCCTGCTTTTTTGCCGTTAATCCGCGCGGCGCACGTAGGTGATTTCGTTTGTGTCGACGACGATGCGCTCGCCGGCCGAGATGAAGGGTGGCACCAGCACGCGGATGCCGTTCTCCAGCACCGCCGGCTTGTAGGAAGATGCTGCGGTCTGGCCCCGCACCACCGGGTCGGCTTCGGTGATGGTCAGTGTCACCTGGTCGGGCAGCGAGATGCCGATCGGCCGCTCCTCATAAAGCTGCACCGTCACCATCATGCCGTCCTGCAGGAAAGCGGCGCGCTCGCCGACAAAGTCCTTCGCCAGCTCGAGCTGCTCGTAGCTTTCGGTGTCCATGAAGACCAGCGCATCGCCCTGCTCGTAGAGGAACGAAAAATCCTTCAGGTCGAGCCGGATCTGCTCGACGGTTTCGGCCGAGCGGAAGCGCTCGTTGAGCTTGGTGCCGTTGATCAGGTTCTTCAGCTCGACCTGGTTGTAGGCGCCGCCCTTGCCCGGCTTGACGGTGTTGGTCTTGACCGCCACCCACAGCCCGCCATCGTGCTCGATGACGTAGCCGGGACGGATTTCGCTGCCACTGATCTTGGCCATGATGAACTGATCCGGATGAGATTTTTCTGGCGCGTGCCGCGCTTTGGCGCCTCCAAGACCACAAATCGCACATAGTGGCAAGGGAGGAGGGCAGCAAAGCGAGCCACGGACATGCCGTCCGTGGCACCATGCGTCAAGGCAGGCGATTTGCCTTCTGCAGCGCCTGCTTGGTCTGATCGTCGTCTAAACCCTGCAGGAAATCGTCCATCTGCGGGTCGATCAGCCCGGCGCGGCGGGCGACGATGTACCAGGCGCCGGCTAGGATCAGGTCCGGATCGGTGCCGATGCCGCTCATATAGAGCTTGGCGAGGCGGTTCTGGGCGGCGACATTGCCGCCTTGCGCCGCCCGCTTCATCCAGGCAAAACCCGATTTCAGGTCGCGCCCGCCGCCGCGTCCCTCGATCATCCAGGTGGCAAGGTCGATCTGCGCGGTGTCATAGTTCTGCCTCGCGGCCTGCGCCAGGAGAAGACGCGCCTGGGCATCGTCATGCGGCTTGCCGCCGGCGCCGTTGGCGTAGAGCTGCGCCATCGCATATTGCGCATCGGCAAGGCCGGTGGCTGCCGCGCGCTCGTAATAGACGGCGGCCTTGGCAAGGCCGCCATCGCCGGGATCCTGCTGGACGAGCAACTGGGCGAAGTTGAACTGCGCAAGCCGGTTGCCAGCCTCGGCCGAGGCCTGCATCAGCGCGAAGGCGCCCTTTTCGTCCTTCTTCACATAGCGGCCGTCGAGCAGCATCAGCGCATATTGGAACTGCGCCTCCGGCACGCCCTGTTCGGCCGCTAACGCATACCATTTCGCGGCCTCGGCCGGATTGAGCGGCATACCCAGTCCGCGCGACAGGATTTCGGCCACGAGCGTCTCGGCCGCCGGATCGCCGTTCTTGGCGCGCTCCAGGGCGAGGTTGTAGGCGGTCTTGTAAAGCCCGCGCTGGAAGGCGCCATAGGCGGCGTCCGGCTGCTTGGCGCCAAAGCGGTCGGGATTGATGGCATCGGCCGATGGCGGCGTCATGGTCGCCGGCTGCGGCAAGGTGTTCTGGATCGGTTTGTCGATATGCGGAGCGGTGCCGAACCTGCTCGGATCCGGCGCGCCGGCGTCCGGCGTGGCTGTGTCCAGTTTGCCCGTATCCGGCGTGCCCGTGCCCGGCGTGCCCGTGTCCGGCGTGCTTGCATCCGGCTTGGCTGCGTCGGGCGCGCTCTTGTCCGGCGCGCTCGTCTCTGGCCGCGGCTGCGGCAGCGGGACGGTCTCAGCCGCCATCGCGGCCTGCGCAAACAAGCCGGCCAGGACCACCAGGCAAGGGCCGTGCAGGCGCATGTCAGTCCTCGAAACGCGGCGCGGTTTCATCGAGCAACGCGTTGGCGGCGGCGATCGCGGCGCGCGGGTCGCGTCCATCGGCAAAGACGGCGCTGGACAGCGCCACGAATTCGGCGCCGGTCGCGGCCACCGTCTCGACGGAGGCAAGCTCGGAGCCGCCCATGACGATGCAAGGGATCGAAATCATCTCAGCCCACCATTCGCCGAGGGCGAGGTTGCGGTGATGCGGCTCCGGCTTGTTGTCATAGCCGAAGCGGCCGAAGAACATGTAATCGGGCCGCTGCTCGCCGAGTTCCAGCGCCTCGTCGCGCGTCTTGGCGCCGCCGGCACCGACCATCATCTTGCCGGCCAGGCGCTCGATCGTCTCGGCGAGCTCCCGGGGCTTTACTTCGACATGGATGCCGTCCGCTTGGACGCGCCCGGCGATGCGGCTGTCGCCGGCGATGATGACGGCGATGCCGGCACCTTGAGCAATCGGCACGATCTTTTCGGCGAAAGCCTGGAAGGAGGCGTCGTCCATGCCGTTGTCGGGCAGGATCAGCGAAGCGACGTCGCCACCCTCGAATGCCGCGCAGATCTGCTCAGCCGGCATGAGCGGCGGCGCGATCAGCACGATACGGCAGCGGTTGGGCGGGGTTGCTTCGTTCATTGGCCTTCGATCCCGGTTTCGCCTATGCCGGGCGAAGATGGTTGCATTGCGGCATAGAGCAAACCGCCCGGCTTGAACAGTCGGCTATGCGGCGGATGAGGACCGGTCCAAACGAGCATCGTCGCGCCTAGTCCTCATGATGAGGTCGAGCACGCGCTGCGGGCCTTCGATTCCGAGAAATTGCGGGACTGGATCGAGGGCCGGGAACCATCCGTTCATCCTCGAAAACGGGTATCCCGACGTGCCGACTCCGAAGCGCAAAGTCCCTTTCGTCGCCGTCTCGCCGGTCAACTGAACATCAGGAACGCGTTCGAGGTCGATCGAGGTGAAGTTGGCGGATGGAGCACGGCGCAGGATAAGAATGCGGCTGTTCGTGACGGCATAGTATATCCGCTGCCTGAGCCAGGCATCGAATACAAACCTGCCGAAAACCATGAAGAGGCCGATGCAGACGAACATCGCTCCCCAGGCGTCGAAGAACAATGGCGCGCCATGCCTTGTCGCCGAACAGGTCCAGAAAATCGCAAAGCCGCACCAGAGCAGGCTGAATGGTATCAGGGAAGACGTCGCGACTTGAGAAGAGCAATCCCTGCGCGGGCATTCCACTCCACAAGATGCGCTCATGCGGCAACAGCCGACCCTGAAAGAGTTGATTTTCCACTTTGCCACCCGCCACTTTCCGACAACTCATTCATTGCATAAGTGATGCGGGCAGAGAAGAGCAGGCACATGGCGCAAAACATCTATGACCGTCCCGAATTCTTCGAAGGCTATAGCCGCCTCGGCCGCTCGGTCGAGGGCCTGGATGGCGCGCCCGAATGGCCGGCGCTGCGCGCGATGCTGCCCGATCTCTATGGCTTGAGCATCGTCGATCTCGGTTGCGGCTTCGGCTGGTTCTGCCGCTGGGCGCGCGCGCACGGCGCGAGCGAGGTCCTCGGCCTCGACCTGTCGGAAAAGATGCTTGCGCGGGCACGCGCCGCCGGCGCCGACGATGCCATCACCTATCGGCGCGCCGACCTCGATGAGCTCAGCCTGGCGAAGGCGCGTTTCAACCTCGCCTACAGCTCGCTTGCCTTGCATTATGTCGGCGATGCCGCGCGCCTGTTCGCGACCGTTTACCAGGCCCTGGTTCCCGGCGGAGCCTTCGTCTTCTCGACGGAACATCCGATCTATATGGCGCCGACCAACCCGGGCTGGTCCGTCGATGCCGCGGGCAGGAAGACATGGCCGGTCGACCGGTATCTTGTCGAGGGACCGCGCACCACCGACTGGCTCACCAAGGGCGTGATCAAACACCACCGCACCATCGGCACCACGCTCAATTTGCTGATCCAGGCCGGATTCAGCATCGGGCATGTCGAGGAATTTCGCCCGACGGGCGAGCAGATCGCCGCCCGGCCGGAACTGGCCGAAGAGCTCGAGCGGCCGATGTTCCTGCTGGTCCAGGCGCGGCGTCTGATGAACTCAGCCTGAAGCCAACGCTCGCGCACGCGCTCACAATCGCCGAGCAAATGCCGGGCGCCAGGCAAATGTCGGGATCAGGCGCCAGTTCGGCGCATTTCTTGGCGACTCCCGCACGCCACAGGCAATAAGCTATCCTTGCTGCCTCAAGGAGGTTTCGCATGCGCGGTCATTGCCTATGTGGCGCTATTGCTTTTGAAGTCGATGGCCCGGCCCAGGCCTGCGTGGTCTGTCATTGTGAAAGTTGCCGGCGGCAGTGTTCTGCGCCGATGACCACCTACATTGGCGTCCTGGACGGCCAATGGCGATGGCTGGGCAAGCCACCGAAGACATTCAACTCTTCTCCCGGCGTAGAAAGAACGTTTTGCGATCGCTGCGGTTCGCCGCTTTCCTTCCGCTCAAAGAAGATGTCCAATGTCATGCATTTTTTTGCGGCAACGATGGCGGAGCCGGAAAAATTTGCGCCTACGCTGCACGTCGCTTTCGAGGAGAAGCTCCCTTGGGTGAAACTCGCCGACGGCCTGCCGACACGTTTTGGGCCTGATTATACAAAAGGCTAGTGCGTCCGCTTCGCAGGCCCGGCGAATGCCGATAGCGCTCATATCCGCACCTCGAAGGCAGTGAACCGAACCGACGATCCTTTGCAGCGCGGCCGGCTGCCAGTGTCGGGCCGGCATAGCGGATGCCGGCATTAGGCATAGCGGATGGCGGCATTAATGACTATCCCGGCGGCGCTGTTCTGCGCTATGGCTGGGTTCCCCGCCTTCTCCAACCTTCCCTTGCCGATGTCAGGCCTGCTCAGCGATCCGTGGTTCTACGCCGCCGCCATTCCCGCGGTGATCCTTGTCGGCCTGTCAAAAGGCGGCTTCGGCGGCGCCGTCGGTTTCGTCGGCGTGCCGTTGATGGCGCTGACCATGCCGCCGGTTCAGGCGGCCGCCATCCTGCTGCCGATCCTGTGCCTGATGGATGTCGTCTCGGTGTGGACCTGGTGGGGCGTTTACGACCGCAAGATGCTGGTCGACATGATGCCGGGCGCCGTCATCGGCATCGGGCTCGGCTGGCTGACCGCGGCTTTGGTCACCGAGGAGATGGTGCGGCTGATCGTCGGCGCCGTCGCGCTGGTGTTCGTGTTGCGATGGATCTACCTGCAGTTCCGCCACGGCGCCGACCATGCGGCTGAGCCGAACCGCATTGCCGCCGCCTTCTGGGGCACGGTCGCCGGCTTCACCAGCTTCGTCGCCCATGTCGGCGGCCCGCCCTTCCAGGTCTATGCGCTGCCGATCCGGCTCGACCCGAAAGTGCTGTCGGGAACCGCGGCGATCTTCTTTGCCGCCACCAATGCGCTGAAGCTCATCCCCTATTTCGCGCTCGGCCAGTTCGACACCGCCAATCTGACCGCGTCGGCGGTGCTGATGCCGCTGGCGCCGCTTTCGACGATCGCCGGCGCCTGGCTGGTGCGCCGCATGCGGCCGGAAATCTTCTATCCGTTCACCTACGCCACCGTCGCGGTGGTCGCCGTTAAGCTGCTGTGGGACGGCATTATCGGCCTGATGTGAGGCGCGTCGATATTCAGGTGAGGCCGGCCTGCAAACGGCGATTTCCTGCGCTTCCGGTGCTCACGTACTTAAAGTACGCTCCGCTCCGGTTCTCGGAAATCACCACTTTCGACTCGGCCTGACCTGAATCTCGACGCGCCCTCGGGCGAGCGCGTTAATGTCAAGCGGCGCTCGGCACCATCTGGCGGCCGCCGGCGAAGGCGAGCGCGGCGCCCAGCGCAATCACCATCGCCATGCCGGCAAGAATGCCGATGTCGTGCAAACTGGGCTTCAGCACCATGTCGGCGATGATCACCAGCATCACTGCATAATCGAGCCGCGCCCAGTTCATCATGCGCTGGCCGATGGCAAGGACGGCCGGCGTCACGCCGTCCTTGGCGACCATCGCGCCTATGCGCTCGCCGGTCGGCTTGAAGACCAGCATGCCGATCGAGAAGGTCGTGGCGTAGCCGATAAGGCCGATGACGACCCACAGCTCGGCAAAGCCGACCCAGAAGCCGCACATGATGAGGCCGAAGACCAGCGTCAGCATCGACATCGGGGCGAAGAATTTGCTGCCGAGCTGTCCGCTGGCGCGCATTGCCTGCAGCTTGTCCTCGATGTTGCCGGCTCGCTCGGCGAGCACACCGAGCAGGAACAGCACGAAGCCGCCGCCGACCCACAAAATAGCCGAAACGACGTGAAGGAATTTGACGATCGAATACCAATCCATGGTTTGCTCCCGGATATGCTGCGTGATTTCAAGGGGCGCGGATCTGCGCGCCGCTTCAGAGGAGCGGCCTTTTGCCTGGCGCGTGTTTCGGGACGATGCCGCGGCAGCAGCCAACATGTTACGGCCGCCACGATCGGCGTTCGAAAATCCGGTTTCAGACGATCCCGGGCGGCGCATCCGCTGTCCTGTTCCGGCACAGGAAAGCGCGTTCGCTTAAAAAATCGCCGCCGCGTTAAGGCTTCATTAAGCTTTACGGGCGTTTACTATGCGCATCCAGTTTTGCTGGATTCTTACCGAGTGGTTGGAGCCACTTTGTTTGACGCCTCCCTGTTAAACTCCTGAGAGCCGCCTTATCCGCGGCTCTTTTTTTATCCGCACACCGGCAGGCCTGCGCCATCCGCCGGCGGGTGGCCGGAACGCGGCCGGCGTTAACCGTTTGTTAAACATGCGCTTGCCTTCATGGGCATCGAAGCGCATTTTCAAGCCTCAGTCATTTAGGGTGCGAGCCACGTCGGCAAGATTGCCGAATCGGCTGGCGGCAGTGCAGGGGCGTATCGATGAACGAGCCTTCGAAGGGCAGCGCGAAAACCATCAAATTGGCGGAGCGCCGGGTTTTCTCCCAATCCTTCAAGCCGCTCTACCAGGAAGGAATGGGGCTGGTCGAGCAGGCCGCCGAATATCTCGATGGCAAGGGCAGGCTCGAAGCCAAGAAATTGTCGCGCACGGCGGCTACGCTCTACGCGGCCGAATCGATGCGGCTGACCACGAGGCTCATGCAGGTCGCCTCCTGGCTGCTTTTGCAGCGGGCGGCGAATTCCGGCGAGATGACGCGCGACCAGGTGGCCTCGGAGAAATCCAAGGTGCGGCTCGATACCGCGTCCGCGCATGACGAGGCGCTTGGCTGGAACGAGCTGCCCAAGGATTTTGTGGACCTCGTGACGCGCTCGCTGCGCCTGCAGTCGCTGGTGCGGCGCATGGACGAGGAAATCTATGGCGGCGTCGTCAGCGACCTGCACGCCCCCAGCCGGCGGGCCAACCCGGTTTCCGACCAGATCAGCCTTTTGAATACGGCGTTCGCGCGCGGCTGAAACCGCGTTTGTAACAGACGCGCGATAGCGGCTCGCAGGTCGACACCTGCGATTCCGAGTGCTCGTCGAAACTGCGGCAGCCGTCATCGTATTGAAGGCTATGCCGGCCTTCGCGGGAAAGATCACACTTGCCTTGAAGCGATGGGCCCCTAGTTGGAGCCGTTCGCCGCAGCCGGGTCGACCCGAGCCGGTCCTGTAAGAAAACCACCGTCACTGTGACCAAAGCAGATTGCGAGGCTTGATCCCGTGCATTCGCCATTGGACCGCATCCCGGTATCGATCATCATCCCCAACTACAATTACGAACAGTTTCTGGGACGCGCCATCGACAGCGCGTTGAAGCAGGACCACCGAAATGTCGAGGTCGTGGTCGTCGACGACGCATCGACGGATGCGTCGGTGGCCGTCATCGAATCCTACGGAGACAAAATCCGTCCGTGTCTCAGGCGCAGGAATGGCGGGCATGCGGCCGCGTTCAATACCGGGTTCGAGGCGAGCACCGGCGAGATCATTCTTTTCCTGGACGCCGACGATTATCTCTATCCGAACGCCGTTTCCGAAGTCCTGGACGAGTGGGACGCGGATGTCGCCCAGGCGCAATTCAGATTGCATCTCGTTGATGAGGACCAGCGGATAAAGGATGTCTTTCCCCCTCCGGAACAGCCGTTCGATTCAGGCGACGTCGTCCCGGAATTGTTGCGCAAGGGGCGGTACCGCACGACGGTGACAAGCGGGTTGGCATTCGACCGCGAGGCGCTGGAAACGATAATGCCCATGCCTGAAGGCGATTTCCGGCAAGGCGCCGATGGCTATCTCGCGACGCTCGCGCCGCTGCACGGAGAGGTGAAATCCATCGACACCTGCCTTGGCGCCTACCGCATCCACGGTTCCAATCATTCGGTCTTTGCCGAAAAGCTTGCCGAGCGAGCGCGTTGGCGTGTGCAGCATGACTTCCGGCGTCTCGAGGCCTTGTCCGGCCGGGCGGCCGAGATCGGTCTGACCGTACCGCCGGATGCCGGCCTTCGCGATCCGGTGCATCTGGAAGAACGGCTGGCTTCGCTCTGCGTCGACGAGCCCCAGCATCCGGTCGCCACCGACTCCCGGCTGGGGCTGGCAAGAGCGGGCGCCGCCGCCAGCCTGGAAATGGACGCATCCTGGCGGCGGCGAGCTGCTCTGGCGGCCTGGTTCCTTTGTATCGGAATCCTGCCGCGGCGCATGGGCAATGCAGTCCTGGCATGGAAGCTGGTCGCATCGTCCAGGCCGGCATTTCTCACGCGGCTGTCGAAAACCATCCGTCGCGTGACGAATTAGAGCGTCTCACCGTCTCACGGAAACGGCGAATTGCTGAGATCGCAATTGTTTCTGGTTTGTTCACATTTTGCTGGCATCGCTTGCCGCCACGGCTAGACTTGGCGCATGGGGGAAGCGATTCGCATCATCGGCATCGATCCGGGCCTGAGGCGCACCGGCTGGGGTATTATCGACAGCGTGGGCAATTCGCTGCGCTTCATCGCGTCCGGCACGGTGCGGTCCGACGAAAAGGAGTCGCTTGCGACAAGACTCTGCCAGCTGCATGACGGCTTGGTCGAGGTGTTGCACCAGACCATGCCGCATGAGGCGGCGGTCGAGCAGACTTTCGTCAACAAGGATGCCACGGCGACGCTGAAGCTCGGCCAGGCGCGCGGCATCGCCATGCTGGTGCCGGCTCGCGCCGGACTGGTGGTGGCCGAATACGCCCCCAATGCCGTCAAGAAGGCCGTGATCGGCGTCGGGCACGGCGAGAAGAAGCAGATCCATATGATGGTGAAGGTGCTGATGCCAAAGGCGATCTTCGACACCGACGACGCCGCCGACGCTCTGGCCATCGCCATCTGCCATGCGCATCACCGCCCAAGCGCGGCCTACCGGATGGCCGCTCTGGCGTGAAGGGACAATCATGATCGGCAAGCTGAAAGGCACGCTGGACGAGATCGATGAAGATTCCTGCGTCATCGACGTGCACGGCGTCGGCTATGTCGCCCATTGCTCGGCGCGCACGCTGGCCGCGCTGCCCTCGCCGGGCGAGGCGGTGGTGCTGTTCATCGAGACCTATGTGCGCGAGGACATGATCCGGCTCTATGGCTTCCAGACCGGACTGGAACGCGAGTGGTTCCGCCTGTTGATGAACAACGTGCAGGGCGTCGGCGCCAAGGTGGCGCTGGCTATCTTGTCGACGCTGGCGCCCGCCGATCTCGCCAACGCGATCGCGCTGCGCGACATCGCCATGGTTTCCCGCGCGCCCGGCGTCGGCAAGAAGGTTGCGGAACGCATCGTCACCGAATTGCGCAGCAAGGCGCCGGTCTATGCGGGCGCGGCCACCGGCATGATCGGCCTCAAGCAGGAGCTCGGCGAAGGCGTCGCCGCAGCGCCGATTACGGATGCGGTCTCGGCGCTCGTCAATCTCGGCTATTCGCGCGACATCGCGGCGAACGCGGTCGCGGCAGCGCTGAAATCGGCCGGCGAAGGCGCGGATGCGTCCATGTTGATCCGCTTCGGCCTGAAGGAACTGGCGCGGTGAGGCGACGCTTGTCCCGCCACCGGTCCTATGCAAGGAAGGCGGCATGACCCTTTCGCCTCGCCTCATTGCCCCCGACAAGCGCGGCGAGGATGCCGACCAGACCTTGCGGCCGCAGTCGCTCGACGAGTTCGTCGGCCAGGCGGCGGTGCGCGCCAATCTCAAGGTCTTCGTCGACGCGGCCAAGAGCCGCGGCGAGGCGCTCGATCATGTGCTGTTCGTTGGCCCGCCCGGGCTCGGCAAGACGACGCTGGCGCAGATCATGGCGCGCGAGCTCGGCGTCAATTTCCGCTCTACCTCCGGCCCGGTCATCGCCAAGGCCGGCGATCTCGCCGCGCTGCTCACCAATCTCGAGGAACGCGACGTCCTCTTCATCGACGAGATCCATCGCCTCAATCCGGCGGTCGAGGAAATCCTCTATCCGGCGATGGAGGATTTCCAGCTCGATCTCATCATCGGCGAGGGGCCGGCGGCACGCTCGGTCAAGATCGACCTTGCCCGTTTCACGCTAGTCGCGGCGACGACGAGGCTTGGGCTCCTGACCAATCCGCTGCGCGACCGCTTCGGCATCCCGGTGCGGCTCAATTTCTATACGGTCGAGGAGCTGGAGCAGATCGTGCGCCGCGGCGCCCGTATCCTGTCGATGCCGCTCGGCGACGACGGCGCGGTGGAGATCGCGCGCCGCGCGCGCGGCACGCCGCGCATCGCCGGCAGGCTGCTGCGCCGGGTGCGCGACTTCGCCAGCGTCGCCGGTGCTGCGCATGTCGACAGGAGGATCGCCGACGAGGCGCTGACCAGGCTGGAGGTCGATGCGCTCGGCCTCGACGCGCTCGACCGCCGCTATCTATCGATGATCGCGCGCAATTTCGGCGGCGGCCCGGTCGGCATTGAGACGATAGCGGCCGGGCTCTCCGAACCGCGCGACGCGATCGAGGACATTATCGAGCCCTATCTCATCCAGCAGGGCTTCATCCAGCGCACGCCGCGCGGCCGCGTGCTGACCGCCAATGCCTGGCGCCATCTCGGCCTCGATCCGCCCAGGGATATCGCCCAGCAGCAGATCAGCCTGTTCCAGGAAGAGTAACGCAGATTTGTTCGCCGTTTCGGCGGCGCTACGGCCCATCTGCGCAGAATCTGCGCGCCTCGGCCTGACTGAGGGCGCAATTGCAGCCTTTAAGGTAGGCCTATCTGACGCAATCCTAGGGCTTGGGCGGTCCATGATCACCAGACGCGCTTTCCTGCGCCTTATCGGCGGCTCGGCCTTCGCCATGGTGTCGCTCAGCGCCTATGCGGTCGGCATCGAGCCGATGCTGCTCACCCACGTCAAGCGGTACGCGCTGACGCCGCCGCACTGGCCGGCCGGGCTCAAGCTGCGCGTCGTGGCGCTTGCCGATATCCACTCCTGCCGGCCCTGGATGACGCCGGAACGGATCGCAGCACTTGCCGAGGAAGCGAACGCGCTGCAGCCGGATCTGATCGTGCTGCTCGGTGACTATACTGCCGGGACAAAGCTGGTGACGGGCCGGGTGCGGGTGGAGGAGTGGGCCGAGGCATTGTCGGGGCTCAAGGCGCCGCTTGGGGTGCTGTCGATCCTCGGCAACCATGATTGGTGGACGGATTTCTTCGCCCAGCGAGCGGAAGCCGGCCCGACTCAGTCGCGCAAGGCGCTCGAGCATGTCGGCATCCCGGTGCTGGAAAACGACGTCGTGCGGTTGGAAAAGGACGGGCATGGGTTCTGGATCGCCGGGCTAGCCGATCAACTCGCGCTGCTGCCGAACAAGGCCAAGGGACGCGACAGTTTCCAGGGCTTCGACGATCTCCCGGGCACCTTGGCCAAGATCCAGGGCAGCGAGCCGATTATCCTGCTTGCACACGAGCCCGACATTTTCACGAAAGTGCCGGAGCGGGTGTCGCTGACACTGTCCGGACACACGCATGGCGGACAGGTGCGGCTGTTCGGCTATTCGCCGGTCGTGCCTTCGGACTATGGCAACCGCTTCGCCTACGGCCATGTCGTGGAGAATGACCGCAACCTGATCGTGTCGGGCGGGCTGGGCTTCAGCATTCTGCCGGTACGTATCGGGGTGCGGCCGGAGATCCTGCAGATCGATCTGGGCTAAGGTTCCCATTTGCATTTCACCGTCTCACGGAAACGGCGAGACGTCCTATCTCTTTGTTTTTTATTCAACCGCTCACAGTTTTTGTGGAATTGCTCTAGAGCGGGATGATTTTAGGTTGAACGATATCCAGCGTTTTCGAAGTAGTTGTTGCATTCGGTTGCGGTGAGGCCATCGAGGATTTCGCCGATGGCGCTGCAGACAGTCTCGACGGTTCGCCGCGCCGCCTTTCTGAGCCAGTGCTTGAGCTTGGCAAAGACTTGTTCGATCGGGTTCAGATCGGGCGAATTATTTCGGCAGGAGCAGAAGTCTTGCGCCGGCGCCGCGAATGGCGCGGCGCACCACCTTGCCCTTGTGCGAGCCAAGATTGTCCATGATCACGATATCACCGGGTTTGAGGGTCGGAACCAGCACCTGCTCAACATAGAGCCGGAAGCGCTCGCCGTTGATTGGTCCATCGATCAGCCATGGCGCGTCCAGACGATCATGGCGCAGTGCCGCCAGGAAGGTCATGGTCTGCCAATGGCCGTGCGGGACCTCGGCATGGAGCCGCTCCCCGACTGGCGCCCAGCCGCGCTGCGGCGCCATGTTGGTCTTGGTCCAGGTCTCGTCGATGAACACCAGGCGTGAAGGATCAATCGCTGCGCGATACTTCAACCATTGCTGACGCCGGCGCGCGACGTCGGGGCGCCGCTGCTCGGCCGCGACCAGCGTCTTTTTTTATAACTGAGCTTCTCCTCGTGAACGAATGCCCAGACCGAGCGGTAGTCCACCTTCAGGCCGCGGTCGGCCAGTTCCGCGACCAGCCCGCGCAAGGTGAAGGCCTCATTGCGGCAGCGCTCAACCAACCAGTCGCGGTGAGCGCCGCGGATCTTCTTGGGTTTGTGTCCACCGATCTGGCCGGGGCTGACGCTGCCTGTTTCGCGAAAGCGCCCGACCCATCTGATCACCGAGCTGATGCCGACATCATAACGCGCCGCTGCCTGTCGGCGCGAAAGTCCGTCTTGCTCGACCGAAGCCACGACCCGGTCCCGAAGATCGTTTGAATATGGCTTGCCCATTCATGCCGGCCTCCTTCTCCCAGCCAGCATCTTGAATCTGATTTGCAGACCCTTGGGAATCCCTTCGATTCAAGCCAAACTCATCTCCCTCTAGATAGCGCGGATGGGCGTGCCGTCGGCTTCGTAACCGGTGATGCCAGGTTCCCACCACAGCACCGGATTGTTCCGGAAGCTGGCGCGATCTTCCATCCTGCTCACAAGCGCGCGGGTTTTCGGATGCTCGCCAAGTTGAGTACCGAGGTCCAGGGGCCGGTTGGCGATGAAGCGTAAGTGGCAGGTCAGGAAAATGTCCTGGACCGACACGACCTTGCCGAAAAATCCCTCGTCGTCGCGGTCGATCCGCCCTTCCAGCCATCCGATCAGATGGGCAATGCGCGCTGCGCAGCGCGTCAAATGCGAATTGCCGCGATGCCTCACTCCGGACCATTGCATCTGGCTGATCGTCGTTGCGGCGGTGCCCAGCGTCTGGATCGAAGCAAAGAGCAATCGGTCCTGCCATTCCGATGCCGCCCGCCACATCGACGGAGCCAGAGCCGGATCGCTCCCGACACGCTGCTGATAGGCGGCAAGCAGATACTCGGCGATGACACCGCTTTCCCAAAGTGTCAGATCGCCATCCCGTAGCGTCGGTACTTGAAGCGCCGGGGTCCAGTCGGCGCGAGACGCGGCGGATGGCGTCGTCGTTTCCTCCCGGCGCTCATAGTCGAGGCCGATTTCGTCCAGCACGACACGAATGCCGCGCGCGAAAGGTGATCCGGTCGTATAAAGCAGTGAGCGCATAAGCTAATCCCCCGATGCCAGCGCAGAATTGGTAGCATCGCTGGTGACTAACGTGGAAGCTGACGGATTACGTCCATCACGTCCGGCTCAGCCTTCTCGCCGTCGAAAGCATCGACGATGCCGAAGGCGCCGCCATAGCTCCACACCGACCATGAAAAGCCATGCGCCTCGGCGCGGGCGATCATGTCGCGCACATAGGCGGCGCGGTATGCCGCCGGCATGACGAAGCCGTTGCCGTATTCCTTGCGGATCATGCCGAATTCGCCGAGCGTGATATCCTGCGGCTTGACGCCGTTGGCCTTCGCCCAGGCATCGACCGTCGCGAACGGCGCATCCATCACGCCAAGCAGCTTTTCGGGGCTGTCCATCGTCGCCACCTGCTCGTCGAGATAGCCAAGCAGGCCGCTCCGTCGCGCCCAAGGCGCCTCGGCCCTGATCCGGTCGCGGATCGTGTCCAGCGTCATGTCCAATTGCGCCTTCGGAACGGTCGTCAGCGGATAGGGCAGGCCGGTGACATAGGGGATGAAGTCGCCGGCCCAGCTTGCGCCCTGATGCGTCAAAAGGAACGGGTCGTAGGAATGGAAGGTCCAGATGATGTTGTCATCGGCGATCGCCCTCGGATCGATCCTGGCCAGCGATTCCGCGTTCGAATAGCAGCCGCCGGTCAGGATCAGCGTCAGCCTGGTGGCGGAGGCGCGCGCGGCCGCGAACAATTGCTTTTGGCGGTCGGGCCAAAGGTTGGTGCCGTTCGCCTCGCAATCGAGCAGCGGCTCATTCATCAGTTCCAACGCGACAAGCTTCGGATCCTCCTTGGCCAATGTCCGCGCCATCTTGCGCACCAGCTCGGCATAGGCGTCGAAGACGGCCGGGTCATGCATGACCTCGCTCATGCCGATCTTGCGATTGCCGCCGGCCGGGATCAGATGCAGGTCGACGATCACCTTCAGGCCGGCGCGGTTGATCATGCGCGCCGACTCGAGCACGCTGGCATAGAGGTCGTCGCGAAGGGCCGCGGTCCGGTCCGAAAGAAAGGGCGAGGGATCGACCGGCATGCGCAGGAAATCGAGACCGGCATCCTTGAGCGCCCTGAGGTCGTCCTCCTTGAGGAATTTGCGCCACTCCGGATAAGACAGGATCGCCTGGCGCTCGCCCCATCTGTCCTCGGCCGGCCAGGTCACCCACTGGTCGAGATTGAGGCCGCGCTTCATCGAGAACGTCGCCGCTCCGGCGGGCAATGCCAGCGCGCCAAGCGCAAGCAGCGCCGCCATCAAGGTCTTGATCATCGTGCCCAACAGTGCCATCCCGTTCCCGCGCGAGAAACACCTGCCTCTCTAGGCCGAAAAAGGAAAGCGCGATGGACGATCATGGTGAATCGGTGGCGCTCAGCGCCGGGCTTTCCGGAGCGCTGACGGATTTCGGCCACCGGCTGATGGCGAGGGTCTATTATGCCGACACCGATTTCTCTGGCGTCGTCTATCATGCGCGCTATCTCGAATTCCTCGAACGCGGCCGCTCCGACTATCTGAGGCTGACCGGCGTCCACCACACCGAACTCCTGGACGGCAAGCATGGCGAGCGCATCGTCTGGGTGGTGCGGCGCATGGAGATCGACTTCCGCTCGCCGGCGCGCATGGACGATATCCTCACCATCGACACGCGCACCGACGATATTTCCGGCGCCCGCATCTTCATGGGCCAGCAGTTGAAGCGCGGCAGCGATGTGCTGGTCGAGGCCAAGGTCGAAGCGGCGATCGTCGGCGAAAGCGGCCGACCGAAGCGTTTCCCGAAGGAATGGGTCGCCGCCTTCATGCCTCGGCCAAGCTGATATTCAGGTGAGGCCGGCCTGCGAATGGCGGCTTCCGGCGCTTCCGGTGCTCACGTACTTCAAGTACGCTCCGCTCCGGCCTTCGCCGTGCGAAGCCCTCATAAGTGTCGCCGCTCTACGAAGGCTACGGCCGGCGTAGGCCGGTTCTCGTAAGCCACCATTCTCGCCTCAGCCTGACCTGAATAGCAGCTTGGCCCTGCGTTGCGTCTCTCCGCCTGGTCGAGATCATGCGCGGCAATGCGCCGCGCCTTACGTCCTAACCCATCCTTAACCATAACGGTTCATGAAGGAATTGGTGAAGATCGGCGCAATTCGTGTGCCTTCCTTTCACCAATATTTGCCTCGAAAAGGCCGCGAAACGGTGCATTCGGGGCTTATCCCGCAAGCTTCAAGCTTCGCGCGATCGGACCAAAGGAATGCCCATGGGCCAGCCGCCAGCGATGCCCGGAAAACCTTAAGGACTTAAGTCATGGAAAACATCGCACTCGCCGATCCGGGCGCGCATCTGTCGATCTGGGCCCTGTTCATGCAGGCCGGCTGGGTGGTCAAGCTGGTCATGATCGGCCTGCTTTGCGCCTCGATCTGGACCTGGGCGATCATCATAGACAAGCTCGTCGCCTATGGCCGCATGCGGCTGGCGCTCAACCGCTTCGAGCAGGTGTTCTGGTCGGGCCAGTCGCTTGAGGACCTCTACCGAACGCTGGCCGACCGCAAGACCACCGGAATGGGCGCGATCTTCGTCGCCGCCATGCGCGAATGGAAGAAGAGCTTCGAAAAGGGCGCGAAATCGGCGCTGGCGCTGCAGACCCGCATCGACAAGGCGATGGACCTGGCGCTGACGCGCGAGATGGAGAAGCTGGAGGGTCGCCTCGGCTTCCTCGCCACCACCGGCTCGGCCGCACCGTTCATTGGGCTGTTCGGCACCGTCATTGGCATCATGACGTCGTTCCAGGCGATCGCCGCCTCGAAGAACACCAGCCTTTCGGTTGTGGCGCCCGGCATTGCCGAGGCGCTGCTCGCCACCGCGATCGGCCTGCTCGCGGCCATTCCCGCGGTCATCGCCTACAACAAGCTGTCATCGGACGCGAACAAGCTCGGCATGCGCATGGAAGGGTTTGCGGACGAGTTCTCCGCCATACTCTCGCGCCAAATCGATGAAAAAGTAGCGCAGAAGGGCTGAGGATAGATCATGGGGATGTCTGCTGCAGGCGCAAGTGGCTCGGGGCGGGGCGGACGCGGCCATAGGCGGCGTGGCCGGCACCATGCCCTGATGTCGGAAATCAACGTCACGCCGATGGTCGACGTGATGCTGGTGCTGTTGATCATCTTCATGGTCGCAGCACCTCTGCTCACCGTCGGGGTTCCGATCGACCTGCCGGACACGCAGGCCAAGGCGATGAATGTCGACACGCAGCCGATCACCGTGTCGATCAACGCTGCCGGCCAGATCTATCTGCAGGAAACCGAAATCCCGATCGAGGAACTGATCGCCAAGCTGCAGGCGATCTCGAAGACCGGTTACGATGAACGCATCTTCATCCGCGGCGACAAGTCGACGGATTACGGCACGGCGATGAAGGTCATGGCCCGCATTTCGGCGGCCGGCTACAAGAATATCGGCCTGGTCTCGCTGCAGGAACAGGATCAGTAGACGCCAAATGCGGACCGGTCTCACCTCTTCGGTGATCTTGCATGCGGTGGCGCTGGCCTTCGGGCTGTTCACGCTGTCGTCGCCGCCGGCCATGCCTGCCTCCGACGTGGAGTCGGTGGCAGTCGACATCGTGCCGATGGAAGCCGTGGCACAGACGCTGCAGGGCGACAAGAAGGCGGTCATGCATGACAAGCCGGCGCCTGTTCCGACGAAGCGCCCGGACGTCGTTCCCAATGCCCAGAAGGTCGGGGAGAATACCGTCGACACCGACAAGCCGGTGACGGACGAAGCCAAGCCGAAGCCGGTCGACAAGACGGCGGCGCCGCCGCCCGCGCCGACGCCGACCGAGAAGCCCGCGGTCGAGGACGTGCCGAAGCCGCAGGAGAAGCCGAAGCCGACGCCTGCCACGGAAGTCGCGCCGACGCCGACGCCCAAGCAAGAAGTCAAGCCCGAGCCGGTCAAGCAGACGGAGCCGAAGCCGACGCCGGCCAAGGAACCGACGCCCGCGCCGCAGCCGGACAAGACCGCGGCCATCCAAAAGGAAGAGATCAAGCCCGACGCGGTGGCCGAGGCGATCTCGCAGGATCAGCCGGCGGAGGAAGCGAAGCTTCCGGATTCGGCGCCCGCGCCGGAAGCGCGGCCGAAGCCGCAGCCGGCCCAGGCCGAGAGCGCCAAGGCGCCGGATCGCAAGGACGCTGAAAAGCCGGTAAAGGAAGCGTCTTCCAAGAAGAAATCGGACGAGAAGCAGTTCAACGCCGATGAGATAACGGCTCTGCTCGACAAGCAGAAGCCGACCGGCGGCGGCGCCAAGCGCTCGACCCAGCAGGCCTCGCTCGGTGGCGAAAAGGATCAGGGCCAGAAGCTCTCCAGGTCGGAGCAAGGGGCGCTGGAGGATCAGCTCGGTGGTTGCTGGACCCTTCCGGTCGGCCTCGAAGGCTCCGAGAACTTCACCGTGGTGATCCGTTTCAACCTGAATGCCTCCGGCAAGCTGGAGGGCCGCCCGACCGTCGAGAAGTCCAGCGGCAACCCCCAATTCGACGCCAGCGCGATTCGCGCCGTGCAGAAATGCGATGTCGCCGGGCTGCAGGTTCCCGCCGGAAAGCAAGACATCTGGTCTGACATTCGCGTCAACTTCGATCCGAGAGCGATGCTTGGCCTGTAGCCTGAGCGTCCAAAAAATCAGCAAGAGAAGCGAGAAGACATGAAATCCATCCTCAAGCCGCTCCTGATGGTCGCCGCGATGGCGATGGGCATAAGTTCTGTCGCCACCTTGCCTGCCCAGGCAACTCTCGAGCTGAACGTCAACAAAGGCAATGTCGAGCCGATGCCGATCGCCATCCCTGACTTCCAGGGAGGGCTTGGCCCGCAGATATCGGAGATCGTCGCAGCCGATCTGAAACGGTCGGGACTGTTCGCGCCGATCGACAAGGCCGCCTTTGTCGAAAAGATCTCCAATCCGGATGCCACGCCCCGTTTCGACGATTGGAAGGTCATCAACGCGCAGGCGCTGGTCACCGGCAGCGTGAGCAAGGAGGCGGACGGCCGCATCCGCGCCCAGTACCGCCTGTGGGACATTTTCGGCAACCAGCAGCTGGCCGGCGAGCAGTTTTTCGCCAACGATGCCAATCAACGCCGCGTCGCGCACATCATTGCCGACGCGATCTATGAGAAGATCACCGGCGAAAAAGGCTATTTCGACACCCGCGTCGTCTTCGTCGACGAATCCGGGGCAAAGAACGCGCGCAAGAAGCGCCTCGCCATCATGGACCAGGACGGCGCCAATGTGCGCTATCTGTCGGACGGCCGCTCGATCGTGCTGACGCCGCGTTTCTCGCCTAACCGGCAGGAAATCACCTATATGTCCTATGAGAGCGGACAGCCGAAGGTCTATCTGCTGCAGATCGAAACCGGCCAGCGCGAGCTGGTCGGCAATTTCCCGGGCATGACGTTCGCGCCGCGCTTTTCGCCCGACGGCCAGAAGGTGATCATGAGCCTGCTGCGCGACGACGGCAACTCCAACATCTTCGCCATGGACCTGAGGAGCCGCTCGACGACGCGGCTAACCGACTCCACTGCCATCGACACCTCGCCCTCCTATTCGCCGGACGGCTCGCAGATCGTCTTCACCTCCGACCGCGGCGGCGGCAGCGGCCGCTCGCAGATCTATGTCATGGGCGCGGACGGCTCCAACCCGCACCGTATCTCCTTCGGCGACGGCGTCTATTCGACGCCGGTCTGGTCGCCGCGAGGCGACCTCATCGCCTTCACCAAGCAGAGCGGCGGCGAGTTCCAGATCGGCGTCATGAAGACCGACGGCTCGGGCGAGCGCATCCTGTCCTCTGGCTTCCAGCAGGAGGGGCCGACCTGGGCGCCGAACGGCCGCGTCTTGATGTTCTTCCGCGACTCCGCAGGCGGACCCAAGCTGGTCTCGGTCGATCTGACCGGCCGCAACGAGCAGCAGATTCCGACGGCGAACTACGCTTCCGACCCGGCTTGGTCGCCGCTTCTCGAGTAGGGGAACTGAGGAATTGAAGAACTGAAGAAAGCGGGCGGTTCAAAATCCCGCTTTCCCCCTTGGTCGCGTTTTGGCCGCATTTCTGCCTAGGGTCCGCGCGCAGTCTTGCCCTTGGTAAATGCGTGGGACGAGAAGGGCCGCGGAGGGCGGCTCGAAACCAAACATTAACCGTGTTTCTTGAATGCCGGTTAACCCAAACGTGGTTACTGGGTGATCAACGAAATCACTCATATGCGAAGGAGAGGCGGCATGAGCCGTATCGCAGCACTTACCAGAAACCCGGCGATGATTGCGCTGGTGGCGGCTCTCGCCATCACCGGTTGCGCCTCGAAGAAGACCCCGAACAGCGCGGCGGATCTCGGCCTCAACGGCGCCGGCGCAGCCACCCCCGGTTCGGCGCAGGACTTCACGGTCAACATCGGCGACCGCATCTTCTTCGACACCGATTCCTCGTCGATCCGCGCCGATGCGCAGACCACGCTGTCGCGTCAGGCGCAGTGGCTCAACCAGTATCGTCAGTACGCGATCGTCATCGAAGGCCATGCCGACGAGCGCGGCACGCGTGAGTACAATCTGGCGCTGGGCGCCCGCCGCGCCGCCGCCGCGCGCGACTTCCTGGTCTCCAAGGGCGTCTCCGCCGGCCGCCTGAAGACGATCTCCTACGGCAAGGAGCGTCCGGTCGCCGTCTGCGACGACATCTCCTGCTGGTCGCAGAACCGCCGCGCCGTCACCACGCTTTCCGGCGCCGGCTCCTAAGAGCCGGGTCCTGCGGCGTCGCGCCGACGCGGCGACAAAAATGCAACATCCCGAACATGAAAGGCGGCCTCGGGGCCGCCTTTTTCATTTGCGACAAACCGAAACAAAATTTGGCCGAAGTCTCGCGTCCTGCTATGAGCGCGAGGGCGCTTGCTTCCCTTGTTTGATTTGGAAAGGCGCATCAGGCCAACACCCACCGCGAGAGACAGAATGCACTTCAGAACGGTCCTGAGCGGCACGCTTGCGCTGCTGCTCGTATCAAGCCTCCCAAGCCTTGCAGCGCCGGCCGACAGCGCCGGGCAGGCTTCCGATGGCGGATTCACCTTCCGTCTGCCGACACTCGGCATCTTCGGCGACAAGAAGAAGCCGGAGCAGGCGCAGATCGCGCAGGACAGCAGCGGTGGCGTGACCGGTCTGCAAGACCAACTGCGTCAGCTGAACGGCAAGATCGAGGAGATGAATTTCCAGATCCTGCAGATGCAGGAACAGATCCGCAAGCAGCAGGAAGACAACGAGTTCCGCTTCCAGCAGCTCGAGGGCGGCTCGCAAGGCGGCGCCAAGCCGGCCGGACAGAAGAAGTCGGAGGCCACGCCCCAGGACGGAAATAGCAACGGCGGCAACACCAATCTCGGCGATGCCGGCACTGGGGCTACCGGTACCGGCGAAGCCGGAACCGACAACGGCGTCGCCCAGGCTCCGGCGACGCAGGCGCCGGCCGGCACCGGCGGGCAAAATGGCGGCGGCAAGACAGTCGGCGATGTCATCGTGGAATCGCAAACCGGCGATCCCGGCAAGCTGATCACCGGCGCGCCGCCGAAGGATTTCGGCACCATCACCGTCGACAAGAACGGCAACGTCGTCAATGCCGAGACCGATCCGCACGCCAGCGCGCCGGCGCAAGCTCCGGCGGCCACGGCAGGCGCTCCTTCCGCCGAGACGCCGGCCAGGAAGAACAAAGCCGGCGGCACGGAAGTCGCGGCCCTGCCGTCGACCAACAATCCCGACGAGCTCTACCGCAATTCCTACCAGTTCATCCTGTCGGGCGATTACCCGACCGCCGAGCAGGGTTTTCGCGACCATATTTCGCGCTTCCCCAAGGACGCCAAGGCGGCGGATGCGCATTACTGGCTGGGCGAGTCGCTGCTCGGCCAGCAGAAATACCGCGATGCGGCGGAAGTCTTCCTCGCCGCCAGCAAGGACTATCCGAAGGCCAAGAAGGCGCCCGACATGCTGCTCAAGCTCGGCGTTTCGCTGGTGGGCCTGAAGCAGAACGACGTCGCCTGCGCCACCTTCAACGAGATCGGCAAGCGCTATCCCGACGTTTCGGGCACGCTCAAGGAACGCATCAAGCAGGAAAAGGCGCTGGCGGCGTGCTGACGCCCGATACTAAAACTGATCTTTCACACGGCCTTTTCTCAGACCTAGACTTTTCGAGCGGCGCCGTTGCGGCCGTATCCGGCGGCAGCGACTCGACCGCCCTTCTTCTTCTTCTCAACGATCACTTCGACCGGACCGCATCGGGCGCCAGGCTGCTTGCGGTGACGATCGATCACGGCTTGAGGCCGGACTCGGCCATCGAGGCGCGGCAGGTTGCCAACTTCTGCGCCGAGCGCGGCATCGCGCATCGCATTCTCTCCTGGCACGGCGACAAGCCTGCGACCGGGCTGCCGGCCGCCGCGCGCGAGGCGCGCTACAGGCTGCTTGCGGAAGCAGCCGTCGCTGAAGGCATCAAGCTGATCCTGACCGGCCACACCGCGGACGACCAGGCCGAGACCGTGCTGATGCGGCAGGCGCGCGACGATGACGGCCGCGGCCTCGCCGGCATGGCGCCCGCTACGCTGCACGACTGGCGGACATGGATCGTCCGGCCGCTGCTCGGCACAAGGCGCGCGGCGCTGCGCGAGATGCTGCAGGCTCGCGAGATCGGCTGGATCGAGGATCCGACCAATGTCGATGCCCGCTTCGAGCGGCCGCGCGTGCGGGCGAAGCTCGCGCAGGGCGAAGGCGAACGGCGCATCGCGGAAGCGCTGGCACGGTCGCAGCAGGCGGCTTTCGCGCGCCAGGATATCGGTCGCCGCGCCGCCATGCTCATCGATGCCTTTGCCGACAGACCAAGTCCGGGCCTCATCCGCCTTGATCGCGATTTTGCCGGGCATGAGGACGGCGAGGCGGCCAACTATGCGTTGCGCATCCTCTTGGCCGCCGTCGGCGGCATGTCGTTCCTCGCCGATGAGGCGCGCTGCGCTGCGCTGCTTTCGCGTCTGCGGTGGGGGTCGCTTTGCGCTACATTGTCGCGGACGGTGGTCGACGCGCGCCGAACCGGCATTTTCCTTCGCCGCGAAAACCGCAACCTGCCCGCCCCCACGCCGCCGGTGGACAACCTGCTCTGGGACAATCGCTGCCGCATCACTTTCAAAGACGGGCCGGGCGATTTGGTGATCGCGCCGCTGGGGTCCGCCGCAGCCAGGCAAGCGTCCCTGAGCGAGGATGTCCCACAAAGCCTTTCACGCGCGGCGCTGGCCGCGGAGCCTTCGTTGTGGTCCGGCGGCGTATGCCTTGGTTTTGCGGGCGGCAATGCGGGCCTGCAGCCGGTCTCGGCCATTCCGGCGGTGGCCCCTTTCGCGCGCTTCCTGCCGTCCTTCGAGATCGAGCCAGCCGCCGCCACCGCGGCGCTTATGGGCGCGCCGCCGATGCCGGCGCCGCCATTCCACGGCCATGATGGTGGGCGAGGGTGGGCGAAAGCTTAACCGATACGTGCTGTTCTGCTTGGCAAGGGGAGGCGCTCTCCCTATGTTAGGCCGAGCTTCTCCATTATCGCGGGCCCGCAGGCGGGCCCCAACGGGACAATAGATGAATCCGAACTATCGCAACCTCGCGCTCTGGGCGATCATAGCGGTCCTGCTCATCGCCCTGTTCAATCTGTTCCAGACGCCCCAGACGCGCGGTGCCACGACGGATATCGCCTATTCGCAGTTCCTGCAGGATGTCGCCTCCGGCCGGGTCAAGAGCGTGACCATCGCCGGCGCCCGCATCTTCGGCAACTACACGGACAACGCCAACGGCTTCCAGACCTATTCGCCAGGCGACCCGTCGCTGGTTTCCAGGCTGCAGGACAAGAATGTCACCATCACCGCGAAGCCTGAGACCGACGGCTCCAATTCGCTGTTCGGCTACCTGATCTCGTGGCTGCCGATGATCCTGATCCTCGGCGTGTGGATATTCTTCATGCGCCAGATGCAATCCGGTTCCGGAAGAGCGATGGGCTTCGGCAAGTCGAAGGCCAAGCTTCTGACGGAGGCGCATGGCCGCGTCACCTTCCAGGACGTCGCCGGTGTCGACGAGGCCAAGGAAGATCTGGAAGAGATCGTCGAGTTCCTGCGCGATCCGCAGAAGTTCCAGCGCCTTGGCGGCAAGATCCCGCGCGGCGTGCTCTTGGTCGGTCCGCCCGGCACCGGCAAGACGCTGCTCGCCCGCTCGGTGGCGGGTGAGGCCAATGTGCCGTTCTTCACCATTTCCGGCTCGGATTTCGTCGAGATGTTCGTCGGCGTCGGCGCAAGCCGCGTGCGCGACATGTTCGACCAGGCCAAGAAGAATGCGCCCTGCATCATCTTCATCGACGAAATCGACGCCGTCGGCCGCCATCGCGGCGCCGGCCTCGGCGGCGGCAATGACGAGCGCGAGCAGACGCTGAACCAGCTGCTGGTCGAGATGGACGGCTTCGAATCCAACGAGTCGATCATCCTGATCGCCGCCACCAACCGCCCCGACGTGCTCGACCCGGCGTTGCTGAGGCCCGGCCGCTTCGACCGCCAGGTCGTGGTGCCGAACCCCGACATCGTCGGCCGCGAGAAGATCCTCAAGGTGCATGTGCGCAACGTGCCGCTGGCGCCCAATGTCGACCTCAAGGTCATCGCGCGCGGCACGCCCGGCTTCTCCGGCGCCGACCTGATGAACCTCGTCAACGAATCCGCGCTGATGGCGGCGCGCCGCAACAAGCGGCTCGTCACCATGGCCGAGTTCGAGGACGCCAAGGACAAGATCATGATGGGCGCCGAGCGCCGCTCGTCGGCGATGACGCAGGCCGAGAAGGAGCTGACCGCCTATCACGAGGCCGGCCACGCCATCCTGGCGCTCAACGTGCCGACGGCCGATCCGCTGCACAAGGCAACCATCATCCCGCGCGGCCGCGCGCTCGGCATGGTCATGCAACTGCCCGAAGGCGACCGCTATTCGATGAGCTACAAATACATGATCTCGAGGCTCGCGATCATGATGGGCGGCCGCGTTGCCGAGGAGTTCAAGTTCGGCAAGGAGAACATCACGTCGGGCGCCTCCTCCGACATCGAGCAGGCGACCAAGCTGGCGCGCGCCATGGTCACGCGCTGGGGCTTCTCCGACAAGCTTGGCCATGTCGCCTATGGCGACAACCAGGAAGAGGTCTTCCTCGGCCATTCGGTGGCGCGCCAGCAGAACATCTCGGAAGAGACGGCGCAGATCATCGACGCCGAGGTGCGGCGGCTGATCGACGACGCCTATTCGACGGCGAAGTCGGTGCTCACCAAGAAGAAGAAGGACTGGATCGCGCTTGCCGAAGGGCTGCTTGAATACGAGACGCTGTCCGGCGAAGAGATCAAGCAACTCATCGCCGGGCACAAGCCCGCCCGAGACCTTGGCGACGACACGCCGCCCAGCCGCGGCTCGGCCGTGCCGAAGGCCGGCACCGGCGGCCGCCGCAAGAAGGGTCCCGAGCCCGAAGGCGGCATGGAACCGCAGCCGTCAAGCTGAGGCTGGTGAGCGAAAGACCGATCGAGAAACGCCGCGGCTTGGTCCGCGGCGTTTTTGTTTGGGAATGGAGACAAGGCAAGGCTTCCCTCGTCCTGGCGCCCAGATATCGCCCGACAGCAGATTCTCGGACACGCCTGAGCATAATGGCTCAACGTCTGCGGGAAAACGGTGGAGCGCTTTATCCGCCGTATTCGAATTTTTATGATTCAGCTTTCAGCCGCGCATTGCAGAGGCTGTAGTAGCCGCCGCCCTTCTGGATCCAGCGAAGGCCGTTCAACGTGCCCGCCTCCTTGTTGTCGTGATAACCCTGGAGGCAGGTCTTCATCCGGGCCTTCGCGGGCTTTTCGGTCTTGAACTCGGCGGCGAGGGTGGTCGGGAATGTCACGCCCGCCGGCGCTACAGTGGGGGCGACCGCCGCGCTGGTGTCCGCGGTTTCGACCGACTCCGCGCTGACACTCTCCGCGGCGGACGTCGCGCATTTCTCCTTGCGGAAAGCGGCCCAGTCCATGCCGTTCAGAGTGCCGCCTTCCTTGGCTGCCCGATAGGTCTCGCCGCACTCCTTCATCGTCAGCGCGCTCGCAGGTGAGGCGCTCCAAGCGACCAGTGCCGTCACAGCCAACGTCGCCAATTTCAAACTGAACATTGATACCCTCCTGATTGATAACAGTTTGACGCCTTTTGTATACTGTTTGTTCCCTGTATGTTCAACTAGAATCTTTGCGACTACGGACAAGCCTGGCGGTGAGCAGTGTGGGCCAATTGATGATGCCGACAGTCCAGATGCGAGCAGGTTGCGGGCGTCTTCGCCCGCAACAAAAAGCCCGCGCATCTTGCGATGCGCGGGCTTTGTTCTGGAAGAGACTAACCGATCAGCTCTTCAGCTTGGCATTGCAGAGGCTGTAGAAACCGCCGCCCTTCTGGATCCACTTGAGGCCGTTCAGCGTGTTGGCATCCTTGTTGGCATAGTACTGCTCGAGGCAGGTATGCATGCGGCCCTTGGCCGGGGTCTCGTTGGCGAATTTCGGCGAGATGGCGGTCGGGAAAGTGACGCCCTTCGGAGCGGCCACAGTCGGCTTGGCCGGTTCCTTCGTGAAAGTCGCCTCAGTCGGAGCCGGCACGGTGTCGTCATCGCTGGCGGCGGCGCCGCATTCGGCCTTGCGGAAGTCGTTCCACTTCATGCCGTTCAGCTTGTTGGCGGTCTTCGCAGCCTGATACTTGGTGCTGCATTCGGCCATGGTCAGGCCCTTGCCGCCGTCGGCAGCGGCGGTGGAGGTCTTGGTCGTCGTGGCGGTTTTGGTGCCGGTGGCGGGGGCGGTAGCGGCGGTTGCGCCAGGGCCGCACTCGGCCTTGCGGAAGTCGTTCCACTTCATGCCGTTGAGCGTGCCGGCGGATTTCGCGGCCTGGTACTTGGTGCTGCACTCCTTGGCGCTCAAGCCCTTGGCTGCGTCGTCGGCAGCGGCGGTCGTCTTTGCCTTCTTGGTGGTCTTGGTGTCGGCGGCCTTCGTATCGGTCGCCGTCTTGGTGTCGGTCGCGGCGGAAGCATCGGTGCCGCACTGCGCCTTGCGGAACTGGTTCCAGGTCTGGCCGGCGAGCGTTCCCGCATCCTTGGCCGCGTTATACTTGGTGCTGCACTCGGCCATGGTCAGCGCGTTGGCAGGCGCCGCCAGGAACAAGGTTGCGACGGCGATACCCGTCAAAGCTGCAAGTCTATGAATAAGCATGGCGTTTTCTCCCTTGCTGCCGCCAATAAGTGTCCCTATGCCAAATCAATAGCTCTCAATGTCCGGTTGCGCCAGATGCTTCCGCATCGGTACCCTCACAAAGTGTGTTGCTCCTGATAAGATGATGAATTGCCTGACGGCGTGCCACCAGCCAGAGCTTGCCGGTGGATGGGCACTGAAAAACTTCGCGCGGGCACTTGCGCCGCCCGCGACAATGTTTTTCTAAGGAATGGTAGTATACAATCACGAAATTTGATGACCGGATGCGGCCCAATTGTGGCAATACGGGCGGCTGAAAAACCGACGGGGACTGTAAGGCACATGGCAGGTCAGTATTTCGGCACAGACGGTATCCGCGGTCGCGCCAACAAATTTCCGATGACGGCAGAGGTCGCCATGCGCGTCGGCATGGCCGCCGGGCTCTCGTTCCAGCGCGGCAATCATCGTCACCGCGTCGTGCTCGGCAAGGACACACGGCTTTCCGGCTACATGATCGAGAATGCCATGGTCGCGGGCCTGTGCGCCGCCGGCATGGACGTGTTCCTGCTCGGTCCTATTCCGACACCGGCGGTGGCCATGCTGGTGCGCTCGCTGCGCGCCGACATCGGCGTGATGATCTCGGCCTCGCACAATCCTTATTACGACAACGGCATCAAGCTGTTCGGTCCCGACGGCTACAAGCTTTCCGACGAGATCGAGGAGCGCATCGAGAGCATGCTCGACAAGGACATCGAGCTGGCGCTCGCCGATTCCGACGGGCTCGGCCGCGCCAAGCGCGTCGACGGCGTGCATGACCGCTACATCGAATTCGCCAAGCGCACGCTGCCGCGCTCAATGTCGCTTTCGGGCCTGAGGATCGTCGTCGACTGCGCGAACGGCGCGTCCTACAAGGTGGCGCCCGAGGCGCTGTGGGAACTCGGCGCCGAGGTGGTGGCGATCAATGTCGAGCCGAACGGCTTCAACATCAACAAGGAGTGCGGCTCGACCCATCCGGCCGGCCTGCAGAAGAAGGTGCACGAGGTGCGCGCCGACATCGGCATCGCGCTCGACGGCGATGCCGACCGCGTCGTCATCGTCGACGAGAACGGAGCGATCGTCGACGGCGACCAGATCATGGCGCTGATCGCCGAATCCTGGCACCAGAGCGGACGGCTGGCCGGTGGCGGCGTCGTCTCCACCGTGATGTCCAATCTCGGCCTGGAGCGCTTCCTCGGCGACATGAAGCTGCAGCTCCATCGCACCAAGGTCGGCGACCGCTATGTGGTCGAGCATATGCGCGCGCATGGGCTCAACGTCGGCGGCGAGCAGTCGGGCCACATCGTGCTTTCCGATTTCTCGACCACCGGCGACGGCCTGGTCTCCGCCTTGCAGGTGCTGGCCTGCATCAAGCGGCAGAACCGCCCGGTCAGCGAGCTGTCGAAGAAGTTCGAGCCGGTGCCGCAGCTTCTGAAAAATGTCCGCATCTCCGGCGGCAAGCCGCTGGAGGAGGCGCCGGTCAAGGCGGCGATCGAGGAAGGACGCAACCGGCTCGGCACGTCCGGCCGCCTCGTCATCCGGCCTTCCGGCACCGAGCCGCTCATCCGCGTCATGGCCGAGGGCGACGATCCGCAACTGGTCGAAGCGGTCGTCAACGAAATCGTCGGCATCCTCCAGGAAACCCGCAGCGCCGCCTGAATCCGGTCGCCAGCCGGGAGTTCTCCTTATCCGAAAGCCCGCCATTGTGGCGGGCTTTCGTTTCTTGTGCCGCTCGCACAACGGCGTTCGCTCTAAAATTGTATAGATTCGTGGTTAATCGGTACGGTTAAACGGCTTTTAACCTTTGCAATTCATTATCCAAACCCGAGGTCAATCATCTTCGGGCGGGAGTCGTCCCGAGGCTTCTTAGGGGTGACAGAATGTTCAAGACAGCAAGAATGGCATTGCTTGCCGTGCTGTTCGCGGGCTTGGCCGGACCGCTCTTTGCGGCCGACCTCCCCGAACCGCAAATCGAAGAGGCGCCGCCGCCCGTCGTCGAGCAGCAGCCGATCGATGTCGGCGGCTGGTATATCCGCGGCGACATCGACTATCACAAGTCGAGCCTGCGCGGCATCGACTACATGACCTACGCCGTTGACCCTTGTAACTGCTCGGTCACTCCCGGCAGCAAAAGCTTCGATTTCGGCAAGCTCAAGGGCGGCTTCTCGCTTGGCGGCGGCGTCGGCTACAAGATCAATGATTACTTCCGTACGGACGTGACCGCCGACTATTGGTTCAAGTCGAACTTCAATGGCCAGACTTCGGACTTGACGACCACGCCGGTCCAGATATCGACTGAGGTGTCGAAGATGAGCGCCCTGCTGCTGCTCGCCAACGCCTATGTCGACATCGGCACCTGGCACGGCATCACGCCCTATGTCGGCGCCGGCATCGGCGGCGCGCATGTCAAGTGGGACACGGTCCACGATCCGAACACCACCGAGACCAATCCGGGCTCCTCCAACTGGCGCTTCGCCTACGCTCTGATGGCCGGTGCTTCCTACTGCCTGACCGACAGGGTGATCCTCGATGCGGGCTACCGCTTCACCCACATCCAGGGCGGCCGCATGTTCGAATGGGATGCGAGCAGCACCGGACCGGGCTTCGATCGCGGCATCAACACTCACGAAGTGCGCGGCGGCCTGCGCTACCAGTTCGGCGGCAACAATGGCTGCGCCGCACCGGTGGTCGCCTATCAGCCGGAACCGGAACCGATCTACACCAAGTAATCGCTTCCTGAATCTGGAATTTCAAAGCCGCCCGGCGCCAGCCGGGCGGCTTCGCTTTTGCGGCATCCGTAAAATCGCATCGAAATCAATTCGGTAACCGCCTGTTATCCTTAACCGGCACTTAACCACTATGGTTAACAATGGCTCCTTGAAACGGCGCCCGCATTTCGCGGCTGGCGCCAATTTCAGGAGCCGGGGACCATGATATCCAGATCGCGTATCGCGTCAGCGCTTGCCGCAATCATCCTGTTGCCGATGACGCCGGCGCTGGCGGCGGATTACGACCCGCCGATCTATGTCGACCAGGCGCCGGACTACCAGCCGGTCGAGGTCGGTTCGGGCTGGTACCTGCGCGGCGATGTCGGCTATGCCTTCAGCCATCCGTTTGACGACACCAGCAACAATCCGGGCTTTTCGCACAGCCGGACGCTCTTTGATGCCAGCGTCGGCATGGGCTATCATTTCAACGACTATCTTCGCGCGGATCTGAACCTGGGGATCCTGCCGTCAAACAAGTTCAGCGACAGCGTGGATACCACGTGTAGCGGTTCAACAACGACGACAGTCGTCGACAACACCTCCGGAACGATTACGAGCCAAGTCACTGCTCGGCCAACCACGCAGCCCTGCAAGGGATCCAGCAACGCCTTGAACAAGGCCTATAGTCTGATGGCCAACGGCTATGTCGATCTCGGTACCTATGTCGGTATCACGCCCTATATCGGCGCCGGCGCTGGCGTTGTCTACGACAAATACGCCAGTACAATCGGCGCGAAGAACTGCGTTACCCTGTCGCCCAGCAGCGTCGTCGGTAACGGCACCACCACCACGACGCAATTCAACTGCGATGACCCTGCAGGCTATAATGGGCAGGTCAGTTCGAAGGCCAGTTACGACTTTGCGTATTCGCTGGCGGCCGGCCTCTCCTATCAGATGACCAAAAACGTTTCGGTCGACCTCGGCTACGAATATCTTTCAATCCCGAGCGCCCGGTATGTCGCCTATGACAACGGGCTCTTCAACGTTCACAAGGGTGTGAACTTCCAGACCGTCAAACTGGGGCTACGCTACGATCTTTGGTAGCGCAGAGGCCAGCACAACTTGAGGATGGCCGGTCTTCAGGCCTGCCGTTTGCTTTTAACTTGTTGTTTTTCGGGAGCGGGTATCCCGGCAGCGACAAAAACTTTCCCCTTGACGCCGAAAGGCTGAGCGCATATCGCCGTCCGTGGGCCACCCCTCCCCAACGAGGGGCCACTATCTGGAAGGATAGACCACGATGACGACGCCTACCAAGCCCGGACTCCGTCCGGCAAATCCCAATTTCTCCTCAGGTCCCTGCGCAAAACGCCCCGGCTGGTCGGCCGAGGCGCTGAAAGCCGCCGCGCTCGGACGCTCGCACCGCGCCAAGATCGGCAAGGCGAAGCTCGAACAGGCGATCGAGCTGACGCGCGACATCCTCAAGGTTCCCACCGGCTACCGCATCGGCATCGTGCCGGCGTCGGACACCGGCGCGGTCGAGATGGCACTATGGTCGCTGCTCGGCGAGCGCGGCGTCGACATGGTCGCCTGGGAGAGCTTCGGCTCCGGCTGGGTGACCGATGTCGTCAAGCAGCTCAAGCTCGCCGATGTGCGCAAGTTCGAGGCCGGCTATGGCAAGCTGCCCGACCTGGCGCAGGTCGATTTCGACCGCGACGTTGTCTTCACCTGGAACGGCACGACCTCGGGCGTGCGCGTTCCGAACGGCGATTTCATTCCGGCGAACCGCAAGGGTCTGACCATCTGCGACGCCACCTCGGCGGCGTTCGCGCAGCGGCTCGACTTCGAGAAGCTCGATGTCGTCACTTTCTCCTGGCAGAAGGTGCTGGGCGGCGAGGGCGCGCATGGCATGCTGATCCTGTCGCCCCGCGCCGTCGAGCGGCTGGAGACCTACAAGCCGGCCTGGCCACTGCCGAAAATCTTCCGCCTCACCTCGGGCGGCAAGCTAATCGAGGGCATCTTCAAGGGCGAGACCATCAACACGCCGTCGATGCTGTGCGTGGAGGATTATCTCGATGCTCTTCGGTGGGCGAAGTCCATCGGCGGCCTGGAGGCGTTGATCGCCCGCGCGGACGCCAATGCCGCGGTGCTCAACCGGTTTGTTGAGAAGTCGCCGTGGCTCGGTCATCTCGCCGTCGATCCGGCAACGCGCTCGAACACGTCGGTGTGCCTCTCCTTCACCGATTCTGACGTGGCGGCGCTCGACGCCGACGGCCAGACGGCTTTCGCCAAGGGGATTGTGTCTTCGCTCGACAAGGAAGGCGTCGCTTACGACATCGGCTCCTATCGCGATGCCCCGCCCGGCCTGCGCATCTGGTGCGGCGCAACCGTCGAGACTTCCGATCTCGAAGCGCTGCTGCCCTGGCTCGACTGGGCCTTCGCCACCCAGAAGGCGTCGCTCAAGGCAGCGGCCTGAGTTTCATGGTGGCCCGCGGGCCGCCATTTCCCGACACATCCATTCCCACGTCAAGGAGGCCGCAATGGCGCCCCGCGTTCTCGTTTCGGATAAACTTTCCACCACCGCCGTGCAGATCTTCAAGGATCGCGGCATCGACGTCGACTATCTGCCCGATCTCGGCAAGGACAAGGAAAAGCTCGCCGAGGTGATCGGCCAATATGACGGCCTCGCCATCCGATCGGCGACCAAGGTCACCGAGAAGCTGATCAATGCCGCCACCAGGCTCAAGGTCGTCGGCCGCGCCGGTATCGGCGTCGACAATGTCGATATCCCGGCCGCCAGTCGCAGGGGTATCATCGTGATGAACACGCCCTTCGGCAATTCGATCACCACGGCCGAACATGCGGTGGCGATGATCTTCGCGCTGGCGCGGCAGATACCGGAAGCCAATGCCTCGACCCATGCCGGCAAATGGGAGAAGAACCGCTTCATGGGCATCGAGATCACCGGCAAGACGCTGGGCGTGATCGGCTGCGGCAATATCGGCTCGATCGTCGCCACGCGCGGCGTCGGCCTGAAGATGCATGTGATTGCCTTCGACCCGTTCCTGTCGGACAGCCGCGCTGAGGAACTCGGCGTCGAGAAGGTCGAGCTCGACGAGCTCTTTCACCGCGCCGACTTCATCACGCTGCATACACCGCTGACCGACAAGACGCGCAACATCATCGACGCGGCGGCGATCGCCAAGATGAAGAACGGCGTGCGCATCATCAATTGCGCCCGCGGCGGGTTGGTCGTCGAGGCCGATCTGGTCGCGGCGCTGAAAAGCGGCAAGGTGGCGGGCGCCGGCGTCGACGTGTTCGAGGTCGAGCCGGCGGAAAACAACCCGCTGTTCGGCATGGAGAACGTCGTGGCGACCCCGCATCTCGGCGCCTCGACCACCGAGGCGCAGGAGAATGTCGCGCTGCAGGTCGCCGAGCAGATGAGCGACTACCTCATCAAGGGCGCAGTCTCCAATGCCATCAACATGCCTTCGATCACGGCCGAGGAAGCGCCGCGGCTGAAACCCTTCGTCAAGCTTGCCGAAGTGCTCGGCGCCTTTGTCGGTCAGGTCACCGAGGATCCGATCAAGGAGGTCGAGATCCTGTTCGACGGCTCGACCGCGACGATGAACACGCGCGCGCTGGTGAGTGCCGCCCTTGCCGGCCTCATTCGGCCGCAGGTTTCCGACGTCAACATGGTGTCGGCACCGATCATGGTGAAGGAGCGCGGCATCATCGTCGCCGAGGTCAAGCGCGACAAGTCGGGCGTGTTCGACGGCTATATCAAGCTCACCGTCAAGACCGAGCACAGGACGCGCTCGATCGCCGGCACCTGCTTCTCCGACGGCAAGCCGCGCTTCATCCAGATCAAGGGCATCAATCTCGACGCCGAAGTCGGGCAGCACATGCTCTACACGACCAATGCCGACGCGCCGGGCATCATCGGCCTGCTCGGCACGGTGTGCGGCGAGAACGGCGTCAACATCGCCAACTTCCAGCTCGGCCGCAATCGTCCGGGCGGCGATGCTATCGCGCTGCTCTATCTCGATGCGCCGTTTCCCGAGCCCGTGCTCGAGAAGGTGCGTGCGCACAAGTCGATCGACTCGGCGAAGCGGCTGCGCTTCGACGTCGGCGGCGAATAGCTGATTCTCCGTCACCCGACATCAAAACGCCCCCGTCTGCAACAGGCGGGGCGTCGACGGCATAGCCGTCACCTGATGGCTGTTTGGCGCATGATTTGAGACATCATTCTGCCTGCAGCGCTGCTCGGCTGCCGCTGTATTCGGCAAGCGCAATACCGCCGAGGACAAGCGCCAGCGCGAAAGCCTGATAGGCCTGAAACTGCTCGCCGACGATCAGCACCGAAAGCAGCGTGCCGAAGATCGGCACCAGGTTGATGAACAGGCCGGCGCGGTTGGCGCCGATCAGCTCGTTGCCCTTGATATAGAGAACCTGCGAGACCACCGAAGCGCCGAGCGCCGTATAGAGCGTGAGCGACCAGCCACGCGCATCCGGTACGATGACATGGCCGGCCGCGACCTCCCAGATGAAGAACGGCACTGACGTCAGCAGCGCGGCGATCGACAGCGCCAGCATGAAACTTTGCCAGCGGATTGCCGGCTTGAGGCGCAGCCCCACCGAATAGAGGCTGTAGCAAAGCACCGCGACAAGCATGATGGCGTCGCCGAAGTTGAGGTCGAGCTTCAGCAACTGGCCGAGATCGCCATGGCTGGCAGTCAGCGCGACGCCGACGATGGTGAGCACGACGCCGACGATCTGCAGGGGTCGCACGCGCAGCCTGAACAGCACGAAATTGGCAAGGATGATGACAATCGGGATGGCTGCCTGTTCGATCGAGACATTGATGGCGGTCGTGTAGTTGAGCGCGGTGTAGAAGATGACGTTGAAGATGGTGAAGCCGCAAGCGCCGAGGCCGGCAAGCAGCTTCCAGTTTCTGCGCACTTTGGGCCAATCCTCGCGCAGTGTCCGCCAGCCGATGGGAAGCAGGATCATCACGGCCATGACCCAGCGCAGGAACACCAGCGTCATTGGCGAGACATGGCCGACGGCAAGCTTGCCCGCCACCGAATTGCCGCCCCACAAGAGCATGGTCGACAGAAGGAACAGATAGGCGGCTCTGTGCATGGAGGATCCGGCCCTGCAGCGTATTCGCGGGTTCAGGCCGGCCTAGTGCGACAGCGGCGACAAGTAAATGATGCGAAAGCCGGATTTTGTTGTGCCTGGATCAAGTTGACACTCGCCGACCTTCGGTTCGGGGATCATGCTCCAGGATGGTTTCGACGGCAAAGAAAGGGTCGCGCCGGCCGGCGCTTGACGCTATAGAGGCCTGTCGTTTTCAGGCCGCCCGCGCGGCATTTCAAGGGAAAAGAACATGGCCAATGTGGTGGTCGTCGGCTCGCAGTGGGGTGACGAAGGCAAGGGCAAGATCGTCGACTGGCTGTCGGAACGGGCCGATGTGGTCGTGCGCTTCCAGGGCGGCCACAATGCCGGCCATACGCTGGTCGTCGACGGCAAGGTCTACAAGCTGTCGCTGCTGCCATCAGGCGTGGTCAGGCAGGGCAAGCTTTCGATCATCGGCAATGGCGTGGTGTTCGATCCGCATGCCTTCGTCGCCGAAGCCAAGAAGCTCAAGGAACAGGGCGTGGAGGTCACGCCGGAGCGCCTGAAAATAGCCGAAAACACCGCGCTTATCCTGTCCTTGCACCGGGAGCTGGACGGATTCCGCGAAGACGCCGCCTCGAATTCCGGAACCAAGATTGGCACGACCCGCCGTGGGATCGGCCCTGCCTACGAGGACAAGGTGGGCCGGCGCGCGGTGCGGGTGATGGATTTGGCGGATTTGGAAACGCTCCCCTTGAAGGTCGACAGGCTGCTGACGCACCACAACGCGCTGCGCCGCGGGCTCGGCCATCCGGAAGCGACGCATGAGGCGATCATGCAGGAGCTGACTTCGGTGGCCGCCGAAATCCTGCCTTACATGGACCGCGTCTGGAAAGTGCTCGACGACAGGCGTCGCGCCGGTGAGCGCATCCTGTTCGAGGGCGCGCAGGGCACGCTGCTCGACATCGACCACGGCACCTATCCCTTCGTCACCTCGTCCAACACGGTCGCGGGGCAGGCAGCCGCCGGTTCCGGCGTCGGCCCCGGCGTCATCGGCTATGTGCTAGGCATCACCAAGGCCTATACGACGCGCGTCGGCGAGGGGCCGTTCCCGACGGAACAGAAGAACGACATCGGCGAGTTCCTCGGCACACGCGGCCACGAATTCGGCGTCGTCACTGGACGCAAGCGCCGCTGCGGCTGGTTCGACGCCGTGCTGGTGCGCCAGGCGGTAGCCGTCAACGGCATCAAGGGCATTGCGCTCACCAAGCTCGACGTGCTCGACGGGCTGGACGAGATCAAGGTCTGCACGGGCTACAGGCTCGACGGCGAGACGATCGATTACCTGCCGGCCAGCCAGGGCGCGCAAGCGCGGGTCGAGCCCATCTATGAGACGCTCGAAGGCTGGAAGGGAACCACGGCCGGCGCCAGAAGCTGGAACGATTTGCCGGCGCAAGCGGTCAAATATGTCCGCCATATCGAGGAGCTGATCGGCGCCCCGGTGGCGCTGCTCTCCACCAGCCCCGAGCGGGACGACACAATACTTGTGACCGACCCGTTTCAAGACTAGTTTCACAGCCCTTCCCGGCGCTATGGCTGATTTGCAGCCGGCGGGAAAAGAATGCAGGTCACTTGACGCATGGCAGATTTCGTTAGTGTTCTGAAGAAGCAGCTCGACAAGAAGGTGGATCCTTCGTTCGAGGTGCGCAAACAGATATACGACGGTGCCCGCGCGGTGCTGGCGAAGAAGCTCGCTGAATATTCCCCGCCGCTTGCGCCCGATGTCGTCAGCAAGCAGAAGCGCTCGCTGGAAGACGCGATCTCCAGCGTCGAGCGCGACTATGTCAAACGCGTTCCGGCCGAGGATCCGCTGGCGGAGCTGGAGCATATCTTCTCCTCTATCGACCGTAACAAGAATCAGCCTTACCACTCCCGCCAGCCCGAGGCGCCGGCCCCTGCCAAACCGGATCCGTTCAAATCCGAACCGTTCAAGCCGGCGACCCCGCCCGCCAGGACGGAACCGAGCTGGCAAAGCGCGCCGAAGGCGGAGCCCGCGCCGCAGAACGCTGCGAAGGCCGAGCCGGCCTGGCAGAACACGGCAAGGACGGAGCCAAGTTGGCAGGCGGCGCCAAAGGCCGAGCCAGCATGGCAGAAAGCCCCGCCACCGCCAATCCCGTCGCCGCGTGAAGACGATGTAGGCTTGGCGGGCTTGGACGATGCCGATGATGGCGGCGACGTCTTTGCCAATGACGAGCAGCCGGCGGCCGACACCTTCCAGCGTCTGCGGCCGCAGTCGCGGGAGCGCAAGCGCGGTTATGGCGGCTTGATCGCCGCCGTCATCGCGCTCCTGGTGCTGGCGGGCGGCGGCTACGGCATATGGCTGAACAAGAATGCGTTCGGCTCGCTGTTCGGCCTTGGCGGCGGCAGCAAGACGGTTTCGACCGAGCCGCTGGCGAAGCCGGCTCCGGCCAAGCCCGCCGCCGAGACGGCCGCGGCGCCGGCCCCCGCCAGCGCCAGCGAGCCAGCTGAGACGACCAAGTTCACGCAACGCCTGACGCCGGAGGGCAAGGAGACCGATCCCGGCCCCGCCGGCGGACAGCCCACGATCGGCGAAGGCGAATCCGTCGCGGCGCTGACGTCGCGGCCGCCCGCCGCAGCAACGGCGCCGGCGGCGACCCCGCCTGCTGCGGCCACGCAAACACCCGGGGCGCCTGCCGTAACGCCGGCTGCGCCGGCGGCCGGCGCGGCCAATCCGACACCGCCTGCGGCCGGAACCACACCGCCTGCGGCTGGCGCCACGCCGCCTGCGGCTGGAGCAACGCCGCCGGCCGCCGGCACGACGCCGCCCGCGCCGGCAACGGCCGCGGCGACCGTGCCGGTCGGGCAGAAGGCGATCTTCTATGAGGAGCGCACCAGCACCCAGCAAGGCACGGCCGAGCCCGGCAGCATCGTCTGGTCACTGGTGCAGGAATCGCCCGGCGGCGACCTGCCGCCGGAGCCGGCAATCCGCGCCGAGGCGACGATCCCGGGCAAGAACATCCAGCTGCGCATGACGATCCGGCGCAACACCGACCAGACGCTTCCGGCCAGCCACATCGTCGAGATGATCTTCCTGACGCCGGAAGGATTTGACGGCGGCGGCGTCGACAACATCCTGCGTATCGCCATGAAGAGCTCCGAACAGGATGCCGGCAGCCCGCTGATCGGCATTCCGGCCAAGATCGCCGACGGCTTCTTCCTCGTCGCGCTCAACGACACCAAGGCCGACGAAGACGCCAACCTGACGCTGCTGAGGGGCCAGGACTGGATCGACGTGCCGGTGGTCTACAAGACCGGACGCCGCGCGCTGCTCACCATGGAAAAGGGTATCCCGGGCGAGAAAGTGTTCGACGAGGCGCTGAAGGCCTGGGCTGCGAAGACGTCGGGGTGAGGCGTTAAAAACCTTGAAAGAGCATGTCGAGCGCCGCGACGATATCGTCGTGGTGGCTCGTAAGATTGGTCCGATTTTCGCCGAGTTCGCTCGCAGCGACCGTAGCGATCAGGTGGGTGGCCATTACCATCTTCCGGCCGTTGATATCGAAGATCGGATGCAGCCTGCGCATCGGCGAAGGAGTCGAGGTCAGTGGCAGAAGCGGAACGACCACGCGAGTTTTGAAGTGGTCGAGCAGGTCGGATTGAACGTCGAGCAGATATCCGCCTTCGATGCCGCTGGCGAAGACGTCATAACGCGCCATCAGAATTGCCGATGCTCGGCGAGCGGGATGCCATGCTTATCGATATAGTCGTTCCAAGCGTCCATCGTCGCGCGGTTTTCAAGCTTCCATAGCCGCGTCTTCTCGGCAACGACCGCTTCCGCTATACCGGCTTCCGCCGCACGCGACACATTGACGTTGAGTCCCTTGGCTTCCGCCATGAGGTGAGAATCGATCGACAGATTGGCCGGTTGACGGACCGCGTTCGCTGCTATCTTGCGCATGAGAGTCACCTCGATATGCGCATATTTTATGCGCATTCTCGGTTTGTTGCAACGGAGGGAACTACCCTTCCATCTCTTCCCGCAGCATCTCCAGCTCCAGCCACTCTTCCTCGAGCGCGGCAAGCGTCGTGCGCTCCTTGTCGAGCGCGGCGATGGTCTTCTGGAACGAGACGGGATCGCGCTCGTAGAAGGAGGGGTCGGCGATGTTGTTCTCCAGTCGCGAGATCGAGGCCGTCACCGCCTCGATCTTCTTCGGCAGGGAATCCAACGCGAATTTCTGCTTGAAGGAGAGCTTTTTCGCAGGGCTCTTGGACGCTGGTTGTTCGGCTTTCGGCGAAGCCTCGGCGGTCTCGGCCTTCGACCTTGCCTTGCGGTCTTCCAGCCTGGAGCCGCCGCGCTGCGCCAGCATGTCGGAATAGCCGCCGGCATATTCGATCCAGCGGCCGTTGCCCTCCGGCGCGATCACGCTGGTGACGGTACGGTCGAGGAAGTCGCGGTCGTGGCTGACCAGGATCACCGTTCCGGCAAAGCCCGCGACCAGTTCCTGCAGCAGCTCCAGCGTCTCCATGTCGAGGTCGTTGGTCGGCTCGTCGAGCACCAGAAGATTCGCCGGCCGCGCCAGCACGCGCGCCAGCAGAAGCCGCGCGCGCTCGCCGCCCGAAAGCTCGCGCACCGGCGTGCGCGCCTGCTCCGGCTTGAACAGGAAATCCTTCATGTAGGAGACGACGTGACGCTGCTCGCCATTGACGAGCAGGTTCTCGCCGCGCCCGTCGGTCAGGTAATGCGCCAGCGTTTCCTGCGGATCTACCGCTTCGCGTTTCTGGTCGAGCGTTGCGATCTCTAAATTGACGCCAAGCCGAACCGTACCCGCGTCCGGCGCCAACTCGCCGGTCAGCATCTTCAAAAGCGTCGTCTTGCCGGCGCCGTTCGGGCCAACCAGGCCGACGCGGTCGCCGCGCTGGATGCGGGTCGAGAAATCCTTGACCACGGTGAGGTCGCCGAAGCTCTTGTCGATGGCCTTGGCCTCGATCACGAGCTTGCCGGATTCGGCGGCGTCGCTCGCTACCATGGTGGCGGTGCCCTCGGCGCCGCGATGGCTGCGAAAGCGCTGGCGCATGGTCTGCAATTCGCCCAGGCGGCGCATATTGCGCTTGCGCCTGGCGGTCACGCCGTAGCGCAGCCAGTGCTCCTCGCGCACGATCTGGCGGCCGAGCTTGTGCTGCTCGCGCTCTTCCTCCTCCAGCACCTGGTCGCGCCATTCCTCGAAATGGGCAAAGCCCTTGTCCAGCCGCCGTGTCTGGCCGCGATCGAGCCAGACGGTGGCGCGCGAGACGCGCTCGAGAAAGCGGCGGTCGTGCGAAACAAGGATGACGGCGGAAGAGGTGCGGGCAAGCTCTTCTTCCAGCCATTCAATCACCGAAAGGTCGAGATGGTTGGTGGGCTCGTCGAGCAAAAGGATATCGGGCTCCGGCGCCATGACACGCGCAAGGGCAGCACGACGCGCCTCGCCGCCGGAAAGGTCGCTCGGCCGTTCCTCGCCGGTCAGGCCGAGATGCTCCATCAGATAGGTGGCGCGATGCGGGTCGTCGGCCGGGCCGAGGCCGGCCTCGACGTAGGCGCGCACGGTGGCGAAGCCATCCATGTCGGGCAGCTGCGGCAGATAGCGGACCGTCGCCGAGGGCTGCCTGAACACTTCGCCGTTCTGCGGCTCGATCATGCCGGCGGCGATCTTGAGCAGGGTCGACTTGCCTGAGCCGTTGCGTCCGACCAGCGCGATCTTCTCGCCGGCGGATGCGCTGAGCGCCGCGCCATCGAGCAGCGGCGTCCCGCCGAAGGTCAGTTTAATGCCGTCGAGATTGAGGAGTGGCGGCGCCATATCAGCTTTCTGGAAGAGGATAGGGGTGGGCCAGAAGCAGCGCCCGGCCGCGCTCCAGCGCGATGCCAAGCTGCCCTTTGACCTCGTTTGATATAGTGAGCGAGGAGCCGAACGCCACCTCGACGCGGTCGAGCGGCCATTTGGCGCCGGTGACCGTCAATCCGGCGAGCTCCGAGAAGCCGAGGACCGAAAACAAGGTGCCGTCCGCATAGTCGAAGGCGGCGCTGCCCGGCAAAACGGGAACACCTTCCTGCGCGCCGCTGGTCAGCAGCACCGTCGTGCCTGCCTCGGCCAGCCGCACGGCCAGCGCCAGATGCAGGAAAGCATGGTCGGCGCGCTTGCCGCCGAAGGCGCCGGCCAGAACGAGGCTGGTGGCGCCGCGCTTAAGCGCTTCCGCTATGGCGAGCTCGCCATCGGTCATGTCCTTCTCGGCCGGAAAGACTTTTCGCGGCACCGCGGCGAGATCATCCGGCAGGTTCGCCGGCACGGAATCGAAATCGCCGACCCAAAGCTCCGGCATCAGGCCAAGCATGCGGGCATGGCCGATGCCGGCATCGGCGGCGATGACGCGCGAGCCTTCGATCTGACGTTCGAGCCGGGGCGTGCGGATAAGCTCGCCGCCAAGCAGGATGGTGAATGTGCCCATGGCGTCGCCCTTACCAGCCTGTCGGGTGAAACGGAAGCCGGATGCAGCGCGCTTCGGTTGCGAGCCCTGCCGGCGAACATTCGCTGCCCGGCAAACTTCCGCTTGCGCGCCGCTTCGGCCGGGCCTATCTGTCGAAACGCTCTAACGGGGTGCCGGACGTGATCCGGCTGAGAGGCAATCAAGCCAACCCGCTGAACCTGATCCGGTTTGTACCGGCGGAGGGATTAGACGTTTCGGACCATCCGGCGCCTCAATTCCTTGTCACACGAACGAAGGAGGCGCCGATGCGCTCGCTATTGTCCCAGCTTGTTCTCGCAACCGGCCTTGTTTCGCTTCTGACGGGCGTCGCGCCTGCCGAGGCAAAGGACAAGCTCACCGTCTATACTTATGAAAGCTTCACCGCCGATTGGGGTCCCGGCCCGGCGGTGAAGAAGGAATTCGAGGCCGAATGCGGCTGCGATCTCGAATTCGTCTCGGTGGCAGACGGCGTGGCGCTCCTCAACCGCGTCAAGCTCGAAGGCGCCGGCACCAAGGCCGATATCGTGCTCGGCCTCGACACCAATCTCACCGCCGACGCCAAGGCGAGCGGCCTGTTCGCGCCGCATAGCGAAGTGTCCGGCATCGACGTGCCCGGCGGCTGGAAGGACGACACTTTCGTGCCTTTCGACTATGGTTATTTCGCCGTCGTCTATGACACGCAGAAGCTGAAGAACCCGCCGAAGAGCCTGAAGGAACTGGTCGAAGGTAACGGCACGGACAAGATCGTCATCCAGGATCCGCGCACCTCGACCCCGGGACTCGGTCTGCTCTTGTGGGTGAAGTCGGTCTATGGCGACAAGGCGCCGGAAGCCTGGGCCAAGCTCAAGCCGAAGGTCTTGACGGTGACGCCGGGCTGGAGCGAAGCCTATGGCCTGTTCACCAAGGGCGAGGCGCCGATGGTGCTCTCCTACACCACCTCGCCGGCCTACCACATGGTGGCCGAGAACACGGAGCGCTACCAGGCGGCCTCTTTCGAGGAAGGCGAATACCTGCAGATCGAGGTCGCCGGCATCACGACGGCCGGCGCGAAGAACCCGCTGGCGCAGAAATTCATCGCTTTCATGACCGGACCGAAATTCCAGGATGTCATTCCGGAAACCAACTGGATGTTCCCGGCCGGCAAGACCGACAAGCCGCTCAACCCGGCCTTCGACAAGCTGGTCAAGCCGACCAAGACCTTGCTGTTCAGCCCCGAGGAGGTGGCAGCCAATCGCAAGGCGTGGGTGGATGAGTGGCTGGCGGTGATGAGCAAGTAACTTTGGACAATTGATCGAAGGATGATCGCTCTACGGCGCCCCCCTTTGTCCTGCCGGACATCTCCCCCTCTAGGGGGGAGATTAGCTTTCATCGGCGATTTCGCTAACCGCCGACATAGGAAAGAGCGGGGTGTCAAAGCTGCCAATCTCCCCCCTAGAGGGGGAGATGTCCGGCAGGACAAAGGGGGGCGCGAAGGAACGCGGCATGCGTTAACTCGAACCCCGTATGTGCAGCGTGCACTCCGCACGTGACTCCCGCGTCACCGCCGGTGCCATCGCGCTCGCGGCAATCGCGCTGCTCATCGGCGGCGCCTTCGCTGGCCTTGCCGTCGAAGGCGCGCAAGATCTCTCCGGCGCTGCCGCTGCCTTCGACGGCTACCTCCTGCGCGTCGCCCGCTTCACCCTGTGGCAGGCGGCTCTGTCGACGCTGCTGTCGGTTGCGCCGGCGCTGCTCGTGGCGCGCGCTTTGTCGAGGCATCCGGCCTTTCCAGGTCGCGGCCTGATCCTGCAATTGTTCACCGTGCCGCTGGCATTGCCGGCCATCGTCGCCACGCTCGGCGTCTTGGCGCTTTACGGTCGCGCCGGATATTTTGCCGGCGCTTTCGCCAGGCTTGGCGGCGCAGAGTGGCCGGGAATCTACGGCCTCTCCGGCATCCTGGTCGCGCATGTCTTCTTCAACCTGCCCCTGGCGACGCGCCTGTTCCTCGAGGCGCTCGGCACCGTTCCCGCCGACCAGTGGCGGCTGGCGAGCCAGCTCGGCATGGGCGCCCGGCCGGCCTTCCGGCTGATCGAATGGCCAGTGCTGCGCGCGGCCCTGCCGGGGATTGCCGGGCTGGTCTTCATGCTCTGCATCACCTCCTTCACCATCGTGCTGACGCTGGGCGGCGGTCCGGCCGCGACGACGCTGGAGGTCGCCATCTACCAGGCGCTGCGCTTCGATTTCGATCCGGCGCGCGCCGTGGTGCTGACGCTGCTGCAGATCGCGCTGACCTTCATCGTGGTCGTCGCTCTCACGCGGCTCGGCGCCAACACGGTCGGCGACGCCAATCTGCCGGTCGCGCCGCGCCGCTACCTTTCAGCGGGCCGGCTCGAAACCGTGCTGAATGCCGGCCTCATCACGCTTGCCCTGCTGTTCGTCGCCGGACCGATGGCGGCGACGCTGCTTTCAGGCCTCGAGGCCGATCTCGGCAGGCTGGCGGGCGAGGAAGCGGTGCGCCGCGCGACGCTCACCAGCGCGGGCCTTGCCTTGCTTGCGGCGCTGCTCAGCGTGACGCTGTCGCTGGCGTTGATTGAGGCGCGGCGCGCGCTGGCCCTGCGCCGCCGCTCGGGGAACACCATGTCGCTGCTCGAACATGCCGCCGACACCGGCGCCGGCTTCGTGCTCGTCGTGCCGCCGATCGTGCTTGGCGCCGGCTGGTTCCTGGCGCTGCGCCATGTCACCGATGTCTTCGCCGTCGCGCCGGTCATGGTCGTCGCCGTCAACGCGGTGATGGCGATGCCGTTCGCCATCCGCGCCATTCGCCCGGCCTATGACGCGGCGAGCGAACGCCATGAGCGGCTTTGCCTGGCGCTCGGCATATCCGGCTGGAACCGGCTCAGCCTGATCGACTGGCCGTCGCTGAGGCGGCCCTTGGCCACCGGCTTCGCCTTCGCCATGGCGCTGTCGCTCGGCGATCTCGGCGTGATCGCGCTCTTCGGCAGCGATTCGGTGCAGACCTTGCCCTATCTGCTTTTGGCGCGCATGGGCAGCTACCGGACAGCCGACGCCGCGGGACTTGCCTTGCTGCTTGGCCTTGTCTGCCTGATGCTGGTGGTGGCCGCCGACCGGCTGGGGCGGGAAGGAAAGCGATGACGACGACCATTAAGGGCACCGCCGCGCAAAAGCGCCTCACTGTCACGCTGGATGGCGTCTCGTTCAGCTATGGCGAGTCTTCTTTTCGCTTCAATGCCGAATTCGCGGCCGGCAGGATCACCGCCATCATGGGGCCGAGCGGTTCCGGCAAGTCGACATTGCTCAATTTGATAGCGGGCTTCGAAACGCCCGACACCGGCAAGGTGCTGATCGGCGGCATTGACATCGGCGATACGCCGCCTTCGGCGCGACCGGTGTCGATGGTGTTCCAGGAAAACAATTTGTTCGCGCATCTTTCCGTCGAAGCCAATGTCGGGCTCGGCCGCTCGCCATCGCTGAAACTCGGCGACGCCGATCGCATTGCCGTCGCCGAGGCGCTGGCGCGGGTTGGCCTAGCTGGCAAGGAAAAGCGGCTGCCGCGCGAGCTTTCCGGCGGCGAGCGGCAGCGCGTGGCGCTGGCGAGGGTGCTGCTGCGCGACCGGCCGGTTTTGCTGCTCGACGAGCCTTTCGCATCGCTCGGCCCGGCGCTGCGCGAGGACATGCTCGACCTTGTCGCCGGCATCCACGCCGAGCGCAAAATGACGGTCCTGTTCGTCACGCATCAGCCGGAAGATGCGCGCCGCATCGGCCAGGATGTGGCATTTCTCGATGAAGGCATGATCGCGGCGACCGGGCCGGCCGACGATTTCTTCGATCGGTCTGGACCGGATGCGTTCAGGCGCTATATCGGCGATCGAGGCGGCACCGTTGCCGGATCACAACATATTGCCCGGAAGCGGACATAATTTATGGCCAAACCGGCAATGGGCGATCCGGCGTTTCCTTGCCTTGTCCGGGGGAGTATGGCTAGGTCCGGCCATGCTGGTCCGGATGGGCCGTGATTTGCCGAAAGATTTGGAAAGGAAGCCGACCTGTCGAGCGGCGCTAAGAAGGTGTGGATGAAGCCGCGGGCACGATTTTTCGCGCTGGCGAGCGTTGCCTTGCTGGCGAGCTGCCAGATGTTCACACCGCCGGACGTGCAGGAGAGCGGCTTCCAGCCTTCCGACAAGCCGATCACCGTCGACAATGTCGTCGCCAACGCCAAGCTCGCCGAAATGGCGAAGGCGCAGCATCCGCGCATCCTGGCGACCTATGGCGGCGAATATTCCGACCCCAAGCTGGAACGCATGGTGGCCAAGGTCGTCGGCAATCTGACGGTGGTGTCGGCCAATCCGACCCAGACCTATCGTATCACAATCCTCAACTCGCCCAACGTCAACGCGTTCGCGCTGCCGGGCGGCTATCTCTATGTGACGCGCGGGCTGCTGGCGCTGGCCAACGATTCCTCCGAGCTTGCCGCCGTCATCGCGCATGAGATGGGCCACGTCACCGCCAATCACGGGCTGCAGCGGCAGCAGCTCGAGGCCGAGGAAGGCCTGGCGACCAAGGTGGTTTCCGATGTGCTCGGCGACAGCCCGACCGCCAAGGCGGCGCTCATCCGCGGCAAGCTCAGGCTCGCGCAATTCTCGCGCAACCAGGAACTGCAGGCCGACGCCATCGGCATCAAGTCGATCGGCGAGGCGGGCTATGATCCCTATGCCGCCGGCCGCTTCCTGCAATCGATGTCTGCCTATACGGATTTCCGCTCGGTGAGCGGCGCCACCGACGCCAGCCTCGACTTCCTGGCGACGCACCCGAACACGCCGCAGCGTATCGAGCTGGCGCAGCGCCTCGCGCGCAATTTCGGCCCGCCCGGCGTCGGCACGCGCGACCGCGACGCATTTCTGGCCGGCATAGACGGCCTGCTCTACGGCGACACGCCGGAAGAAGGCTATGTGCGCGGCCAGACCTTCATGCATCCCAATCTCGGCGTCTCCTTCACCGTGCCGGACGGGTTCGTCATCGACAATTCAGCAGCAGCGGTGACCGCGACCGGGCCGGGCGACATCGCCATCCGCTTCGACGGCGTGGCGATCGACAAGTCGGTCTCGCTCACCGATTACATCCGCAGCGGCTGGGTGGCAGGGCTGGAAGACGCCAGCGTGCGCCAGGAGACGATCAACGGCAACGATGCAGCGACGGCGCATGCCAGCGCGCAAGGCTGGCAGTTCGACATCGCGGTGATCCGCGCCGGCGGGCAGGTCTACAGGCTGCTGACGGCCGCGCCCTCAGCCAGCACTTCGCTGGACCCGGTGGCGCGCTCGGTCAGCGGCTCCTTCCGCGTGCTGAGCCCGGCCGAGAAGGCAGCGCTGAAGCCGCTGCATATCCGCGTCGTCACCGTCCAGGCCGGCCAGACCATGGGCTCGCTCGCCGCCCAGATGGTCGGCGTCGACCGCAAGCTCGATCTGTTCCGGGTGCTCAACGCCATGTCGCCGGGCGCCAGCGTATCGGCGGGCGACAAGGTCAAGATCGTCACCGACAAGTAAGCCCAGAGCGGCCATAAAACCGCTAGAGCAATTCCAGGAAAGGTGTGAGCGGTTTTCCGTTCCGGAATTGCGTAAAAACAAAGAGATAGAGCGTTTCACCGTTTCCGTGAAACGCTCTATTGCCGCGGTTGCTTCGGGTCGCTGCATTACCGCTTGCACCTGGATCATCGGCGGTCGGCGATAGCAGCACCGCCACCATCGTCAATGCCATCAACCATTGCTGTTGTCGCCGCTGCCGCGTCCAGACTGCGAATGATCGTTATCGCCAGCACTGCCGCCGCGCCAGGGCGCTGGGTCAATTGGTACCACAGGGACCTTTGGCGTGTTCGGCGGCGGCGCTTTTGGCGCAGGGGCGCGGATTACCTTCACCTTCGTGATCACTTTCGTGATGACCTTGGGCTTGCACACGGCGAGTACCTGGGTGCTTCGATTCGGCGGAAGCCCAAGAATTCCCATCGAATAAGCATCTTGCCGCTCCATGCCCGCCTTCAGGAACGCCAAGGCGCGGGCCGGGTCGGCGGGAACGCCGTTGCGGCCCTCCTTGAAGATCAGCGCAAGCTCCTTCATGGCATCGATATGCCCCATCGCCGCCGCCTGGAGCAACAGGTCCAGGCCCTTGCCGGTATCGCGCTCGACGCCGATGCCATTGAACAAAGCGCGGCCCCAGGCGGCCATGGCGTAGGGATCTCCCCTGTCGGACGCTTTCGAATAAAGGTCGTTCGCCTTCGACGTGTCGGCAGCCGTCCCCATTCCGGACGAGGCGATGGAGCCCAGCGCGAACAGGGCGCGAATATGTTCCTTGTCGGCAGCCTGCTGGATCGCCTGCCTGGCCTCGTCGATCCTGCCCGACGCCAGCAGCGCCCGCCCGAGCTCGTAACGGAAGCGCGCAATGCCGGGATAGGATTTCACCGCCGCCTCGCAGGCTTCGACAGCCCCGCTGCCGATCTCGTTCGGCAAGCGGCCCGGAACGACGCCTTGCAGGTCGAGCGGCTCGCCGGCGGCCTGGTCGCAGGGGTCGACGTTCGGCGACAGTTTCACCGTCGCCTGTCTCGCGGCGTTGCCCACGCGGATCTGGAAGCCGACTTCGACGGGAGCGACCGAGCCGATCTGCGGCTCGTAGCGCAGCTTGTCGACCTCGGCGGCCATCAGGCTCGATTGCGGCGAAAGCACGCGATCCGGCAGGGACAGCGTTCCGGTTGCCGGGTAGCTCGCGAGCTTGAGGCCGAGCGAGGCATCCTTGGCCGCGAAGTCCAGTTTCAGCGGAACCGGGCCGACGCCGACCGGGACGCGGATGTCGCGATTGTCCATCGCTTCGGCAGCGGCGGAGACCTGAATTCCGCGCTCCGCTGTCTGTTGGTTCTGCTCAGCGTCGGGCGGCGGCGCGGGTTGCTCCGTTCCGCGCATCAGCACGACATCGTCGATCAGCGAGGAGTTCTCCCACGGAACCTGCTTGCCGTTGGTCGCCTTGACCACATCGCGACGCACGGCCGCCATCACCGAGCGTATTTCCTGGTTCGGCGCCAGCGCGCGGCGGGAGAAGGACGATGAAAACGGGCTGAGGTCGCCGGATCCGTCATAGGCGACGGCGCCGGGTTCCGTGGCAAAGGCAATCAGCGTGTTCTGCGAGCCTGTCACCTGCGCAAGGCCGCTGCCGCCGGCGACGATCAACTGGTCGCGCAGCCAATAGTCCTTGCGCGGGAAAGGATCGTCGCGGCAGGCGTCGAGGATGATCATCTGGACCTTCGATCTCGAGCGCAGCTGCCGCAATATGTCGTCGACCTTGATGGCCTGGACTTCCATGTCCGCGGCATCTTTCAACGACGCATCCACCGGGATCAGGAAATTCTCCCCGCCGATCTGAAAGCCGTGGCCGGAATAATAGACGACCGCGAGATCGGCGCCGTCCGCCGCCGCCAGATAGTTGCGGAACTTCTCTTCGAATTGAAGCTTGGTGAGGTCCTTGGCCGCGAACACCTCGAAGCCGGCCAGCCGGAATGTCTTCGATACATCCTCGGCGTCCTTGTCGGGATTCTTGAGGGCTGGGATTTCGCGATATTGCGAATTGCCGATCACGAGGGCCACCCTTCGATCGGCATGCGCTTGGAATGTCGTGAGACCCACGAGGATCAAGGCTGCAAGGAGCGCGCAGCATCGCAGCATGGCAAATCCCCCATGTGTTGTGATCTGGAGGAGTCAAAAAGCCGATTGCGGCGCAACGGTCTGTTAAAGAGCTCACAATCCTCGTTATTACCCGAGGAAAATTGCCTCGATGACGATGTATTCTTATTTAATAAATTTCTTATCTTTGAGCTTGGCCCGGACCAGCTTCAGGCGGCTTCCGCCAGAAATTCCGGATTCTGCTTTACCAGCGCCAGCTTCAGCTTTTCCATGGCGCGGGCCTCGATTTGGCGGACGCGCTCCTTGGAGATGCCGAGCTGTTCGCCAAGCGATTCCAGCGTGGCGCCGTCATCGCTCAGCCTGCGCTCCTCGATGATGCGAAGCTCGCGGGCGTTGAGCGCGCCGAGCGCGCTCTTCAGCCAGACGGCGCGGCGCTGAACATCGATCCTTTCGCCGACGATCTCGTCGGGAAGCGGGTTTTCGCAGACCAGGAAATCCATTCGCTCGGCGGCGCCGTTCTCATCGGCCAAAGGTGCGTTGAGCGAGCTGTCGGGCGAGGACAGGCGCGAATCCATCATCGCCACGTCGGCCTCCGGCACGCCGAGCGCCGCAGACACCTCGCGGTAGAGCGAGGCGTTGGAGAGCGGCTCGGCGCCGTTGGCCAGCCGTGCGCGCAAACGCCTGAGATTGAAGAACAGCGCCTTCTGCGCCGAGCTGGTGCCGCCGCGCACGATCGACCAGTTGCGCAGGATATAGTCCTGCATCGAGGCGCGGATCCACCAGGTGGCATAGGTCGAGAAGCGCACTTCGCGCGCGGGCTCGAAGCGGGCCGCTGCCTCAAGCAGACCGACATGGCCCTCCTGGATCAAATCGCCGAGCGGTAGGCCATAATGGCGGAATTTCGAGGCCATTGAGATGACCAGCCGCATATGGGCGACAGTGATCCTGTGCAGCGCGTGCTGGTCATTCTCTTCCTTCCAGCGGAGCGCAAGGACATGCTCCTCGTCGCGCTCGAGGTAGGGAGCCTTCATTGCCGCCCGGACCAGTGTCCGTCCTGCCGCGTCCTCGATCATGCCGGCTCCTTTTGCGACGATTGCGCGTATGGCGGTTGAAAAGATGCCGCCGCGCCCTACAACAGCCATGCAACGTGTCAGGCGCATGGATGGTTCCGCCGCCCGAGGGGGCAGATGGTGCCGACGGAAACATTCTGTTATCTGCCGGGAAAAGCCGCTTGGCGGATTCCTGGCCGGTTTTGAGAACCAGATTTCTGGCTGAGCCGATTTTTGAAATCTGGTTCCTTATTTTGCAGCCTTCTATCTGCCAGTTTCCGGCTCGCACAATCGCGCCGGGGCACCGGTCAAAACGGGATCACAGAAAAATGAAATGGCTCAAACCGCTTCTTATCGCCGGAACGCTGCAGTTTCTGGCGATCACTGCCAGCTATGCCGGCGCCAATCTCGACCAGATCAAACAGGCCGGGGTGCTCAAGGTTGGCACTGAAGGCACCTATGCGCCTTTCACCTATCACGACGAATCCAACGCGCTGGTCGGCTTCGACGTCGAGATCGCCAAGGCCATCGGCGACAAGCTCGGCGTCAAGGTTCAGTTCCTCGAGGGCAAGTGGGACGGCCTGATCGCCGGCCTCGACGCCAACCGCTACGACGCCGTCATCAACGAGGTCGGCATCACCGATGCCCGCAAGGCCAAGTATGATTTCTCCGATCCCTATATCGCCTCGAAGGCGGTGCTGATCGTGCGCGGCGACAACACCGACATCAAGACCTTCGCCGACCTCAAGGGCAAGAAGGCCGCACAGTCGCTGACCTCGAATTTCGGCAAGCTCGCCGAGAAGAACGGCGCCGAGCTCGTCGGCACCGACGGTTTCGACCAGTCTATCCAGCTTCTGCTCACCGGCCGCGCCGACGCCACCATCAACGACAGCCTGTCCTTCCTCGACTTCAAGAAGCACAAGCCGGACGCCAATGTGAAGATCGCCGCGCAGGAAGAGAATGCCGACTATTCCGGCGTCATCGTGCGCAAGGGCGATCCGGAGCTGGTCGCGGCCATCAACAAGGCGCTGGCCGACATCAAGGCCGACGGCACCTATCAGAAGATCGCCGACAAGTATTTCGGTCAGGACGTTTCGAAGTAAGGCAATCGTCCTTTTGTTCGCAAACCGGCGGGCCGTCTCAGACGGCCCGCCATTTTTTGCATGAGATTCGGGCGCCGTCTAAGACGGCCGCCATTTTTTACACGACATTCATCCGGGCCGTCTTTGACGGCCTGCCGATTTTTGCATGATAGTCAGTCTATACGGGGGAACGCGCCGCCGTATCTGGAAGGGAGAAGCGCCCCGTGCCGCACTGGCTGCAATTGATGCTGGAATCGTTGCCGACGCTGCTGTGGGCGGCGCTGATCTTCACCGTACCGCTGACGCTTTTGTCCTTCGCGCTTGGGCTCATTGCCGGACTGGTGACGGCCCTGATCCGGCTGTTCGGCCCGAAGCCGCTGGTCGCGCTGGTGCGCTTCTATGTCTGGATTTTTCGCGGCACACCGCTGCTCGTCCAGTTGTTCCTGATCTTCTACGGCCTGCCGTCGGTCGGCATCCTGCTCGATGCCTTTCCCGCCGCGCTGATCGGCTTCACGCTCAACATCGGCGCCTATACCTCGGAGATCATCCGCGCCGTCATCGGCTCGGTGCCGAAGGGCCAGTGGGAAGCTTCCTATTCGATCGGCATGACCTGGAGCCAGGCGATGCGGCGCACCATCCTTCCGCAAGCCGGCCGCGTCGCGGTGCCGCCGCTCTCCAACACGTTCATCTCGCTGGTCAAGGACACCTCGCTGGCGGCGGCGATCACGGTGCCCGAGATGTTCCAGGCCGCGCAGCGCATCGTCGCCACCACCTATGAGCCGCTGATCCTCTATGTCGAAGCGGCGGCGCTTTATCTCGCGTTGAGCTCGGTGCTGTCGGCGCTGCAGGCGCGGCTCGAAGTGCGGCTCAACCGCTATGGCGGGTTCCTGGAGGCCAACGCATGATCGGCCTCACCAACATCGAAAAGCGCTTCGGCGACAATCTGGTTCTGAAGGGTGTCACCGTCAGCCTCGACGAGGGCAGCGTGACGGCGCTGGTCGGCCCCTCGGGCGGCGGGAAAAGCACGCTCTTGCGCTGCATCAACTTGCTGGAAATCCCGACCTCCGGTTCCTTGCGCATCGGCGAGGAGACGCTTGCGTTCCATCCGGGCGTCAAAGTGCCGGCCAAGGATATCCAGCGCATCCGCCTGCAGACCGGCATGGTGTTCCAGAATTTCCAGCTCTTCCCGCACCGCACAGCGATCGAGAATGTCATGGAAGGGCTGGTGACGGTGCTGAAATGGCCCGAGCCGAGGGCGCGCGAGCGGGCGCTGGCGTTGCTCGAAAAGGTCGGCATGGTGCACAAGGCCGATGCCTGGCCGGCGACGCTGTCCGGCGGCCAGCAGCAGCGCGTGGCGATCGCCCGGGCGCTGGCGCCGTCGCCACGCGTGCTGCTCTGCGACGAGCCGACCTCGGCGCTCGATCCGGAACTGGCGCAGGAAGTGGTCGACGTGCTAGGGCAATTGGCCCGCGAAGGCACGACGATGGTTATGGCCACGCATGATCTCAGACTCGCCTCCAAGATCGCGCAGGAGGTCGTCTTCCTCGATGCCGGTTCGATCGTGGAGAAGGGCCCTGCTTCGGTCGTCTTCGACAATCCCGAGCGCGAGCGGACGAAACGCTTCATCGCCTCGCTCAGGCAAGAGGAGGCGCAGAAGGAAGGCGGCGGCTGAGCCTCCCAACTTTCTACTCGTGGGGCCAATCGCATAGGGCGGCGCCGCCCCCTCATCCGGCCGCTACGCGGCCACCTTCTCCCCATGGGGAGAAGAGCTTGGCGCCGGCGCTGACAACCTCCTCTCCCCTCGGGGAGAGGTCAGCCGAGCGAAGCGGAGGCTGGGTGAGGGGGCGCCATATGCGAGAGTCCACAAGCAAAAACCCGGCGCGAGGTCGGGTTCTCGTAATTCCAAAAGCGAAAAAGCTCAGGCAGCTTCTTCCTGCTCGGCTTCTTCGTTGTCGGCCTTGGCGCCGCGCTTCGGACCCTTGTTGAGGTTGACCTCGATGAGGCGCACGGCCTCGGTCTCCGACATGCGGTTCACCGCGGCGATCTCGCGGGCCATGCGGTCGAGCGCGGCTTCGTAAAGCTGACGCTCGGAATAGGACTGCTCCGGCTGGTTGTCGGCGCGGTAGAGGTCGCGCACCACTTCCGAGATCGAGATCAGGTCGCCGGAGTTGATCTTGGCATCATACTCCTGGGCGCGGCGCGACCACATGGTGCGCTTGATGCGGGCGCGACCCTGCACGACCTTGAGCGCGCGGTCGACATAGTCCTCTTCCGACAGCTTGCGCATGCCGATCGAGGTCGCCTTGGCGACCGGCACCTTCAGCCGCATCTTGTCCTTCTGGAAATCGATGACGAACAGTTCCAGCTTGTGACCCGCAACTTCCTGCTCGTCGATCGCCACGATCTGACCGACACCATGCGCCGGATAGACGATGAATTCGCCGGTCTTGAACCCGTGGCGGGCCGCGTTGGACTTCTTCTGCGGGGTGATCGTTGCCATTACGCCCTGAACTCCTTAGTTGTGCAGCCGGCATCATGCCGACTCGAACCCATGGGGCCGGCAATAGCCGACCATTAGCCGCGCAACAGGGATGAACCCACCGGAAAAGCAGGGACCGGCATATCGCACGAATGCGACCGCCTGCCCCAGATCGCTCTGGTCCGGATCTAAAAGCTCACCTTTCAGTGATTTGGGGCGTTAGCGCCATAAATCGACGTTGTGTCACCGGCATATTTTGCTGATGTAGCACAAAAAGTCGGAAGAATCAAGGTTTTGCTGCATTCGCTAACGCCAAGCGGCAGCGCTGCCCGTCAAGACAGTAATTGTATCGGTCCTGTTACGTCGCGTCATGCCGGTGTTGCCGGCCGCTCTATCAATCGCCTTCGCCGGGCTCCGCCGAAAAATACTTCTCGAACTTTCCGGTCTCGCCGTCAAAGGTCTTGGCGTCTGCCGGCGGCTCTTTCTTGGCGGTGATGTTAGGCCATTTCTCGGCGTATTCCGAGTTGATCTGCAACCATTTGTCGAGGCCGCCCTCAGTGTCCGGCTTGATCGCGTCGGCCGGGCATTCGGGCTCGCACACGCCGCAGTCGATGCACTCGTCGGGATGGATGACGAGCATGTTCTCGCCCTCGTAGAAACAGTCGACCGGACAGACCTCGATGCAGTCCATATATTTGCATTTGATGCAATTGTCGGTCACGACATAGGTCATTGCAGGCTCCGGAACGTCCCATTTTGTTGGGCTTTTTGGCTGAGGTAACGCCTTTGCCCGCCGCATGCAAGGGCAGGGATTGCCGGCGGAGCCGGGCGGTCCGGAATGGAATCCGGCTGCAAGGGCACATCGAGGTCACCCAGCCCCACCGCGGCGCATTTTTCCTGGAATTGCTCCGGCCGCGACCCTCGGTCGATCAGGTCTCATTCGTCGCCGAGCAGACGGTCGGTCTGCCGGCGCTCGCGTTTGGTCGGGCGGCCGCTGCCGGCCTCGCGCAGCGCCGGAATGGCGTCCGGAACCGCGTCGCCTTTGGGCGTCGGCGCCGGCGACATGTCCTCGTAGAGCAGCCGCGCCTCGTCGGCCGGGCCGCGTCGCGTGCCGCAATTCACCACTTTCCAGACCAGGATACGGCCCTCGAGCGTGATGGTGAGCACGTCGCCGGGCTTGACCAGATCCGAGGCCTGCGCTGCTTTGTCGCGATTGATGCGCACGCGTCCGGCGACGACGACCTTCGCCGCCAGCGAGCGCGACTTCACCGCGCGCGAGAAGAACAGCCATTTGTCGATGCGCTGGCGACCTTCTCCAACCATCGTGGCTAGCTTTGTTGGAGCCTGATCTTATCCGAAAACCGGTTCCCACTCTTCGCTGACGCGGTTCTTCGGTTCGGGATCATGCTGACTCTTTGATGGAGCATGATCTCGCCCGAAAACCGATTCCCACTTTTTGGAATCATGCTCTAGCCTATTTCTTCAGCTGGTCGCGCAAGGCGGCGAGCTTGGCGAAGGGCGAGTCCGGGTCGAAGCGCTGCGGACGCTCCTCGCGCGGCTTGCCCTGGAAGGCTGGCTTGCCGCCCGGAGGGTTGCTACCGCTCTGAGCGTTGCCCTTGCCGTCCTGCCTGTTGCCCTTCCAGTCGGGCCGGCCCTCGCGTCGATCCGGGCGCTCGCCTTGCGGCCTGCCTTCGCGCCGGTCGCCCGCCTCCGGCCTCGGCTTGAACTTCGAGCGGTCGAAGCGCGGCTTGCCGGCGCCGTCGCGACCCTCATGCGCCGGCTTGTCACCGGGCTGGCCTCCGGCGCCTGCCTCGCGTGCGGGCTGGCCACCGCGCGGACGATTGTCACGGCGGTTGTCATGACGGTGACGCGGACGCTGATGGTCGAAACGCGCCTGGCGCCACAGGAGCACAGGTTTTGGTTCCTCGGCTTCGGCTGGCGCCTCGCCGGCACTACCCTCCCCCTCGTGGGGAAGATCGGCGCTGTCATCCCCACCCGCGTCGCTTCGCGCCGCGACCTCCCCCATCGAGGAGGAGGTAAGGGCGTCGGCGCTTTCGAGCGACTCGGGCGCTGCCGTGATGTCCACCGCTGCGGTGTCTTCCACCGCGGGAGCCTCCTCCGTAACCTCGGTCGGAACTTCTGCCGCTTCTCCCGCGACAGGTTCCGCTGACAGTTCCGCGGTGGCTTCAGCCGGAGCTTCGGCGGCAGCCGGCTCCGAGCCCTCGACCATTGCCTCCGCGACCGTGTCAGCTGCCGCAGCTTGCGCCTCATCCGCTTGCGCGGCGCGCGCCGCTTCTTCCGCGGCGAGCTTGGCCGCGGCCACTTCGCGGGCGGCGGCGTCCAGCGCGTCGAGCTTCGCCTTCACCTCGGCGGCCGGCTTCGCCTCCGAGCGATAGCCGAGACCCTTGAGGATCTCCTCCATGTCGTCGGCCGTGGCGCCGAGGATCGACATCATCGGCGGCGTCACCATGAAGGCGTGGCCGTCATAGGCGCCGTCCGGACGCTGGCCGAGGCCGGGCTTCCAGTTGGTCGCCGGGCGGATGAGGTCGGCAAGCCGCTCGAGGATATCGACGCGCACGGCGCGGCGGCCGAGATTGCGGTAGCCGGCGAGCTTGTAGAAGGTCTTGTCGAAGGCCGGCTCGATGACCACAGAGGTGCGACCGGAGGCCAGCGCGTGCACCACGTCGCCGAAGCCCGGCTTGTCCTTGCCGTCGTTCTTGAGCGCCCAGAGGAGCGTCACCAGTCCCGCCGGCGCCGGCTTGATCAGCGCCGGAACGAAGACATGGTAAGCGCCGAAGCGCACGCCGAGGCGGCGCAATGCGCCGCGGCCTTCCTGGTCGAGCGACTTCATCTCTTCCGCGATGTCGCGGCGATTGATCAGGCCGAAATGCTCGACCAGCTGGAAAGCGATGCCGCGCGCTATGCCGGTGATCTGGTCGGCGTTCTTCAGGTCGACCAGCGGCTTCAAAAGCGACTCGATTTGGAAATTGACGAAACGCTCGGCGCGCGCCGCGACCTTGTCGCGGGCAGGGCCGGTCAGCTGCTCGTCGGCAAGCAGGACCAGGCGCGGCTTCAGCGCCTCGTCGCCGGCGACCAGCGTGCCGATCGGCGCGCCGATCCAGCGCAACACACCGTCGGAGCCGAGCGCCAGGTCGCCATTGGCGCAGGCGGCAAAGCGTTCGGCGCGCGCGTCGAACTCGGCCGCGAGCGCCTTCTGGGCAGCGGTGCGCACCGCCTTGGCGTCCTCGCCGCCAGCGCTCTGGTCGGCGGTGAAGCGGAACCCTTGCAGCTCGCCGACATGATGGCCTTCAACGAGGACGGTTCCGGTAGGGCTGATTTCGGCTTCAGGCATGGTATTTTCTCTAAGGCGCCGCATGAGGACGGAAGTCCTGCGGTCTACGAAGCGTTTCGTCAACCGCTCATGCAGCGCATCCGACAATCTGTCTTCGATTTCGCGCGTCTTTTCCTGCCAGTGTAGCTGATCGGCCAGCCAGCCCGGCCGGTTGGAGACGAAAGTCCAGGTGCGGATCTGGGCGATCCGGTGCGACAGCGTGTCGATATCGCCGTCGGTCGTGTCGGCGCGCCGCACCTGCTCGGCCATATAATTCTCATCGACATGGCCATGGCGCGCAAGGTCCATATAGATGGAGGCGATGAGGTCGGCATGCTGCGCCGGCGCGATCTTGCGGTAATCGGGAAGCGCGCAGGCTTCCCAAAGCAGCGCCACGCGCTCCTTGCCGGTGGCCAAAGCGCGGATGTCGCCATCGCGCGACAGGTGCTCCAGGGCCTGCGCATCCACTGCCGGCAACGCGCGGGTCAAGCCTTCGACAGGCGCATTGGCCTCGATCGAGCGCTTCAGCGCATCCAGGCTGGAAAAGTCGAAATCGGCGGTGCGCCATTGCAGCACCTTCACCGGGTCGAAATCATGCGCCTCGATCTTTTTGACCAGGTCCTCGTCGAACGGATCGACCTGGCCGGTGACGCCGAACGTGCCGTCGCGCAGATGGCGGCCGGCGCGGCCGGCGATCTGGCCGAGTTCGGCGGCGGTCAGGTTGCGGTATTGATAGCCATCGAACTTGCGGTTCTGGGCGAAGGCGACGTGCTCGAGGTCGAGGTTCAGCCCCATGCCGATGGCGTCGGTGGCAACGAGATAGTCGACGTCGCCGGACTGGAAGATCTCGACCTGCGCGTTGCGGGTGCGCGGCGAGAGCGCGCCGAGCACGACGGCAGCACCCCCCTGCTGGCGGCGGATCAGCTCGGCGATCGCATAGACTTCGTCGGCCGAGAAGGCGACGATCGCAGTCCGCCGCGGCAGCCGGGTGAGCTTCTTCGAGCCGGCATAGGCGAGATGTGAAAGCCGCGGCCGCGTCACCACGGATACGCCCTTAAGCAGTTTCTGCAGGATGCCGTGCATGGTGGCGGCGCCCAGGAGCAGCGTCTCCTGGCGGCCGCGCAGATGCAGGATGCGGTCGGTGAAGATATGGCCGCGCTCGAGATCGCCGGCGAGCTGCACCTCGTCGATGGCGACGAAGGCGGCGTCGGTCTCGCGCGGCATCGCCTCGACGGTGCAGACCGAATATTTCGCGCCGGCAGGCACGATCTTCTCCTCGCCTGTAATCAGCGCCACCTTGTGGGCACCGACCTTCTCGCAGACGCGGGCATAGACCTCGCGGGCGAGCAGCCTCAGCGGCAGACCGATGATGCCGGTCCCATGCGCGACCATGCGCTCGATGGCGAGATGGGTCTTGCCGGTGTTGGTGGGACCCAACACCGCCGTCACGTCGCGGCCCGAAAGGATCAGCGGCTGGGAGTGTTTCGGCTGGATGTTCATCGGCTCGGAAATAGGTGTTTCTGCCGCTTTTGGTCGGAGGCGCGGCGGCGCCGCCGCGTGTGACAGCCGACACATAGGGATTTAGGACGCCGAGCGAAAGCGGAATGTTCTTTTTGGGAGCTGGCAGGAATGGACGAGGCGGTCAAAACCGGCTGCCGTTAACGGCTGGAACGAGTCTGGAACGAATCAGCGACGAATCGGTGACTCGGTCTGATTCAGGTTTTGTTCACGGCTATATGTGGATTTTTTGACGATGAGTCTCACCACATGCTGAATCGGGAGATTGGCCCGATTCATGCCTAGCCTGCGCTGGAGCCAGGCCGCCGTTAACCTTTGCCGGCGAACGGTCGCGGTGCACTCGAGGGCGCCGCCAAGGTTATGAAATTGTTGGGCTTTCTTAACGGCTTTTAACGATTTTGGTGGGGTTTTCGGTCTTCGCCATTAACTTTTCGGTCAAAGCCAGAACGAATCGGCGACGAATCAGAGATGCACAAAGTTTCCCGGTTTGTTCACCGCTAGATATGGTGTTATCCACTGCTTGCCCACCGAGGATTCACAGCTTGTCGGAGGGGTTGTGCACAGAGCGTGGTCGCGGCCGTTAACTTTTGCGTGCCGAATTGAGGCAAGGTGTCGCGCCGGCATTGCCGAAGGACAGAAAAGGCGGCTCCGGTGCAGGAGCCGCCTTGGCGGCAAAGGGTGTCGGGCGAAGTACCGGAGTGTCAGACGAAATACTGGCCGCCATTGGCGGTGATCGTCGAGCCGGTGATGAAGCCGGCCTCGTCGGAAGCCAGGAAGACGACGCAGCGCGCGATCTCTTCCGGCTCGCCGAGGCGGCCGACCGGGATCTGAGCGATGATCGATTCCCGCACTTTTTCCGGCACGGCCATGACCATGTCGGTGGCGATGTAGCCGGGGCAGACGACATTGACGGTTATGCCGGCGCGAGCCCCCTCTTGAGCCAGCGCCTTCGTGAAGCCGATGTCGCCGGCTTTCGAGGCCGAATAATTGACCTGGCCCATCTGACCCTTCTGGCCGTTGATCGAGGAGATGGTGATGACGCGGCCGAACTTGCGGTCGCGCATGCCGCTCCACAGAGGATGCGTCATGTTGAAGACGCCGGAGAGGTTGGTGTCGATCACTTCCTTCCACTGCGCGGGCGTCATCTTGTGGAACATGGCGTCGCGGGTAATGCCGGCATTGTTGACCAGCACGGAGACCGGACCGAGATCGGCTTCGACCTGCTTGATGCCGGCGGCGCAGGCGTCGTAGTCGGCGACGGACCATTTGTAGACCGGGATTCCGGTCTCGGCCTTGAATTTCTGGGCCGCCTCGTCATTGCCGGCATAGTTGGCCGCGACCGAATAGCCGGCGTTCTTCAAGGCGACCGATATCGCAGCGCCGATGCCGCGCGATCCGCCCGTGACGATTGCTACTTTGGACATGAAGTTCCTCCCGTTAAAATCGTCCGAGCGAATAGAGAGTAGCGAATAGCGAGTAGGGTTCTGATGTCCCGCCGCGCGACGCTCTTTCTTCCCTATTCGCTACTCCCTATTCGCTGAGCTCAGAGCGCTTCAACGCACATCGCAACGCCCATGCCGCCGCCGATGCACAGCGTGGCGAGGCCCTTCTTGGCGCCGCGGCGGCGCATCTCATAGACCAGCGTGTTGAAGACGCGGGCACCGGAGGCGCCGATCGGATGGCCGATGGCGATGGCGCCGCCATTGACGTTGACGATCGAGGGATCCCAACCCATGCCCTTGTTGACGGCGCAAGCTTGCGCGGCGAAGGCCTCGTTGGCTTCGACGAGATCGAGGTCCTTGACCGACCAGCCGGCCTTTTCCAGCGCCCGTTTCGAAGCCGGGATCGGACCCGTGCCCATGATCGCCGGATCGACGCCGGCGGTCGCCCAGGAGGCGATGCGCACCAGCGGGGTGATGCCGCGCCTTGCAGCCTCGGCCTCGGTCATCAGCAGCGCGCCGGCGGCGCCGTCATTGATGCCGGAGGCGTTGGCGGCGGTGACCGTACCGTCCTTGTCGAAGGCGGGCTTCAGCTTGGTCATGGCGTCGAGCGTCGCGCCATGGCGGATGTACTCGTCCTGATCGACGATGGTGTCGCCCTTCTTGCCCTTGATGGTGAAGGCGACGATCTCGTCCTTGAACCTGCCGGCCTTCTGCGCGGCCTCCGCCTTGTTCTGCGAGGCGAGCGCGAACTCGTCCTGGGTTTCGCGGGTGATCTGGAACTGGCGGGCGACGTTCTCGGCGGTGTTGCCCATGTGGTAGCCGTTGAAGGCATCCCACAGGCCGTCCTTGATCATGGTGTCGATCATCTTGTAGTCGCCCATCTTGACGCCGGCGCGCAGATGCTCGGCATGCGGCGACAGCGACATCGATTCCTGGCCGCCGGCGACGATCACCTTGGCGTCGCCGGTGGCGATCTGCTGCATGCCGAGCGCGATGGCGCGCAAGCCCGACCCGCAAACCTGGTTGAGGCCCCAGGCCGTGGTCTCTTTCGGCAGGCCGGCATTGATCGAGGCCTGACGGGCCGGGTTCTGGCCTTGCGCGGCGGTCAGCACCTGGCCGAGGATGACCTCGTCGACTTCCGCCGCCTCGACGTTCGCGCGCGCCAGCAATTCCCTGATGACGACGGCGCCGAGCTCATGCGCCGGCGTGGCGGCGAAAGCGCCGTTAAAGGAACCGACCGCGGTGCGGGCGGCGCTGGCGACGACGATGGAATTGGAAGCGGACATTTTCTTCTCCAGACTTCGAGGTGTCGTGTTTTAGGCTATCCTTGAAGACTTTCTTGCCGGTTCAAGCAGCCGAGTCAAACCGGAAATGGGCATGGCCGCCATGCGCGGCAAGCAGAACGTGCGCCGGTTGCGGTAACATGCCGTTGACCGCGCGGCGGATTTTGTCATGGCCATGCAGCATTAAATGATGCCGCAGTGCACAAACCGCTTGGAATTGTGACGCTTTTGCGCGTATCCTCGATAAAGGGCGCAATCGTTACCGGCCGCTTACTCCTAAAGGTGCCGGTGTCCTGGGGAGGATACGGATGGCCGCAAAAGACGACCCGATCGTCATCAAGAAATATGCCAATCGCCGGCTCTACAATACCGGCACGAGTACCTATGTGACACTCGAGGACTTGGCCGAGATGGTCAAGAAGGGCGAGGAGTTCACGGTCCAGGACGCAAAGACGGGTGACGACATCACCCATCCGGTGCTGACGCAGATCATCTTCGAGCTGGAAAACAAGGACGGGCAGAACATGCTGCCGATCCCGTTCCTGCGCCAGCTCATCTCCTTCTACGGCGATCAGATGCAGATGATCGTGCCGAGCTTCCTCGAACAGTCGATGATCGCCTTCTCCAAGGAGCAGGAGCGGTTTCGCGAGCAGCTCAAAGGCGCCTTCGGCAAGACGCCGATAGACATGATGAAGACGCCCATCAAGGCGCTCGAGGAGCAGACGCGACGCAACGTCGAGATGTTCCAGAACGCCATGCGCATGTTCACGCCGTTCCCGCCCGCCGGCGGCAATTCCGCGGCCCCTGCCGAGCCGCCGAAGAAGGAAGAGAAATCCGACGATCTGCAGGAATTGAAGGCGCAGATTGCGGCCATGCAGCGCAAGCTGGACACGATGTCCTGACGGGTGTGCCGATATTCAGGTGAGGCCGGAATCTCGACACACCCTGCCGCGTTTCACATAAAGGCGAAGCGCCAAGCGCTTCACCTTTATGGCACCAGTCGGCCGCCACTAAGTCCCGACCGGCCCGTCGTAACGGGCGCGCGGCCTGATCGGCCTGTTGCTGGTCACCTGCTCGACGGCATGCGCCGTCCAGCCGACGCTGCGGCCGAGCGCGAACAGGCGGAACGGTGCATCGGCCGGCAGGCTGAGGCTGCGCGTCATCGCGGCCAGCGCAAAATCGATGTTCGGATGCAGCCCGGTCGCGGCGAGCACAGCGTCGCGAAGATGCACGATCCCGTCATCGATCTCCAGGTCGGGCAGCAGTGCTTGTGCGCGCGGATCGCCTTCCGGGTAGAGCGGGTGGCCGAAGCTTGGCAGCGGCCGGTCATGGGCGAGCCAGCGGGCAATCGCCTCGTCCGGACCCAGCCGCTCGGCATCCTCGACAAGCGTGATCGCCGCCGCGCCGGCGCCGCCATGGCGCGGGCCGGTCAGGGTCGCAAGACCTGCGAGCAGGCAGGCGGCGACCGGCGCGCCCGTGGAGGCCGCGACGCGGGCGGCGAAGGTCGAGGCGTTGAGTTCATGATCGGCCAAAAGCACCAGCGCCCTGCGGATGAGATCGGCGCCGGCGGCTTTCACCGACCAGCCCTGCGCCAGCCTGACATGCACGGGTTCGGAGCCCGGCGCCGCGCCGAGCGCGGTTGCCAGCGCGCTGGTCGCGGCGGCGCCGTCCTGCTGCAGCATGGCCGGCCTGCGTCCGAGCGAGGACCAGCCTCCGGCGGCGAGCGCCGAGAGCCTGGCGAAGGCGGTGGGCGTGCCGCTTTGCCGGGCGGCCGAAGAGGTCAGCGAGGCGAACGATACCGGACGGTCGGAGGCCCACAGCAGTCCGGCGGTCTCCTCGAGTGTCGCCGTCGCCGAAAGCTCCACCGCATCCTTGCCGCGATAGATGAGACGGCCATGCAGCACCGTGGAGATTGACGTGGGAATCGCCGGCTCGCCCCAGGCGATGGCGCTTTCGGCGATCGCCTGCGGGCTCCTTCCGCGGTCGCGACGCGTGGCGAGCGCGGCGATGTCGTCGGCGCGGTACCGGCTGCGGCGCGGGTCTGCGTCGTCCGGCTTCATGCCGATGCGGCCGCGGCTGACATAGGCATAAAGCGTCTGCGGACGGACGTTGAGCCGCTCCAGCGCCTCATCCCGCGTCAGCCATTCCATCATTTGCCCGCCTTACATTGATTATCTTGATCAAGATTGATGCATTGATTGCGCAGCATTAATTGTCATGCGCAAAAGGTCAAGGAGACGATCATGGCAAATGGGCTCGATGATGTTGTGGCGGCCGACACAGTGCTTTCCGACGTCGATGGCGCGGGCGGGCACCTCACCATCCGCGGCCATTCGCTGATGGAACTCGCCGGCCGCTGGCGCTACGCGCAAGTGGTGCGGCTCCTGTTCGACGGCTTCTTCGACGACCTTCCGAGCGATGCCGAACTGGAGAAGGCGATCGGCAACGCGCGGGTGGAAGTGTTCGATCGCGTGCAGCCGATGCTTGCCCAGCTTGCGCCGCTCGACATCTACAGCGGCATGCGGGCCGGCATGGCCGTCCTGCCGGATGGCGATGGACTTGCCGATGCGCTCAGGCTGATCGCGGCGCCGGCGGTGCTGACGCCGGCGCTGCTGCGGCTTGGCCGGGGCGAGACGCCGGTCGCCCCCGACGAAAAAGCCGATCATGCCGGCGATATGCTGCGCATGCTCTCCGGCGCCGCCTCGCCGGCGCTTGCCAAGGCGCTCGACAGCTATCTGGTGACGGTCTGCGACCACGGGCTCAACGCCTCGACCTTCGCGACCCGCGTGGTGGCGTCGACGCAGGCCGGGCTGACCTCGGCGATCCTGGCCGGGCTCGGCGCACTGAAAGGCCCGCTGCATGGCGGTGCGCCGGGGCCGGTGATCGAGATGCTGGACGCTATCGAGGCCAGCGGCGACGCCACGGCCTGGCTGCGTAAAGAGATCGCGCATGGCGAGCGCATCATGGGTTTCGGACATCGCATCTACCGCGTGCGCGACCCGCGCGCCGACGCGCTGAAGGCGGTCGTGCGGCAACTCGGCTCGCGTAGCGAAACCGGTAGCCGCCTAGCCTTCGCCGAGACTGTGGAGCAGGCGGCGCTTGAGGTGCTCAGGATCGCCAAGCCGCAGCGCTCGATCCAGATCAATGTCGAGTTCTATACCGCGCTTCTTTTGGAGGCGGTCGGCTTTCCGAAAGAGGCGTTCTCCAACGTCTTTGCCGCCGGCCGCGTTGCCGGCTGGATCGCGCACGCCCGCGAGCAGCAGGCGACCGGACGTCTCATCCGGCCGCAGTCGCATTATGTCGGGCCAGTGCCCGACCTGGTTGCCTAAGAGGTAGTTCCTCCCCCACCTCGGCTACGGCATGCACCCATTCCAAGCGGCTGGTCTTTGGCGATAACGTGCATGGCAGCTTGGCGCATGTATTGTCTTATGTAGCGCTGGTCGACCCCCACTCCGTCTCGGCTTCGCCGAGCCACCTTTTCCCCGATCGACGGGGTAGAGGAAAGGCGCCAAGCTTTTTGCCGTCAACGCTCGTCGAGCAACGCTCCCTTCCTTTCCCTCCAGAGGGGTGGCGCTGCGAAGCAGCGACGGATTGGGGGATCCACGGGGCAATCAAGCCTCGGCCTGATCAGCCGCGCCAGTCACAGGATGCTGTAGCCCACTTCGTGGGCGAGGAAAATTCCATGATCACGCTTGTGTGTTCGTGTTCTTGCCTTGGTTCGCCCTTATATGCTGCGCTGCAACATAGGCTGACTGCGCCGGCTCCGTGCAAATGACGTAGCGGTAGGCCGGCGCATCGAAACAAGGAACGCCATGGCGAAGAACGGCAGGGCGGAGGAAAAGAAGAAGATCAACATCGCGCTCCAGGGCGGCGGCTCGCATGGCGCCTTTTCCTGGGGCGTGCTCGACCGGCTGCTGGAGGATGGGCGGCTGGAGATCGCGGCGGTGTCCGGCACCAGCGCGGGCGCCATGAACGCGGTGGCGCTGGCCGACGGATTTGTCCGGGGCGGTGTGGAAGGCGCGCGCAAGAAGCTCGACGATTTCTGGCGGGCGGTGGCCTCGAAGGGCCGTTTCAGCCCGGTGCAGCGCATGCCGTGGGACGTGGTTTGGGGCAATTGGTCGATCGAGAACACGCCCGGCTATTTCTTCTTCGACACGATGTCGCGGGTGTTCTCGCCCTATGTCGCCAATCCGCTCGGCCTCAACCCGCTGCGCGATGTGGTGGCGAAGGAGATCGACTTCGACAATGTGCGCGCCTGCAAGTCGATGGAGCTGTTCATCTCGGCGACCAATGTCGAAACCGGGCAGCTGCGCGTCTTCTCCGACGGCGAGATCGACCTCGACACGGTGATGGCCTCGGCCTGCCTGCCGCAATTGTTCCGCGCCGTCGAGATCAAGGGCGTGCCTTATTGGGATGGCGGCTATGGCGGCAATCCGGCGCTCTATCCGTTCTTCAAGACGGCGGCGACAGAGGACGTGCTCCTGGTGCAGATCAATCCGGTCGTGCGCGAAGGCACGCCGAAGAGCGCCAACGAGATCCAGAACCGCATCGACGAGATCACCTTCAACGCCGGGCTGCTGCGTGAATTCCGCTCGATCGCCTTCGTCAAGGAACTGATCGCGGCCGGACGCCTGCCGCATGGCGAATACCGCGACATCCGCATGCACCGCATCGATGCCGACGAGGCGTTCAAGGACCTCTCGGCGTCGTCCAAGGTCAATGCCGAATGGGCTTTCATCGCTTATCTGCGCGACCTCGGCCGCAGCGCCGCCAGCGACTGGCTGGAAGAGAATTACGACGCCGTCGGCCAGCATGCCACGCTCGATCTTTCAGGCGAGCTCGACGACGGCTTCAAGCCGCTGCGCGGCCCGGCGCCCGGGCGTCGCGTCAAGGAGTTCCTGGCAGCGCGCCTTAAGCCCGAATCCGCGCGCCGCCGCGCCTGAGGTCTTCCATACCCGTCAGCAAGTCCGTTCCGGCTGTCAGCATCTTCCCCAGCGGAACCGGGGCAATGCTGGATTCGGTTGTCGGCGGGATGTAGCTTACCTGAACGTAAAGGGAGGTCGCGATGCTGCAGATCAGACAGAACGCTCTCGGGGTCAGGTTTGAAGCGCAGTGCAGGGCCTTCGAGAAGGAGCCGTTCCCGACGCTGGACGCGCGCAAGGATCGGCTGAAGCGCCTGCTGGCGCTCACCGAAAAGCACGAGGCCGAGATCTGCGCTGCGATCGACAGCGATTTTTCTGGCCGCTCGGCTGAGGAGACGCGGCTTGCCGAATTGTTCGTCGTGCGTGCCGGCATCAGGCACGCGCTGTCGCATCTCGGCGCCTGGATGCGCGAGCGCCGCGTCGCCACCAGCCTGCCATTCCTGCCTGGACGCAATCGCCTCTTGCCGCAGCCGCTCGGCGTCGTCGGCATCGTCTCGCCCTGGAACTACCCGTTCCAGCTCGCCGTCGCGCCGGCGACCGCGGCGCTCGCGGCCGGCAACCGCGTTATGATCAAGCCGTCGGAACTGACGTCGAAGTTTTCGGACCTGCTCGCCAGCCTGGTCGAAAAATATTTCGCTGCCGACGAGGTCAGCGTGATGATCGGCGACGCGGAGACCGGCAAGGCATTCGTGTCGCTGCCTTTCGACCATCTCCTGTTCACCGGCTCGACCGCCGTCGGCCGCCAGGTGGCCCTGGCCGCCGCTGCCAATCTGACGCCGGTGACGCTCGAGCTCGGCGGCAAGTCGCCGGCAATCTTCGATCCGTCCTGCGACCTCGACGAGGCGGTTGCCAGCGTCGCCTATGGCAAGCTGCTCAATGCCGGCCAGACCTGCATCGCGCCGGACTATCTGATGGTTCCGCAAGGGCAGGGCGCGGCGATCGCGGCAAAGGTCGCGGTCGCAATGGCCAAGCTCTATCCGCGCCTTGGCGACAATCCCGACTACACGGCGATCGTCAGCGAGCGGCATCACCGGCGGCTGAGCGACATGGTCGCGGAGGCGCGCGACAGCGGCGCAGAAATCATCGAGGTCAACCCGGCCAACGAGACGCTCGGCGTCAGCGATCGCAAGATGGCGCCGGTGCTGGTGCGCAACGCCGGCGAGACCTTGCGGCTGATGCGCGAGGAGATTTTCGGGCCGGTCCTGCCGATCGTCGAATATGGCACGGTCGACGAGGCCATAGATCATGTCAACCGGGGCGAGCGGCCGCTGGCGCTCTACTGGTTCGGCAGCGACAGCGCCAACCGCCAAAGGATGATGCGCGAGACGGTGGCCGGCGGCGTCACGATCAATGACTGCATGCTGCATCTGGTGCAGGAGCGGCAGCCCTTCGGCGGCGTCGGCGAGAGCGGCACCGGCGCCTATCACGGCGAATGGGGGTTCCGCACCTTCAGCAAGGAAAAGCCGATCTTCATCCGGTCGAAGCTCAGCGCCGGCCGCTTGCTGCGCCCGCCCTATGGCAGGACATTCGAGTGGATATTCCGACTGCTCAACTTCATCACTTGACAGCTTCACCCCGAGGATAGCGCGCGTGACTGCGCTCCAAACGGGTGGTTGCCGCCGCCTACGGAAGATTTTTCGCATAATGCTGACGGCTGCTGCCAGTGACCTTGGGGAAACCTGTCGGCGCGCCCGCGAAAGCGCCTGCCGGCTTGCAGAAAAGCCTGCTTTTGTCGAGGCACAGTGTTCTATGTCGCAATGTTCCTGCAACTTTTCCGACTATATTGCGCCGCAACTTTGAGGTAGAAGCGCGCGTCTGCCGATCACGGCAAATTGAACTAGGCCCCGCGCACACCCATATCGGCCGCGCCCGGGTCGAAAGCCGACCTCGCCAGGTCCCGCAACGGAAAAACGACGATGCCGAGAATCAGGTTTCACAAGCTTGCAGCCATTGCCGTGCTCATCGGATTCGCGGCCTGGATGGGAACGGGCGAGTTTTCGTCCGTCGGCAGTGCCGCCGACAAGTCGGCTACCGCCGACAAGTCGGTTACCACCGACAAACAGGCCGACGCCGGCAAGCCGGCGGCCGCCAAGCCGAACAAGGCCGAGGCAGAGCCGAAGGCCGCGCCTCGCACCGTCGCGGTGGTCACGCCGCCGCGCAAGACGTATGCGCGCGCGATCCGCATCTCCGGCCTGACCGAAGCCGACAAGCGCGCCGTGCTGGCGACGCGCGTCGCCGGCGTCATCGAAAAGCTGCCGGTCAAGCAGGGCGACCGCGTCAAGACCGGCGACCTGGTGCTGATGCTCGCGGCCGAGGAGAAGATCTCCAATGTCGACAACGCCAGGCAGCTCTTGGTGCAGCGCAAGGCCGAGCTCGACGCCGCCGAGCGCCTGGCCAAGACCGGCAATCTGCCGAAGCTGCAGCTCGACACAGCCCGCTCCAACCTGACGCTCGCACAATCGCAGCTCGACACCGCCCAGGCCGAACTCGACCGCAATGAGGTCAAGGCGCCGTTCGACGGTGTCATCGACCGCATCCCGGTGGAGCTCGGCAGCTCGGTGATGCAAGGCGGCGAGGTGGCGACGGTCCTGAAGCTCGACCCGGTGATCGCGCGCGGCGAGATCAGCGAGCGCGACCTGCGCTACGTCAAGATCGGCGACCAGGCCGACGTGCGCCTGGTCAACGATCAGAAGGTCACCGGCACGGTTCGCTACATCAGCCGCGATGCCTCGGCGCAGACCCGTACCTTCCGCGTCGAGGTGGCGATCCCCAATGCCGACGGCTCCATTCCCGCAGGCATGACGGCCGAGATCACGCTTAGCGCCGAGCCGACCAACGCGGTCATGCTGCCCCGCTCGGTGGTGACGCTGGGCGACAAGGGCGACCTCGGCATCCGCGCCGTCGGCAAGGACGACAAGGTGGCGTTCTTCCCGATCGACCTGGTCGACGACACGCCGCACGGCCTGGTGCTGGGCGGCATTCCGGAAGATGCGCGCATCATCGTCGCCGGCCAGGAGCTGGTAAAAGAGGGCGACCTGGTGAAGCCTGTCGAGGCCGACCAGGCGACCATCAACAAGCTGATCGGCGAAGCCACCGCCGGCACGCAGTAAAGCAGGACGCGTCCGTCGCCGACCAGTCCGGCGAGGGCAGTCCCCAGCCCCCCGAAGCATAACAGGCCGAAGTCATGGATATCGTCAGACTCGCCATCAACAATGCCCGCCTCACGATTTCGGCGCTGCTGTTCCTGGTCGTCGCGGGCTGGGTCGCCTATCAGTCGACGCCGAAGGAAGCGGAACCCGACGTTCCGATTCCGATGATGTATGTCAGCCTGATCTATCAGGGCATCTCGCCGGAGGATTCCGAGCGCCTGCTGCTGAGGCCGATGGAAAGCAAGCTCAAGAGCCTCAAGGGGCTTAAGGAGATGCGTTCGGCCGCCTTCCAGGGCGGCGGCTATGTGCTGGTCGAATTCCAGCCGCAGACGGATCTCGCGACGGCGCTGCAGGATACGCGCAGCAAGGTGCAGGACGCCAAGGCCGACCTGCCGCAGGCCGCCGAGGAGCCGACGGTCAACGAGGTCAACGTCTCGGAATTCCCGGTCCTGGTCGTCACGCTTTCCGGCGATGTGCCGGAGCGCGTGCTGACGTCGGCCGCGCGCGAGCTGCGCGACCGTATCGAGGAAGTGCCCGGCGTGCTCGAAGGCTCGCTGCAGGGCGCGCGCGACGACCTTGTCGAGGTGGTCGTCGACCCGGTGAAGCTTTCCTCCTACGGGCTGCAGCTCGACCAGGTGATCCAGGGCGTCGCTTCCTCCAACAGTCTCGTGGCGGCCGGCAATCTCGAAGGCTCGGAAGGCAAATACGCGGTCAAGGTGCCGTCGCTGATCGAGAAGCCCGAGGATGTCGCCAACCTGCCGGTGGTCGCCACGCCGAACGCCGTGGTCCAGGCCAAGGACATCGCGACCATACGCTCGACCTTCAAGGACGCCGAGACAGTGACGCGCCTCGACGGCAGGCCGGCAATCGCCATCGAAGTGAAGAAGCGCATTGGCGCCAATCTGATCGACACGCTGACCCATGTCAGGGAAGTGTCGGACAATTTCATCAAGACGATGCCCGAGGGCATGCACGTTACCTACACGCAGGACAAGTCGGTCTTCGTCAACCAGCTGCTCGGCGACCTGCAGAACCACGTGATGATCGCCGTCATACTGGTGTTCATCGTCATCCTCTACGCGCTGTCGGGACGAGCCTCGCTGCTCATCGGCCTTGCCATTCCGTCATCGTTCCTGATGGGCATCCTGCTGCTCGCCATGATGGGCTACACGATCAACATGATCGTGCTGTTCAGCCTCATCCTGGCCGTCGGCATGCTGGTGGACGACGCCATCATCGTCACCGAATTCGCGGAACGGCGTATGAGCGAAGGCATGCCGAAGGCCGACGCGTTCGCGCTTGCTGCCAAGCGCATGGCCGGCCCGGTCATCGCGGCGACGATGACGCGCATCGCCGCCTTCTCGCCGCTGCTCTTCTGGCCCGGCATCATCGGCGACTTCATGAAGTATATGCCGATCACGCTGATCGTGACGCTGTCGGCCTCGATGCTCTATGCGCTGGTCTTCGCGCCGACTTTGGGCGCGATCTTCGCCAAGGCGCCGGCGCATCATGAGGAAGAGCATCGCGACGGCTGGTACATGGCCGTGGTCAAGCAGGCGGTGCGCTTCCCGATCACGGTGATCCTGCTCACCGTCGGGCTTCTGGTCGGCGTCGGCTTCGCCTATTCGAAATATGGCGCCGGCGTCGAGTTCTTCCCCAGCGTCGAGCCGGATTACGGCCTGCTCTATGTTCATGCCCGCGGCAATCTTTCGCTGGCCGAAATGGACGCCGCGACCAAGACGGCGGAAAACCGCCTGCTCGGCTGGCCCGGCGTGAAGTCGGTCTATACGCGGGTCGGCAAGACGCAGGGCGGCGGCCAGGACATTCCCGAAGACGTGGTCGGCGTCATCCAGTACGAGTTCGTCGATTGGCGCGAGCGCAAGTCCGCCAACCAGATCCTCGACGATCTGCGCGGCGTGATGGCCGGCATTCCCGGCGTCGATGTCGAAGTGCGCGTGCCGGAAGCCGGCCCGCCGACCGGCAAGCCGATCCAGATCCGGCTGTCGGCCGCCGATCCGGCCGGGCTCGACGACAAGGCGCGAGCGGTCGCGGCGCGCATCGCCAAGATCCCCAATGTCATCGACATTTCGGACGGCCTGCCGCCGCCCGGCGTCGACTGGGCGATCGAGGTCGACCGCGCCAAGGCGGCGCAATACGGCATCAGCCCGACTTCGGTCGGCACGGTGGTGCAACTGGTGACCAACGGCCTGAAGCTCAGCGAGTACCGACCGGCCGGCGCCGACAAGGCGGTCGATATCCGGCTGCGCCTGCCGGAGGATCGGCGCACGCTGTCGACGCTCGACGAGTTGAGGGTACAGACCTCGCAAGGGGCGGTGCCGATCTCTAACTTCGTCATTCGCAAGGCAAAGCCCAGCGTCGGCATCCTGAACCGGATCGACAGCGCGCGCACCGTGGTCGTCCAGGCCAATGTCAGCGCCGGCGCGCAGGTGGCGGCCGTGCAGGCGGAAGTCACGAAGGCGGTTGCCGATATGAACCTCGGCAGCGGCATCCGCTGGAAGCTTGCAGGCTCCAACGAGGACAGCGCGGAAGCCAGCGCCTTCCTCGGCAAGGCCTTCGGCGCGGCGATCTTCCTGATCTTCCTGGTGCTGCTTGCGCAGTTCAACAAGTTCACCAGCGTGTGGCTCGTGCTGTCCTGCGTGGTGATGGCGACGATAGGCGTTTTCCTCGGATTGCTTCTGACAGGCGAGGCCTTCGGCATCGTCATGTCGGGCATCGGCGTCATCGCGCTTGCCGGCGTGGTGGTGAACAACAACATCGTGCTCATCGATACTTACGACCGGCTGCGCGAGGAAGGCTGGGACAAGATGGACGCGGTGCTGCAGACCTGCCGCGAGCGCGCCCGTCCGGTGGTGCTGACGGCGGTGTCGGCCATCCTCGGCGTGCTGCCGATCGCCTTCGGCCTCGGGCTCGAAATCTTCCATCACGAGACGACGATCAACGCGCCATCGACGCAATGGTGGATTTCGCTGTCCTCGGCGATTGTCTTCGGTCTGTCCTTCGCCACGCTGCTGACGCTCGTGGTGACGCCGTCGATGCTGATGGTGTTCACCCGCGCCAAGGTGAAACCGGGCCAGCGGCGCGGTTGGCTCAGCCGCCTGGTCCGGCGCGGCAAGGGCGAGATCGCGACCGACGAACCAGCCAAGGAGACCGGCGCCGAGCCGGAAGTCGCCTTCCCGAAGGCTGCGGAATAGAGCGTTTCACAACCCCAAGGACAAAAGCCGCCCGGGAACAACCGGGCGGCTTTTTGCATTGTTCCCTCGTAGTTCAACCAGACGGCGAGGGTTTTCATGACGATCGGCACAATTCTCGTAATAATCCTGATCCTGATTTTGATCGGCGCCGTGCCGGCATGGCCGCATTCGCGCTCCTGGGGTTACGGCCCGTCCGGCATTGTCGGCGTCATCCTGGTGGTGCTGCTGATCCTTTTGTTGATGGGCAGGATCTGATCCAAACGACTTACGGCCGGGCTTGAGCCCGGCCGGTTCATTTCTGATCTGTCTTGATCAGGCGGCGAGGCGCGACGGCTCCGCGCCGATGCCAATATCCTGCAGCGCCTCCTTCACCGCCTGGTCGAGCGGCGTGTGCGGGATTTCGCCGATGACCTGTTCCAGCCGCGTCGAGACCAGCCGGTGCGCCTCGAAACGCAGATAGGACATCGAGACGATCTCGCGCCACATGGCCACGAACGGGCTGCCGGCGCGCAGCACCCACCAGGGCATGAAGGAGAGCTTCAGCTTGCGGCCGAGCGCCTTCTCGGCCGCGGTCTTCATGTCGAGGTCGGTGACGGCGTGACCGGGGAAGTTGATGGCTTCGTAGAAGCCCGTTTTGTCGAGGTTCTTCGCCAGGCCGACGAAGCCGACGGCGAAGTCCGGCAGGTAGGCCCATTCATGCACGAGGTTGGCCGGGCCGGGCGCGGTGTAGACGCCCTTCTCCATCTTGGCGGCGACGACGAGGTCGAACCAGGAGCCTGAGCCGGTGCCGCCGAAGAAATCGCCCGCGCGCAGGATAATGGTGCGCACGCGGCCGGCTTCGGCCTCGCTGCGGAACAGCGCTTCCATGGCGCAGCGGATGCGGCCCTTCTCGGTGGTCGGATGGAACGGCGTTGCTTCGTCGATCACCTGCGGCATCGGCGAGCCGTAATTGTAGACCGTGCCCGGGAAGAGGTGCAGCGCGCCGTTCGCCCGGCAGGCGGCCATGACGTTCTCAGCCATCGGCATGCACTTGCCCCAGTCGGTGTAGATCGGGTTCAGGCCGTTGAAGATGATGTCGACGCCTTGGGTGGCGCGGATCAGGGACTCGCAGTCCAGCGCGTCGCCGGCAACGGCCGTGGCGCCCTTCAGTTCCGCCGGTACCTTGCCGGTGCGGGTAACAGCGCGGACGTCGAAGCCGGCATCGATGAAAGCCTTGCCGACCACGCGGCCGAGCCGGCCATTGGCGCCGAGGATTGCGATCTTGGTCATCATGTTCTCTCCGTTGTTTGCGTTTGCCCGGCCAATCTGATGCGTTCACGGACGAATTAAAATTGACTGAGGTCGGAAATCTGTTATTCAAAAATGAATGAAGGAATTCGACTGGAACCTGATCAAAAGCTTTGTCGCGGTCGCCGAAACCGGCAGTCTTTCAGGCGCGGCTCGCAGGCTTGCGGCCAGCCAGCCGACGCTCGGCCGCCACATCGGGGAGCTCGAGCAGGCGCTCGGCGTTACGCTGTTCCGGCGCGGGCGGCGCGGCTATGAGCTGACGGAAGCCGGCAGCGCGCTCTACGAGCGCGGCCGGGCGGTCAGCGAGCAGGCCAATGCATTTTCGCTGCTGGCGCTGGGTTCGGTCGAGGCGATCGAGGGCACGGTGCGCATCGCCGCCTCGGAGGTTGTCGCCGCCTTCGTGCTGCCAGACATGATGGCGCGTCTCGGCGAGCAAGAGCCGGGCATCGAGGTCGAGATCGTCGCCTCCAACCAGGTCGAGAACCTGTTGCGCCGCGATGCCGATATCGCCATCCGCATGGTCAGGCCGGCGCAGAACGAGCTGGTGGCGCGCAAGGTCACCGACATTCCGCTCTGCCTTTGCGCCGCAAGCTCCTATCTCGACCGGCGCGGCCGGCCGGAAAGAGCCGCCGACCTCGTGGATCATGCGTTGGTCGGCTTCGACCGCAGCGACGAGATCATTCGCGGTTTCACCGCGTCCGGCATTCCGGTCGGCCGCAGCCATTTCCGTTTCAGGACCGACAATCAGATCGTGCTGTGGGAAGCGGTGCGGACCGGCAACGGCATCGGCATTGGCCAGGAGCCGCTGGCCGATGCCGATCCGGACCTGGAAAAGCTGTTACCCGATGTGCCCCTGCCGGTTCTGCCGGTGTGGCTCGCCATGCATCGCGACGTGCGCACCAGCATGCGCATCCGCCGCGTGGCGGATTTCCTGCACGAGGAACTGAAGCGCTATTCGGCCGGGACCGGCTAGAGCATGATGCCGAAAAGTGTGAAGCGGTTTTCGGACGACATCATGCTCTATTTGTCTGATCTTAGAGCCGGATGATTTCAGGTCGATCCGACCCGAAATCATCCGGCTCGGGCGCGAATTCGGCCCGGTGAGCGAAGCCCGCCATCAAGAGCACGACGACCAGCAGCGCGGACAGGGCTACGAAGATCGGGCCGAAGCTCGAATGCTCGGCGACGAAGCCGATCGCCGACGGCGCCACCAATATGCCGGAATAGCCCATGGTGGTGACCACGCTCATGCCGGTGCCCGACGACATGCCTTCCTGGTTGCCGCCGGCCGAAAAGATGATCGGCACCATATTGGCGATGCCGAAGCCGCAGAAGGCAAAGGCGGCGATGGCAAGGTAAGGCGAGGGCGAAAGCCCGGCGACCAGCATGCCTGCGGCGGCGACCAGCGCCGACCCGCGCAGCGTCGCCACGGCGCCGAAGCGGTTGCGCACGCCGTCGCCCAGGAAACGCATCAGCGCCATGACGCCGGAGAAGGCGGCATAGGCGAGGCCGGCGACCGCAAGATCTGCGCCCAGCTCCTGATGCAGGAAGAGCGCTGCCCAGTCGAGCACCGCGCCCTCCGAGATCATGGTGAGGAGCGCCATCAGCCCGACCAGATAGACGGCCACATGCCGCGGCAGCGTGAATTTCCGGTGCTCGACCGCCTGCGGCCTGTCCTCGGCGATGAGATAGCGAATGGCAAAGGCGATCACGACAAAGGCGATCGCCGTCACCGCGACGGCATGGGGAAGATAACCGTAGTTTTGGATCAAGTAGCCGCCGAGCGCGCCGCCGGCGAAGCCGCCGAGGCTCCAGAAGCCATGCGACGACGACATGATTGCCCGCGAAAGCCTTCTTTCGACCACCACGGCATTCGAGTTCATCGCGACATCCATGCCTCCGATCGAGCCGCCGAAGATGAGCATGGCGATGGCCGCCAAGGGAACGTTGGGCGCAAGCGCGACGATCAGCAGGCCGAAGCTGCCGCAGACGCCGAACCAACGCGTGGCGCTGCGCGAGCCATGCCGGGAGATCAGATGGCCGCACCAGGTCATGGCGATGACCGCGCCGACGCCGAACAGGAGGATCAGCAGGCCGAGGGTGAATCGGGTGATATCGAGCCGGGTGAGGAACACCGGGATCTGCGGCGCCCAGCTGCCGGTCAAGAAACCATTGGCAAGAAAAATGCCGGCGACGGCCCAGCGGCCGCGCGTCGCGGCCTGCATCGTGGTTTGCACGCTCATGGTCTGAAATCCGCCATGCAAAAGGTTCGCGCGGCAAATTAGATCGATTCAATTTATAGTCAAGAACCGCTGAGGGGAAGTGCTTGGACCAGGTGAGCGCTATGAAAAGTCGTTCGGTAGCGATCCTTCGCGCCCCCCTCTGTCCTGCCGGACATCTCCCCCACAAGCGGGGAGATTGGCTGCTCAGGCGCCTCGCTTCATCCTGCGGCATTGGAGATTGGCGAAAGCCGATGCGACGTCTGATCTCCCCCCAAGTGGGGGAGATGGCCGGCAGGCCAGAGGGGGGCGCTGTCCCGCCGGCGCTCGCTCTTATGCCTCGTCGTTAGCTCAATGATCCTTCGGGCGTCTTGCCTCGAATTCCGCCTTCTTGGCTTCCGACGCCTCGGTCTGGTTGAGCGCCTGCCATTCGGCATAGGGCATGCCGTAGATGATCTCGCGCGCAGCGTCCTTCGACAGCGTTACGCCCTCCGCGTCGGCAGCTTCGCGGTACCAGTTGGACAGGCAGTTGCGGCAGAAGCCGGCGAGGTTCATCAGGTCGATGTTCTGGACGTCGCCGCGTTCGCGCAGATGCGCCACCAGCCGACGGAAGGCGGCTGCCTCGAAATCGCGTTTCTGGTCGTCGCTGAGTTCGGTCATTGGGGAACTCCCGGCTGTCGGTCTCGTCACACGGGTCCGGTGCGCGAGCCGAACATTTTCACCTGATGTATATCGGGGCGCCGGTCGATGGCGTCAACGATCGGCGCCAGGCGTTCGGCCCACGCCAAGGCGCCGGCGCGGTCGGCGATCAGGTCCTGGCGGATCTCGATCAGCGCATGCGCATAGCCGTTGACGATGGCGTGGCGGAACATGGTGTCGCCGCGCAGCGCGCCGTCATAGGGTTCGTTGTCGCCGACGACGAGGGACTTGTCCTTGGCCAACATGTCGATCAGCGGCCGCGCCACGCGGTCGTCGCGGTCCCACAGCACGCCGACGTGCCAGGGGCGGACAATGCCCTGCATCGCCGGTGTGAAGGAATGCACGGAGAAGATGAACGGCGCCTTGCCCGAGGCATGCACCACGGAGGCGATCATTGCGCCGACGGCGTCGTGATAGGGCCGGTAGAAGCGGTCGAGTCGCCGCTCGCGTTCCTCCCGGGCAATCGGATAATTTCCCGGCACCACGGTGCCGTCATAGAGCTGACGGATCATGGTCGGGTCGTCCTCGCCCCGATTGGGGTCGATCAACAGCCGCGAGAAACCGGCCAGCACGGCGGGCGCGTCGAGCGCTGCTGCAAGTTCGCGTGTCACCGTCTCGACGCCGATGTCATAGGCGATGTGACGATCGAATTCAGACGCCGGCAAACCGAGACTGGCATACTCCTCCGGCAGATCGCGGCGGGCGTGATCGGCCAGCAGCACGACGCCTTTCTTGCGGTCGCCCTCGACAATGTCGAATGGCGTGAAAACTGTGGATCGGGTCATCGGCTGAAAAGGGGATGGCGGCTGCGATGTGGTATCGTCATTCCACGAAGAGGACGCCGGCGCAATGCCGTTGTTTGGCCAAGGTTTCCGCAAAAAATCCCCGATCGCGGGAGAAGTTGCGCTACGGACCATTCTAAATCGATTGGAATTCGACAAAACGGCGCGTTGACATGCGACCGCAGTTTGCTGAAAAGGGGCTTCGAGAGATGCAAATGTGGTTCGCAAGGGGATCTGCGATGGGTTTTGCCGGCCGGTTGCGCGAGCGCCTGGTCGTGCCGTTGCTGATCATCGGCGCGGGTTTTTTCGCGATAGCCGCGACCTCGCCGGCCCGGGCCGACTTCCGCGTTTGCAACGCGACGCAAAATCTGGTGGGCGTCGGCATCGGCTATCGCGCCAAGGCCGGCTGGATCACCGAAGGCTGGTGGCACATCGAAGGATCGACCTGCAAGACGCTGATCGAGGGTCCGCTGTCATCAAGGTTTTACTATCTTTATGCAGAAGACGCCGAACGCGGCGGGCGCTGGGACGGCCCGATCAACATGTGCGTCGCCGAAAAAGAGTTCAAGATCGCCGGCGTGAATGATTGCGTCGCCCGGGGCTTCCAGCGCGCCGGATTTCAGGAATATGACACGGGCGAGCAGGCCAGCTGGATGGTCCAGCTGACCGACGAGCCCGCAACGGGAGGCGCGCCAGCAGCGGCCCCCGCTCCGGGAACAAACAGTCAATGAGACGTAACCGCAAGGTCAAGATCCTCGCCACCATCGGTCCGGCTTCCTCCTCCGAGGAGATGCTGAAGAAGCTTTTCGAAGCGGGCGCCGATGTCTTCCGCATCAATATGAGCCATACCGACCACGAGCTGATGCGCACGCTGGTCGGGCGTATCCGTGCGGTCGAAGCGGCCGTCGGCCGACCGATCGGCATCCTCGCCGATTTGCAGGGGCCGAAGCTCAGGGTCGGCAAATTCGCCAACGTCAAGGAAGCGCTGACTGTCGGCCAGACTTTCACGCTCGACGACAATCCCGAAGCCGGCACGTCGAAGCGGGTGTATCTGCCGCATCCCGAAATCCTGAGCTCGGTCGAGGCCGGTCACCGACTTTTGATCGACGACGGCAAGCTGGAGCTGAAGGCGCAGAAGAGCGACGGCAAGTCGATCACCTGCACGGTCGTCGCCGGCTCTGGTATCTCTGACAAGAAGGGCGTCAGCCTGCCCGATACCGACCTGCCGGTCGGCGCGCTGACCGAGAAGGACCGGGCAGACCTCGACGCGGTCCTCGCCGCCGGCGTCGACTGGGTGGCGCTGTCCTTCGTGCAGCGGCCGGAGGACCTGGCCGAGGCCCGCAAGATCGCGCGCGGCCGCGCGCTGATCATGGCCAAGATCGAGAAGCCGCAGGCGGTGGCGCGGCTCGCAGAGATCATCGACCTCTCCGACGCGCTGATGGTCGCTCGTGGCGATCTCGGCGTCGAAATGCCGCTCGAAGCCGTGCCGGGCATCCAGAAGCAGATCACCCGCGCCGCGCGCCGTGCCGGCAAGCCGGTGGTGATCGCCACGCAGATGCTGGAATCGATGATCACCGCGCCTGTGCCCACCCGCGCCGAGGTTTCCGACGTCTCCATCGCCGTCTTCGAAGGCGCGGACGCGATCATGCTTTCGGCCGAATCCGCGGCCGGCGCCTATCCGGTCGAGGCGGTCGCCATGATGAACCGCATCGCCACCAAGGTCGAAACCGACCCGACCTATGCCGGCATCATCAACGCGCAGCGCTCGGAGCCCGAGGCCACCGGGGCCGACGCCATTTCGCTGGCCGCGCGCGAGATCGCCGAGACGCTGAAACTGTCGGCGATCATCTCCTACACCGCGTCGGGCACCACCGGTCTGCGCGCCGCGCGCGAGCGCCCGCAGGTGCCGATCGTGGCGCTGTCGCCGATCCTCAACACGGCGCGCCGCCTTTCTCTGCTGTGGGGCACGCATTGCGTCGTCTCGCCGGACGCGACCGACCTTGACGACATGGTCGACCGGGCCTGCCGCATCGCGCTGGAAGAAGGCTTCGGCAAGCCGGGCGATCGCGTCATCATCACCGCCGGCGTGCCGCTGCGGACGCCCGGCTCGACCAATATGCTGCGGATTGCGTATGTGGGGTCGGAAACGCATTAGGGCGTGTTGATATTCGGGTGAGGCCGGCCTGCAAATACCGGCTTCCTGCGCTTCCGGTGCTCACGTACGTTAAGTACGCTCCGCTCCGGTTCTCGGAACCCTCCCAGTTTGGTCGCTTCGCGCCCGTCTTCGACTCCGACTCGGCCTGACCCGAATCCCAACACGCCCTTGGCGCTTGAACCTTCGAGTTCAGCCCGGCGCGAGTTCTGCGTCTGGCACTCGGAGCTCAGGACATCTACCGGCGCCTTGCGCGTCGCCGGCGATCCGGCCTTCCACCGTCTTGGCCATCGCCTGCAGGTCGATCGGCGCGCCGGCCACTTTCGCGATGGCGCCGGCCACGAGGTCGGGCGCGATCCAGTCCGGCTTGTGGCCGAGATTGCGGACCCAGACCAATTCGGCGCCGGGAATGTCGCGCTCCAGGCCGACGGAATGGATCGTGGCATAGACCACCTTGTCGCGATCGCCCGATATGACGACGGTCGGCGCCTTGATCTCGCGGTAAGCAGGCGCGGCGGCGCGGACATAGTCGTAGAGCTGGGCGACATCGCGGGCGTTGGCGCGAAAGGCGGATGGCCTCAGCACCAGCGGGATCGAGGCGCCGTCGATATAACCCTGCGGCACTTTGTTGGGCGAGAAGACACAAGCGGTGGCATCGCCGATCCGCAGCATACCCGCCGGATAAGCGAGCGTTTCGGAAAACAACCAGCCGATCACCGGCGTGGCCGTGAGCTTGTAGTACCAAGCGGTCGCGCCGCCCGGCCAGGGATGGGTGGCGGGTGCAAGGAAAACGAGGCCGCGGGTCTTCTCGGGATGCTGGCGGGCGAAGGCCGTGGTGATCGCACCGCCGAAGGAATGGGCGACGACGACTGCCTTTTCGATGCCGATGCGGTCCATCAGCGCGGCGATCGTATCGGCCTGCGTGGCAAGCGTCTCATTGTCGCCGCGCTCCGACCAGCCGAGACCCGGGCGGTCGAAGAACAGCATCTCGGCGCGGCCCTCGAGCAAGGACTTCAGCGGCAGCATCTGGTCCCTGAGATTGGCGCTGGCGCCATGGATGAAGACGACCGGCGGCAGGCCGGCGCCGGTCGGCGCCGGGATATGGACGTAATGGATGCGCGCGCCGTTGATGTCGGCGAACGCGCCGTCAGGCGGGTTGCGGCGCTCGATCGACCAGACGCCGGCGCGGGTGAAGCCGGCCAAGGCGAAGAGAAGCGCGACGAGGAAGAGCAAGGCGGCGCAGATGAGGTTCATGCGGGAGTAGGGGAGTAGGGGAGTAGGGG
>NZ_JAIUHR010000067.1 GCF_020165195.1 Mesorhizobium sp. CA14 | reverse complement strand
GCGGGTAGCAGCGATGCGATCAACGTCACCGGCAACAGCGATACGCTGAACCTTTCGGGCGCGCACGATGTCGTCACGGTGACGGGCAGCAGCGATACGATCAACTTCTCGGGCGCCGGCTCGTCGAGTGGCCTCAAGAGTGACGGCGATCTTACGGTCACCGCCAGCAGCACCAATGTGAATATCAGCGGCAGCGGTCACTCGATCGTCATGGCGGGTGACAACGACACCATCAGCATGGCCGGCGCCATCAACAGCACGATGTATCTGAACGGCACCGGCAACAACGTCACGCTGACGAATTGGACGGGTGTCACCCTGGAGGGCGACAATCAAACCCTTTCGGTTGCCTCCACCGGCAGTGTGACTGGAGCGACCGTCACCGTCGCCGGCGCCCATGACAACGTGACCGTCACCGGGCAGTTCTCCGACCCGTGGGGCGTGATCGTCTCGGGGACCGACGACTCGGTTACCGTCAACGGCAGCTCGCCGATCCACCTGGTCTCTGACAACACAAGCGCAACGCTGGCCGCCAGCAACAGCGTCATCACCATCGGCGCGGGTCCTTCACCCACAGGCACCGGTTCCGATGACACCGTTACCGTTGCCGGCACCCATGACCACGTGAACGTGACGGGCAACAACGACGCGGTCACGGTTGGCACCTACTATGACAATGCCGACGCCAACGAGGTTCACGTCAGCGGCAGCAACGACAGTTTGGTGTTCGAGGGCGGCTTCGGCAATATCATCAGCATGGAGGGCGCCAGTGACCAGCTGCTGGTGAGCGGCTTCTACAACACCGTCAACATTTCCGGCACCGATGGCACCTCAAGGCTCTATGGCTACGGACACACGGTCTCGGTCTCTTCAAGCAACACGACTCAGACCCTCTATGCCTACAACGACCAGATCGGTGTCAGCGGAAACGGTCTCACGTTGAACTTCATTACCGATCCCAACCCGGGGAATCCGTCCGGCAGCAATCATCTCACCGTCACCGGCTCCGGCGATACCATCTCCCTCGTCGGGCCGCAAAATACCGTGGAC
>NZ_JAIUHR010000066.1 GCF_020165195.1 Mesorhizobium sp. CA14 | reverse complement strand
GGGCCTGTTGCGTAATTGGCTGGTTGTGATTCTCTGAGAAGGAAGCTCGGAGGGAATCGCAATGGCGGTGAAGCAGACGGGGCAGTTGAGCCTGGCGGAAGCATTTCTGGGCCAGAAGCTTGCAGGTGGATCCTCGCCGCTCGACCGACTGTCCGGTCTGGTGAAGTGGTATCGCTTCGAGAAGCTGCTCAACCCGCTACGCGACGGCGGGCCGGGACGCGCAGCCTGGCCGCCGTTGTTGCTCTTCAAAGCGCTGCTGCTGCAGTCGCTCTATGGGCTATCAGATCGCGAGCTCGAGGAAGCGCTCGGCGATCGGTTGTCATTCCGGCGCTTTGTCGGGCTTGGGCTTGAGGAGAGCATTCCCGACCACACGGTGCTGTCGCGCTTTCGCAACCTGCTTGTTGGCGAAGGGCTGATGGAGAAGCTGTTTGGCGAACTGGACCGGCAGTTGGAGAAGGCGGGCGTGATCCTGAAGCGCGGCACGATGCTAGACGCCACGCTGATCGATGCAGTCTCGGCGCCGCCAACAGCCGAGCGGCCCTCGAAGGATGCCGATGCCCGTGGCGTAAGACGGGGTAAGGGCGACTTCACCTTCGGCTACAAGGCCCATGTCGGGGTGGACGAGGGCTCTGGCCTGATCCGCACGGTGATCACCACACCGGCCAACGTCAACGACACGGTGATGGCCGATGAGTTGGTGCGCGGCGACGAGAAGGCGGTGTGGGCGGATGCCGCCTATGACACGCATGCCCGCCGGGCCAGGCTCAAGGCTGAGGGCCGCAAGCCGCGCATTGCCCGCCGCCCCAACAAGCACCATCCCGAACTGCCGCCGCGGCTCAAGCGCTACAACCGCCTGATCGCGAGACGGCGGGCAGCGGTGGAGACCACCTTCGCCACGCTCAAGAACCGCATGAAGCTGACGACGATCCGCTATGTCGGATTGGCCAAGGCCGCAGCTCAAGTGACGATGGCTGCGATCGCCTTCAACATGCGCCGATGGGCCGCCATCACAGGATAGGTGCGTCCAGCATCCGGCCTGAGGCCACACCGCCACCCTCAATTCCACCCCAAAGCCAAAACGGAGCGAGACCTCGCGACCAAATCGCTCCGCGAGCCTGTCCTCGCTAACTGCGCAACAGGCCC
>NZ_JAIUHR010000065.1 GCF_020165195.1 Mesorhizobium sp. CA14 | reverse complement strand
GTGTATAGCGAATCGTTCATTGTGTTGGTCGCCGCGGATGGGGCGATCACCCCGTCCGCGGCGGCGGCCGAGAGCCCGTCGCCCCTCAGGTGCCGATACCGTGGATGAGCTGGGGCCCGGCCGTCTTCTTTTGTGAACCCGAACAGTTGCAAGGGGCAAGCCCCCGCACGCAAGGAAGGGACCAAGAAGATGACAGAAGACGGGCTGGTGGTTGGCATCGACGTTGCCAAGGGATGGCTGGATGTCGCGATCCTGGAGACGGGAGAAAGCTTTCGGGTCGACAATGACGCCCAAGGCTGGGTGCGCCTGATCAAGCGGCTCTCGAGCCGGACGGTGCGGGCGATCGGCATCGAGCCGAGCGGCGGCTACGAGCGCGGCGCCAAGAAGGCGCTGCGCAAGGCGGGCCTGTCGGTCAGGAACGTCAACCCGCACAAGCTGCGCCACTATGCCCGCGCGCTTGGCCGCCGGGCCAAGAACGACCGCATCGATGCCTGCGTGATTGCCCGCTTCACGGCTGAAATGCCGACCCGGGCCATGCAATGCGATCCGCTCACCGAACAACTCGCCGAGTTGGTGAACGCCCGCCGCCAGCTCACCGAAGACAAGGTCAGCCTGGCCAATCAACTCGAACAGGTTCGTGAGCCGGCGGTCAGGCGCATCTTTGCCCGGCGTCTGCGCAGCATCGAGGCGGACATCCTGCTTATCGGCAAGCGCCTTGCCGAACTCGTGGCAAGCCATGCGCAGTTCGCCGAGAAGGATCGCCTGATGCAATCCTTCTGCGGCGCCGGCCCGGTTCTGAGCCACGCCTTGCTCGCTCTCGTTCCCGAACTCGGCCAAGCCTCGCGGCGCGAAATCGCCGCCCTTGTCGGCCTGGCGCCTTACGATCATGACAGCGGCGTCCTCAAGGGCTACCGCAGCATCTGGGGCGGCCGCGCCGAAGTGCGCAGGGTTCTCTACATGGCGGCGCTCGCAGCCAGTCGCTCCAATCCCGTCATCAAGGCCTTCCACCAGCGCCTGCGCGACGCCGGAAAGAAGCCCAAGGTCGCCATCATAGCCGTTGCGCGCAAGATCCTCACCATCCTCTGCGCCATGCTGCGCAACAATCAGGAATGGAACCCTCAACACACCTGAAAAACACAGTTGCTCATCC
>NZ_JAIUHR010000064.1 GCF_020165195.1 Mesorhizobium sp. CA14 | reverse complement strand
GCGTAGCGGATCGCTTCGGCGAGCTTGCTCTTTTGGCTGACCAAGACAAGCTTCTCGCGCAGCCACGGGTCGAGGGCATCGATGATCGGCCGGGTCTTTTGCTGGCGAGCGGCGCGGCGCTCCTCCGCCGGGCGGCCCCGGATATCGCTCTCGATCTTGTAAAGCTCGGCGATGCGCTGGAGCGCCTCCGTGGCGATCGGCGCGGGTCCAGACTGGGCCAGTTCGTAGAAGCGGCGACGGACATGCGCCCAACAGAAGGCCAGGCTCACGGCATTGCGCTCGGCAAGGACCTTGTAGCCGGCGTAGCCGTCCACCTGCAGGACGCCGACAAAGCCCTGAAGATGGCGCACGACGTTCTCGGCCTTTCGGTCCGGCGCATAGAGATAGGCGACGCCGGGCGGATCGATCCCGCCCCAGGGGCGATCGTCACGCGCATAGGCGAACAGTTGGCCGGTCTTGGTGCGGCCGCGACCGGGATCGAGAACCGGCGCCGTCGTCTCGTCGGCGAAGAGCTTGTCGGACGCCTTGAGCCGCTCGAACAGGCGCTCATGGATCGGCCGGAGCAGGAAGGCTGCCTTTCCGACCCAGTCGGCGAGCGTGGACCGATCCAGGTTCACGCCTTGGCGGGCATAGATCTGCGCCTGACGATACAGAGGAAGATGGTCGGCGTATTTGCTGACCAGCACATGGGCGACGGTCGCCTCGGTTGGGATGCCGCCCTCGACCAGCCGCGCCAGAGCAGGCGCCTGCACCACGACCTCCTCGCAGCTCCGGCAGGCATACTTCGGCCGGCGCGTGACGATCACGCGGAACTGCGCCGGCACGATGTCGAGGCGCTCGGAAGAATCCTCGCCCATGACGTGCAGCATTCCCTTGCAGCACGGGCAGATTTTGTCGGGGATGTCGATGACCTGCTCGATACGCGCCAGGTGCGCGGGCAGTGAACCGCGGTTGGCGCGCCGCTTCCTGGCGCGAGCCTCGCGCTTGGCGAGATCGACGATGTCCTCCGCCGCGAAGCCCTCGGCCTCGACCTGCTCTGCCTCTTCCAGACCCAGCAGCAACTGGTCGACGGGCAGGCTCTCTGCCCTGCGGCCGAAGCGGTGGCGCTGCAGCTCCTTGATGATTTGGCGCAACCGTTCGTTCTCGGCACGCTCCGC
>NZ_JAIUHR010000063.1 GCF_020165195.1 Mesorhizobium sp. CA14 | reverse complement strand
GGCAATGACACGGTGACCTTCACCGCCGGCTCCAATACTGTCAACGCGACGATCGGCGCGGGCGCGACGCTGAACGCCGGCGATCGCCTCACCGGCGGCAGCGGCACCGACACACTCAGCATCTCCGGGTCGGGATCGTTCGACCTCAACACCCTTGCGACCTTCACTGGTTTCGAAAACATCAATCTGACCGGCACAGCCCAGAGCTTGACGCTCAAGAACGGTCAGAACCTGACCGTCAACGCGGGGAGCGGTAACTCGGTGACGCTCGGGACCGGAAATGACACGGTCGCCTTCACCGGCGGCTCCAATACCGTGAATGCAACAATCGGCTCGGGCGCGGCGCTCAACAGCGGAGATCGCCTCACAGGCGGCAGCGGCACCGACACGCTCAGCATCTCCGGGTCGGGATCGTTTGACCTCAACAGCCTCGCGGCTTTCACGGCGTTCGAGAACGTCAAGCTGGGCACTGGAGAAAGCCTGACCCTGAAAAATGGTCAGAATCTCAGCGTAAGCGGCAGTGGCGGCAACACGGTGACGCTCGGGACGGGGATCGACACCGTTGCCTTTTCTGGTGGAACAAACACGGTGAACGCGACAATCGGCGCGGGCGCAACTCTCAACGGTGGGGATAAGCTATCAGGCGGCTTCTTTTCCGACTTACTCGTAATTTCTGGGTCGGGCTCATTTGACCTCAACAGCCTGGCGACCTTCACCGGATTCGAAAACGTCTCGCTGACAGGTGCTGGCAAAAGCCTGACCCTGAAGAATGGTCAGAACCTGACTGTGAACGGCGGCAGCGGCAATACGGTCACGCTCGGGACCGGAAACGATACGATCACCTTTTTTAGCGGTGCCAATGCTGTGAACGCAGCGATCGGCACGGGTGCTACGCTCAATGCCGGCGATGGTCTCACAGGCGGCAGCGGCACCGACACGCTCAGCACCTCTGGGTCTGGCTCGTTTGACCTCAATAGCCTGGCGACTTTCACGGGGTTCGAGAACGTCAATCTCACCGGAATTGGTGAAAGCCTGACCCTGAAAAATGGTCAGAACCTGACCGTGAGCGGCGGCAGCGGCAACACTGTGATCCTCGGGACCGGCAATGACACGGTCGCCTTCACTGGCGGCTCCAATGCCGTAAATGCAACAATCGGCTCGGGCGCGACGCTGAACAGTGGCGATCGCCTCACCGGCGGCAGTGGCACTGACACGCTCAGCATCTCCGGGTCGGGATCGTTTGATCTCAACACCCTTGCGGCCTTCAC
>NZ_JAIUHR010000062.1 GCF_020165195.1 Mesorhizobium sp. CA14 | reverse complement strand
GGTTGTGTGCGTCAAGTTCTGCAAAAGGGGCGGCCACGAGGCTGGTCATGCGGCTTGGCGCAGAGCGAGCTTCTTGTGCTCGCGCAGGTCGTCCATGTTGATGTAGCGGTTGGCCTCCATCCAGTTTTCGTTGGTTTCGACGGCCAGCGCCCTGACCAGGCGCAGGCAGCTTTCGGCGTTGGGAAAGATGCGCACGACATAGGTGCGGCGCCTGATCTCTTCGTTGAGGCGTTCCAGCATGTTGGTGGACTTCAGGTGCTTGTGGTGCTGGCGCGGCAGGCGGAAGAAGGTCAGCGTGCCCTCGATGGTCTCCTCCACCCACGTCGTCAGCCTGGGATAGCGGCCCGACCATTTGGCAAGCCACGCGGCGAGATCGGCCTTGGCCTCGGCGAGATCGCGCCGGTCGTAGAGCCATCTGAGCTCCTGCAGGCAGTCGTCGCCATGCTTCCTCGGCAGGTGATCGAGCGCGTTCCTGAGGAAGTGCACGTAGCAGCGCTGCCAGGCCGCTTCCGGGATCACCTCGCCGATCGCCGCGACCAGGCCGGCATGGTCGTCGGACACGACCAGTTCGACGCCCCTGAGGCCGCGCGCCTTGAGCGCGACGAGGAAGTGCTTCCAGGCCGAGCGGCTCTCGCGATTGGCCATCTCCACGGCCAGGATCTGGCGCCGCCCGTCCCAGTCGATGCCGACCGCGATCAGCACCGCCTGGCTCATGACGATGCCGGCCTCGCGCACCTTCTCGTAGCGGGCATCGAGGATGAGGTAGGCAAAGGGCTCTTGCAGCGGGCGCTCGGCGAAGGCCTTCAGGCTCTCGTCCAGGCGCTTGTTGATGGCCGAGATCGACGAGGCCGAGAAGGCATGCCCGCACAGCTCTTCCGTGATCGCCTTGACCTTGCGGGTCGACACGCCCTGCACGTACATCTCCGCGAGCGTCGCCACCAAGGCCCGCTCGGAACGCTGGTAGCGCTCGAACAGCTCGGTGGAGAAGCGCCCCTGCCGGTCCTGCGGAACCCGCAGCTCCAGCTTGCCGACACGGGTGACAAGCGTGCGGCCGTAATACCCAGAGCGGTAGCCGAGCCGCTCCGGCGTGCGCTCGCTCTTCGAAGCACCCAGAGCCTCGTCCATCTCGGCCTCGAGCACCTCCTGCATCACCGCGCGGATCACTTCGTGCAGCCCATCCGGGTTCGAAAGCAGAATGTCTTTGACGGCAGCTATGGCGGATTTATCTTCGGTCTTGGTCATGGTGGCGTTCCTTCGCGGGAATCAGGTGACTTTGAACAATCACCAGCCTGCCATGACCGCCCTCTCTCAGCGAATTTGCAGAACTCTCAGCACACTACC
>NZ_JAIUHR010000061.1 GCF_020165195.1 Mesorhizobium sp. CA14 | reverse complement strand
CGCAGAGGGCAGACCTAGAAGCAAACTTCTTCGTCGCCAGCGGCGCACCGCCCTCGTTCGTGGGCCGTATATAGTCGCCACCTCGTCGAACTGTCAACAGCCTAGATCGCTCTTTTTTCGATTTCTCGCGAAGATATCCACGAAGGCAAAATTCGTGAGCTGGCTTGGTTGAATTTTGGCCGGCGCTTCCGTTGCCGGCCACTGCAGCGATACCCGTCACATCCGCTTCGCCGGGCGAATGCGACAGCCACCAGCACTTAGCCGAATGTCGATCGTCGCGGCCCTTTGACCCGCGGTTCAGAGCCGTCCTTCGAGCAATTCAGGCGTGATGTTCCGGCCTGCGTAGAAGATGCCCAGGATCAGCACGCGCTCGCCGTCGACAGTGAAAACGATGCTGACCGCGCGACGATACCCAATGATCCGCAGCCCCGGCATGATCTCCACCCGCTCGGTGCCGCGCTGTGGAAATGTCGACAGGCCCAAACAGAGATCGCGGATGCCCACAACAAAATCCCAGGCAACCGCCGGCGACGCACGCTCGGCTATATCGTCATAGAGTTGCTCGAGTTCGGCTTCCGCTTTCGGGTGGAAGACAATCCGGTACTCCATCCCCTACTTGGCTTTCGCCTGCCGTGCGCGATGACGGAGCTCCAGCCGGGAAAACACCGTTCCGGCGGGGATTCCCTTGACCGGATCCTGCCGGAGATCGGCCACGCGCGACGGGATTTCCTCGCGCAGCCACTTCTCCCGCTCTGCCTCAAAATCCTCGAGCATGCGCAGACCGGCGCGGACAACCTCGCTGGCATTGTTGTAGCGGCCTGATTCGAGCTGCTTTCTGATGAAGCGCTCATAGTGCTCGTTCAAAGCGTAGTTGGGCATGGATGCCTCCTCCGGAAAATATGGGGCCGGGCGGGAGATATAGCAATAGATAGCAACAATTGGCAGTTGGTTGATTCGATTCCAATTCGCCCGTTGCGATTCGGTGAAAGATCCAACAGTACCCGAATCGGCAGAGATCGAAATATCGGGCTCGGGACGCCCGGCGCCCGATCGAGGATCGCCAGGCGGCGGCTTTCACGACCTCTGCACTCGCCATTTCGAGGCGGCTGAGACACGGAAGCCGGCTGAGTTTAAACTCAACCGGCTAATATTCTTTTCGTGCCTGGTTGTGAGCTGGTCCCTGAATGCGCTGCCGCGCTCACTTTGACATCCTCGTCGCCCGCGGTCCATGAGCTCCAGCAAGGCGAACACCGCGCCAGGCGCCACTCCGGGTTTAATGATTCGGCCCTCGTGAGGGGCCTTGCCCTTCGTGTCCGTTCTGCGATCACAAACGCAAACGGCCCGCGTTGTGCGGGCCGTTTTGGGATTTGGTTGCGGGGACAGGATTTGAACCTGTGACCTTCAGGTTATGAGCCTGACGAGCTACCGGGCTGCTCCACCCCG
>NZ_JAIUHR010000060.1 GCF_020165195.1 Mesorhizobium sp. CA14 | reverse complement strand
CCATCGAGGCAACCGAATGCAAGAACTACTTCGAAAACGCCGGATACGCTTCCGTCAAAACATGAAAGACTCTAGCCCGGACGCTCGCGGCCACGGCAGCGCTGCCGCCTACATGCCCTGCGCGACCAGCGCCAGGAATCCACCGGCCAAGGCAACATTGCTGACGACGCCGTTGATGCGAGATGCGCGGTCCGCGCCTTGATGGTCCCAGAAATTGTGGAACATCGGCGTCGCGACGATGAGGAAGACGATCAGCGCGGCTGCCGCCAAAGCGGTCCAAAGGCCGGCGATCACCAGCGCCCCGGCCGCGATCTGCAGCACGATGCCCAGCCACAGAGCGAGCGTGGCCTGTGGGACACCGCGCGCGGCCATCAACGAGGCGACCAGCTTTCTGTTCTGGATGTTGCGCAGGCCGGCAAAGGCGAAAGCGCCGCCAAGCAGCAGACGCGCCACGGCCAGAATCTCGCTCTGGAAATTCTCAAACATGTCGTTGATCCTCAAAATCAAAAAGCGTGGGCCGTCACGGGCCCACGCCATCGTCGGATAATCAGGCGGCCTTGGCTGCCGGCATCGGATGGATAGCGTGAAATGGAACGCACAGCCGGTTCCAGGTGTTGATCATGCCGAGCGCGACCGAGAGCTTGACCAGTTCCTCTTCCGAGAAATGCTCTAGCGTGCGGGCGTAGAGCTCGTCCGACACGCCATTGTCGGCGATCAGCGTCACGGCCTCGGTCCACGCAAGCGCGGCACGTTCGCGTTCGGAAAACAGCGGCGATTCCTTCCACGCGGCGACGAGATAGAGCCGGGTTTCGGTCTCACCATCGCGCCTTGCCTCACGGCTGTGCATCTCGACGCAGTATGAGCAGCCATTGATCTGCGAGGCCCTGAGCTTGATCAGGTGCAGCAGGCCTACTTCCAGCCCGCATTCGTCGACGGCCTTGTTGAGCGCCGATACCGCCTTCATGATTTCCGGCGCCTTGGCAAAGAACTGCAGTCTCTGTTTCATCGTCTTTTCCTTCCAGGTTTTTGGTGGGGTCAGGGGTTCAAATCTGCTTCGGTGAAGCGGATTTCTGGGGTCGCTGGTGGCGCTCGACGAAGGCGCAACTCGCGGCATAGGATCGCGGATCGCCTTCGGCCGCGTACTCCGCCACGATGTCGGACAGCTTCACTTCGGCGAGTGCCGCCCGATAGGCGCGCTCGGCCTTGAGCATCGCGGCATTGATGCCGCAGGGCTTCACATAGGCGGAGGCATCGATCTTGACCGGGCCGCGCTGGCGGATTTCGCCGCAGCGAAAGGCTGGCTCCCTGCCCTCCACTGCAAGCACAATGTCGAGCAGCGTGATGCGCTCGGCCGCCCGCGCCAACCTGTAGCCGCCCGCCGGCCCCGGCACCGATTCCAGGATGAGCGCCGCCGTCAGTTGATTCAGATGTTTCAAGAGATAGCTCGGCGACAGACCAAACGCCTCGGCCAGTGCAGCCCCCGGCATGGTGCTGTTGCCATCGACGCTGGCCAGCGTCGCCGCGCAATGGATGGCCGCCTCAACGCCTTCTCCGAGCTTCATGATCAGTCGCTCCTATTCATGGATATCTTTTATCGTGGATAATTTTTATCTGCAATAGAAAAATGGAGTTATGCCATGTTCGCGATGGCCTTCGAGCGCTTGGGTTCCTCGCACCCCGCGAAGCGGGGGAGAGGTGGCCCGGCGAAGCCGGGACGGAGAGGGGGACGACCTCTGTGGAGGTCAGAGCCGGTGAAGAATGAGGCGTTAGCAAGATAAACAGGCGGTCAGGAGCCTGGGACTAGTTCCCAGCCGTCCCGAAGGCCCCTCTCCGTCCCGGCTTCGCCGGGCCACCTCTCCCCACTTCATCTACGGCATGCACCCATTTCCAAGCGGCTGGTCTTTGGCGATAGCGTGCATGGCAGCTTGGCGCATGCATTGTCTTATGTAGCGCTGGTCGACCCCCACTCCGTCTCGG
>NZ_JAIUHR010000006.1 GCF_020165195.1 Mesorhizobium sp. CA14 | reverse complement strand
GGCAGGACAGAGGGGGGCGCGAAGGAATGAGGCGTCCGGAAAACCTGCCTCGTGCCGCCGCGCCGTTCCTCGGCTTCGCCCGCTTGCTGCGCCATCACGCCTTCGCCATCGGGTCCGAACAGGTGACCAGCTTCATGCAGGCCGTGACCCTGCTCGGCCCGCGCTCGATGGACGACATCCGCGAAGCAGCGCTCGCGACGCTCGCGCCCTCGCCCGATCGCCGCGGCGAATTCGAGACGCATTTCCGTGCCTATTTCTACGGCGATGCCAAGCCTCCGATCGAAGGCGAAGAGGAGGAAGAAACCCGCGTCAAGGACGATCGCGGCACGCGCGAGGAAGAAAAACAGACCATCCGCCAGGAGAGAGGCGGTGAGCTGCCCTCGGCGCTCGAGCAGCTGAGCAGCCGCGATTTCCAGCGCGATCCCGATGGTCTCGGCCAGTTCCGGCAGCGACTGGCGTCCGCCCTGCCCGCGCGCCGTTCTTTCCGCACCGCGCGCATGCGTTCGCGCGGCGCGCTCGACCTCCGCCGTTCGCTCCGCGAAATCGTCAGCGCCGACGGCGACATCCCCTCGCCGCTGCTGCGCCGCCGGCAGGCCGTATCGCGAAAACTGCTTCTGCTCATCGATGTCTCCGGCTCGATGAAGCTGCACACCGCCGATTATCTCAAGCTGGCGCACGCGGCCGTGCAAGGCGCGGGCCGCGCCGAAGTCTTCACCTTCGGCACCCGCCTTACCCGCGTCACGTCCGCGCTGCGCGTCCGCGACCGCGAGCAGGCGCTTGGCCGCGCCGCGGCGCTCGTCGAGGATTGGGACGGCGGCACCCGCATGGGCCCGACCTTGCTCGCCTTCCTGTCGGTACCGCGCTTTTCCGCCTTCGCACGCGGCGCCTGCGTCGTCATCCTGTCCGATGGCCTGGAACGCGGCAGCCATGCCGAACTGGAGATCGCGATGCGGCGGTTCAGCGCCCGCGCCTTCCGGCTGTCGCTGGCGAGCCCGCTTGCCGGCGATCCGCGCTTTCGGCCCGCAACCTCAGCGCTTAGCGCCATCCTGCCGGTGCTCGACGATCTGGTCGACGGCTCGTCGCTGAGAAGCCTGACCGGTTTCATCCTGTCGCTCGCCCGCCCGGCCCCAGCGGCCGAGATCATCTGGAAAAGGGTACCTTGATGCAGAAAGCCATCGACGCGCATTTTCACATCTGGCGCCAGGAGGACCAGCCCTGGCTGGTAGGACCGATGGTGCCACGCATCTTCGGCCCCTACGAGCCGATCCGCCGCGACTATCCGATCACGGAATTCCTCGAAGACCAGAAAGGCTCGGGCATCGAGAAGGCCGTCTATGTCCAGACCAACTGGGCCAAAGAGGATTTCGAAAAAGAGGTCGGTTTCCTGCAGAAGACCGCGGATGAAACCGGCTGGCCGCATGCCATCGTCGGCTATGCCGACATGACGGTCGACGATGTCCGGCCGCAGATCGACCGGCTGATGAAATACAAACTGCTGCGCGGCGTGCGCATGCAGCTTCACTGGCACGAAACGCCGGCCTTCCGCTTCGCCGCTTCAGCCGACCAGGTGATCGATCCCAAGGTGCGAAAGAACGTCGCGCGGCTGAAGGATTACGGCCTCTCCTTCGACCTGCAGCTTTTCCCGGCGCAGATGAAGGACGGGCTGACGCTGGTCGGCGAGAATCCGGAGACAAATTTCATCCTCACCCATGCCGGCATGCTGACCGGCATGGAGCCGGAAACCACCGAAGCGTGGAAGGCGGGTCTGCGCACGCTTTCGGCAGCGCCCAATGTCTACGCCAAGCTCTCGGGACTCGGCACTTTCGTCCACCGCAACGATCCGGGCCTAATCGCCTACATAGTCGACAACGCGGTCGAGATCCTCGGCAGCGACCGCCTGATGTTCGGCTCGAATTTCCCGATCGAGAAGCTCTGGACCAGCCATGCCGAACTGATCCAGGCGCACCGCGCCGCGGTTGCGAAGCATGGCACCAAGGCCAAGGCGGATATCTTCTGGAACACGGCGGAGAAGGTTTACCGGCCGGTGTAGAGGCCTTCCCTTCTCCCCTTGTGGGGTGAGAAGCGGTCCGCGTGAGCGGACGAAAAGCCAATTGCTTGGCTTTTCGAGCTTCGAACGCCCTGAGCCTGCGAAGGGCCGGGCGGTGGCCGCGAAGCGCCGAGACGGATGAGGGGTGCTCCAGCGGAGTGAGACGTTGGCGTTCCCTGGAACACCCCTCATCCGTCCGAGCTTCGCTCGGCCACCTTCTCCCACAGGGGGAGAAGGAGAGGCCTGCGCTTCACTTCACCTCGAACTGTGGATCGACGGGGATTTGCATCGCGGTGACCAAGTGGTTCGTCTGTCCCGTGAGCCCGATGATCGACACAAGCTCGCCATGCTATGCGTCGGTCATGCCCTTGGCCCGCGCCGCGGCTGTGTGCGAGTGGACGCAATAGGAGCAGCCACGGCAGCGGCGGCGAACAACAGGATGGCGATGGCAAAGACGATGCCTTCCCGATTAAGGTGCCTCCAGTTCGGCCAGCCGATTGCATTCATCGCTTATGTCTTTCGCCCCGAGGCAAGGCCTTGCCGGCCCTCACCCCGCACGAAAGCTAATCGGCTCAACAGCGGCTCGTCAAATGAATCCGAGTTCAAGAACCGCGCCTCTCCGACTATTTTCCAAGTGGACGCATCGATTGCTGCAACTGGCGCAATAGCCGGAAACTCTTGGGCTTTTGGCGGTTCGTTGCCGCGATCGCGCGGTGGGCAGAAGAACACGTTCGGGACGTCGCGGAACGTCGCAATTTGAGTCCGCAAAATGCGCCCGGCGCGACGTCAATTGTTCGCTGAATGGCCTGAAACCTCTGCGCCTGCATTGGACGGCAGGAGCATGCACCCATCGCCGTGACGCCCGGCCCAGTCCAGAGCTTATCCAACAAAACTTCCGTGTCGCCGTCTCGCCTGTTATGGATGAGCCCGGGGGTGGCCGAGGAAAACGCATGAAGCCGATTTATATCGACTATCTCAATGCTCTCGACATCGAAGCGCTTGCCATGACCGACGCCGAGATCATCGGCGCCGTCGAAGCCGGGCTGGTCGCGCAGGGGAACGGCCAGACTGTTATCGAGCCGCGCGTCCATCTCGAGCCGGATCCCTCCTTCCACGGCCACTTCAACGTGCTGCGCGGCTATGTGGCGCCGCTCGACGCCGCCGGCGTGAAGATCGTGGGCGACTATGTCGACAACTACAGGCATGGCCTGCCGTCGGAATTCGGCATCCTCAACCTCTTCGATCCGCGCACCGGCACGCCGCGCGCCATCCTCGACGCTACCGTCATCACCGACATGCGCACCGGCGCGGTCACCGCCATCGGCGCCAAGCATTTGGCGAAGAGGTCGTCCAAGGTGCTCGGCCATATCGGCGCGCGCGGCACCGCCTATTGGAACGTGCGCCTGCTCGACCATCTCTTCGACTTCGACGAGATCCGCGTCCACTCGCGCCGCCCCGAAAGCCGCGATAGCTTTGTCGCGAGGCTGGCGGCCGACCTCGGCAAGCCGGTCATGGCCGTGGCTGACTGGAAAAGCTGCGTCGAAGGCGCCGACATCGTCGTCGAGGCCTCGCGGCTGCCGGAACCGCAGCCGCTGCTCAAGACCGAATGGATCAAGCGCGGCGCGCTGGTGGTGCCCTATGGCACGATGAGCGCGGTCGAGCTGTCATTGACCGACATCATGCAGAAAATCGTCGTCGACGACTGGGGCCAGTGCAAGGGCGGCAAGTTCGGCTCCCTGCGCGCCCATGTCGAGACGGGACGGCTGAGCGAGGCGACGCTGCACGCCGAGCTCGGCCAGATCGCCGCCGGCCTTAAACCCGGCCGGCAAAGCGATGGCGAGACGATCCTGTTCTGGCATCGCGGCCTCTCGCTCTCCGACATCGCGCTCGGCAAGGCCATGCTCGCCAAGGCCGGCGAAAACGGCATCGGCCAGAGGCTGCGCTTCGCATGAGCCCGCTCGTTCTCACCGGCGCCGGCGTCAGCATCGAGGATGTGGTTGCCGCCGCGCGCAACGCCTGCAAGGTCGAGGTCACACCGGCCGTCCTCGAAAAGCTCGACAAGGCTCGCCAGGTACTCGATGCCGCCGCGGCCGCGGGCCAGCAGATATACGGGCTGAACAGAGGCCTCGGCGCCAATCTCGTCACCGCGGTCGAAGGTGACGCCAGTGCCTTCCAGCGCCAGCTGATCGAAGGCCGCAGCGCCGCCGTCGGCGAGGCCCTGCCCGTGTCGGCGGTGCGGGCGGCGATGTTCGCCCGCCTTGCGATGCTCGCCGCCGGCGGCTCGGGCCTGTCGCCGCGCGTGTTCACCGCGCTGGTCGAGGCGCTCAATGCCGGCGTGCATCCGGTGATGCCGTCGCTGGGTTCGATCGGCGCCGGCGATCTTCTGCTGATGACGGCGGTCGCCCGCGTGCTGATCGGCGAAGGCGAAGCCGAATATCAGGGTCGCCGCATGCCTGCCGCCAAGGCGCTGATGATGGCGCGGCTGGCGCCCGTCACCCTCTCGCCGAAGGACGGGCTCTCCCTGATCAACGCTTCGGCGGTTTCCACCGGGACCGCGGCGCTGGTGCTGACCGATGCGCTGTCGGCGCTCGAACAGCAGCAGCAGGCCGGCGCGCTGACGATGGAAGGCATTGGCGCCAACCGCACCATCCTCGATCCGCGCCAGCATCAGGCGCGTCCGGGCGCCTGCCAGCAGCTTGCGGCAAAGGCGCTGCGCGACCTGTTGGCGCGCGATGAGACGCCGGCGCCGACCACCATCCAGGATCCGCTGTCGATCCGCTGCATGCCCTCGATCCACGGCGCGCTGATCCAGGCGATCGACCATGCCAGGCTGGCCGTCGAGATCGAGCTCAACGCCGCCGCCGACAATCCGCTGGTGCTTGCCGAGGATGAGCTGGTCATGTCGACCGGCAACTTCCACACCGCTTCGCTGGCGCTCGCCTTCGAGACGCTCAGCCTTGCGATCGCGCAATGCGCGGCGGCGTCCGCCGCCCGCTTCGTCCAGCTCACCGGCTCGACCCGCCACGGCCTGCCGAAATATTTGTCGCCAGTCGGCGGCGCCTCTGCCGGCTTCGTGCCGTTGCAGAAGACGGTGACGGCGATCCTGGCCGCGATCCGCCACAAGGCCAATCCGGTGATGCTCGATTTCCTGCCCGTGTCCGAGGGCGTCGAGGATCACGCCACGCAGACGCCGCTCGCCATCGCCAAATGCGCTGAGATGATCGTGCTGTGGCGGCGGCTGATCGCCTTCGAGCTGATGGCGGCGGCGCAGGCTGTCGATTTGCGCGAGGGCATAGCGCTCGCGCCGGCCACCGGCGCAATCCACGCGGCCGTGCGTTCGCATGTGGCGACGCTCAAGGAAGACAGGCCGCTCGGCATCGACACCGAAGCGCTTTACGCCGCTCTCGCCAGCGGGATCTGGCAAGGTCCCCCGGCAACGGGCTGAAGCTTTTCGACTCTTGGTTCAGAGCTTTGCGTCGACCTTCTTCATGAAAAGGGTGAGCTCGTCCGGATCCATACGCACGACATGCCTGTCTTCCGGATAGGCGCCGCTGTTGACGTCGGCCACATATTCCGAGAAGGCCGCGATGCGCTCTTGTTGCAGCCGGTCATATTCGGCGGCGAAATTGCGATAGACTTTCGAGTGGCGCGGCATGTGACCGCGATTGGTGCCGAGGATATCGTCGGCGAACAGATATTGCGCGTCGCAGCCGGTACCCGCGCCCATCGACAACATGATCAGCGAAGTACGCTCCGAGATCGCCTTCGCCACTTCCACCGGCACCACCTCGATCTCGGCGCCGATGGCGCCGGCGGCCTCGAGTTGCTTGACCGCCTCGAACACCTGCATGGCGGTATCGGCGGTCTTGCCGACCGCCTTGAAGCCGCCCGTCCAGGTCGCGCGGGAAGGAATGAGGCCCACATGGCCGATCACCGGAATGGCATCGTCGGCCATGCGCTTGATCGTGGCATAGCCGGCGCTGCAATAGACCGCGTCGGCGCCGGCTTTGTAGAGCCGGAACGACCAGCGCACGAAATCGTCGGCCGTGCCGATCTCGAAGAAATTGTCGCCCGGCATGGTGAAGAGGCTGGGCGCGGCGTCGCGATATTGCGGGTTGAGAACCAGTTCCGGCGGCACCGAGACGATGTCGACCCCTGCCCGCTCGGCAGCCTCGGCCTCGTCCAGCGTCAGCACGCGCAGCATAGTGAGCTGCCGCTTGCCCTTCATGGCGCGCAGGTCGGCAACGGTCGGTCTCTTTCGGCTCATCGGTACATCCTGTTTTGTCTGACGGCTTTCAGCCGATATCGATCATCACCTTACCGGCCTCGACCTTGACCGGATAGGTCTTGAGGTTGACGCAGACCGGCGCGCCTTTGGCCTGGCCGGTCTTGTAGTTGAAGCGGCCATTGTGCTTGGGGCATTCGATGATGTCGTCAATCACCAGCCCCTCGGCGAGATGGGCCTTTTCATGCGTGCAGAAACCGTCGGTGGCGAAGAACGCGTCCTCCGGCGAGCGGTAGATCGCGAAGGTGCGACCGCCATGGTCGAAGCGGATCACATCTTCCTCGTCCACGTCGTCCACCGAGCATGCTTCAACCCACTCCGCCATCGTCTGTCTCCAGCTTGCCCGCGCCATGCCTATTCGGCGGCCGCGGCCGTTATGTCGAGATCATGGAATTCGCCGCGATAGGGCTTCGCTGTCGGCGGCAATTCGCGTTTGAGATAATAGTCCTCGTATTTCAGCTGCCTGAGCAGCACCGGCCAGACCTCGCGATAGGCATGCCACATCGACGGGTTCGCCACCGGCAGATCATGCCTGATCAGCTCATGCAGCTTCGGCAGCGCGTGGTACGGAACCATCGGGAACATGTGGTGCTCCACATGGTAGTTCATGTTCCAGTAGATGAACCGGCTGACCGGGTTCATGTAGACGGTGCGCGTGTTCAGCCGGTGATCGGTGACATTGTCGGCGAGCCCGATATGCTGCAGCAGCCCGGTCAGCACCATGTGCCAGGTGCCGTAGAGGCGCGGCAGGCCGATCAGCACCAGCGGGATCCATGACCCAAGCGCGATCGCGACAGCGATCGTCGCGGCATACACGACCATGTGCCAGCGCGCCGCGGTCACCGCCTTGTGCAGCTCCATCTCCGGGATGTAGCTCTTCTCGTCGTCCGACAATGTGCCGAAGGCCTGGCGCACCAGCGTCGGCAGCGAATAGCGGAAATCGAGGATGCCGGTGAAGGCCAAAGCTGCCTTGATGAGGTCGGGCGGCCGCATCACCGCGATCTCGGCGTCGCGGCCGACGATGATGGTGTCGGTGTGATGGCGCGCATGGCTCCAGCGCCACTGCACCGGATTGCGCATCAGCATGAAGGAGGCGATGTGGTAGACGATGTCGTTCATCCAGCGCGTGCGGAAGGCGGTGCCGTGGCCACATTCGTGCCAGCGCGAATCGCTCGACGAGCCGTAGAGCACGCCATAGACGAACAGGAACGGCACGATCCACCATGTGCACCAGAACCAGACGATGCCGGCCGCCGAGCCCAGGATCGCGACGATCCAGATGATGGTGTCGCGGATCGCCGGCCCGTCGGAGCGCTGCATCAATTCCTTCATGGTCTTGCGCGGCACGTCGGTATGGTACCACTCGGCCGAGGCGAGCCCGGTCTCGATCGCAAGCCGAGTGCTTTCGCCGACAAGGCTGTAGTCGCGCTTCTTTGCCATCGTCACATCGGCCTCCAATCTTCACTGAGCGCTGGCAATCCGGTCCGCCGGCCGGAGGGCTTGCTATGGATAAATGTCGCGCTCATCCCCTGCCCGCCAGTCTTGGGAAATTGCCGGAAGGCCGAGGATAATCCTGCTCGGGCTGACGGGCGATGGCCGCGATCCTTCGTTCCGCATCGGCAATCGCATCCTTGCCATCGAGGACGCGGAACACCGCGTCATAGGCGCGGGTCTCGGCATGCTCCAGCCAGATCATTTCGCCGCGCTCGCGCGCGGCAAGATTGCCGAGCACATGGTGCGTCGACGGCTCGATGCCAAGCGCATACTGCCCGGCCTGGAAATTCTGCCACTCATAGCAACAAGGCAGCTGGTCCTTGCGGGTGACGACCTCGAAGCCGAGGCCAAGCCGGTCGTTGACAACGGCGACCGGCACCTCGCCGCTGGTGTCGGCGCCAAGCTCATGCTGCCAGACCTGCTCGCTGAAGCCGTGCTGTGGCCCAGAAACCGAGCGGTAGCCGACCTTCTGCGCTTCGTAGCGCTCGCCTTCATGCGCGGCCCAGACCACGTCGCGGATCGGCGCCACGTAGCGCGAGCCTTCGTCGAGCAGCGGATGCCCGACATTGATGTGGTAGAAATACATATGCGGCGTGCGGTGGAAGCCGTGGTTGACGACGCGGTCCGAGAGCCGGATCTCGCTGCCGCCGACATCGGCCTCGATCCGGCGGATGAGATGCAGATCCTCGCCGAACACGCTGGCCTGCTGGACGATGCCTTCAGCCCACAAAATGCAGCGGTCGCCATCCCAGCTTTCGCCATAGCCGGTGAGCCTCGCCGGAATGGTGCCGACGCGGCCATGCAGCGAATGCGTCACGGTTTTGCGTCCAGGATAATTATAGTTTTCGGCCGGCACCTCGTTGCGGCCGAGAATGTGGTCGAGGCCGCAGGTCACCAGCAGGCCTGAAAAGGACCGGCCCCAGGCAAAGCCGTCCTCGCCTTCACAATCATGTAGGCCCGGGTTGCGAAAACCGCTCGGCGAGTGCCAGCCGATCGCCTGACCCTTGTACTCGCAATCCGCAATGTCGAGCGCGCGGTCGACCAGCGCGGTGAAGAGCAGGCCCGAGCCGGTGCGGAATTCGAGCATGCGGATGCCGCGCTCGACGCCGTCGCCGAGCGTCATCAGCCGCACGCCGGCGAATTGCGACAGCATGCCGGAGCGTTCGGCGACCTGCCGGCGCGAAAGCGTCTGGCCGTAGAGCTTCACCATGCCGTCACTACGCCCTTTTCATCAGGGCCGACAGGTCGGCGCCGGTTATCAGGCTTTCCACGGTCAGGAGATCGGTGTCAGCGACCGTCTGCTCGGCGACGATCTCGCCGCGGCGCATGATGATGATGCGGTCGGCGACCTCGAACACGTGGTGGATGTTGTGGGTGATCAAGAGCACCGAATGCCCGGCCGCGCGCATCTCCTTGACGAAGCGCAGCACGCCATGCGTCTCCTCGACGCCGAGATTGTTGGTCGGCTCGTCAAGGATGATCACCTTGGCGGCGAACTGCATGGCGCGCGAGATCGCGATCGACTGCCGCTCGCCGCCGGAAAGCGTCGAGACCAGCGCATTGGCGTCGAGCTTCTTGGAGATGCCGACGCGCTTGAGAAGCGCAGAAGCCGCATCGCGCAATTTGGCGAGGTCGAGCGGCGCGAAGACGCCCAGCCATTTGAGATTGACCGGCTCGCGGCCGAGGAACAGGTTGCGCGCGATGCTGAGGTCGGGCGCAAGCGAGGTGTCCTGGTGGATGGTCTCGATGCCAAGGTCCATTGCCTCGCGCGTCGAGCGGATCGAGACCTTCTTGCCGCGCACATAGATATCGCCGCGATCGATCGGAAAGACGCCGGAGATCGCCTTGATCAGCGTCGATTTGCCGGCGCCGTTGTCGCCGAGCAGTGCCACCACCTCGCCTTCCTTGAGCGTCAGCGAGGCATTCTTCAGCGCGCGCACGCTGCCGAAGGATTTTTGTAAGTTTTCCAGCCGGAGCACTTCCTGCATCATTCTCAGCTCCTTGCGGCGTTTTTCTGCAGCAGCGCGTGCAGGATGAGCATGGCGAGGATGATGACGCCGACGAAGATGTTGTAGGCCAGCCCCGGCACGCCGACGAGCACAATGCCGTTGCGGATCGCCCGCAGCATCAGCGCGCCAACGATGGTGCCGAGGATGGTGCCACGCCCGCCCGTCAGCGCCGTGCCGCCGACCACCACCATGGCGATCACCTCCAGCTCGTAGCCCGTGCCCGCGACCGGCGAAGCCGCAGAGATGCGGAAAGCGCTGATCATGCCGGCGAGCCCGGCGAGCACCGAGGTCAGGACGAACAGCCAGATCTTGACCGCGTCGGCCGGCACGCCGCGCGCCACCGCTGCGTTGCGGTTGGAGCCGATGGCGCTGATCCAGTTGCCGAGCTTGGCGTAGTGCAACACATAGACCGCAAGCAGCGACAGGCCGATGAACCACCAGAGCGAGGTGTAGAAGCGGAACGCGCCGATGTTGAAGCTGCCGGCGAGCAGTGTGACGAAAAAACCCGGCTGGTCCCACGACTTCAGCGGAAAGCCCTGCGTGATGTAGAGCGCCGCACCCCGCACGATAAGCAGCATCGACAGCGTCACCAGGAAGGACGAGATACCGATCTTGGTGACGATCACGCCGTTGATCGCGCCGATCGCGATGCACAGCAGAAGTCCGGCGAACAGCGCGACGCCGATATCGATCCCGGCATTCTGCACCAGCAGCATCACCACGACCGGGGCGAGCGCGAACACCGCGCCGACCGACAGGTCGAATTCGCCGGCGGTCAGAAGCAGCGTCATGCCGAGCGCGATGATGCCGAGCTCCGGCAGGAACGCCATCATGTTGGAGATGTTGAGCGGCGACAGGAAATTGCCGTCGGCGACCGCGAACACCACCAGGAGCACAATGAGGATGACGAAGGAGGAGAATTGCGGCGAGCGCATCAGGCTCGACCTGCCTTTCGCGCGCCCCGCGCCGTCTTCCGAGATGACTGCTCCGACTTGCTGAACCATGACTTGCTGAACCATGCTTTCTGCCTTGCGCCCGCCGCGCGCGCGGCGGGCGCAAATTCTCTCACTTCTTGTCGTAGAGCTTCAGGATCGGCTCGACGCTGGAGGCGTCGTAGAGGCCGAAGGTATGGATGTCGTAGCCGATCGGCTCGCCCGAAGCCGCTAGACCGAGCAGCGCGACCGGCATGAAGCCCTGAGCCGACGGATACTGCCAGGCGGCGGCGTTGACGAAGCCGTCCTTGACCGCCTGGGCCGTCTCCTTGGAATTGCCCCAGCCGACGACCGGGATCTTGCCGGCCGGAATGCCGGCGCCGTCGAACACCCGCTTGACGCTGGCCGCCACGGAATCGCCGAGCGCGATGATCGCCGGCGGATTGTTGGCGACCATGTAGTCGGTCATCTTGGCGATGATGCCGGCCGGATCGGTGCCGCAATCGACCACGTCATATTTGATGCCGAGCGGATCGAAGACGCCGGCGATGCCTTCCGTCTCGAGTTGCTGGTAGCTGGCGCCGGGAACCTCGACCGGCAGAAACACCTTGCCGCCCTGCTTCACCATCTTGTGGTCGACGAGATACTTCGCCCAGATGGCGCCGGCTTCCTTGAGGTCCGCGCCGACATAGGCCTGGCGGCCGGTGGCCGGGTCGTCGGTGTTGAAGAACACGATCGGAATGCCGGCCGCCTTCGCCGCCTTCACTTCCTCCGTCCACAGCCCGGGCTGCGCCGAGGTGGTGGCGATGCCGTCGGGCTTGGCGGCGAGCGCCGAGTTGAAGGCCTCCTTCTGCGCCGCCATGTCGCCGCCGCTGAAGGAAATCTTGCAGGTCACCTTGAGCTGATCGCAGGCCTTGGTCGCGCCGGCATTCCAGTCGATCCAGAACGCATCCGACGGGCCGCCATGCGACAACAGATAGAACGTCTTCTGGTCGTCTGCCGCCTGCGCGGCCGAGCCGAAGGCGATGCCGGCAAGCACGGTCGCCGCGGCCGCCAGCTTCAATCCAAACTTCAACATCTCGCTTCCTCCACCTTGTGTTCGTGCAAGCCGCGGGCGCCGTCCGCGCGACGGCGCCCGCGCGACCCTTAGAGGCCGTTGGCGCGCAGCTTCCCGTCGAGGAACTTCTTGGCGCGCGGCACGTCGTCTTCCGACAGATGCTCGATGATCATCGGGATGTTCGGATGCTTCTCGGCGAGACGCCTGAGATAGAGGTCATAGTTCAGCGAGCCTAGGCCCGGCGCCGGCAGCTCGATCTCGCCGACGCCGCGGAAGGTGTGGCTTTCCATCGCATCCGCATCGCCGATATCGGCATGCTTCTCGGACTTATCGTCGCCCGAGCGTTTCACATCCTTGGCATGCGCGATTTTGATCTTGTCGGTCAGCGTGTCGAAGACCTGGTTCAGGATCTGGTCCATCCGGTCGATGTTGTGGGTCTCGAAATAGTTGGTCGGATCCATCAGCAGGCCAAGACCGGGATGATCGACCTGCGCGAACATCTTCACCGTCTCCTCGACCGAGCCGACGACGTTGTTGACATAGGTCTCGAGCAGGAAGACCGCGCCATGGTCGTAAGCCGTCTGGGCAAGGTCGGCGATCACCTTGCGGCACTCCTCGAAGCCTTCCTCGGTCTTGTTCTTCGGGTGATGCACCCAGTCGGACTCGGTGTTGTGGGTGCCGGTTTCCGAGATCACGTAAGGCGAGCCGAAATGGCGCGCATTGCGGATGATTTCCTTGAGATAGCCGACGCGCTTCTCGCGCTCCGCCTTGTCCGGATGGATGATGTTGGTGTAGCCCGACACGCAGCAGATCGGCAGGTTATGGTCGCGGAAGGTGTCGCGCACCTTCTTGGCCTTGTCCGTGGTGATCTGGCCGGCCGAGAGGTCGATGTCCTTGAAGTGCAGGTCGAGCTGCACCGTGTTGAAACCGAGACCGCGGATCTTCTTCGCCGTTTCCTCGAGGCCGTACGGGAAATAGCCCGTGAAAATACCTGCCTGCATCATGATCTTGAATTCCTCCCTGTAAGCGATTCAGTTGTCAGTGATTTCAGTTGATCGGGTTGATCGGGATTTCGGAGAGCTTGACCGTCCGGCCCGAGGCAATGGAGCGGTAGCCCGCCTCGACCAGCGCCATGGTTTTGACGTTGTCGGCGACGGAGAGCGCCGGCGGCGTGCCGGTCTTCACGGCGTGCTGCAGTTGTTCCATCACGCCGATGAAGGCATGCGGGAACCACATCGTTTCCCAGCGCGGGCTCACCCATTCGCCACCGGTCGTCTCGGCCGAAGCGTAGGTCAGCGTCGAGGCCGCACCGGTCGGCCAGCCGATCGTGCCTTTGGCGACGCCTTTGGTGCCGTCGACGCGCCAGTTGATGTGCTGGTCGTCCTTGTAACCCTCCTGGCGCGGGCCGGACCAGACGTCCTCCAGCGAGACGGCAAGCACGCCCGACGGAAAGCGCAGCGTCGACACGGTGATGCCGTCGGAATGATCGAACTGGGTGCGCGGGTCCTTGCGCGTCAGCGTGGTGATCTCGTCCGGATCGCCGAACAGGAAGCGCAGCACGTCGAGGTGATGCACGCTCATATTGGCGAGCGTCAGCCGGTCGTAGCCTTGAAGGAACGTCTGCCAGTGCGGGATCGCGTGCATGTCGATCTGCGCGAAGACGATGTCGCCGAGCGCGCCGCTGTCGATGATCTGCTTCAACACGCGCATCGACTGGTCGTAGCGCATGTTCTGGTTGACCGAGAGGATCTTGCCTGCCTTCGCCGCCTCGTCGCGTAGCTTAACGGCTTCCTCGACCGACAGCGCCAGGGGCTTCTGCGCCAGGATCGCCTTGATGTGCTTCTGCTTCAGCGCATGGCGGATCAGCGCCGGCTGCTGGTCCGGCGGAAAGGCCAGATCGATGATGTCGACGTTGGTATCCTCGATCAGCTGTTCCGGCGTGTCGTGGACGGTCGGAATGCCCCAGCGGGTGGCGACCTTCTGAGCATTCGCCTTGGTGCGCGAGGCGATCGCCACCACCGGAAAGCCCGCTTCCTTGTAGGCCGCCAGATGGCACTCGGCCATGATCATGCCGGCGCCGACGCAGCCGATCTTGTAGTCCCTGGTGCGAACCTTGACATCCGGCTCGAAGCCATTTTCTGCCATCTCTTCCTCCCGAAATTCTCTCGTTGCGGCCGTCACAGCGCGCCTCCGTCCTGGCCGAAATAATGCACGCGGCCCGGCTCGCAGGATATGGCCACCATCGCATCCGGCCTGATGTCGGGCTGCCCGCGCAGCAATGCTCTCAGCCGCGCCTGCCCGGCCGCTAAAGTCACTACGGTGTAGCCGCCGAGCGGCTCGACCTCGAACACCTGCGCCGGGCGGCCTTCCGCCGTCCCTTTGCCCGTCCATGGCCGCACCTTGATGTCTTCGGGCCTCAGCCCGATCTCGATCGCCTCGGCGGGCGCTCTGGCATCGGCAATGCGGATTGTCCCTTCGGCCGCCTCGATCCCGCTTGCGCCGTGCACTGACGGCAGGATGTTCATCATCGGCGATCCCAGCATGCGCGCTACATAGGCGCTGGCTGGCCGGTCGTAGATTTCCGCCGGCGCGCCGATCTGCCGGATGCGGCCGTGCTCCAGGATCGCCATGCGGTCGGCGACCGACATCGCCTCCTCCTGGTCATGCGTGACATAGATCAGCGTCTTGCCGAGCTCGCGCTGGATGCGCTTCAGCTCGACGCGCGTCTCCTCGCGCAGCCTGGCATCGAGCGCCGAGATCGGATCGTCCATCAGATAGGCCGCCGGATCGCGCACCAAGGCGCGCGCGATCGCCACGCGCTGCCGCTCGCCGCCCGAAAGCTGCGCCGGCGGCTTGTGCAGGATATGGCCGATATGGAGCTTTGCCGCGACATCGGCGAGGCGCTTCTCGATCTCGGGCTCCGCGACTTTCCGCTCGACCAGCGGGAAGCGCATATTGTCGCGCGCGCTCATATGCGGGAACAGCGCCAGGTTCTGAAACACCATGGCGACGTTGCGCTCGGCCGGCGACACGCTGTTGACCGGCTTGCCGCCGATCAGGATCTCGCCTTGATCCGGCTGCTCTAATCCAAGCACAAGGCGCAAGATCGTCGACTTGCCCGACAGCGGCGGCCCGAAGAAGCAGAAGAACTCGTTGTCGTTGACGGTGAAGGAAGCGTCGTCGACTGCAAGGGTGTTGCCGTAACGCTTGGTGACATTGCGGAAAACGATATCGGACATGCTCAGCCAGCCCTCACTGCAAAGCCGGTCGCGGCGTCGAAGACGCGCACCGACGAGGCCGGCGGCGCGACCACCGCAGTCTGTCCGACCGACAGCCCGACATCGTTCTCGAACACCGCCTTCACCGCGCTCTCGCCTTCGCCGAGATGGACGATGGTGCGCGCGCCGATCCGCTCAACGAAGCTCACCGGCATCGACAGCCCGCGTTCGGCAAGCGTCACCTGCTCGGGCCGGAAACCGTAAAGCACGTCGCCGCGCACTGCGCGCAGCGCGGTTGCCAGTTCGTCCGGCAAAGGTGGGGTGACGCCGAGCGGTCCGAGATCGATCACCAGCCCGCGATCGCTCTCCGCGGGCCTGCCCTTGAGCAGGTTCATGCCCGGGGCGCCGATGAAGCGCGCAACGAAGACATTGGCCGGATTGTTATAGACTTCGAGCGGCGTGCCGACCTGCTGCAGCACGCCGTGATCCATCACGGCGATGCGGTCGGCCATGGTCATCGCTTCCAGTTGATCATGCGTGACATAGACCATCGTCTGTTTGAACTGGCGCTGCAGTTGCTTGAGCTCGGTGCGCATCACCGCCCGAAAGGCCGCGTCGACATTGGAGAGCGGCTCGTCGAGCAGGAAGATCGCCGGCTCCATGATCGCCGAGCGGCCGATCGCCACGCGCTGCAGGATGTTTACCGAAAGCCGGTCCGCCTTGCGGTCGAGCAGTGGCGAAAGCTGCAGCATCTCGGCGATGGCGCCGACGCGGCGATCGATCTCGGCCCTGGCGGCGCCGCGCATCCTCGGCCCGTAGGCAAGGTTCTGCCGCACCGTCATATGAGTGAAGATGGCGTAGTTCTGGAACACGAAGCCGACGCCGCGCCGCCCCATCGGCACGCCCGCCATGTCTCGTTCGCCGAACAGGATCTTGCCGCTGGTCGGCTCCTCCATGCCGGCGATCATGTTCATCGTCGTCGACTTGCCGCAGCCGGACGGCCCGAGCAGCGCCATGAACTCGCCATCGGCGATTTCGAGGTCCATCGTCTTCAGCGCGGTGAAGTCGCCGAATTTCTTGACCAGGTTCTGAAGATGGATGGCGCTCATGCCGGCACCTCCCGCGCCTTGGCCATGTGTTTCATGGCGTAGACCGCGACGACCGAGAGCACGATCAGGATGGCTAAAGCGATGGCCGCCACATAGCCCCAGATCAGGTCCTGCGTGGTGACCTTGTAGATGTAGACGGAGATCGTCTCGGTGGCGACGCCGGGGCCGCCGCCGGTCATGATGTAGAGCGTGTCGAAGATCTTGAAGTTCTCGATCACCCGGATCGCCAGTGCGATGATGATGATCGTCTTCATCTTCGGCAGCACGATGGTGACGAAGCGCTGCCAGGCATTGGCGCCGAGTAGCGTCGCCGCCTTCATCTGGTCTTCCGGCACGCCGACCAGGCCGGCGAGCAGGATGAGGAACATCAGCGGCGTCCACTGCCAGATGTCGGCGACCATGACCGCGATCAGCGACAGGTTCGGATCCGACAGCCAGGCGATGGTGATAGGCGTGCCGACGATCCGCGACAGGATGTCGTTCACCGGACCGCCCGACTGGAACAGCATGAAGAACATGTAGCCGGCGACCGCCGGCACGACCATCATCGGCATCAGGAGGATCGAATAGAAGATCCGCTTGCCGGGAAAGTCGTCGGCAAACAGCGTCGCCAGCGCGAGACCCAGCAGGAACTCGGCCGGCACACAGACGAGCATGACGATCGCCGTGCGCTGCAGCGCGCTCCAGAAGCGCGTGTCAGCCGCAAGGTCGGTGTAGTTGGCGAAACTGTTCCACATCTCCCAGGCGTTCCACCAGCCGACGCCCGAAAGCGGCGACCAGTCGGTGACGCTGATGTAAAGCTGCATCAAGAGCGGAAAGGCCGAGATGAACAGCACCAGGATCTGCGCCGGCAAGGTCAGGCGGAAACCCAGCCGCGCGCCCTCGTCAGGCGCGGCGGGCTTCGTCCGCGCGCCCATCTTGTCCTCCGAAACCGTCGCCGTCACCGCGCTCATTGCTTGAGCGCTCCGAAGGTCAGCCCGCGTACCAGATGGCGCTGGATGGCGATGCCCATGATCACCGGCGGCACCGCCGCGATCAGGCCGAGCGCGGCCTTGGCGCCGTAGAGTTGTCCGGTCATCGAGGACGACAGCGACGCCATGTAGACAGGGATCGTCACCCATTCGCGCGTGGTGAGCAGCAGCGCGATGAGATAATCCGACCAGTTGAGGATGAAGACGAAGAGCGCGGCACTCGCCAGCGGCGCGCGCATCATCGGCAGCGTGATGCGGGTGAAAACGCGCAGCCGCGAGCAGCCCTCGACGAGTGCCGCCTCCTCGATCTCGCGCGGCATGTCGTCGAAGAAGGTCTTCATCAGCCAGAAGGCGAAGGGCAGCGTGACGATGCCGTAGATCAGCGCCAGCCCCCACCACGTGTCGTTGAGGTTGAGGAACGCCCACATGATCATGACCGGGATCATCACCGCCATCGGCGGAAACAGCCTGAGCTGGATCAGCGCCAACGGCAGATTCTGGCCCGAGCCGAAACGCGAAAGGCCGTAGGCGGCGGCGGTGCCCGCCGACATGGCGATCACGGTCCCGAACACGGCCGAGAGCAGCGACGACAGGATCGGCTTCACCGCCGTGTGGTCGAGCGCGACGATCAGCTCATTGGTGGAGTGGCCGAACACGAACTGGAAATTGCTGAGCGTCGGCTGCTTCGGCCACCAGGTCAGGTCGGCGCCGGTCGCCGACCATTCGCCGATCGGCTTGAAAGCCATCGACACCATCCACAGGATCGGCACCAGCGTCACCGCCATCGCCGCGAGGATCGCGGCATAGCGGAATATCTCGAAGGGAACGGAACGCTTCATGTGGCTGCTTTGCTGGTGGCGTTAAGGAAGGAGGGGAAGAGCTGACGCCCCTCCCCTCCGGCTCTGATCCAGGGAGGCGGATCAGCTGATCGGATCGAGAACCGTGGGCCAGGCCTCCTTGTTGGTCTTGATGGCTTCGAGGAGCTTGTCCTCGCCGATGCGGCGCGCGATCTTCTTCCACTCGCGTTCGGTGTCGGCCATCGCCTGCTCCGGCGTCTTGGCCTTGGTCAGCGAGGCCACGAGGTTCTCGTCGAGCGCGTTATGGAAGGCGGTGGCGCCCGGATAGTTGATGGTCGGCACCGTGCGCGCCACCGTCTCGCGCACCACGTCCATGTGGTAGGCGTGATAGGTCTGGCGGACCAGCGGATCGGAGAAGTCCGAGAGCCGGAACGGATCGAGATAACCGCCGGGATTGGCGCTCATCCACGCATAGATCCGGGCAGAACCCAGCCACTGCAGCAGAAGGTAGGCGGCCTCCGGATTCTTCGACTGCGACGACACCATGCCGGTCAGCGAGAACCACAGCACCGAGCGGCTGATCAGCTTGCCGTCGATCTCGCGTCCCGGCGGCAGCATGGAGCCGATCTTGCCAGTGACGGCGGAATCCTTGTTGCCGGCATTGTCGAGGAATTTCGGCAGGTTGGAGAACGCGCAGGTCATCGCCGCGCCGCCCTTGGCGAAGTTGCCATACTGCTCCGGCCAGCCCCACGAGATCGCATCCGGCGAATGATGCGCCAGCGACTCCACATATTCCTTGGTGGCGGCGATGCCTTGCTCGGAATTGATCAGCGGCTTGCCGTCGTCGCCGAACAGGAACTGGTTGGGCGAGGCCATCGAGACATAGCGCTGGTACCAGTTGGTGTAGCCCCAGCCCTGGTTGCGCAGGTCGGTGGAGCCGAACAGGCCTTTGTCCGGCCGCTGGAAGAAGGCCGCGACGTCGCTGTGCTGCTTCCAGGTCTTCGGCGGAGCGAGGTCGTAGCCGTATTTGTCCTTGAAGGCCTTCTGCTCGGCGGCGTCGCCAAACAGATCCGTGCGATAGACCCAGGTCTGGAAGTCGCCGTCCAGCGACACGCCATAGGTCGAGCCGCGATACTGGTTGAGCAGCGACACGCCCTTGGCGCCGTTGACGTAGCCCTGCTTCGGATCATCCCATTCCGGCTTGTGCTTGGCGACGAAGTCGTCGAGCTTGGCGATGCCGCCGGTTTCGGCGAGATCGCCAAGGCGGTTCCACTCGGTCGAATAGATGTCGTAGGCCCCACCCTTGGTGGAGATGTCCTGCATCGTTTTGGTGAATTCCTGGCCGTTCGGCAGGCCGACGATCTCGATCGCGATTCCGGTTTCCTTTTCCCACAGATCCTTGATTGACGGCGCGCCGGCCGGGAAAGGCTTGGTCAACTGGCCGATCGAGCCGTCCGACAGACCAAGCACGATTTTCGCCGGCGCCTTGCCGGCCGCCTTCAGTGCCTTGGCCGCCTCGATGGCGCGGCCTTCCGGCGTGTCGGGACCGTATTGGTAGCGCTCGGCGCCGTCGAAGCCGGTCGGCCCGCCGATCATGCCGGGCGCCAGCGCGTCCGCCGCGAAGGCGCGGCCGGGACGAATGAACTGCGGTGCAATACCGGTCGCGGCGACGAACATCGCCGCCTTTCCCCCGGACGCCAACAAGCGGCGCCGCGACATGCGGATCAATTGAGACATCGAATTCCTCCCTCGGGGCCTGTTCCTCCATGGCCCGCGTGAGGGATATTGACGGCAGTGCATGAAGCCTGTCAACATCATAAATACTCAAAATACGTCATAAGATTGCAAATGAGGGAAAGAATGCCATCCGTCGAACCCATCACGTCGCACCCATTGCTTGGATTTGAGGGGCTTTCGCCTCGATCCGACCGGATTGGCCGGGCCTTCGCCGCCTTATGTACCGCGCCGGCTTGCGCGCAAGCCAAGGGCGGTTACATCATTTCACATCAGAATCGCGGTCGCTGCTGAGGCGTTTTCCGGAACTGAGTGGAAGCTGTGTGATTTTGATGCTTGCGATGAGGTGCTCGACGTGCGGTCAACCCTGACAGACATAGCCCGGGAAGCCGGTGTTTCTCCGGCCACGGTCGACCGCGTGCTCAACAACCGGCCGGGCGTGCGGGCGCGTACGCGCGAGATCGTCATCGAGATGGCGCAGCGCCTGGGCTACATCGCCGAAACGCCGAACGGCGCGCCGCAGCGAGCCGTGCCGGGGCAGACGATAAGGCTCGACTTCGCACTGCCGGCCGGCACCAACTCCTTCATCAAACTGCTGCACCGGCACATCGAGGCGCAGGCATTGGCGCGGCCCGATCTCGACGTCCGCGTGACGACCATCGAAGGCTTCAACCCCGACCGGCTCGCCCGCCTGCTGCAGGACCTGCACGGCCAGACGCAAGGCGTCGGCGTCATCGCGCTCGACCATCCGACGGTGCGCGAGGCGATCCGCTCGCTGTCGGCGAGCGACATCAAGGTCGTCACCATCGCTTCCGACATCCTGCACGTGCCGAGGGTTGCCTATATCGGCATCGACAACCGCGCCGCCGGCCGGTTGGCCGGCTATCTGCTCAACCGCTTCATGGGCGCCGGCCGCCCGGGCAAGGTCGCGCTGTTCGCAGGCTCGCTCGCCTATCGCGGCCATGAGGAACGCGAGATGGGTTTCCGCCACATCCTCGCCGAGGAATCGCCCAACCTCGAAATCGTCGAGATGCGTGAAATGCTCGACGACCGCGAAAAGGCCTATTCGGAGGCCTCCGCTTTGCTGGAGCGCCACCCCGACCTCGCCGCGATCTACAATGTCGGCGCCGGCAACACCGGCATCGCCCGCGCGCTGAAGGAGCGCGGACGCGCGAAGGAGATCATCTTCCTCGGCCATGAGGTGACCGACGGCACGAAGGAGCTCTTGCTCGACGGCACGCTCGACGCGGTCATCGACCAGAACCCCCGGGTCGAGGCCAGGGAGGCGCTCAACATCCTGTCGCACTCCGTCAGAGGATTGCCCTACGAGCTCCACCAGCCGCGGCTGCAGGTGATTTTCCGCGAGAGCATCCCGGAGATTTGACCGCGGGGCTCGCCAATCTCAGGCCGCGATCAGCACCGTGCTGTCCGGCGACCAGCTGAGCACGACGGGCTGGCCTTCGGCCAGGCGCTCGGCGCCGGTGTTCTGGACGATCACCTTCAGCGTCTGGCCGTCGCGGTCGACGAAATAGGTGCTGTTGTTGCCGGCGAAGATGCGTTTCGAGACCTGCCCCGTGAGCGTGTTGGCATTGGCTGGATCGGGCTTTGCCGCGCCGGGCGAAATCCGGATACGCTCGGGCCGAACCGCGCAGCTCGCCTTGGCGCCGGCCGGCACCGCTGCGCCTGTCGAAGCCGCGATCGTGGTGCCGTCGGGCAGCTTGATCCCTGAGCCGGTCGCATCGCCGCGAAAGATATTGGCGTCGCCGAGGAAGGTCGCGGCGAATTCGCTTTGCGGCCTGTCGTAGATCTCCTCCGGCGGCCCTTCCTGCACCAGCCTGCCGTCGCGCAATATGCCGATGCGGTCGCTCATCGTCAGCGCCTCTTCCTGGTCGTGCGTGACGAAGATGGTGGTGATGCCGATCTCGCGCTGGATGCGCTTCAGCTCGATCTGCATGTCGACGCGCAACGCCTTGTCCAGCGCGCCGAGCGGCTCGTCGAGCAAGAGCACGCGCGGCTTGGTGACGATGGCCCGCGCCAGCGCGACGCGCTGGCGCTGGCCGCCGGAGAGCTGATGCGGCTTGCGCCCGCCGAGCTTGCCGAGCTGCACGAGATCGAGCGCACGCTGCACTTCCGCGGCGATCGTCACCTTCGGTTCGCCGCGCACCGAAAGGCCGAAGGCAACATTGTCGGCGACGCTCATATTGGGAAACAGCGCATAATTCTGGAACACCATGCCGATGCGGCGCTTTTCGACGGGCACGCGCTCGACGCTCTCGCCGCCTATGGCGATGCGGCCGGCGTCGGGAAAGTCGAAGCCGGCGATCTGGCGGAGCAGCGTGGTCTTGCCGCTGCCGGACGGTCCGAGCAGCGCATAGAAGCCGCCGTCGGCGAAATCGATCGAGACATTGTCCAGCGCCTTGTGCGCGCCGAAGCTGCGCGAGACGTTCGCGACCTGGACGCCTGCCATTATTTCTCTCCGCCAAATTTGAAGAAGCGCGCCGTGAGCAGCATCAGCGCCATCGACACGACAATGATGATCGTCGAGACCGCGTTGATCTCGGGCGTAAAACCCTTGCGGATCGCGGCATAGATTTCGACCGGCAATGTCGTCTGTCCCGGCGTCGACAGGAAATACGAGACCACGAACTGGTCGAACGAGACGGCGAAGGCGAACAGCCCGCCGGCGATCACCCCGGGTGTGATCCAGGGCAATGTCACCCGCATGGTCACCTGCCACTGGTTGGCGCCGAGCGAGCGCGCCGCCTCCTCCAGCTCTGGCGCGAAGGTCTGCAGCCGGGCCGAGACGACGACGATCACATAAGGCAGCGCCAGCGCGACATGGCCGAGCAGGATAGCAATGAGCCCGCGGCCGATGCCGACGCCGAAGAAGAAGATCAGCATTGCCGTGCCGGTGATCAGCCACGGAATGGCGATCGGCGGGAAGAGCAGCGCCTGCAGGACTTTCTTGCCGCGGAAGTCGTAACGGTAGAGCGCCAGCGAGGCCATCGAGCCCAGCACCGTCGAGATCAAAGTGGTGATGATTGCGATCTCGATGCTGTTCCAGGTCGCGGCTATCAGCTGGTCGTTCTGCGAGAGCGAGGCGTACCAGTCTGTCGTCCACTCGAACGGCAATTGGTAGAAGGGCGAAGCGTTGAAGGACATCGCCGCCATGATGATGATCGGCAGATAGAGGAAGCCGAGCAAAAGCACGATGTAGAAGCGCCCGAGCCATTCGAGGATGCGCGTCGTCGCCATCACGCAGCCCTCCGCAGGACAGGCGCCGCCAGTGCCAGGATGATCAGCACGACGGCGAGCAGGATAAAGGAGAGTGCCGCGCCCAGCGGCCAGTTGAAGACGGAGACGAACTGGTCCTCGATGACGGTACCGTAGAAAGTGCCGGTTCGCCCGCCGAGGATGCGCGGCTCCATGAAGGAGCCGACCACCGGCACGAAGATCAGCGCGGCACCCGCGATCAGTCCCGGCATCGACAGCGGGATGATCACCCGCCACAGCACCTGCCGCCGCGATGCGCCAAGCGAGCGGCCGGCCTCGATCAGCGAGTCGTCGATGGCCTGCAGCGTGAGGTAACAGGTCAGCACCATATAGGGCACATAGGAGTGCACCAGGCCGATGATGACGGCAGGGTAGGAATACATGAGATCAATGTTGATCTTGAACGGCAGCACGGCGTTGAGCGCCGTATCGAGGATGCCGCCTTCGCGCAGCACCATCGCCCAGGAAAAGATGCGCACCAGCCCGTTCGACCAGAAGGGCAGGATGACGAGCAGGAAGATCGCCTCGCGGCTGCGCCCTTTCAGCACCTTGGCCAGCACATAGGCCGCCGGGTAGCCGATGACGACGCACCACAGCGTCACTTCGAGCCCGAGCCGCAGCGATGAAAGCAACAGCGTCGAATAGAGGCTCTGCGAGAAGAAGGCGGCGTAATTGCCGAGCGTGAACGACCATTCCTTTCCGGCCACCGGCAGGTCGGTCATCAAGGAGAAGAACACCATGGCCGACAGCGGCAGGAAGATGGCCACCGTCAGCCATAGATAGGCGGGAAGGAGAAGCGGCAGGGCCGGCTTGAGCCCGCGGCGCGAACCAATCGCAAGCTGGTCAGCCATCTTTGCCTCTCCTCCCCGAAAGACGTGATTATTTCACGTTGACCTTCAGCTCCTGCCACAGCGCCAGGTATTTCTCGCGCTGCGCGTCGGTGATCGGCGCCTGGAACTGGATGCGCTTGGCGACATCCGGGCTGCCCATGACCTTGCGGTTGAAGGCGTCCTCGGGCAGCGCGTCGACCGCCTTGGTGTTGGCCGAAACCGGCGCGCCGACCTTTGTGACCCATTCGACGTAGAATTTCGGGTCGATCATATAGTTGATGAAGGCTTCCGCACCGGCGACGTTCTTCGAACCGACCGGGATCGAGAAGGCGTCGAGCCAGGCGACGGCACCCTCCTGCGGGATGACCAGCGAGACCGGCAGCTTGAAATGCGTCTTGGCGCGGTCGGCCGAGCCGCTCCAATAGGTGCCGATGTCGATCTGGTTGGAGGCGACCATCTGGTTCCAGTCGTTCTCCGAACCCCAGAAGGTCTTGATCTGCGGCATCAACGAGGTGAGCTTCGCCTTGACCGCGTCCATATCCTTGATGTCGTTGATGTCCTGCCCCGACGCGATCGCGCCGAACTGCACCGCCTCGACGGCGTCGTCGCGGATGATGACGCGGCCCTTATGCGCCGGGTTCCACATCTCGGCGATGCTCGTCGGCGGCTTGTCGAAGGATTTGTCGTTGATCGCCAGAGCCGTCAGGCCCCACACCCACGGCACGCCATAGACCTTGCCGTCATGATTGAGCATCGGCGAGTTGGCCTTGTCCTTGGCGATGTCGGCATAGTTGGAAAGCTTCGAGACATCGATCGGCTGGATCAGCTTGCCGGCCATCGCCTGGTCGTTGAAGGCGGCGTTGATCATGACGACGTCGTAGAGGCCGGGATTGGTGCGGATCTTGGTCAGCATCTCCTGTTCGGAGTTGAAGAAGTCGTTGACCACCTTGAAGCCGGTCGCCTTCTCGAAATTGGCGACCGCCCAGGGCTCGTCGGCGCCATAGCCCTTCCAGTTGAGCACATGCACTTCCTCGGCGGCCTGTGCTCCAAGCGTAAATGCTGAGACCAAGACGGCGGTCGCCGTCAGGAAAGCTGTCAGTCTGGGCATGCGCATGTTCTTTTCCTCTCATTGTTTGCCCGGTTGACGGGCTTGTTAAGTTGCAGTCGCTTCCGCCCGGCCGAGCGCGGTCGTCGCTTCGCCGCGCTCAGTCAGGAACTCCTGGATTTCCATGTCGGTCGGTGCCGAAGACCCGCCATGGCGGGTGACCGAAAGTGCGGCGGCCGCATTGGCATAGCGTGCCGCCTCGCAAGCGCCCATGCCGCGCGAAAGGCCACTGACGAATGCGCCGATATGCGTGTCGCCGGCCCCATTGGTATCGACGGCTACCACGTCGAAACCCGGCACCGCGCGGGTGCCGCCATCGGCCATGCGCACGAGACAGCCATGCGCGCCGGCGCGGATGACGACGCCTTCGGCCCTGGGGCAATGTTCGGCGAGCAATCGGATCGCGACGGTCTGGGCATCGCCGGCGCCGGCAATCTCGGCGGCCTCATTGGTGTTGCAGCTCAGCCAGGTCGTACGCGCCAGAACCCTGTCCAGGATCGGCCGTGGAATGTCGGCGATCACCGGTGTCGGATCGAAGACGAAAGGAATGTCAGCCGGCAGCGCTTCGATCCAATCGGCAAGCGCGTCGCGACTGCCAGCATAGCTCAGCGTGTAGCCGGAGGTGAAAACCCAATCACCCGGAATGACTTGGACCAGTTTCATCATGTCCGGTGTGAGCCGGCTCTCGGCGCCCGGCCAGGAGACGAAGGTGCGTTCGGCGTCGCCGCTGATCATGGCGACGCAATTGCCGCTGTCCATCGAAGGCGATGGCGGCGTCAGCGTCTCGATGCCTTCGGCCGCGAAGGCTTTGCGCAGGAAGTCTCCGTCCGGCCCGGTGCCGAGCTGGCCGCCGAACACCACCTTCATGCCGGTGCGGCTTGCCGCCACCATCATGTTGAAGCCGCCGCCGGCGACCCGCGCGTAAGCCGACGCGGTCTTTTCCGTGCCGGCCGCCGGCAAGGCATCGATGCGGTAGACATAGTCGACCACGGCGCTGCCGACATGGACGAGCCGCCCGCTCATCAGGCAACCTCCTTGCCTGCGCCGGTCTTGGAGCCGCGTGCGGCGACCAGGTCGCCAGCCAGCCCGCGAACCTGCGCGATGTCGATGCCATGCAGTTGGGCGATGCGATCCTGCGGCAGCTTCGACAGGCCGGCGCAGGCACCGGCCATGCCGGCGGCAATCGCACCGATCGTGTCGGTGTCGCCACCGAGATTGGCGCCGATGACGGCTGCCCGCCACGCATCGCCTTGCGCGACCTCCAGCACGGCGAAGGCCGCCGGCACCGATTCCTGGCTGGCGACGCCGGTGCCGACCAGATCGACGATCAGCTTGATGGCTTCCTTCTCCGCCTTGCCGCGGACAAGCTCCTGCGCCCAGACGATGCGCGCGGCGATGTCGCCGCCGGTAACCCAATGGCCGAGCGCAGCACCTAGCCTTGCGGCGGCGACCGCATGGTCGGAAGCGCCACGCCAGTCGCCGCCCGAGACGCCGAGGCTGACCGCGGCGGCGACAGCGGCAGCCGATGCAATGGCGATCGAGGTGTTGTGCGTGGCCCGGCAGGTTTCCGCCACCTTGGAAACCAGAGCGTCGAGCGGCTCCGGCGGCATCATGATGCCGACCGGCGCGATGCGCATCGCAGCGCCATTGGTGTCGCCGCCGCGGCCGGCCTCCTCCGCGGGCACGCCGCCGTTGATGGCATCGATAGCGCGCTTGGTCGATGGTCCAAGCAGGTCGTAGCTGCCGCGCGCCTTGACCTCGCGCTCCCAGTCGAGCAGCGCGTTGACCCAGCGCGCATGATCGAAACGCTCGCCGGATTCGACGAGGATGCGGCCAAGCAGGAGCGCCTGTTCGGTATCGTCGGTGATCGCGCCGGCGGGCAGCCCTTTCGACACCGGGTGATCGGCGGCAGGCGCGACGAACTCCTCGACATGGCCGTAGAATTCGGCGATGCGGGCCGGCGACAGAAGCTGCGTCGGCATGCCCAGCGCATCGCCCAGCGCCCCGCCGATCAGCGCGCCCATAGCCCGGTCCATCGGGTCGGCCGCCATGCTCAGAACTCCAGGTGCAGCGCGAAATGCGCCGGGTTGAGCAGGCTCGTGACGAATTCGATGGCGCGTCCGTCGGCGGCGCGCGTCAGGCGGCGTGTGCGCAGGAACGGCGTGCCGGGCGCGCAGGCGAGGATCGCCGCGTCGGCGGCGCTCAGCATCTCGATATCGACCCATTCCTCGCCGTGATCGGGAACGAGCCCTGCCCCGCGCAGCGTCTGGTGCAGCGAACCTTCGCGCAGGCCGCGCAGCGGTATGTCTTCCAACTCCGGCGACAGCGGCAGCCGGCTGCGCTCGATCGAGATGGCATGGCCATCGTCGGCATTGGTGCGGGCCCGATCGACGGCGATGAACGACGGGCTCTCGACGCCGAGCCTGGCCGCCAGTTCGGCGTCCTCGATGATCTCAAGCCGCAATGTGCGGGTCTCGGCATTGGCGCCCGCATTGGCAAGCGCGCGCGACCAGCCGATCGCGTCGTCGACCGGCATGCCGTCGAAGGTGACGAATGAGCCGATGCCGACCTTGGTCGTGATCAGCCCGCGGCTCGACAGTTCCTCGAGCCCCTTGCGGACCGTATTGCGGCTGACGGAGAAGCGCTGGACGAGCTCGTTTTCGCTCTGCAGGCGGTCGCCGAAGCCGAGCAGGCCGGAGCGTATCTCATGCTCCAGAACCGTCGCGATCTGCTCGGGCTTGCCCGTGCCGGGAGTGATCTGCGTCGCGCGACGAGCCATATCGATACCTGTTCAATGAACCTGTATAATCCTGTTCAATATCGGATTGGAATTCCCCCGTCAACGAAGCTTCATCACGATTCAAGAATGGAGGGTTGGGGCGGAATGAACCTGCCTGCATCAACCGGCTGGATCGGAGCCGCGCCGTTCAGACGAAGAAGAACTCCTCGATGCGCTGCTTGGCCTGCCGCAGCGCCGGCAGGATGTCGCGCTGCATCGCCTTGACCGAGAAACGCGCCGACTGCGTCGAGACGTTGATGGCGGCGACGGTGCGGCCGGCGCGGTCGACGATCGGCACCGCGATGGAGCGCAGGCCGAGCTCCAGTTCCTCGTCGACGATGGCGAAGCCCTCGGCCCTTGCCTTGTCAATGGCCTTCCCGAGCGCGGCGCGGCCGGTGATCGTCTTCGGCGTGCGCCGCTCGAGGGTCGCTTGCGTCAGGAAGGCCTGCAACTCGTCCGCCGACAGCCCCGAAAGCAGCACCCGCCCCATCGAGGTGCAGTAGGCCGGCAGTCTCGTGCCGACATCGAGCGCCACGCTCAAGATCCGCCGCCCGGGAATGCGCGCGACATAGACGACGTCCTCACCCGATAGCACCGCCGCGTTGCAGGCCTCGTCGAATTTGCCAGCCACCTCGCGCATGATCGGCGCTGCGAATGTCCAGAGCGATACGCCGCCGAGCCAGGTCCGCGCGACCGTCAAAAGACGCGGCGACAGCGAAAACAGCCGGCCGGACTGCGTCGCATAGCCCGTGGCGACCAATGTCAGCAGAAAGCGGCGGGCGCCCGCGCGGGTGAGATCCGCCTCCTCGGCCATCTCGGTCAGCGTCATGCCGGCCGGATGGCGTGCGAGGATTTCCATCACCGCCAGGCCGCGTTCCAACGAGCCGACATGGTCGCGGGAAATGGCTTCCTCTTCCACTCACTTCTCCAGGCTGGCGTTGACACTACGCAAAGGTTGGAGCTAGAAATATCTCATATAAAACATATGTTCGCAACGCGAACTTTTCGTGAGGCCTGGAGATGGTCAAGTTCCTGCCGCTGAAAGAGGCGGTGACGGAAAACCTGCATGACGGCGATACGGTCGTCTTCGAGGGCTTCACCCATCTGATCCCCACTGCCGCCGCGCATGAGGCGATCCGCCAGGGCTTTCGCGACCTGACGCTGATCCGCATGACGCCCGACCTGATCTACGACCAGATGATCGGCATGGGCATGGCGAGGAAGGTCGTCTTCTCCTATCTCGGCAACCCCGGTGTCGGCCTGCTCAGGCGCGCCCGCGACGCCATCGAGAACGGTTTTCCGCGATCGATCGAGGTCGAGGAACACAGCCATGCCGGCATGGCCAACGCTTATGAAGCGGGCGCCGCCGGCCTGCCCTGCGCGGTGTTTCGCGGCTATCTCGGCGCCGGCCTTGCCGCGGTCAACCCCAACATCAAATCCGTCACCTGCCCCTTCACCGGCGAGGTGCTGGCCGCCGTTCCGGCGATAAGGCCCGACGTCACCTTCATCCACGCGCAGAAGGCGGACCGGAAGGGCAACGTGCTGGTCGAGGGCATCATCGGCATCCAGAAGGAGGCCGTTCTTGCCGCAAAGCGCGCAGTGGTTACGGTCGAGGAAGTGGTCGACAATTTCGACGACCTCCACCCCAATCTCACCGTGCTGCCGAGCTGGACGATCGCGGCGATTTCCGTCGTGCCGGGCGGCTCGCATCCCTCCTATACGCATGGCTATTACGAGCGGGACAACGCCGCCTATCTCGAATGGGACGAGATCGCCGCCGATCGCGACCGCTTCCAGGCGTGGATGCAGAAGAACGTCATCGAGAGCAGCGCGGACGACTTTGCCGGCCGGGTCGAGCATCTGAGGAAAGCCGCATGAGCGACGCGGACAATCTGGGCTTCACCCCGAACGAGATGATGACGATCGCCGCCAGCCGCGCGCTGAAAAGCGACGATGTCTGCTTCGTCGGCATCGGCGCGCCATCGGCCGCCTGCAATGTCGCGCGGCTGACCCATGCGCCCGACATCACGCTGATCTATGAGAGCGGCACCATCGGCACCGCGCCCGACGTTCTGCCGCTGTCGATCGGCGACGGCGAATTGTGCGACACCGCCGTCACCACCGTCGCGGTGCCGGAGATGTTCCGCTACTGGCTGCAGGGTGGCCGCATCTCGATCGGCTTCCTGGGCGCCGCCCAGCTCGACAAATTCGGCAACATCAACACCACGGTCATCGGCGACTATGCGCATCCCAGGACCCGCCTGCCCGGCGGCGGCGGCGCGCCGGAGATCGCCACCTCGTCAAAGCAAGTCTACATCACCGTGGCCCAGTCGAAGCGCGGCATGGTGGAGACAATCGACTTCTTCACCTCCTTCGGCCATGGCGAAGGCGGCGATCATCGCAAGCGCCTCGGCATCGATACCGCCGGGCCGACGCTTTTGATCACCGATCTCGCCATCTGGGAGCCGGACCCTGTGACCAAAGAATTCACAGTGGTGTCGCTGCATCCCGGCGTCACGCGCGAGCAGGTGCAGGAGACCTGTGGCTGGACAGTCAAGTTCGCGGAGGCTCTTGACGAGACGCCGGCGCCGACGGAACTCGAATTGAAGACATTGCGCGACCTGCAAGCCCGCACCAGGGCTGCGCATCAAAGGACCGCTAAAGGGAAAGCTGCATAAATGGCCGAAGCCTTCATCTGCGACTACATCCGCACGCCCATCGGTCGCTTCGGCGGCGCGTTGTCTTCCGTTCGCGCCGACGATCTCGGCGCCATCCCGTTGAGAGTGCTCGTCGAGCACAACAAGGGCCTCGACTGGGCGGCGGTCGATGACGTCGTCTATGGCTGCGCCAACCAGGCCGGCGAGGACAACCGCAACGTTGCGCGCATGGCGCTGCTGCTTGCCGGCTTGCCCCAGGACATTCCGGGGTCGACCGTCAACCGCTTGTGCGGCTCTGGCATGGACGCCGTCACTATCGCTGCGCGCGCCATCAAATCAGGCGAGGCCGAGCTGATGATCGCCGGCGGCGTGGAATCGATGAGCCGAGCGCCCTTCGTCATGCCGAAGGCCGACACCGCCTTCTCGCGCAATGCCGAGATCTACGACACCACCATCGGCTGGCGCTTCGTCAACCCGCTGATGAAGAAGCAGTATGGCGTCGATTCGATGCCGGAGACCGGCGAGAACGTCGCCGAGGATTTTTCCGTCAGCAGAGCCGACCAGGACGCCTTCGCGGTCCGCAGCCAGGACAAGGCGGTCGCCGCGCAAGAAAATGGCCGGCTGGCGAAGGAGATCACGCCGGTGACGATCGCGCAGAAGAAAGGCGATCCGATCGTCGTCGCGAAGGACGAACACCCCCGCGCGGGTACCACCATCGAGGTGCTGGCCAAACTGCCGACTCCGTTCCGCCAAGGCGGCACGGTGACGGCCGGCAACGCCTCGGGCGTCAATGACGGCGCGGCCGCCCTCATCATCGTGTCCGAAGCGGCGGCGAAGAAGCATGGGCTGACGCCGATCGCCCGTATCCTCGGCGGTGCCGTCGCAGGCGTCGCGCCGCGCATCATGGGCATTGGTCCGGCGCCAGCCACGAAGAAGCTTTGCGCCCGCCTCGGCCTAACGCCCGAACAGTTCGACGTCGTCGAATTGAACGAAGCCTTCGCCTCCCAAGGCATCGCCGTGCTGCGCCAGCTCGGCATCGCCGAGGACGCTGCGCACGTCAATCCGAATGGCGGCGCCATCGCGCTTGGTCATCCGCTCGGCATGTCGGGCGCGCGCATTGCAGGCACGGCAGCGCTCGAACTGCGCGAGCGCGGCGGTAAGCTCGCTTTGGCCACCATGTGCATCGGCGTCGGCCAGGGCATCGCCATCGCGCTGGAGCGGGTTTGAGTACCCGGCGCGGTTATGGCCCTGTCCTGAACGGTGTCTAATCTCACCGACCATCAAGCGAGGCGACGAAGCCTCGGATAAGAGCGGTCAGCGCTTCGGGCTGCTCGATGCACGGGATGTGTCCCGCATTGCGGATCACTTCAAAGCGTGCGCCGGGGATCAGGTCGGCCAGGGAGCGGACCAGCTCCGGCGGCGTCGAGCCGTCCTGGTCGCCGACGAGGCAGAGCGTCGGCACCGCGATGCGCCGGGCGCTCTCGGTGAAATCGGCATCGCGCACCGCCATGCAGGTGCCGATATAACCCGGCACCGCCTGCCTGGTCAGCATATTGCGGCAGCCGGCAAGATCCGCGGCGCGCGTGGCATGGAAATGCGGCGTGAACCACCCCTTGAGCACGGCGGCGGCGATCGCCTCGATGCCGTCGCGCTCAACGGTTGCGATGCGGCTGTTCCAGCTCTCGGCGGTGCCGATCTTGTGCGCGGTGTCGCCCAGGATCAACGCATCGACGAGCTCGGGCCGCCGGGCACAGAGCCCTTGCGCGACCATGCCGCCAACCGACAGGCCGTAGAGCACCACCTTATCGAAACCGAAGTGATCTATAAGCCCGCTCAAATCATCGACGTGAACGTCGATCGAGCGAACACCGCTTCCGATATCCGAAAGCCCGTGGCCGCGTTTGTCATAGACGAGCATCGGCATTTCGCCGGTAAGCCGCGCGATGACGTCGTCCCAGATGCGGAAGTCGGTGCCCAGCGAATTGATGAAGATGATCGGACGCGAAGTGCCCTTCGCTTCTATGTAGCGGTGGTGCAGCGCGACGCCGCCGATGCTGACGAATGGCACGATTTTCGATCCTCCGAAGCCACATTGCACGAGGTATCTGGTTCGGCAAATAGCGCCGTCCAGGCTTCGGTCGCTCTTAACCGCACTCGATTCTATCCGAGCGTCAGCCCGGCCTTCTTCGCCTCCTCGCGCAGGAACGGCAGGCCGACCTCGATGACGTCGCGGGGATCCTCCGCCACCGGCCGCCACACGGCGAGCCCCCCGGCGATATCGACATCGACATGGTTCATGCTTTCGAGCGTGATCGCGCCTTCGTAGCCGATGTCGGCGATCGCCTTCATGCAGGCCGCCCAGTTGAGCATGCCGCGCCCCGGCACGCCGCGATTGGCTTCCGACACATGCACATAGCCGAGATAGGGCGCCGCCGCCTCGAAGCCGGAAGCAAAACTCTCTTCCTCGATATGCATATGGTAGGTGTCGAGATGGATGAAGATGTTGTCGGCGCCGACGCGCTCGATGATGCGCGCAGCGTCGATGCCGCGGTTGATCAAATGCGTCTCGTAGCGGTTGCAGGGCTCGATGCCGAGCTTGAGGCTGCGCGACTTCGCCACCTTCGCCGCCCGTTCGAGGAAGCGGCACATGCCGTCGATCTCCCTTTGCGTCGGCGCCCGGCCGGTGGTCTTGCCGATGGTGCCATAGGTGACGCCGCCGAGCGCTTCCGCACCGACCTCGTTGCAGACTTTGAAGGCCGGCTGCAGGAAGTCGAGCGCCTCGTCCGGCCGCTCGACCACGTCGAGCGCGCGCGGCAGGCCGAGCGAGGGGATAAGCTGGACGCCGTAGTGATTGGCGAAGCCCCGCGTGCGCTTGGTGTCGATCTCCTCGGGGCGAAGCAGCGGGATCTCCATCAGGCCGATGCCGAGCTCCTTCAGCCGGTCCATCTGCGGCTCTATGCGGGCGAGATCCCAGACAGGCGCGATGGCGAAAGTGTGCAGTCCGAAGGTGTTCATGTCAGCCTCGTTGCTCATGCGCCGCCGCTGCGGCCGTATCTCCGCCGCCGACGATGCGGCTGACGACTTCGTTCATGTTGGTGTTGGCGGTGACGAGATCGGCATCCGCCCTGCCGTGGCGCAGCACGACGATGCGGTCGGTGACCGACAGCACGTCGTTCAGCCGGTGCGAGATCAGGATGACGGCGATGCCTTCCGATTTCAGCCGCCGGATGAGGTCGAGCACGCTCTGCACCTCGCGCACGGCGAGCGCCGCAGTCGGCTCATCCATGATGACGAGTTTTGGATTGAAGGTAAGCGCACGCGCGATCGCCACCGTCTGCTGTTGGCCGCCGGAGAACGAACCGACCGATCGGTTTATTGACGGCAAATGCGCGCCCAACCGCTCGATCATCTTTGACGCCTGACGATCCATCTCGCTTTTGTCGACGAAGCCCGGGACTAGGCCGAGCAACTTTTTCGTCGGTTCGCGTCCGAGGAAGATATTCGACGCCACATCCTGCTGTTTGGCGAGAGAAAGATCCTGGTAGATCATCTCGATGCCGAGACGGCGGCGCTGGCCGGGATCCAGCGCCAGTATGTCCTTGCCGTCGAATTCGATCGATCCGGTGTCAGCCCGGTAGATGCCGGTGATGGTCTTCATCAGCGTCGACTTGCCGGCGCCATTGTCGCCGACCAGCCCGACCACCTCGCCGGCTGCGACAGAAAGGTCGACGCCATGCAGCACGTCCACCGCGCCAAAACTCTTGCGGATGCCGCGAAGCGAAAGCAGGGTCATACGCGCGACTCCTTCCGCACCTGGTACTGGTCGATGAAGACGGCGAGGATCAGCACTGCGCCGATCGCCATCTGCTGGTAATAGGATTGCACGGCAAGCAGCGTCAGTCCGTTCTGCAAGACGCCCATGATCAGCGCGCCGATCATCGTGCCGAGGATCGAGGCGCGGCCGCCGAACAGGTTGGTGCCGCCGATGATCGCCGCCGTGATCGCGGTAAGCTCGTAGTTGATGCCGGCCGTAGGATCGCCGGCATTGACGCGGGCGGTGAAGAGCAGGCCGGCGAGCCCGGCAAGCGCGCCCGACAGCGTATAGATGATGCGGCGGTGATGCTCGACACGGATGCCGGCCGCGCGGGCAGCACCTTCACTATCCCCCAGCGCCAGCGTGTGTCGGCCGAAGCGCGTGTAGGCGAGCACCGCATGCGCGACGATCGCGGTGAGCACGAAGATGATCACCGGCATAGGGACACCGAAGGGCCTGCCCTGACCGATATAGACGATCTCGGGCGGCAGGCCGTAGATCGCCCTGCCCTTCGAGATGACCAGCGCCAGCCCGCGCGCCAGGCCTAGCATGCCGAGCGTGACAATGAAGGCAGGCACGAACGCGCGGGTGACCAGTTGGCCGTTGATGTAGCCGGCGATCGCGCCGGCCAGAATGCAGGCGATCACCGCCAACACCGACGGCCAGCCGAGATTGACGGCGACGAAGGCGCCCGCGACGCCGGCCAGCCCCATCACGGAGCCGAGCGACAGGTCGAGCCCGCCCGAGCCGATGACGAAGGTGGCGGCGATCGCCAGCACCCCGATCGTCGAGGTGGCCAAAAGGATGTTGAGGAAATTGCTGAGCGACAGGAAATAGGGCGACAGGAGCGCCATCGCCGTGCTCAGCGCCAGAAGCACCACCAGCGACTCCAGCCGGATGTGGAGCCTTTCGACGGATGCGCGCTGCACCCGAGCCCAGAAGCCGGGCTGTTCAGAAGCCATGTCTTTGCACCTTCAGAGAGGGCGGTAAGACAGTAGGCAGTAGGGCTTAGGCAGTAGAGAAATATAAGAGCGATCCGAGCGGTGCGAACCCGCGTGTCTCCCCTACTGCCTACTGCCTACTGCCTACTTACTTCACATATTGCAGCATCGGCTCCTTGCCGGCGTCGAGCACATCCTTGGTCAGCACCAGTGTAGGCACGGCAATGCTTTCCGGTACCTTCTCGCCGCCGAGTGCCTTCTTGACGTTCTCCACCGCCTGCTTGCCCACGAGATAGGGAAGCTGCGCGACAGAGGCGTTAAGGCGGCCTTCCTTGATCGACTTCACCGCATCGACATTGCCGTCGACGCCGATGATCGTCACCTGCGAACCCTTGCCCGCCGCATAGACCGACTCCACCGCACCAAGCGCCATGCCGTCATTGGCGCAGAAGATGGCGACGAGATCGGGATGCGCGGTCAGCGTGTCGGTGGCGATCGAGGCGGCCCTGCCGCGATCCCAGTCGCCCGGCAGCGAGGCGACGATTTCAAGGCCGGGCGCCAGTTCCTTCAGCTTGTCGGCAAAGCCTTTGGCGCGCTTCTCGCCGGTGATGTTGCCGGAGAGGCCTTCGATCACCAGCACCGGACCCTTGGCGTCCTTGCCGAGCTTGTTGGCGAGGTACTCCGCACCCTGCGCGCCGGCGGCGATGTTGTCGGAGCCGATATGGAAGGTCACCTTGACGCCTTCCTTGTCGAGCACCGCCTGGTCGAGATTGTTGTCGAGATCGACGATCTTGATGCCGGCCTCCTGCGCCGACTTCAGGCAGGGCAGAAGATTGGTCGAGTTGATCGCGGCGGTGATCATCGCCACCGGCTTGCGCTCGAGCATCGTGTTGCAAAGGTTGAGCTGCGGCTCGGCCGCTTGGTCGCTCTCGGCTGCCTGCTGGAAATATTTCACCCCGGCTTCCTTGGCGCCGTCCGCGACGCCCTGCGCCATCGCGCCCCAGAACGGGTTGGCCAGCGTCTTCATCAGCACGCCATATTCGCCGTCCTCGGCCCTGGCGGCGCCGACGGCGCAAAACGCAAGCGCGACGCCCACGGCAAGTGTAAATCGATTTATCTTCAGGAAATGCGATATCATTCGATCCTCCGTTCGATCTTTGGCGCCGGACGCCGCGGCCAGGGCCGGCGCATGCTTCCGCTCACGACAATGGGGGCTGTTGTCGATCTCCTCCCCCGGAATGCGGACCGCTGCCTGGCGAGCCAACGGATTCCCGCATCAACACCTGGCAGGGCTCGAGCCGCGCCGTGGGTGGTCCCGCATCACCCTCGACCCTGCGAAACAAAAGGTTCATCGCTTCGCTGGCGATCTGGCGCACCGGCTGCACCACGGCCGCGATCGCCGGCCATGTCACCTGCATCCATTCGGCGTCGTCGAAGCCGACCAGCGCGATATCGTCCGGGCAGTGCCAGCCGCGGCGGCGGAATTCCGACAGCGCAACGAGCGTGCCCTTCAAAAGCAGCGAATAGACGGCGGTCGGCCTCTCGCCGCGCCCGAAATAATCGCGCAGCGAGGATCGCAGCGGCTCGACGCTGACTTCCGACGTGATGACGTCGATGCGTACCGACGGGTTGAGCGTCAGCGCCTGGCTGCGAAAACCTTCCAGGCGCGCCCGCACCGTCGCCGCCTGCTCGGCAAGGCCGATGACCAGTATATGGCTGTGCCCATTGCCGATCAGCATCCGCGCCACTTCGGCGCTGGCGGCGGCGCTGTCGGCCGAGACCGTGTCGAAGGCGTCGTCGGACAAGACGCGGTCGATCAGCACGCCGGTCATGCCGTGGGCTTTCATGAAGGCAGCGGCCGGCCCGTGCTCGTTGCGCACCGGCGCCAGCACCACGCCGGCAACGCGCCAGTCATGCATGCGGGCGAGGATCTCCTTCTCGCGCGTCTCCGATTCACGGCTCGATGCCGCGACCAGCGTATAGCCGCGCTGCTCGGCAAGGCCTTCCAGCTCGGTGACCATCGAACCGAAGAATTCGCTTTCGAATTCCGGCATGATGGCGCCGATGATGCGGCGCTTGGCCCTGCGCATGTCGGAAGCCAGCGGATCGACGCGGTAGCCCAGGCGTTCGACGGCATCGAAGACGCGCTGCGCGTTTTCAGGCTTCACCGTGGTGACGCCGGCCAGCACCTTGGAGACGGTGGCCGCGGACACGCCGGCATGGCTTGCCACGTCGTGGATCGACGGACGCCTTTGCCGGGCTTCCTGTTGCGCCATTGACTTCCTCCCGAGGGCAGGCAGCCGATTAGCCACCTCGCCATTCCAATCGATAAATCGATTTTTCGTCCTTGTAAATCGTTTCACCGGGAGTAAGACTGGAAAGATGCGATTGACGCGATCCAATCGTGTCCCGGGAGGAAAACATGTCCGACAACACCTTGCCGCTGGTGATCAGCGCACCCGAACCGCGCACGCTCGACCTGATCTTCACGCCGCCGCAACTGGCGCTGTTTCGCAAAAAATATCGCATCGTCGAGACAACGCCGGAAGGCGTCGCAAAGTTGCCGCCGGATGTGCTGGCCGAAGCGCGCTACATCGTTGGCCAGCCGCCCATCGACTCGGAAACGCTGCAAAAAATGACGGCGCTGCGCTGCATCTTCAACGTCGAGACCAATCTCCTCAACAACATGCCCTATGAGACGCTGTTCGCGCGCGGCATCCATGTCGTCACCACCGGGCTGGTTTTTGCCGAACCGGTGGCGGAGCTTGGCCTCGCCATGGCGCTGAACCTCGCGCGCAACATCGTCGACGCCGACCTCGCCTTCCGGCAGGGCAAGGAATTGTGGGGCGGCGACGGCAACCAGACCGCGCGGCTTCTCTCCGGCGCCGATGTGGGCATCATCGGCTTCGGCGATCTCGGCCGCGCGCTCAACCGCCTGCTGACCGGTTTTCGCACCCGCATCAAGGTCTATGATCCGTGGCTGCCGCCGTCGATCCTGGTCGACAATGGCGTCGAGCCGGCCTCGCTCGACGAGGTGCTGTCGCAAAGCGATTTCGTCTTCGTCGTCGCTTCGGTCACCAGCGAGAACCAGGGCTTTCTGGGTGCCGATGCCTTTGCCAGGATGCGCAAGGGCGCGGCCTTCATCCTGCTCAGCCGTGCCGGCGTCGTCGATTTCCCGGCGTTGATGCAAGCGGTGAAGAGCGGCCACATCGTCGCCGCAAGCGACGTCTTCCCGGAGGAGCCGCTGGCCAAGAACCATCCCGTCCGCGCCCTCCCCGGCTTCCTGCGTTCGGCGCATCGCGCCGGCGCGCTCGACATCGCCTTCAAGCGCATGGGCGACATGGTGTTAGAGGACATGGACCTCATCGACCGCGGCCTGCCGCCGCTGCGCTCCAAGCGCGCCGAACGCGAGACAGTGTCGCGGATGCGCTCCAAGCCAGTCGACAGGAATTAGTTCGAACAGGCTGTCTAAAGCGAACCCAGCCGAAGCGCGTCGCGCGCGATTTTCCATGCCGTCTCCACATGCCGCCGGGCCGCGGCCTCCGCCGCCTCCGGCTTGCGCGAGCGGATCGCATCCATGATCGCGTGCATTTCGGCGATCGCCGGCTCGCGGCGGTTCTGCGACAGGATTGTCATCGAACGCAGCTGATTGATGCGAACATTGAGACCGGTGACGATCTCCCAGGCTATGCGCTTGTCGGCGGCTTCGAAGAGCACCTCATAGAAGCTCGCCGTCGCCCGCATCACCTCGGCCGGCACGCCCGAGGCCCACGCCTCAAGCAGCTTTGCCAGCGCCGCATCGAGCAGCGCAATCTGATCGTCGGTGGCCGATGTGGCGCAGGCCTTCGCCGCAATGCCTTCCAGCAGCGCGCGCAGCTCGTAGATCTCGTCGGTCCGGCCGAGATCAGGCTTCGCCACGGCCGGCCCATGTCCAGCTATCATCTGCACCAGGCCTTCGGCCTCCAACTGCCGCAGCACCTCGCGCACGACCGAACGGCTGACCCCGAGCTGGTCGCATAACGGCCGCTCGACCAGCCTTTCGCCAGGCTGGAAATGGAAATCCATGATCGCCTCGCGCATGCGCTCCAGCGCCAGTGTCCTCAACGTCTTGGCGGAGCGGTCGATGCGAAGCGTGTCGTCAGCCATTTTTCCTGAATCCCTAGCCTCGTCACAAAAACAGATTCCATGACCAATTGACAAGGCGAATGGCACTCCATAGCATGGTATACCATAAGATGATACAGAAATTGGTGCCGCCGCGAGGTGCTCCATCCCGAGGAATTTCATGCAGCCGGCCATCCGCAAGATCGTAACCTATACCGAGACCACGTTGATCGAGGGCGGCAAGACGGCCCCGCGGCCGCTGCGTCTGATCGGCGTCGCCGCAGTGCTCACCAACCCGTGGGCAGGCCGCGGCTTCACCGAGGACCTCTCGCCCGAGATCCGCGCTTTCGCGCCGGTGCTCGGCGAAACGCTGACCGATGAGATCATCGGCGTAGCAGGTTCGGGCGAGGCCATCGAAGGCTACGGCAAGGCCGCCATTTGCGGCACATCCGGCGAGGTCGAGCATGCTTCGGCGCTGATCCACACGCTGCATTTCGGCAACCGCTATCGCCGCGCTGTCGGCGCCAAGACCTATCTCGCCTTCACCAACCTGCGTGGGGGTCCGAACACGCCGATCATGATCCCGCTGATGGACAAGAACGACGAAGGCCGCCGCTCGCATTACCTGACGGTGCATTTCCAGATCGGCGACGCGCCGGCTCCCGACGAACTGGTCGTGGCGCTCGGCGCATCGATCGGCGGCCGCCCGCATCACCGGATCGGCGATCGCTACCAGGATCTGAAGGAGCTCGGAGATCTGCATGGCTGACGCCGCGACGATCCGCAGCAAGGCACCCGACGGCACCGGATTCATCCGTGCCGGTTCAGGCAGACCGGTTCTGCTCATCCACGGCGTCGGCATGAATGCCGAAATCTGGCAGCCGCAGGTCGCCGCGATGCAGGACCGCTTCGACCTGGTCGCCATCGACATGCTCGGCCATGGCTCTTCGCCTCTCCCGCCGGCGAATGCCCAGCTGTCGGACTTCGCCGATCAGGCGATCCGCCTGCTTGATCATCTCGGCCTCGATCGCGTCGCCGTTGTCGGCCACTCGATGGGTGCGCTGATCGCGCAGGAACTCGCGTTCCGCGCCCCGTCGCGCATTAGCGCCCTCATATGCCTCAACGCCGTCTTCCGGCGCCCACCCGAACTCGCGCAAGCGGTGCGCGAACGGGCGGCAGCGCTCTGCGGACCCAGCGATCCGTCGGCCATCGCCGCCACGATCGCCCGCTGGTTCGGCAATCCGATTCCGCCGGCTCTTTCAGACGCGGCTGCGACGGCCCGCGCGGCGCTCGAAAGCGTCGACGCCGAAGGCTATGCCCGCACCTACCGCCTCTTTGCCAGCGCCGACACCGCGCACACCGATCACCTGGCCGACCTTGCCGCACCCGCGCTGTTCATGACCGGCTCGGAGGATCGCAATTCGACACCCGCCATGTCGGCGGCGATGGCGCGGCTCGCGCCGGCGGGGCGGTGCTTGGTGCTGAATGGCGAAAAGCACATGATGACAATCGCTTCGCCGCAAAAAGTGACTCAACGGATAATTAACTTTCTCGACGAGGCGTCGAGTGCTTCCGCAGACGCGGAGGCCGGTCCGGCATTCGATGCCATGGAGTTCCGGCGCGCGCTCGGCTCCTTCCTGACCGGCGTCACCATCGTCACCACGATCGACGAGGCTGGCGATCCGCGCGGCTTCACCGCCAACTCCTTCACCTCCGTCTCGCTCGACCCGCCGATGGTGCTGGTCTGCATTGCCAAGAAGGCGCTGGGGCATCAGGCCTTCTCGACTGCGAGAGGCTTTGCCATCAACGTCCTGTCGGAAGCCCAGAAATCCGCGTCCGGCATCTTCGCCTCGAAGGTCGCGGACAAATTCGCCTCGGTGGCTTGGCAACCTGGACAGACCGGCAATCCGGTGATCGACGGATCGGTCGCGGTGTTCGATTGCGGCATGGCGCAATTGGTCGATGCCGGCGACCATTCGATCCTCATCGGCCGCGTCCATGACTTCAGCCACAATGGCGCACAGCCTCTCGGTTACTGCCGGGGCGCCTATGTCACGCCGGGCCTGAGCCAGGAGGCGTTGGCGGCGGCCGCTCCGCCCGGAACCGAGGTCGGCGCGATCCTCGAGAACGAAGGCCGCGTGCTCTTCTTCGAGACCGCAGAGGGATCTTACCAATTGCCGGCCGGCCGCGGCCTCGGTGCCGCGAACGACGCCCGCAGCCTCAGGGGAAAACTTGCCGCCAAGGCGATCGATGCCGAGCTCGGCTTCCTCTACGCAGTGTGGGACGACGCGACGGTCGCTGCCCGCACGCACGTCTATTATCGCGGGACGGTGGACGCCCCCGTCTCCGGCGACGGCCAGATCCGCTTTGTCGAGATCGAGCGGATCGCGGAATTGAAGATCGTCGACCCGGCAGTGCGTTCGATGCTCGCCCGCTACGCACGCGAGCGCGCCGAGGACATGTTCGGCGTCTATGTTGGCAACGAGGTCGAAGGCGAGGTCCGGCCGCTCGCAAAGCCGACGCCGTCGACGCCAAGCCATTCCGGCCCAATCCATTCCGGCCAGCGGTGAGACCGATGAAATTTTCGCTTTTCGTCCATATGGAGCGCTCGGATCTCGCCAAGCCGCATTCCGAACTGCTTACGGAGCTTGAAGAACTGGTGCTGCTGGCGGAGCAGGCCGGCTTCGAGACGGCCTGGATCGGCGAGCATCACGGGATGGAATTCACCATCTCGCCGAATCCCTTCATCAACATCGCCTATCTCGCCGCCAAGACGAAAACCATCCGTCTTGGCACCGGCACGATCATCGCGCCCTTCTGGCACCCGATCAAACTCGCCGGCGAAGCGGCAATGGCCGATGTCATCACCGGCGGCAGGCTGGATCTGGGCATCGCGCGCGGCGCTTACAGCTATGAGTATCAGCGCGTTTTCCCAGGGCTCGATGCCTGGGGCGCCGGCCAGCGCATGCGCGAGATGATACCGGCGATCCGCGGCCTCTGGGACGGTGACTACGAGCATTCCGGCGAGTTCTGGCAGTTTCCGCCGACGACCTCCTCGCCGAAGCCTCTGCAAAAGCCCTACCCGCCGATCTGGGTGGCCGCGCGCGACCCGAACTCACACGACTTCGCGATCGCCAACAAATGCCAGGTCCAGGTGACGCCGCTTGCCGCAGGCGACGGCGAGGTGGCCAGCCTGATGGAGCGCTTCAATGCCGCCTGCCAGGCGCATCCGGACATCCCACGGCCGCAGATCATGCTGCTGATGCACACTTTCGTCGCCGAGAGCGCCGCCGACGCCGATCGCCTGACCCGGGACCTGTCGCAGTTCTACTGCCAATTCGGCGCCTGGTTCCAGAACAAGAAACCTGTTCGCCAGGGCGTCTTGGAGTCGCTGACCGAGGAAGAGATCGCGGCGATGCCGCAATACGCGCCGGACAAGATCCGGCAAAACCTGGTCATCGGCCAGGCCGACGAGGTGATCGCCAAGCTGAAGACCTATGAGGCGCAGGGCTACGACCAGTATTCGATCTGGATCGACAGCGGCCTTTCGCACGAGCGCAAGAAGAAATCGCTGCAGCTGTTCGTCGACAAGGTGATGCCGGCTTTCCAGGAGGCGGAGTCGCGATGAGCAGCACCGCCTTCAGGAACTACATAGACGGCCGTTTCACTGAGCCCGCCTCCACCTTCGAAAGCATCGATCCGTCGACGGGCCTGCCCTGGGCGACGATGCCCGCAGCTTCGGTTGCCGATGTCGACCGCGCCGTGGAGGCCGCGCACCGGGCGCTACGCTCCGGCCCATGGGCGGCAATGACCGCAACCGCGCGTGGAAAACTGCTGGTCAGGCTCGGCGATCTCGTCGCCGCCAATGCCAGCCGCCTGGCCGAGCTTGAAACGCGCGACACCGGCAAGATCATCCGCGAGACGCGCGCACAGATCGCCTATGTCGGCGATTACTACCGCTATTATGGCGGACTGGCCGACAAGCATGAAGGCGCTTTCATCCCGATCGACAAGGCCGATATGGAAGTGACGGTTCGGCCCGAGCCGATCGGCGTCGTCGCGGCCGTCGTACCCTGGAACTCGCAGCTCTTCCTGTCGGCGGTCAAGCTCGGCCCGGCGCTGGCCGCCGGCTGCACCGTCGTTCTCAAGGCCTCCGAGGATGGGCCGGCGCCGCTGCTGGCTTTCGCCGAGCTCGTCCATGAGGCCGGCTTCCCTGCCGGCAGCGTCAACATCCTCACCGGCTTCGGCCATGATTGCGGGCACCGCCTGACCAGCCATCGGCTGGTCGCGCGCGTCGCCTTCACCGGCGGCCCTTCGACCGCCCGACGGATTGTCGCCAACACCGCCGAGAACCTCGCTTACACGACGCTCGAGCTCGGTGGCAAAAGCCCGGTCGTCGTCTTCGCCGACGCCGATCTCGACAGCGCCGCCAATGCGGTTGTCGCCGGCATCTTCGCGGCCACCGGCCAGAGTTGCGTCGCGGGCTCGCGGCTGCTGGTCGAGCGCTCGGTCAAGGACGATTTCCTCGCGCGGCTGAAGCGCAAGGCGGAAGCCATCGTCATCGGCGACCCGCAGGATCCCGCGACCGAGATGGGCCCACTGGCGACCTCGCGCCAGCGCGAAAGGATCGAGGCGATCGTGGCGGAGAGCGCGGCGGCAGGCGGCCGACTGGTCACCGGCGGCGCGCGGCCGAAGGGCAAGGCCGACGGATACTACTACGCGCCGACCATCATAGAGGCGCAGGACCAGGCTCTCGCCTGCGTGCGCGAAGAGCTGTTCGGTCCGGTGCTGAGTGTGCTTGCCTTCGACAGCGAGGCTGAAGCGCTGGATTTGGCCAACGACACGCAATTCGGGCTCGCCTCCGGCGTCTTCACCTCAAATCTCGCCAAGGCGCATCGCATGGCCCGCGGCATCCATGCCGGCGTCGTCTGGGTCAACACTTACCGCGCCGTCTCGCCGCTGGTTCCTTTCGGCGGCTACGGCCTTTCCGGCCTCGGCCGCGAAGGCGGCCTCGACGCCATCCGCGATTACACGCGCTCGAAATCGGTATGGATCCGCACCTCGGACGACCCGATCCCCGATCCTTTCATCATGCGCTGAGACGGCATGGCGAGGGTGCAGACAAGAACAAGAAACGGAACAACCAATCAGAGGAGAACGACATGAAACTGATTTTCGCCGGCATCCTTGCCGGACTGATGGCGACCACGGCCGCGAAGGCCGATGAAATGGTGTTCACCAGCTGGGGCGGGACGACGCAGGAAGCCCAGACCAAATCCTGGGCCGAGCCTTTCACCACCTCTTCGGGCATCAAGGTGCTGCAGGACGGGCCGACCGACTACGGCAAGCTGAAGGCCATGGTCGACGCCAAGAACGTCACCTGGGACGTCGTCGATGTCGAGATGGATTTCGCCATCAAGGCGGCCAAGGATGGGTTGCTCGAGCCGATCGACTTCGCCGTCGTGCCGAAGGCCGATCTCGACCCGCGCTTCAGCAATGAGAACGCCGTCGGCAGCTTTTACTATTCCTTCGTGCTTGCCTGGAACAAGGGCGCCGTCTCCGGCGAGCCGGGAAGCTGGGCGGACATGTTCGACACCAAGAAGTTTCCGGGCAAGCGCACCTTCTACAAATGGTCGGCGCCGGGCGTGATCGAGATCGCGCTGCTCGCCGACGGCGTGCCGGCCGACAAGCTCTATCCGCTCGACCTCGACCGCGCCTTCAAGAAGCTCGACACCATCAAGTCGGACATCGTCTGGTGGGGCGGCGGCGCCGAATCGCAGCAGCTGATCGCCTCCGGCGAGGCCGCCTTCGGCCAGCTCTGGAACGGCCGCGTCTTCGCGCTCGAGAAGGACGGCGCCGATGTCGGCGTGTCGTGGAACCAGAACCTCACCGCCGCCGACGTCCTGGTGGTGCCGAAGGGCGCCAGGAACAAGGACGGCGCCATGAAGTTCCTCGCCGCGGCGACCAGCCCGACCGGGCAGGCGAAATTCGCCGAGGCGAGCGGCTACGCGCCGATCAACACCAAGGCCAAGGCGGAAATGCCCGCCGACGTGGTCAAGGGCTTGCCCGACGCCCATGTCGACGGCCAGATCAACCTCGACATGAACTACTGGGCCGAGCATCGCGACGAGATCGCCACGCGCTGGTACGCCTGGCAGGCGAAGTAGACGCCGCCTTTTCGTGACAAGGATCGGGACGGCGCTCGCCGTCCCGATCCGCAATCCGGGATTACTACCTCATGTCGGTGGAAGCACAGCAAGGGATCACAACCTCGCGCATACCGGCAGGCCTGGGCGGCCTGTTTCCGGCGTTGATCCTGATCGGGTTGTTTTTCGTCGTGCCGGTGCTGGCGCTCCTGCTGCGCAGCGTCACCGACCCCGCTCCAGGCCTGCAGAATTACGCGGCGCTGCTGGGCGACGGCACCTACGTGCGGGTGTTCTTCAATACTTTCGTGGTCGCCTTCGTCGTCACCATCGTCACCGTGGTCGTCGCCTTCCCCGTTGCCTGGATGCTGGCGATCATGCCGCCGGCGCTCGCCTCGATCCTGTTCGGCATCATCATCCTCTCGATGTGGACGAACCTCTTGACCCGCACCTATGCCTGGATGGTGCTGTTGCAGCGCACCGGCGTCATCAACCGGGCGCTGATGGGCGCCGGCATCATCGATCAGCCACTGCCGCTGATCAACAATCTCACCGGCGTCACCATCGGCATGGTCTACATCATGCTGCCCTTCATGATCCTGCCGCTGGTCGGCACCTTGCGCGCGATCGATCCAATGACTTTGCGCGCAGCCGCTCTTTGTGGTGCCAGCCCGTTCGCCGCCTTCAGGCGCATCCTGTTGCCGCTGTCATTGCCCGGCATCGCCGCCGGCGGCCTGATGGTCTTCGTCATGTCGCTCGGCTATTTCGTCACGCCGGCGCTGCTCGGCGGCACGTCGAACATGATGCTCGCCGAAATGATCGCGCAAATGATCCAGTCGCTGCTTAACTGGGGCCTGGGGAGTGCTGCCGCCTTCATTCTGCTCGTCGTCACCATGGCGCTTTATGCGTTGCAGCTGCGCCTGGTCGGGTCAAAACGCGCGGCGGGAGGCGCCTGAGATGCTGCTCGACTATGACCGCCTCGGCTGGTTGAAGGCAGCACTGCTCGCCTTCACCGCGCTGGTCGCCGCCTTCCTGCTGCTGCCCGTGGTCTTCATTGTGCTCCTCTCCTTCGGCTCCTCGCGTTGGCTGGCCTTTCCGCCCCCCGGCTGGACGCTGAAATGGTATCAGGAGCTGTTCGCCGATCCCTCCTGGATCGAAGCGGCCCTCACCAGCGCGCGTATCGCTACGATGACGGCGATCCTCGCCGTCGCCATCGGCCTGCTCGCCTCCTTCGCGCTGATTCGCGGCCAGTTCCGCGGCCGCGAGGTCCTGCGCGGGCTGCTGCTCACGCCGATGGTCCTGCCGGTTGTCGTTTTCGCTATCGCCATCTACGCCTTCTTCCTGCGGCTTGGCCTCGGCGGCACCACCATCGGCTTCGTCGTCGCTCACACGGTGCTGGCGCTGCCTTTCGCCATCATCCCGATCGCGACCGCTCTGGAAGGCTTCGACAAGTCGATCGAGGATGCGGCCATCGTCTGCGGCGCCAGCCCGCTGCAGGCCAAGCTCAGGATCACCCTGCCGTCGATCCGCATCGGCATCTTCTCCGCCGCGATCTTTTCCTTCCTGGCGTCATGGGATGAGGTCGTGGTCGCTATCTTCATGGCGAGCCCCACCCTGCAGACGTTGCCGGTCAAGATCTGGGGCAGTCTCCGCTCCGACCTCACCCCCGTCATCGCCGCCGCCTCCAGTCTGCTGGTCGCGCTCACGCTGGCCCTGATGATCGTGACGGCACTCTTGCGCCGAAAGCTGCAGACATGACCCAACCCTTTCTCTCGATCCGCAAATTGCGCAAGGCGTTCGGCGCCTTTACCGCCGTTCATAATGTGACGCTGGATATTCCGAAGGGCGAATTCCTGACCTTCCTCGGGCCGTCCGGTTCCGGCAAGTCGACCACGCTCTATGCCATCGCCGGCTTCCAGGATCCGACCTCCGGCGACGTGCTGCTGCAGGGCAAGTCGCTGCTTTCAGTGCCCTCGCACAAGCGCAACATCGGCATGGTCTTTCAGCGCTACACGCTGTTCCCGCACCTGAGCGTCGCGGAAAACGTCGCCTTCCCACTTCGCGTCCGCCGCCGGCCGGAGACCGAGGTCAGGCGCAAGGTCGCCGACATGCTCTCCTTAGTGCGGCTGGAAAGCTTCGCCGAGCGTCTGCCCGCGGCGCTCTCGGGCGGTCAGCAGCAGCGCGTCGCGCTTGCCCGCGCGCTGGCCTATGATCCGCCGATCCTGCTGATGGACGAACCACTGTCGGCACTGGACAAGAAGCTGCGCGAGGAGATCCAGGCCGAGATCCGCCGCATCCATCGCGAAACCGGCGTCACCATCCTTTACGTCACCCACGATCAGGAAGAAGCGCTGCATCTGTCGGACCGCATCGCCCTCTTCAGGGATGGCCGCATCGAACAGATCGGCACCGGCGAAGACCTCTATCTTAGGCCCACAACCGATTTTGTTGCCGGCTTCATCGGCAACTCGAATTTCCTCGCTGCCGAGCATCTGGAAACCGTGGGCGGCGCCTCGACCATTCGCCTCGCTGACGGCGCGCTTGTCTCCGGCATAAACGCCAATGGCAGCTTCGCGCCCGGACAGAAAACCAGGCTGATGATCAGGCCGGAAGCATTTCGCCTGGAGCGCTCGTCGAACAATGCGGAGCTTTCGGTCGAGATCGTCGATGTCGCTTTCTACGGTGAACGCCGGCGTATTGTGGCGCGCACGAGCGCCGGACAGGAAATCGACATCCGGCCGACATCTTCGGCAGCGGCAACGCATGATGCCTCGCCGGGCAGGCGGCAGGTATTCTTCGATCCTGCCGGTGCCTTCCTGTTTCCTGCGCCGAGCAAAACCGGCAAGGAGCTGACGTATTAATGGTCCCGATCAAAGTTGAACGATCGGGCGTGCGTGCGCGAGACGAAGAAGACCGGCAAGAACGAGATCATCGCCATGATCACGGGGCCTGCAGCAGCGATAGCTGTGGAGCACCTGGCCGGTTTAGGCGACGAGATTGCGACTGACCGTTGGTGCGACCGGCTCGCCGAAATTGGCTTCTAGCCAGGCGATCGCGCTCGCAACGTCCTCGATGACGAAGCGGGCAGCCGTCTCACCCTGCGGCTTGACGCGGATCGAGATTCCGCCCGCGGCATTGACCGTGTCGAAGCCGTTCTCGTCGGACGTGTCGTCGCCGAGGAACACCGGACGTCTGCCGGTGAAAGGATCGAGCTGCATGAAGCGGCGGATCGCGGCGCCCTTGGCGGCTTCGAGCGGCATCAGCTCGACGCCGGCATTGCCGGCGATCACGCGGTAGCCTTGCGGCAAGCGGGCGAGCGCTGCCTCGACCAGCTCCGTCGCCCGCGCCAGAAGCTGCGGCGCGGCCCTTGTGTGGATGGCGAGCACCGGGCCCTTGCGCTCGACATAGACGGCCTTGCTTGCCAGCTCCAGCTCGATCTCGTCGGCAAGTGCCGCCATATCCGCCGGTTCGTCGGCGGCTTCGATCTTTCCGTCCGGCCGAAGTCTGTGCTCCAGCCCGTAGAGGCCGGCGATCCGCAGTTTCAAAGGGTCGAACAGATGGTCGACGGCCGCTATCGAGCGGCCGGTGATGAAGGCGAGCGCGCCGTCGAGCCGCCGCTCGATCCTCTCCAGGAGAACGCGCAACTCCCGGCTGACCGAGACGGAGTCGGGATGCGCCGCGTGCTCCAGCAAGGTCCCGTCGATGTCGAGGAAAAGCGCCCACCGGCCTTCGGGAAGCGGTGGGGTAAGATCTGCCTGACTATTGTTCATCGGAATCCGACTGCCTGTTTGCGTTCGAACATGGAAACGACATTATCGCCGGTGACGCCTGCCGGCCGGTCGTACAAGGCGGTGACCCGGTCGAGCTCGCCGCGTTTCCTCAGCCGCGCGGCGTCGAGCAGCATGCTGCCGGCCCAGCGAAAGACATTGTTGTCGCGCACGATCTCGCGCATGCGCCGCATACGCTCGTGCTGCTCGTCCGGCCCCATGATCAGCGCCTGCAGCATCGCCTCGCTCATCATCGCCGCGTCGTAAGGGTTGACGATCAGCGCCTCCAGCAGCTCGCGCGAGGCGCCGGCGAAGGTGCTGAGCAAAAGCACGCCTTGCTCGTCGTCGCGCGAGGCGACGAACTCCTTGGCGACAAGGTTCATGCCGTCATGCAGGCTGGTGACCAGGCAGATATCGGCGGCGCGATAGAGTTCATAGACCGCGGCCTGCGAATGGTGCTCGGCCACCATGACCACCGGCCGGTAGGGTTCGCTGCCGTAGCGCTGATTGAGCTCCTCGGCACAGCGCAGACATTCCTCGTGCAGCTGTTTGTAGGCGGGCAACGTACCGCGGCTCGGCGCCGCGATCTGCAGGAACACGACTTTACCCACCATTTCAGGATGGCGAATGAACAACTCCTCCAGCGCGTGGAAGCGATCGAGTATGCCCTTGGTGTAATCGAGACGCTCGACACCGACGCACAGCTTGGCGCCGGCTGGAATCCTGAACCGCTTGCGAACGCGCATCCGGCATTCCTCGACGCTGGGCAGGGCCTTCAGGAGATCGATCGGCCATTCGATCGAAATCGGATAGGAATGCACCAGCGTTACCTGGCCGCCATAGGAAATGGCGGCATCGGCACGCTCGATGCGGCTTTCCATGAAGCGGTCGACGCTCTCGGTGAAGTTGTTGGCGTGGAACTGGGTGTGGAAGCCCACGATCGAACTGCCAAGCAAACCGTCGAGGATGCGCTCGCGCCACGGGCATATGCTGAACACTTCCGAATTCGGCCAAGGGATGTGCCAGAAGGTGATGACGATCGCCTCGGGCAGGCGCTCGCGGATCATGCGCGGCAAAAGCGCGAAGTGATAGTCCTGGACGAGCACGATCGGCCGCTCGTTCCGAGCCTCGGCAACCACGGTCTCTGCGAATTTGCGGTTGACGGCTTCATAGGCCTCCCAGTCCGACTCGCGAAAAATCGGCCGCGTGAAGGCGATATGGCAGAGCGGCCACAGGCCTTCATTGGCGAAGCCGAGATAATAGCCTTGATACTCGTCGTCACTGAGCCAGACCCGGCGCAGAGTGTAGGAGGGATGGCCAGGCGGCACTTGCACGCGGTCGTTTCCATCGACCACCGTCCGGTCGGCAGTGCCGCCGCCATAGGCGATCCAGGTGCCGGCGCAGGCGCGCGTGATCGGCTCCAGCGCCGAGACCAGTCCGCTCGCCGGGACGACGAGCTCGACGCCGCCATCCTTCGTCTCATTGTGGATATAGGGTTCGCGATTGGAGACGACGATCACCTGCGCTTCCGGCAGCTCGTCGGCGAGGATCTTGCGCAGCGTGTCCGGCGACCACGTCACCAAAGCCGCATCGACCGACTGCCCGTTCTTCTCGAATTCGCGCAGCACCTTTCGCGCCGCCTCGGTGGCAAAGTCGTCGCCGGAGCCCGCCATGGCCGAGGCCCTTGGGTGATTGCGACGGTACCGGGATATCGAAATGAAAATCGCTAGTGCGGACAATCCGAGGCTTGCGAGAATAAGGACCAGTAACAGGTCGACGCCATATTGTGTCATTGAAATGCCAGGTTGCCTCCGGCCATCCATTCATTGTTTTGGTTCTTGCCGGCCGCGGAGGGGCAGGCCGGGTCACGTTTGCAACGCGCAAACCAGCGATCAGTTCCGACTTTTCCCGATTGTTGAACGTGGAGTTGCAGCGCTTTGTTTACGTGCGCACGATGAGCGGCACCTGGCCCTCATGCCGGTCGGACAGAAAGGCGGCGACGCGGTCGCCAACCCGTTGGAAGGTGAGGTCGATCGCCTTGTCGCCGACCGTCAGGTGCCTGATCGTGAGGGTGTCGATGCCGATCGGCAGCCTCGGTCGCGTGACATGCAATTCGCCCTCCCAGCCATCGATTTCCAGGCCCAGGCATGCCTGCATCAGCATGAAAGTGGAGCCGGCCGACCAGGCCTGTGGCAGGCAGGCGACAGGATAGGCAATGGGCGCCTCGCCGGGCGCCCGAGCGAAACCGCAGAACAGTTCCGGAAGCCGCATGTTGAAATGCACGGCAGACTCGAACGTACCACTCATCAGCCGCACTACGCTGTCGCGCTCGCCGTAACGCGCGAGGCCCACGCCGCAAAGCGCCGTATCATGCGGCCAGATCGAGCCGTTATGGTAGGACATCGGGTTGAAGAAGACCGCATCGTCGGCGAGCGTCCGCAGCCCCCAGCCGGAATGGAAGGAGGCCGACAGCAATTGGTCGGCGACCAGCTTGGCGCGTTCGGGCTGCGGCAGCCCGACGAAAAGCAGGTGCCCGGCATTTGACGTTCGGACCTTGCAAGGCTGGCCATCGCCGTCGATGGCCAAGGCGTAGAAGTTCATATCGTCCAGCCAGAAGTCGCGTTCCACGGCGACCCGCATTTCCTCGGCGCGGCCCTCCCAGTGCTCGGCGTCGGCGAATTCGCCGCGGCGGCGTGCGAGCGCCGCCATGCCGCGGAAGGCGGCAAAGACATAGCCCTGCACTTCGACCAGCGCGATCGGTCCCTTTGGGATGCGGCCATCGGCGTGAAAGACCGAATCGAAACTGTCCTTCCAACCCTGGTTGGCGAGGCCTGACTCGGCGGCGCGCTGGTAAGTGACGAAACCGGTGGCGCGGCTCGCCTCCTCCGTCCATTCGGCGGCGGCTTTCAGCGAAGGCCAAAGCTTGTCGATGAAGGCCATGTCGCCGGTGCGGTCGGCGTAGGCGGAAGCCAGATGGATATAGAGCGGCGTGGTGTCGACGCCTCCGTAATAGCGGCCGAAGGGAAGTTCGCGCAGCGCCGCCATCTCGCCCTTGCGCGTCTCATGCATGATCTTGCCGGGCTGCGAATCCGAAAAGGGCGACGTTTCGGTCGCCTGGTGCTCGGCCAGAAAAGCAAGCACCCCGCGCGCCAGGCCGGGATTGAGCCAAAGCATCTGCAGGCTCGAGATCACACCGTCGCGGCCGAATGCCGTCGAGAACCACGGGATGCCGGCATAGGGATAGGGCCCGGTCGGAAGCTCGGTGGTAAGCAGCGCGACATCGGCGCGGGCGCGCTCGACCCAATCGTTGAAGACGCGGCCCGAGCTGTGCACGGTGGCGCCATGCCTGCGCTTGGCGCGCATGCCGAAGCGAGCCCGTGCCGCCGCGGCGCGGAAACGGTCGCGATTGGGAGCCTCCGAAGCTTCCGGGCCGACTTCGACATAAAGCACCTTGCTGCTACGCTTGGTCACCGCGATCAGGAAATCGGCGCGGGTGTCGCTTAGTTTGTCGGGAGCCTGCGAAAAGGCGATCGCGGAAAGCCTCGGCAAACCGTCGAGGCCGTCATAGCCGAGCAGCGCCGAGGCCTTGTCGGTCTTGATGACATGCGTGGTGCCGCGCTTCACCCGCGTCGAGCCGCGCACCTCGAACATGTCGCGAAAGTCGGCGGCAAAATGCAGCGAGACGGTGATGGTCGAATGCTCTCGGCTGTAATTGGAAAGCGTGATGCGCTCAAACAGCCTGTCCTGCCAGAGCAGCCTGACGCGTTCGATATGGATTGCACCCTGCGGGATATCGCGGCCTACGGCACTCTGGATCGGCAGGTTGGTGAGATTGGACGTGAACAGCACATTGTCCTGGCTGAGCGAGGCGCCGAGCAGCGACATCGGCCTGCCGCCGACAGTCAGCCGGAATTCGGAAAGCACGCGGGTGTCGTCGCGGAAGAAGCCGTCCCCCGCCCCTCTGATGTCGCCATAGGCATCGGCGACGGCGAAGCAGTCGCCCTGCTTGAGAGCAAAAAGCCGGTGCGGTTCGCGTGGCGCCGTCTCGTCGAGCGAAGAAAGGGCTACGGCAGGATCGAGCTTGCGCTCGTCGAGCTCCGTCATTCGTCACCTCTTCATTTTGCCCCGCCCCAAGGCATAAAGATCAGGAGGCCTTCGCCTCTGGCGTGCCGGCCAGACGCATATAGGCAGCAAGATAGTCGCTTGCCATTCTTGCCGCCGAGAACCTTTTCTCGAAGACCGCCCTCACCTGCCGCCGGTCGAGATCGAGAAGCGCGGGTATCGACGCGACTGCACCGTCCACACTGTCGGCGACGAAGCCGGTGACGCCATTGTCGACGATCTCCGGCAAAGCGCCCTGGTCCCAGGCAATCACCGGCGTGCCGCAGGCCATGGCCTCGACCGCGACGAGGCCGAACGGCTCCGGCCAGTCGATGGGAAACAGCAGGCCCGCCGCATTGCCGAGAAACCCAGCCTTCTCATCTTCGGTGATCTCGCCGACATAGTCGATGCGGTCGCCATCGATGAGCGCCTCGATGTTGTCGCGGAAATAGGCGCGGTCGTCGTCGCCGATCTTGGCCGCCAGCTTCAGCTTCAATCCGGACCGACGCGCGATCTCGATGGCGCGGTCCGGCCGCTTGTCGCGCGACAGGCGTCCGAGGAAGGCGAGATACGGTTCTTCCGCCTGCGGCTCATAAGTGGGTTGGTAGGCGTCGAGCGGCAGTCCGTGATGGATCGTGGCCAGCCAGTTCGCGTCCGGCAGGCCGCGCTTCTGGCTGTGCGAAATCGAGATCATCGGGAAACGCGGGAAGCGCTTATAGGCCGGCGCCAGGTCGACGTAGTCGAGCCGGCCATGCGGCGTCGTCACCGTACGTCCCGCGATCTCTTCGAAGAAAGGAAAATGCAGGAAATGGCTGAGATGGAAATGGATGACGTCGAACTCGCCGGCGCGCTCGCGCACATCGGCAAGCATCGCCAGATGCGCGGCGATCTCCGATTTCTTCGGCCGCGGATCGAGGCGTATCGCCTGGTCGCGTCCGGGCACCAGCCGCGCCGACGTCTCGCTGTCGCCGCTCGCGAACAAAGTCACGTCATGTCCGAGCCCGACCAGCGCTTCGGTGATATAGAAGACGATCCGCTCCGTCCCGCCATAGAGTTTCGGCGGCACGGATTCGTAGAGCGGCGCGACATGGGCAATGCGCATCGGGTCCCTCGGCTGTTGACGCGAAGCAAAATGCGTCAGCCGCGAGATCGTTCCTGCCCAATTGACCGCGGGCTCGGTTGAGCGGTTTTCCGTCTGGAATTGCTTCAAAAAAACAAAGAGATAGAGCGGTTCGCCGTTTCCATGAAACGGTGACCGTCCCAGATTTGCGAGATCACGACCTCGCCTGCCGGCCGGTGACGCGTTCGAGCCCGAGCAGCAGGATGAGCGTCACGGCGACGAGCACCATGGTCAGCGCCGCACCCGCGAACACATCGCCGCGGTCGGTGAGGCTGAAGATCGATACCGGGAGCGTCACCCAGCCCGGCGGGTAGACCATGACCGTGGCGCCAAGCTCGCCCATCGACAGCGCGAAGCTCAGGCCGAAGGCTGCAACCAGATAGGGCGCCAGCAAGGGCAGCGTGACATGCCGGAGCCGGTAGGCCGGACGGGCGCCGAGGCTCGACGCCACCTGTTCGAAATCGGGAGAGAGCCGCGCCAGCCCGGCTGAGACATTGCCGAAGGTGAAGGCCGAGATCAGCACGAAATGCGCGGCCATGACGATAGCGATCGTTCCGTTGAGAAGCAGCGGCGGGTGGCTGAAGGCCACCAGCAGGCCGAGGCCGACGGACACCGAAGGCACGGCGCTGGGGATAAAGAACAGCACGCCGAGCACCCTGGCCAGAGTGGCGTCCTGGATACGCAGCGCAAGCGCTGCCCAGGTGCCGCTGACCAGCGCCACTGCGCCGGCCAGGAAGCCGGTGACGAGGCTTGCCTTCACCGCCTTCCACGCCGCGCCTTGTACGACATCGCTGTAATGCTCTGTTGTCAGGCCGCTGGGCAGCACGCCGTTCCATTGGTCGGCCAGGCTGGAGAGCAGGATCACCGCGAGCGGGGCGAGGAACAGCACACTGAACAGCAGGGCGAAGACCAACCAAAGCACGATGCGACCGGGGCGCGACCAGACCAGCATCTCTATGCCCCCAGCCGGCCGGCGGCGAACCGGTAGAGGCCGAACAGCCCCAGCGACAGCGCGATGTTGATGACCGCGATGATGCAGGCGACCTGATAGGCCGATTCCTGGATCGCCTTGCTGTAGATCAGCAGCGGCAGCGTGATGACGCCCTTGGCGCCGATGAACAGCACGATGCCGAACTCGTTCACCGTCAACAGCAGGCAGAGACTGCCGCCGGCAATCAGCGCAGGCACGGCGGCCGGCAGGATCACCTGACGCACGATGCGGAACGGCCTCGCGCCGAGCACGCTCGCCGCTTCGATCTGGCCGCGGTCGACGAGCGAAAAGGCGGCAAGCAGCGGACGCAGCACGAAAGGTGAGTAGACGGTGACTTCGGCCAGCACCACACCCCAGGTCGAATAGAGAAAGTTGACGGGTGGCGCCTGAAGCGAGAACGCTTCCATCAATCCGGCATTGAGCATGCCCGCCGAGCCGTAGAGGAAGGTGAAGGCAAGCGTCACCAGGAAGGTCGGCAAGGCGATGAAGGTGTCGATCAGCCGGGCAATGACGCCGCTGCCTGGGAACGGCACGAAGGCGAGGATCAGCCCCAGCACTAGTCCGACGATCAGGCACCCGGCCGTCGCGGCGACCGAAATGGTGATAGTATTGATGAGCGCGTTGAGGAAGAAGCGCGCATGCAGGACGCGCACGAATTCGCCGACATTGGCCATGCCGCTGTCGTCCATGAAGGCCTGCTGGACGATCAGCACCAGCGGATAGAAGAACAACAGCGCCAGCAGCGCCGCCGGCGGCACGATCCAGAACCGGCCGGGCACCTTCTTGGCTATCGGCGCGGGAAGGACGGCCGCGTCAGCCACGGGCGTCTTCCGGAACGAGCGAGGTATCGCCGGGCGCGAAGAAGAGCGGTACGACCGAGCCGCGCTCCGGCAGGCTTACCGGCAGCCTGGTCGCCGAGACGCGCACCGGCGTGCCGTCGACGTCGAGCACCAGATGGGTGAGTTCGCCCTGCCAGTGCACTTCCTTCAGCGTGCCGACGATCCTGTTGGTGTGTTCCTCGTCGCCGGTGAGGCTGAGATGCTGCGGCCGGATGCATAGCAGCGTCTTGTCGCCGGGCTTCTCGCCTCGTGCGGCGCCTGCCAGCAGGGCATCGCCGAGCTTGGCCTTGGCGAACCCCTTCGGTCCTGTGGCGCCTTCCGTGACCGTCACCGGCAAGAGGTTCGCGCGACCCAGGAACTCAGCAGTGAAGCGGTTCGGCGGCCGGCGATAGAGCTCGGCCGTCGGCCCGTGCGAAGACACGCGGCCGTCACGCATGATGGCGATCTTGTCGGCGAGCGTCAGCGCCTCGGTCTGGTCGTGGGTGACATAGAGGATCGTCAGTCCCGGCAGATCGCGATGCAGCTTGGCGATCTCCTCGACCATGTTGCGCCGGATCTGCGCGTCGAGCGCCGATAGCGGTTCGTCGAGCAAAAGCACGCGTGGCCGCACCGCCAACGCCCGTGCGATCGCGACACGCTGCTGCTGGCCGCCGGAAAGCTCGCGCGGATAGCGCTTGGCAAAGCCCGACATGCCGACCGTCGCAAGCGAGTCCTTGACGCGCTCGCCGATCAGCGCCTTGTCGGCGCCTTGCGCCCTGAGCCCGAAGGCGACGTTGTCTTCGACCCGCATATGCGGGAACAGCGCGTAGTTCTGCACCACCATGCCGAGCCCGCGTTCATAGGGCGGAAGATCGGTCACGTCGGTGGCGCCGATACGGATGCGGCCGCTTGCCGGCCTGACGAAACCGGCGACGGCCCGAAGCGCCGTCGTCTTGCCGGAGCCGGAGGGGCCGATCATCGCCAAGATCTCGCCGGGCGCGATATCGAGCGTCAGCGGATGCAGCACGACATGTGCGCCATAGGCGACGCTGACCTTGTCGAAGTGGACATTGGAGCCGGCGCCGCGAATTTTCGCGGCGTCGACGTCCATGACATTGCTTCCCGTGAAAGCGGGCACCGACATGGCTGCTCCTCCGGAATTGGTCACCAGGAGATCAACTTCCCGTCGCTTCGTTCCACTTCTTGACGTAGTCGGGCAGCTTGGCGAGCGCATCATCCCAGTTCGGCGCCCAGATGGTCACGCCTTTCATCGCCTCCTGCGCCTTGGCGAAATTGGCGTCGTCCGGCTTCACATCCTTGCGGGCCGGCAGGCCGAGCGCCACAGAGCTCACCGTCGACTGCGCCTCCTTGGAGAGCAGGAATTCGATCAGCTTCTTGCCGTTGTCGCCGTTGGGCGCGCCGGTGACCAGGCCGATTTCATAGGGCAGCGCGAAGGTGGAGCGGGTGCCGTCCGGGCCTGCGGGCCAGAACACCTTGATGTTCGGATTGTCGGCCGTTTGCGACAGGTTCATCTGCAGGTCGCCATTGGCGACATAGAGCTCGCCCTTGTTGACCAGCGCGGTGAGCTTGCCGGTCGAGGCGGACGGGCCGACATTGTTGTCCTGCAGCTTCTTCATGAATTCAAAGCCGGCGTCCTCGCCGCCGAAGGCGTGGATGATCTCAAGCATGACGGCGGTGCCGTCACCGGCCTGGCCGGGCGTCGAATACTGGATCTTGCCCTTGAATTTCGGATCGAGCAGATCGTTATAGCTCTTCGGCGCTTCCGAGAGCACCGAGGCGTTGTAGATGAAATTCATGTAGTTGTTGACCAGCGGCCGATACTTGTCGGTGCCGCCATCGATCTGGTCGGAGCCTTCCGGCTTGAAATCCTGCAAAAGCCCATCCGCGGCTGCGCGCTGGATGAAGGGTGGCAGCGTCACCAGGACATCGGCCTGCGGGTTCGATTTCTCCTTGGCGACGCGCTCGACGACGCCGCCCGAACCGCCTTCGATATATTGCACGGTAATGCCGGTGGCCTTGGTGAAGGCGGCAAACTCGGTCTCGTACCAGCTGCCATTGCCGTCATGCAGCCCGTCGGCCGAATAGATGGTGACGACGCCGTCGGCGAAGGCCGGCGCGACGAGTGCCGATGAGCCCAGCAGCACTGCGCCGAAGGCCATAGCCACGATGAGATTTCGCGATTTCATGGTCAGTTCCCCTTTGATTGAAAGCACAATCTGCGACGCACTCGTGGTGGCGTTGGTCGGCCGCTAAGGGCTCGGCAGCGCTGGTGCATGTCGTCATTGTGCCAACTTTGAGGCTCGTCGATCGATAAGTAAAATCTATTTAATTTATGACAGGCAAGTCTCAGCTGATATTTGTCATGGAACTGTCGCGTGGCCGTTGCAGGCATGTTCTCCTGCACGCCTGGTCGCAATGCCTCAGGGAAATGACGAATTTTTCAGCGGAATTCGACGCCCGCTGTCTGTGCGCGCAAGCGCGGATCGTGCGAGCGGATCGTCACAGGTCGGCCTTCGAGCACTTCGAAACAGCGAGCGAGCGTGTCGTCTTCGAGCCGGCGCATCGCCTCATACGTGAAGAAGGTGAGATGCGGAAACAGGATCACATTGTCGCGATCGAAAAGCGCGCTCATCGGATGGCCGGACCTCGCCAGCGGCTCCAGCGAATAGACGTCGAGCCCGGCTCCGGCGATACGCCCGGCAACGATCGCTTCGACAAGTGCGGCCTCGTCGATCAGCGCCCCGCGTGAGACGTTGATAAGGATCGCCGAAGGTTTCATGCAGGCCAGTTCTTGGCCCCCGATCAGGCCGCGAGTCTGATCGTTCAGCACGCAATGCACCGAGACGAAATCGCAGGCGCTGAGCATAGCCTTCAGGTCGTCGACCTTCTCGACGCCCGCATCCCGCATCGTCGCCGCGTCGACGCCGGGATCGAAGCCGAGCACCCGCGCCCGGAAGCCTTGCCCCGCCATGCGCGCCATGCTGCGGCCGATCTTGCCGCAGCCGACCAGCCCGAGCGTGGCGCCGGCGATATCGCGCCCCAGCCAGCGTTGCTCGGGCCAGATCCAGCCGTCGCGCGAAACCGCCGCCGTGATTGCGGGCAGCCGCTTCGCCAGCGCGATCATCAGCGCGAAGGCGCCTTCGGCAACTGTCTCTTCCGCATAGTCGGGGACATTGACGACGGGAATGCTGCGCCGCATCGCCGCCGGAATGTCGATGGCGTCGATGCCGACGCCATATTTGACGATGCCCTTGAGCTTTCGCGCCGCCTCGATGACACGCGCGGTGATCGGCGTGTAGCACATCAGGATGAGATCGGCATCGGCGACCGCCGCCATGAGCTCGGCTTCGGGGATGCCGTCCGGCAGCGTGACAAGCTCGATGCCGCGCGCTCTCAGGCCGGCGTCAATGCCTGGGCACTCCAGCTCTCTGTCGGTGCGGATAGCCTTCATCCGGCTCACGCCGCCAGCACCGCGGCCTCGACGATGTCGAGCGCCCGGTCGAGATCGGCGCGCGCAATCACCAGCGGCGGCGAGAGCGTCAGCACATTGCCCTGGCTGATCTTGAAGCTCAGGCCCTCGTCGAGGCAGCGATAATAGATCTTCTCGGCAAGCACACGCGCCGGTGTCCGGCTCGCCTTGTCCTCGACCATCTCGACGCCGAACATCAGGCCCCTGCCCCTGACATCGCCGACGAAAGGCGAGCGCTGCATGAGGTCCTGCATACGGGCTAGCGCATAGGCGCCGAGCTCGGCCGAGCGCTCGACGAGACCTTCCTCGCGAATGATGGCGATGGTCGTCAGCGCGGCGCGCGCAGTGACCGGATTCTTCTCATGCGTGTAGTGGCCGATGGCATAGTCGCCCGCGACATCCAGATCGCGCCGCGCTATCACCGAGGCGATCGGCAGGATGCCGCCGCCGAGTGATTTCCCCAGCACCAGAATGTCTGGCGTGATGCCATCATGCTCGGAGGCGAAGAATTTTCCGGTCTTGCCGAGACCGGTCGGGATTTCGTCGAAGATGAGCAGCGTGCCGTACCGGTCGCAGGCTTCGCGCACCGCTTTCCAGAAGCCAGGCGCCGGCACCAGCGGCGTCGCCCGCATCGGCTCGGCGATGAAGGCGGCGAAGTCGCCTTCGCGTCCCAGCACGTAAGCGATCATGCTGGCGCATGCGCGTGCCGACTCCTCCAGTGAATTGGTGCCGTAGGGGCAATTATGCGGCGCCCAGGGCGCGACATGTTCGGTGCCGGGCAAAAGCGGCCCGGCAATGCCGGAACGGAACGTCGCCTCGCCGCCGACACTGGAAGCGCCGAAGCCGGCGCCATGGAAAGCATCCCAGAAGGACAGCGTCTTGAACCGGCCGGTGGCAGCGCGCGCCAATTTCAGCGAGACCTCGATCGCGTCGGAGCCGCCAGTCGTGAACAGCACCTTATTGAGGTCCCCCGGCGCCAGCCTGCCAAGCGTCTCGGCCAGCTCGACCGCCGGCTCGCAGGTGAAGCGGCGCGGCGAGAAAGGCAAGTCATCCATCTGCTTGGCGATGGCTTCCTTGAGCCGCGGATGGCCGTATCCGATATGGTGGACGCTGTTGCCGTGGAAATCCATGTAGCGGCGTCCGGCCGTGTCCTCGATCCAGATGCCTTCCGCCTTGACGATGGCCGAGACGCAGGGGCTGGAAAGGCTCTGATGCAGGAAGGCCGCCGCGTCGCGCCGCAGGAGTTCCTGTGACGGCGCGTGGCTCTGCCGGGCGCTCCATTCCTGTCGTGCTGGAGCCTTGTTGGATTCGCCTTCGGTATGGACGAGCGTCATTGGCCGAACAACTCCGCGATGGTCTCCTCGCCAAGCCCGAAGCCGGTGCTTGCGCCGGTGCCGCTGGTGACGATCACCAGCCGCACGTCTTCATGCGGTGTCTCGCGCAGCACCGCATTCTTGGCCGAAGCGTAATATCCCGTCCAGCGCGCAAGCACGTTCGGCACCTTGCAGAACAATGTCTTGAACTCATCCAGGATCAGTTGGTCGACGGTTTCCGACCCGAACGGATCGAGCGTCAGCCCATACTGATGGGAATCGCCGACGACCAGCGAACCGTCCGCGCTCTGCACGACGATCAGGTGAACGCCATTGGCCAACGCGGCCCCGCGCTGTTCGCCCAGCTTGCTTCGCAATGCGCCGGCCGCAGGAAGGCCGGCGAAACCGCCATAACGCAACAGGCTGAGATCGGACATCAGCGCGGACGAAAGCCGAAAGCCCGGATCGGCGAGGCGCAGCATCTGCAGCTTGCAGCGCTGCACGCCGTGCTTGCCGATCAGTTCCGGATAGAGCGAGCTGAAATCGTCGCCGGGACAGACGACGACCTTCTCCGCTTGAACCCGTCCCGCGCTGGTTTCGACGAAGGGCGGAGCGACCTCGGTCACCGACACGCCGGTGCGGAACGCGACGCCATGCTTTTCAGCCAGGAACGATGCCAGTCGCGGCAGCACCTCACGCGACTCCACGCGTAACTCAAACGGGCTGTAGAGCCCGCCGATGATCGCCTTCTCGTCAAGTCCTGCCTGATGCGCGACCGCCTCACGCGCGCTCAGAAGCTTGCACGCGCCGCCATGCTCGCCGGACTTGAAATTCTCGAGCAGCGCAAGCGCTTCCGGGCGTTGCGCCGCGATCAGCTTGCCGCGATGCAGGATTTCGATCCCCGCCTCGTTCGCAAGCTGGAGCCAGATCTCGCGGCTGCGCTCGGCCAGGCGGCGCGACGGCCCAGGCTCCTGCCCGGTGACGACGACGAGGCCGAAATTGCGGATCGAGGCGCCGTTGGCCTTCTGATCGCGATCGACGACGACAACGCGCAAGCCGCGCCGAGCGGCAGCCAATGCGTGAGCAAGCCCGATGATGCCGGAGCCGACGACGACAAGGTCGAAACTGTTCGTCACGGCGGCTACCAGGGCAAGGAGAAGGTCTTGACGTTGGTGTAGCTCTTCATCGCCTCGATGACCCCTTCCTTGTAGCCGTTGCCGGAATCCTTGATGCCGCCGAAGGGGCTCATCTCGATGCGATAGCCCGGCACTTCCCAGATGTTGACGGTGCCGACCTTCAAGCCGGTGATGTATTTCTGCATGCGCCGGAAGTCGTTGGTGCAGACGCCCGACGACAGGCCGAAGGCCGTTGAGTTCGACAGCTTGATCAGCGCCTCGTCATCGTCGGGCGCGCGCACGATCGGCACGATCGGGCCAAAAGTTTCCTCCATCACCAGCTCGGACTGGTGCGGCACGCGGTCGACGACGATCGGCGGCAGCAAGGCACCCTTGCGGCCCGGATCGTAAAGCACCTCCGCGCCTTGTTCCGCCGCCATGTGAACGCGTTTCTCGAACAGCGCCGCGGCCTTCTCATGCACCACGGTGCCGAGCTGCGTTGCCGGGTCGCGCGGATCGCCGAAGCGGATCGCCTTGGCCCGCTCCAGCACCATCGGCACGAAACGATCGGCGACCTTTTCCTGCACCAGGATGCGCTTGACCGCCGTGCAGCGCTGGCCGGAATTCTTCGTCGCGCCCGCGACGGCCAGATCGGCCGCTTTCCCGAGGTCCTCATCCGAAAGATCGTTGAGCACGATCAGCGGATCGTTGCCGCCGAGCTCCAGCACCTGGCGCCTGTAGCCGGCCTTGGACGCGATCATCTTGCCGACAGGCACGCCGCCGGTGAAAGTGATGAGGTCGATGTTGGGGTTGGTGATCATCTCGTCGCCGATGTCGGCCGGCCAGCCGGTCACGACCGAAAGCATTTCGGGCGGCAATCCGGCTTCGTAGAGGATGTCGGCCAGCATCAGCGCGGTGATCGGCGTCAGCTCCGTCGGCTTGACCACGACGCAATTGTTGGTGGCGATCGCCGGCGCGACCTTGTGCGACACCATGTTGAGCGGATGGTTGAACGGCGTGATCGCCGAGATCGCGCTGAGCGGCTCGCGGATGGTGAAGATCTTGCGCTGCTTGCCATGCGGGGTGAGGTCGCACGAGAAGATCTGCCCGTCGTCCTGGATGGCCAGCTGACCGCTAAGGGTAAAAACGTCGTAGGCGCGCCCGACTTCGTAGAGCGAATCCTGCTTCGAGATGCCGAGCTCCAGCGTGATGAGATCCGACAGCTCGTCCTTGCGCGCATCGAGCAGCTCGGCGGTCTTGAGCAGGATCTTCTGCCGCTCGTAGCGCGTCAGCTTCGGCTGATAGGCGGCGGCGATTTCGAAGGCGCGCCGCGCATGCTCCGCTCCGCCCGCAGGCACCGTGCCGATGACGGTGTCGTTCCAGGGAAACCGCACCTCCAGCCTCTGATCGGCATCGATCTTCTCGCCGGCGATGCGCATCGGCTCATGGCGGACTTTGATGGCGGGATCGAGTTGGGTCATCGGTTGGCTCCAGTCTTGGATGCGTCGCGGGGTCGACCGCCACTCCGGCCCTTCGGGCCACCTCTCCCCCGATCGACGGGGGAGAGGAAATCTTGCGAAGTCAGCGCCCTACTTCCGATCCAACGGCACAACATACGAAGCCAAAGCACGGCCGATCGCCCTGGCGCCTTCCTCTCCCCCGTCGATCGGGGCAGAGGTGTCGAGCGAAGCTCGACGGAGTGGGGGTCGACAGCGCCCAACCTCAACCCTGCGCCGCCGCCATCGTCGCGTAGTAGAACGCATCGAAATTGCGCAGCTTGGGCTCGTTCGGCAAATCCGGCAGCACCCGGTTGACGATGAACGGCACCTCCTGCTCGGTCAGCCCGCCATGCGAGCGCAGCGGCTCGTCGAGCGCCGCCAGATTGTGCCGGTGCTCCGAGGTGCCGATCGTTTTGTTCTCGCCCGAGATCAGGATGATGTCGCCCATGCGATCCTCGGGCAGCTCGAAGCGGGCGCAGCCTTCCTCGCGGCCGAGCACCAGGATGACGTCCGCGACCTTTCTGAGCTTCGCCATGATCGCCTCGCGGTCGGCGCCCTTCGGCAGATAGGCGGTGGCGAAGGAACCCAGCGCGCCGTGATGCACGACATAAGGATCGGTGATCGGCAGGATTACCCGGGCGGCGTCCTTGCCGAGCCATTCGTCGAGCAGGTCCTGCACATAGACCACATTGGGCGAACCGTCGGCATGATGCTTCGGCTTCATGCCGTGATCGGCGGTGACGACGATCGCCGCGCCCAGATCATCCAACTGCGCCAGATATTTGTCGAACATCTCGTAGAAGGCATTGGCCTGAGGCACGCCCGGCGCGTATTTGTGCTGCACATAGTCGGTGGTGGTGAGATACATCACGTCCGGCCGGAACTCCTTCAGGAGTTGCACACCGGCGGCGAAAACGAATTCCGAAAGTTCGGCGGAATAGACCTCGGGCACGCGCAGGCCGAAATGCTTCGAGGCATTGTCGATCCCGTGCTCGGCTTTCGTCGTGGTATCGGACCTCTCGGCCGAGAAGCACATCGCCCTGGCATCGTCGAACTTCAGTCCCTTGCCGAGCAGCGCGCGCAGCTTGTCCTTGGCCGTCACCACAGCCACCTTGGCGCCGGCGTCGTAGAAGGCCTGGAAGACGGTCGGCGCGCGCAGGAACTTCGGGTCGTTCATCATAACCTCTTCGCCCGTCTCCGGATTGTAGAGGTAGTTGCCGCAGATACCGTGCACCGCCGGCGGCCGGCCGGTGGCGATCGACAGATTGTTGGGGTTGGTGAAGCTCGGGATCACCGAGTGGGCGAAGCGCACAGTGCCCTTCTTTTTGATCCTTTCCAGCGCCGGCATCAGCCCTGCACGACTAGCTTCATCGAGATAGGCCGGCTCGCAGCCATCAAGGCAGATGGCGATTGCCGGCACGCGCGGCCAGGCATAGGAGCGGCCATTGGCCGTGACGTTGACGGGTGACATCTGGTTCATCTCAAAGACCTTTCAGGCGGCGAGCTTAGCGCGCTCGGCGATTGCGGCGGGTGACGGTGCGGCGGTGTCGACGCCCATTTCGTCCAGCGACTGGGAAGCCGCCTCGACCACGCGGCGCATGACGTGCTCGTCCATCTGGCCGATGCAGCCGATGCGGAAGGAGTCCACGACCGTGAGCTTGCCCGGATAGATGATGAAGCCCTTGTCCTTCATCAGCTCGTAGAAGCGGTCGAAGGCGAAGTTCGGATGCGCCGGGTTGAAGAAGGTGACGATGATCGGCGACAGCCAGCGATCCTTGAGCAGCGTCTCGAAACCGAGCTCACGCATGCCGGCCACCATAACGTCGCGGTTTCGCGTATAGCGCGCGCCGCGCCCCGCGACGCCGCCTTCTGCCTCGTGCAGTCGCAGCGCTTCGAGGAAGGCGGCGACCACATGCGTCGGCGGCGTGTAGCGCCACTGCCCTGTCTTGTTCATGTTCGCCCATTGCGCATGCACGTCGAGCGACAGCGAATGGCTGCGGCCCTTGGCGGCTTCGAGCTCGCTCTTGCGGGCGATGACGAAGCCGAAGCCCGGCACGCCCTCGATGCATTTGTTGGCCGACGAAACCATCGCCTCGTAGCGGATCTCGTTGACGTCCAGCGGGATGGCGCCGAACGCGCTCATCGAATCGACCAGAAGCCTGCGGCCATTGGCATAGACGGCTTCCGCTATCTCGCCGACCGGGTTGAGGATACCTGAGCTCGTCTCGCAGTGGATGGCGATCACATGCGTGATGGCAGGATCGGCCTCCAACGCTGCCGCGACCTCCTCGCCACGCGGCGGCAGGTAGTCCCCCTTGTCGATAAGCGTGTAGGCGCGGCCGATATACTGCATGGTCTGCGCCGCGCGCAGCCCGTAGGCGCCGTTGGCCAAAACCAGCACCTTGCCGTCCTTGGGCACGAACGAGCCGAGCATGGCCTCGACGCAGAACGAGCCGCTGCCCTGCATCGGAACGCAGTCGAATTCGTCGCGGCTGTCGCCCGTCAATGCCAGAAGGCGGCGGCGCAGCTCGGCGGTCATGGCGCGGAAATCGCCGTCCCAGGAGCCCCAGTCGCGCAGCATCGCCTGCTTGACGGCATAGGCCGTGGTGAGCGGGCCGGGCGTCAGCAGATAAGGTTCGCCCAGCGCCGGCCCATCCAGCGGCTTGGTCGCCGCAAACTCCATCTCAGCGAGCATGCTGCCCTCCCACTTCGATCCTGTCATTGGAATATGACAGCCATTCTCAGCGGGCACGACATATTTGTAAAATCGTTATTTTGTATTGATGTATCGATCTGGTCGATGCTACGAACCTCAGCGATAAGCGCCTCAATAGGAGCCACGCGAATGCGCTATGTTCAGCTCAGGGCATTTCACCAGGTCGCCGTTTCCGGCGGCTTTTCGCGCGCGGCGGAAGCGCTCTTCCTCACCCAGCCGGCGATTTCGGACCAGGTGCGCAAGCTGGAGGAAGAGTATGACGTGCTCCTGTTCAACCGGAACAAGAAGCAGGTCACGCTGACCACGCAAGGCCAGAGACTGCTCGAGATCACGCATCGCATGTTCGAGACCGAGCAGCAGGCGCTGGAGCTTCTGACCGAATCGCGCGCGCTGCGCTCCGGCACATTGCGCATCGTTGCCGACGCGGCGCACCATCTCCTGCATATCCTCGGCGCTTTTCGCGCCCGTTACCCCGGCGTCCAGGTGTCCCTGCGCTCCGGCAATACCGAGACCGTGATCAGCGGCCTTTACAGTTACGAGGCCGACATCGGCGTTCTTGGTGAGATGCCCGCGGGCCGCGATTTCGAGATGCTCAAGCTCAACTCGACGCCGATCATTGCCTTCGTGTCCGCCGATCATCCGCTGTCGGGCAGGAAATCGCTGACGCTCGGACAGCTCGCGCAGGAGCCGCTGGTGATGCGCGAGCGCGGCTCGAAAACGCGCAAGAAGCTGGAAGATCTCGCCACGGCTTCCAATGTCGAGCTGAAGCCCGCCATCGAAGCGGAAGGCCGTGAGGCCGTGCGCGAGATCGTCGCTTCCGGAGCCGGCATCGGCTTCGTCTCGGCGGCGGAGTTCGGCCACGACTCACGGCTGGTGCCGATCGCGATCGACGCGCCGGAAACGCTGATGGACGAAGCGCTGATCTGCCTGCGCGAACGCAGCGGCGGCAAGCTCGTGCGCGCCTTCCTCGACATGGCCAGCTCAATGTCGGAGGATTGAGCCCGACTTCTACGTGGATCCGGGTGCCGCGGTGACCCGCCACACCGTGTTGCCGACATCGTCGGCAATCAGCAGCGCGCCGGACTTGTCGACGGCAACGCCGACCGGGCGGCCCCTCGCCTCGCCCTTGTCGTTGAGGAAGCCGGTGACGACATCCTGCGCCATGCCGTTAGGATGCCCGCCGCTGAACGGCACGAAGATCACCTTGTAGCCGTTGAAGCGGGAGCGGTTCCAACTGCCATGCTCGCCGACAAAAGCGCCGCCGCGATAGGATTGCGGCAGGTTATTCGCGGTGTAGAAGGCAAGCCCGAGCGGCGCGACATGCGAGCTCAGCGCGTAATCCGGCGGGATGGCCTTCGCCACCATATCCGGCCGCTGCGGCATCACGCGCGGATCGACATGCTGGCCATAGTAGCTGTAGGGCCAGCCATAGAAGGCGCCGTCCTTCACCGACGTCATGTAGTCCGGCACCAGGTTCGGCCCGAGCTCGTCGCGCTCGTTGACCACCGTCCAAAGCGCCTTGCTTTCAGGTTCGAACGTCAGGCCATTGGGATTGCGCAGCCCGCTGGCGAAAATGCGCGAGCGGCCGGTGGCGCGGTCGACCTCCCAGATCGCAGCGCGGTCCTTCTCGGCCTGGATGCCGTTTTCGGTGATGTTGGAGTTCGAGCCGACGCCGACATAGAGCAGCGAACCGTCTGGGCTCGCCACCAGGCTCTTCGTCCAGTGGTGATCGATCGGCCCGCCCGGCAGTTCCGTCAGCACCTTGCCCGGCGCCGTGATCTTGGTGTCGCCCGGCTGATAGGGATAGCGCACGATGGCATCGGTGTTGGCGACATAGAAGTCGTTGCCGACCAGCGCCACGCCGAAGGGCGCGTTGAGATGGTCTAGGAACACGCCCTGGTATTCCGGCTTGCCGTCGCCATTGGTGTCGCGCAAGAGCGTGATGCGGTTGCTCGGGCCGGTGTCGCCGCCGGATGTGACCCAGCTTTCGACCAAACCCATCACGATGTCCTTCGGCCGCTTGACCGATGCTTCGTTCGGCGCCTTGGACTCCACCACCAGGATGTCGCCATTGGGCAGCGCGTAAAGCGAGCGCGGATGCTGGAGCCCCTTGGCCATCGCCTCGATCTGCAGGCCTTGCGCGACGGTCGGCTTTTCATCGTTTTTCCAGCCGACCACCGAGGCCAGATGCATCGGCGGGAACAGGTATTGTCTTATCTCCGGCAGTTTCGGATTTGGGCCGATCTGCGCGTTCGGGTCGGTGTTGTCGTCGCTGCAGCCGGCAACGCCCAGGACCATTGCGCAGCAAAGCGCCGCGGTCGTCCATTTGATTGCGCTATCAAGTCGTCTCATCGGCCACTCCTACATGATGGCGATAGACCAGCGCCCAGCCAAGCCAACCCGTGAAGATCAGGATGATCACCACCAGCGCCGACAGGATCAGCCCGGTCGGCACGACGGACGTCCAGGCGTCGCGCGTATGGACGAGCATGTTGAAGAAGGACAGCACGAGCACGATGAGGTTACCTGCCATGTGCAGCCATGCAGTCGGCTGAGCGCGTATCTCGCGGTCCCCCAGAAAGTCGGTGAGCCCTGCGATGGCGGCCAAAATGGCGACAATGACACCCACGGTCAGGAGCCAGGCCGAGAAATTGGCCCAGGTCATTTCGGCTGTCCGCCAATAGGCGATATCGGTGAGCAAGGTCCCGACGAAACAGGCGATCGGGATTGTGACGAGCATGGGGTGGATGGGATGGCCGGCTATGCTTGCCGTGGATCGCGGGTTGTCCATGCGGAAGCTCCTTTCCGCGCTGCTGCTTGGGTGTAACAGCGCGAAAAGGCGAATGTTCCGCCGGAAAATCTACCGCTCACCAGAAGGTGAACGCCCGATTGCCTGCCTATGCCGCCGCTTGCTAAGCCCTCGCGGCCCCGTCAGCTCCGCGGATGAACCTGCGGCAGGGCGGCGTCGAGTGACCGCTCGAACGCATCGACCAACGCGTCGATCTGTGCCGCGGTGATGATCAGCGGCGGACAGAAGGCGATCGCATCGCCCATGTTGCGCGAGATGACGCCGTTCTGCTGCAGGAAGCCGTTGACCAGCGCGCCGAGCGCCGCCGGCTTGCCCCACGGCGCTTTGGTTGACTTGTCGGCGACGAGCTCGACGGCGGCGATGAGACCGACGCCGCGCACCTCGCCCACCAGCGGATGCGAGGCGAGCTGGCGCAACCGCGCCTGCAGATGCGCGCCGACCTTGCGCGCATTGCCGACTAGGTCGCGCTCCTCGATCAGCTTGATGTTCTCCAGCGCGACGGCCGCGGCGACCGGATGGCCGCCGCCGGTGAAGCCGTGGCCGAACGTGCCGATGCGGCCGCTCTCGTCGGCGATCGGCTCGAACACACGATCGTTGATCAGCAGTGCCGAGATCGGCAGGTAGGATGACGAGATCTGCTTCGACAACACCATGATGTCGGGCTTGATGCCGAAGATCTGCGAACCGAACATCTCGCCGGTGCGGCCGAAGCCGCAGATTACTTCGTCGGCCACCAGCAGGATATCGTGTTTCGCCAGCACCGCCTGGATCTTTTCCCAATAGCCGGCAGGCGGCACGACGACGCCGCCGGCGCCCATGATCGGCTCGCCGATGAAGGCCGCGATCGTTTCAGGCCCTTCGGCAAGGATGAGCCTTTCAAGATCGTCGGCGAGCCGCGCGGAAAACTGCTCCTCGCTCTCGCCGGGCTCGGCGTCGCGCCAATGATGCGGCGTCGAGGTATGCAGGATATTGGCGATCGGCAGGTCGAAGGAGAGATGGTTGTTGGGCAGGCCGGTCAGGCTTGCCGAGGCGATGGTGACGCCATGGTAGCCGCGCTTGCGACTGATGATCTTCTTGCGTGCCGGCTGGCCAAGCGCGTTCGAGCGATACCAGATCATCTTGATCGCGGTGTCGCTGGCCTCGGAACCGGAATTGGTGAAATAGGCCTTGCTCATCGGCACCGGCGCCATCTGCACCAGCTTCTCCGCAAGATCGATCAGCGGCGAATGCGCCTTGGAGCCGAAGTCGTGATAGAAGGGCAGCTTCGACATCTGCCTCGTCGCCGCTTCGACCAGTCGCTTTTCCGAAAAACCGACGGCGACGCTCCACAGGCCCGCCATCGCCTCGATGTAGCGGTTGCCGGCGATGTCCTCGACATAGATGCCGTCGCCCTTTTCGATGACCAGCGGTCCGGTTTCCTGATGCTTGCGGGCGTTGGTATAGCCATGCATGTGATAGCGGATGTCGCGGGCTTCAGGGGAATTCGGTGTGGCATCCATCGTGGTGGCTCCTGTCTGCAGGCGTCCAAAGCGGAAATAGGACCACCTCTCTGGTTGAGAAGTCCGAAGATTCCGTCTTGCATTACGGCGGTTGATGCCTCATCGCACTGGCTGATCGCAAGAGCCGCGATGTCGGGATCGATAGCGCCAACAAGCCTCGGCCTGTCTCGGCAATGATGGACGCGCAGCGGATCAGGACATGGAACAGGTCGATTGCATCATCGCGGGCGCCGGCGTGATCGGTCTGGCGGTCGCGCGCAAATTAGCGGCGCTCGGCCTCGAAACCCTGATCGTCGAAGCGGCGGACGCCATCGGCACCGAAATGAGCTCGCGCAACTCCGAAGTCATCCACGCCGGCATCTATTATCCGCCAGGTTCGCTGAAAGCCCGGCTCTGCGTGGCGGGACGCGACATGCTCCACCGCTACTGCGCCGACCGTTCGATCCCGCACCGCCGCACGGGCAAGCTGATCGTTGCGACCGACGAGACGCAGGAACCGATGCTGGTCGCCATCCGAGCCAACGCCAATGCCTGCGGTGTCCATGACCTGCGCTTCCTCACCGCCGAGGAGGCGCAAGCGCTGGAGCCGGCGCTGCATTGCACCGCCGCGCTGCTCTCGCCCTCGACCGGCATTGTCGACAGCCACGGGCTGATGCTTGCCCTGCTCGGCGATGCCGAGGGGAGCGGCGCAATGCTCTCGCTCAATACCCGCATCGTTTCCGGCCGCGTCGAGGCCGGCCGCATCGTGCTGCGGACGATGGATTCCGCGAGCGGCGGAGAGTTCGATATCGCCGCACCGCGCTTCGTCAACGCGGCCGGTCTTGGCGCGATCGCGCTTGCCGGCTCGATCGAAGGCTTCGGCCGGGAATTCCTGCCGGCGCTTCGCTACGCCAAGGGCAATTATTTCTCGATTGCGGGGCGGGCGCCGTTTTCACATCTTGTCTATCCCGTGCCCGAGCCCGGCGGACTCGGCGTCCATCTGACCCTCGACCTTGCCGGCACCGCCCGTTTTGGGCCTGATGTCGAGCGGACGGACACAATCGACTATCGCGTCGATCCGGCGCGCGGCGAGCGCTTCTATGCCGAAATCCGCAGATACTGGCCCGATCTGGCCGACGACAGCCTGCAGGCAGCCTATAGCGGCATCCGGCCGAAATTGTCAGGCCCGGGCGACGCCACCAGCGACTTCGTGATCCAGGATGCCGCGACGCACGGCATCGACGGCCTGGTCAACCTCTTCGGCATCGAAAGTCCCGGCCTGACCTCCAGCCTGGCGATCGCCGACCATGTGGCCCGCATCCTGACGCCGGAAATCACGCAAGGCGGCCGGCATGCCACTTCAGGTGATCGTCCATGAAGGTCGAGATGAAATTGTAGGAATGATCGTAGCCTTCCTGCATGCGCAGGGTGAGGTCGATCCCTGCCTTCTTGCATGCCTCTTCGAGCAGCCACGGGCGCAGACCGTCCTCGAGGAAGCCGTCCGCCGTGCCCTGGTCGACGAGGAATTCCGGATATCGCTTACCGTCCTCGATCAGCAGCGTCGCATCATAGGCGCGCCAGCTCTTTTGGTCCGCTCCGAGATACTTCTCGAAGGCCGGCCGCGACCAGCCGGCCGTCGACGGCTGCACGATCGGCGCGAAGGCCGAGCAGCTCCGGTAGCGCTCGGGATTTTTGAGCGCGATCGTCAGCGCGCCATGTCCGCCCATCGAATGGCCGAAGATCGCCTGGCGTGACATATCGACTGGAAAATTGGCGGCGACGAGCGCCGGCAATTCCTCGGCGATATAGGAATACATGCGGTAGTTCTTCGCATAAGGCTCTTGCGTCGCATCGAGGTAGAAGCCGGCGCCGCAGCCGAACTGCCAATTGTCCTTTTCGTCCGGAACGTCGGGTCCGCGCGGGCTGGTGTCGGGACACACAACGACCAGCCCGAGCTCGGACGCCATCCGCCGGTACTCGCCTTTGTCCATGACATTTGCATGCGTGCAGGGTAAGGCCCGACAGGTACCACAGGGCCGGGAGCCGCCCGTCCTTGGCCTGCGGCGGCACGAACACCGCAAAGGTCAGGTCGCAGGCGCAGACTTCGGAAGCGTGCGAATAGACGCCCTGGATTCCGCCATGCGATTTGGAGATGGAAACGACCTTCATCGGTTCTGCCTTTCGTCAGGAATCTCGATCCGGCATAATCGCCGGCCGGGACTCGCGCAACCTTCGCCACATCTGAACGACCTTTTAGCTTTCCTTGTTTGAGCTCGCCGGCAGCGGGAGTAATAGTCGCTTCGGAATTCGTGAGGAGGAGACGATGACGCTGAACTTCGACCCGAGGGCGAAGGCCGCCACGCTCTACCATGGCGAATTCCGGCCGATGTTCATCGGCGGCAAGTGGGTCGCGGCGCAATCCGGTGAGGAAATGCAGGCGCTGAACCCGGCGACGGGCGAAGTGCTGGCCAGCGTGCCGCGCGGCGGAGCAGCGGATATCGACGCGGCGGTGGCCGCAGCGCGCGCGGCCTTCGGGGGCCCATGGTCGAAATTCTCGCCCTACGAGCGGCAATGCGTGCTGCTGCGGATCGCCGACCTGTTCGAGAAGCATTGGGAAGAGCTCAGCGTTTCCGACACGCTCGACATGGGGTTGCCGATCACCCGCACCCTGGCCAATCGGCGCCGGGTCATCGGCATGCTGCGCTTCTATGGCGGCATGGCGACCGCGCTGCACGGCGAGACGATCGACAATTCCTTACCCGGCGAGATCGTCACCTTCACCCGGCGCGAGCCGGTCGGCGTCGTCGGCGCGATCATCCCGTGGAATGCGCCCACCGCCGCCTCGATATGGAAGATCGCGCCGGCTCTCGCCACCGGCTGCACCGTCGTCCTGAAGCCGTCGGAGGAAGCGTCGCTGACGCCGCTGCTGATCGCCAAGTTGATGCAGGAAGCTGGCGTTCCCGACGGGGTCGTCAACATCGTCACCGGGACGGGCGCCGAGGCCGGCGCGCGGCTTGCCGAGCACCCGGACGTCAACAAGATCGTCTTCACCGGCTCGACGCTGACCGGCCAGGCGATCGCCCGCGCCAGTGTCACCAATCTCAAGCGGGTTTCGCTGGAGCTCGGCGGCAAGTCGCCGATCATCGTCTGTCGCGACGCCGATATCGACAAGGCCGTGCCGGTCGCGGCGATGGCGGTGTTCGTGCATTCCGGTCAGATCTGCGTTGCCGGCTCACGCCTGTTCGTGGCGCGCGAGATCCATGACGAGTTCGTGCGCCGGGTCGCCGAGTTTGCCGGCAAGCTTCGCATCGGCCACGGCATCGAGGCGGAGACCGAAATCGGGCCGCTGATCAATTCAAGGCAGGCCGGCAAGGTGGAAGGTTACATCAAGGCGGGCAGCGACGAAGGCGCCAAACTGGTCGCCGGCGGCTCGAGGCTGACGGGCGAGCTCTATGACGGCGGCAATTTTATCGCCCCGACCGTCTTCGGCGCGGTCTCTGACAAGATGACCATCGCGCGCGAAGAAATCTTCGGGCCGGTCATCTCGGCGATGCCCTTCGACACGCTGGATGAGGTCGTCGCGCGCGCCAACGCAACGCCTTACGGCCTTGCGGCCGGCATCTTCACCACCAATCTCGGCACCGCTCACAAGCTCGCGCGCCGCGTCAAAGCCGGCTCGGTCTGGGTCAACATGTACCATGCCATCGATCCGGCCGTGCCGTTCGGCGGCATGAAGATGTCCGGCTACGGCCGCGAGGGCGGCGTCGAGCATCTGCACGAATATCTGGAGACGAAGGCGGTCTGGATCCAGACCGACTGATATTCAGGTGCGGCCGGCCTGCGACGCTCGGTTTCTCAGGCCTGCGGCGGCTCGCCGGCATAGGCGCGCGCGATAAGAGCCCGGATCGGCTCCCGCTCCAGCGCCCGCGGATTCCAGTACGGATTGGCCAGCGCACGGTCCGTGGCGATGTCGATCCCGTCTGGCGGCATTCCAATCTGCGACAGAGCGCGCTTAGCGCCGATCCGGCCGGCGAGATCGTAGAGAGCCATGGCAGGCTCGTCCGTCTTCAGCACGGCCCGCAGGGTTTCCATGGCGGCCGGAACGGCGGGGGCGTTGTAGGCCAGCGCATGCGGCAGCACGACCGCATGGGTCGCCGCATGCGGCAGATCGAAACTGCCGCCGAGCGTGTGGCACAGCTTGTGGTGCAGCGCCATGCCGACCGAGCCGAGGCAGATCCCGCAGAGCCAGGCGCCGTAGAGCGCCTCGGAGCGCGCGTCGCGGTCATGCGGGCTCTCGGCGATGACCGGTAAGGCTCGCACCAGCGCGCCGATGGCCTCAACGGCCATCAGGTTTATCACCGGGTTGCTTTCTCTTGCATAGAGCGCCTCGACCGCATGGGCGATGGCGTTCGTGCCGCTCGTTCCCGACAACGCGGCAGGAAGCGTCATCGTCAGGTCGACATCATAGATCACCACTTCCGGCAGCACCTTCGGGCTCGATTGGGTGACCTTCACGCCATCCTTGGTCTCGCCGAGGATCGGCGTCATTTCCGAGCCGGCATAGGTCGTCGGCATCACGATCTGCGGCAGGTCGGTGCGCAAGGCGATCGCCTTGGCGAGGCCAGTCGTGGACCCGCCGCCGACCGCAACCAGCCCGTCGGCCTTGAGTTCCGTCGCGACCCGCAGCGCGTCCTCGGTCACGGACACGGGCGTGTGCATCGTCGCCCCCGCATAGACCCCGGCCGCCACGCCGCCGAGCGATCCGGCAAGACGCAGCGCGTCGGCCTCACGCGGCGGCGTTGCCAGCACGAGCACGCGTTTCAGCCCCAGCCGGTCGATCTCTTCCGGCAATCTTGCGATGGTGCCAGATCCGAAGACGACGCGTGCCGGCTGGCCGTTATAGACGAAGCTTTTCATCGAGCCTCTCCTCCGTCAGCCGCGATTGTCGACACGCAGCAGGTGGACGGCAATGAGCAAGATAGTCCTCCCGGGTGGGCGCAACGTTTCATCGATCGTCGCTAAATTCTACTCCTCCCCGTTGGAACTTAAATCGACTCCTGTCGAACAGGCCGGTCAATTAGTCGAATATGGACAAACGCAGCCGGACGCCGCCGACGGCCAGCGATGACAAGGCGCGCAAGGGCGCTGACCGATCGCGCGCGGGTCCTGGATTGCTCGCCACCGGAAGCGGATATCGACCGATTGCACCGTGCCGTCGCGGACAAGCGCCGCCGCGAGATCGCCGCGGTCTCAGGCGATCCGCTGCTCGAATTGCGCGATGTCCGCGCTCTTGCGCAGACCGGTCGCGACGACGGATACGCGGAACTTTCCCGCCAATGCCTGGTCGAAGATGGCGCCGACGATGATGTCGGCATCGGCGTCGACTTCTTCCCTGATCCGCGTCGCGGCTTCGTCTACCTCGAACAACGTCATGTCCATGCCGCCGCAGATCGACACGAGCAGCCCCCTGGCGCCGGACATGGAGGCTTCGTCGAGGAGCGGATTGGCGATCGCCGCCTCGGCCGCGATCTTGGCACGCCCCTCCCCGGAGGCCTCGCCGGTTCCCATCATCGCCCGGCCCATGTCCCGCATCACCGACTTCACGTCGGCGAAATCGAGATTGATCAGGCCTTCCTTGACGATGAGATCCGTGATGCAGCCGACGCCCGCGTAGAGAACGCGGTCCGCCATGGCGAAGGCGTCGGCGAATGTGGTCTTGGCATCGGCCACCCTGAAGAGGTTCTGGTTCGGGATGACGATCACCGTGTCGGCGCTCTCGCGCAGCCGTTCGATGCCTTCCTCGGCCGCCTGGGTCCTGCGCTTGCCTTCGAACACGAAAGGCTTGGTGACGACGGCCACCGTCAAAATGCCGGCATCACGCGCGGCACGCGCAATCACGGGCGCAGCACCTGTCCCGGTGCCGCCTCCCATCCCCGCGGTAATGAAGCACATATGCGTTCCCGCAAGGTGATCCATGATCTCGTCGATGGATTCCTCCGCGGCGGCACTGCCGACCTGGGGCAGCGATCCGGCACCGAGGCCCTCGGTCACATGCGCGCCCAACTGGATCAGCCGCGACGACTTGGACATGGTGAGCGCCTGCGCGTCGGTGTTGGCGACGACGAACTCGACACCCTGCAGCCCTTCGGCGATCATGTTGTTGACGGCGTTTCCGCCGGCGCCGCCGACCCCGACGACGGTGATCTTGGGCCTCATCTCCAGGATTTCCGGCTTGGCGGTCATTTTCTCATCTTTCTACCGAAGGTACTTGCTGCTTCGCCGCGCGATCATGCGAAACCGGAACAACGAGCACACGAATCAGGCGATCCCCACCAACGGCAGGGAATCAGAGCAGGCGCCTCCCTGCAAGGTCCGCTGACATTCTGCAAGCGCAAACGCCTACGCCAACAGCGGGAAAACGTCTGGGCGCTCGAGTGATGCGGGTCGGAATCGTTGCAGGAATTCTATTGCGTCACCGAAATCGAGGTGCCCCAGGTGTCCGACAGCACGTAGCCTTGCGGGTACGGATCGGTCGGATCGAGATAATAATTGTGCTCTCCTGTGATCCAGGCTCTGCCCGTTATCTGCGGCACGATCGCCTTGCGCCCGGCGACCTCGGTGAGTTCGAGGATCTTGCCGGTGAAGCGCGAGCCGATGATCGATTCGTGAATCAGCACCTCGCCCTCCTTCATCTGGCCCCGCGCCTGCAGCACAGCCATGCGGGCCGAGGTGCCGGTTCCCGTCGGGCTGCGGTCGGAGCGCCCGGGCGAGACGATGCAGGTGTTGCGCGTGACGTTGCCCGGCCCCTGGAACGGCATGGCAAATTGCACGATGGACACACCGCGCACATTGTCGAACTGCGGATGCACGACATCGAGCTGCTCGCGCGCCGCGCGGCGGACCTTCTCGCCGGCCACCGCCAACTCGCGCGCCTCGTCGGGCGTCACCGAGAAGCCGAGCGCGGGCGCATCGACGATCGCATAGAACATGCCGCCATAGGCGATATCGACCATGATCGTGCCCAGCCCTTCCACCTCGATGTTGGCATCGAGGCGCTCGGCGAAGGCGGGGGCGTTGCGCAGCGTGATCGACAGGCATTTGCCGTCGCTGCATTCGGCGCGCACCTCGATGACGCCGCCGGGCATATCGAGCTTGAAGCGCGTCTCCGGCTCCTGCATCGGCACCATGCCGGTCTCGAGCAGCACCGTGGCGACGCAGATCGTGTTGGAGCCGGACATCGGCGGATATTCGGTCGGCTCCATGATGATGGCGCCCGCGGCGCAATCCTCGCGCGTCGAGGGCAGCAGGAGATTGACATGACGGGCAACGCTGCCGCGCGGCTCGCAGATCAGCATGCGCCTGATATGGTCGTGATCGCGCTTCATCGTGATCATCTTTTCCATCATCGTGCGCCCCGCGGGCGGCAGCACGCCGCCCACGATGACATCACCGATCTCGCCCTCGGCATGGCAGCCGACGACGCGGATGCTGGTTTTGGTGCGCATTGCTTTCTCCCCGTCCGCCGCTACTATCGGCCTGTTTCATGTTCCGGCGATCGGCGCCGCAATCCCGACCTGACACGCGCGCTTGAGCCTGCCTGCCGATGGCGCCCGAAGGATACCATCGCCCCTTGGCGGCGCCATTATGTCCTTACGGGTTCAAGGGTCGGGCGCGAAGGCGACCCCGTTTGGAAGTCAAGCCAGCCCGAACCGCTCGACGGCGCGCATGATGCCGCGCAGTTCGGCGAGGCCCTTGAGCCGGCCGATCAGCGAATAGCCCGGATTGATCCTTGTCTTGCCGATGTCGTCGGCTAGTAGGTGCCCATGGTCCGGCCGCATCGGAATGCGCCAGTCGGCGCGGCCTTCCTTGCGGCGGCGCGCTTCTTCCTGCATCAGCGCGAGGATGACATGCGCCATGTCGGTGCCACCTTCGAGATGCTCGGCTTCATAAAAGGAGCCGTCATCCTCGATGGTGACGTTGCGCAGATGGACGAAATGGATGCGCTCGGCGAACTCCTTGACCATGGCGACAATGTCGTTGTCGGCGCGCGTGCCGTAGGAGCCGGTGCAGAACGTCAACCCGTTGGCGGGGCTGTCGACGGCATCAAGGATGAAGCGCGCATCCTCGGCGGTCGAGACGATGCGCGGCAGGCCGTAGAGCGAGAATGGCGGATCGTCGGGATGGATGCACATGCGCACCCCTGCCTGTTCGGCCACCGGAATGATCTCGCGCAGGAACCAGGCGAGATTGTCGCGCAATTCCTTCGGTCCGATTGCATCATAGTCAGCCAGGGCCTCGCGAAAGCTGTCGCGGTTATAGGCGCGCTCGGTGGCGGGCAGGCCGGCGATGAGATTGCGCTCGATCCTGTCGATCTTCTCGTCGCCGAGCTCCTTCAGCCGCGCTTCCGCCTCGGCGATGCGGGCAGGCGTGTAGCCGGCCTCGGCATTCCGGCGCTTCAGCACGAACAGATCGTAAGCAGCGAAATCGATCGCATCGAAGCGCAGCGCATAACCCGTCGTCGGCAGGCGGTAGGCCAGATCCGTCCGCGTCCAGTCGACCACTGGCATGAAATTGTAGCAGATCGTCGCGATGCCAGCCTTCGCCAAGGCGCGGATGGTATCCTTGTAGAAACCGACATAGCGGAGCCGCTCCGGCGAACCGATCTTGATCGAGTTGTGGACGGGAATGCTCTCGACCACCGACCAGGTCAGCCCCGCCGCCTCGATAATGCGCTTGCGCTCGAGGATGTTTTCCAGCGGCCAGACCCGCCCGTCATAGATGTCGTGCAGGGCCGTGACAACGCCTGTCGCGCCCGCCTGCTTGACATGATCGAGTGTCACCGGATCGTCCGGGCCATACCAGCGCCAGCACTGTTCCATTGCCGCTTTCCTCCGCGAGGTGGGCAACTTATTGTTGGACCGCAATGAGAGTCAAATACGCGCGCGACAGGTTGGCTTACGCCTATCTGATGAGCCGCCACCTCGATTTCGCCCTGCGTTTCCTGCCGGAAGAACCGGCTTCCGAGACGTGACCAAAGGAGTTTCAGCAATGAAGGATTTTGACGGCAAGGTCGCGCTGGTGACCGGAACGACCGGGATTGGTCTCGCAACCGCCAGGCGCCTTGCCGCCGGGGGCGCTGCGATCGTCGCCTGCGGCATCGACCGTTCGGCCAATGCGGCGATGAGAGCGGAGTTGGAAAGCTCCGGGGCCGGCGCGCTGGTCGTGGACACCGACGTCTCCGTGGCTGACCAGGTTCGTCACGCCATCGCGGCCGGCGTCGAGCGTTTCGGCGGCCTCGACGTGATCGTCAATTCGGCGGCGGTCCATCCCTATGGAACTGCGACGACGACGGACTGGGAGACCTGGAACAAGGCGATGACGGTCAATGTCGGCTCGATCTATCTGACCGCCCATTTCGGCATTCCGCAAATGATCAAGCGCGGTGGCGGCGCCATCGTCAATGTCGCGTCGGTGCAGGGTTTCGCCTGCCAGCAGAACGTCGCAGCCTATGCCACCACCAAGGGCGCCATCCATACGCTGACGCGTTCGCTGGCGCTCGACTACGCGGCCGCGGGCATCCGGGTCAATTCGGTCAGCCCCGGCTCGATCCGCACGCCGATCCTCGAGAAGGCCGCGCGCGGCGACAATGGCAGCGATGCCGATGTCGAGGAGGCCTACAGGCGCTTCGGCGCGGCGCATCCGCTAGGCCGTATCGGTGAACCCGAGGAAGTGGCGGAACTGATCGCCTTTCTCTGCTCGTCGAAGGCCGGCTTCTGCACCGGCGCGGACTACAAGATAGACGGCGGCCTGACCGCCGGCATCGGCGTGAAGTGACCATGAGAACGCTTCGTCGCGGTGGTCGGCGACGTGATGGACATGTTTGGGCAGCAGCATCACTTCCTGCCGCCGGTGTTCAGCCCCGTCGATGAGAAGACGCGATTGGTGGGCCAGCTTAATGCCTGTCGCTCAAAAGTGGCAACGGCGAAGGTCAGTCGAAGAAGCCCGCATCCTCTTCCTTGAGATACTTCCTGGCCGCTTCGGCATCGATATCGAGCCCCAGTCCCGGTGCCTCCAGCAGGTCCACCATGCTGTCCTCCACGATCTGCCGCGGCAGGCCGATGACGATGTTTTCCCACCAGGGATCGGAGGCGCTCGGATATTCGAAGGCGATGTAGTTGGCGGGTAAGGTGGCGCAGACATTGATCAGCGCGCCGAGGCCGAGCAGGCCGTTTGCCGTGCCGTGCGGCGCCATCAGGATCGAGTGCATGTAAGCGTGCTCGGCCACCCACTTGAGCTCGGCGATGCCGCCGATATCGGCCGGATCTGGGCCGATGACGCGCACCGCCTGGGTTTCGATCAGTTCCTTGAAATTATGCCGCAGGTAGATCTGCTCGCCGGTATGGATCGGCGTCGAGGTGGAGGTGGTCAGTTCCCGATAGGCCTGCGGATTGACCCACGGCACATAGTCGCCGGTGAGCATGTCCTCCAGCCACATCAAATTGTACTTCTCGACCGCGCGGGCGAACCTGATCGCGTCGGGCAGCATCCAGCCCGGACCGCAATCGAGCGCCAGGCTGACCTTGTCGCCCAGCACTTCCTTCATCGCGATCACGCAGTCGAGCATATGGTTGAAGCCGCGCTCGCTAATCACGCCCTGGTCCATCGCGCCGTGATAGCCGGCCTTCTTCTGCGTCACGCCGTAATGAAAGCCCTCGACGCTGTCCTTCATATTGGAGTGGAACGAGATACCCTGCTTGACCATGAAGAAGTTCTGCGGCTGCTCCATCATCCATTTGACGTCGGCAGCGTAATCCTCAGGCCGGTCGCCCGTGCGTTTGCGCCGGATCGAGCCGTTGTAGACGCGCACCTTGTCGCGCACCTTGCCGCCGAGCAGCTTGTAGACCGGAACGCCCGCGGCCTTGCCGGCAATGTCCCACAGTGCATGCTCGATGGCGCTGACCGCCGCGCCATAGGGCTTGAAGGAGCCGCGCTGGCGGATCTTCAGCATCACCCGCTCGAGGTCGGTCGGATCTTCGCCGATCAGCGCCTCGCGGAAATGCAGCACAAAGGGCTTGAGGTAGGTCTTGGTGAACTCGACCTCGCCAAGGCCGTAAAGACCTTCGTCGGTCACGATGCGCACGATCGGGTGCTTGCCGATGACGGCGCAGCGCAGGTCGGTGATCTTCATGGCGCAGTCCTATTTCACAGAGGAGAAAGCTGTCGGCGTGAGCATCTGGCTGCTGATATTGGCAATGATCTGCCCGTCGCGCTCAGACTCGTCGCGGGCCCTGTGCCATGCCGGATCGGTGACGAAAGCTGTCCATTTCATCTCGCGCTCGGCCAGCGATTGCCAGGCGAGGAAATAGGTGAGGCGATTGCTGTTTTCGCCGATCGTCGTGGTGAAGAACCCGGCCTGGCGGATGCCATGCCTCTCCCAGATGGCCAGCGTTTGATCGGAAAAGCGTTTGAGCAAAGCCGGCAGCCTGCCCGGCAGGCAATCATAGATACGCAGTTCGTAGATCATGGTCTCGTCCGTTTCTTTCTTCACCTCTCACTTGGAAGAGGTCGACACGAATAGTCTGGCGTTGGCCCTGTGAATCTGGAGATGACGGCGGGGGGTCTGGGCTAACTCCAGGTCCGGTCCCAGCTATATTCATTGTCCCAATGCTCGGTGGATTGCCATATCCCCGTGACACCGGGCTGCAGATGCCGCGCGATTACGTCGTCGACGACGTCGTCGATCCCCAGCCCCGGCCTGTCCGGAACGGTGATGAATCCATCCTTGACGAGCGGCTTGGGCAGGCCGGTGACGATATCGTCCCACCAGTCGACATCGGCGGAATGGTATTCGAGCGCCATGAAGTTTTCGGTCGCGGTCGCCACATGGGCCGCGGCCATCGCCGCGATCGGGCTTTCGGCCATGTGGATCGCCATGGCGACGCCGTGGTCCTGCGCCATGTCGCCGATCTTCTTGGTCTCGAGAATGCCGCCGCTGGTGAGCAGGTCCGGGTGGACGACGGAAAGGCCGCCGCTTCTGAGTAGGGGTTCGAAATCCTCCTTGAGGTAGATGTCCTCGCCGGTGCAGATCGGCACCGAGGTCGCTTGCTGCAGCTGCCGGTATTGCTCGGTGTACTGCCAGGGAATGACGTCCTCGAGCCAGGCCGGGACGTATTTCTCGATGCGGCGCGACAGGCGTATGCCGTCCTGCAGCGAGATGTGGCCGACATGGTCGATGGCTAAAGGAATCTCGTAGCCGATGACCTCGCGAACCTCATGGATATACTGCTCGAGCAGGTCTATCCCCTTTTCGGTGAAGTGCAGGCCGGTGAACGGGTGCTGCACGTTCTGCGCATCGTAAGCGAGATTGCGGGCCTTGCGCTCCTCGAGCGTGCCGCCACGGCCGCGCGGATTGGCGTGAAATCCTTCGAACGCGCCGGCGGGCGCGACCACGGCGCCCGGAATATGGGCGATCTGCATCAAGCCGAGATCCATCTTGAGGAAAGTGAAGCCGCGCTCCATGCGCGCCTTGAGGCGCTTGCCGGTTTCGGTGCCGCTCGGCTTCTCCGCGTCGGTATCGCAATAGACGCGCACGTGGTCGCGAAACCTGCCGCCCAGCATCTGGTAGATCGGCACGCCATAGGCCTTGCCGGCAAGGTCCCAGAGCGCGATCTCGACCGCCGACACGCCGCCGCCCTGCCGCCCATGACCGCCGAACTGTTTGATGCGTCGGAACAGGCGGTCGACATCGCAGGGATTTTCGCCGAGCAGCCGGCTCTTCAACATCAGGGCATAAGTGGCGCTGGCGCCGTCGCGCACCTCGCCAAGCCCGACGATGCCCTGGTTGGTATAGATCTTGAGCAGCGCCGAGGTGAACGGCGCGCCGACGATTTCGGCCACCCGCATGTCGGTAATGCGCAGGTCGGACGGTCTGGAATTCGTGTTGATCCGATTGAGAGCCTCGTCGGCTCCATCCGTCTTTGGCATGATTTGTCCTCGTTCTGCTCGGAGTGACCTGCCGCCCGCCCGCCGGGCCTGCTTTAAGCAGTGCTAGCCCAGCTCGATCTCATGGCTTGCAAGTAGTCGCGGTTCATCTCGACACCGAGACCGGGTTTGGACGTCGGTTTGAGGTTGCCGTTCGAAACGTCGAGCGGTTTGTCGATGAGATGATCGTATTTGGAGAGGTTCCACTCCGACGTTTCGAGCTTGTAGAAATTGGGAACGGTCATCATCACTTGCGCTCCCGCGACCACGTTGATCGGTCCGGCGGCGTCGTGCGGCGAGACGGGCACGTAGTAGGCCTCACAGAGGGCGGAAATCTTCTTCAGCTCGGTAATGCCTCCGGTCCAGGTGACGTCGGGCATGATGTAGTCGGCGAGCTTGTTCTCCAGCACCGGCACGAAATCCCATTTCGTGTGGCCGCGCTCGCCCCACGAGATGGCGGCGCTGACCTTCTCACGCACCTGTTTGAGGGCGTTGAGGCTCTCGGGCGGGCAAGGCTCCTCGAACCAGTCGATCTGGCCGGCTTCTTCGAGGCTCCGGCAAAGCCGGATGGCAGTCGGAACATCGAAGCGCCCATGCGCATCGATGAGGATGTCGACATCAGGCCCCGCCGTCTCGCGGATGAGAGCGGTGAGCTCGGCCGCTTCGCGTTCGTCCTTGCGGCTCATGCCGCCGTCGAGATAGCCGTCTCGCCTTTCGCGGGGCACCCCGTCGATGCTGCGGCCCTGATGGGGGAAAGGATCGAACTTGAGCCCGGTGTGTCCGGATTCGACGATATCCCGAATTTCGCGGACGACGGCCTCCTTGCTGGTGAATTTGGCCTGGTTGGGATGGGTGTAGAGCGCGATTTCTTCGCGCACCGGCCCGCCCAGCAGCTCGTAGATCGGCTTGCCGAGTACTTTGCCGCGGATATCCCAGAGCGCTATGTCGATGGCGCTCACGCATTCCACGGCGGCGCCGCGGCTGCCCATATAGGTGAAGCTGCGGAAAATCTTGTGCCAGAGATACTCGATACGCGCCGGATCCTCGCCTGCCACGGCGGCGCCGATCTGCCGCAGGATCGCACAGAGCGCGCGGTTGGCGAGCTTTGTCGTCGTGGTGATCTCCCCCCAACCACTCACCCCCTCATCCGTCGTCACCTCAACGAACAGGAACTCTCCCCAGTAAGAAGCATCGGACTTGATCAGCCACGGCCGGACGCTCGTGATTTTCATCTCAACTATCCTTGTCTGAATGGCCAGGTTGACGATGTTGCGGACCGGAGTTCTATCCGGCCCGTGCAGCGCTGCGGGCACGCATGTGTTCGAGGATGTGCCGGCCGGAGCCCTCGACGTGGCGGGCAACCAGTTCGGCCGCTTCGTCGGCATTTCCCGCTTTCACATGCGCGATGAGCTCGCGATGCTCGCGCATGATCGCAGCGCGTCGCGCGAGGGTGAAATTGAAACGCCGGCTCACGGCTCGCAGCACTTCGCGATGCTTCCACCAGAGCTCGGCGGCATGGCGATTGTAGTGCCGCTGGTACATCACGGTGTGGAAGGCAGTATCCAGCTCGCTATGCCTGAACGTGTCGGTAAAGTTGTTCTCTTCGATCAGGCCTTGGATGCGCTCGAGCTCGGCAATGTCCTCCACGGTGGCCATATTCACAAACCATCGCGTCAGGGCCGGCTCGATCAGAACGCCGATCTCATAGATATCGCGGACAAATTCCTGGTCTATGGGCCGGACGCGCGCCCCGCGGTTGGGCGTGAAGATGACGAAGCCCTCGCCGCGCAGCAGCTGCAGGGCCTCGCGCACGGGATTGGTCGAGGTGCCGTGGCGTCGCGCAAGATCGGTGACCACGAGCCGTTCATTGGCGGCTAGCCGCCCCTCGATGATGTCTTCCCTGATCAATTCGTAAACCGAGGCACCCTCGCTGGAGGCCCCGATCGGATCAATGCCCACAGGTGGCTTGGCTTTGAAGTCGCTCGTTTCGGCCAAGGCCGGCTCCCCGATTTGTACACACCCTGTCCGATTATCACGCAAAGTTTCTCCAAACAATGTACGATTTGGCGCGTTGACAGGAAATCAGCGATCTGAAAACGTATAAAATGATCGAAGGGATACATTAGGGCGGAGAGATATCCCCGCGGTCGAACCAGCAAGGACCGCTTGCCTCGACGCAGAGCGGCATGGGAGAAACCTGGAGGAGACCTATGAGGAGGATCACACTCGGCGGTGCCGTGCTGCGCGGCGCTGTCTCCACTGCTTTAATGGCATCGTTGATGTCGGCACCGGCGCTGGGTGCGCCGCCGGTAGATCTGAGCAAATGGTCGCCGGAATATGTGCGCTCCATTGCGGGTACGCAGGATTTCGACACGGCCCGCGATTGCGCCAAGGTCACGCCGCTCGACTACAAGGGGCGACTGACTTTCTGGTACCAGGGCGTGTTCGAGGGCGACCCGGACCTTTTGCGCCAGTATTACAAGGATTTCTTCGCAACTTTCCGCAAAACCTACCCGAACATCCAGCTCGAGGAGCAGGCCCTCACCTATAACGACCTCCTCGACAAGTTCCGCACCGCGCTGCTCGGCAATGCGGCGCCGATGGCTGTGCGCCTGCAAATCCTCGGCGGCACGGAGTTCGCCTCGAAGGGCTATCTGCAGCCGCTCAAGCCCGAGGATGTGGGGTATTCGACCGAGGATTTCTGGCCCGGCGCCATGAAGGCCGTTACCTGGGACGGCGTAACCTACGGCATTCCAACCAATAACGAGACGATGGCGTTCATCTGGAACGCAGACATCTTCAAGCGCGCCGGCCTCGATCCGGACAAGCCCCCGGCAACCTGGGACGACGTCGTCAAATATTCCAAGCAGATCCACGACAAGCTCGGCATTGCCGGTTACGGCCTGGTGGCGCGCAAGAATGCCGGCAATACGCCGTACCGTTTCATGCCGCAGCTATGGGCCTATGGCGGCGGCGTCTTCGACGAAGCCACAGCGAACCCGACCTATAAGGAAATCGAGCTCAACAGCCCGCAGAGCAAGGCCGCGTTGCAAGCCTCCTATGATATGTATGTCCGCGACAAGTCGGTTCCGGTTTCGGCGCTCACCAACCAGCAGGCCGATAACCAGCCCCTGTTCCTCGCCGGCCAGCTCGGCATGATGATCTCGCATCCGTCCGACTACAACGTCATGCTCGACCTGCAGAAAAAGGCGACGGGCACAGACAAGGACAAGGCGCAGACGGTGATCGACAATATGCGCTACGGCCTCATTCCGACGGGCCCCGACGGCAAGCGCGCGGTCGTTTTCGGCGGCTCGAACATCCACATCCTGAAGCCCGAATATGTCGAGGGCGGCAAGGTGGACGAGCCGGCGGCAAAGGCCATCATCTGCATGTGGACGAGCCCCGAATGGTCGCTGAAGATGGCCTATGCCGGCTCGAATCCCGGCAACCTCAATGGCTTCAAGACCAAATGGATGAAGGAGCGTCTGGACAGCATCAAGTTCCTCGATGTCACGACCTCGATGCTGCCATACGGCATCCCGTTCCCGGCGCTGCCGCAGTCTCCCGAGATCATGAACATCATCATCCCGGACATGCTGCAGAATGCCCTTACCGGAGCGATGACGGTCGACCAGGCCGCGGACGACGCGGCCAAGAAGGTGAAAGACCTGATGGGCGGCGGACTCTAGAGCATGATGCCGAAAAGTATGAAGCGGTTTTCGGACGACATCATGCTCTATCTCTTTGATTTAGAGACGGATTCAGATTTCAGGTCGATTCGACCTGAAATCGTCCGGCTCTAGCCGGAGCCTGACCCGCGATCTCACCGGCTGCGCCGACGACGCAGCCGGTTCGTTCCGAACAACAAGGGCACGCCAAAGTGACGATCGTGACCGGCAGCAAGACCGAGGCTCGCCTAAGATTGCAATCCGGCCGGTCGGGGCTGCCGCGGAAGGTCTGGCAGCATCGCGCCGACTACGCATATGTGCTCCCGGCGATCGCGGTTATGCTCGTCGTCATCGCATATCCGATCTACTACACGATCGAGCTGTCGTTCTTCAACACGCCGCCTGGCCTGCAGCTCCGCGACAAGATCTTCGTCGGTTTCAACAATTACACGGCCATCCTGACAAGTGAGGTGTTCTGGCAGGTCACCTTGAACACCTTGATCTGGACATTTGCCTCCACCTTCGTCTCCTTTGTCCTGGGATTCGCCACCGCGCTGGCGCTGCACCGCGACTTCATCGGCCGCGGCGTCCTGCGCGCCATCCTGATCATTCCCTGGGTCATCAGCGCGGTCGCCGCCTCCTATATCTGGAAGTGGATCTATCATTCCGATTTCGGGATCATCGGCGCGGTGCTGGTCGAACTCGGATTGGCCAGCCGGCCGCCCAATTTCATCGACAGCGTCAGCACGGTGCTGCCCTCCCTCATCGTCGTCAATATCTGGCGCGAGTTTCCATTCGCCATGATCATGATGATGGCCGGCCTGCAGACGGTGCCCGAGCAGCTGCTGCGCGCCGCGAAAGTCGACGGCGCCAATGCGTGGCAGCGCTTCTGGCACGTCACCTTCCCGCATCTGAGAAACGTCTCGACGGTGACGATCCTGCTTCTGGCGGTGGCCAACTTCAATTCCTTCATCATCCCCTGGATCATGACCGGCGGCGGGCCGTCGAACGCATCGCATATCTGGATCACGCACATTTATGAGCTCGCCTTCGGCCGGCAGCGCTGGGGGGTGGCGGCGGCCTACTCCGTGCTCCTGTTCCTCATCCTGATGACGCTTGGCTACTTCTATGTCCGTGCGCTCAGCGGCAACGAGCGGAGAGAGGCAAAAGCATGAGCACGATTGCCGAGACAAGCTCCCAACGCCAGACCCGCCGCCGCGTCCGGGTCGACGGATGGCGGTGGGGCGGGCGCATCTTCCTGGTGCTCATGCTGCTTTACACCGCGCTGCCGATGGTCTGGATGCTGCTCACCTCGATCAAGTCCGGCTTCGCGGCGATGCAACTCCCGCCGCAATGGTGGCCCGACCAGCCTACCCTTGACAGCTACCAAAAACTGCTCGATCCGCAAAACAGCGTCGGCCAGGACTTCCTGCGCTTCTTCTGGAACAGCCTTTTCGTCTCGACCGCCACGACGATCCTCTCGGTGATCGTGGCGGTTCCCGCCGCCTATGCGTTTTCGCGCTTCACCTTCCCGGGCCGGAACTTCCTGTTCTTCGCCGTGCTGCTGCGCAACATGTTCCCGGCGGTGATCTTTCTCGTGCCGCTCTTCATCCTGATGCGCGCGATCGGGCTGGTGAACACGCATGGTTCGCTCATTCTCACCTACCTCACCTTCGGGCTGCCGCTGGCGATCTGGCTGCTCAAGGGCTTTTACGACAACATCCCGGTGCAGCTCGAGCAGGCCGCGCGGATCGACGGGGCGACGCGGTTCCAGGCCTTCGTCCTGATCGTGATGCCGCTCTCGGCGCCGGGGATCATCGCCACCGCGATCTATTCCTTCATCGGCGCATGGAACGAGTACATCTACGCCTACACCTTCCTCTCCAAGAACGAGCAGCTGACGCTGCCGGTCGGCATCCAGCGCTTCTTCTCGGAAAACACGACGGACTTTCCTGGCCTGATGGCCGCCAGCTTCATGATGAGCGTGCCCGTCGTGGTGCTGTTTCTCCTCCTGCAACGCTACTTCGTACGCGCCCTGACAGAAGGCGCGGTCAAACACTAGGGAGTTGCCGATGGCCCACGTGGTCCTCAAAGATCTCGTCAAGACCTATGGCAGCTTCAAAGCCGTCAACGAGGTGTCGCTGACGGTCAATGACGGCGAGTTCGTCGCGCTCGTCGGCCCTTCGGGCTGCGGCAAGACGACCACGCTCAACCTCGTCGCCGGCCTGACCACCGTCACATCGGGCGACATCGTCATCGGCGACCGGGTGGTCAACGAACTCGACCCCAAGGATCGGGACATCGCGATGGTGTTCCAGAACTACGCACTCTATCCGCAGAAGTCGGTCTATATGAACCTCGCCTTCCCGCTGCAGATGCGCAAGCTGCCCCGGGACGAGATCGACAGGAAGGTCAAGGAAGCGGCGCGCGTGCTCGACATGACGCAGCTGCTCGAGCGCAAGCCGCGCGAGCTTTCGGGCGGGCAACAGCAGCGCGTGGCGCTGGGCCGCGCCCTCGTTCGAGACCCCGCGGTGTTCCTAATGGACGAACCGCTCTCCAATCTGGACGCAAAGCTGCGCGTGCAGATGCGGTCCGAGATCAAGCGGTTCCATCAGGACCTGAAGGCGACCATCATCTATGTGACGCACGACCAGCTGGAGGCCGTCACCATGGCGGACAGGATGGCCGTGATGAATGGCGGCTACCTGCAGCAATATGATTCACCGGCGCAGGTTTTCGCGCATCCGGTGAACATGTTCGTCGCAAGCTTCGTGGGCAGCCCGGCAATGAGCCTTATTCCGCTGGAAGCATCCACCGCAAACGGCGATGCCGTCCTGACCAGCGCGGAGGGCTGGACCCTCACGTTGTCGCAAGCCAACGCGCGCAAGATCCAAGGAGCCACCTCCAGGAAGATCGTGCTCGGCGCACGTCATTCGACGATCAAGCTGCACAAGAGCGCGGTCCCCGGCGCCATTTCGGCCAAGGCCTATACGGTGGAGCCGACCGGAGACGTCACCTTCGTCCAGGCTTTCCTCTCCGGCGCCATCGTCAATATCAGCGTTTCGCCCAACATCGCCGTCGCACCCGACGAGCAGATCTGGCTCGAATTCGACCAGGAGCGCATGCATCTGTTCGACGGCGAATCCGAGATGGCCCTCAGGGCCAGCTGAGGCGGGCGAACACGCGTGGAACCTGGGCGGGGATGACGACGAAGATGAGGATCACCGCGATCAAGCCCTATCCGGCCTGGGTGGGAACGCGCAACCAGATGCTTGTCAAGGTCGAGACCGACGAAGGCATCTTCGGCTGGGGCGAGAGCGGCTTGAGCGGCCGCGAGAAGGCCGTGACCGGCGCGATCGAGCACTATCGCGAGTTTCTCGTCGGCCGCGACCCGATGCAGATCGGCCGGATTTGGCAGGAAGTCTATCGCAGCCAGTATTTCGAAGGCGGGCGTGTTCTGCAGGCGGCGATATCCGCCATCGACATTGCCCTTCACGATATCAAAGGCAAGGCGCTTGGAGTACCGGTCTATGACCTGCTCGGCGGCAAACAGCGCGACCGTATCCCAACCTTCGCCTCGACCGGAGACGAGGCCGAGGGGGACGTTGCCATCGAACGAGCCCGAGAACTGCGCGCCCAAGGTTGGCAGGCGATCCGCTTCTTCCCTGTCGGGCAAAGCAGCAAGGACATCTTCGAGCCGCGTGAGTCGATCGGCGCTACGGCGAGCATGCTGAACAAGGCGCGCGAGGCGCTGGGCGAGGACGTGGTGCTCGGCATCGACTACCATCATCGGCTGTCGGTCGCCGAGGCGGCGAGCTTCTGCAACAAGCTCGGTCGCGGCGTGCTTGATTTCCTTGAGGAGCCGATACGGGATGAGACGCCGGAGGCCTACGAGTCCCTGCGCAGGATGACCGGTATCCCCTTCGCCATCGGCGAGGAATTCGCCAGCAAATGGCAGTTCCTGCCCTACATCGAGCGCGGCATCCACCAATTCAATCGGCTCGATGTCTGCAATGTCGGCGGGCTCACCGAGGCGATGAAGGTCGCCGGCTGGAGCGAGGCGCATTACGTGGACTTGATGCCGCACAATCCCCTCGGTCCGGTGTGCACCGCCGCGACCATCCATCTCGCCGCCGCGGTGCCCAACTTCGCCTGGCTCGAAACCAGGGCGCCCGAACGAAAGCTGGGTTTCGACAGTTCCGAGTTCTTCCCCATACAGCCAAGGCTCGACGGCCCCGATTATCCGGTCAGCGATCTGCCGGGGCTGGGCGTCGAGGTCAACGAGGAGGCGATCAAGGCGCAGAGTTTCCGCTTCTGGGAAGCGCCTCACCTCAAGCGCCGCGACGGTTCCGTCACCAACTGGTAGTTCAATTCCAACCGGAGTCCGACAATGACGCATACGCCTGACATCACGCGGCCGCCCAAGGACCTGATCGACGCCTTGAGGGAGATTGGCGCCGCCACGGTCGCCGGCACGCTCGGCCACATGGGCTTCCGCAAGCCGCATATGGTCGGCCCGGTGGCGCAGAACCACGGCAAGTCGATCGTCGGGCCGGCGCTGACGCTGCAGTTCCTGCCGCAGCGGCCGGACCTGTTCGACGAGGGAGAATATACCGATCCGGAAACGCAACTGCACCGGCACGTGCTCTATCACGCGCAGGAGGGCGACGTGGTCGTGGTCGACGCCCGCGGCGACATGAGCTCGGGCGTCTTCGGCGATATGATGTCCACCTATTTCAAGGGCAGAGGCGGCGCGGGCATCGTCATCGATGGATGCATGCGCGACCGGCCCAATGTCGAAAAGCTCGATCTGCCGCTATGGCTGCGCGGCTGGACGCCAAACTATCATGTGCAGACCAGCATCTACCCCAATGCCGTCAATGTCCCGATCGCTTGCGGCGGTGTCACGGTGATCCCCGGCGACATCATCGTCGCCGACGACGACGGGGCGGTGGTGGTTCCCGTCGCTATGGCCCCCAAGGTCATCGACGAGGCACAGAAGCATCACGATTGGGAAGAATTTTCACGAGAGAAGCTGATGCAGGGCGCGCCCCTGCAACGCTACTACCCGCTGCACGACGATGCCCGCGGGGAGTATGAGGAGTGGCGCAAAACAAGGCGTTAGCGGGCCGACGAAAGATCGCAGCCATTGTGCACTTGGAGCGATGCGGCTTCAGCTCAGCCGCCTTCCGCTCCAAGTACTTTCTGCGCGCCGCCAAATTCTAGCCGTGCCGGATTTCCGTGCCGAGCACTTTCAGGCATTCCCGGATGAAGGCCGCGAGCGCGGTCCAGCCTTTGGCCGAAACCATTGTGCCGTCGACATAGGCTTCGGTTGGCGACAGGTCGATATAGGTGCCGCCGGCGAGCGTCACTTCCGGCTCACAGGCAGCCAAAGCTCCAACCTTCTTGCCGCGCACCACGCCCTCGACCGCGATCAGAATCTGCACGCCGTGGCAGATTGTGAAGATCGGCTTCTTGGTTTCATGGAAATGGCGCACCATTGCCTGAACGCGCTTGTCCGTGCGGATATATTCCGGTCCGCGGCCGCCGGCGCAATAGACGGCGTCGTACTGATCAAGCTGCCTTTCCGCATCGGAAAATGTCTTGTTGATCAACGCATAATGGCCAAGCTTCTCGGTATAGGTCTGGTCGCCCTCGAAGTCGTGCAATGACGTCTTGATCACATCGCCGGCCTTCTTGTCGGGGCAGACCACATGAACCGTGTGGCCGACCGCCTCCATGGCCTGTTGATAAACGAAGATTTCATATTCCTCGGTGAACTCACCGGTCAGCATCAGGATTTTTTTGGCTGGCATGATTTGTCCTCTTTGATTTGGGGCGGCGATGGCCGTAGGAACCTGTCACTCGAAGGCAGGCAGGAGCCGGTCCCGCGAATTCTCGATGTGAACGCGCATCGCGTCCGCGGCGCCGCTCGCGTCGCCTGCCGCGAACGCGGCGAGAATCGCCTCGTGCTCATCCAACGCTTCTTCGGTGACCCGCGAATGGTACATCAGGCGGAAGATATGGAAGTGGGTATGCTGATGGTTCAGCGTCTCGCGAATGAGCTCGTTCTGCGCGAACTCCATGATCTTGTCGTGAAAGATCGCATCCTGCCGCGCGAAGTTGGAATAGCGCAGACGCTCGTCCTTCCCCACCCGCCGGGCCATCACGCCGGCCGCCTCCCGCAACGCCGTGAGGCGCTCCTCGTCGAGCGTTGCCGTGGCCTTTGCCGCAGCGGCGGGCTCAAGCAGGAGACGCAGTTCATAGAGCTCGTCGAACCGGCGCCGAGTGATCTGCGGGGCCGCGCGATAGCCGATCAAATGGGTCTTTACGACCAGGCCTTCGCCTTCCAACCGCCCGAGCGCTTCGCGGATGGGCGTGTGTGAAACGTCGAATTCCCTGACAAGATTGTCGACGGTAATGCGCGATCCCGGCGGAATCTTCAGCGACATCAGCTGCGCGAAGATTGCTTCGTAAACATCGCCCGCCAAGCTGTTGGCGCGCTGGATGCGGCCGCTTGGGCGAGCTTCAGTTTCAACCGTCAGGTCGGGATTTTCCATCGGTTACCTCTTGACAGGAGCAAGCCCTAACACGATGCTCCGGCCAATTCAATAGGATATCCTATACGATTTCATAGAGGATATGAAGGGAGGGCGCCAGGAAGCCTACCGCCCGCATTCAACGACGCGGGCACGAAAGCCGACAAAGCACCCGGTCCCCGAAACTGAATACCGCGCCATGATGAACACGACGCTTTTCCATCCGTCTCCTTCGAAAGATCTCGGTTCATGACCCTTTTTGCAGCCGCGCGCCTGCCGCGCGAAATTCTCTTCGGCAAAGGTCAGCGCCATGCGCTGCCTGCCATTGCCGGCCGATATGGCCGGCGTGCATTCATCTGCACCGACGAGCGGCTCGCCGGCACGTTCGAGTTCATCAAGATGCTCGATGGGTTAAAGGCTGCCCGGATCGACACCCTCGTCTACGACCGCACCTTGCCCGATGTGCCGCGCGACAGCGTGGGCGCCTGTATCGCAGAGGCGAAGGGGTTCAGGCCGGACATGGTGATCGGCATCGGCGGCGGCAGTTGCCTAGATATGGCAAAATGCGCCGGGCTGCTCATCAGCCATGGCGGCAAGCTCCAGGACTATTATGGTGAGTTCAAGGTGCCGGGCCCTGCCCTTCCCCTTATCGCAGTGCCGACGACCGCCGGCACCGGCTCCGAAGTCACTCCCGTCGCGGTGATCTCCGATCCGGAGCGGACGCTCAAGGTCGGCATCTCCAGCCCGCATCTCATCGCCGCGGTTGCGCTGTGCGACCCCGACCTGACAGCGAGTTGTCCCCCATCACTGACAGCCATTGCCGGCGCCGACGCACTCACACATGCGATCGAAGCCTTCACCGCCGCCAAGCGAGGCACCGATCCCGACCTGCCGCAAAGACATGTGTTCATCGGCAAGAGCGCAATGACCGACCATTTCGCACTGCTGGCGATCAGACTCCTGGGCCGCAGCCTGGAAGCAGCCTGCCGCGACGGTTCCAACGAGGACGCACGCGCGGATGTCATGATGGGGGCGTTGGCCGCCGGCTGCGCCTTCGGCACCGCGGGAACGGCAGCTGCCCACGCCGTGCAGTATCCGGTCGGCGCCCTGACCCACACGCCGCACGGCTTGGGCGTCGCCACGATGCTTCCTTTCGTGATGCGCTATAACCTTGCCGCCGCGACAGCGGAGATAGCCGAGATCGGCTCAGCCCTCGGTTTGGCCGGCCACAACGGCAATGCCGCCGCCCTGGCGGAGGCGACCATCGATGAAATCGCCCGACTGTTCGCCGCGATAGGCATCACACGGACGTTGGCCCAACTCGGCCTTCCTGCGGATAAGATCGACTGGACAGCCGAGCAGGCGCTCGGAATAGACAGGTTGATCAAGAACAATCCCCGTCCATTCGACATCGCGGCGATGCGAAACTTGATCCGAGCCGCGTACGAGGGCGACATGGCCGCCAGCGCGATGTGACGGAGGAATTCGAATGAACATCTCTCCAGACTTATTTGACCAAGATTCCGACATGTCCGACTACACCACCTTTTCGCACGGCCTCTACATCGGCGGCGAGTGGCGCTCGTCATCCGATGGCCGCGTCATCGAAGTGGTCGATCCCTCGACGGAAGCAGTAATCGCCGCGGTTCCCGATGCGACGCTGGCCGATGCCGGGGCCGCGGTCGATGCGGCTGCGGCGGCGGCATCGGGTTGGCGCGAGACGCCGCCGCGCAGGCGATCCGAGATCCTGCGGCGCTGCTTCGAGATGATGACCGAACGGGCAGAGACGCTGGCTGCGCTGATCGCCCTGGAGAACGGCAAAGCCCTGCGCGACGCGCGCGGCGAAGTCGCCTATGCAGCCGAGTTCTTCCGCTGGAACGCCGAGGAGGCAGTGCGCATCAGCGGCGAATTCGGCCTGTCGCCATCGGGCACCAATCGGATTGTCGTCGACTACCAGCCCATCGGCATCTGCGTGCTTATAACGCCCTGGAATTTTCCCGCGGCCATGGCCACGCGTAAGATCGCTCCTGCCCTCGCAGCCGGCTGCACCGTGATCCTCAAGCCCGCCAGCGAGACGCCTCTGACGGCTTACGCGCTTGCCGCGCTCTACGAGGAAGCCGGAGTGCCGCCCGGCGTCGTCAACGTCATCACCACCTCGAACCCAGGTCCGGTAGCATCGGCCATGCTGGCCGATCCGCGCGTGCGCAAGCTGTCCTTCACCGGTTCGACCGGCGTCGGCCGGGTGCTTCTTGCCGAAGCGGCCAAACATGTCATCTCCTGCTCGATGGAGCTTGGCGGCAACGCTCCATTCATCGTCTTCGATGACGCCGACCTGGAGGCGGCCCTTGACGGCGCCATGATCGCCAAGATGCGCAATGCGGGCGAGGCTTGCACGGCTGCCAATCGGCTCTACGTGCAGGCCGGCATCCACGATGCTTTTGCAGAAGGACTGCGCAAGCGCATGGCGGCGCTCAATGTCGGCCCGGGCACCGACTCCGACACCGAATGCGGGCCGATGATCACAAGGAAGGCCGTGGACAAGATCGACCGGCTCGTCCAAGACGCGATTGCCCGCGGCGCGAAAGTTCTGTGCGGCGGCGCGATTTCTGCAGGCAGAGGCTACTTCTATCCGCCGACCGTGCTCTGCGATGTGCCTGCCGACGCGCTCATGGCGCATGAGGAGATATTTGGTCCCGTGGCACCAATCAGCCGCTTCGAAGGTGAGGCGGAGGTCATCGCAAAAGCGAACGATACCGAATACGGCCTCGCCGCCTATATCTACACCCGTGATCTTGCAAAAGGCATGCGCGTGGCATCGAAGATCGAGTCCGGCATGATCGCGCTTAATCGCGGCCTCATGTCGGATCCGGCCGCGCCATTCGGCGGCGTCAAGCAGAGCGGGTTGGGGCGGGAAGGCGGCCAGAAGCACGGCATAACCGAGTTCATGGAGGCGAAGTACATCGCCGTGACGATGTGAGCAGACAAATGGCGAAAGACCCGTTCCGCACCCGTGATCACGTCGTCGAGTTTGACGAAATCGTCGCCGAGATCGTTCGCAGAAGTGCGGAGATCAGGGCGAGAATCCCGATGGTCGCCGATGTCACCTACGGACCGAGCCGGGCCGAAACCCTGGACCTGTTCTTCCCGGAAGGGAGGCGCGATCGGCTGCCGGTGCACATGTTCATCCACGGCGGCTATTGGCGCATGTTTTCCAAGAGCGACTATTCTTATGTCGCCGAGACCGTCACAAGCGCAGGGGCCATCGCGGCTATCGTTGGCTATGCGTTGATGCCTGCCGTCAGGATGGCTGCAATCGTGGATCAGGTGCGCCGGGCAAGGCAGTGGGTAGGTGACAGGATCGCAAATTTTGGCGGCGATCCCGGGCAGCTCACAATCAGCGGTCATTCAGCGGGGGCGCATCTCGCCACCATGCTCTTCAACGACGGCAGCCAGCCATCGGGCATCAAGGGAGCAATGCTGCTCGGCGGGCTTTACGACCTGAGGCCGTTGCAAAGCTCCTTCCTTGCTGGTGAGATCGCGCTCACCGACGAAGAGGTGGCCGGCTTTTCGCCGATCGGCCATCGTTTCGATAGTCGGGTGGCGGTCGAGATCGCGGTCGGAAGCGACGAGACACCCCCTTTCCATGGTCAAGCTGCAGCGTTTGCCGAGCACCTGAAACGGCAAGGGCTGGCCGTTTCGCGCTCGAGCTTAGCGGGCGCAAATCATATGAGCAGCATTCGCGATCTCGGCACGCCTGGCACACAGGCTTCGGCTTTGTTGACTCGTCTGCTGGCCGGATAAAAGGCTTACACGCCAGCGGTCGAAAGTCGTCTTTCGGTAAGGATAGGATCTACTCCGAACGCTACGGGCGCGTTTCGTATGGCGACACCTGGGTCACGGAAGCAGACCCTGGCGCCCCTGTTGATGTGGACGCTTCGGGCAGCCAATCGAAGCGATTGCCAAACGGACGAAACAATAACTCCGGCAGCGTGTTCTGTCTTAGATGGGTGTGTGGGGCATTTTCTCATCTGGAGGCGACGATGAGCGCTAATGGCCTCGACGTGTTCGACAAGACGATACAGACCACCAATATCTGGCTGAAGGAGATCATGGACGATCTCGGGCCGGATCGGCAGTTGGCGTGGCATACCCTTGGCGTTGTCCTGCGGACCTTGCGCGACAGGCTGCCCCCGGACCTGGGGGCCAATCTCGCCGCCGAGTTGCCGCTCCTGATCCGCGGAGCCTATTACGATCAGTACAACCCGTCCGACCAGCCAAACCGCGACCGATCTATCGACGAATTTCTAGACCCGATTGCGGACGGATTGAAGGCCACGCGGCCCGTCGATCCCGGCGATGCGGCGCGTGCGGTATTCAAGACGCTCGTCCATCATGTCGATCTCGGCCAATCGGCCAAGGTGCGCGATGCCCTGCCCGGCGATATTCAGACGCTTTGGCCGGGCAGCGTCGGCGCATAAGCGGACGCCGGAACGAAATGATGGTCCTCTCGGATTCGATTTGCGAATTGATCGCGCCGAAGATGCCGAAGACGATGCTGCTTTTGATGGTGTCGTCACCGCTTGGAGACATACGCGGCTAGATCTCACTGATTGCCTTAAGCACGTGTCGCGCAATGACGCTCTCCTCGTCGGTCGGCATTACTCTGATTTCGACAGTGCTGGCGGGCGTGCTGATCGTTGGCCCGTGGCGTAGATTTGCGTCATCGTCGATCGCGACGCCTAGCCAGCCCAGCCTGCCGCAAATAGCCTTTCGGACAGCACCGGAATGTTCGCCAATTCCTGCTGTAAAGACGAGGCAGTCGAGGCCGCCCAATGTGTTGGCAAGCGCGGCGATCTCTCGGGTCGCGCGGAAGACGAAAAGCTCAAAGGCTTCGCGGGCCTTCGGATCGGCACTCGCCTCCAGCTCGCGCATGTCCGCGGACATTTCCGAAATGCCGAGCAGACCGGACTTCTCGTAAAGGAGGTGCTGAAGTTCGTGCGGCGCCATACCCTCCTGTTGCAAAAGGTAGAGCAGCACGCCCGGATCAAGTGCTCCGCAACGCGTCCCCATGACCAACCCGTCCAGCGTAGAAAAGCCCATGGTGGTGTCAACGCTGGCGCCGTTTCGCATCGCGCACAGGCTGGCCCCATTGCCGAGATGAGCGACAATCGTACGTCGGTCCGATTTTCCCTCTGCCTGAAGCCGGCTTGCGATGGATTCGTAGGAGAGGCCGTGGAAACCGTAGCGGCGAATGCCTTTCCCTTCATAGGCTCTCGGCAGGGCGAAGCAGCTCGCCGGCGGCCTGATTGTGCGGTGGAAGGCAGTATCGAAACATCCGATTTGTCGAAGCCGCGGCCTCATTTTCGCGATGGCGCGGATCGGATTAATGCTGTGAGGCTGGTGCAGCGGCGCGAGCGGCGAGAGCGCATCGATGGCGTCTGTCTGCTCAGGCGTTAACACGACAGGATCGAAAAACAACGATCCGCCGTGGACGATACGATGGCCGCAGGCCGTGAGGCGGCGCTCGCCGAATTCCGTCTCGATCCAAGTCAGCAGCGCCTCAAGCACATCCTCCAGGCTGCCGTTCGGCAAGGCTCGATCGACCAGGGGTTTCCCCTTTTCCGCCTCTGCCTTGATGTGCGGCGAGGAATCCATCTCCAGTGATCCGCGCGCCGCCGGACGCGGCTCGCCTGCGCGGCCGATGTCGTAGACCCCAAACTTGAGGCTGGATGAACCTGCGTTCAGCGCCAGGATTGCCTGGTTCATCGGACGCCCGCCCCGGCCGCTTCGCGCCGCCACGTCCAGTTGCGGATTTCCGGCATATCCTCGCCGTGCTCATACACATAGGCCTTATGTTCCTCGAGCTTCTTCTTAAGGGTGGCCGAGAACTGAGCGGAACGCTGGGACAGTTGCGGAAGCCAGCGCAACGCCGCCAAAGTAAGATGGAACCGATCGATCTGGTTCATCACCGCCATGTCGAAAGGCGTGGTCGTCGTGCCTTCCTCGCGAAAACCGTGGACGTGAATGTTGTCGTGGTTGGCGCGCCGGTAAGTCAGCCTGTGAATGAGATAGGGATATCCATGATAGGCGAAGATTACCGGCCTATCCTTTGTGAACAGCGCATCGAACGTCTCGTCGGTAAAGCCATGCGGATGTTCGCTGCGGGCTTGCAGCGTCATCAGATCCACCACGTTGACGACTCTGATCCGCAGCCCAGGCGAAGCGGCGGCAAGAAGATCGACGGCCGCAAGCGTCTCCATGGTGGGCACGTCGCCGGCGCAAGCCATCACCAGGTCGGGCTCCTCATCGGCAGGACAGGTCGAGGCCCATTCCCATATGCCTGCACCGGCCTTGCAGTGATCTTCCGCCTCTTGCGCCGTCAGCCACTGAGGCGCGCGCTGCTTGCCGGCGGTGATGACATTGATGCGGTTCCATGTGCGCAGGCAATGGTCAGCGACCCATAGCAGCGTATTGGCATCCGGTGGAAAATACAGCCGCACGGTATCGGCCTTCTTGTTCGCCACGAAATCCGAAAAGCCCGGATCCTGGTGGCTGAAGCCATTGTGATCCTGCCGCCAGACATGTGAAGTCAGCAGATAGTTGAGCGACGCGATCGGTTCGCGCCAGGAAAGCTCCGCCGAGGTCTTCAGCCATTTGGCGTGCTGATTGACCATGGAATCGACGATATGGATGAAGGCTTCGTAGCAGGAGAACAGGCCGTGCCTGCCTGTCAGCAGATAGCCTTCCAGCCAGCCCTGGCACAGGTGCTCGGAAAGCACTTCCATCACCCGCCCCTCAGGGGCGAGATGGACGTCATAGGGCTCGATGCCTTCCATCCAGACGCGATCCGTGGCCTCGAAGACAGCGTCGAGCCGGTTCGATGACGTCTCATCTGGACCCATCAATCGAAAATTACGCGAGGCGGCGTTCAACCTGACCACGTCGCGCAGGTAAGCCCCCAGAATGCGAGTGCCTTCCGCCGCCCGCCCGCCAGGCGCCGGCACATCGACGGCGAAGCTCTTCCAATCGGGTAGGGCAAGATCCTTCTTGAGCAGCCCGCCATTGGCATAGGGCGATGCGCCCATGCGTTTGGTTCCTTCGGGCGCCAGCGCGGCGATCTCCGGCAGGAGGCGGCCTTTCGTGTCGAACAGTTCATCCGGCCCGTAGCTGCGCATCCATTCCTCGAGGATCTTGCGATGCGCATCGTCATCGCGAGCATTCGAGACCGGAACCTGATGCGCACGCCAGAAACCTTCTACCTTCTTGCCATCGACCTCCTTCGGCCCGGTCCAACCTTTCGGACTCCGAAGCACGATCATCGGCCAGCGCGGCAGCCCGGTGCTTCCTGTCGTCGTCCGGGCAGTTGTCTGGATATCGCGGATGCGCTCCATGATATTGTCCAGTGTCGCGGCCATGAGCGCATGCATGGGCTCCGGATCGCTGCCTTCGACGAAAAACGGCTCATATCCGTACCCGATGAAAAGACTTCTCAGATCATCGTCATTCATTCGCCCCATCAATGTCGGATTCGCAATCTTATAGCCGTTGAGATGCAGGATCGGCAGGACCGCACCGTCGGTCCGGGGATTCAGGAATTTGCTGGAGTGCCAGGCGGCGGCCAGAGGCCCGGTCTCGGCTTCGCCATCCCCTACGACGCATGCGACCACCAGATTCGGGTTGTCGAACGCCGCGCCGAAGGCATGGACCAGGGCATAGCCGAGTTCGCCGCCCTCGTGGATGGAGCCGGGCGTCTCCGGCGCGGCATGGCTTGGCACGCCGCCCGGGAAAGAGAACTGTTTGAACAGATGCTTCATGCCTTCGCTGTCGCGACCGACATCGGGATAGATCTCGCTGTAGGTCCCTTCCAGCCATGTATTGGCAACCATGGCCGGGCCGCCATGACCCGGACCGCAGATGAAGAGCATGTCAAGGCCACGCTCTCTGATCAGCCGGTTCAAATGCACGTAGATGAAGTTCAGGCCAGGGGTCGTTCCCCAGTGTCCGAGCAATCTCGGTTTCACGTGCTCGGCGCGCAGAGGCTCTCTAAGCAGCGGGTTGTCCATCAGGTAGATCTGACCGACCGAAATGTAATTCGCCGCCCGCCAGTATCGATCCATCATTGCGAACTGCGGTGACTTGCTGCTCATGGCCTCGCTCCTTCCGACGTTTTGCCGGCCTTTATCCCCCTCGCCGGGAACACACTGGATGCACGGCGATTGATGTCTGAGAGAATTACGATGACGGCACCCGACATTTCTGATCCGGAACCGGCACGCCCGCCTGTGCCGCCGATCTTCCTCAACCCGAAGAGCCGCCAGGCGTTCCCTCGCCGCCGCCAAATCCCGTTCCTTCGCCAGGGCCGGCCGGGATACCGCATCGGCCTGTCCGAATTGCCGGCCCCTGTCACGTCTTCCTATCGGGCGCTGCGGGTTTCCTCATCACAGCTGTACTGGCGCTTTGCATCGAGGGGCTTTCGGCGATCGAGCGCATTCCGGGCGCTTTGGTTTGTTGGGGCCGCCAACAAGGGAACCAACCGCAATCCTGATGGTTCGGAAACCAACAGCGGAGCCTCGCAATGCCCAATGCAGCCGAAATCCTCGTCGACACCTTGATTGCCTGGAACGTCGAAGTCGTGTTCGGGCTCCCCGGCGACGGCATCAACGGCGTCATGGAGGCGCTGCGCAAAAACCAGGACAAAATTTCTTTCGTTCAAGTGCGGCACGAGGAGTCGGCCGCGTTCATGGCCTGCGCCTACGCGAAATGGACAGGCAGGCTCGGCGTGTGCCTCGCAACGTCCGGACCCGGCGGCACCCACCTTCTGACCGGCCTTTATGATGCCAAGCTCGATCAGGCCCCGGTGTTGGCGATCACGGGCATGCAGTTCCACGATCTTATCGAGACATTCACGCAGCAGGACGTCGATCTGACCCGCGTCTTCAACGATGTGAGCGTCTATAACGTCCAGGTTTCGGATGCGGCGCATATGGAGAACGTGGCGAGCCTTGCCTGCCGCACAGCGCTCGCCCGCAAGGGCGTCGCTCATCTTTCGATAGCCAGCGATATCCAGGAACAGCCGGCCGACGCGGCCAAGCGGTCCAAGCGCAACCGGCCGGCGCACACGCCGCAGGACATGTTCGCTCCTCACTGCCTCGCCGAAGATGCGGAGTTAGACAAGGCCGCAGCCGTCCTCAACGACGCACGGCGCGTGGCGATCCTGGCGGGACGCGGAGCCCTCGGCGCGGCGGCCGAACTCGAAGACACGGCGAGGCTGCTGAAGGCGCCGATCGTCAAGGCGCTGCTCGGCAAGGCGGTGCTGCCGGACGATCATCCTTATACCACCGGCGGCATCGGCATTCTGGGCACCTTGCCCTCGCAGCAGGCGATGGAAACCTGCGATGCCGTCCTCATTGTCGGCTCGACCTTCCCCTACATCGAATATTATCCGCAGCCGGGCATGGCGCGAGGCGTCCAGATCGACTGCGACGCGCAGCGCATCGGCTTGCGCTTCCCGGTCGAGGCCGGCCTGGTCGGCGACGCGGCGGAGACCTTGCGCGCCCTCAACAAGCGGCTGAAGCAAAAGGGCAATGGCGAATTCCTGGCGACGGCGCAAGGCTCGATGCAAAAATGGCGCGAGATGATGCGCCAATCCGAAGACAGCTCGGCGCATCCGCTCAAGCCGCAGCGCGTCGCGCGCGCCTTCGGCGAACGCCTCGCCGAAAACACGATACTGGCGGCCGATTCCGGTCAGAACACGGAACTGGCCGCGCGCCATGTCGATCTTCGCGCGGGGCAAGCCTTCGGCGTTTCGGGCGCGCTTGCCTCGATGTCCTGCGGTCTGAGCTATGCCATCGCCGCGGGCATTGCCTTTCCCGGCCGTCCGGTCGCGGCGATCGTGGGCGATGGCGGGCTCGCCATGCAGCTCGGCGAATTTTCCACGGCGGTGCGCTACGGCATTCCGCTGAAGCTCCTAGTCATCAAGAACAACATGCTGAACCAGATCGCCTGGGAGCAGATGATGTTCCTCGGCAATCCCCAGTTCGGCTGCGAGTTGCAGCCGATCGATTTTGCCAAGGCCGCGGAGGCGATGGGCGGAAAAGGCTTCAGCATCGAGCAGGCGGACGATGTCGAGCGCGTGCTCGACCAGGCCTTCGCAGTCAGCGGGCCGGTGATCATCGAAGCGCTGGTCGACGCCTATGAGCCGATGATGCCGCCGAAAATGCCACGCGACTATGCCAGGAACTTCCGCAAGGCGCTGCCCCAGACTCCGGGCCGCGACCTGATCGAGGAAAATGTCGCCCGGCAGCCGGCCAAGACGATGATGGAAGCAGGCGAATAGGAGGGAATTCTTATGCTCGATCTTTCCCGCGAGCGCCGTCGGATGGTCGATGTGCATCTCAGCCGCCGCGGCATCCACAATCGGGAGGTATTGGCGGCGATGCGGGAGGTCCCGCGCGAAGCCTTCGTCGACCCTGGCTACGAGGAATTCGCCTATGAGGACGGACCGTTGCCGATTGCTGAGGGGCAGACCATATCGCAGCCCTACATCGTTGCCTTCATGCTGGAAATGGCGGAGATCGGTCCGGGCGATCAGGTCCTCGAAGTCGGCACGGGATCAGGCTACGCTGCCGCCGTCATGAGCCGCGTCGTCGACCATGTCTACACGATCGAACGCCATGCGGCGCTGGCCGAGACAGCACGGCGGCGCTTTCAAAAACTAGGCTACGGCAACATCGAAGTTCGGACCGGCGACGGCACCAGAGGCTGGCCGGAAGCGGCGCCCTTCGACGCCATCGTGGTGGCGGCGAGCGGGCCGGGCGCGCCGCTGGCCTTGCAGCAGCAGCTCGATGTCGGCGGCAGGCTGGTTATTCCGGTCGGCGACGATCCCGACGAGCAGCGTCTGCTCAAGGTAACCCGCACCGGCGCATCGACTTACAGCGAGGAGGACTTCGGCGGGGTGCGCTTCGTCCCGTTGATTGGCGAACAGGGCTGGCGGGAGGAAAGCCGCCCAGGGATTGCCCGCACGATGCCGCTTGCCCGTCCGCGCAGCCTGCCGGAGATGATCGCGGCGGCAGCCGAGCCGCTTTTGGACTTCGACGACCCCGGCTTCGCCGAAGCGTTCGACCGGTTTGCGGACCGGCGGATCGTCCTGCTTGGCGAGGCCAGCCATGGCACGTCCGAATTTTACCGGGCGCGCGCGGCAATAACCAAAAGGCTGATCGAGAGGCATGGCTTCACCATCGTCGCGGTCGAGGCCGATTGGCCCGATGCCGCCGCGATCGACCGTTATGTCCGCGGCCGCGGTGCCTCGCCCGGCGCCGATCGGCCGTTCCAGCGCTTTCCAACTTGGATGTGGCGCAACACCGACGTCGCGGCATTCGTGGAACTGCTGCGCGAGCACAATGACAAGGTCAAGGCACTCCAGCCGCAAGCAGGCTTTTATGGCCTCGATATCTACAACATGCGCGGCTCGATCGCCGCCGTCCTGGAATATCTCGACCGCGTCGACCCGGAAGCGGCGAGGGTTGCGCGGGAACGCTATGGCTGCCTGACGCCGTGGCAGACTGAACCGTCTACCTATGCCCGGGCCGCGCTGACCAAAGGCTATCGCGACTGCGAGGAAGCCGTCCTCCAGCAGTGCCGCGACATGCTGGCGAGGCAACTCGATCAAGCCGGCCAGGACGGCGACGAACTTTTCGACGCCGCGCAGAACGCTAGGCTCATTGCCTCCGCCGAGCGTTATTACCGCACCATGTACTATGGCGGATCGCAATCCTGGAATCTGCGCGATACGCATATGTTCGAAACGCTGGAACGTATTCTCGGCGCGCGGGGTCCGAACGCCAAAGCCGTGGTGTGGGCGCACAATTCCCATATCGGCGACGCCCGTTACACCGAAATGGGAATCTCGCGCGAGGAAGTGAATATCGGCCAACTCTGCCGGCAGCGGTTCGGCGATGCCGCGGCGCTCATCGGTTTCGGCACGCATGCAGGCACTGTCGCCGCGGCAACCGACTGGGACGGCGAGATGGAAATCAAGTCGGTGCGGCCTTCGCGCGAGGACAGCTACGAGCGGCTCTGCCACGACGCCGGCGTCGAGCGGTTCCTGCTTGACCTCGGACGCGATCCGAAGCTGCGCGACCGGCTGACGGAGCGTCGCCTGGAACGCTTCATCGGCGTGATCTACCGACCGGAAACCGAACTGCACAGCCATTATGCCGACGCTTCGCTGGCGCGGCAGTTCGACACCTTCGTCTGGTTCGATGAAACCAGCGCCGTCACGCCTCTTGGACCCGAGCACGCGGCTGGAGGCATGCCTGAAACCTATCCATTCGGCGTCTGACGGCGGAACATCCGGCGCCGCTTTCGGTTCGGAAAGACAAGAGCGAGGAATGGTCATGAGTGGAAACCAGCACCCGAAATCGAAAAAACCGAGCGACGCGGATATGGCGAACGATCCCGGCATCGGCACCTCCAAGGGCACCATCAAGGAGGGCGATGAACTGGAGCATGGCGAGAACACGGTCGAAGGGGATGTCGAGAACGACACCAACGCCGCCGGCGGAATCAACCCAAGGCAGAAAATTCGTACAAACAAATAATCGTTCTTACGTTGCTATGCCCGGAACAACGTAACAACAAAGTATAACTTATGCATAACCCAGTTGGAACATCGGCAGGAGTCTCTTGTTTGAATCGTATCGCAATCAGGCGATAAAACAGGAGACTCCCCATGATTAGACTTCTCTCGGCTTCGGCTGTCGCAATCGTGCTGGCCACGTCTGCGATGGCACAATCCAGCGGCTCCGGTACCGGCGCCACGACGGGCACCACAGGGACCACGACCGGGACCAATGGCATGAACAACAACGGCAATGGCGGCACGATCGATCCGAACGCCACAAACAGCACGAACACGACAGCCAGGCCCAACGGAGGCAGCGACCGGTGCAAGGATGCGGCCGGCAACGACATCGACAACAACACTGCCAGCGGCAACACTACATCCAACATGCAGAACTGCAACAAGTAGGCTCGTCGGCCTGCCTGGCTTGCACACCAAGAAGGCCCGCCTTTCAGGGACGAGCCTTCTTCCTTGGCGATCTTGCGGTCGAGCCGCCCGGCCTACATCCCGCGGTCCGGAACATAAAGGCAGAAGGAGTGCTGGGATTGGGTGTCGCCCCCAGGCTTGCACTCGTGAAAATATTCATCACGCGATCGCTTGATGCGGTGATCGCTGTAGGGGATCAGTTCTCCGGTCGAGAGCTGATAGCCATATTTCGTCTCCTTCACGTCCGAAGGCGGCGCCTGATAGCAATCCACCCCGGCGCAGCATGAAGGATCGTACTGCCAGCCTGCCGGCGCCTGGTGCGCCAATGCCGGGACGCAAAGGAAACTTGCCACGATACTTGCCGGCAGAACCAGCCAGGCCTTCGATCGGCGTCGCTTGGTTGATCGGCAGGCCGCCGCGCCTGTCCGTTTTTGGAGGCGTCTGCTTGGGGCTGTTCTGTCCATCGCCGGCCCGCCGTGTCTGCGGCGGCCCCGGATAGGCCCCGGGGCCTCACAATCCGCCGCCGGCATGCGGAAGTCGCCGACGGCGGTTGCTACCAAACCTGGAAGTCAAAGCTATGTTCCACGGCGCACCCGGTCCGGCTCATTCCTTCACATAGGCGCCGGGCTGACGGCCGCTCCGGGGGGCCTTTGCGTCCTTGGAGCGCTCCGCAACGGCCGGGCCTGCGCCTGAGCTCTTTTCCGTCGCCGGGCTTGGTGTCTGGCGGGCCGGATTGCGGCCCTCGGACTGATGGGTTTTGTCCTCGACCTCACCTTGCTTGCGGCTGAGACCTGGACCGACATGGGGCTTTTCGTTGCTGGCGGCGTCCTGGGAGAACTGGTCGCTTGGATCCGGATCGGTGTTGGGGGGATATTTCCTGGCGCCCGTCTCGCGGCGGTTCTGGCTGTCCTTCATGACAATCTCCTGTTGGATGAAAGATAACATTTCGACGAGGGCGGCGTTCCCAACGCGGCGCGGTCCAATTCGAGTCTTGATGGAACAAACTTCCCGTCGCCCGATTAGGCCTGGCTTCAGCGCCAGCCCGGCGCGAGAGGAGGTTCCGCATGGACAGGGAAGAACGCATCAGACAACGCGCCCATGAGCTCTGGGAGCGCGAAGGCCGCCCCGAGGGACGCCAGCAGGAACATTGGGATCAAGCCGTCCAAGAGATCGAGTCGGAAAGCTCGGAAGCCGAGCGCGGCCCGGTTGCCCCCGATCCGGTGGTTGGCGTCGGCTCCGATCCGACCGTCAACAAGCCAGGCGGCTAGAGCCCGCCGCGCCGATGCGTCGTATCATTGCCTTGGTCGTCATCCTGGTGATCGTGGCGGTTGCTGTATGGGTCTGGGCCGACCACACCGGCAGGCGTCGGAACGGCGGTGCCCAGCAGCCTTCGCCGCACGCTATCGACCAGAACGGCTGAGAGCATGGAGCCGCCTCACCGGGTGGCGACGTCGTCTACGGAAGATCCCCCGCGCTGTCGTTGTCTTGGTCCGACTTCATCGTGCGTCGGCGGAATGGTTCCATGCGGTCTTCCGTCTGAACCGATGCGCATAGGCGACGGGGACCGACAGCCGCCATCGCATTTCATCGCCCAGTTTCCCTGCGATCTCCCTGTTGGTCGCGCTGGTGTAGGCGCGGCGCACCGAGCCGCCGGCGACCTGCGCTCGCCGGGCGGCTAGCCTTCTTCAATGCAGGAAGCGGCTTCTGAGCCAGGCGAAGAACCGGCTGCCGTTTATCAGCCTACGCACCCGCGCCGCAGCCCAACTGGCCTGCATCGTCGCCCCGGCATGGCAGCTGCAGACGACGTCATGCAATTGCCAATCGGAGAGTTCGAAAAAGCGCTTCGCCTCGCCATAAGTATCCGATTGCAATCCGGCCGCGCGCAGCAACGGATCGTCGAACGCAACCGTGAGCGGGGATCCGTCCGCCCGCACCCGTTCGCGAACTTCAGGATCGACATATTCGGTTCCCGTCAGGGCCGAGAGGCAACGCAGGGGATTTCGGTCGAGCAATTCCGCCCACCGCTCGATCCGCTGCGCTCTTGTTGCCAGAGGAACCAATCCAAGCCGATCGACGACTGCCACCGATTGAAGTTCATATGAGGTCTGATGCTTCATTGCTGTCTCCTGTGGTTGTGGCGGCGACATCTGCACAGCGGCACGGCAGATCCTGCCGGGGCATGAAGCCCACGCCTGCGAGGGACAGACCCGGGCCGATCAGGTGTTGCCCACCGATCTTCGACAGACGCCTTGAAGCGACGTCTGAACCAAACCCGAACTGCCAGCGATGTCCAATGTTCCCGGACATCCTCGCGGAGATCCTCGACCGGGAACGGCCGCTACAGGAGGCGAACGCTAGCGCTTCGGATCGGGCCTGATTTCGACGTATTCTTGAGTGCGCACATCTGACAATTCATTAGGACCGTCCGGATTCGGCGTCGGGTTGTCACGCGTGTCCCTTGGCGGCTTGTCCTTTGGATTGGGTGGATTGGGGTCGTACGACGTTGATTTGCGTTGTCTTTCTCGTTTCGGTGATTTTGAAATTGTGCAGGTTTCCTTTCCTGCCCAACATCAGAAAAAGTTTTCGGTTCCACGCCAATCCAGCAGCTGCAGGGCCGTTCCGCTGATTTGGCAACGAATGCAGGATTCTAAATCCATCTCAACCGGCCTCAACCCAGCCGGCGTCCGGCCCGGCGGATCATGGCTTGCTCGTTACGGTGTTTGTGATGGAACACTCCCGCCAGGCAGTTGTTCCTGGTCAAATATCGATCCGGCGGCGGGTTCGTATCTTTGGGAGAACACAATGAAAATCGGCAGTTGCATGACAAGGGATGTGGCGATCGCGAGTCCCGAACAGTCAATTCGCGATGTGGCGCAGATGATGGGCAGGCTCGATGCAGGAGCCGTTCCCGTAGGCGACGATGGTCGGTTGGTCGGCATGATAACCGATCGCGATATCGCCATCCGTGGAGTGGCGTTGGGTAAAGGCCCCGATGCCAAGGTATCTGATGTCATGAGTGCGGAGGTCAAATATTGCTTTGATGACGAAGAGGTCGAGCATGTGCTCAAGAACATGGGCGACTTGCAGGTGCGCCGACTCCCTGTTCTCAATCGAGAGAAGCGGCTCGTCGGCATCGTCTCCATTGGCGACCTTGCGACAAATGGTGAAACAGCCGAGGCTGGAGGGGCTTTGCGCGACATTTCGCGGCCCGGCGGCGAGCATTCGCAGACCACTCATTGATTGAACGTAGCCTGGTCGACCATCAGCTTGTGCTGGCGGGCTCAGCGCTTCCTCCGGTTGATTGACAACTACGGAGCCCAAGCGCTGGGCGCCGTTTACCGTCCGATCAGCGTCAGCCCGAACAGGATGACGAGCCAGAGCCCGGCGGCCGCGACGGCCAGCCGCGGCAACGTGCCGGTCAGATGCATGAACAGCATGGCGATCAGGATCGCCTTTGCGGCGGCGATCGCCAGGTTGAGCGCGACGTTGAACCCGCCGAGAGCGACGAAGGACGAGCCGACCGTCAGTGCCAGCAGCGCGAGCAGCCCGAGATAGCCGAAGGTGAGTTTGCGCAATTCGCTCATCGGTTGATCAGGTAGAGGACGGGGAACATAAACACCCAGATGATGTCGACGAAGTGCCAGTAGAGGCCGACGGCAACCACCCGGCGCAGGCGGTTGGCGGGGCCGGAGGGCCGCCACAGCGCGATCATTCCGGCGATGACGACGATGCCGCCGATCAGGTGCAGCGCATGTAGCGAGGTCATCGTGAAATAGAGGCCGAAGAAGAATTCGGCGTGCACGGGATCCGGTCCTGCATAGCGGAACGGCAGGCCGAGAAGCGGCGCCAGTCCTTCGCTGATCTCCTTTCCGTATTCGATCCCCTTCACGATCAGGAAGCACACGCCTAGCGCCGCAGTCGCGACCAGCGCCCAAATTGTCGGGCGCCAACGTCTATGAAGCGCAAGCATATGCGCCAATGCCATAGTGAAGCTGCTGGTGATCAGCACGGCCGTGTTCAAGGTGCCGAGCGGCAGAGAAAGGCGCTTCGAGGCGGCGGCGAAAGCGGGGCCGAAATCGATATGGGCGACGAGAAAGACAAGGAAAATCGCGCCGAACAGCATCGCCTCGGAGCCGATGAACACCCACATCGCAAAAGTGTCGGCGCGCCGTTCGCGCTGGGGTGTGTCGAAAGCGACGCTTTCGGTGCCGCTCATCGCGCCGCCTCCTCCCGGTGCGGACTGAAGCGCTCGTGCTCGAGCCCCTTCATGTCGTAGGCATAGGCCGGTCGCGTCACGACCGGCATAGTCTCGAAATTGTGCGGCGGCGGCGGCGAGCTTGTCTGCCATTCGAGCCCGGTGGCGTTCCACGGATTATCGGGCGCCCGGGCGCCGCGAAACAGCGACCAGCCGAGGTAGAACAAGGGCATCAGGTAGCCGATCGCCAGCACCACCGCGCCGGCCGAGGACAATACGTTCCAGAACTGGAACTCCGGCGGATAGGTATGATAGCGCCGGGGCATGCCGTTGAAGCCCAGCATATATTGCGGGAAGAAGGTGAGATTGAAGCCGACGAAGGTGACGGTCGCCGCTATACGCCCCGCCGTTTCCGAATACATGCGGCCGGTCAACTTCGACCACCAGAAATGCAGGCCAGCCATATAGGCCGTCACCATGCCGCCGACCATGATGTAGTGGAAATGCGCGATGACAAAATAGGTGTCGTGGACATGGACATCGACCGCCAACGCCGCAAGGAACAGCCCGGCCAATCCGCCGAAGGTGAACAGCCCCAGGAAAAACAACGCATAGAGCATCGGCGTCTCGAAGCTGATCTCGCCCTTGCGCAGCGTCAGGCTCCAGTTGAAGACCTTGATCGCCGACGGGATAGCGACGCAGAAGGACAGGAACGAGAACACCACGCCAGCATAGGCCGACTGTCCGCTGACGAACATATGGTGGCCCCAGACCAGGAAGCCGAAGACGGCGATCGCCATCGACGACATCGCCACCGCCTTGTAGCCGAACAGCGGCCGGCGGCTGAAGCAGGGCAGCACCTCCGACACCACACCCATGCCGGGCAGGATCATGATGTAGACGGCCGGGTGCGAGTAAAACCAGAAAAGATGCTGGAAGAGCAGTGGGTCGCCGCCGAGATCGGGATTGAAGATGCCGATGCCGAACACGCGCTCCAGCACGATCAGGATCAGAGAGGCGGCGAGCACCGGGGTTGCCAGCACCATCACCAGGCTGGTGGCGTAGAGTGTCCACACGAAAATCGGCAGTCGGAACCAGGTGAGCCCCGGCGCGCGTAGCGTGTGCACCGTGACGATGAAATTGATGCCGGTCATGATCGTAGAGAAACCGACGACGAAGACGCCGAATGCCGCGGTCGAGACGAAGCCGTTGGCATAGAGTGTCGACAGCGGCGTGTAGAAGGTCCAGCCGGTGTCGACGCCGCCGGCCACCACCGCAAACAGCGCGAACAGGCTGCCGAAAATGAAGACGTACCAGCTGGCGAGGTTGAGCCGAGGGAAAGCGAGGTCGCGCGCGCCGATCATCAGCGGCAAAAGGAAATTGCCCATGGTCGCCGGGATCGACGGCACCAGGAAGAACCAGACCATGATGATGCCGTGCAGCGAGAACAGCCTGTTGTAGACATCGTCGGAAACGAGATCGCCTGCCGGTGTCGCCAGCTCGATCCGCATCAGCACCGCCATGGCGCCGCCGAGAAAGAAGAAGGCCGTCAGCGAGATGAGATAGAGCCACGCGACGCGCTTATGGTCGGTGGAGAGAAGCCATGCCCGCAGGCCGCTGCCTTGGCCGAGATATGTACCCTGCATCGCCGCGTTGGTCATGGCTTGGCTCCAGCCGTTGGTTGAGGCGAAAGCGACTTCAGATAGGCAAGCAGCATCTGCAGCTCGCCTTCGTCGATCAGGCCGTCGAAGCTCGGCATGACCGGCTCGTAGCCTGCGGCGATCTCCTTCTTCGGATTGAGGATGGAGTCGCGCAAATAGCGCTCGTCGGCGATCACCGTCTGCTGATTGTCGAGCGCCACCGGTCGGCCGAAGATTCCGTCAAGCGACGGCGCCCTCACCTTGCTGCTCGCGCCATGGCAGCCGGAGCAGCCCAGCGCGCGAAACAGTTTCTCGCCGCCTGCGGCAAGCGTCTCGCCTTCGCCCTGGCTGTTCAGCCACGCCGCATATTGCTCGGGTGCCATCACAGTCACCCAGCCGCCCATTTCGGAATGCTGCGTGCCGCAATATTGGGCGCAGAACAGGTGGTAGCGGCCGGGCTCGGTGGCGATGAACCAGACATGCGTCGTGCGGCCAGGCACCGCGTCCTGCTTGATGCGGAAGGCCGGCACGTAGAAGGAGTGGATAACGTCCTGCGAGGCGAGCGACACGACGACCGGTTTGTCGACCGGAACGTGCAGCTCGTTGATCTCTCGCTGGCCGCCGGGTTGCTTGAACTCCCACATCCACTGTTTGCCAAGCCCCGTGATCTCGAGCGCGTCCGCCGGCGGATGGTCGCGGCGAACGAAAAGCACTGCGCCCCAGCCGAAGAAGATGAAGGCGATGATCAGGCTGGCGACGGTCCAGCTCATCTCCAGCCACATGGTGCGGGAGCGCTGTCCTGTGCGATCCGCCTTCGAGCCGACGCGGTATTTCACCGCGTAGCCGACGACGAGGCCGGTGAGTGTCAATCCGAGAACGGCTGAGAAAACGAGCAGCGTGTAAAACAGCGCATCGACATAGCCGGCTTCGGACGAGGCTTCGTGCGGGAAGAAGGGAACCCCGAAGCTCACCTTGCCCTCCGGCGGGTTTGCCAGAGCACGATCGCGGCGAGACCAAGCGCCGTTGCCAAACTTGTCACTTTCAGCGCCGCCCAGATTACGGGAGTGTACTGGCCTTTCGAACTGTCGAACCCCGCGCAAAACAGGAAGACATGATCGGCAATCGACCCGAGCTTGTTGGCCGACGCTTCGACCAGCGCGAGCTGGAGATCGCGCGGCGTGAAGGTCAAGGCCGGCAATACCTGCGAAATTCGGCCAGAAGGCGTCAGCGCAATGACCGCGATCGGATGAACGAACTGATCGATGCCCTTGCGCCGGTCGAAAGTGATGCCGGCCTCGTTGGCAAGCGCCGCGCCGGCGCCATCGCTGCTTGTCAGGAACCGCCAGGCGGACGCGCCAGCGGGGCCGGCGGCGGACGCGATTTCAGCTTGCGCTTCTGCGGCATCGGCGGAGGTCTCATCGGGGTCGATCGAGATGAACAGCGCGCGATAATCTGCAGGGCGAAGCGATGTCTTCTTCAGGTCGGACGCGACGGCCTGCTGGGTGACGCCGCAAAGGTTCGGGCATTTGTCGTAGCCAAAGATGACGAGCGCCGGACGCCCATCGAGCGTCTCGCCAAGCGTCAGCTTCCGGCCGCTAGTATCGACCAATTCCCGCTCAAGGCTGAGCTGTGCGCCGGGCTTCGGATCGAAGGTCGGTCGTTCGGCGGCAAACGCCATGCCGGCAACGAACAGACAAAGCGAAGCCAACAAGCTTCTCATCGCCCTGTTCCGTCCTGCTGCCGGCAGCTTTCGGCCTGCGGTGCGCGGGGAACCGCAGTTGTAAGCAATGCGCAATTATCAGGCTCCGTGGCCGCTGCCGTCTGTTGCGACCAATCCGTCAGGCCGTGGCTGACCACCGCCCACATGGCGTCGTCGATCGGAATGCGCGCGATGCCGGCGTTGCGGTCCACCCAGCCAAGCGTCTTGAGCTGGCGATCCTCCTCGGCGCGGAACGCGGCCAGATCCTGCTTTGGCGCGGTCTGCAGACCCGGGTTTTCGGGATTGGTGTTGGCTGGCAGCGGCAACCAGGTCGGCGCGGTGTTGAAGATGAGCTTCACGCCGATCGCGGCTAACGCGATGAACAGCAACAGCCCGGCGCCGAAAGCGAGCAGCACACGCGGCTGGACATCGCGCGTCTCGGGGTGATGGTGCGCCTTAGCCATGGGCGACCTCGCGCTTCCACCAGAGGATCTTGTCCGGTCGGCGGAGCAGGAAGAGGAACAGCGCGAGCCACAGCCCGCCCACTCCGATCCAGGCGGCCGCATCATGCCACAATGCCAGGAGCCCGCCGGAAAAGAGTGGCGGGCGGATACGCCAGAACACATCGGCGAAATGGCCTGCCAAGGCAATTCCGGCGAGCCAGACCAGCCCGGCATGACTGCGTTTCAGCTTCCGGCTGAGCAGACCCGCGAAGGCAGCCATCTGCAAGGCGACCAACAGGTAGAGCAGGTAGCGCCATCCATCGTCGCCGCGGATGACGTACCAATGAATCTCATCGGGCAGATCGCCGCCCCAGACCACCAGCCATTGCATGAAAGCGAGATAGATCCAGGTCAGCACGAAGCCGAGCAGCATGTTGGCAAGATCTTCGCTGAGCGCGACGTCTTCCTCGCCGCCGGGCATGACTTCCACTGCCCGCCTTGCCGCCAGCACCAGGACGGCAACCGCGAATGCCCCGACCACCTCGGCCGAGGCTTCGCAAAGCGCATAGATGGTCGAGGTGAATTCAGGCTCGAGCGACAGCATCCAGTCGATGGCAAAAACGCTGACGGCTAGCGCATGAAGGATGAGGCCCAGCGCGTATTTTTTTCCGCTACGGTCGTTCGAGCCGGCCTCTTCGCTTGTCGCGTCGAGCACCATCCACGCGAGAACGAGCCAGATAGCAGCGCAGGAGGCAAAGCGCAGCAGGAAGAACGGCACGTTGAGATAAGCAAGCTTCTCGCGAACCTGCTCAGAACGCATCGCGGGATCGGCGCCGGCCCATGGGAAGATCAGGTCGAGCCGCATCAGCACCGGCAGGAGCAAGATGAGCGCAAATGGCAGCATCGCGATCATGATCCGCAAAGGCTGGCGGACCGCATCGCCCCAGCGCCCGCCGGTCAGCCCGTGCACCATCAGTATGGTCAGCGCGCCGAGCGGCAGGCTGAGCGCGAAGAGAATTGCGGGGAGCCAGGCGCTCAGCATCGCCTTGGCATCGAGCGATGCGCCCAGACCGCAGACGACAAGTCCTACGGCGCCCGCCGCCAGAAAGCCTTGCTCGACGCGGCTCATGGCGACGCCTCGAGCCGCGTGCGCAGCGCTTGCGGAAGTTCGGCGACCGGCGCTGCCCGCGAATATTGCAGCGCGCGGATATAGGCGACGATCGCCCAGCGGTCCTGCGGCGGCACTCGCGCCGCGTAGGAATACATGGCGCCATAGCCGTTGGTGATGACGTCGTAGAAGTGTCGGTCCGAGGCCTTGCGGAGCGCATCCTGATGATAGCTCGGCGGCGCCGGAAAGCCGCGCTGGACGATCATGCCGTGACCATCGCCGGTGCGGTCGTGGCAGGGTGAGCAGAAGATGTCGAAACGCTGTCGTCCGCGCTGCAGAAGCTCGATGGTGATCGGATAAGGGATTTTGTCGGGGACCGGCATCAGATCGGCGTCGCGCGCCACCGTACCCGGCACCGGCGTGCGCGCCGACATGCCGTCGGCGAACTGGCTGCTCGCCTCCAGAGGATCGTAACGCGGCTGGTCCTCCATATCCTGCCGGCAGCCGGCGACGGCCAGCGCACCGATCATAAGCGTGAGGCCGAGGCGGCTCACGCCTCGATCTCCTCGACGAGCTCGGCGCCGAGCCGCGTCAACTGGCCCCTCGTCACGCCCTTGCGGTATTTGGGATCGGTCGCCTCGATCAGCAGATAGAACTTGCCGCCGCGCGCGTAGCTGAAGCTCTCGGCGTTGAAGACCGGATGGTGATAGCGGGGCAGCCCATTGGCTGCGAGCACACCCAGGAAGCCGGCGAAGGCAGCGCCGAGGATGCCGGCCTCGAATGCGATGACGACGAAAGGCGGCCAGGAATGCAGCGGCCGGCCGCCGACATTGACGGGGTAGTCGATCTCGACCGAGTACCAGACCAGCGCATAGACGAGTACGGCGCCGGCGATGCCGCCGGCGAGCACGACCCAAGGCAGGCGCGTCTTCGGGATCTCCAATATCCCGTCAAGCTCCTTCATCGGAAACGGCGAGAACGCATCCATGCGCCGATAGCCGCGCTCGCGCATGCCGCGCGCGGCTTCGATCAGCGCTTCGGGCTCGGCAAACACCGCCATGAGACCGTAGAGGCTCATCTGAGCTTGCCCTCTTCCTCAGCCAGTTCCTCGACCTCGAAGATGGTGATCGCTGGCAGGATGCGGATGAACAGGAAGACGAGTGCGAAAAAAGTGCCGATCGAGCCGAACAGGATGCCGAAATCGAGCCAGGTCAAGGATTGCTCGCCCCAGGAGGTCGGCAGATAATCTCGGCTCGGCCCCGTCACGACGATGATGTAGCGTTCGATCCACATGCCGACATTGATGGCGACGGCGATCGCGAACAGCAGCGGCATGTTGCGCCGGATGCGTCTGAACCACAGCAGTTGCAGCACGCCGCAGTTCAGGCTGAGCATTGTCCAGAACAGCGGCGCGTAGGGACCTACGGCCCGTTGCACCATCATGGCGCGTTCGTAGGGCGCGCCCGAATACCAGGCGAAAAATGCCTCCGAGACATAGCCATAGGCGACGACCATGCCGGCGGCGATCATCAGCTTGGCGGCATTGTCCATGTGCCTGAGCGTGATCAGGTCCTTGACCGAGAAGGCCCAGCGCAGCGGAATGGCGATGGTGAGCACCATGGCGAAGCCGGAGAGCAGCGCGCCGGCGACGAAATAGGGCGGGAAGATCGTCGAGTGGTAACCGGGCGTGATCGCGAAGGTGAAGTCGAGCGAGACGATCGAATGCACCGAGACGACCAACGGCGTGGCCAAAGCGGCAAGCAGGAAATAGACGGTCTGGTAGCGCGCCCAATGGAAGGCCGAGCCGCGCCAGCCGAGCGCCAATATGCCGTAGAAGAGCTGCGCCGGCCTCGACCTGGCGCGGTCGCGCAGCACCGCCAGGTCGGGCAGCAAGCCCATATACCAGAACAGCAGCGAGACGGTCGCGTAGGTGGCGATCGCCGCGAAGTCCCAGACCAGCGGACTTCGCCACTGCGGCCAGTGCATATGCACATTGGGCAGCGGCAGCAGCCAGTAGAAGAACCACGGTCGCCCAAGATGCAGGATGGGAAACAGGCCGGCCATAGCGACGGCAAACAGCGTCATGGCTTCGGCGAAGCGGTTGATCGAGGCGCGCCATGGTTGGCGCAGCAGCAACAGCACCGCCGAGATCAGCGTGCCGGCATGGCCGATGCCGATCCACCAGACGAAGTTGGAGATCATCGTGCCCCAGACCACCGGCATGTTGATGCCGAGGCCGCCGACGCCGACCGCTATCAGATATGTGATCGAATAGAGCAGCAGCAAAACCAGCAGGAAGCAGAGGAAGAACGCGGTCCAGAAATGCCGCGGCAGGCGGCCGTTGAGCACGATCGAACCGATGCGTCCGCTGATCTCTGGAAAATCGTGACGGCCGTGCAGGACGGCCGGGCTGTTCGCGCTCGCTTCAGCCATCGGTCGCCTCGCCCGGCTTGGCAAGCTTGCCGTTCGGATTGGAAATCTTGCCGAGATAGGTGGTGCGCGGCCGTGTGTTCAGCTCCTCCAGCAGCGCGTAATTCTGCGGCGCGCTCTTTTCGCGAACGACCTTTGCATCTTTCTTGTTGCGATCGCCGAAGGTGATAGCTTGCGTCGGGCAGGCCTGCTGGCAGGCGGTGACAACTTCGCCATCGGCGATGTCGCGATTCTCGATCTGCGCCTGGATGCGCTTGGCGCTGATGCGCTGGACGCAATAGGTGCATTTCTCCATGACGCCGCGCGAGCGCACGCTGACATTCGGGTTGTGCACGCCCTGTTCCGGCCCGGCTTCATCCTTGTCGAAAGATTGATGGTCGACGAAGTTGAAGCGCCGCACCTTGTAGGGGCAATTCTGCGAGCAGTAGCGCGTGCCGATGCAGCGGTTGTAGACCTGCGCGTTCAGCCCATCATGCGTATGCACGGTGGCATTGACCGGGCAGACAACCTCGCAGGGCGCCTTCTCGCAATGCATGCAGGGAACCGGTTGGAAAAAAGTGTCGGGCGCATCGAGCGGTCCGGCATAGTAGCGATCGACGCGCAGCCAGTGCATTTCGCGGCCGCGCTCGCATTCCTCCGGGCCGACCGGCGCGATATTGTTCTCGGCCTGGCAAGCCGAAACGCAGGCCATGCAGCCGATGCAGGCCGAGAGGTCGATCGCCATCGCCCAGGCTTCCTGGTCGTAGGGCCAATCGGGATAAAGTGACTCCGTCGGCGTCCGCGGCGCATCCTGGCGGACGAAATCCGGGCTCTGCCGGAAAGCATCGAGCGACGCATGGCGCACGATGGCGCGCCCCTCCATCGCGTGATGATCCTGCGTGGTGATGATCCGCGCGCTGTTTTCACGGTGCGCAATGGCCGTACCGGTGGCAAACCATTCAGCGCCGTTGCGCACGCGAAATGCGTCGTAGCCTTCGGCCAGCGCGGCAACGGAACCGGCCCTGCGTCCGAAGCCGAAGGAAAGCGTCACCGTCTCATCTGGATGACCGGGCACGATCCAGGCCGGCGCATCGATGTCCGCCCCGTTGGATGCGACGTTGATGACCTTGCCATTTGCGATCTTCAGCCGCTCTGCGGTGGCGGGCGAGATGAGCGCTGCATTGCCCCAGACGATCTTGGTCAGAGGCCGCGGCAATTCCTGCAGCCACGACGCATTGGCAAAGCGGCCGTCGCGCAGCCACGGATCGGCGACGAACCGTATCTCGATGCCATCGGCCGCGTTCGCCGCTGGCCTTAGTCCGCCCAGATTCGGCGGCACGGTGACGGATACGGGCCTGGCAGCGCCGTTCGGCACAATGCCGTCGCGCAACGCCTTCTTCCAGGCGTCGTCATCGAGTGCTGCCCAATGTCGCCGGACGAGCGACAGCGGATCGGTCTCGAACTGGCCGCCAAGCACGGCGAGCAGCTCGTGCAAGGTCTTGCCGTCATAGAGCGGCTTGATCAGCGGCTGCACCAGCGAGGGTGTGCCGTCATAGGCGCGGATGTCGCTCCAGCTCTCGAGCTCATGCGCCGCGGGCACATGCCAGTGCGCCAGGAACGCCGTCTCGTCGCGGTAGAGCCCGTGATGGACCAGCAGCTTCAAGCCAGAGAATGTCTTATGCGCGTCGACACTTGCCGGGGCCGTGTGCAGCGGATTTGTCCCCAGCGCCACGACGGTGTCCACGGCCCCATCGCCGATTGCCTCGCGCAGCGCTCCGAGATCGCCGTCGACCGACAGCGCATCCGGCGGCTCGATCAGCTCGACCGTGTTGCCAAGCGCGCCAAGCTTCGCATTGGCGGCAAACGCAGCAGCGTGAACGAATGCGCTCTGATGCGCTCCGGCAATGACCAGCGCATTTCGGCCCGCCGCCCTCAGGTCGTCGACCAGCGCCGCCATCCACGCCTGGTCGATCGGCGAGCCGGAAGCTCCGGCTTGGCCGGTCAACGCCGCGTTCAATCCGGCAGCCACGGCTTCGACTTCGCTTGGCTTGATCGCAAGCCGATGATCGGCGGCAGCCCCAGTGACTGTCGGCGTCGACTCCACCGCATAAAGCCGGCTCATCCGGTCGTTGGGACTGCGTACACGTCGCCGCGCAGTGAAGTCGCGCGCATAGGCGAGCCGACCAGGCCCTTCGCCGAGGAAATCGGCGTCGAGGCTGACGATCGTTTCGGCACGATCGAAGCGGTAGACCGGCGTCAGCGCCGACCCGAACAGAGCACGCGACGCCTCCCCTGCGGCCGGCATCGCCAACGGGTCGTGGCGGTAGATTTTCAGTTTCGGATAGCGAGCCCGCAGCGCATCGATCTGAGCCGCGAGCGTAGACGACGTAGAGGCATCGAGAAGCAACGCCCCGCCCTGCCCCTGCGATGCCGTCCATCGCGAGACAAGCGCCGCCATGTCCTTGAGGAAATCGCCATGTGATGCCGGCTGGCCATCCTTGAGCGGCGTGCGTGAACGGTCGGGATCGAACAGCGTCAGCACCGCCGCCTGCATCACCGCGTCGGTGGCGCCGCGCGAGGCCGGATGATCGGGATTGCCCTCGACCTTGGTCGGCCGCCCTTCATGGCTTTCGATGATGGCGCCGATACCGAAGCCGTCACTCGACAGTGTCGTCGCGTAGTAGACGGGCTTGCCTGGGATCAGGATTTCCGGCTGGCGCACATAGGGCACGATGCTTTCTGCTTTGCTGCAGGCGGCCAGCCCGGCAAGCGACAGCGATGCGCCCATCAGCTTCAGCAGCGTCCGCCGGTTCGGCTTTGCCGGCAGGCGTTCCGCGATTGCCGGGAACTCGGCCTCGACGAAGCGGCGGAATTCGGCAGCGCCGACGATCTCTTCCAGACTGCGCCACATTTCGCCGCCATGCGCCAGCCGCTTGCGCAGAGCCTCGATATCGATGGCGGAACCAAGCCTGTTGTCAGCGATGGCAGACATAGCAATCCGTCATCGTCTCGGGGTGGATGTCGAGCACGCCGATCAGCTGCCGCCTGATCTCATCGATGTCCACAGGCGGCTGCCAGTGCATCAGGAACACGTCCTGCGGCGGACGCAAATGCGGCTCCGGGTTGCGGTGGCACCCGAGGCACCACTCCATGCTCAGCGTATGCGCCCGCCTCGTCAGCGGCATGTCGTCGACCTCACCATGACAGGTCTCGCAGGCGACGCCCTTGTTGACGTGAATGGCGTGGTTGAAGAACACGAAGTCGGGCACGCTGTTGACGCGCTGCCATTCGATCGGCTTGCCGCCGGCCAAGCTTGCGCGGACCGGCGCCAGCATATCGGCATTGGTGAAAAGCTGCGAATGGCAGGTCATACAAACTTCGGTGGCCGGCAGACCCGCCGAAGACGAGGTCTCGACGCCATTGTGACAATAACGGCAGTCGATGCCGAGCTGGCCGACATGGTGCTTGTGACTGAACGGCACCGGCTGCGCCAATGGCTCACCTACTCCCGTTACTAGGTCCGAACGGGGAAGGATTGTCCCGATCGCGGCTGCGATCAACAGAACTGCACAACTTCCCCAGATGACAAAGCGCGCAACGCCATTGGCGTTTTTCGAGAAGATTTGCGGCATCCCCTCGCCGATTCTGCTGAAGGCGAACCCAGAGTTGACGCCCCCTAACGGTGCTTTCGCCGCTAAGGTTCCGAGCCCGTGTCGGAATCACAGAATGGTGACTGCAACCGGGAACAGGTCGCGGATTTAATCCGCAACCACAGCCGCTCCCATGCGTTCGCCAGATATCACGATCTGTTTCACGCTGGAAAATGTCATGACCGACGCCGCTGCAAACAACCCTCGTCGCGCTGCACGCCATCGCGGCATCGCTTTCTGGTGGAGAGCGCTGATCGGCATTCTGCTGATCGTCCTCGGCGTGCTGATCGGCGGCGGCGGTGCCTGGTTGGTCGCGCTCGGCGGCTCATGGTATTATCTGCCGGCTGGCATCGCGTTGCTGCTCGCGGGCATCCTGCTGTTGGCGGGGAACATGGCCGGCGTCTGGCTATACTTGCTGACCTGGCTCGCCACGCTCGCCTGGGCCTATTGGGAGGTGGGTTTCGATGGCTGGGCCCTGATGCCGCGTGTGCTCGCCCCCACGGTCATCCTCATCTTCGTTCTGCTCGCGATCCCCGCCTTCCGCAACCGGACTGGGCGCGGGAACCGAAACGCAGCCTATGTGACCGGCTTGCTGCTGCCGGTCATTGCACTGGGCGCGTTCGGCTTCTTGCACATCAATGCCTTGGCGCAGTCACAACCGGCGCAACCGCCGGCGCCTGCCGCGCAGCCGGCGCCGAACAGCGCGCCGCCGTCGCAGGATGCTGCGGTCCATCAGGCCGGCAATGATTGGCCCGTCTATGGCGGATCGGAACTGGGGACACGCTATTCGCCGCTCAATCAGATCACGGCGGCGAATGTCTCCAAGCTCACCCGCGCCTGGTCGTTCCACACCGGCGATATGCCGAATGGCGCAACCAAGGACCTCTATTCGCCCGAGAACACGCCGCTGGAGATCGGCGGCCACCTCTACGCCTGCTCGGCCAAGGACATTGTCATTTCTGCCGATGCCCGAACCGGCAAGGAAGAATGGCGCTACGACCCCAAAGTGTCGGACAACGCGATACCCTACGGCGCGAGCTGCCGCGGCGTCGCCTATTTCTCCGTTCCAGGCGCCAACGCCGACCAGGCCTGCGCCACAAGGATCATCTTTGGAACGCTGGACGCAAGGCTGATCGCCATCGATGCCAAGACGGGCAAACCCTGCCAGGATTTCGGTCAGCAAGGCAGCGTCGATCTCAATCAGGGCATCGGCGAGACGGTGCCTGGCTGGTATTCCGTCACCGCGCCGCCGACCATCGTGCGCGGCATCGCCGTGGTGGGCGCGCAGGTCAAGGACGGCCAGGCCAAGAATGCGCCCTCAGGCGTCATCCGTGGCTACAACGCCGTCACCGGTAAGCTGGCCTGGGCATGGGATATGGGCCATCCCGATCGCACCGGCACGCCGCCCGCCGGGGACACCTATTTCCGCGGCACGCCGAACATGTGGACCGTCGCCGCCGCCGATCCGCAGCTCGGCTATGTCTACCTGCCGCTCGGCAATGCCGCAGTCGACTATTACGGTGTTGACCGCAAGGATTTCGAAAACCAATACAACTCATCGCTCGTCGCCATCGATGTCACGACGGGCAAGCCGGTCTGGCATTTCCAGACGGTGCACCACGACCTTTGGGACTACGACCTCGGCTCGCAGCCGACGCTGGTCGATTTCCCGGCCGTGACGGGCAAGATCCCGGCCATCATCGTGCCCAGCAAGCAAGGCCAGATCTATGTGCTCGACCGCAAGACCGGAAAGCCGCTCTTCCCGGTCGAGGAGCGCAAGGCTCCTTCGGGCGGCGTCGAGCCGGATAAGCTTTCCAAGACGCAGCCCTATTCCGGCTACGCGCATCTCGATCAGCCGGCGCTCACCGAAAAGGACATGTGGGGCATGAGCCCGCTGGATCAGCTCTACTGCCGCATCCAGTTCCATCGCGCCTCCTACCAAGGCGAGTACACGCCGCCGACGGTCGACCGGCCGTTCATCCAATATCCCGGCTACAATGGCGGCTCGGACTGGGGCAGCATCGCCGTCGACACCGACAGCGGCGTGCTGATCGCCAACTACAACGACATGCCGAACTACGACCAGCTCATTCCGCGCAAGAAGGCGGACGAGATGGGCTTCAAGCCGATCGACAAGGGCGGCAGTCCGAAAAAGGTGAAGGACATCGGCGACCCGCAGGCCGGATCCCCATACGCCATCGCGGTCAATGCCGGCTGGCGCCTGTCCACGGGCCTTCTCTGCTCGAAGCCGCCCTATGGCCATATCCGCGCCATCGACCTCAAGACCGGCAGGACGCTGTGGGACCAGCCGCTCGGCAGCGCCGAGAACAACGGCCCCTTCGGCATTCCTTCAATGCTGCCGCTGACCATCGGGACGCCGAACAATGGCGGTCCGCTGGTGACGGCCGGCGGCCTGATCTTCATCGCCGCGACGACCGACAACAAGCTGCGCGCCATCGACATCAAGACCGGCAAGGAGGTGTGGCAGGCCGATCTTCCCGCCGGCGGCCAGACGACGCCGATGACCTATGAGGCCGACGGCAGGCAGTATGTCGTCATCGCGCCCGGCGGCCACCACTTCATGGAAACCAAGGTCGGCGACGAAGTCATCGCCTACGCTTTGCCGGCCGGGTGACAGAGATCGGTCAGTCGGGCTAAAGACTTCAGTGCTTCAGGTCGTTGCGACGCCGCCCCGTCGGCTGTGACGGACCGTCCTTCCGCTCCGCCGGCCGCCGGCTTCGGCGCCTGGCGAGGAAATACATCCAGATCAGAATGAGGATCAGAGGGATGCCCGCGATGGGCAGCATCCACACGCCAAGGTGAAACATGAACGTCACTCTGCCCTGTTGCTGTCAGGTTGGCCCATACTCAAACCGGCGTGGGAAAAAACAGTTCCAAGGACGACCGGGCGAAAAGCGTCCATCGCTAAACACAGATGGGTGGAGAGGCTGATCGGTGCGCAACCTCTCATCCCGCAAAGCGTTCCGTCTCATCATATCGTCGACAAGTGCCGCACCCGTGCGGACAGTTTGGGAAAGGCGACGATCGTGCCCCGAGAAAAAGCTTCCATCCTCATAGTCGGCGCCGGTCCGACAGGACTGACCGCCGCGCTGGAGCTGGCGCGAGGCGGCGCCCATTCCCGCATCATAGACAAGAAGGATGGGCCCACGGCGCTCAGCAAGGCTGTGGGAATCAGCGCACACAGCCTCGATGTCCTCGAAGCGTCGGGGGTGAGCAGGAAGCTGTTGGCCGAGGGGCTCAAGATACGCCACGCGCATTTCCATGTGGAAGCGCGGGAGCTTCTCACAATCGACTTCTCGCTGCTGCCGCACCGCTACAATTTCCTCTTGTCGCTGCCACAGCGCGTCACCGAAAGCATCATGGCCGATACGCTGGCGACATTCGGCATCGACGTCGAATGGCGCACGGAACTGGTCGGCCTCACTGAGCACGCCGATAAGGTGGAGGCCAGGATCAGCCGAAGCGGTCACGAGGAAAGACACAGCTTCGACATCGTCTTCGGCGCCGACGGCGCCGACAGCTCGGTGCGCAAGTCCTCAGGCATCGAATTCGAGGGCTACACGCACAGGCGGCAATGGAGCATCACTGATGCGGAGATCGCATCCTGGCCTTACGAGCCGGGTTCTGCGCAGGCATTCGTCAATCGTGGCGGCGACGTCGGCTTCATCATACCGATCGGCGACAGCCGTTTTCGCTCCGTCTCCAACACGCCCGATGCATTGGCGCATGTGCCGGGCAATTACCGCGTGTCGCAGGTGCTGCGGACCGACCGTTTCCATATTCCTGCGAAGCAGGCGAGACGCTACCAGACCGCCCGCGTCTTCCTCGGCGGCGATGCCGCGCATGTCCATTCGCCGCTTGGCGCGCGAGGCATGAATCTCGGCATCGAGGATGCCGCGTCCTTCGCCCGGCGTTTCGGCGACGGCACGCTGGCTGGATACACGGATGAGCGCCGGCCGGTGGGCCATCGCTGGATCGAGCTCAGCGAACGCGTTCTGTCGACGGTGCAGTCGACCAACAGATTCGTGCAGACGTTCCGAAATCTTGCGATGACGGCCATCGGCCGCTTCCCGGCCCTGCAGAAGCCTCTTCTCGAGCGCGTTGCCGGTCTGAAGGAGTAGCAGGGCTGTCAGACGAGCAACTGCTCGATCCTTATCGGCAGGTCACGGATGCGCTTGCCCGTCGCGTGGAAGACCGCGCTGGCGACGGCGGCAGCCGTGCCGACATTGCCCAGTTCGCCCAAGCCTTTCACGCCGGCCGGGTTGACCGCGTGGTCGATCTCCGGAACCAGGATCACCTGCAGGTCCTTGATGTCGGCATTGACCGGCACGAGATAGTCCTGCAGGTCGCGGTTCACGTAGCGGGCGTAGCGCCTGTCGACCTCGGTCGCCTCATGCAGCGCCTGGCCGATGCCCCAGATCATGCCGCCCATCAGCTGGCTGCGCGCCGTGCGCGTGTTCATGATGCGGCCGGCCGCGAATGCGCCGACGATGCGCGGCACGCGGATTTCCCTGGTGTAGCGATTGATGCGCACTTCGACGAACTCGGCGCCAAAGGCATATTTCACCGAGTCCTCGTCCTGCTCGCCGCCGTGGAATTCCGGCGTGCCCGCATAGAGCTTCTTCAGTGCTTCCGGTGTCGCGCCCTTGGGCGCGAACTCGGCATATTCCTCTATCGCGCCGACCTGCATGGCTTTCAGTACGTTCTCGACCTTGGCCGACGCGCCGCTCTTCGCCACGATCTTTCCGTCGGCAAGGTCGAATTCCTCATTATGGGAGCCGGCCAGCGGACCGCCCTCGGCAGTCGCGGCGGCAAATAGCTTGGTTCGGATAGCGTCGCAGGCCTTGAGCACCGCCGAACACACGCTGGCCGTGGAGATCGAGCCGCCTGAGACGGGCGCAGGAGGCAGGCTGCTGTCGCCCATTTCGACACTGATCTTGTCGATCGCGACGCCGAGCCGCTCCGACGCCATCTGGCCGGCCACGGTGCGCACGCCGGTGCCGATCTCGTGCGAACCGCATTGCAGGCGCACATCGCCATCGACCGTCAGGCGCACGCGCGCCGCGCATGGCGCGACGGCGGTGGGATAGATTGCCGTGGCGCAGCCCATGCCGATCAGCCACTCGCCGTCGCGCATCGCGCCGATCTTCGGATCGCGTCTGGCCCATCCGAAGGCCTCCGCCGCCTGGTCGTAGCACTGGATCAGCGAGCGGCTGGAGAACGGTTTCTTGCCGATCGGCTCTGTCTTCGGTTCGTTGATCCGGCGGAACTCGACCGGATCCATGCCAAGCGCCACCGCCATCTCGTCCATGGCGTTTTCAAGCGCATAGACATAAGGCGTCTCGGGGGGCGAACGCATGTAACCCGGCGTGTTGCGGTCCGCCTGCACCAGCGAGACATGGGTCAGCACCGAGCCATAGCCGTACATGCGGCCCGTGGCCGACGTGCCGCCGACGACATAGAGATCGGGGCGCGAGGTCACCTCCCAGCCTTCATGCGCGAAAGCGGTGATGCGGCCGTCCTTGCCGGCGCCGATCCTGATGCGGTGCCGCGTTTCAGCCCGGTAGGTCTGGGTGCCGAAAGCCTGCATGCGGCTTGTCACGCAACGCACCGGACGCCCGAGCCGTTTGGCGGCAACGGCAACGATCGCGGTGCGCGGGGTCATCGGCCCTTTCGAACCGAATGCGCCACCGATGAAGGGGCTTACGATGCGCACATTCGCCGGATCCATCTTCAGCTGTCTGGCAAGCTCGACTTTCCAGCCGGTGACGTTCTGCGAGGGCTCATGCACGACGAGTTGGTCGCCCTGCCAGTACGCGGTCGTCGAGAACAGCTCGATCGGATTGTGATGCTGGGTGGGCGTCGAATAGCGCTGGTCGATCTTGACCGCCGCCGCGGCAAAGGCGGCGTCGAAGTCGCCGGCCTTGACGTCTTCCTTGAACATCGGGCTTTTGCCGGCCGCCGCAACGGTCTTCGTGCCCGGACTGTCGAAGCTCGCGGTCGGCTTGTCCTCCTCATATTCGGCGCGGATCAACTGCGCCGCCTCTTCGGCCGCCTCGAAAGTCTCGGCAACCGCGAGCGCGATGATCTGGCCGTCATGGAAGATCGTCCGGTCATGCAGTGGACCGATCGATGTGGCGCTGGAATTGCCGAATTTCGGTTTGTCGATCTTGTCCATGTCGCCATAGGTGACGATGTCGAGCACGCCAGGCACAGCGCGGGCATCGTCGAGGCGAAGCTTCGTCACCTTGCCTCTGGCGATGCTGCTGGTGGCCAGCGCGCCATAGGCAATGCTGGCGGCCGGCAGGTCGGCGGGGTAGTGCGCCTGCCCGGTGACTTTCAGCCGCGCATCCACGCGCGGCAGCGGTTCGCCCTGGTTTTCCTTGGGTCTTGGAGCGGCAGCGTCCATGGTCACACCTTCATGTCGCGGGTTTCGAGCAGCGCGCGCACCAATGTTCGCTTGCCGAGTTCGATCTTGAACGCGTTGTGTTGGCGCGGCTGGGCCTCGGCGAAGGCGGCGTCCGCCGCTGCTCCTGCCGATGCATCGTCAAGCTTCTTCCCTTGCAGGACTTCCTCGGCCGCGCTGGCGCGCCACGGCACGGTCGCCACGCCGCCGAGCGCAATGCGTGCCTCGCGCACAGTCTCGCCGTCGAGGTCGAGCGCAACGGCCGCCGAAGCCAGCGCAAAGGCATAGGATTCGCGGTCGCGGATCTTGAGATAGAGCGAGCGCCGGCCCCACGGCAGAGCCGGTACCTCGATGGCGGTGATGATCTCGTCGGCGGCGAGATCCGTCTCGATATGCGGCGTATCGCCGGGCTGCCGATGCAGTTTGGCGAACGGGATTTTGCGCGCGCCGCGCGAACCTTCGGTGAGGACGACGGCGTCGAGCGCGATCAGCGCCTGAGCGAAGTCGCCATGATAGGTGGCGATACACGCGGTGCTGCCCCCCAGCACCGCATGCTGCCGGTTGAAGCCGTCCATCGCGGCACAGCCCGACCCCGGCATACGTTTGTTGCAAGCCCAAGACGTCTCGCGAAAATATTCGCAGCGCGTGCGCTGCAGGACATTGCCGGCGAGGCTTGCCATGTTGCGGATCTGGCCGCTTGCCGCCAAATGCAAACTCTCGGCAATGACCGGATAGCGCTCCTTGATCTCGCGGTGATCCGCAGCCTCGCCCATCCGAACCAGGGCGCCGAAGCGGATGCCGTCTTCCGTTACCCGGATCTGCCTGAGCTTTTGCTCCTCGAGCCGGTTGAGGTCGAGCAGACGGTTCGGCTCAGCGACCCCCAATTTCATATAATCGGCGAGATTGGTGCCGCCGGCGATGAACTGCGCATTGGCTCGCGTCGGCTGATCGTCGCGGGTCGTGAAGTTGGACGCCAGCGCGACCGCTGCGGAAATGTCGGTCGGTTGTTCATAGACGAAAGGTCGCATCTCATGCCCCTCTTGTCTCGCCGCGTGCCTGCAGAACGGCGGCGACAATGTTGGGATAGGCGGCGCAGCGGCAGATATTGCCGCTCATATATTCACGGATGTCATTCTCGGATTCGGCGTGACCTTCATTGACGCAGCCGATCGCCGACATGATCTGGCCCGGCGTGCAGTAGCCGCACTGGAAGGCATCGTGGTCGATAAAGGCCTGCTGCATAGGATGCAGCTTGCCGTCGCTGGACGCGAGCCCTTCGATCGTCGTCACCTCCTTGCCGTCGTTCATCACCGCGAAGCTCAGACAAGAAAGTACGCGCTTGCCGTCGACCAGCACCGTGCACGCGCCGCACTGGCCGTGATCGCAGCCTTTCTTGGTGCCGGTGAGCCCGGCGTGATCGCGCAACGCGTCGAGCAGGCTCGTTCTGGGATCGAGCGAAAGCTCGTGACGTTGCTTGTTGATCCGCAACGTCGTGACGACCGGCTCCCTTAGTCGTGCCCTCGACTGTGTGACTTCTTGCGTCTTCGCCGGTGAGCCAAGCAGGGGCACGGCCGCGGCGGCGGACACCGTGCCTGTCATGAAATTTCGCCGGTTGAGAGCAACATGTGAGGCTGAAGGCTGGGACATGGCTCGCTCCGTCGCTGGCTGGTCATTGGCCCCAACCAATGACCGGAAGCATTGTTCCGAATTAACCCGCGAAACGGCCGAGCTTCACAAAAAGGTGCTCCACGGCTCCAGAAACAAGCAAGGAACACGCAGCCCGATTCCGAGTTCGGCCCTTGGCGGTGGCCGTTGACGCGAGTTGATCATGAAATCGAAGCTGGTTGGCGAGACATCCGAACAAAGGACATTTGTGGTCGTGCTTGACCCGGGCGAAGAAGCTTTCGCTTGCCTGACAGCCTTTGCGGTCGAGCAGGGAATGACCGCCGCATCCCTGACCGCAATCGGGGCATTCGAGAAGGCGGTGGTCGGCTGGTTCGATTTCCAGTCGAAATCCTATCGCAGGATTCCCGTCGATGAGCAGTGCGAAGTGCTGAGCGCGATCGGCGACATTGCCGTCGACGATAGAGGCAAACCCAGTCTTCACATGCATGCCGTGCTCGGCCTCGGCGATGGGTCGACGCGAGGCGGACACCTGCTGGAAGGCTACGTGCGACCCACGCTGGAGGTCACGGTGCTGGAATCGCCCGGCCACCTGCGCCGCCGGAAGCGTTCCGAGCTTGGCGTTGCGCTGATCGATCTCGAGGCGTAGCAGCCTCTCAATTCCAGGCCGAGAGAACGACCTCCATCTCTACCGTCTCAACCTGCTGGGCAAAGCGCTGATGATAGACGGTCATCAGCGCATCATGAGTAGCGTCGGAAGAGCTGCAAAGCGCATCCGTGACCAGCACGACGCGGTAGCCGATGTCGATCGCTCCCAGAACGGTGGCGAGAACGCAGACATCGGTTTCGCCGCCGGTGATCACCAAAGTATCGACACCTCGGCCGGCAAGCTCAGCCTGCAGTCTGCCCTCCGGCCAGGGCGAATAGACATGCTTGTCGATCACTTGGGCCGGCGGACAAAATGCGCGCAGCGCCGGCAGCAAGTCCACCATCTGCGGACCGACGGCTTCAATCGTCATCGAGGCCCATCGCTCGTAGTAGCGTCTCCAGGTACCGGCACCCTGCCCCGCCCTCGCCGCCGGAATAAAGCGGGTAAAGATCGTTTGCTCGGCCTTTCTTTCGACCAGACTGACAATTCGCGGAAGGACCCGGGTAATCCAGGGCGTTGCCCATTCCGAGGGCTCGGCAAACAGCTTTTGCATGTCGACGCAAAGATGGGCGCAGTGATCGCCAAGCGGCCCGTAGGTCAAGCCTGGAGCTGACATCAGAACACCCGATAAATTCGGCTCGGCGGAAGCGGAATGAAGCGGAAATGCATGTACGGCAACGCGCGGCAGTGGTGATTGGAGATCAAGCCCTGATCCTTGGAATGTTGAACAACGCTTTGGTTTGTTGGCTGTTCCCGCCGGAAACCAGATCCGGCGCCGAGCGTTCAGCTGGATGGATGCAGCAGAGACTCTCACCAACCCGGCGACTGGCGAACGTTCAGGCGGATGCCTCTGCGGCAGGATCCGTTACCGTGTGGCCGGCGATCCACGTGTGCACTACTGTGATTGCGACAGCTGCGGCATCGACCTGCCTCATCGCGATACGGAAGAGCGATGGTAGCCGCTCGGGCGAACAGCTTTCCGTTGCCGTTGGACACGCCGCCGATGGAAGCGCGAACTGCGGAAATGTTGCCGACGGAGAACGGGCCTTGGCAGTATGAGCCGAAATGGGATGGCTTCCGCTGCCTCGCCTTCAAGGGCAAGGAGGATGTCGATCTTCGCGCCAAATCCGGCAAGCCGCTCGGGCGCTACTTTCCGGAGCTGATCACCATGGTACGAAGGCTCGACGCCGAGGATTTCGTCGTCGATGGCGAGATCGTGATCGAGATCGACGGTCGCGCTTCCTTCGACGCGTTGCAGATGCGGCTGCATCCGGCGGAAAGCCGCATTCGCAAGCTGAGCATGGAGACGCCGGCGCGATTGATCCTGTTCGACATGCTTGTCGCGCCGACCGGCAAGATCATGCTCGAAGCGCCCCTGGCCGACCGACGCGCTGCATTGGAAACGTTCTTGTCCGGCTACGCAGGCGCAGCGCTGCGGCTATCGCGATCGACCACCGACATTGCGACTGCCGAGCAATGGCTGCGGGGCTCGGGCCAGGGTTCGACCGACGGAGTTGTCGCCAAGGGGCTCGACGAGCCATATCGGCCCGGCGAGCGCGCTATGATCAAGGTAAAACGGCTACGCACAGCCGACTGCGTGGTCGGCGGCTTTCGCTATCTCAGTGGCACGCGGCTAGTCGGATCGCTGCTGCTTGGTCTCTACAATGACAATGGGCAGCTCGATCATGTCGGCTTCACCTCGACCATCGCCAATGGCGAGCGCGCCGCTCTCACCGAGAGGCTCGAGAAGTTGCGTGGCGGGTCAGGTTTCACCGGCAAGGCACCAGGCGGGCCGAGCCGATGGAGCACCGAACGCAGCGGCGCGTGGGAACCGGTGCGGCCAAAACTGGTCGTCGAGGTCCGCTTCGACCAAGTCACCGGCGACCGTTTCCGGCACGGCACGAGACTCTTGCGCTGGCGACCCGACAAGGCGCCGAGCCAGTGCACGTTCGAGCAGATCGAATAGCTTCCAATCCGCTCGCAACAGCCTCTCAGAATCACGTTTTGAAAGCGAAGAGATCCGCATCGGCATCCTGTGCGCCGGCGATCGGGGCGGAAACGATCTCGGAAGCAATTTGTGAAAAGGTGATCTGCCGCCATAGCCCATCACCGCATGAATACACGGATGACCGGGCACGCTGCCGTGATGGGAAGGCTGTTCCCGGGCAATCGCGCCAACCGTTCCGTGATTGTGTAAGAAGCGGAACAACTGTTTCGGCGAAAGGTTCTTCACTCGAACCCCAGCATTGGAGAACGTCATGGACCCGCGCGACAAACAGCGGTCTGCAAAGACCGAAGAAACCGAAGCCCCGACCATCGAGCAGCAGGACTGGGATGCCCTGGAGGGCGGCAGAATCCTGCCTGACAGCGTTGCCGTGAACGGTGACCCGCAGGATGATGCTGAAGCGGAAGGCGATCTGCCGGAAGAGGATGACGATAACCCCTTCCAGGAAAGTGACGAAGCCTTGCCCGATGACCAGGAAGAGCGTGTGCTGTCCAAGGATCCTTCCAAGGAAGGCAGCCGGTTTGACGAAGTCTAGCCGGTCACCAAATCGCTGACCGGCTCAGATCTCGAGCAGTGCGTAAGGCCGGCCGGTCGGTTTCGCGATGTGCATGGCGACATTGTAAACTTTCGCGCCGCCGGGAGTTTGGCCTTCGAAAGTGCCACGATGAGCATGCCCGTGCACGACGGCGCTCACCTTGAACCGGTCGATCGTTTCGGCCAACCGGGAAGAGCCGAGGAACGGGAAGATTTCCGGCGGCTCGCCAGCGACCGTCTCCACGATCGGTGCGTAGTGAAGCACCACAAGCGTGTGCTTGGCGCGGACTTGCCGCATGGCATTTTCGAGCCGCATCGCCTCGCTGACGCTCTCGGCCACCATGGCCTTGATTGCCGGCTCACCGAAGGACCCAAGCATCCTCGAGCCGAAACCGCCGACAAAGCCCTTCACGCCGACAAAGCCGACCTCCATCAGCTCCGTCGCCTGTCCGTCGAGGAGATGCACGCCGGCATGGCGAAGCGTCGCCGCGATCTGCTCTGAGCAACCGGATTCGTAGTCGTGGTTGCCGAGCACCGCGACCACGGGAATCGAGCAGGCCCGGAGATCCTCCGCCAGAAGCTCGGCCTCCTTCGGCTTGCCGAGATTGGTGAGGTCCCCGGTAAGCACCAGGACATCGGCTTCGCGCGAAACCTCGCCGAACAGATCGCGGTAGGAGGTCTGCGCATCTTCCTGAACATGCAGATCGCCCACAGCGGCGACTTTGACTTTGCCGTTTCCGCTCGCTTTGCGGTCTGCCTTGCTTTGTTCAGCCATCGCGGAATTCTCCAACGCCGCCGACGCCTGCGAAGCCCCATTCCTTGACGTCGATCTCATAATCGATCTGCGACAGCAGCCGGCCACGGCAGATCTTCATTCTGGGCGACGGCAGCCGCCGCTGTGTGGCCAGCCGCTCGAGCAGATCGTCGAGCAGCCAGTCGGGGACAAGGTCGCGCTCGCTCGGATAGATCCAGCGGAAGTTGAGCAACTGCATCAAAAGCACCTCCCAGTGGACGTCGAGATAGGAAAGCAGCCTGTGCCAGTCGACCTGATCATGCGCCTTGAGGATGGTGTGGGCGATGTCGGCGCCATCGTGACGGCCCCTGTCCTGAATGAAGCATTTCGACCAGATGAGCTCCGTCGGTCCGATGATCCGGACACGGCTGCCGAGCAGCTCGACCTGGCGGGCATGCTCCAGCCACTGGTCCTCCACCAGCATGGTGCCGTTGGCTGATGCAAAGATCACATCGAAGAAATGCGAACCTTCGAAGACCTTCCCCAGCCAGCGATCATCCTCAATCTCGACGGCGTAGCCGATATCCTTGAAATGGGCGAGGACGCGCGGGCAATCGCCGGCCTTGCAGAAGATATCGAGGTCCTTGGTCTGACGCACGACGCCGGTATAGGCGCTCACCGCATAGGTCCCGGCAACCAGAAAAGGAATGTCGGTGGCGGCGAGCTCGCGGATCGCCTGCGTATAGAAAGCTTCCGCCTCCGCGCTCTTCGGCGTGGGCTCCGCCTTGGCGTTGATCACAGGCAGCGTCGCCAGCACTCCCGGCAGCTCGTCGTTGGCCATCAACCGTTGCTCCGGTGTCGATCTTCACGTCCGCTTCGATAATAGCGACGGCCCCGCGTTGTTCCGCCCTCAACGACACTGCCTTGGATGCGGCGCCGCCAGGGCTCTAGTCGCCTTCCTCTCGGTACAGACGTTCGGCTGCCCGGTCGCTTTCGCGTTGCTCCGCCGGTCCGCGGCGCCGGCGGGTGAGGAGAACGTAGACGATCACGAGCAAAAGAAGGAGGGGACCGCCCGCGACGACGATGAGCCATAAATCGGTGCCTGACATTGGTCTTCCTTCCCGGATCGAAGGCAATGCTCCCGCAACCAGGGTTGCCGTGACACGCCAAACCCGGTGTTGGCTAACCGGTAAAGGGGTCAAATGTTCCGCTGCCGGACAGGTCACGGCGGGCAGTTGTCGACGGCCGAGCAGGCTAGGCGGCCCATCTCGCGCAGAACGACTCTGCCGCAGCGTTCGCCGGCACTGGAACATAACGGCGCCAGAAGGGTTGGAGATCAAAGCGATAGCCGACCGAGTTCCACCATGAGGCCCTCCACCACCAACCACATCGAAATCCGCAAATACAACCACCCGACCGGCGGATGGGGATCCCTCAGATCGCTGATCCGCAAGGCTCGCGCAGAAGGTCTGCTGACGTCCGGCATCTGGAGCACGCTGCTCAAGCAGAACAAGGCGGACGGCTATATGTGCGTCTCCTGTTCCTGGGCGAAGCCTGCCGAGCCGCGCCCGTTCGAGTTCTGCGAGAATGGCGCCAAGGCGACGATCTGGGATCAGACGAAGCGGCGCTGCGGCCCGGAGTTCTTCGCCGCGCATTCCGTCAACGAGCTGCTCGACTGGCCCGATCACGATCTGGAAAAGCAGGGTCGCCTGCTCGAGCCGATGCGCTACAACGAGGTCACCGACAAATATGAGCGGGTGGCGTGGGAGGCCGCATTCCGGGATATCGGCGAAGAGCTGAGCCAACTCGATCCGAAATCGGTCGTGTTCTACACCTCGGGCCGCGCTTCGCTCGAGGCATCGTTCATGTATCAGCTCTTCGCACGCATCTACGGCTCGAGCAATCTGCCGGACTCTTCGAACATGTGCCACGAGTCGACCTCGGTCGGCCTGCCTGAATCGATCGGCTCGCCGGTCGGTACCGTGCAACTGGAGGATTTCAGCCGTAGCGACCTGATGTTCTTCTTCGGCCACAATACCGGCGTGACCGCGCCCAGATTGCTTCACCCGATCGAGGAGGCGCGCCAGCGCGGCATACCGGTCATCACGTTCAATCCATTGCCGGAACGCGGCCTGAAGCGTTTCAAGAATCCGCAGAACCCGGTTGAAATGCTTTCGCCGGGCGCCGGCACCAAGATGTCCAGCGACTTCTTCCAGATCCGCGGCGGCGGCGATATCGCCGCCATGACCGGCATCGCGAAAGCCGTTCTCGCGCTCGACGACGCGGCAAGGCGGACCGGCGCACCGCGCGTCCTCGACACCGCTTTCATCGAAGAACACACGCACGGCTTCGATGCGTTCGAGGCCTATCTACGCCGCACACCGTGGGAAAAAATCGAGATGCGTTCGGGCATCGCGCGCGCCGACCTCGAGCATGTGGCGGATGTCTACAGCAAGGCTTCCGCGGTCATCGGCAATTACGGCATGGGCCTGACGCAGCACCGGCACGGGACCGAGAACGTCCACATGCTTTGCAACCTGCTCCTGATGCGTGGCAATATCGGTAAGCCAGGCGCCGGCGTGTCCCCGCTTCGCGGCCACTCCAATGTTCAAGGCCAAAGAACCGTCGGCATCTCCGAAAAGCCCGAGCTTGTGCCGCTCGACAAGTTTGCCGAATTTTATCGGTTCGAACCGCCACGCGAGAAAGGGCGCGACACCGTCGAAACATGCGAGGGCGTGATCGACGGCTCGGTGAGGGCGTTCATTGGGCTGGGCGGCAATTTCGTCCGGGCCGTCCCGGAAACCGGGCTTGTCGAAGACGCCTGGCGTCATCTGAGATTGCATGTCCAGATCGCCACGAAGCTGAACCGCAGTCACCTGATACCGGGAGCCGTCACCTATTTGCTGCCCTGCCTTTCGCGCATCGAGAAGGACCGGCAGGATACCGGCGAGCAGCACGTCTCCATTGAGGATTCCACCGCCTGCATCCATGGCTCCTTCGGCTATCGCCCGCCAGCCGGACCCAACCTGCTCTCCGAGCCGCGCATCGTTGCCGAACTCGCCAAAGCGACAGTTGCCGGCAAGAGCTCGATTCCGTGGGATGAATGGGTGGCCGACTATGCCCGCGTGCGGGACGAGATCGAACGTTGCTATCCGGACCATTTCAAGGACTTCAACAAACGCTTCCTGGCGCCTGGCGGGTTTCATCGCGACATCAAGGCTTCGAAACGGGTGTGGCAGACCCCCAACAAGAAGGCTAACTTCAAGCCGCCGACGATGCTGGAAACGGATCCGGACATTGACGTCTCGCAATCCAACGTGCTGACGCTGATCACGGTTCGCTCCAACGATCAATTCAACACTACCGTCTACGGCTACCGCGATCGCCTTCGCGGCATCGACGGGACGCGCATGGTGTTGCTCATGAACGAGCACGATATCGAACGGCTGGGACTCCATGACGGACAGGAGATCGATCTGGAATCGGCGGCAGCCGATAATGTCGAGCGCCGCGTGCACGGATTGCGCGTCACTCCCTATTCAATTCCACGCGGCGATTGCGCCGGCTACTATCCCGAGCTCAATCCGCTCATTCCGCTGTGGCACCGAGCCGAAAAGGCTCATGTGCCGGCGGCAAAGTCGGTGCCGGTCCGCGTGATGACGACTTCGGCGCCATCTCGCTAGCGCCGACTTGGCGATTGATCAAAAATAATGGGACATGGCGGAGGAGACCTCAGCTACGGCTGAAGACGTTTCCCCGGTGACTGCTTCGTCAGGTCTGTCCCTATCAGCAGGCGGTATCGCTAGCTGTTGCCATTTAGCATGCCGCTAACGGCTTCAATGAGCGTAAGGGCCAGCACAGGCTTTGGCAGTATTTGATAGGCACGTAATTCCATTGGAACGTCCGGCGGCACATATCCGCTTGCAAAAACGAACGGAATGTCTCGTTCCGCAAGGAATGGTATCAGCGCAGCGCTCGTCTCGCCGTTGAGGCCGATGTCCAGCACCGCCGCCGAGATAACTTCGTTTTCGATCAGCCCGATCGCGCTGCGTACGGATGCGGCAGGTCCCACAACTTCATAGCCCGCTTTTTCGAGAACATCCTTGTGATCCTCGGCGATCAGCCACTCGTCCTCAACAACCAGAATCCGTGCGCTAGCCAACTGCCGTCTCCCGGCGATCGAGTGGAAACGCCAATCTCAGCTTAAAACCGTTGGTGTCGTAAGTTGTTTCGAATTTGCCGCCCAGCCGGTATTCGACTTCACCTTTAACCAGAGCCAAACCAAATCCGGACTTTTCGGGCGGCTTGACCGGCGGGCCGCCCGTTTCGGTCCATTCCAAGCGGAATTCCTGGCCAAGCACGAACCAAGTGACCGCCACCTTCCCACTCGCCGCGGACAGCGCTCCGTATTTGGCGGCATTGGTCGCCAGTTCGTGGAGAACCATTCCAAGGGAAAGTGCCTGTTGGGGTTTCAAACGGACGTCTTCACCGGCCCTGGTGCTGCGCTCCAACCCAAAGGGTTCCAATTCCTGCCGAACGATCTCTTCAGCCGACGCCTCTTTCCAGCTTTCACGCGACAGCACGCCGTAGGCCCTCGCCATCGCCTGTAGGCGGCCGATCAGCGCTTCTGCAAAGACTTCCGGCGATTCAGCATTCTTCAGGGTCTGGCTGGCAATGCTCACGGTAACAGCCAGCATATTCTTGACCCGATGATTGAGCTCGGAGATGAGGACCCGCTGATGAGCTTCCGCTTGGGCCAGGGTCGTGACGTCAACGAAGGTCACGACGACGCCCTGTATCTTGCCGACGGCATCCCGGTAGGGGATTAGGCGGACGAGATAGTGAACGCCGTCACCGTCGCGCGAAAGCTGATGCTCGATCATCTCGCCCGACCGAAAAACCTGCGCGATGTGTTCGCGCAACTGCGGATAATCGAGCCGGCTGGCAAGATCGGTAAGCGGACGACCGACATCGCTCGGCAGCAGATTGAAGAATGAAGAAGCTGCTGGGGTGAAGCTGCGGATGACCAGCTTGGGATCAAGGAAGACAGTCGCGATCTCGGTGCTGTCGAACAGGTTCTTCAGGTCGCTGTTGGCGCGATCGAGATCCTCGACCTTCGATACCAGCTCGGCATTGATCGTGCTCAGCTCCTCGTTGAGGGACTGCATCTCCTCCTTGGAGGCTTCGAGCTCCTCGTTGGACGACTGCGCTTCCTCATTGACCGAGACCAACTCCTCGTTGGAGGATTTGAGTTCCTCCAGCGCGGTTTCGTACTCTTCGATTGTCGATTGCAGGCGCTCGCGGGTGTCGCGCAGCTCGCGCTCCAGATCCGCCAATCCGCCGGCCGCCGACTGGGAACCCGTCTGGGCCGTCCGCGGCTGCGAACGCCCCACCGGCTCGAAAAGGACAAGGAAAAGCGGTTCGCTTCCGCGATCGGCCAGAGGTTCGACGGTCAAGGTTACAAACTGGACGCGGTCGTCGTCCTCCTCAACGGCAATCGCCTCCCGCACGACGGGACGCCTGTTTTCGGCCGCTTCCCGTAACGCGCCACGCAGTTCCAGGCGCAGCCCACTGCGCACCATCGTCAGCAATTGACGGCTCGGCACACCTTGCGGCGGTTCGAGGTATTTGCCCGTTCTGCCGGAATAATAGACGACATCTCCTTCGCCGTTGACGACGACATGGGCTGGCGCGTAGCGCTCCAGTACTTGAGCTTCGACGACCTGGCGCAGCGAATAGGACAAGCCGCGTCCCGCACGGGTGTCGCCGGCTTTTAGCAAACTGCTCGAGGACGCTGCATTAAGCAGAAGGGGCAGGCGCGGCGGCGCCGCGTGTTCGCGTGCCTTGAAAATGCGATGTTTCTTGTCGACCGGCGCGAACAGTTCGCTGTGTTGGCTCAGGCTCTCCGATGTGCCGAGGAACAGATAGCCGCCTGGCTTCAGTGAGTAGTGAAATGTCGGAATGACCTGCTTTTGAACGTCGGGCCCGAAGTAGATCAACAGATTTCGGCATGAGACCATGTCCATGCGTGAGAACGGCGGATCGCGAATGACGTTGTGGGCAGAGAAGATGCAAAGATCGCGCACGCTCTTATGCAGCACAAAGCTCGTGCCGTCATTGTTGAAGAAGCGTTCGCGACGTTCGGGTGAAACGCCGGCCAGCAACGGTTCGGTATAGCGTGCCGCGCGGGCGGCACTCAGTGCGGCGTCATCGATATCGGTTGCGAATATCTGCACACGCGGCACCACCGGCAGCGTGTCCATGTGCTCACGCATCAGCATGCCGATCGAAAAGACCTCTTCTCCCGTCGCACACCCGGGAACCCAGATGCGGATCGTGTCATTGGCGTCGCGGCCTTCGAACAGTTTTGGGATCACCGTTTCTTCCAAAATCTTGAAGGCATCGGCGTCGCGAAAAAAGTTGGTGACGTTGATCAACAAGTCGCGAAACAGTAAGCGGACCTCGTCTGCGCTCGAGCGCAGCAGGTCGACATAACTGTCGATCGAACTGAGCTGCTTGATCTGCATGCGGCGCCTGACGCGACGAAGCACCGTCTTGGTCTTGTAACCCGAGAAATCATGTCCGGAGTGGCTGCGCAGGATGGCGTATATTTCGTTTTGCGCGTCGCTGACGCTCCCATCCTCCGCCCTGCCGTCAGCCACCGGTTCGTCCAGCAATTCGAAACTGCGCGCGAATTCGGCAAGCTTTTCTCCCATATCGCGTGCGGGGACGGCGATGTCGATCAACCCTGAACCGATGGCACTTTGAGGCATGTCCGGATTACGCGGCCCAGACCCGTCGGCGATTTGAGCGAGCGTCAGTCCGCCATGCTCTTTGATCGCCTTCACACCCAGCGTCCCGTCTGAATCTCCGCCAGACAGAACAATTCCAACCGCGTATTCCCCGTGGTCCTCAGCCAGCGCGCTGAAGAAGATGTCGATCGGCTTGCGCTCCCTCGATACGGAGTTCGGGTGCCGTAGTCTGAGAGCGGTGTTTTCGATCGTCAAAATCGCGTTGGGCGGCATGACGTAAATGACGTCGGGCCGGACCTCGATGCCATCCTCGGCGACCTTGACGGGGATATCGGTATAGCGGCCAACCACTTCATGGAGGAGGCTCTCGCGTTCCGGACTTAGATGCGTAACGATGACGAAGCCAATGCCAGGACTGGAAGGGACGCCATGAAAAAGTTCTTCCATGGCGGGGATGCCGCCGGCCGAAGCGCCGATGCCGACAATAGGGAATCTCGGCTTGGCCATATCCATCCTGCTTAACTAGGCTAAACGTGCCAGTGGCGATTTTGATCCGACGCTCGTGGATATTTTTAGAGGCTGGCCGATTGAGCCATCCGATAGGCAAAGCTTGAATGCGAGCCGGTCGAATTTTTTATAGCGGAAACCGTGCACGTGCAATGGAGACTCGCGCCTGCAACAGGTGTCGCTGGTCTGGCAATCATCAGTTCGACTAGCCGTGCCAGATGCCCGCTCCGATACGATGGCGGGACAAGCTGGCTGCAGATTCAGCCTTCGGTACTATAGTTCGCCAGCTTCTTGAGCGTCGTTAGCTCCCGGAACCATTCTCTGAGCGGTCTGGCCAATCAGCCGATCGACAGTCTCTCTGTCTGATGTCTCAGCACGAGGCCGACGGCGCCCAGCAATGCATCGTTTTCGGTGTGCTTGCCTACGATTATCCGCGTGCGCAGGGCCGGGGCGATATCGCGGGATTTGATGAGCGTGTGGCGTTCATAGGACGCGATCAGCGGCGTCAACAGAATGTCGCCAGCTAAAGCCATGTGGCCGCCGATGATGATGAGCGGCGGATTGAGCACCGAACCGATCAAGCCGAGACCCCGGCCGGCGATCTCGGCGGTATCCTCGATCATCCGCAACGCCCTGACGTCCCCCTGCTCGGCCATCGTGATGACGTCGCCCATGGTGACTTGCCGCCGCACGATACGCGAGATCTGTTCCAGTGGCCGGGCAAAACTGGCATAGAGCTCCAGGCATCCGCGATTGCCGCAGCGGCAAAGATCGCCGCCGGGGTCGATGCTGATGTGCCCGAATTCGCCGGCGCCGCCGGCGATGCCCGTCACCAGCCGGCCATGCTGGACAATGGCCCCACCGACACCCAGATCGATCTTGAACAGCACGAAATCGTCCTGGCCGATGGCCGCACCCCACATCAGCTCCGCAATGGCCGAGCAGTTGCTTTCGTTGTCGGCGAAGATCGGCTGCTCCAGGACGGGTCCGAACACATCTCGTATGTTGACGCCGGCCCATGTTGGAACCATGCTCGCGCGCAGCACCACTCCATCGCGGCTGACAGGGCCAGAGACGGAAACCCCAACCCCCAGGAGCCCCGCCATCGGCAAACCGTTTTCCTTGTAAGACTGGGCAATTGCCGATTTGACCATCTGGGCCGCCTGTTGCGGCTGGTAGTCCAGAGGCATCGGGATAATTTGTTCGGCGATGACGGAATGCGAGACATCGGCGACGATGAGCCGTATCTCCTGAAGAGCCAGGTGAATTCCAACGCAGGTGCCCGCTGTCGGATTGAGCGTCAAGGCCGCGGCCGGCCTGCCGATGCTTCTGACCCCATCGCGGCTGGCCGGGGCTTCGATCACCATCCCCGATTTTCTCAAGCCGTTGAGCGCGGTTGAGACCGTCGAGCGCGCCAGACCGGTGACGCGTGTAATCTGCGACGCGGAGAGCACGCCGCGCTCGCTCAGGCACCGCACGATCATGCTCTCCGGCGACGCGGACGGTCTGTCGATCAGCCAGGTTCTAAGCGAAGGTTTTGTCATGGATCAACATAAACATCGTTGACTGATAGCTCCAATATGTCATCTTGGAAAGAACTCGAGATTAACCCATCTCGCCGGCGGCGGCTTCAAACCGCGGCCATAAGCGGTCGATACGAACCGTGCAACATCATATGGGAGTGAAACGATGAAATGCGTCATGACCGCCTTAGCGGCAGCTGCTGCCTGGACCTTTGTCGCCGGGGCAGCCTTCGCCGAGCCCAAGACGAACCTTCTGCACCAATGGGCGACTGGATCGGATGCCCAGGCGATCGCCAAGCTCGGCGAGATGTTCACCGCCAAGGGCGGCAAATGGGAACAGACCTCGATCGCCGGTCACACGGCCAATACGCTGGCCAAGCTGCGTGCCGACGTAATCGCCGGCAATGCCCCGCCTGCCGTGCAGCTTAAAGGTCCGGAAATCGCCGAGTGGAACCAGACCGGCATGACCGCCGATCTCGACGAGTTGGCGGGCTCGGAAGGATGGGAGAAAGTCGTCGCGCCGGAATTGCTTCCGGTGATGAAGCCGACCGGCAAATGGGTCGCCGCTCCCATGAACATCCACCGCATCAACTGGCTCTGGGCCTCGCCGAAGGTCATGCAGGCGGCTGGCGTGGCGGAAATGCCCAAGACCTGGGCCGAGTTCAATGCAGCCTGCGACAAGATCGTCGCCTCAGGCAAGATCTGCATCTCGCATTCGACCGCCGACTGGACGGATTCGACGGTGTTCGAGGTCGTGCTCTATGGCCAGGACATCGATCTCTATCGCAAGGCCTTCGTCGAAGGCGATGTCGAATCCATGCGCAGCCCGGGGATGGTCAAGGCCTTCGAGCAGATGCGGCTGATGACGAGCAAGTACATGGATCCGGGCATGGTTGGCCGCGACTGGGATTCGATGTCGGCGCTCGTCGGCAAGGGCGACGCGGCGTTCCACATCATGGGCGACTGGACGATCGGCCTGCTGACAGCCGCCGGCTTCAAGGAAGGCACCGACTATGTCTGCGCCCAGGCGCCGACCGATTGGGGCAAGCCCGGCTTCATCCTCAACTCGGACTCGGTCGTCTTCTTCAAGCAGAAGGATCGGGATTACATCGATGGCCAGAAGCTGCTTGCCAGCCTGATCCTGTCGCCCGACTTCCAGACGGTCTTCAACCAGGCCAAGGGCTCGATCCCCGCACGCCTGGACATCGATCTGTCGAAGGGCTTCAATCCGTGCCAGCAGCTCTCGCAAAAGGATCTGCAGGCTTCGATCAAGGAAGGCACGCTGGTCCGCTCGATGGCGCACAACATGACCATCCCGCAGAAGATGCGCGGCGCGATCATGGACGCCATCACCGAGTTCGTGGCGACGCCAGACATGTCAGCCGAGGGCGGCGCCAATGCGATGGCCGACGCGGCAGAAGCACAGAAGTAGACGGAACCGGCCGGGCGCAATGGCTACCCGCACCCGGCCGTCCTCCCTCTCAGTCCCGCGCTCGAAATGTCAAATCACGACCTGATTCTATCGGTCCCGGCGCCCGCCCGCCCCTGGCGGGAGCGGCTGGGCTCCGCGGTGCCCTTGCTGGTGCTCGGCCCCTCCCTTGTGGCGAGCCTCGTCTACGTCTTCGTGTTCACCGGCTGGACGCTCTACATCTCGCTCTCGAACTCCTCGCTGCTCCCGAGCTACGACTTCGTCGGCCTGGAGAACTACGCGTCGCTTTGGGCGAACCGGCGCTGGAACATCGCCTACAACAACCTCTTTCTCTTCAGTGGTTTTTACATCGTCGGCTCGATGGCCGTGGGACTGCTGCTGGCGATCCTGATCGACCAGCGCGTGCGCGGCGAGGCGGTCTGGCGGACGATCTTCCTCTATCCGCTGGCCGTCTCCTTCATCGTCACGGGCACGGTCTGGAGTTGGCTCTACAACCCGACCGACGGTATCCAGGCGATGGTGCGCGGATTGGGCTGGACGAATTTCAGTTTCGCACTCGCCAGCGACCGGCACCATGCGATCTACGCGGTGATCATCACCGGTGTCTGGCAGTCCTCGGGCTTTGCCATGGCGCTCTTCCTGGCTGGTCTGCGCTCGGTGGATTCGGACCTCGTCAAGGCCGCCCAGATCGACGGCGCCTCGACCTTCCGCATCTATCGCAAAGTGCTTCTGCCAACGATTGCGCCGATCTTCCTGGCCGTCGCCGTCATCCAGATCCAGTTCGCCATCAAGACCTTCGACCTCGTGGCGGCCCTCACGAAAGGGGGGCCGGGGATCTCGACCACGTTCCCCGCCATCTACGTCTATGACCTGATGTTCCAACGCGGCCAGATCGGCGAAGGCGCCGCGGCGGCCATCATGATGCTTGCCGCGCTTGCCGTGGTGCTGGTGCCCTATTCGTTCTGGGTGGTTTGGCGCCGGCGCAAGGAAGCCGGACATGGTTGACGCAGCGCTGGACCGGTCGCTCGATCATCGCGCCGCCACGGTTACGGCGCGCAGGCATCTTCTCACCCGCTTAGTCATCTATGGGCTGCTGGTTGTCTTCGCGGCGATCTATCTGGTCCCGTTGTTGGTCGTGGTGCTGAATTCATTCCGCGATCAGCAAGAGATCGCGCGCAACGGGTTGATCTCGCTGCCACGCAGCTTCCGTCTTGAAGCCTGGAGCCAGGCCTGGAGCACCTATTGCATTGGCGGCACCTGCGAGGGCATGCAGCGCAACTTCTACAACTCCCTGAAAATGACCATTCCGGCAACGATCATCTCGACGACGGTCGGCGCGATGAACGGTTACATCCTGTCGAAATGGCGCTTCAAGGGTTCGGAAGCGCTGTTCACCTTGATGCTGCTCGGCGTCTTCATTCCGGGCCAGATCTCGTTGATGCCGTGGGCGTTCATCCTCGGCAATCTGGGCCTCAGCAATTCGACCTACGGGCTCATCGTCATCCATGTGATCCAGGGCATTTCGTTCACCACCCTGTTCTGCCGCAACTACTACGTCAGCATCCCCGACGATCTGATCAAGGCGGCGCGCATCGACGGCGCAGGCTTCTGGCGCATCTTCCGCAAGATAATTCTGCCGCTTTCCTCGCCGATCCTGATCGTCACCGTGATCTGGCAGTTCACCGGTATCTGGAACGAATATCTGTTCGGCGTCGTCTTCACCTCCGGGCAGCAACAGCCGATCACGGCCGCGCTCGTCGCGCTGACGGCGAGCGGCACGAACGTACGCGCCTATGACGTCATGAGCGCCGCCGTGCTGATCGGCGCGCTGCCGCCGCTGCTGATCTATCTCTTCGGCGGCAAGTATTTCGTCCGCGGCCTGACCCAAGGCGCAATCAAGTGAGCGGGACTTATCGCATGTCGCGGATCGTCCGGTCTCCGAAGAAGGGCATCGCATGTCGACATTGACCATCCGATCGCTGCGCAAGAACTACGGCACGGTCGAGGTGCTGAAGGGCATCGATCTCGAGGCGCAGAACGGCGAGTTCGTCGCCCTGGTCGGACCGTCCGGCTGCGGCAAGTCCACCCTGCTCGCGATGATAGCCGGGCTGGAAACCGTAACCTCCGGCGAGATCCGCATCGACGGCCGGCTGGTCAATGCGGTTGCGCCGAAAGACCGCGACATTGCCATGGTGTTCCAGTCCTACGCGCTGTATCCGACGATGACGGTGCGCGAGAACATCACCTTCGGCATGGAAAGCCGCCGCGTACCGAAGCCGCAGCAGGACGAGGCCGTCAAGCGGGTTGCTGCTTTTCTGCAGATCGAACCGCTGCTTGGGCGCAAGCCCGGACAGCTTTCGGGCGGCCAGCGCCAGCGCGTCGCGATGGGCCGGGCGCTGGTGCGTGATCCGAAACTCTTCCTGTTCGACGAGCCGCTCTCCAATCTCGACGCCAAGCTGCGCGTCGACATGCGTACAGAAATCAAGAAGCTGCATCACCGCGTCGGCAAGACGACGGTTTATGTCACCCACGATCAGGTCGAGGCGATGACGCTCGCCTCGCGCATAGCCGTGATGCATCAAGGCTCGGTTCAGCAATTCGACGAGCCGGCCATGATCTACAACCGCCCGGCCAATATGTTCGTCGCGGGCTTCATGGGTTCGCCGGCGATGAACTTCCTGCCGGCCGAACTGGGCGAAGAAGGCGGTCGCCCCACGGTTGCCCTGTCGACCGCCGACGGCAAGACGGTCGGTCTGCCGATCGTCCAGACGCTTCCGTCCGATACGCCGCGACAGCTCGTTCTCGGCATTCGGCCGGAGCACATCTACCGGTTCGATCCCGATCTTCAGCGTCGCAAGCCAGGCATCGCGCAAATCGATGCCATGGTCGAACTGGTCGAGCCGACAGGTGCGGAAACCATGGCCGTTCTGCGCCTGGGCGCCAAGGAGATCACCGGTCGTTTCGACCCCGACAGCACGCCACGGATGGGCGAGACGGTGACGCTCGGCATCGACATGGCGCGTGCCTGCTTGTTCGACCCGACCACCCAACGCCTGATCTGAAGAGAGTTTCCGCATTTGTCCTTTGCCATCTATCCGAGCCTGGCCGACCGCGTCGTGCTGATCACTGGCGGCGCGTCGGGCATCGGCGCCGACACGGTCCGCGCCTTCGCTGCCAATGGCGCACGCGTCGCGTTTTTCGATCTGCAGCAGGAAGCCGGCGACAAGCTCGCGCGGGAACTCGCCGTCTCGGCACCGCACGCGCCGCTATTCATGCACTGCGACGTGACCGATATTCCCGCGCTCCAGGTCGCGATCGGCACAGTGCGCGACCGCCTCGGATCTGTCGCGGTGCTGGTCAACAACGCCGCAGACGACAATCGCCACCCGGTCGCGGACGTGACGCAGGACTACTGGGATCACGCCCAGGACGTGAACCTCAGGCACCATTTCTTTGCCGCCCAAGCCGTGCATGCGCACATGAAGGAGTTGGGCTTTGGTTCGATCGTGAATTTTTCCTCGATCGCCTGGCGTTTCGGCGCGGCAGACATGGCGCCCTATGCGACGGCCAAGGCTGCGGTGGTCGGGTTGACATTCGCGCTGGCGCGGGCGTTTGGCCCCGACAACATCCGCGTCAACGCCATCGAGCCGGGTGCCGTCATCACCGACCGGCAACGGCAGCTTTGGTACAAGACGCAGGCGTCGGTCGATCAGGTCGTGCAGCGCCAGATGATCCGCCGGGTTCTGACCGGCGGGGAGATCGCGCGCACGGTGCTGTTCCTCGCCGCCGACGACAGTCGCATGATCACCAAGCAGTCGATCACCGTAGACGCCGGCCTGCGATGACCGCAAAACCTGAACCCAAGGATCGCTCCATGCTCCAGGTCGGCCTGAACCCCTACGGTCTGACCTATCATCTCGGCCTCCAGGGCCGCGGCACGTCACGCGCCAATCCCCAACCGGCAGGGCTGGAAGGCTTCATCGCGCTCGCGACCGAACTCGGCGCGCGGGTGCTGGAGATCTGGGTGCCCTGGCTGACCGAACTTTCCGACGATGCGGTGATCGCGTTGCGGGAAAGGCTCGCCAGCCTTGGGATCACGCCGATCGTCAGCGGCGGTCTCCTGGTGAGCGAGCCGCTCGACCAGGCATTTCGGGCCGCACGTCTTCTGAGGGCCCAAATCATCCGAACGGCGCTGACGCCGGTTCTATGTGGCGACCGCAACGCTGCCGGCGAGAAATGGAGCGAGTTCGCCGGCATCATTCGAGACAGGTTGAAGGAATGGGGTCCCCGCGCGATTGCCGAAGGCCATGTCCTTGCCATCGAAAACCACCAGGATTTCACCAGCCAGGAACTCGTCGATTTCTGCGCACTCGGCGGCGAAGGCGTCGGCGTCACATTCGACACCGGCAACACGTTCCCGGTTGGCGAAGCGCCGCTCGATTTTACGCGGCGGATCGCACCCTGTGTCCGCCATGTCCACCTCAAGGATTACCGCGTGCAGTTCACGGCCGAAGGCTACCGGCTGATCCGTTGTGCCATCGGCGATGGCGCGGTGCCGTTTGCCGAGCTGTTCGCAATTCTTGCCGAAAACCACGATCGCATGACCGCCGTTCTCGAACCGGGCGCATTGGAGGCACGGCATGTCCGCTTTCTGCGCGACGACTGGTGGCACGGCTACCCGCCGAAGACGGCGCGCGAATTTGCGGCCTGCCTGCGGGCCGCGCAGCGCAATCGGCTGCCCGAGGATGCCGACTACCGCACCCCTTGGGAGCGCGAAGACGACGGTTCCCTGGTTTCCTACGAGCTCGACATGATCCGGCGCAGCGCCGCCAACATGCGCAATTTGGTTTGATGAAGTGGAGAAGATCTGGTGACACGTGAACTCGATGGATTGACCGCCTTCGTAACCGGTTCCGGCCGTGGCCTCGGCCGGGTGATGGCCGAGCGCCTGGCGGAACTCGGCGCCAATGTCGCGGTCCACGACATGGACGAAACAGCTCCGTCCAAATACGGCGAGTTCGCCAATCTCGGCGAGGTGGTCGAGCGCCTGAAGCGGCATGGGACGAAGGTCACGTGGGTGACCGGCAACATTGGCGACCGGGAGGCGGTGGCCGAGATGAAGCGCAAGATCGAGGCCGATCTCGGCGACGTGCATGTGCTGGTCAATTGTGCTGGCGGCGACATCGGCGCCAAGGGCAGCAAGCCGAACCCGAACAACGCCCTCGACATCGAACTCGAGGACATCCGCGTGCTGACCGAGAACAATCTGATCGGCACGATGCTGGTCTGCCAAGCTTTCGTGCCGCCAATGAAGCGGCGCGGCGGCGGCTCCGTTATCAACATCGCGTCGGCGGCGGCTCACCTCGGCTGCTCGCCCGAGGTCGTCTACTCGACGTTGAAGGCCGCGGTCGTGCATTACACGCGCTGCCTCGCCAAGGAACTGATCGACGACGGCGTGCGCATCAATGCGGTCAGCCCCGGCGCCACCAAGACGGCACGATTCCAGGCGACCCGCGTGGTCGATCCGGCGCGCATGGACTCGAGCAAGAAATCGCTAAACCGGTATGCGGAGCCGGAAGAGATCGCCGAGGCGGTGGCCTTTCTCGCCGGCCCCCGCGCGCGCTTCATCAACGGGCAGGTCATCCGCGTCGATGGCGGTTTCACGATCTTCCCAGGTTGAGCAGGGGAGCTGTCAGGCTCCCCTGCCCTAACGCCACGCGTTCGACGCGACGCGCTTTCGGCCGTGTTGCGCTCGGGCAACATGGGCTGTGGACTCACTAGAGCGGGATGAGTTTGGCTTGAATCGAAGGGATTCCCAAGGGTCTGCAAATCAGATTCAAGATGCTGGCTGGGAGAAGGAGGCCGGCATGAATGGGCAAGCCATATTCAAACGATCTTCGGGACCGGGTTGTGGCTTCGGTCGAGCAGGAGGGACTTTCGCGCCGGCAAGCAGCGGCGCGTTATGATGTCGGCATCAGCTCGGTGATCAGATGGGTCGGGCGCTTTCGCGAAACAGGCAGCGTCAGCCCCGGCCAGATCGGTGGACACAAGCCCAAGAAGATCCGCGGCGCCCACCGCGACTGGTTGGTTGAGCGCTGCCGCAATGAGGCCTTCACCTTGCGCGGGCTGGTCGCGGAACTGGCCGACCGCGGCCTGAAGGTGGACTACCGCTCGGTCTGGGCATTCGTTCACGAGGAGAAGCTCAGTTATAAAAAAAGACGCTGGTCGCGGCCGAGCAGCGGCGCCCCGACGTCGCGCGCCGGCGTCAGCAATGGTTGAAGTATCGCGCAGCGATTGATCCTTCACGCCTGGTGTTCATCGACGAGACCTGGACCAAGACCAACATGGCGCCGCAGCGCGGCTGGGCGCCCATCGGGGAGCGGCTCCATGCCGAGGTCCCGCACGGCCACTGGCAGACCATGACCTTCCTGGCGGCACTGCGCCATGATCGTCTGGACGCGCCATGGCTGATCGACGGACCAATCAACGGCGAGCGGTTCCGGCTCTATGTTGAGCAGGTGCTGGTTCCGACCCTCAAACCCGGTGATATCGTGATCATGGACAATCTTGGCTCGCACAAGGGCAAGGTGGTGCGCCGCGCCATTCGCGGCGCCGGCGCAAGACTTCTGCTCCTGCCGAAATATTCGCCCGATCTGAACCCGATCGAACAAGTCTTTGCCAAGCTCAAGCACTGGCTCAGAAAGGCGGCGCGGCGAACCGTCGAGACTGTCTGCAGCGCCATCGGCGAAATCCTCGATGGCCTCACCGCAACCGAATGCAACAACTACTTCGAAAACGCTGGATATCGTTCAACCTAAAATCATCTCGCTCTAGAACGTCATCAAATGACGGCTGTGCCGTCGCCGCGGTGCGCGGGCAAGGCACTGTTGAAAGTGACCTTGCGAGATTGCTGATGGGCAGCCGTCATGGCCCCGCCGTCCAAAGATCAGCCCGCGAAGCCGCACCATCGAATTCGCTATACCGACCTGGGCGAGAGGCTGACCAGGTGTCGAGGGAGTATTGCTGTGGCGCTACTTTTTCGAACCGCTGACCCGCGACTGTTTCCAGTCGCGGGCGTCGGGAGAGTTCTCGATAAGTCCGTCGTCAAATGTTGGCGAGCAATTCGTTGACGCGGCTTTCCATGTCGGCAAGTGCGGCATCCACGTCCTTCTGGCCGGTGATTGCAGCGCTCATCTCTTCGCCCACAATGTCCTGGATCGCAAACTGGCGCTGTACCGCCGACGGCAGCGGCCTGCCGAGATCGGCGACCGCTGCGATCGTGTTGCGATGCGGCAGTGCCTTGAAAGCGTCCGAGGCGATGATGGCTTTGTAGGCCGGCAGGTGGCCGGTGCGCGACCAATCGAAGTCATGGTCGGCGAAGAACTTCAGGAATTTGCCGATAGCCGCGATCTGTTCGGGTGTGCGGTCCTTCTGCGAGACTGCCCAGGTGTGGCCGTCGGCATATTGCGCATGGGCGCCGGCAAATAGCTGCGGATACGGATAAACCGCATAGCCGCCCTTGTTGAGGGCCGTGCCCTTAGTTTCGGACTGGGCGTTGTTGTCGCCGACAACCCACGTGCCGTTGAGCTGCACGCCACCTCCACCGGCAAGGAAGGCGTTGATGGCGCCGCCATAGTCGAGGTCCTTGGTGGTGTAGCCCTTGTCGAAGATCGCCTTGTACATCTCGACGATCTTCTTGGCTTCCGGCGTGTTCAGCTTCACATGTTTTGGATCGGCGAAGAAATCGGAATTCTGCTGGAAGAGATAGGTGTAGAGATTGCGCGTATAGAGTGCGGTCTCATTGGCCAGGTTCTGAACGAAGTAAGGCTTGCCGGTCTTCTGCTTGAACTGTTCGGCCTGGGCGAGCAGCTCCTCGGGCGACTTCGGAAGGATCGGCGTGCCGTCGGCATTGACGAGGCCAGCCTGTTTGAAGAGATCCATGTTGATGTGATAGAGCATCGTCCAGCTGTCGATCGGCAGGCCATAGATCTTGCCGTCCTTGGTGGCGCCGTTGCGCGCCGCGTCCGTGAAGGCATCGGGTGTGACGCCGACGGACTTCAACAGATCGTCAAGCGGCATCAACAGCCCCTTGGACTGGTAATCCGAAAGCGCCGATTCATGGATCGTAACGATATCGGGAGCTTCGCCCGAAGCGAACTGCGCGGTCAGCTGGTCATAGCCCGGCCATTCCACAGTGCTGACGCTGACGTGAACATCGGGGTTGTCGGCATTGAACTTGTTGATCAGCGAGGTGATGATGCCGCATTCGCCCACTGCCTTGGCGACATCGGTGTTGGTGCCGAAATCGGCATCGCAGGCACCGAAAAAGCGCTGCACGGTCAATTCCGTCGCTGCAAAACTCGGGCTTGCGAGCATCAGCACGCCCGCCGAGACCGCTGCAAACAGGACTTTCTTCATTTTCATATCAGTTCCTCCTACTGAATCTGCGCCACTCCACCCTGGACTGGCTTCATGCTTCAATCGCTGCGACGCACTCCCCCGCCGCCAGGCAATTTCGTCATCTCACCGCGGCGCCCGAGACGGCCGTGACGATGTATTTCTGGAAAAACAGGTAGACGATCAGGATCGGCGCGCCGGCGAACACCGCCTGCGCCATCAAGAAGCCGATGCCTTCCGACTGGGCGAAATTGGTCTGTGTCGAGGCCATGCCGACCGTCAGCGTGTACATATCCTTCTTGGTTGCCGAGATCAGCGGCCACAAGTAATCGTTCCACGCGCCGAGGAAGGTGAAGATGCCTAGAGTTGCCTGAGCGGGTACCGTGAGCGGCAAAAGAACCTTCCAGAACGTCCTGAACCGGCTGGCATTGTCCAGCATGGCGGCTTCGTCCAGTTCCTTCGGGATGGCCTTGAAATACTGGGTCATCAGGAAGACGCCAAAAGAAGCCGACAGGCCCGGGAGAATGAGCCCGTGATAGGTGTTGTGGAAATTCAGCATGCTGAAGATCTGATGGCGGGCGACAAGCACGGCCTGTTCCGGAACCGCCAGGCCGAAGAGCACGATCACGAACAGGATGTTTCGGCCGGGGAAATTCAGCCGTGCAAAGCCATAGCCGGCAAGCGACGACAGGATCAGCGTTCCGAGCGTCAATCCTCCGGAGACGATGATGCTGTTGAACACCCAGACGAACACCGACGAGGTGCCGATGGTGTTGATGTAGTTCTTGAGCGTATAGGGCGCCTGAAACACAGAATTCGGATTTGCCATCAGCTCGGCATTTTCCTTGAGCGACAGGCCGATAACCCACAGAACCGGCGCGATCATGACCAGGGAAAGCAGGATGACCAGAGCCAGCAACACGCGGTCGCCGAATGCGCGTCCCTTGATGGAAATGGCTGGAGCCCTCATGCCTGACCTGCCTTGTTGCGTGTGACCAGGTACTGGACCATGGCCGCCATCAGGATGAGGATGAACAGCACCTCTGAAGCCGCGGCGCCCATGCCGAGATCCCAGCGACGGAACGCGGTGTCATAGATGTAGAGCACGATCGGCTTGGTCAGGTTGTTCGGACCGCCGCGTGTCATCAGCCAAGCCTGGCCGAACAGCTGGAACTGCAGCACGATCTGGACAATGACCACCAGGACGAAGGTGCGTTTGATCGACGGCAGCGTAATCGAGCGTAGCGTCTGCCAGCGATTGGCATTGTCCAGGGCTGCCGCTTCGTAAATATCCTGCGGAATCTGCTGGAGGGCGGAGAGAAAGAGCATCATCGGCAGGCCGATGCACCACCAGACGGTGGCGATGGCGATGCCGATCATCGCCAGGCTGGGATCGGAAATGAAAGCCGGGGCGGTTGCGCCGAACCATCCGTAGATCGTCGACAGAAGGCCGACATTCGGAATGAACACGATGCGCCAGATCAGTGTGACGATCGTGACCGACAGCACCGAGGAAGAAAAGAAAAGGGTCCGCAGCACCGCGGCTGTGCGTGTGCGGCGGTTGAGGCAAAGCGCGAGAAAAAGGCCGATCAGTGCCAGGGTCGGCACCGTCAGAAGCACGAAATAGAAGGTATTCCAGACCGATTGCAAGAACACCTTGTCGTGAAACAGCCTGACATAGTTGCCGAAACCGACGAAGTTTCCGGATGAGAACGTGTCGGCCTTGTGGAAGCTCAGCCACATTCCCCAGAACAGCGGGACCAGCAGAAGCGTCGTGAAGAAGAACAGGAACGGCGCAACGAAAATGAAGTTTCGCCATTGCGGAGCGTAGATATCGACGCTTGCAGCTCTGACGCTGGCGGCCGGAAGCACGGTCCGCGGCGTCGCCCGTCGGTCATCCATGTCAGACCTCCCTCGCGTGCCAGGCGCGACCGGTCTCGCCGAACAGATGCGATTTCCGGCCGTCGAAGGCGAGCCCGACCTTGTCGCCGACCGCAACGCGGCTGTTGCCGACATCCGAGCCGACGATCTGCTGGCCATCGCCAAGCCGGGCGTAGACCAGGGTGCGTTCGCCGAGCCGCTCAAGCACATCGATCACGCCATCGGCATTGCCCTGCCCGGCGGGAACGATGCGCACGTCTTCCGAACGGATGCCGAAAGTGTATTTGCCGTCGATCGTCTGGTCGGAGGCGATCTCGGTCTGAACCGATATGCCGTCCGCAAACCTGGCCCTGGCATTCCGGCTCGATCTGTCGAGCGTCGCCTCGACAAAATTCATTGCCGGCGCGCCGACGAAGCCTGCGACGAATTTGGTCGCGGGCCGGTCGTAGATTTCCATGGGAGAGCCGATCTGCTCGATCTTGCGATTGTTCATGACGACAATGCGGTCGGCGAGCGTCATCGCTTCGACCTGATCGTGGGTGACGAAGATCATCGTCGATTGCAGGCGCTGGTGCAGTTGGGCAAGTTCGATGCGGGTACGGGTCCGCAATGCCGCATCGAGATTGGAGAGCGGTTCGTCGAACAGAAAGGCCTTCGGCTCCTTGACGATCGCACGGCCGATGGCGACGCGCTGCCGCTGGCCGCCGGAGAGTTGGCCCGGCTTGCGCTCGAGCAGGTGCTCCATTTCGAGGATGCGGGCGCTCTCCTTTATGCGCGCCTCAATGACGTCGCGCGGCATGCCGATATTCTCGAGCCCGAATGCCATGTTGTCGCGCACGCTCATATGCGGATAAAGCGCATAGGACTGGAACACCATGGCAATGCCGCGCTTGCCCGGCGGCAGATGATCGATACGCTCGTTGTTGATGGCTATCTCGCCGGTATCGACAGTTTCGAGGCCCGCGATCATGCGCAGAAGCGTCGATTTCCCGCAGCCGGACGGCCCGAGAAACACGATGAATTCGCGTGCCTTGATGGAGAGAGACAGATCATCCAGCACCGTCATGGCACCGAAATGCTTGCTCACATTCCTGATCTCGATATCGGCCGTCACGTCGAGGCTCCTCCTCAGCCCATGCACGATGGTGCGCCTGAAGTCAGAGCTTCAGGCGCACCATCTGGTAGGAATAGGGCGGCAGCGGCAGGCTCAATTTGCCGCCCACCGCCGCCGCGCCGGTCCCCTTTGTGGGCCCGACATTGCTTGGGTTCTGCGCCGAATTGACGGCTTTCAGATCCGCGTGCGTCATCAGCTGATGGTCGACGATCTCAGCTGCGCCGAAGCCCGCTATGTCGATCGCGGTTTCGATTTCCTCGCTCGAATGGCGGTTGATGGCAAAGAAGGTGACATGTCCGGTTTCCGTGTCATGCACGCCGGCGACGTCGACATATGAAACATCTCCGGCGACGGTGGAGCTGTAGGTCGGGCTTTCCACCTTGAGATCCAGCGCATTGCCGCGGCCGTAGATCGAGGCATAGAGATAAGGATAGAAGATCGTCTGCCGCCATGCCGGGCCATTGGGGACGGTCATGATCGGCGCGATGACATTGACCAGTTGCGCCAGGCACGCGATCTTGACCACGTCGGAACGACGGATGAAGGTGTTGAGGATCAGGCCGACCTGCAGCACGTCCTCGAAATTGTAGATGTCTTCGAGCAATGGCGGGGCGAAAGGCCAGCCCTCATTGCCGCCAAGGATCTTCTTGTCCTGCTCCTTGGAATGGTACCAGACGTTCCATTCGTCGAACGAGATGTAGACCTGCTTCTTGGAGCGCTTCTTGGCCTTGATATAGTCGATAACGCCGGCGACCGAGACAATGTAAGCGTCGAGCTTCTCGCTCATGGCAAGATAATTCGGCGCGTCATTGGCTTCATTGTCGAAATACATGTGCAGCGAGATGTAATCTACCTCGTTGTAAGTATGATCGAGAACGGTCGCTTCCCATTCCGGGTATGTCGGCATCTTGGCATTCGACGAGCCGCAGACCACGAGCTCGAGCGACTTGGAGAAGGCACGCATCGCCTTGGCGGTCTCGTGGGCCAGGCGGCCATACTCGTCGGCGGTCTTGTGGCCGATCTGCCAGGGGCCGTCCATCTCGTTGCCAAGGCACCAGAGCTTGACGTCGAAGGGCTCCTTGCGGCCGTTGGCGATGCGCTTGTCGCTCCACTCGCTGCCGCCGGGATGATTGGTGTATTCCAGAAAGTTGCGGGCTTCATCGAGGCCACGCGAGCCGAGATTGACGGCAAGCATCATCTCGGTGTTCGCCGAGGCGCACCAGTCGGCAAATTCATGCAGGCCGACTTCATTGCTTTCCGACGTGTGCCAGGCAAGGTCGAGGCGCACCGGGCGCTCTTCCTTGGGGCCGACGCCGTCCTCCCAATTGTAAGCGGATACGAAATTGCCGCCGGGATAGCGGACGATCGGAACCTTGAGTTCCCTGACGAGATCGATGACGTCGCGACGCATGCCGTTGTCATCCGCCGTCGCATGACCGGGCTCATAGATACCGGTGTAAACCGCCCGCCCAAGATGCTCGATGAAGGATCCATAAAGCCTGGGGTCGATCTTCGAAACGATATAACGCGGATGCGCCGTAACGGCCGCCTTCATGCATTCCCTCCGAGAATATCATAAATGATGATTTAAATCACCTTATTAGATATCAGAGGGAAACGGCATCCATTCGTCAAGCGAAAAACCATCAAAAGTCTGACAATTGACCGACAATCTCAGTCGCAAACGAAGTCAACACATTGAAATCAATGGACTATTTTTGAAACCCGATTTGATGATATCAACCGGTTTTGATCCTCAGCAGAATGTCCTGATCGTAGTTTCCAAATCCCTTGCCGAAAATATTGATTCCGCCGGGACGCTCAGCGTCGTCCTTGACGCCAATCCGAACCCGGATTGAATGATGGCCCTTGAGATCGAGGGCGGCGAGGCTGGTCTCGGAAATCCTGACGCCGTCGACATAGGTTCCGTCAGCGGAAACCCGCCAGTTCTTCAGCTTGCCATATTGCGAGCCCTTGAGCTTCCACCAGGAGGGCGTGAAAACGCCGCGCTTGTCGCCGAAATCGCCCGGTGACGTCCAGGTGCCGACGTCGACGCCATTGATCGTCAGCGTGATGTCGGAGGGCCAGTCGGCGCTGGTGCCCGGCACTTCCGAGGACAGTTCAGCCACCAGCTCGAGTTCGGTAATCTCGGTATTGGCGAGCTTGGCATTGTTGGGGAACTGATATTCGACAAAGCCGCGCGTGAACCACAACAGACCGGCCTTCATACGGTCCGGATCCAGGAAAGTGTTGGGCACATCAAGCAGACCGATGATCCCGTCCGGCGAACAGAGACCGCAGGGCGCGGTAACCTCGAATCCGGTGTAAAGCCCAATCGGCATCGATACTTCGATCGCGTCGTTCTTGACCGCACGATACTCGCTCTTGAAGACCACGAGCACTTCTTCGGCGGTCGGATAGCAGATCTTCTGGCTGCCCTTCTTCGCCTTTTGGTTCTCGGTGCGGATCAGGCCCGCGTCCTCAAGCACCTGGATATTGGTCGAGACCGTCGATTGCGGCAGCGACAGCACAGCGGCGACGTCGTTGACATTCATCGGCCCCTTCTCGTGCAGCAATTTCAGCATGGAAATGCGCGCCAAAGAGGCAAGCCCCTTGAGCACGGCGATGCCCTCTTCAGGCTCGATCACCAAAAAATTACGACTCATGAAGGGGCCAATCGATGCGAAATCCAAACCCGAAATTGTCTTGTATATCTGGGAATCTGATTTAGTCAAAGCACTGGCCGAACCCATGGCGCCTTATTGATCGGACTGGTGCGGTGTTCGGCGCGCGGACTACGCGCAATCGATCGGCGATCCGCGGAGGCACCTCCGAGTCAAATGCTATTTGACAAGTAACGATAATGCGTGTCCGGAGAGGGCAATGTTTTCTGTACAGAATCAATAGCTTGCCGATGGTTCGCCAACCTGCCCCCTTCGTATTCTCTCGTATGGTCTGGCGAAACCACGGACCACGAGGAGGACTAAATTAATCCCGTGTCCTCCCGTATAACCGCGCCGCTATTCAACGCCGGAGCGAGCGGCTCTCGAAGCGAGCTGACGCTCAATGCGAGATTTGCGGTTCGACAGGCTTCATCGAAGACGCTCAGCTCTGGTGACCATGTGCAGAAATCCAAACGAAATCGAGTTCCAGGCCGCCGTAACGGCGAAGCGACAAAGGCGCGCAAAGTGAACGGCTGAAAGCCCTGCACACCTCTGCCATCTCGGCAGCGAGAGATTTTGTTCCAAAAAGCTTGCAGTCTTCAGACGCATCGAACGGAGGGCCACCTCTGACATTGTGTGCGATGGCTGCCACGCCTATGTCGGCTGGAAGCGGGTTCCGGGGTTCGCGCCGCAATTAGGCCCTCGGGAGCGCCGGCTGGTTCAAGCAACCGCCGCCGCATTTCGCCGTCGGCGGCGCGCTGGGCGCGCCGTTTCGGCAGCAGGCTTGCTTGGCGCCTCAAACAGCGCGCCCAGTTTGTCCGCGATAGGAGTGCCGATGCCGGTGCAGGGGTCCGGGCCGACGCGGGCGCGGAAATAACCGTTATCGCCGGTGGTTATGTCGTTGAAGCAGGTGTGGTTCAGCCAAAGCTGCGGCGCCACCATTCCGAGCTTGCGCCCGAAGGCGGCAAATAGCCCGGCATAGAGCGGCGCCACGGCGCTGGTGCCGCCGATCACTTCCTGCCGGCCGTACACGAAGACACTGTAGCCCGTATAGGGATCGGCACTGGCGGAGACATCGGGCACCATGCGGCCGGGGCCGTGCGGAGCTCCCGCCTGCCATGCCGGCATGGGGCGGAAGAGTTCCGAGAAGCCGCCGCCCGTTCCCGAGCCGTTCGGATTGCCGGGATCGTCGTTCCAGACTGTCTCTTCCGCATTGGCGCCGTGCGGCTTCATGGTGCCGCCGCAGCCAACGACGAACGGGCTGGAAGACGGCAGGTCAACATTGGCCGGATCGGCCCCGCCGTCCGAGGAATCGTTGTCGCCCGATGCGGCGAAGACGATCATGCCGGCCTTGGTGGCGGCCTCCGCCGCTTTGTTCAGCCTGCCGGGATAGTCGATGCCTGCCATTGCGGCCGCCGACTTCCAGTTAGCCTCGTCGGAGCCCCAAGACACAGAGCAGACATCGCAGCCGTCGGCCGCGGCGGCGATGATCGCGGTCGCCATCGCGCCCCAGTCGCTGGCGTCAGCCCAATAGACGCGGATGCTTGCCGCATCGCCGGTGGCCACAGAGTAGGCTGCGGCGGCGACCTCGATGTCGAGTGCGACTTCGCGGTCCGGGTCGGCAGCCGGATTGCCGGAGTGCTTGTTCGGATCGTTGCGGCCGCCGCCGATCGGCACGTCGACGATGGTCGGTGCCGGCAGGCCCGTCGAGCGGAAATAAGCATCAATATCCTTCTGCACCCACCCGCCGCCGAACTCGATGATCGCGATGACGCCGCCGCCGACGAGGCCGCTCGGCCAGGCATAGGCCCGGCACAGATCCGGTACATTCCACGGTTCCGCACCGGCAGCAGCAGGACGGAAGGCGACGTCGCCGACGCCGGGCAGCTTGAAATAGGGCCGGATGATGTTGGGCACCGCGCGCGACAGCGCCGCGCGGGCGTGCAGGCGGGCGCGACGTGTGCCGACGGCCCGGTCGTACATGGCGGCGAGATCGGCTTTCATGACCGTTCGCGAAGCGCCGTCGAGGTAGATCATGTGTCCCGAGGGGTAGTTCCTGATCGCAAGATTGGCGCGCACCTGGGCGTCCTCCAGCGGCATCGCGTCCAGCGTCAGCTTGGTTTGGAAGAAAGGCGTCACCGAATCGTAGTAGCCGTTGGCCGAGAGCACCAGCAGGTCGGGATTGGCGGCCATTGTGGCGGCGAGATCGCCTGCCGTGTAGAGGGTCGGGTTGCCCTGGCTGTCCGGCTTCTGCACTGCGCCCGTCGGATCGGTGTGACTAAAGTCCCAAAACTGGAAGGCCTGATCGTTGAGGTCGATGAAGTTCGAGGTGGCAGTGAATTTGAGGTCGTTGTTGAGATAGCTGTTCCACATTGTGGTGTAGACGCCGCCCACAGCCGCCATGGTCGGATCGTTCATGCCGCCGTCGGGCGAGACGATGGCCGATATGCCCGTATCGATGCCGGTCACCCGCCCGTCATAGGCGCCCAGCGCTAGGCCCTGGTCCTGCAGAAGCTCGATTAGGAAGGCGGAATGACCGAGCCGGTCGGCAGCCTCCACATTCAGCCGCCAGCCTCCGAGTTCGCTGGCGGGCAAGCCGAGATAGCGGCTCAGCGTCTCCACCGCCACGGGGTCTGCCTTCGGGAAAGCGTTCAGTGCTGCACTGTAGGGGCCTTGCGCGAACTGAGTCACGGTCTCCATGTACGAGGCGAGGTTCGCTGGCAGCGGCTCGATGCCGGTCTTCTTGTGAAACCACGCATCTGCGGCAAAGGTCGGCATGAGGCCGACCGCGTTGGAGAAGTTGGCGGGATAGTCGAGCACGCTGGATTGCAGCGTGATTCCGTTGAGGTCGAGGCCGTCCTCGTGCAGCAGCCAAGCCAGCACGCAGCTGCGGGCCGTGCCGTAGGATTCGCCGAGCAGGAAGCGTGGCGAGTTCCAACGATTGAAAGCGCTGAGATACCGCTTGATGAACTGCTTGATCGAGACGGCGTCCTGATCGACTCCCCAGAAGTCGCGGTTCTTGAAAGGTGCGATCGCCGCGGAATAGCCGGTGCCGACCGGGTTGATATAGACAAGGTCGCTGCGGTCGATCAGGCTATCGGGATTGTCCTCCATGGCGTAGGGCGGAGGCGGCGTGAAGCCCGGCATGCTGGTTCTGATGCGCCTGGGCGCAAACGAGCCGAGCAGCAGGAAGACCGACGACGAGCCAGGTCCGCCATTGTAGAAGAAGGTCACCGGCCGGGTGGTCGCGTCCATGCCGTCCGCCGTGAAGGCGACATAGAAGACCTTGGCGGCCGGCTTCGAACTCGACGGATCGACGGCGACGAGATGACCGGCTGTGGCGGTGTAGGGAACGGAAGTCCCGTTCACCGTGGCCACGTGGTGGGTGATGGCGGCGTTCTCGGTCACATCCGAGACAGAGTCGTCCGGCCCGGATCCGTAGGCGGTGGTGTCGAGAAACGGCTGATCTGGCCCAGGCTGGCCAGCGCCCAAGCCCTTGTTGATCGTCTTCGCCATAGCCGGCCTCCGGGACCACGAGTTCACGCCAACCGATACCGCTCGGTTGACCTCCGCCCCGCGAATGTCTTTCCTCTTAAATTTGTTAAATTGTTATTTTATACTTATGTAATATATATCATCTCAACAATATCATATGCCCGTTTGGGAGAGCCGACAAGTTCTGAGCATCGACGCCCGTCAGTCGGGATCGCTCGCCAAGTTGCCGAGGCGCGCCTTAAAATTGTCAGCGCAGAAGACCCTCGCTCTCGAAATCCTCCCAGCCGCGCAAGTTGGAACGAGATGCATTGTCCCGGTCGCCATCGCCCGAAGTTGAACCCTCACGGCCACTTTTTTGGGCACGCTTCAGGGCAGCCTTCGCGGCAGCGCGTCGCCGGTTCTCAGCAGAGGTCGCGGCGTCCTCGTCGCGCCAGGCGGTGACCAGGTCGCGGTCGAGCACATCTTCGATATGGCGCGGGTCGAACACGTGGAAGGTGATCTTTCTTGCGCGGCCGCGAAGTTTGACCGTTCTGGTTCCTGCGCTCTGCAAGCGTCCGTCCTTCAGCCAGCGGTGCCGCTCGGCCAAGGAGATTGTCAGGATGTCCTCGACTTCGCGGGGGATCACCGGCAGGTCTTCGATGTTGTGCATTGCTTGAGTGATGATTGCAGAGGCCGATTCAACATCGGCGTCGGCGCCTTCCGGCAGCCTCAGGGTGAGCACCCTGGATTCAATGTGAAGCAGCTTCCTCAGCGCAACGGGTAGGCGCGCCCGCATCTCGAGGAAAATACCCCTCGCCCTTACGGACGATCCAAGTGTTGCCGCTGGGGAGAGTGGCCACTCTGCTATCAGTTTTTCTGTTAAGTCGACTTTTCGGCGGACGGGCATGCCTTAAATATGTACCCGATCGAGCCCGCTTCAACACCGACCGGCCGGTGAGAGCCTCTCCTTGTCCTCGCTTCAAGCTATTCCGCCAGGGCGTCGATCGGCGGCCTGGATGCTCGCATGCCTCACGCCAGAAAACATCTGAGGCGTATCGCAGATGCTGATCCCGGAAGCCAAAAATCGCGAGCTATATCGCCGCTATGTTTCGGCGAGCTCATCAGAGGCTTCCTGGACACCGTGCGCAGCCGCCCGCTCGAACCAGATGCGGGCGGCAGCGGAGTCATGGTCGCCGGCAATGCCCCTGGAGAGATAGCGGCCAAGCATGAGCTGCGCATGCCCATGGCCTCTTTCAGCAGCCGCTGCAAACCATTCCTGCGCCGCTTTAGGATTGATCGATAGGCCTTGTCCGGTCTCGTACAATGCCCCGATCGCGAACATCGCCCCGGCATGTCCAGCAGCGGCGGCTTGCTTGAAAAGCTGGGCTGCGGCAACGACAGAGCGTTCCCCACCACGACCGTTGTAAAGCATTTCGGCAAGAGCAACCTGCGCGTCCACAAGGCCAGCTTTTGCCGCCCGCTCAAACCAGACGCGAGCCTGCCCCTGATCGGCAGCCACGCCTCGTCCTTCCTGAAGCATGCGGGCATACATATATTGCGCCTCGGCAACGCCTTCGGCCGCCCGCCCCATCCAACGCGCCGCACGCTCCTGGTCCTTGCCGACACCCACGCCTTCCGCGAAGCAGAGACCGAGATTGAACGCCGCAACCAGATCGCCCGATGATGCGGTTGCTCCAAACCATCCGGCAACGCTGACAGCATCATCTGGCTCGCCTGCGCCCCCGAGGACAAGGTTTGCCAGATCAACTTGGGAGTCGCGGTCGCCGCTGGCTGCTGCGGTACGCAGCAAGCGGGTTCCTTCCTCAGCGTCCTGAGCCACACCATTGCCCGAGAGATAGAGCGAAGCCAATGCACGTAACGCCGGCTGGTGACCGCCATCAGCAGCCCGGCGGTACCAGGTCGCGGCCTCCGCAAAATCCCGCTGAGGCCGGCTCGCATACAGTTCGCCCAAGCGATAAGCGGCTTCGGCATTTCCTGCCAGCGCGGCGCGGCGCGTCCAGGCTTCACCGGCGACAGGGTCCAGATCGACCAGGCTACCCTCGATGAGTGCCAGCCCCAGCCGGAATTGAGCGGATGCGAGTCCCGCCTCCGCCGCGTCCCTGTAAAGCCGCTGAGCCGCGTCCAGATCGACAGCCACTCCTATCCCGTGCTCGGTGAGAACGGCAAGCAGATAGATCGCCGTTGGCAGACCGGCGTCCGCCGCCCGACGAAGCTCTGTGGCGATTCTGGTTCTCTGCTCCGGCTGCCTCAACCGGGTCAAGGAAAGGGCCAGGCCAAGGCATCCTTCCGGGCAACCGGCGGCCGCTGATTTTTCGTACCAGCCATGCGCGGCATCAAGATCGCGCATGGCCTTTGGACCCTTGCTCAGTATGTAGCCGAGCAGGGCTTGTCCTGTAGCGGATCCGGCTTCGGCGGCTTTCCGCGCGAGGTCAAGCGCTGCCGAAAAGTCTGGCTCGCCCGAGGAATTTCGTTCGAACAAGCCTTCCGAACCAGCTCCAATTTCTTGTGGCGCCAGCCCGGCTACGCAGAGCGCAGCAAGGAGGGCCTGCGCATCGGGGCTGCCGCGATCGGCAGCCCGCCGCAACCAGCGCGCGCCCTCCGAATGGCTTGGCGGCACGCCAATGCCTTCCAGGTAGCAACGGCCGACCTGATATTGCGCTTCAACAATGCCGCCGCGCGCGGCAATGGCCATCAGCACAAAAGCTTGCTCAGGCTTGCCGCTGCCGGAGAGCTGGACCGCCCGGCGAAGTGCCAGCGCGGGATGAATACGTGCAGTCAGGCGGTCGAGGATCGCCATCTAGGGCTCCCGCATCGCTTCCTGTCCGATCGGCAGCAGGGCGCCCAGCAGATATTTTAGCACTGTGCGGCGGCCCACCTTCACGTCCGCAGTCACAGGCATGCCGGGACTGATCGCGAAGTCCGCCGGCAAACCGTGGAGTGCTATGTCGTCGATGGATATCTGGGTGCGATAGAACAGGTCTGCATCGGAGGGCAGCATCGCCAGCGAACTGTTTGGATCGCGCGCTTGTTCCCTGGCCGAAAAGGAATCCGGGCTGACGGCGCGAACGGTGCCATGCGCCAAGCCATATTGCGAGTAGGGAAAGGTATCGAACTTGATGGCCACAGGGTCGCCGACATGGACGAAGCCGCTGCTGCGCCCAACGATATTGGTTTCGATCTCGAGCACCGCGTTGGATGGGACAAGTGTGATCAGGCGCTCGCCGGACTGCAGGACCGAGCCCACCGACACCTTGGCGACCGACTGAACGGTCGCATCGGCTTCGCTCCTCAACTCCACCAACTGCTTGCGCAGCTTCGCCTTGTTAAGAAGCTCGCGCGCGTCCGACATGCGTGCATTCGCTTCCGAAAGGCTCTGCGAGACATCGGCACGCCAGCTCTGCACGTAGCCGTCACGCTCGGCTGCGGCCGCGGCCTGCTGACGCTTGGCAGCCTCGGTCGTCTGCTCGGCGTTGTTCAGCGAGCGCGACATCTCCGCCGAGTTGTCCTCGGCGAGAAGCGTGTTGAGACGACTCCCAACCTGCCTTTCTTCGAGCTGCTGACGCATCTTTTCGATCGACGCCGCGACAGCCAGACGCTGCCGATAGCCCTCTGCATCGGATTGTGAGCGCGAGATGACGGAGCTCAACTCGTCACGCTGCCTGTCGAAGCTCTCCAGCTTTGCATCGTATACCGCCTTGCGGCGATCGAAGATCGCGGCCTGCAATGTCCAGCTTGGGTCCAGTCCATCATAGCTGAAAGGCAAGCCCTCGGCCTCGGCTTTGAGGCGCGCCACTTCAGCTTCGAGGGTTGAGACCTGAGTAGCCAACGCCGTAAGGTCCGCTGAAGCGAAGGTGGCATCCAGCCGAGCCAGCAACTGGCCGGCCTTTACACGCTGGCCTTCGCGCACCTCGATCGATCGGACGATCGCAGTCTCCAACGGCTGGACGATGATGTTGGGCGATTGCGAGACCACAAGCCCCCTTGTCGTGACGACCTGGTCGACGGGGATCAGCGCCGCGAGCACAATCAAGGCGGCGACCATGCTGGAGACGATCCACACGATACTGCGCGCCACCCAAGGAATCGGTGCATTGGCGACTGCCGTCGACGGCCATTTGAACTCAAGAATGGCGGGCGCAGTCGGATCGCTCGCATCTCGTCGGCGCCGGTGAACTGGAAGGGTGGAATGAGTGGTGCTGCTCATTGCCGGCCAGCTCAGTCGGGTCGAGACGGCACGGCCGCCAGACGGCCATGACGCCCGTCAAGGTGCCGGTTCTGCTGGAACCAGAGCTGGCGATAGACACCGCACCGCTCCAAAAGCACGGGGTGAGAAGCGACATCGAGCACCTTGCCCTGGTCGATGACGAGGATCTGGTCGCATTCGGTCAAGGAGGCGAGCCGGTGCGAAACGATGATCATCGTGCGCCCGCTGGCGATGCGCATCAGATTCGCGCTCACTACGGCCTCGCTCTCCGGATCGAGCGCGCTCGTCGCCTCGTCGAGGATCAGGATCGTCGGATCGTGAATGAGCGCACGAGCGATTGCCAGCCGCTGCTTCTGGCCGCCAGATAAGTTGGGCGAACCCTCCTCGATATAGGTGTCGTAGCCGTTCGGCATGCGTTCGATGAATTCGGCCGCACCTGCCAGTTGAGCGGCACGCATGGCGTCGGACAGCGTCAGACCAGGACGTCCCGCGATGATGTTGTCCCTGATCGATCCGCGGAACAGAAAATTGTCCTGAAGGACGACGCCCAGTCCCTGGCGCAAATGGCGGAGGTTGATTTCCTTGAGATCAACCCCGTCGAGCTTGAGAAACCCGCTGTAGTCACGGTTTATCCCCTGCAACAGGCGCGCGATGGTCGATTTGCCTGATCCGCTGCGCCCGACAATGCCGAACATGGCACCGGCCGGGACATCGAAGCTGACCCGGTCGAGTGCCGGCGTCTTGGTGCCGATGTAACTGAATGTCAGATCGCTGAACCTGATCTCGCCGACGAGCCTTGGCCGCAGGCCGGCAGAATTGGAACTGCTCTCCAATGGCCGGTTGAGAACCGAAGCGGCTTCCCCGATCGCGGCGCTGACCTCCTCATAATCCTCGACCAGCCGCGCCAGTCCGACCAGTGGCTGGGCAACGCGCTGGGCGATCATCATGAAAGCGAACAGGCTGCCGACCATGTAGCCCGACCGGTCGTTCATCGCGAGATAGGCGCCGATGAGCATGGTGCCGAGTACCATGACACGCTCGATCGGCGTGACGAGTGTCTGCGGCCAGTTGGCCAGCTGCCCGAAAGCGAGACGCGCCTTGCCCGCGTCGGCCACCCGTTCGTCCCACATCGCCTTGCGCTGCAGTTCGAGCCCGAGCGCCTTGACGGTCTTGATGCCGACGACGGTCTCGCCGAGCGCGGCTGCCTTCAAGGTCTCCGCGTCCACGACGCGTTGATAGCGTCGACGCAGCGGCGCGAGGAAAGCGAAGATCGTCCCCATGATCACGACCGCACAGGCGAGCACCATCCAGGCCAGTATGGGATTTATGTAGAAGATGACCGGGACCAGGACACACAACGTGATCAGATCCAGGAATGTGCTGAGGAGCTTGCCGGTCAGGAACTCACGAATGCGATAAACCTGGGCAAGGTGATACATCGTCTCGCCTGCGGGATGCCGCTCGAAATAGTCGAGAGGCAGCCGCAACAGCCTGCCGAAAACATGCAGATTGAGCTTCGTGTCCAGACGCGTGCCGACAACGTTGACGATCAGCCGCCGAGCATGGCCGAGCAGCGTCTCGTAGACGAAGACCACAGCAATCACGGCCGAGAGAAGCACCAGGGTCGAAACGCTGCTGAACTGCAGCACCTTGTTGACCACCGTCATTACGATGAGCGGCGGCAGAACGGTCAGAATGCTCAGCGTAAACGAGGCGATGCCGATGTCGCGCAGCGGGCGGCTCTCAAGCCGCACCAGATCGATCAGCCAACCAAACGTGAATGGCGCGTCCGCCGCGACGTGGGACCGCGCAGCCCGCAACAGGACAGCCTCGCCAGACCACACCTGAGCGAGGCGGAGCTCGTCGATTGGTAGAGCGTCCGCGTCGTCGGAAGCGTCGACGCTCTTGAGGAAAACGAGGTTGTGTTCAGCACTTGCCCCGACAAGGAGACCGGCTCCGCCGTCGTTGAACAGGAGGACGATTGGCCCCGCGTGCTCAAAGCGCAACAGATGCGACCAGCGGATACGCAACGCACGAGACCACATCCCGGCGTTCTGGGCCCACTGCGAGAGGTCGGAAGCGGTTGGAAACGACCCTTCGCCCGTTGCTCGGAATTCATTGGGGTCGAGTTCGACACCGTGATAGCGGGCGACCTGAAGCATTGCTTTGACGCGGGGCCCGATCCGATCGAAAGCGGCGGGGCCGCCAGGGATCCGGTCCTCTGCGATCTTGCGACCGTTCCCGGCCTCGCGCGCTTCCATATCCGTACGGATTGGGACCGGCTGAGCCACGGTGTATTGAGGAACGCTCACCATCTACTTCCCCTGCGACCTACAAGCGAGGGTTCGAGAACGTTGCCGCTACGACTGCGCCGGCGTGGGTGCACGGCAATTCTATTGTAATGCGAACAAGGCCGCGGCACGAGCCTTTTCCCTCTGTCCAAGACGCGAGGACGCGGGCCCTGCGTTTCCGCAAAGCCCGCGCGCGCTTTTCTCGACCGACACTCAGTCATTCGGCTTCAGAATATCCTTCAAAGCCTTTTTCAGCGTGTCGTCGGCCTGACCGTAGCCAGCACCTTGCTTGCCCTTGTCCGATACCAGGTCGGACGTCGCGCCGGACGGCTTATTCTGGTTCTGACCAAAGCCTTTGACCGTGTTGAGCACGTTCAAGAGATCGGTCGTCGCCGAATTGGCAGCCTGGCTGACAAGCTTCCCGAACGAGGCAGGGCCGCCGCCGCCGGACGAGCCGGACTGCAAGAACTGCTTGGAGTCCGTCAGCCCCAGCGTGCTTGCCGTTACGGTGGCGTGAGGCCCGCCATTTCCATTGCCTTGGCCACCGGCAGAGTTGCCCTGTCCTTGGTGCGAGCTGTTATCGGCATTGTTGTGGTCGCCAGAATTGCCTGGCGCGTTCTGTTCGCCATTGCCGTGCCCGTTGTTGCCCTGCGGACCTTGATGCCCGGTTTCGCCGCCCGGGCCTGTCGGGCCGGTGGCTCCCGTCGGACCGCCGCTACCCGTCGCGCCGGTTGAGCCTGTGGCGCCCGTTGCGCCGGTCGAGCCCGTTGCTCCGGTTGCCCCGGTCGAGCCGGTGGCACCAGTCGCTCCGGTCGAGCCAGTTGCTCCCGTGGCCCCAGTTGCTCCAGTTGCGCCGGTCGCACCTGTGGCTCCGGTTGCTCCGGTCGAGCCAGTGGCTCCCGTCGCCCCGGTCGAACCAGTGGCACCGGTAGATCCAGTCGCTCCCGTCGCGCCGGTATCGCCCGTTGCACCTGTAGCTCCGGTGGCTCCCGTCGAGCCGGTGGCTCCAGTCGCTCCGGTCGCACCAGTCGAGCCGGTGGCACCTGTTGCTCCAGTGGCGCCGGTATCGCCCGTCGCACCTGTGGCTCCGGTAGCTCCGGTCGAACCAGTGGCACCGGTAGATCCAGTCGCTCCAGTAGCGCCGGTGTTGCCCGTTGCACCTGTGGCTCCGGTTGCTCCCGTCGAGCCAGTGGCTCCAGTTGCCCCGGTCGAGCCGGTCGCCCCGGTCGAACCAGTGGCACCGGTGGATCCAGTCGCTCCCGTCGCGCCGGTATCGCCCGTTGCACCTGTAGCTCCGGTTGCTCCCGTCGAGCCCGTGGCACCAGTCGCTCCGGTCGCACCAGTCGAGCCGGTGGCACCCGTTGCTCCAGTGGCGCCGGTATGACCCGTCGCACCTGTGGCTCCGGTAGCTCCGGTCGAGCCTGTTGCACCAGTCGCTCCAGTTGCTCCGGTATCACCCGTCGCACCCGTGGACCCAGTCGCTCCCGTCGAGCCCGTGGCTCCGGTCGAGCCAGTCGCTCCAGTGGCGCCGGTCGCACCTGTGGATCCGGTGGCTCCGGTTGAGCCCGTGGCACCAGTCGCTCCGGTATCGCCAGTCGCACCGGTGGCTCCCGTCGAGCCCGTGGCTCCAGTTGAGCCGGTCGCTCCAGTTGCACCCGTCGCTCCAGTTGCGCCGGTGTCGCCCGTCGCACCCTTGGCTCCGGTCGCTCCAGTCGAACCTGTGGCTCCGGTCGAGCCGGTTGCCCCAGTTGCACCGGTATCGCCCGTTGCACCTGTAGCTCCGGTTGCTCCGGTATCACCCGTCGCACCCGTGGCTCCTGTAGCTCCGGTTGAGCCGGTGGCACCAGTTGCGCCGGTGTCGCCCGTCGAGCCCGTGGCTCCGGTCGAACCTGTGGCTCCGGTTGTTCCCGTCGAGCCCGTGGCACCGGTCGCTCCAGTGGCGCCGGTATCGCCCGTCGCACCCGTGGCTCCGGTAGCTCCGGTTGAGCCGGTGGCACCTGTCGCTCCAGTTGCGCCGGTATCACCCGTCGCGCCGGTGGCTCCGGTTGCCCCGGTCGAGCCAGTTGCACCGGTCGCTCCAGTGGCGCCGGTATCGCCCGTCGCACCCGTGGCTCCGGTCGAGCCTGTTGCACCAGTCGCTCCAGTGGCGCCGGTATTGCCGGTTGCACCTGTGGCTCCGGTCGCCCCGGTGGCACCAGTTGCTCCGGTATCACCCGTCGCACCCGTGGCTCCGGTCGAGCCGGTGGCTCCCGTCGAGCCCGTGGCACCGGTCGAGCCGGTCGCTCCAGTGGCGCCGGTATCGCCTGTCGCACCCGTGGCCCCGGTGGCTCCGGTCGAGCCGGTGGCTCCCGTCGAGCCCGTAGCACCGGTCGAGCCAGTTGCGCCGGTATCACCCGTCGCACCCGTGGCTCCGGTCGAGCCTGTTGCACCAGTCGAGCCAGTTGCTCCGGTATCGCCGGTCGCACCTGTGGCTCCGGTCGCCCCGGTCGAGCCGGTGGCACCGGTCGAGCCAGTTGCTCCGGTATCACCCGTGGCTCCGGTCGCGCCCGTCGAACCCGTGGCACCAGTCGAGCCAGTCGCGCCGGTATCACCGGTGGCCCCGGTTGCTCCGGTCGCCCCAGTCGAGCCTGTGGCACCCGTCGCTCCAGTAGCGCCGGTATCGCCCGTCGCACCTGTGGCTCCGGTCGCCCCGGTCGAGCCCGCAGCGCCGGTCGAGCCTGTCGCTCCAGTGGCGCCGGTACCACCCGTCGCACCTGTAGCTCCGGTCGCGCCTGTGGCTCCGCTTGCTCCCGTCGAACCAGTGGCGCCCGTAGAGCCAGTCGCCCCCGTCGCGCCAGAGGCACCTGTCGCGCCCGAGGCACCTGTTGGACCGGTGGCTCCGGTGGCGCCCGTGGCGCCTGTTGCACCCGTAGCGCCCGTAGCTCCGGTCGCCCCCGTTGGACCTGCCGGGCCTGTCGCACCTGGGGCACCGCTGGACGTGACGGTCAGAAGGCCCCCGGTAAAGTGGTTGCCATCATTTCCCGAGCCACCGGGGCTGTTGATAGCCGTCGTCGTAAAAGTATAGGTTGGAGGATTGGTGGCAGGAACAACAGGCGTAAGCGTGCCGTAGAGATGAAATCCGGAATCGTAGATAAGGTACGTATGAGTGGCGTCTGGGACAGTTATCGTTATCGAGAAGTTTGGCGCTGCTGAATTCGCCGCTGACGGAAGATTGAAACTGCCAACGACTGTGTCGTCTGTGGTAACTGCGGTACTATTTGTATCAATAAGATAGTATGTATTGATATTTTTGCTGGACCCGGCATCTGTGGTGCCGTTGAGCGTCAGGTCGCCCGCAGCAAGGACCCCGGCATATTGCGCCAACCCGTTCGACGTCAGCGGCGGCAAGGGAGTGGACGCGCTGGCGGACAGTTCCCAGGCGCCGCCCAAGGCGGCCGCGCCAACCGGCGCCCTGGATGCGCGAATATCCGCCCCGACAGCCGCTTCCAGCGCCGCAACGAAAGTCTGGCCCGAACTGCCCGCCGCCGTTCGACAGCTCCACAGTCGCAGCTCGCCCTCGGCAGCGAGCGCCCTGCCTATTGCGGTGAAATCCGCGACGGCATCTTTCAGCGTGGCGGTGGACCACTCTCCCGCGGTGAATTGGACCCGTCCCGGCGCGCCATGCGCCATGATATGAATCGCATCCAGTGCTTCCTGCCCCGCGAGCTCAGCGGCGATCTGCTGCGCCGCCGGGCGGCGGCCATCGAGCACGACTGCCCGAACCTCAGGCCTAAGATTGCCGAGAACGGTGTCGAGATCGGAGATTGAGGGGTCCAGAAACAGAATTTCAGAGGCACGGGCCATGACTGGCTCCTGTTGGCTTTGAATTCAATTCAATGGAAAATCGCCCGTTGGCGCGGCCAGCGAGCGCTCGCGAAAAGGGGCTTGGGAACAGTCATCTTCCGGATGGACCCACGGCGCCGCCAGGATGCCCGACAGCGGGAGTCTCTACGCGGAGGAAGCTGGCGGGCTCAAAATTCCCGCCATCGTCAAACGTGCCAATAGCGAGCGACCGGGCGGTGCTTGGGACTTTCACGGTGAGCGCAACGGCCAGGCTTCGCTTGACAGCCTTAGGAAGGACAACCTGGCCAACGATCGCGCTCTTGGCGGTATCGAGAATGAAATAGGTTTCATTCTCGGTCATATCGCCGATGGGCAAGACGCCCCGAACGGTAACTTCCATCACTGCAAAGCCTGCCGTGTAGCTCATCACAGTCCTCCTGATTGGCCGGCGGCTGCGCCGCCGCATTGCTGTTTCGTGCCTTGGTGTTTCAGTCGGTGCCGCGGGCCCGCGGCCGAACCAGGCGGCTCGGGCTCCCGGATCCTGAAAATCGGCCAATTCCAAGGAGTGATTTCACTCGTTGGAACGCGTCAGCGAACGACCGACAGACGGCTGTTCGCAAATCGTTGAGAGCTGAGAGATTCGGATCAATTGAGGGTGCGGCCAGACGGATTGCCGCACTGGTACAGCGTCGCTGGGCGGGGGGTATCACTCGAACCACCGTGGACTCCATCACGCGCGTCGCAATCTTTCGACTACGACTAGTGAGGGAACCGATCCGCTTGCGAGGGAATACTTATTGGAAGCCACCAAGGAATGACAACACCCTGGTCAACCACGATGCTGCGCCCTCACGCATCAAGTGGCTGTACTCCCGAACCCAAGCTTCGCAGACATTCGCACCGACGGTCTCCCGCACGGCCGCGACTACCCTCTCCTTAACTAGACATTAGTAAATTCGAAAATTCTAAACTTGTAAATAGCTTCGTTAATAAATTACGAATTGCAGGAGAGCAGCAACAGCCATGCGGTCAACCTAGCAATGCAGCCCCAAGCCCAAACGTTGTGGGAAATCCGACGTTTAGATCAAGCCCCTCCGTGCAACAAGAAAATGCAGCAAGGTCAAACGCGGCCCGCGGAACAGCTGGTGCCGGCCAGCTCAATTGGCTCGACCGGAAGTTGCAGCGGACCTGTCCAGAGCGCGATGCCGCCGCAGGATGTCTCAGAGGCAGCACGGAAGAAGCGAGAGTGGAGCGGATCGGGCAAAACCGATCCAGCGCCTTTACGAAATCATCCAAACGACCGAAGCAGCAGCTCGGGCGTTTCGCAAGGATATGGATGGTTGCGCATCCGAATAAACCACTGTCTCATATGACACCACGAGACAATCACCAAAGCCTCTGCTCACAATGTTCCGTGGAGTCCAGAGTCAGCGAATGAGTACCGCAAAACGTCTCTGCCTGAATATGATCGTCAAGAACGAGATGGCCAATCTTGAGCGCTGTCTCGGCGCGGTTGCCGATCACATTGACTGTTGGGTGATTGGCGACACGGGCTCGGCCGATGGGACGCAGGATTTCATCCGCTCTTTCTTTGCCGCCCGCAACATACCCGGCGAGTTGCATGAGTTCCCGTTCCACAATTTCGAGCAGGCGCGCAACGCGGCCCTCGAGCATGCCTACGCCTCGAGCCTCGGCTACGACTACTTGCTTTTCGACGACGCCGACATGGAGCTCGTCGTTGAGGATCACCGGTTTCGAGACCAGCTCGATGCGCCGGGCTATCGGCTCCTCCAAAAGTCGGAATCCGGCCTCGCCTACTGGAACACGCGTCTGGTGAAGCGCACATCGGGCGCGCGCTATCACGGTGTGACCCATGAATACATAGACGTGCCTGATGGCGTGCACGAACTGCGGGGTATCTGGTACAAGGACCATGCCACAGGTTCGAACCGCGTTGACAAGTTCGAGCGTGACATAAAGCTCCTCTTGGGAGCTCTGGACAAGGATCCGGAAAACCATCGCTACTGGTTCTACCTGGCGCAATCCTACCGTGACGCCGGGCGGACGGCGGAGGCGGCGGTGGCGTATGCCAAACGCGCCGCAATGGGCGGCTGGGACGAGGAGGCATGGAACGCCCGTCTCCAGGAGGCTCGGTGCCTGAAAAAGATGGGCGACGATGCCGGTTTCATCCAACAGGCCCTCGCCGCGTTCAACGAGCGCCCGCAACGCGCCGAGCCGCTCTATGACCTTGCCCACCACTATCGCGAGAAGGGCATGAACGACGCGAGCGCGCTGTTTTCGGAAGCCGGACTGGCAATCAAGCGACCCGAGCAGGACATCCTGTTCCTCGAGGACTTTGTCTACACCGCAGGACTGTGGGAGGAGTATTCGATTGCCGCGAACTACGCCCGCGATCCGGCGCGCAAGGACCGCGGTTTCGCGGCTTGCAACTGGCTTGCGCTTAATCGGGAAATAGGTGACGGGCCGAGAGACTTGGCGCGATCCAATCTTTATTTTTACATGCGCCCGGCGAATGAGATCATGCCGTCATTTAAGGCACGGCGGATCGGTTTTGCCGCGCCGATGGGTTACTCGGCAACCAACCCTTCGGTAGCGCGCCTCGGCGACGGAATTGCGCTGCTGCAGCCGACCGTCAACTACAGGCTGACCGATGGCGGCCAATACGCAACGCCCGCGGACGCGCCGATCTCCACGCGCAATTTCCTCCTGCGTCTCGACAGCGATCTCGTCACGAAGGGCGCGAGCGAAGTGCTGCCTCCGGCCGATCTGCCGTCGCCCTCCTACGATCGGGTGCTCGGTTTTGCGGACATGCGGTTGTTCGCCTGGCGCGACGAGCTTTGGGGAATTGCTTGCGTGCGGCAGCTCGCGCCGGATGGATGGTGCGAGCAGGTACTGGCGAGAATCGAAGACACTGGCCTCGGACCGCATATCCTCACCGATTGGCGCGTCATTCACCCGGCCGGCCAACGGCAGCACGAGAAGAACTGGATGCCGCTGGTCGAGCCCATTTCTGACGGCAGCGACCGGCTCCGTTTTGTCTCTCTGTGCGACCCCACGAAGATACTGGACGAGAACGGCCGGACGGTTTCGGAGCAGGAGCCGATGATCGCCGCGCCGCAGTTCAGCGGCAGCTCGCAGGCGATCGTGTTCGACAGCGGCTGGCTGGCGCTGATACACGAGGCACGTGCCAGGCCAAACGAGGGCCGGCCTTATCACCAGCACCGCTTCGTCTGGTTCGACGATGCCTACCGGCTGGCCAAAGTTTCGCGGCCCTTCTACTTCCACGACAAGGGCCCGGAGTTCGCTGCCGGGCTCGCCTGGCATCCAGACGCCAAGCAACTCCTGATCTCCTACGGCGCAGGCGACAGCGAGTCGTGGATTGCGACCGTGCAGGCTGACCAGGTCGCCGCATTCCTCGACGACGTTGCGGAGCTGGCTTCGGGGGTGAGCGTTGCCGGTGCTGGCGTCAAGCCGACGCCATCTCTCACCTCGCCCGGCGCGGGAGATTCCGACCGGATCAGATTGGGTAGCAGCGGCGGAGTCCCGAACGGCGCCGGCGCACCTGCCGAGCCGACGTCTTTCGCCTTCCGTTCGGGCGGGACAACAGAGGAATTCTTCCGCAAGTTCGCGCCATTCCTTGAAGCGGTCGACTCGCCGGCGGAACGGCAAAGGCAATCGCGGGATTTCGATCGGCGCATCCTACCGTTCATCAGCGACGGCACGGCGCTGCCGCAGATCCACTGCTTCTACGAGGTGCTTTCCGACAAGATCGAACACAACACTCTGATCGCCGCCACCACCTCGATGAGGGCGGCCGGCCATCCGGTGCGCGTGTGGAGTTATTCTCCGAAGAGATTGGAGTTCCTGCTGCCGCACGGCATTGAGGTCAGCGCCGCCGACGACGTCATGCCTCGCACCATGTTCGAGCGCATCGTCTCTAGTTCCGAGATCAGGTACTTCAGCGATATCTTTCGCTACGCCGTGCTCTATGAGCACGGCGGGCTATGGATGGATTCCGACGTCGTCATGCTGCGGCCGTTTCCCTTCAGCGGCGATCATTTCTTCAATCTGCAATGGCGTGGATCGCACAAGGGTCATTTTGTTTGCGGCAACGTTATCTACGCCAAGCCCTACAGCCGACACCTCAGAGCGCTTTATGAAATGTCCGTCGAGCGCTTCCACGCGGCAGCGGGCAAGGAATTCGGTGACATCGGACCAAAGCTGCTGTCCGACTACATCGCCTCGGATGCCGGCTCCGAGTTGCACGGCCAGGTCTTCAGCCCGATGTTCTTCAACTCGATCGACTGGACGGAGACGGACAGGTTTGAAAAGCCGATCGCGGAACTGGCAGACTATTTGAACGACGATCGCGTTTTCGGCATCCACCTTTGGACGGCGCGCAACGAAGCCCGGACCAGCGGCGATGGGGAGCCCTTGATCTCGCAGCTGATCACACCGGCTGATGGTTTCCCGGCACTCACAAATCTCGCCGACCGCTTCAACACCGACAAGAACCGGCACGTCGGCAACCGTCATGCATATGCGAGGATCTACGATCGCCTGCTGTCGAGTCGCCGGCTCTCCTTGCGGAGGCTTATGGAGATCGGGCTGTGTCGCGCGATGTCGGAGGGCCAGACCGAGACGCCTTCCGTTGCGCTGTGGCAGAGCTATTTTCCGTTCTGCGAGGTGATCGGCGTTGACCTGACGGATTTTTCGCGGCTCAACAACGAGAGGTTCAAATCCTTCGTTTGCGATCAGTCCAAGGCGGAGGATCTTCGCGGGGTGGCCGCGAAGCTCGCACCTGCCTCATTCGACGCGATAATCGACGACGGCAGTCACGTATCCTTCGACGAACAACTGACACTGAGCGAGTTCTTTCCGCTGCTTCGAGATGGCGGCTGGTATTTCATCGAGGACCTCGACTGGCAGCCGTCTGGCGAAGACATCACCAAGATCACGCCGACCAAGACATTGTTGCGGGAAATCAAGGAATGCGGGACTGCGCGGTCGGTCGATCCGCTCGGTGTCAGCGCGCTTGCCGGCCAATTTGCCGAAATTCTGTTCTTCGATAGCCACTACGAGCTCGACCGGGCGCAATTGCTCGGCGGGCTCGTAGCCATCCGCAAGCGCGCGAGTCTGGATTTTCGACATAACAACGTCGCACAGGTGGGGAAGGCGCCGTGAAAGTGGCAGTCTACACCATCGCGTTGAACGAAGCAGCCAACGCGGAACGCTGGGCCAATTCCGCCGCCGACGCGGACTATCGGATAGTCGCCGACACCGGTAGCACGGACGATACAGTGGAACGGCTGACCGCTGCTGGGGTCACGGTGCACAAGATCGCAATCCGCCCTTGGCGCTTCGACGATGCCCGCAATGCCGCCATGGCGCTGCTCCCCGATGACGTCGACGTGTGCTGCACAATGGACATGGATCGGTTTCTCGAACCCGGCTGGCGACAGAAACTCGAGGCTGCCTGGACCTCCGAAACCACAGCGCTCTATTGCCAGACCATATACCGATCCAGTGTCGACGACCCGACGCCGCTGCGAGGCTGGTCGACGAAGAATTTTCATCACCGATGGGGATACCGCTTCACGCGACCGGTCCACGAGGCACTCGTCTTCACCGGAGAGAGGGAGGTCACGGCGAACAGCAGCGACATTGTGATGTATGAGGTGCAGGATCTATCCAAGCCGACGCGCAGCAACTACCTGCCGCTGATGCAAGTGGCGCACAAGGAAGATCCCGAAGACGCGCAGATCTGCTTCTGGCTTGGACGGGACTTGATGTGGGCCGGCCAACAAGAGCGGGCGGTCGAACTGCTTGAGCGCTACCTAGCCCTGCCGACAAGCAGATGGGGCGAGGAGCGGTCGGAGGCGATGCGCTATATCGCCCGCATGCAACCGGAGCGAAGGTTGGCTTGGCTGGACAAGGCGCGAATGGAAGCGCCGCACCGGCGTGAGATCTGGCTTGACCTTGCCGAGGAGCTTCATGGCAAGGGCGACTGGCTCAATCTGTTCTGGGCCTGCAGCAACGGCATCGAGAGGACGCGCCGCACGGGAAGCTATCTGGATGACGCGAGTTGCTGGGGTTTTCGGCTCTACGATCTAGGGGCCATTGCATCGTGGCGCCTGAATGTCATGGACCGGGCAGAGGAGTGGGGACGAATGGCGCTGGAGCTCGATCCAGCCAATCAGCGGCTCAAGGACAATCTCGGCTTCTACGTCCGGCGGCGGGAAGAGATGCGTCTGCAAGAATGAACGAACCCTCGAAACCCTCACGCGCACGACTGTTCACTGCGTTCGGAACTGTGATCTACGTTGACCCCTCCACGAGCGAGTTAAGACATGGAGCGGTGGAATACAGTCCGGCAAATACCTTTGTCGAGCAAGGCACGGAGTCGGCAGGCATCTATCGTCAGGTGCGGCTGATCTATGACACCAACAATTCGCATGAGCCGATCCATTGCTTCCCGGACGCCTGTCTGTCCGCATCGCGGCTGCAAGGCCGAGATCATTCGGATAGCCCCGCAACGTTCGATCTGATCCCGCTCGAACGAGGCTTGGTAACACTGAGATCCGGAGGCCTATTTATGTCGGCCATACCCGACGGCCACATGAGGCTCCGGGCCACTCTCTGCAGCACTTGGGAACTGTTTATTGCCTCCGAGAACTGGTGCTCGGAGAACGCGGGTTCGGATCTCGCCAACATTTGGCGCCGCAGCCATTCCTTCGACAAGAAGCGGATCGAGGATTACATTATCCACCCGATAATCCGCATGAATTCGGCCCGGCAGCCACAAGCCAAGAAGATCCTGATATACGGCTATACCAAATGGTCGCATGGCCGGGTTTACTACGATCTATGCAGACATCTGCATGACCGAGGCTACATAGTCGATCTGCTCGATTGGCAGGTGGATCACGCTGAATATGCTCAGCGGGTCATCTCATACTACGATTTCGTAGTGTCGGCGTTGGATGGTGTTTCCAGACTAGTGGATGAATACGAAGTCCCGTTCGAAAAGATTATTGCCATTTCACATCACGAATTCGATATACGCATGCTGATCGAGCAGAAAGGTATCCATGTATTCGAAAGATTTGCCAATTATGGTGTGGTCGGCCAGTCGGTATATTGCGCATCAATCATGCGCGGGGTGCCTAGACTCCCTATGGTGGCATCGCTTGGCATAAACTATGACGAATTCTATGCCGAGCCTCCCAGGCGCCTCACTACAGTCGGCTACGCCTCGTCGATGTCGGTCAAGACATTCGGCATCGAATGGAAGCGCGGGCATCTCGCCGAAGCGGCAGCGGGGGAGGCAGGTTTAGCGTTCAAGGTAGCGGGCTCGACAGCTAATCAGATTTCATTTCACGATATGCCAGAATTCTACCGAAGCGTCGATGCGGTGTTGTCAACCTCGATCAATGAGTCTGGCCCCTTGTCTGTGCTCGAAGGTGCGGCCGCCGGAAGGCTCGTAATTGGAACTCCGGTCGGGCATTTTCCGCTGAGGGCTTATCAAGGCGGGGGCATAATCGCACCAATCGAGCCAGAGAAATTCAAGGCTTTCACCAGTTCTACCCTGCGCTACTACAAGGAAAATGCAGGCGAGTTTGTGACCAAATGCGCCGCGATTCAGGAAGCAGCCCGTAAATTTGATTGGGCATACACCATAGAGGACTGGATAGGCTTAATCGAGGCTGCAGCGCCTACGAATTCCACGGCGCAGCCAATAAAAATACATGCAGGGATCCGCTCAACCAATCCACGCAAAGGCATCATATGCGACATCAAATGGCTTGAATCTTATCTGGCGAACGAGCATCACTATGAGATAAAGCTACTGTCGGAAATATACGGGTTCGACATCATTGATTCAAAGGCGATAGATTTTTCAGATGAAACGACTTTAAACGACCTAAACTCTTATTCAATATTAATAGTGGCATATCAGGGTCGCGTCTCGATTCCTCTAAACAAGATATCCGCATATAAATTATTCAGAGTAGACGACCTTGTCAGTTACGACAAGGAGTACGATGATTTAATAGGCCACCTTATCTCTCATGCAGATATGATAATTAGCCCCTATGCGTACGAATTCTCGAATCATTTCAAGCACGATTCCGTAGTATGGATTCCGTACTCGTCGGCGCTCGAAGGCTGCAAAGACCACGAACGTGTGACTTATAATGAAGACCCAATCAAGAAGGTCCTCCTGACCGGGAGTGTCGCCTGGGATAGACCGTTGCGGCAATATGTTGCGGGATTGGACGACGCAAGGATCGCCACACTGGAGCACCCCGGTTACCACAAGCGCTATGACGACTATAGCCAAGATACAGTCAGAACAGCCTACTATGAGAAGCTTTCAGAGTTTCTTTGCTGTTTTTGCGATGGTCATACTTATAGGTACGTTCATCTAAAAAATTTCGAGATAGCATCTGTTGGATCATTGCTATTGACTGACAGACTGATCGAAAAGGAGATGAATGAATTAGGTTTCATCGACTACGAAACCTGCGTTTTCACCGCCAAAGACGACTTTCTGGAAAAAGTGGAATGGATAGTCGATGAGCGGAACCGACCTGCAGTGGACAAAATCCGGAAGGCCGGAATGCAACTAGTGAGGGATCGGCATATGACCCGGCATCGCGCTCAACAAATCAACGATTTGGTAGCCTCGTGCCTGGCGGAGCGCGGCTGAGGCGACTTCCATCCTTTGAGCCGTTTGTAGCGGATGCGTCGCCGAAGGTAGGCGGCCCGGCAAGCACCACGCCGGCATGGACTTGGTCTCGCGAGCGCATAGACGAAATTACCGTGCAGTGGTCAAATTCCATGATCTTCGACCTGCTGATCAGGGGCCCGAACTGATTTGCAGAACTTCATGAATTATGGCCAACTTCCGCTCGGCTAATTTCGAAAGAGATCCAAGTTTATCTCTTCGCTTTGAGAACAGAGCATCAAACTCGATCGCGTCGCCGTCAAAATTAGGGACTTGCTTGATCTGTCGTAGAGAGAAGCCCCAATCCCACAACAGAGCAACGAGGTCACCAACCAATTTTTGGCCGCGATATATCGGAACTATATGAGTTTCCAGTTCGATCGCAAGACACTCCCCCAGGAGGTCGCCAAAGCCGGTCAATACCTCGTATTCGAGCCCTTGGACATCTATTTTGATTACATCGGGGGGTGGAAGCCCAATCGTGCGGGCTAATTCGTCATAGCGGGTGCATTCGACCTCTTGCGTGCCAATAGTGCGGAATATCCATCCTATGGAATAATGCTGTAAGATATCGAAGTTGGGCTCCCGCAGCGAGGAGCAGCCCGAAGCCGCTGCGATGTAAAGTGTTTGCTTGCCGGAAGCGTTGGTAAGGGCTTTCTCTACGACCCTTGCGCCTGGGATTCTGCAAAGGGTCCTCCTAACCGCAGCCGCCTCGGAGGCTATCGGCTCAAACAGGATCGGCGTAATTCGATCGGCCCTCAACATCCACTTCGTCTGCAAGCCGCCCTGCCCTCCCACATCGACAAGCGTAATTCGATCCTCCGACGGTATTCGCGAGAGTTGTTCTGTCGCTTCAAATGTTGCGACACTAATACTCTGCAAAGCGAATTGATCGCGCCCTGTTCCCGCATAAACAGGGTGGCCGCGGTCGGAGCAACCGATTGAGATCGTGGGATGGCAGTTGACGAACGTGACCTGGATGTCGAGCAAACCAGACTCGGGGGAGTTAACCGATATTTCATGGCTAATCCCGCGGTCAACGACTACTCCTCGGGCGTCAATTTCCGCAACGTTCAGATCGCCGAAATGGTGAATGTAGAAGTTTGCGGACGCGGTCGGTAAAAATTTGAGGAGGCATCTAATCGTTATCATTCGGAACACGAATTCCGAGCCATAGAGCCTCAAGAGATGATAACTCGAAGCAATTGAGTCAGAGACTATAAGCGCTCCTTCCTCGATCCGAGTGAACATCTCATGGGCCACCTGCCAGCTCGCCAGGCTTTCCCCAGTAAATATTTTCGAATAGATTGCCTCGCCCACATTCCCCTCATGACTCGGCCTGGCGCCTATTTCTTTCGTTCTTTGACGCGCACATTGCAGAACGATAGCTCAATCTTATGCGAGCAGCTAGGAGGCGCGAGATGGAAAGGCGCAGGCTCATTTTGGCGACAGTTGGATTTTTAACCGCAAGGCCAACTTTTTCATCGCTGCTGCGTTGGGTCGGTTCGGACAACAGTGTGGGTATCATGCCGAAGCGCGCCTCTTCCGTATCTCCTCCTATCTCCCTCCTCACCGCCCCGATCGAACTCGCTGGCGATTGGGGGCGTATGCTTCCGCGCGCCGCCGAACAGGTCGTTGATCGCATGCGTCATGCCTGCCTTGATGGTGTCCGCCTTCTTTCCGACCGCCAGCCGGCGCGGCTTCGCGTCGACGAGCACACTTCAGGACAGCCTGCCATCTGGCTTCATCCGGACGGCAGCAGCATGGCATGGATCATCGTCGACATCGGCGAACGCGACTGGTCGAAGCTGGCCTATCAGTTCGGGCATGAGCTCGGCCATGTCTTTGCGAACAGTTGGCAGGCCGACGCCAAGCCGGCGCCCCCATGCCAATGGTTGGAGGAAGCGATCGTGGAGGCTTTCTCGTTGCGTGGCCTAGGGCATCTGGCGAAAGGCTGGAAACAAAACCCACCCTTCCCCGGCGACAATGCCTTCGGCGATGCCATTGCTGAATACCGCCAGAACATCATCAAAGGCTATGAGGCGTTCGCCGACACGCAGGGCCTCACCCGCGACCCCGCAGCATGGTTTGCCGACCACCGCAGCGAGATCGAAATTCCGGGTCTTAATCCATTTGCGCAAGCGATGTCCTTGACCGTTCTAAAAGAATACGAGCAGGTTTCAGAATCCATCGAGGCCGTCGGTGCCCTCAATCGCTGGCCTGGTCGGAGCGGCATTCCGGTCGCCAACTATCTCGAGCGATGGAAAGACAGCTGTGCCGAGTTGCACGCCTCACCTCACTTGCCGCTCCGCTTAGGCGAGCTTTTGGGAATGCCGCCAGGCACAAAGTGAGGAGCATGCCGGGGTACTGAGAACCAATCCCCGGTTTGGTGAGCCCTGGGGCATGGCGACTGCTGGAAGCGCGCCAAACCGCACTTCCTGATTTGCCCCAACCGTGATGCTTGCCGCCGCGGTCTGTGGCTGCGGCAGCACGACATGCCGCGATGATGCCAGGCTTGTTTACCGCCGGCTCTGCCCTCTGGTCGCTGGCAAGCCAGGCGGCGCGTTGGGATGCAGATGCGCATCGAAGATAGCGAGCTTAAGCCCATATGTGAGGCGAGTTTGCGTGTTGCAGGCGTCGCAGATGAAGACTTTGGCGCTCTTGATCCATGATCCTTTCCGGACCACCGCAGTTTCACACCCGGGGCAATGGAAAGTTAGATCAGTCTCGAACAGTTCGCGTGCAAGTGTCATCGTTTCGCCTCCGCCGCTGGAGGTGAAGCAAAATTTATGCCGAGCTTGGTGTTCGAGGCTGATACATGTCATCCGTTCACATGGCGGAAGCGTCAGTGACTGCTGATAAAGTTGGTTAGCCGGCGGTATGCCCAACAAGCCTGCGTCGGTCAGGCCCGGCTCGTGGTCTACCCCGCTACCGGCCGGGCCGCCCGCGCCAAGCATCGCATCCGCCACTGCTTCTCAAGCGTCACAGCTGGGGCTGGCGCCCGACGCGGTCGGTGTGGAGAGCTTGGGCGAGTGGCTAGACAGGCAGGGCTTTCCCAGCGGAGAAACGGCCCCAATTCGGACATTGGGGCTGATCTGGCGATCAATGGGGACGAGCGCCATGGAGATCTTTAGAAGCGTTATCTCGACCTGTTGGCTGGCTGTCTTTTAAGGGCCTGTGCGCCCGGCTGGTCAACGTGCGGATCTTGGTATGTCAGGCCGATGAGCAGCCCGAAGTACCCCATTTGCAAAAGCAGTGCTGCTGTTACGGTCCAAACGCCGGCAAGCCACACTGATCCGGTGGCAGTGAAAACCCACGCTACCACGGCGCTGAGTGTCGCGAGCATCCCCAACAAAAACTGCGGAAAATACATCTCCTGCACATTCCCCAACGGAAGAGCACGTCGTATTTCATTATTTTATAAAATACGCAAGTTATCGTCGCTACCCACTTGGCGGCCGCCCCTTTGGGCTCGCAGCGACACCGATCGATACCCGATGGTGCGCGTCCTCGGAGCTGTCGCATCATAGAGCGGTCCCAAAGACCGGGCCGGCGACGCTCGCGAGAGCAGCTACCCTGTCGATCATGGCTAGAACCGCCTGCGGCCTGCTTTGATGCACCATATGTCCGGCATCCAGGACGATATCCAGCAGCGAGTGGCTTATCTCGGCTTGTAGCCGCCGCGCCTCGGCCTTGGCGTCGAACAGCTGATCGCCGGCGCCGGCAATTATCCCGACAGGAACGGCGATGTCGGCGTACCGGCGATTTGGGAACAGTGCCGAGGCCAGCATCAGGAAGGATTCCGCAGAGATCGACCGCAGCTGCGATGGCCGGCTTGCCAATCCCCTTGTCGTTGCCGCAAAAGGTGTCGCGATCGTTGCCGGGTGGAAAATCTTCTTCATTGCCCAGCGCCAGTTCAGCCTGACCAGCGAAGGCAGCACGGCGTGACGCAACACTGTCCCGATCAGGGGCACCGCCGGGAGCGCGGAGATGGCAAGCGCCAGCCTTGGCGGCGGATAATGATAGCCAGCGACAACGACCACACCGGCGACGGATCGGGGATGCCGACGCGCCATCTCGAGCGCTACGGCAGCCCCCCAGGAATGGCCGACAACGATGTAGCGCTCGACGCCGAGTTTTTCGGCCGCAGCCTGGATGAGATCGGCCTGGGCGCCGGCGGTCCAAGGTCCGCCCGCCGGGCGTGGGCTCAGGCCGAAGCCGGGCCTGTCGAAGGCAAGCACGCGATATTTGGCAGCGGCTTCGCCGAAGATGCCGCTTGTCGTGAAGTCCTCCGCCGAAGCGCCGTTGCCGTGCAGGAGCAGCAATGGTTGCCCATGTCCCGCCTCCAGGAAATGCAGCTTCGTTCCGCGGAGGTGGATGAAGCGCCCGAGCGGGCGTCCGGCCAATACCCGTCTCGCAAGGAGATCGTTGTAGAGCGCCAGCCCAGCCGTTGCCGCCGCAAGCAACAGAAGCAGGTTAAGCCTGGACCTTGCCGTCATGAGAGCAGTCGCGTCGCTGCTCGCCGCGATCAGGCCGACCCTTTCTGAGGCAGCTTTGTCTCTTCCTCGACCTGATCCCGCAGGGCCTGCTCGGGTTCCTTGTTCTCAGCTCCGGACGACCGCTTTTGTCGGGCGAGCTCACGATCCACAATCTCGCGCGAGCCTTCCGCGGGATCTTCTTGCGGCGAATCCCTGTCCTTCCCTGCATGCTGGCCGGTCCGGTCGCTGCTTGGGGCCGATCGGGCGGGATCGTCGCTTTGATGGGGCTTCGTCATCGGATACCTCTGCTGACCAAGTGTCTGCGGCTTGTGGGAAGCAGCTCCAAACCTCTGCGGCCCGCCTTTGTTCCGTGAGCGGCTGGGACGCGCCTCGCGCAGCCGCCGCTGGCTCCGCAAGCAGACGGAACCGATAGCTGCTTCTGAAACAAATGTTGTTGAGGCCGGACCGCTGCGCTTCTAGGAATGCGGCACGCGCCCGGTTGCCTCCTGTATCCGCCTCGCGGCGGAGGAATAATGTCTAGCAATTCCCCCTCGGCTTTTTGGAATTCGAAGCGCTCACGCAGGCCGCTTCGAAGCTGTCGAAGGATCATGGCGGAACACTGGAAAGTTTGGTCGCCTTGCTGTTCGAAACGTTGCGCGGGGGAGAAACCTGCCCAAAGGCGGTTCTGGACGCGGTCGTCGCGAGGCTGGAGAAGGAGAGCCGCTAGCTGGCCGGCTTCGCGCGGCCCTCGGCGTCGTCCGAAGTCTCGGGCTCGACGGCCTCCAGGGCATCGACAACCGGCGCCAGTGAATTCTCCTCATCGGGACCGGATTCCACCTCTCCGTTTCCCTCGGCGGTTTTATCGAGAGCGCGTTGGATGGCGTCTTCGATGTTGCCGACCTCCTGCTCCCGCACTTCGCGACCGTAGCCGGCGGCGTCGGCGTCCTGCTCGAACTGCTGCGCCAACATCGGAACGCTGACCTCGGTATCGGCAGGCAAATTGCCGACATTCTCCTCCAGCCAGCTGAGCAGGAATTCTTTCGTCGCGTTCATCGAGCGCCTCCTCGCAGCGAGATAACCGGACCGTGGCGCCGAGGTTCCCGCAAAGCCGAAACCGCGAGGAACGAATGGATCGATGGATGATCGCTCGGCATGAGCGACATCACGGCTGGCGGCGCGCCGCGCGACCCGCATCGGCTGGGCCGCAGCCTCGGCCTGCTCTCGGCGGCCGGGCATGGCGAGGGAGGCCCGGCCTCGAAGTTCGTCACGGCGGCCTATGGCTTCTGGATCTTCCTCTTGTTCACCATCATGCTCTCGGCTTCTTTGCCGCTTACGCTGTCCGCTCCAAGGCGACATAGCGGTCATTCCATCTTCGAATTCAGGTCTGGCGTAACGACGCTCTCAAAAGCAGATGCTTCAGCGATTGAGCACGATGTAGATAGATAGATAGATAGATATATCAGCTTCATGCCGAGGTTTTCTATGAGCGGGCAAAATCGATGTTCCTGGCGGGAGCGCATGACGATCCTCGGCGATGTCCAGGTGGCATCCTTTCTTCCGTGGATCGAGCGTCATGCCGCCAAGCTCGGGCTCGCGCAGGAAATATGCTTTGCCGGTCCCGACCGCATTGAACTCGACATTGCCGGTCCGGCCGAACTCATCGACATGATGGAGATGGGGTGCTCTCTTGGACCAATCGATGTCTGGGTCGAAACCATCCGCCGGGCGCCGATCGAGAGCGAATCGGGCTAGGTTTCTGGGCCTGCGGCCCTCTGCTTGCCGAGGTGTCATGCACCTTTTTTAGGCATTATTGCCAGTGAGGAAATGTTGTGCAAACCTAACCCGGCGTATCGGCATATCCTTGACCGCGAAGCTTCGCTCGGGAAGATGCTGGTGCCGTTTTGAAAGTTGATGCATGCCGCCTTATCCCCCCGGCTCATGGATGCCTGTTGCCCTCTCCGCGGACTTGCCGGCGGGAACCGTAATGCCGGCGCAATCCCCGGCCGGACCGGTTGCCCTTTGGCGAACCCGCTCCGGCCGTGCGGCGGCCTTCGCCGACAGATGCCCCCATCGCGGCATGCGCCTTTCCCACGGCTTCGTACGAGGTGAGACCCTGGCCTGCATCTATCACGGCTGGAGCTACGCCAAGGCGGGAAACTGCCAGCGCATTCCGGCCCATCCGGCATTGACGCCGCCGGACACGATTCGTGTCGCGACGCAGCACGTCGAGGATGGCGGCGGCATCATATGGATTTCGGTTGGCGAACCCGCCGCCGGCCCGCCGCGGTTCGAAGGCCTTGCGCCGCTCCGCTCCATGGTGGTGGAAGCGGGCATCGTGGCGCTGGAGGCGGCCGCGGGTACGAAGGCCGCCGGAGGTCTGCTCGACTACACCCACGATGACCGGGCCGTCTGGCTGCTGCTTGCTCCCGATGGGCAGGCGCGCACGCTGATGCATGTTTTGGTGGACGAGAACAGCAATCCGGACGAGCGTATCGCCGCGTCGAGGGCCGCCGAGGCGCTGCGGCGGGCGGCCGAGGATATTGCACGCGCCGGGATCGCCCGATGACCCGCAACACGATGATCGACGGATGGTACCCTGTCGGCCTTGCTAGCCAGCTCGATGCGCATGGGCGCGTGACGGCCCTGATGGGCGAGCCGATCGCGGTGAGGCGCGGCGAAGACGGAAACGCGAAGGTCACGGGCGGCAACGGACGTGACCTGCCGGCCTGCATCCGCTATGGCCATGTCTGGTCATCGCTCGGTGATCCACAAAAGCCGCTGTTTGCGATCCCCGAGGCCGATCAGCCGGGCCGCCGGCTCGTCGATGTCGGGGTGGTGCGCGTGCGCTGCTCGCCATTGCGTGCGGTGGAGAACTTCCTGGATATCGCGCATTTTCCTTTCGTGCACACCGACATATTGGGGGCCGAGCCGCATACGGAGGTGCAGAACTACAAGGTCGAGATCCGAGAGGACGAAGACGAGGTTTGGGCCACTCAGGTGAAGTTCTACCAACCGCAGGCCGCCAAGTCGGCGGAAGGTGGCATCACCACGGAATACATGTACCGCGTTCCCGCGCCGACCTGCTCGGTGCTCTACAAGACCTGCCCGCCTCGCCCGGCGGAATGGGACGTCATCACACTTTTCGTGCAGCCACTTGCCGAAGACCTGTGCGACGTCTGGCCATGGATGGCGCTGTTCGATGACGAAACACCGATGACCGACCTGATCCATTTCCAGCAGACGATCTTCGTTCAGGACCGGTCGATCCTCGAAAACCAGATTCCGAGGCTGCTGCCGCTCGATCCCGGCATGGAGATTCCCACACGCGCCGACCTTACCTCGGTTGCCTACCGGCGCTGGCTGAAACGCCACGGCTACACCTACGGCGCGCAACTGGTGGCGCAATGAAGCTCTACGACTACGCGCTGTCGCCGAGCTGCTACAAGGTGCGCCTCATGGCTGCGCTGATCGGGATGACGCTCGACATTCGCCCTGTCGACTTCCATCCCGGTTGCGAGCATCGCGGTCCTGAGCTCATGGCGCTCAATCCGGCGGGGTCGATCCCGATCCTGGAGGATGGCGACCTCGTGCTGACCGAATCCTCGGCCATGCTGGTCTATCTCGCCGCGAAGGCGGCAGCCCAATGGCTGGGCAATGATACGGCCGGGCGGGCGGCGCGCGTCCAGCAATGGCTGTCCTTTTCGCACCGGCTGACCGCGAGCCTTGGAGCGGCGCGCTTGCACGAGATGCTGCTGCGTCCGGGCAATATCGCCGCCCTTCGGGAGCAGGGAATAGCGGCCCTGCGGGAGCTGGAAGCCGGCCTCGTCGAACAGCATATCCGCGGCCAGCGCTTCCTCGCGTCGGATCGACCGACGATCGCAGACGTTGCCTGCTTTCCCTATGTTGCGCTGGCGCCGGACGGCGGCGTTTCGCTCGACCCCTATCCCGCGATCCGGCTCTGGTCACGGGCGGTCCGCAGTCTCGAGGGCTTCATCGAGATGCCTGGCATCCACCGGCTGCACGAACTGACACCCGCGCCCGTCCTCGAAGTCGGCGAGGCCTGACGTGGCGGGCTATTTGCTGAAGGGCTGCGCTGCGGTCATCGTGGACGAGGGCAACGGTCCGGACATCCGACGCAATGTCGATGTCTTGACCGACGGCCCGGCAATACGGGCCATCGGCGCAGGCCTCGACAAGGCAGAGCTGCCCGTTGGAACAATCACGCAGGACGCCGCTGGCTGGTTCGTCTATCCGGGCCTCGTCAACACCCATCATCACTTCTTTCAATGCTTCGTGCGCAACCGCGCCGATCTGGACTGGACGAAGCTGTCGGTCATCGAATGGCTCGACCGCATCTATCCCATTTTCTCGCGGCTGACCGAGGAATGCTTCTACCACGCATCGGTCACGGCAATGGCCGAGCTGATAAAGCACGGCTGCACGACGGCATTCGACCATCAGTATTGCTTTCCGCGGCAGGCGGGCAAGCGGCTGATCGACCGGCAGTTCCAAGCAGCCGAACTGCTCGGCATGCGCTTCCATGCCGGACGTGGCGGCAACACGCTGCCCAGATCGGAAGGCTCGACCATCCCCGACGCCATGCTGGAAACGACCGATGAATTCATCGCCGACTGCGCCCGGCTGATCGACGCCTACCATGATGCCGGTCCCTTCGGCATGCGGCAGGTCGTCGTCGCGCCTTGCCAGCCAGTCAACTGCTATCGCGACACCTTCGTGGAATCGGTGGCGCTGGCGCGCGACCGCGGGGTGCGCATGCATACCCATGTCGGCGAGGGCGAAAGCCCGCTAATCGAGGCCCGTCACGGCATGCGCACGGTGGACTATTGCGCGGACATCGGCTTCTGCGGGCCGGATACCTTTTATGCCCATTGCTGGGAACTGACCCACGACGAGCTGCGCAAGATGGCCGCGAGCGGCACCGGCGTCGCCCACTGCCCGGAACCGGTCTATCTCGTCGGCGCCGAAATCACCGACATTCCGGCGATGTCGGCCTTCGGACTCAGTGTGGGTCTGGGCTGCGACGGCGCCGCCTCAAACGACAATTCCAACCTGATGCACTGCATCCATTCTGCCTACATGCTGCAGTGCCTGTCGGCGTCGACGCGCGACCATCCGGTGCCGCCGCCGGCCGATTTTCTCGGCTATGCGACGACCGGAGGCGCGGCATTGCTCGGACGCGGCGACATCGGCAGGCTGGCGCCCCGCATGGCCGCCGACCTCTTCGCCCTCGACACGCGGCGCATGGACTATGTCGGCACGCGGCACGATCCGCTGAGCCTGCTGGCCAAGGTGGGCATCGGCGCGCCGACCGACATGACCATGATCAACGGCCGCATCGTCTGGGCCAAAGGCGAATTCCCGGGGCTCGACGAGGCCAGGCTGTTCGCGCAAGCCGAGGCGGCGCTTGCGACAGTGGAATTTTAGAAACCAAAACAAGGGGAACCGACATGCTGACAAATCTTACCCGCAGAACATTGATGAAAGGCGCGGCCGCCTCTGGGCTCGTCGCGGCGGTGGGCGGCCGCGCGCTTGCCGCCGACGAACCTCTGGGCATCGTGCTCGTGGTCCCCTCGCCGGTCGGCGATGTCGGCTGGGGCCGTGCGCTCGCCGACGGGCTTGAGCCTGTGAAGGCAGCCTACGGCGACAAGGTGAAGGTGACCATCATCGAGAACATACAGGAAGGACCCGATGCCGACCGGATCATGAACAAGGCGGTCGCCGACGGGAACAAGTTCCTGGTCGCCGGCTCCTTCGGCTATCAGAACGGCGCCCTGCAGATCGCGCGTCGCAATCCGGACGTAACCGTGCTGCACGCTTCCGGTTTCCAGGTGGCGCCGAACTTCTCGCCCTTCGCGGCCCAATATTCCCAGGGCACCTATCTTATGGGCATGGCGGCAGCCGCGCTTTCGAAGACTGGCAAGCTCGGCTCGGTCTCTGCCTTCGCCATTCCCGAGCTGATCACCTCCATCAACGCTTTCACGCTGGGAGCGCAGGCGGTGAAGCCCGATGTCGAGGTTTCGGTCGTATGGGTGAACTCCTGGTTCGATCCGGCCAAGGAGCAGGAGGCCGCCAAGGCGCTTCTAGCGCAGAAATGCGACGTGATCTTCTCCAACGCGCAGGACACGCCCTCCGTCGTCTCGGCCTGCGAAGAGGCCGGCGTCCCCGCCTTCAACCTCAACTCGTCGATGAAGAAATACGCGCCCAAAACCTATCTCGGCTGCGTGGCGACCGACTGGTCGCCCTTTTTCAAGGCCTCGGTCGACGCCCACATCGCCGGCACCTTCAAGGGCGCAAACGCTTTCCTGGGTGTCGGCGACAAGGTGGTCGAGGTCGTTGACTGGAACCCGGGTATCCCGGCCGACATGATGGCCAGGATCAAGGATGTTGAAGCCAAGATCGCCGACGGCAGCTTCTCGCCCTTTACCGGTCCGATCGTCAAGGCCGACGGCAGCGAGGGCGTACCCGCCGGCAAGACGATGACGGGAGCCGAGATCGTTGCCATGGACTGGCACGTCAAGGGTGTCACCACGCCGCTGCCCAAGTGACCGTGACCGTCCCGCTCCTGTCGCTGCGCGGCATCTCCAAGAGCTACGGCCAGATCCATGCCAATCGAGACATCGATCTGGATGTGGCTCCACGCTCGATCCATGCGATCCTCGGGGAAAACGGCGCGGGCAAGTCGACGCTGATGAAGCTGATCTACGGCGTCGAGCAGCCGGACGCCGGAATGGCGACCTGGAAAGGAGACCCCCTGGCCCTCGCTTCCCCCGCGGATGCGAGGCGCAAGGGGATCGGCATGGTCTTCCAGCATTTCTCCCTGTTCGAGACGCTGACGGTGGTGGAGAACATCCGGCTGGTCGTGCCCAAGGGCAAATCGGACCATGCCGAGCGCATTCGCATGCTCGGCCGCGACTTCGGACTTGAGGTCGATCCGCTTGCCCATGTGCACGCACTCTCGGTGGGAGAACGGCAGCGGGTGGAGATCATTCGCTGCCTGATGACCGAACCCCAGCTCCTGATCCTCGATGAACCGACCTCCGTCCTGCCGCCGCAATCGGTGGACAAGCTGTTCGAGACTTTGCGGCGGCTGCGCGACGGCGGCGTTTCGATCCTGTTCATCTCGCACAAGCTGGAGGAGATCCGGGCGGTCTGCGACCGAGCGACAATCCTGCGCGGCGGGCGCGTCACCGGCCATGTAGACCCGCGCAACCATGACGCGCACGACCTCGCCCGTATGATGATCGGCCGCGACATGCCGCAGCCCATGCGGGCGTTGGCGCATTCCGGCGGCGAAAAGCGCCTCGAAATTGTGGGCCTGGACCATCAGCCTGACGATCCCTTCGCCGTGCCGCTTTGCGATGTCAACCTGACGGTGCGTGCCGGCGAGATCCTCGGCATAGCAGGCATATCGGGCAACGGGCAGAGCGAACTCGCGGCGCTGATCTCGGGCGAAACGGTGCTGCCGCGCGCAAAGTCCGATTGCATCTACATGATGGGAAAGGATGTCGGCGCGCTCGATGCGGCCGCCCGCCGCCAGCTGGGCTTCGCTTTCGTTCCGGAAGAACGGCTCGGCCGCGGCGCGGTGCCGGAAATGTCGCTCGTCCTCAACAGCCTTCTGACCGCCCATCGGTTCGGCCTGCTGAAACGCGGCCTCGTCGACACAGCCCGGGCGAAGGCTTTCACCGAGAACTGCATCCGGCAATACGACGTGCGCACGCCCGGTTCTGAAGCGGAGGCCGGCGCGCTTTCAGGCGGCAATCTGCAAAAGTTCATCGTCGGCCGCGAGATCATGCTGTCCCCGAAATTGCTGTTCGTGGCACAACCGACCTGGGGCGTGGACATCGGCGCGGCCTCCGCCATCCGCCAGCGCCTTGTCGCCCTGCGCAATGAGGGCATGGGCATCCTCCTCATCTCGGAGGAGCTGGAGGAACTGTTCGAACTCTGCGATTCAATCCAGGTGATCCATCAGGGCCGGCTGAGCCCGCCGCTGGTGACGCGCGACACCAGACCCGAGGAGATTGGCCGCTACATGATCGGCGCGCATTCAACGGCCAGGAAGGTCCCGGCATGAGCGCTCTCTCCGGTCCGTTCCTTCCCCTTCTGGTTCGCCGGGAGCATGCCTCGCTTACCGTGAAGCTGGTCGCCCCGCCCGTCGCGCTCGCCCTGGCGACGCTGCTTAATCTCGGCCTCTACATCCTGATGGGCCGCGATCCGGTAGCCGTTTTCCACGCGATGCTTCTGGAGCCTTTCCTGTCCTGGTCGTCGTTCTCGGAAGTTCTGCTGAAGACGGGGCCGCTCCTGCTGATCGCGCAGGGGCTTGCGATCGGCTTTCGCGCAAAGGTCTTCAACATCGGCGCCGAGGGCCAGTTCATCCTCGGCGCGATCTTCGCATCGGCCATTCCCATCTGGTTCCCGCAGGCAACGGGCCAGTGGATCTGGCCCTCCATGCTCGTCATCGGGGCGCTGGGCGGCGCGCTGTGGGCGTCGCTCACGGCCTTCTGGCGCGTGAAGCTCAACGCAAACGAGATCCTCGTATCGCTCATGCTGGCGCTCGTTGCCGCGCAATTGCTCAACTACCTGCTTCTTGGCCCCTGGAAAGACCCAAACGGCTTCAACTTCCCGCAATCGGTGATGTTCCAGTACGACGCGATGGTGCCGATCCTGATCCCCGGCACCCGCGTCAACGTCTCGCTGCTTGTCGCCTGCGCCTTCTCCCTCGCGGCCTGGGTGTTCATGCAGAGGAGTTTCGCGGGCTACAAGCTGCAGGTCGGCGGCCTCGCGCCGCGTGCCGCCGGATACGCCGGCTTCAACGAAGGACGCGCGATCTGGCTTTCGCTTCTCATCGGCGGCATCGCGGCAGGCCTCGCCGGAGCGGCCGAGGTGGCCGGGCCGCTCGGACAGTTGCAACGCTCTATCTCGACCGGCTACGGCTATGCCGCCATCATCGTCGCCTATCTCGGTGGCCTCCACCCGGTCGGCATCGTCTTTTCCGCGTTGCTCATGGCGGCCCTCTATATCGGTGGCGACAACGCCATGGTCTCGGCAAATCTGCCGGTCGCTGCGGTCAGGGTCTTCCAGGGCAGCCTGCTGCTTTCCTATCTTGTCGCCATCGCCTTCGTCCGCTATCGGCTCGAATGGCGCCATGCCGCCCACGGAAGCACGCCATGAACGCCGTGGAATTCGTCCTCGCCGGGATGTTGGCGGCGGCTACGCCGTTCCTTCTGGCGGCGCTCGGCGAACTGGTGGCCGAGCGCGCCGGGGTCCTCAATCTCGGTGTGGAGGGCCTGATGGCCCTCGGCGCAGTCATCGCCTTCATCATCGTCTATCAAGGCGGCGGGCATCTCCTGGGTTTCCTCGCCGCTGGTCTCGCCAGCGCCGCTCTTTCCCTTGTCTTTGCCGTCGTGGCGCTGGGATTCCGGGCGAACCAGGTTGCGACGGGCCTCGCCACAGGCATCCTCGGCCAGGGCCTGTCGGCGCTGTTCGGCAAGAGCTTTGAGAGCCTCACGGTCAAAGGGCTTCCGAAGGTCTCATTGCCCTGGCTTTCAGATATCCCGGTCATCGGTGGCTTGTTCACCCAAGACATTGTCGTGTGGCTTTCGCTTGCTGCGACCGTCGCCATTTGGGCGATGTTCGCCTACACCAAGACCGGCCTCGTCATCCGCGCGGTCGGCGAGAATCCCAAGGCGGCCCGTGCGCTCGGCTATCCGGTAATCGCCGTGCGCTTCGCCGCGGTCGCTTTCGGCGGCGCGTTGGCGGGTTTCGCCGGTGCCTACGCGGCCGTGGTCTACACTCCGCTCTGGGCCGATGGCATGATCGCCGGGCGCGGCTGGATAGCAATCGCGCTCGTCGTCTTCGGCACTTGGCTCACCAGCCGTATCTTCCTTGGTGCTTGCCTCTTCGGCGCCGTGTCCCTCGCAAGCCTCGCGGCCCAGACAACCGGGCTCGACGTTTCCTCGCAACTTCTATCAAGCCTGCCCTATCTCGTGACAATCGTCGTGCTGGGCATCATTTCTTCGAACCGGCGTCTGCTCAAGCTCAACGGCGTGGCTTCGCTGGGAGAGCCTTTCGAACAATAGTGTCGCTCGCCGCCCGGGCACGCAATAACCCGACATCTGAGCTCAGGTCGCGCCATATCTGAGGCATGAGGGCTGCACGCAATCCTCAAGTCCATGCCTTAAAATGCTGAGCTGATCCCATCCCGGGCGACGTGCTTTTTAGTGACAGCATGGCGAATGTCGTGAGTGGGGCCAAATGCGGACCGGCGGTTTTCAGGGCCGGAATGGCGAAAGCGGACACTTATGCTGCATGTGCTTTGCCGAGCCCCCACCATTGCGGTAGTCTGCAAACATGCTTAATCGCTAATCGACCATTTCGCTGAGGGGGCGGAAGTTCATGGAGATGCAGCAGGTCCGCTATTTCTTGGCCCTGTCTAACACGTTGAATTTCACCAGAGCGGCCGAGGAATGCAACGTCACTCAGCCGGCTCTTACGCGTGCAATCAAGACGCTTGAAGAGGAACTAGGTGGAGAGCTCCTCAGGCGCGAGCGTCAGCACTCGCACCTCACGGAACTCGGGCGCCGCATGCTGCCGTTGCTGCAACAGTGCTATGATGCAGCCATTTCCGCCAAGTCACTAGCCAAGGCGGTGCAAAGCAGTGACGTTGCGCCGCTCAACGTCACCATTTCCAACAGCGTCAACATTGCGCTGCTGGTTTCACCATTCACCGAGCTCTTTCGGGCCTATCCGGGCGTGCATCTCAAGATCCACCGGGGCTCACCAGCGGCCGTGATAGAGGCGCTGAAAGGCGGCGAAGTGGAGTTGGCGATCGCCGGTCCGCTCGGACAGGCCTGGGACCGGCTGGACGTATGGCCGCTGTTTCAGGAAGGAATCGAGCTCGCCGTAAATTCAGATCACCCGCTCGCCCGGCGAAACGAGGCCGATGTCGCGCTGGCTCAACTCGCCGCCGAACCTGTGCTCAGCCGGATCGATTGGGAGACGAGCGAGGAACTCGCGCGTTGTCTTTCCGCCAAGGGGTATACGCCCAGGACTGCGCACGAAGTCGAGACGGACCAGGATCTCCTGGCACTGCTTGAGGCCAATGCCGGAGTGGGCTTTGTCACGCTTACGGCGCCGCGATCCCCGACCACACGCCGGCTCAAACTTCGCGATCTGGACGTCTCGCGGGTCGTTTCGGTCTATGCGGTTGCGGGCCGGCAGCGCTCGCCTGTCGCGACGACGCTGCTTAATCTGCTGCGGGCGGCCGACTGGTCGTCCTTCGGTGTCAGCGAGCCCGCCTGAGCGCCACGATCAGGTCGTCGATGTCCATGCGACGGCGGTAGTCCGGATCGACGAAGCGATCGGTAATGATCCCGTCGGTTCCGACGACGAATGTGGCCGGGATCGGCAGGAACCAGCTGCTGTTGCCCTGATAGTTGGGGATGTCGAGCCCCAGTCCCATAAGCCGCTCCATTTCCGCGCCGACCCAGATCGCGAGGTTGAGCGACAACGCATACCCGTTGTCCATGTCGATCAGGAATGGGAACTGTGCGCCGACCAAAGCCTTCATCGCTTTGGCGAATTTGCGCCGTTCCGGCATGATCGCAATCACCTGTCCGCCCAATTCCGCGATCTCGCGCTGCGCCTCGACAATTCCGATGGCGTTCAAGCGGCAATAAGGGCACCAGTGACCGCGCTGAAAGGTGATGACGGCTGGGCCCTTTGCCAGGATTTCCGCGAGGCTGACGAGTCTGCCATCGTCATCAGGCAGCAGGAAACCAGGCATGGCTTCGCCCGGAGCTGGCGCTATTGTGCCGGCCCCTTGCTTCTCGAGGCGGTCCACGAGTCGCTCTACGGCATCGGCGAATTCCGGGTTTAGACGGCGAACCGCCGCGGCAATTACCGCAAGCCGTTCATTGAGAGGCGCATCAAGCTCGATGGCTGCCTGGACGGATTGCTCGAATGTCATTGCCTGGTCGTCAGCGGCCATGTCTGCACTTTCACACGTCCGGCATAGCCTACCACCGTAGCCCCTCGGCAATTGCCATGTTTTTCCTGCATGGTTTTGATGCCCTGCGTGCATCGACACATGCCAGGCCTGTGTCCTACTTCGCTGGCCCCAGCCGACGCGTTACATCATGTTCCTGATATCCGCTGTGAAGGTCGGGAAAGCGCAGACCATCTTAGACAGCTCTCGTGCCGTGATGCCGTGCTTCATCGCGAGCGCAAATATGTGGATCAGCTCTTCGGCGGCATGGCCGACCAGGTGAGCCCCAAGGATCCGGTCTGTCGTTTCCTCGACGATGATCTTCGACCATGCTACCGGCTCGGCGTAAGTCCTGGCCGAAAGCCAGCCTTGCATGTCGTTCGAGTGGACGTTGATGATGAAGCCGCGTTCCCTCGCCTTGGCCTCGGTCAATCCGACGGTTGCCACAGCCGGAATGCTGTAGAGCGAGGCGGGTATGTGGCTGTAGTCGGGCCGGTGTTTCGGACCGTCGACAATATTGCGGCCGACGATGCCGCCCTCGTAGGTCGCGATCGGCGAAAGCTGCGGAGAATTCCACACTGCATCGCCGCAGACATAGACGTCCGGGTTGGAACGGGACCTCAGATGATCGTCGATCTCGATGCGGCCTTCGCGATGCACGATGACGCCGGCGCCGAGATCGAGGCCCTCGACACTGGCCACGCGCCCGGCGCAATTGACAGCCCGATCCGCATTCACCCGGTATTCGGCGCCATCCTTCGCGAACCTCACCCGCAGTCGCCCGTCGACCTCCTCGATCTGCTTGACCCAGACCTTGGTATGGATGCTGATACCCAGGCGCTCGCTCTCGTCACGCAGCTGAGCAACGGCATCCACGTCGAAGCTTCCCAGAAGCTGCGGCAGCGCTTCGAGGATGGTGACTTCGACGCCGGCGCGTGCATAGACGTGGCCCAGTTCGAAAGCGATAACGCCGCCGCCAATGAACACGACAGCGCGAGGCAACACAGGATCGCTCAGAACATCGTCGGATGTGGTCAGAAATTCCGAACCTGGGATCGACAGCGGGCGCGGCTTCGAGCCGGTGGCGATGACGATGTTCCTGGCCTCGAATTCTCGACTGCCGACGCGGATGGCGTTGCTGGCGACAAACGTGGCCTGACCGTAGATGACATCGACGCCTCGCTTGGCCATCAAACCGGACAATCGGGACGGGATGTCTCTGATGATGTCCTTTTCCCGCTCGATCAAAGCTCGCCAATCGAGCCGCGGCGGTTCGATCCTTATTGCATGATCGCCGGCCCTTGTGATCTCGTCGAGCGCGTGGGCTGCCGCGACCAGCACCTTCTTCGGCGTGCAGCCGCGATTGGGACAGGTTCCACCGAGATCGCGAGCCTCGATCATGGCGACGGAAAGTCCGGCGGCGCGTGTCGCAACCGTGACGCCCATTCCGGCATTGCCGCCGCCCAGGATCACGACATCATACTTTTCCATCGCATCGCCTCCGCCGCTCTAATGAAGCTTGATGCGCGGCCTGGCGCGCCTGACGATCATCTCGCCGATCGAAGCCAGCGTTGTCCGCGCCAGGCCGTGCACCGCCCTGAGATGCATCTTGTGCAACGAGCGATAGACGAGCCTCGCAACGAGACCTTCAATCTTCAGTCCGCCGATCAGGCTGCCGAACGCACCGTAGTCGGCGAGTGAGACGAGGAAACCATAGTCGCGGTAGCGATACGCAGGCAGGCCCCGCCCCGCGAGACGTGCCGCAATCACCCTGGCCATGTGACCTGCCTGCTGATGGGCTGTCTGGGCGCGCGGCGGCAAGGCGTTTTCTTCGCCCGGCAGCATACAGTTCGCGCAGTCGCCAATCGCGAACACATTCTCGTCTGCGACGGTCCGCAACGTTTCATCGACGATCAGGCGGTTGATGCGATCGGTTTCGAGACCATCGAGGCTTTTCAGGAAATCCGGCGCCTTGATACCGGCCGCCCAGACGACCAATTCGGCAGGCACAAAGAGCTTTTCGCCGAGCCGTATACCGTCTTCGGTCACCTCGGTGACCTTGATGCCGCAGCGTATCTGCACGCCCAACTTGATCAGCAAGCGTGCCGTGGCGCGCGCCATCTGCTCAGGCAGCGCAGGCAGGATCCTCGGTCCGGCTTCGACTATGGTGATGCGGATCAGCCTTTCGAAATCGATGTTGTCGAGATTATGCGACGCAATCTCGCGCATCGACTTGTGAAGTTCCGCTGCCAGTTCGACGCCGGTGGCGCCGGCGCCGACGATGACGCAATGAAGCTGACCAGGTGAAAGCTGCTCATACTGCGCATTGGCGCGCAGGCAGGCGTCTATCATGCGCTTGTTGAAGCGGGCGGCCTGTTCCGCGGTGTCGAGCGAAATGGCATGGCGCGCAGCGCCCGGCGTGCCGAAGTCATTGGTCACGCTGCCGACGGCCATGACCAGCGTGTCGTAGCCCAGAACGCGCGGCGGGATGATCTGGCGACCGTCATCGTCGAAGCTGGGCGCGACGAAAACCTGGCGTTTGGCACGATCGATGCCGACGACCTCGCCAATGCAGTATCGGTAGCCGTGGCGGCTGGCATGGGCGATGTATTCGACCGCATCGTGCGATGCGCTCAAGGCGCCGGATGCCACCTCATGCAACAGCGGCTTCCAGATATGAATGCGGTTTCGGTCGACAAGCGTGACGGAAAGCCGCCGGTTGCCGAACTTGCGGCCGAGGCGCGTCGCCAGTTCCAGGCCGCCCGCGCCGCCGCCTACGATGATCACGCGGTGCAATGACTTGTCCGCATGCGAGGGAGTCTCCGGGATCGTGCGGAACAGCGCAGCATTGTTGGCGAGCACAGCTTCCGGGATCAACCGCATGCCGGGGGTGACGATCTGCATCGGTGGTCTCCGTATCTTCCTCGGCGCGGCACGTCACTCTTGGGATTCGTGGATCACGATGCCTTGCAGCATGTCGACCTCGCATTCCCAGGGCTTGTCGGCGAGGACGCGCTGCCCATGCTCGTATCCTGCCTGCCAGCGCGTGCGTATGCCCGAGCGGGTGAAGTCGATATCCTTGGTGTGGTCCTCGCCGTCCAGACGCGGCGAAAGCAGGCGCACGAGGTGCATGACCGACGGGCAGCCATAGGAGGCGAGTTCCTTGAACATCGGATCCTCGCGACGCTCCTCCGGCACGAGCCTTCCCAGTTCGCGCACGACATGCCGCAACCGATGCAGTTGCTCCTGCCGTGCCACGTGGCTCCGGCCGCGACTGGCGTATTGAAGGTCTTTCTGCCGCCCCATGACCTGCCAGATCGATTTCGGCTCGTTGGCGCGGGGCTGCCACATGTTGACGGCAAAGATCAGCGCGTCGCGCCGAGGGCGCTCGTCCAGCACGACCTCGATGGGCGTGTTCGAATAGATGCCGCCGTCCCAATAGGGCTCGCCGTCGATGCAGACTGCCGGAAACGCCGGCGGCAAGGCGCCCGACGCCATAATATGCGCCGCCGACAGGATCATCTCGCGCGTGTCGAAATATTTGAGCTCGCTGGTGTTGACGTTGACCGCGCCGACCGTCAGCCGCGTATGGCGCCCGTTGAGGTAGTCGAAGTCGATCAGATTGTTCAGCGTCCTTTTGAGCGGATCCGTGGTGTAGTAGGATGCGTTCTCGACACCGACCTCGCGGTTGACTCCGAACATGGCGCTTGGATTCGGTTCGAAGAATCCGGGGATGCCTCGCATCACCGTGCCCATATTGGCAAAGACATTGCTTGGAACCATCATCCGGAAAAACTCGTCGAATGGGCTGCTCCGGCTGACGCCGTCCCAGAATTCCCGGAGCCTCGCCAGACGGTCGCTGGGCTCGTTTCCGGCAATCAGCGCGGCGTTGATGGCGCCGATGGACGTGCCGATGACCCAATGCGGTTCGATGCCGCCTTCGACCAGCGCCTGGTAGACGCCGGCCTGGTAGGCGCCGAGCGCACCGCCGCCTTGAAGGACAAGAACGGTCTGACGCTTGACGTCGCTCTGGTGTCCCGTCGCCGCCTCTGCTCCCGCAACGGACAGGTTTTGCGTGATCTTGTTCATCGCCTTCGCTCCTCGTGCGCGTCTAGTGGGCGGTCCAGCCGCCTTCGATCGGGATCACGGCACCGGTGATCGAGGCCGCGTCGTCCGAAGCCAGGAACAGGCAGAGCGCGGCAACCTGCTCGACGGTGACGAACTGCTTGGTAGGCTGCGCTGCCAACAGAACATCCTTGATCACCTGCTGCTCGGTGATACCGCGCGCCTTGGCGGTATCCGGTATCTGCTTCTCGACAAGCGGCGTGAGCACGTAGCCGGGGCATACGGCGTTGACTGTGATGCCCTGTTCGGCAACTTCCAGCGCGACGGTCTTGGTCAGGCCGGCGACACCGTGCTTGGCCGCGACATAGGCGGACTTGTAGGGAGAGGCGACGAGCGCGTGCGCCGAGGCCACGTTGATGATGCGACCCCATTTGCGCGCCTTCATCGCCTGCAACGCGCGCCGGATCGTATAGAACGAGGACATGAGATCGATCGCCATGACCGCTTCCCATTTCTCGATCGGGAAGTCGTCGATCGGCGCGACATGCTGAATGCCGGCGTTGTTGACCAATATGTCGACGGCGCCGAACTCGGCGATGGCCTTGTCCATCATCGCCGTGATCGCGTCGCCCTTGCTCATGTCGGCATTGTCGTATCGAACGGCGACCTGATGATCGGCCGCAAGCTTGGCCCGCAGGCGTTCGATCTCGGCGGCGTCGCCAAAGCCGTTCAGAACGATGTTGCAGCCCTTGGCCGCGAAGGCTTCGGCAATGCCTTGCCCGATGCCGCTGGTCGAACCGGTGATGAGCGCTGTCTTGCCTTTGAGCATCGTCTTGTCCTTCCGATTGCGCTACGAGCGACGGGGTGCGGGCCGGCTCTGGATCTGATGATTAGTATGGTGAACCGCCGCAAGCTGCGGAAATGCCGTTGAGACATGGATTCGATAGCTGACGGTCAGATGATCGTTGAAGCCGTGGATGTCGATCGACCGGTCCGGTTGTTTGACGTAAGGGCAGCTAGTAAGATTGCATGGCAACTCGGGCCGTGCCCATGCACGTCCAGTGAGGGAGCGTGCAGTGGAGATCAGCCAGGTCCGATACTTCTTGGCCGTCGCCAAGGAGCTGAATTTCACGAGGGCGGCCGAGCGGTGCAATGTGACGCAGCCAGCGCTGTCGCGCGCCATCAAACTCCTGGAAGATGAATTCGGCGGGCCGCTTTTCCATCGTGAGCGCCGTTTCACTCACCTCACCGAGCTCGGCCGCATGGTGGAGACCTATCTCGAGGGAGTCTTCGAGAACTCTCGCCAGGCAAAGCAGATTGCCGAGCAATATGTCACCCTGAAGAAGATGCCGCTCAAGGTCGGCATCATGAGCACCATCGCTCCGGACGAGATCATCGAGCTCATCGCGGCCGTGCGGGCGCACCACCCGGGCGTCGAGCTGCATCTGTGTGATGCGGACGCGGTGAGCCTCAGGAGAAGGCTGCTCGAGGGTGAACTCGAAGCAGCTATCTATGCATTGCCTTCAGACGCCCCCGACGAAGAAATGCACGCTCTGCCGCTCTTCCAGGAGCAGATGGTGATGGCTGTTCACCTGACCCATCGCCTTGCCAATCAGCGCGCGGTGCGGGTGAAGGATATGAGCAACGAAAGCTACATCCACCGCAACAATTGCGAGTTCGCGGGCTACGCGGATGCCATCCTTGCCGAGCAAGGCGTCACGGTCAGTCCGGTTTACTGGAGCGATCGTGACGACTGGACATTGGCGATGATCGCTGCCGGGCTTGGCTTCGGCTTCATGCCCGAGCATACCGTCAAGCATCCTGGCGTGGTGCCTCTGCCGATCACGGAGCCGGAATTCTGGCGCGAGGTCAATCTCGTCACGGTACGCGGCCGCAGGCATTCGCCCGCGGTCGGCGCTTTGGTGTGGGAGGCCACGCAGAAGAAATGGTTCGGCGAGCGGGTGAAGGCGCTGTCCGCCGCCGAGTAGGTTTGCCGGGACAGGCAGCATGCGTTGCATGCCCATTGGATATCCGGCCACCTCCCGTCCGTCAGTTCTTCTTGACGGTTGAGGTCACAGACTGGATGACTTCGGTTGCCATCTTGAACTGCGCGGGACGATCCGTGATTCCATGCCGCTTGGCGATCCAGTCGAAATCGCTGTAGGCGGCGTAAACCGAGCCGTCGGCGGTCTGGTAGACCAGCACTCGCACGGGCCAGTCGAGCCCGGCTTCGGGATTGGACGTGATGAAAGTCGTGCCGAGCGCCGGATTGCCGAACATGACGAGCCGCGACGGCCTGACGTCGTTGCCCGCATTCTTGCCAAGCTGTGCCTGGTCGATGACGCCGAAGAACTTGATGCCTTTCTTGAGCACGTCCTTCTTGATGCGGGCGACCGTTTCAGCGACGGAATAGTCGCTCTTGACGGTGACGACGCCGTCCGAAGCCGCAGCCGGGAGGGCAATGGCCATCAGCATGGCGGCGCCTGCAAACAGAGCTTTGAGATGGTTGGTCATGTCGGTCTCCTTCGTTGGATAGCTAAGTTTCGATTTCAGGTCTCACGCCTTCGGCGTTTGCAGCGCGCGCGCGATCGCGATCGCGCTGGCGAGAACCGCGGCCAGCACGATCACGCATGCGGTCCAGCCGACACGGTCGTAGATCTGTCCGATGAGGAAGCTGCCGGCGAGCCCGCCCGCATAGTAGGACGCGAGATAAATGCCGCTCGCAGCGGCGCGATCGCGCGACGCGGTGCGGCTGACATGTCCCGTGGCGATCGCCTGAGCCAAGAAGGTGCCGACAGCAACCAGAGCCATCCCGGCGAGGACGACCGGAAGGCTGGGTGAGAGCAGCAGAAGCAAACCGATGATCGCCAGCCCAAGCGTTGCGCCCACCCCCATTCTCGGGCCAAGGCCTGAGGCCACGCGCCCGGCGAGCGGAGTGGTCAGCATTGATGGCAAAAAGACGAAATAGACCGCGCCCAAGGCCATCGGCGTCAACGACAGGGGCACCGCGACGAGCTGAAAATTCACATAGGTGAACGTGCCGATAAAGACGAACAGGATCAGAAAACCGATCGCAAAACAGGCCCGCAGCTCTACATTCCGCAACGGGGCTTTCCAGGCGGCGCGGGAAGGCTGGCCGTCCAGGTCGGCGCGCATCATTGCCGAGGTCTTTTGCAACGTGAACCAGACAAGGGCGGCGCCGAGCAGATTAAGCGCGGCGAAGGTCAGAAAGTTGGTGGAGATGCCGAACGTGTCGGCGACAGCCGCCGACATCAACCGGCCGAAAAAGTTGCTGGCAACATTTCCCGTCACATAGGCCGCAAGCGCGCTCGTCGTCTGCCGCGCCGAAAAATGCTCGGCCAGATAGGCCATGGTGAGCGTGAACGCAGTCGACATGCAAAGGCCTTGCACCACGTGCAGCAGTGCGAAGACCACAATATTGTCTGTCTGCGACAGCAGCGTCGTCGGGATCGCCAGGATGGCCAGGCTGATCCAGATGCCGTTGCGCCGATCGATGCCGCGCCCAAAGAGAGCGACGGCAATACCGGCCACTGCCATGCCGAAGGTGCTGGCGTTGACGGCGAAGCCCATGGTGGCGCGGCTGACGCCGAATTTCACCACCAGCGAAGGCAGGATGGCTTGGGTGGCGAACAGATCGACGAGCGTCAGGAATGCGATCAGCGCGATCAGGCCGAAGCGCCAGCTATCCGCGGCCGCCATGCGAAGCCGCGTCGGTTCGGAATGTTCACTGGTCGTCATGACGGGCTCCGTTGCCACGTCCTCAGGCAATCGCCCGAGGACGCGTTTTTGGTTTCTGATGCCGGGATATCTTCACCGCGACGAGCGGCTTACATCATGTGATCGTCGTGCATCGCCGGCGGCAGGACGTCCGCCGAATAGAGGACGGCCGGAACCTTGCCGTTGTTCTTCCACCAGTGGGCAAGTTGACCGAACTCGGCGGTCACGTCGCCGGCCGGATGCTCGATGCCGACCTTGCAGGTGCTGGCGTATTCAGTGATCGAGCCTTCGACGACGATAATGTTGGCAGGGCGGACATTGTGCTCATGCCACGGCACGACGCCGCCGGGCTGAACGACGAGCTTGCGAAGGCGCAGCATGTTGCCTTTCCAGGCCTCGCCCTTGCTGCTCAGATCGATTGCGGAAAGCACCGTGTCGGTCACGCCGACCGGCTTGCTGGGATGTTCCTGGATATCGGTGGTGGCGGCCTGGCCGGCAGGGCAGTCGCCAGCGAAAGCCGGGGCCGCGGAAAGTGCAGCGGTCGCGGACAGCATGCCCAGCGCGAACGAAAGGTGGAGTTTCTTGGTAGCCATCTCGTATTTCTCCTTTGTCGGTGCCCAATCGCGGGAAGCGGGGCATAACAAGGAGAGTGACCGGAGCCCCCTCGAAAGAGAAATGCTGACTGGCTCTTAAATCGATACCTGAAAACTATCGTGGATCATCATACCGGCACAGCAATCCGCGCCACGACATAGATCATGGCGTCGGTTCTTTTCTTCGACTTGCTATGCAGCCGTTTTCCTAACCGATAGATCGATGCCGCTTTCCGGCCAGCTATGCGCCTTGACGCTGTTGACGAAGGTTGATGTGGCCGGCGAGAACCGGCGCCCGGCCACAACGACAAGCCATACCTCTCGCCAAACCTCCGGATCTATGACGGGCCTGATCTGCAATCCCGGGATGACGGCGCTGAATTCCGGGATGAAGCAGATGCCCAGCCCGCCGGAGACCATGTTTTGAATCCAGTCTTCGCGTTCGCTGGCGTAGGAGATCCTGAGCTTCACGCCACGTTCATTGCAAAGGCCCGCAAGATAGTCGCGATACTCGCAGTTCAGGCGCCTGAGATAGTTCTCGCCGTCGAGCTCCGAGATGGCGACATTGTCATTTCGGGCCAGCCGGTGCCCATTGGGAAACGCAAGCACGAACCGCTCGCGATAGAGGGGCGTAACATCGAACCTTTCCGGAAAACTGTCGCTCGACGCCATGATGGCGACATCGATCTCACCCGCTTCCAGCAGCTGCGACAGGGATGCTGGCACCCCCTCGACGAGCTGTAGCTGAATGCCCTGCTGGCGCCGGTTGAAATCCGTCAGCAAGCCGGTAAATCGCCGCGGACCGATTGTGCACATCACGCCAACCTTGAGATTTGCATTCTCCAGGCAAAGAAACCTCGACGCCTCCTGGCGAACGCCGGTCACCTCATCGAGAATCTGCTGAAATCTGGGGCGCAGCAAAGCGCCCAGGTCGGTGAGGTGCGTCAGATTCCGCTCGCGGCGGAACAACAGACCGCCGACCTCATCCTCGAGCTGCTGGATGGCGCGCGAGAGCGCCGGCTGGGTGACGTTGCACTTCTCGCCCGCGCGCGTGAAATTCCGGGTCTCGCAGACGGCCAGGAAGTAGCGGATGTGATGGATATCCATGCGTATCGTCCCTCAGCTCCACAAATGCATTTGCCGGCTCGAAGATTGCCGCAATGAACCGGATCACGCCAATGCGCGGTGGCTATAAAGTCGATAGCGTTTCGTCATGCGACGATGGCGGGCCAAGGCCCGCCATCCAACTGTCCGGTTGTCGCTGACGCCGGGGGATGTCAGCTGTGATGGCCCAGAGCAAAGAGCTGGGCGCAGAACTGCGCGTGCGGCTTGCTCATGGCGGCGTCGTTGCATTCCTTCATCATCGCATCCTGGGTGGCCTTCGGCATGGTCTTCCATGCCGTTTCGAAGTCCGCACTCGACTTCATCGTCTTCATGCCGGAATCGGTGAAGAAGGGCTGCATGTTGGAAGGCTCGTCGAGGGCCCCGGCGAAGGCCACGCCACCGAGAACGCAAAGGGCAAAGGCGCCGAGGCAGATAGCTTTGAGGTTCATTTTCAAGTCCTTCTCTGGTTAGGTAGTCGTCCTATCGACAACCGTTTGATTGCATTTGACAGCAATTCAGAATTATTGGCTTCCTCCTTGCTGGGATGGACTTTGCCGCAATCACTTGCCAACTCGCCAATGCCATCTGCGTATGAAGACTATGCCGGTTCTGCATCCCGCAGATGCTTTCCGGCGCACCCGTTAGTTGGCTTCACCCAAAGCAAGCACGTTGGCGCAGAATTGTGCGTGGGGCTTGCGCATCGCCGGGTCGTTGCACGCCTTCGTCATCTTGACCCGGTCATGCTTTGACAGAGCAAACCAGGCCGTCCTGAACCCGGCCATCGGTTTCATCGTCTTCATCGTGGCGTCTGCATAGAAGGTCGGCAATGCAGCGAGGTCGCTGAACGGGTCGGCGGACGCCAGGCCCGCGCCAAGACAAACGGCAAGCACAGCCACACAGGCAAGTTGTTTTCTCATCATTCATCTCCCTTCCAGGCGCGGCTCCGGCAACGGCGCCAGTCTGATCGGGATGACGATTGCCGCGCGCGAGGGCCGGCAGCCAATGCAATCTGCCTATGGACTTCATGCCTCCTTGGCATTTCGGCTGAACAAGAAGATGCGGCAGTCTCTCTCCAATCGCCCTTGCTGGCGACCTTGGGACGGAGACCAGACCATGCTTGCCCAGTCCGCAGTGAGCACAGTCCAATCGACCACGTCAGGGACGGATCTTATCACGTCAGGGACGGATCTTGGTGTCGAGGGCCGGACGATCGACATCGTGCTGGCAAACGACGCGCATGCGGCTTTCGTGTGGGGGGTGCTCGATCGACTGCTGGACGAGCCGAACTGCAGCGTGAGCGGCGTTACCGCGTCGGGCTTTGCAGCGATGCAGGCGGCGGTCTTTGCATATGGGCTGAGCGTCGGCGGAAGGCGCGGCGCGCGGACGGCACTCGCCAACTTCTGGCGGCGCGTCAGCCATGCTTCGATGTTCGCCATCGACAGAACGAGCCTGCTTCGATCGATGCTGGAACAGTCGATCGAGCTCAAGACTATCCGTGACGACGACTGCCCGGTGAAGCTGCGCGTCGCGGCCGTAAACGCCCGCACAGATGCGGTGAAGATATTCTCGGGCGAACAGTTGTCGATAAACGCGATCGTGGCGGCAGCCGCTGTTCCGTTCCTTTCGCCGGCCATTGAGATCGACGGCGATCTCTATTGGGGCGACGGCGACGTCTCGCAACTGCCGCCCGCGGAACCGATCAGAGCCTGCCATCGTGTGATGGTCACCGGCAAGCCCTCGATATTCGTGGCGCGGTGTCCGGATCGCAGCCTCGGCGCCAACCAATGCGTGACCGGATGCGCCCCGGTTCACAGCATCTTCGACAGCCGCTGTCGAGCTGGAGCTCCGCTGCTTCTGAGGCCCTGGATCGACTGGGGCGAGCTGACTGACATTCGCGACAGGGGACGGCAATGTGCCGAAGACTGGCTTGCCGCTGATCTTTGCAGCACGACGAGCACCGGGCCTTCGACTGCAGAACCCAATACATCTAGGCGCTTCCCTCCCGCCTAGCCGCGCCTGCTTCGCATACTCCCGAATGCAGGTGCCAGGCCCTCCGGTTCCCGGCCGGAGGGCCTTTTCGCGCCGCCCTCCAGAACATAGTGGCCGCGTATCAATTCCATGCCGAGACAGCATTTCAGCTCGGCATGGCGATCGTGGAAACTGATCTGCAGACGGGCCGCAGGGCCGGTCTTTCCGTCGAAACGCCAACCAGGAGACAAGCCTGTGATCAACACCAAGACCCTTATCGGCTCGGCCCTCGCGGCCGCCACCTCGCTCGCCGCCACGGCAGCATACAGCGGCCCCGCCGCCAAGCCCGGCTTCGCCTTCGAGAAGTGCTACGGCGTCGTCAAGGCCGGCCAGAATGACTGCCAGACCGCGACCCATTCATGCGCCGGCACGTCGACCGCCGACAACCAGCCCGACTCCTGGCTCTACGTGCCGGCCGGCAGCTGCGCGAAGATTTCCGGGGGCAGCGACAAGCCCAAGGCCTAGCCGACTTTCCACCTCGAGCGATCAGATCAGAAGGAGGAGACCGATGTCCAATATGTTTTCGCCACTTGCAATCCCCGCATCGGGGGGCATCGGTCTTCGCTCGCCCCACATCGCGGAGATGCTGACGCGGCGCCCGTCCGCAGGCTGGCTCGAGGTCCACGCAGAGAACTACATGGGCGACGGCGCGGGCGTCCAGGCGCTGGAAAGACTGCGCCAGACCTACCCGCTGTCAGTGCATGGCGTCGGTTTATCGCTGGGCAGCGCGCAAGGCCTAGATCGCGACCATCTGGAAAGGCTGCGCAAGGTCTGCGAGCGCTTTGAGCCTGATCTGGTCTCCGAGCACCTCGCCTGGAGCATCGCCGACGGGGCCTATCTCAACGATCTCCTGCCGTTGCGCTATGACGAAGAGGCGCTGGCGATCGTTTCCCGCAACGTCGAGACGGTTCAGAACGCGCTGAAGCGACGTGTGCTGATCGAGAACCTGTCGGCCTATCTGGCTTTCGCGGACTCCTCGATGAACGAGGCCGAGTTCCTGGCGGCGCTCGTGGCGCGGACCGGCTGCGGCCTGTTGCTCGACGTCAACAATGTCCAGGTCTCCGCGCACAACCTGCAATATGACGCCAAGGCTTTCATCGACGCGTTGCCCGCGGAGGCTGTAGGCGAAATCCACCTTGCCAGCCACGCGACCAACCAGGTCGGAACCGATACCGTGCTGATCGACGACCATGGCTCGCGCGTGCCGCCAGTGGTCTGGGCGCTCTACCAGCATGCCATAGACCGGCTCGGGCCGCGCCCGACATTGATCGAGTGGGACACCGACGTTCCCGTTCTCGATGTGCTGCTTGGCGAAGCGATGTGGGCCGACATGCTGACCGCATCGATCATGTTCAACCGCAAGCAAGCCGCGCGACGCGAGCAAACGACAGAAGCCCGAGCGACGCCGATCCGCCTCTCGATCGAAGGCGAAACGACGACCAGCATGCCCGTCCTTGCGGCATTCGCGGCTGCCAGGGCCGCGAGACCATCCATCTCGCTGGCGCTGCCTCCGCTCGAGGAGACATACCATGCTGCCGCTTGAGCACCTGCAGACCGCGATGGCGCGCTCGGTGCTGGCCATGGATCCAACGATCGCCGCGAGATTGCTGACCGCGGGCAAGGCCGATCCGCTGGCCCGCCTGCGCATCTACCAGAACAACACCCGCGGCTCGCTGACAGCGGTGCTTATGGCGGTCTTTCCGGTCACGGTTCGCCTGGTCGACGAACGTTTCTTCCGCTACGCAGCGAGCGAGTTCATTCGACGCCATCCGCCAACGGAATCGCGGCTGGCGCGCTATGGCGCCGGCTTCCCGCGCTTCCTCAAATCGACCGACACGCTGTCCGATATGCCGATCGTTGCCGAAACGGCACGGCTCGAATGGGCCATCGCCGAGGCGCTCGATGCACCTTCGTCGCAGCCCCGCAGCCTCGCCGAATACGACAGTACCGAGCTCGGTCCGTCGCCAGATATCTTGTTGCAGCCTTCGCTGCGATTGATCATTTCGCACTGGTCGATCCTTTCGATATGGACTGCGCATCAGCACGACGGACCCGTCGACCGGAACAGCGCCTGGACAAGGCGCCCCGAACGCGTGGCGTTGTGGCGGTCAGGGGATAACGTGCGACTTGCTCTGCTCGACCGCGCGAGCCTCGCCTTCTGGCATTCGCTGAAGCACGGTCTCGGCTTTGAGCGTGCCACCGGCCGAGCGTTGGCCCTCGACCCTGCCTTCGATTTGGTCTCGGCCCTTATGCGTCTGTTCGGCGACGGTCTCGTCACCAACGTGCGCGTCGCCGCGAATTCCCTCTCAAACATATGGAGACAGTCATGACCGCAGTATCAGATCATTCCTCGTCCATGCCCGCCGGCCTTGTCGGCCTCTACAGACGCGTCATCAAGCTGCCCGAACACGTTCCATTTTCGCTGGTTCAACTCGCCGCGCGCGTGGCGGTGGCGCATGTCTTCTGGCAATCGGCCCAGAGCAAGCTCGCGTCCTGGCGAGTGACGCTGCAGTTGTTTGCCAATGAATACAACCTGCCGCTCATCGATCCATCGATCGCGGCGCCGTTGGCGACAGCGGCCGAAATCACCGGCTCGGTTTTGATCTTCTTGGGACTATTCTCGCGCCTTGCGGCCCTGATGCTGCTCGGCGTCGTCTCCGTCATCCAGATCTTCGTCTATCCAGAGAACTGGGCCGAACACCTGTTGTGGGCCTCGTTGCTGCTCCTCGTGCTGACGCGCGGCGCCGGCATTTTCTCGCTCGACTATGTCGCTGAGCGAAACCTTTCGGCATCCGCCAGGTGAACATCCCGACATATGGCAAAGCACGATGCGCATCTTCATCGTTCATGCTCACCCTGAGCCCAACAGCTTCAACGGCGCCCTGACCCGCGCGGCTGAGCAAGCGCTGTCTGCGACCGGGCATGAAGTCGTCGTTTCGAACCTTTATAAAATGGGCTTCGACCCGGTGTCGGATCGCCGCAACTTCACGACCGTACGCGACCCGAACTACTATCGCCAGCAGGCCGAGGAGGCGAATGCTGCCGCCCGTGATGGGTTTGCCCCGGACATCCAGCGGAGATGGAAAAGCTCTTCTGGTGCGATGCCTTGATCCTGCAGTTCCCGCTCTGGTGGTTCGGGCTGCCGGCGATCCTCAAGGGCTGGGTTGACCGCGTGTTCGCGTCAGGTGGCCGCGTCTATGGCGGCGGCAAATGGTATGATCGCGGCGTCTTTGCCGGAAAACGCGCGATGTGCTCCGTCACCATCGGCGGGCCGCCGCCGATCTATTCGGATCGGGGACTGAACGGCCCAATCGGTTCGATCCTGTTTCCGATCAACCACGGGATACTCTATTTTGTCGGCTTCGCGGTGATCGAGCCTTTCCTTGTGCACGCACCAGCGCGCATCAGCGATGCCGAGCGCCAGATATGGCTGGATCGTTATCGCGACCGCGTCCTCAGCCTCGCACATGCCCCTACAATTGCGTATCCGAAGCTCACGGATTTCGACGATAGCCATGTTTTGAAATCGGCGTGAATGACGCCTGACCAATCAGCTGGACAGCCCGCCCAGATGGCGTTGCCGTCGACCGGTCCCTGGCCGGACACATCCGCGCCTTGTGGCGTCGCGCCCTCGCCCCAGGCCCTGTTGCCGATGCGCTGCCAGCTCGTTGAAGCTCTGCAGCACGCCGGCATAGGTGCAACGCCAAATGCGAGAATCCGGGCAATACCAGAAGCACCTAAGTCGAATTTCCGACCGGGCATCACCGAATTTCCTGCGTGGCCGTTGACTTCATGGCGTCGATGTTCGCCGGCGCGTTCATTAGGACCCGCCGATGTGAGCAGTGAGCTGGCTAGCAAGTACCGCGAGCAGGTTTGTTCTCGGCGGCGGGACATTTTCAGTCAAGCCCGGGCAGACGCACTCCTGCGAAGCCCGCCAGCGGAGACCCGTTCCTTCTTCCGTTCGTCTGTCGTTTCGGGCGCAGGCTCGCTGATGTCGCCGGCCACGACGGCACGCGTGCGCTCCAGCATCGCGGGGATCTCCCGAGCCGGTAGTGGCCGACTGAACAGGAAACCTTGCGCTTCCGTGCAGCCTTCTCTTCGCACCCGTTCAAGTTGCTCGGCCGTCTCTATCCCTTCGGCGGTGGTCTGCATCCCAAGGCTGTTGCCGAGGCTCGTAACGGCCCGGATGATGGCGACGGAGCTGTCGATATCCTCGGCGTCTTTCACGAAGGACTGGTCGATCTTGATTTTGTCGAACGGAAACGATCGCAGATAGCTCAAACTCGAATATCCGGTCCCGAAGTCGTCCATCGCGATCTGCACACCCAGCAAGTGGATCTGTTGCAGCATCGCGAGAGTGGCCTGGGTGTTGGCCAGTAGCACGGTCTCGGTGATTTCAAGCTCGAGACGGCTCGCGGGCAATCCCGAGGCATCCAACGCTGCGACAATCGTCGAGAGCAAGCGGGCATTGCGAAACTGCGTCGGTGACAGGTTGACGGCAACCCTGATGCCTTCGGGCCAGCCTGCCGCGTCGAGACAGGCTTGCTTGATCACCCATTCCCCAATCGGAACAATCAAGCCGATCTCCTCAGCCAAGGGGATGAACTCGGACGGCGAAACGATGCCCCGCGTCGGGTGATGCCAGCGCAACAGCGCCTCGAAACAGCTGACCTCGCCGCTTTCGAGATTGAGGAGCGGCTGGTAGTAGATCTCGAACTGCTGCCGTCCCAACGCGTCGCGCAGATCGAGCTCGAGAAACCGCCGCGCCTGCATGCGGGCATCCATGTCCGGCTCGAAGAATCTGTATGTTCTGCGGCCCTCCGCCTTTGCCCGATAGAGCGCCATGTCGCCGTTCTTGAGCAGCTGGTCGGCGTTTGTGCCGTCGTCAGGCGCAATCGAGATGCCGACGCTGGCGCTGACCGTGACGCCATGGCCGTCGGCTATATAAGGCGCGCTCAGCGCGTCAATGACGCGTTGCGCAAGGGTGGTGGCCTCGACCGGCTGATCGACCCCATTTTGAATGATCACGAACTCGTCGCCACCTAGTCTGGCAACAGTATCGTCCTCGCGCACGATCTGCTTCAGCCTTGCGGCGACCTCCTTGAGCAAGGCGTCGCCGACTGGATGCCCTAGCGTGTCGTTGACAGTCTTGAAATGATCGAGATCGAGGCAAAGGAAAGCGACCTTGCCATCTCTGCGCGCCATCTCGGCCAAGGCGTCCTCGGCGCGTTCGCGAAACAATATCCGGTTTGGAAGATCGGTAAGCCCATCATGGCGAGCCATGTGCGATATGCGAGCCTCGCTGCGCCGCAAGTCGGTCACGTCGTGATGCGTGGCAAGCCATCCGCCGCCCGGCAGCGGCTGATGAATTAGGTCGATGGTGCGCCCGTCCCTGAGCTCCACCAGGCTCACGACGCGCTCGGCGCGGTCGATGGTCGCCGAGAGCTCTTCCAGATATCTGTCCGGGTCCTGGCCTACATAGAGTCCCGCCGCAATCCGGAAACGCATCAAATCCGCCCACCGGGAACCAGGGTGAGTCAGGGCCTCCGGCAGGCGATAGAAGTCGGCATAGGCCTGATTGCAGAAAACCAGCCGTCGGCCGGCATCGAACATACACAGACCCACAGGCATGTTCGCGGCAGCGGCAGCCAGATTCTGCCGCTCCAACTCGGCATCACGAGCCAGGGCGATGCTGCGCTCCAGGCTGGCACGATAGCCGGCAAAGGCCGAGAACAATATTCCGACCTCGTCGCGCCGATCCTTTCTCAGAGCAACCAGCGTCGAGCGGTGTTCCCCTCGCGTCAACCGGTGCATCGCTTCGCTCACGGCCAGGATCGGCTTGCTGACATTGTGGCGAATCCAGGCGACAAGCACGCCAAGGCACACAACAGCAAAGGCGATCGCGGCCCAAACCAGCCGCTGCGCGATGGTGTAGGTGCGGTCCGCCATGGCTGCGGCAGCCGTGCTGCGCTGATTGGTGAGTGCCAAGAGACCGTCCAGCCGCTGAGCCGCCGCCGCAACCGTGGGGAGCGAAACCGCCTCGAACTCGTTAGCTGCCTTCGTTCGCTCCGCGGTGTCGAGAAGCGGAATGATCGACGACAGGGAGTCTTGATACGCCGTCCACAGGTTGACGAATTGATCGAACAGCTCCTGCTCGGCAGGTGATCCGGCACTCCTGCGGTAGGCGCGCCGATCTTGGAGCATTTCTTCGCTCTCTCTCGCCATCTCCTTGTCGATGTCAGCCATTTGCTGAGAGTTTTCGGTACGCATGCGCAGCGTCGCGTAGAGCCGGTGCTCCGCAAGGTTGCGCTTCATCTCGTCGACGATCTGGACCTGGGGCAACCAAATTCCGGTGATCTCGCTCGTGACCTTATTGAGCGACCGCAGCTGTTCGACCCCAAATACCCCGACCGTAACGGTGCAAAGCAGTGCCAACCCAAAGCCCAGCGTGAGCTTGCTGCCGACACTTATGTCCTTGAACCGTTTCATATGAACGCTGGCCTGATAAGATCAGTCCCGCCCGCAGGCGCCAATAGCGGGACTGATTGGAAGCGCCTCGCCAATCTCGCGCTGAAATGTATTAAGGCTGACTTAAGATGGCGTTTAATGTGATCTGTGCTTCTCGTTGTCTGCCCTCAACGATATGACAACCGGAACACTTATGCTGTGCGCTTGTGAACAAAGAGATATTCCCCGCTCAACAGGGACGCGCGATGGCGGGTTAATACTCTTCTGGACGCTGAGGCAATCCGCTACATATTTAATGATCGGGCAGCTGTCGGAGGAGACCGCCTAGGCACGCGACTGCTGCCAAAGGGATGACCCGCTGATTTCGGGATGGAGGAAGGCCGTGGAAGATCACGCCGGCTCGGTGCCCAATGTAGCTGACTTCGTCATTCACAAGGTTCTGGACACGTTTGAATACTCCGACCGCGGCGCGGTGGTCACGATTGTCGATCCGCAGGGCGCACGCATCCGTCTCCACGTCACCATTGTCACCGGGGAGTTGCTTTGCGAACATATTGCCGAAGCGCTGGAGCAGCGATACGGGAAGTAGAACGTCTACTGCAACAGTGCCACCGTCCTGTCGACTGCGCTGGGGAAGCCATATCGCGGCCGCTTAAGCTCTTTATGGCGGCTCCGTCCGCAGTCCTATCGATGAATGCCCGGAGGTGGGCCGAAGAACGAACCCGCTGTGCGGGATGGGCACGTTGGGGTGAGGTAGAGATCACGAGCCGGACGTCACGCTCGCATTTAGGGTGGTTCGGCAGCGGCAGAGCATCACGGGCTTCCTCAACAAGGAGCCCGACCATGACCTATCCTGTTCTCGATGCACCGATCAGTCCACTTCGCCAGCAGCTGATCGACGACATGAACATGCGGCGTTTCTCACGGGAGACGCAGCGCAATTATCTCCGCGACATCGGATGCCTGGCGACGTTCCTCGGGCGTTCACCAGACACAGCGACCACCGGCGACCTGCGCCGGTTCCGGTAGTCGGCATCTGGACGCGTGACAAGGAGCATGGCGCCTATCTGCGCCAAGTCGAGCGTGGCAACATCGTCATCGGCGGAGCGGCCGAAAGGATGATACGTCACGGCCTCTGCGATGCCGAAACAAGCTCGGCCTTGAACCGCGCCGTCTCCATCCCGACCGCGATGAAGCGGCGCGCATGGCGGGCAAGCTCCATATTGTCGGTCCACAAATTGCGCCAGATCGCTGTCTTCCGCGACAGGTTCTCGTCGACGATCTCGGACGAGAAGGATTCGAAGCTAAGATCGTTGCTATAGCCGATCGCCGTCAGCGCATCGAAGATCGCCGGGAAATCGATGCTGCCGGTGCCGAGAAAGCCGCGATGGCTCTCGCCGATATGCACATAACCGATTTTCTTCGCGGCATGACGGATGGCCAGGCCGACATCTGCCTCCTCGATGTTCATGTGGAAAGTGTCGAGATGCAGGAAGATGTTGTCGGAGCCGGTGTCCTCGATGAAGGCGAGCCCCTGCGCGGCGGTGTTGAGCAGGTTGCTTTCGAAGCGGTTGACGATTTCGAGATTGAGCGTGACACCGGCCGCCTTGGCAGTTTCCGCGACCCTGGCAAGTGTAGCGGCGCTGCGGTTCCACTGGTCACGCGTCGGCGCCTCGGTCTGCAATCCGTGGCTGGTCGAGAGAATGCCGCCGACTTTTTGGCCGCCGAGATCGCGCGTGAGCGCGATGGTGCGGTTGAGAATCTCGACACCGCGCGCGACAACCGCCTTGTCGGCGCTGGAGATGTCGCCGTCGGCCGGCAGGCCGATGCTGATCGCGACGCCTAGGCCGAGATCGGCGATGCTTTTGGCCAGCTTGCCGATATCGACATCGGCCGGATCGAGATAGGAGAACTCGATCAGGTCGAAACCGGCTTCTTTCGTGTTGGCCAGCGTGCGTTCGAGATCCGCTTGCGCCGAGCTCGCAGACCAAACGAAAGAGTGGATTCCAATGCGCGACATGATCATCTCCGTCCGATGAATAGGGCGCGGCCGGGTCGACCCCGGCCGCGCCAGCCTTGGGAGCAGCGTTAGCGGGCCGCGGTCCAGCCCTTGTAGTCCTTCAGGTTTTCGGCGGTGATCAGCTTCGGATCGAGCAGCACGGTCGGCTCGGCCGGCTTCTTGCCGGCAAGCACCTCCGCCGCCATCGTCAGCGACTGGCCGGCCATGACATAGGGATCCTGCGAGGCCGAGGCCTTGATCATCGAGGTGCCGGAGGCGAACTCCTTCTCGATGTCGGGCGCACCGTCAACTGCGGTGATGATGAATTCCGAGCGATTGAGCTGCTTGGCGGCAAGCTGCGCGCCGATCCCCGTCGGGTCGTTGATGGCGAACACCGCGTCGATCTTGTCGAAGCGGGTGAGCAGCGACTGGAACACTTTCAGGCCGCCGTCGCGCGAGCCCTCGGCGTTCTGGTCATCGGACAGGATCTTGATGTCCGGATGCTGCGACAGCACGTTCTTGCAGCCCTTGACGCGCTCCAGGATCGAGGAAGAGGCTGGGCCGTTGAGAATGACGTAGTTGCCTTTGCCGCCGGTGTGGTCGACCAGGTACTGGCAGGCCTCCTCCCCGGCCTTGACGTTGTTGGTCATCACGGTGACGTCGGCGCCCGGCGCCGAAACGTCAAAGGCGGCGACCACAATGCCGGCCGCCTGCGCCTTCTTGACAGCGGGCGCGATCGCCTTGGCATCGACGGCGTTGAGCATGATGACGTCGACGCCTGCGGCGATGAAGGAATCGATCTGCGAGACCTGCTTGTTGAGGTCGTAGTCCGCCGATACCGACGTCACCTCGACCTTGGGATTGATCTTTTTGGCCGCGTCCTCGATGCCCTTGATGGTGGCGACGAAGAAGGGGTTGCCGAGCAGGCCGACCGAGATGCCGACCTTGTTGAGGTCCTTGGCCGAAGCCGGCGCGATGGCGAGGGCCGCGAGGGCTGCGCCGCAGAGCAGTTTGGCGATGGTCTTCATTTATTTGCTTCCTCCGATTGCCCCGCGCCTCTCACGGTGCGTTACACACAATCCGGCTCGTCTGGGCCGGCGACCAAGGTCAATCACGTTCTTGCTCCGGCCTGCAGCCGGTAACGGTCGAGGGCGACCGCCACGATGATGACCAATCCCTTGATGATGTACTGCCAGATGTCCGAGACACCGGCCAAAATGAGCCCGTTGGAGAGTACGGCGATGATCAGCCCGCCGATCAGAGTGCCCCAGATCGAACCGACGCCGCCGACGAAACTGGTGCCGCCGAGAATGACGGCGGCGATCGCATCGAGCTCGTAGGATTGGCCGAGTTGCAGGCCGTTGGCGGCGTAGAGCCGCGCCGCCGACATCACGCCGCCCAGGCCGGCGAGCAGGCCCGATACGCCGTAGACGAAGAGCAGCACCAGCGGCACCTTGATCCCGGTGAGGCGCGCCGCCTCGGCATTGCCGCCCACGGCGTAGATCCAGGTGCCGAGCACGGTGCGTTTGAGCACCAGCCAGGACAGCACAACCACCGTCAGCGCAATGATGACCAGCCAGGGAATCCCTAACAGCGAGCCATTGCCGATAAAGTCGAAGGGCAAATCGGGATTGAAGACTGTCGTGTCCTCGCCGAGCAGGCGGGCGACGCCGCGCACGGCGGTGAGCGAGCCTAGCGTGACGATGAAGGGCGGCAGCCTGATGTAAGCGGTAAGCAGCCCGTTGATGATGCCGAAGCCGAGGCCGAGCAGTATGGCGGCCGGAATGCCGAGCATGCCCCAGTCCGGCACCAGCGAAACCAGCACCGCGACCATCGCCGAGGCGGCGAGGATCGAGCCGACGGAGAGGTCGATCCCGCCGGTGAGAATGACGAAGGTCATGCCGGCGGCGAGCACGATGTTGATCGACGACTGCTGAGTGACGATGAGCAAGTTCGTGCCGGTGAGGAAGCGTGGATTGATGAACTGGAAGCCGACGGCAAGCAGGAGCAGAACCGGCAGCATGCCGAGCGCGGCGAAGGCCGTGCGCAGCCGCCTGCTCCTGACCGCTGCCTGATCCGCCGCCTTCGTCGCTGCTGAGCTGTCGGTCATCGCTGGGCCGCTCCCGTCGCAAGTTCCATGATTTCTTCCTGACGCAGCGGCCTGCCTTCCGACGCCGTCACCTCCCCGGCGATGGCGCCGTCGCGCATGACGAGCACTCGGTCGGCCACCCCGATCACTTCGGGCAGTTCGCTGGAGATCATCAGGATGGCGATGCCCCTGCCGGCGAGGCTGTCGATCAGCCGGTAGATTTCCGACTTGGCGCCTACGTCGACGCCACGCGTCGGCTCGTCGAGGATGACGACCTTGGGTTCGGTCTCCAGCAAACGGCCAAGCAGCACCTTCTGCTGGTTGCCGCCCGACAGCGACCCGGCATTGGCCTGCGCCGAACGGGTGCGGATCGAGAGGTCGGCAATGGCCTTGGCGGCACGCCGGTCGGCGGCGGCGAAGTCGCGAAAACCGCCGGCCCGCGCGTCCCTGGCCAGCACGCCCATATTGATATTGTCCGAGATCGACATGTCGAGGAACAGCCCGAGTTCCTTGCGGTCTTCGGTGAGGTACGCGATGCCAGCCTCCAGCGCTTGGCGCGGCGAAGCAATGGCAACCGGCTTGCCCTCGAGCTTCAGTTCGCCAGCACTGCGGCGGTCGGCCCCGAAGATCAGCCTCGCGAGCTCGGTGCGGCCGGAACCGACCAGCCCCGCAAGCGCCAGCACCTCGCCGTGGTAAAGATCGAACGAGCAGTCCTTCAGCAATCCGCCGTCCGACATGCCGCGCACCGACAGCGCCACTCGGCGCTGGCTGTCCGGCGGCCTGTGATCCTTCTTGTAGAAGGCCGAGAGATCGCGGCCGACCATCATCGAGACCAGGCGCGATGCGTTTAGATCGGCGCGTTCCAGCGTGCCGACATAGCCGCTGTCGCGCAGCACGCTGACGCGGTCCGCGAGCTGGTAGACCTCCTCCATACGATGGCTGATGTAGATGATGGCGATGCCTTGCGCCTTCAGCGTCGCGATCACCTCGAAAAGGCGGTCGGTCTCACGCGAGGTCAGCGAGGTGGTCGGCTCGTCCATGACGATGATGCTGGCGCTGGTCGACAGCGCGCGGGCGATCTCGACCAGTTGGCGCTCGCCGAGGGACAGGCTGGAGACCAGGGCGCGCGCCGAGAAGGAGACGCCGAGCCGCTCGAGGATTTCGGTGGCGCGTCGGTTGCACTGGTCGCGATCGACGATGCCGAATCTGCGCGGCTCGTTGCCGAGGAAAATGTTCTGCGCCACCGTCAGGTTGGGCGCCAGCGACAGCTCCTGGTAGATCACGGCGATGCCGTGGGCCCGGGCCTTGATCGGATCGCCGGTGGCGACCGGCGCTCCGCCGATCAGGATCTCGCCGCCGGGATCCGGCCGATAGGCACCGGACAGCACTTTCATCAGCGTCGACTTGCCGGCGCCGTTCTCGCCCATGAGCGCATGCAACTCGCCGGCATTGACGGTGAGCGATACGTCCCGCAGCGCCCGGACAGGACCGAAGGTTTTGGAGATATGGCGCATCTCCAGCACCGGCTTTTGCGGCACGACATGGGCGGCGGCGCTCATTGCGCACCTCCCGCCGCCGCGCCGGCGATGTGGCGCCCGGCAATGAGGCTGCGCCAGTCGTTGCGGTAGCGATCCAGGTCCCTGAAGTCCGCGGCGCGTACCGGCTCCGGCGTATCGGCGGCGAATTCGCGGCCGATACTTTCGAAGGCGAGCGCCGCGGCGCCCGTGGCGCTGCCTTCAAGCGTGGCGCCCTGCATGAAGGATTGCCCCGGCCGCAGCGCGGCCAGGAGGGCGGCAAGCAGCCCATCGGCATTCAGTCCGCCATCAACGATGACCGTATCTCGCGAACGGATCAGGTCGAGCGACAGATCGATCATCAGCGCCACATAAAGCAGCGCCACGGCCGCGCGCTGCTCGGCATCGGAAACAGGCCCGACGATTTCGCCTGTCCGGCCCGGCATCGGTCCGCCGGGGGCAAAGCTCGGCAGGGCCATGGTGCCGGCGTCGATCGTCCGCTGTATCGAGGCCGGCGCGATCGCGCCGTGCCAATTGCCGCTGATCACAGAGAATTCGCGCCCGCCCATGAAGCGGATCGTGGGCACCGGGCCGCCATCGACGTCGACATTGACCAGCATGTCCCGTTCACGGTCGAGCGCCTCGAGCGGGCAGTCCGGATTGAGTATGATCACCCAGGTGCCTGTCGATACCACGGTGAGCGGCCCAAGCTCCTGCCGCCGATAGGCATGCAGCGCGGCGTTGCTGTCATGGACGCCATTATGGATGGCGACCGGCCTGCCGGCCCGGCCAAAGCGCCGCTCGCCGGTGACCGCGCCGGCGCGGGCCAAGGCGGGCATGCGGCCGCGCCAGCCTTCGGCATCGACCAGCGAGGAGAAGTCGCGCCTGCGCGGCGCCCACAGATGCGAGTGGCAGCCGAGATAGGAGACTTCCGAAACGGCGCGGCCGCCAAAGCGCCAGCTCCAATATTGCGGGTAGCCGAGGAGCGCCTTCGCCGCCGAGAAGGCGTCGGGCTGCACTTCCGTCAGCCACAGCATGTGGCGGCCGTAATTGAAGCCGAGCGGCAGGCGCGGCGAGAAGGTCTCGGCGAAATCGGGAATGCGGCGATCGATCCGCGCGGCGATATCGGCCGGCGGCTCCTGTTCATAGTCGAGGATCGGATGCGTCAACGCCGTATCGCCGACCAGCGCGAAGGTGCAGCCATGGCCCGACACCATCATGCCCTCGATACCGTGGGCATCGGCGGCCTCGTTGACCGCTTCCAGCGCCCAGTCATGCAGCGCGGCCTCGTCGAGCACGCTGAGGCCGCCTCTGCGTATCCAGCCGGGCTTGGTGCGCCGTTCGCTGACGATGCGCCCGTCCTGGCCGAAGACGAACAGCTTCGAATTGGTCTTGCCGAAATCGAGCACCGCCACCTTCACTGGACGGCTCCCGACGACGGGGCGATGCGCACGGCGACGCCGGCATCCTCCAGCATGCGCGCATCGGCGTCGGAAAGGCCGTCATCAGTCACCAGCGTGCCGATGCGCGACAGCGGCAGCGCGACATTGCGGGCGTGGATCGACAGCTTGCGGCTGTCGGCCAGCACCACGATCTGGTCCGCGCACAGGCTGAGATCGATGATCGAGCGCACCAACAACGGATGCGATTCCAAAACGCCCTCGTGGCCCAGCCCCTGCGCGCCGAGAAAGAATTTCGAGGCATAGAACGGCACGGCGTGAGTGAGTGAATGGATTATGCCGGGCTCGCGGTGCAGATCGCCGCCGGCAATCGTCAGGCTGCAATGGCCGTGATCGCCGAGATAGGAAGCTAGCGGCATGGAATTGGTAAAAAGGCGGATGTTGCGGTCGGCAAGTTTGACGCCGAGATGAAAACACGTCGATCCGCCATGGACGATGACCGCATCGCCATCGCGCACCATGGTGGCGGCGACAGCGGCGATCTGCCGTTTGGCATCGACTGCCAGATCGCGGTTCTCGTCATAGGGCCTGGCATAGGCGATGCCGGCCTGCGATGCGCCATCGAGCGCCGAAATGCCGCCATAGACTTTCCTGGCCTCACCGGCCTCGTCGATCTTGTCGATGTCGCGCCTGACCGTCGCCGCCGAAACGCCAAGCCGCTCCTGCAGCTCGCGCACCGAAGCGAACGGGCGGTCCCGCAAGAGCTCGACGATCTGACGCTGGCGGCCGGAGTCGCTCAACTCTTTCCTCCCGATAATGCCATTTTTTGCACGGCATTTGGTGCAACTTACTCAACATCCGGCGAATTGCAAGCCGATTTGATCATACTAGATCACTATTGACGTAAGTCGCTCGCATCTGCGATATCAGCGCCAACTGCTCTCCCGCGATGGGGAATTGTTCCAGACCCGCCGAGCCGTTAGAGGAAGATCGCCATGGCGACCACAATCGATGCGCAGGAAATGGCTGCCCTGCGAGCGCTTTCGGCCGCCATCGGCGCCGATCCGCATCTGACCCAGGCAGCCGGTGGCAACACATCGCTGAAAGCCGGCGACACGCTATGGATCAAGGCCTCCGGCACATGGCTGAAGGACGCTCTGACCGACGACATCATGGTGCCGGTGGCGATGGGCCCGCTCATCGAGGCAGTCGAACGACGCGATCCGACCGCGGACAAGCCGCAGGCATTTGCGATCGGCGCCCTCAATCCCCGCGGCTTGAGGCCGTCGATCGAGACCACTGTGCATGCGCTGATGCCTCAGCGGGTGGTGCTGCATGTCCACTGTGTCAACACGATCTCGCTCGCCGTCCAGACCGATTGCGAGGCCGAAGCCACGCGGCCTCTCGATGGCGTCGCGTGGGCTTATGTTCCCTACCGCCGGCCGGGCCTGCCGCTTGCGCAGGGTATTGCCGAGCGCCTCAGGCCCGGGACCGACGTGCTGATCCTCGGCAATCACGGACTGGTCGTCGCGGCGGAAACTGTGGCCGAGGCGGAGCGTCTGCTGCATCGGGTGAGATCGCTTCTGGCGCGCCCGGCGCGGGAGACGGCGAGCCCTGATACGGCAGCGCTGAGAGCGCTTGCCCGCGACAGCGGCTACCGGTTGCCGGCAGATGCCGAGGCGCATGCGGTGGCGCTCGATGCGGACAGTTGCCGCATAGCAGAGGCCGGCAGCCTCTATCCGGACCACGTCATCTTTCTTGGCCCGGGCTCCGCGGTGGCAAGACCCGGGGAGCGGGCCGCCGACGTCGTTGCCCGGCTGGGTACGAGCCCTGTCGCGATCCTCTTTCGGGGCGTCGGCGTGCTGATGCGCGGCGACGCAAGCTCCGGCGCGGAGGCCATGCAGCGCTGCCTCGCGGATGTGACCGCGCGGATCGACGTCACAGCGCGGCTGAATTATCTCACCGCCGCCGAGAATGACGAGTTGGTCAACTGGGATGCCGAGCAGTATCGCCAGAAACTCAACGCTGCGGTTTAGGCGAATGGTGCCGCTTGCATTAGGCATCGACATCGGCACGTCCGGGTCGCGTGCCGTTGCGATGCGTCCGGACTTCTCCATCGCCGCGAGCGCCGCCGTGCCGCTCGAGCGCTTCGGGGCGAACGACCGCGATCCCGCCGTGTGGTGGGCCGCGGTCGGAGCGACGCTGGAGGAGCTCTTCTCGCGCATCGATCGCAGAGCGGTGCGAGCGATCGCCGTCGACGGCACGTCGGGAACCTTGCTGCCGGTCGGCGGCGCCAGACGGCCTCTGGCCGAACCGCTGATGTACAGCGACAAGGTTTCGGATGCCGCCATACTCGCCGCAATCGCCGACGCGGCACCGGAGGCAAGCGCCGCGCATGGAGCTACGTCCGGTCTCGCCAAGGCGCTCTGGTTCCAGCGCCTGCCGGACATCCATGCCGTGCTGCACCAAGCCGACTGGATCGCCGGACAATTGTCGGGTCGCTTTGACGTCAGCGACGAGAACAACAGCTTGAAGACCGGCTACGATGCCGAAGCGCGTCGCTGGCCGGAATGGATCGCGGCGACCGGCATGCGCACGGAGCTTCTGCCGACGGTCGTCAGGCCAGGCGCTGTGACCGGCAGGCTTACGGCCGCCGCCGCCGATCTGTTCCGGCTGCCGCGCGACGTTGCGGTGGTTGCCGGCACCACGGATGGCTGCGCCTCTTTCCTGGCGACAGGCGCGGCGACCGCCGGCGACGGCGTCACCGCGCTTGGATCGTCGCTGACAATCAAGATCCTGTCCGACCGGCCGATTTCCGCGCCGCGCTACGGCATCTACAGCCATCGGCTCGGCGATGTCTGGCTGGCAGGTGGCGCGTCGAACACCGGCGGCAAGGTGCTCACGCAGCATTTTTCGCTCGCGCGGATCGTCGAGCTCAGCGCCGAGATCGATCCCGCGACGGTGACCGGCCTCGACTATTATCCGCTCGGTTCGGCCGGCGAGCGTTTTCCTGTCGCTGATCCAACGCTCCAGCCGCGCCTGCTGCCCCGGCCCGAATCCGACGCCGACTATCTCAAGGCGATGCTGGAAGGCATCGCGGCCATCGAGGCGCTCGGCTATCAGAGGCTCGCCGAACTCGGCGCGCCGAAGCTCACCTCGATCCGAAGCGTCGGCGGCGGCACCGCCAATGCCGCCTGGACCGCAATCCGGCAGCGCAAGCTTGGCGTCGAATTCCTGCCGGCCCTCTGCGACGAGGCCGCGGCCGGAACGGCAAGGCTGGCGCTGGCGGGCGCAAAGGAAGCGGGGCTGCTGTGAGCGCGAGACAGGCCGTACATCTCGACGGGGTCGCAGCGCTCGCAGAGCGCTACGGCGTGTTCCTGCTCGATCAGTTCGGCGTGCTGCATGATGGACAGCAGGCCTATCCCGGTGCGGTCGAAGCCTTGTCGGCGCTGAAGCGCGCCGGCAAGACGGTGGCGTTGATCTCGAATTCCGGCAAGCGGGCGGAGCCCAACGAAAGGCGGCTGCTGAAGCTTGGTTTCGAAGCGGGAAGCTGGGACCATTTCGTCTCATCCGGCGAGGTAGCCTGGCGCATTTTCAAGGACATGATGGGTTCGGGCGCGCTGCGAGCGGGAACAAAATGCCTGCTGATCAGCCGCGACGGCGACCGTTCGGCGATCGATGGCTTGCCCCTTGTTCTGACCGAGCGCGGCGAGGACGCCGAGTTGGTGCTGATCGCGGCCAGCGAAGGTGAACGCTACGACCTCGATTACTACCGCGAGCTTCTCCGCCCGGCCGCGGCACGGAAGATACCGTGCTTCTGCACCAATCCGGACCGGGTCATGCTGACCGCGATCGGACCGTGCTTCGGCGCCGGCGAGATCGCCGATGTCTATGAACGCCTCGGCGGCAGCGTCACCCGTATCGGCAAGCCCGATCCGGCTATCTATGAGGCTGCGCTGGCGCTTGCGGGAAATCCGGCGCGCGGCAACGCGATTTGCATCGGCGACAGCGTCGAGCACGATATAGCTGGAGGCCGAGCCGCCGGCGTGGCGACCGCGCTGGTCAAGTCGGGTATATTGGCCGACAGCGGCGACCTGACCGGGCTTTTCCAAGAGCTTGGCGCGTGGCCCGACTACACACTGGACGCGTTTCGCTGGCGTTGACTCGTCCGAAACAAGTTGAACCGCTTCTTCACAGCCACATCATCTTTGAGCAACATGGAATGAGAAGGCGCCGATGCCGATCCTCCCCTGCCGAAGGATATCGATGAATTCCTCAATTTTGCGGTTCGAATGCCCAACGGTGAAGAAGGGGTACGCGAGCGGTTGGGCACTGTTTAGAATGCATCCTACATGACGTGACGGCCGCTTCATTGTTCCAAGCACCCCAGGGTCAGACCAGATCTCGGGACGAGAGCTGAACTGGCCGGATGGGGAGCATCTCCGGTCGCCGTGATCCGTCATAGCTGCGCCACAGGAAGCTAGAGGTTGCTCGAAAGTCGGTTCGCGTAACTTCCTCGTGACCTGGAACGCGGGCCGGAACAATCGAAGACACCTCCAGTTTGGGCTAGCCCAATCAGCTTGAGGCAAACCACGTCCAATCGAATGGAGCACCCCATGAGACTCCCTCGCTGCACGACGACTGCGGCCGCCGTTCTTATATTCGCGACTTTCCCTGCTCTCGCCCAGACAAACGGAACCCCTGCGCCTACCCCGGCGACCGAACAGCCCGGAGCCGGGCAGTTGCCGGATGTAAACGGACAAGCGGGCGGCCCGACGCGTGAAATGATCCGCCAGATGGTTGACCAAGCCATCCAGGAGAGAATGCAACAGGATCGAAGCTCCGAGCTGGCCAACAATCGTCAAGAGGATGACAACGCTCGGGACGATGCAGATCGTCACGGCGACCGTTGGCAAAAAAACCGTGATGGCGGTCCGGCCGGTGAGCACAGGATGGCTGCACACCATGGCCCGCGTATGATGCGCGGCGCAGGAATGCGACTGATGTTCGCATTTTTGGATACGAATGGCGACGGATCATTGTCTGAGAACGAGGTTCAGGACGCTGTCGGGCGGATCTTCTCTGCAATCGACCAGAATGGGGACGGCAAGATCGACATGGATGAGATCCAGTCCTTCCTGCACGGCTCTGGCGGCGAAGACATGCAGTAGTAGATCTCCTGGTTTCGGATGCGCTCTGTGCTGCTGAATGCAGGCAGCTCCGATTTGATACCGATCGGATCGGCGGTGTTGGAAAAGCTTTTCGTCTTGGCAACGAACTCCGCTTAGGCCGATTGGTCGTCAGTGGTCTGCGCGCGCCCTTGCGCGCGTTGCGGTATTCCGTCACCACGAGGTCTGTGAGTTCCTGGACGGAAGTCTCAGAGGTTGGCTTGTCGAAGACAATGGCTCCACCCTCTATGAGATTGATCCTTCATCAGCGTGGATTTGCCGGCGCCGTTGTCGCCGAGCCACCCCAGCACCTGGCCGCGCACCAGCCGCAGATTGACGCTTTAACCAAAACAAAATTGGTTCCAATTTGGATGGTTTACAAATTCCTAATTTTCGACTTTAGTAACGTGGCAAGTAAAGGGGGCGCGCGACCGGACAGAGGCAGTCGCGCGAGTGGTTGGGAGTTTGGGGGTCGTAAGACTAATTGTCGGGATGTGGCTATGCGCGCCGGACTTGGTGCGCAAGAGGAATATTTGTCGTGTAATTCCGGACGCCAGCATTCGTCTTTCGCTTTCCGAACTTTCTTGCTGAGTCGTCGCCGAATCTTCGGCGAACGGGCAGGGGTAAGTGCGCGTAGGTCAGAGAGAGTCGCAACCGCGGGGCTTGTGCAGAAATGCCGCAGGCTTTGCTCGTTCAAGTGGTCGCGCGCTCACGCATCTGACTCCACAATGCATGCGCAACCTAGCCGAACCGGTGCTCATCGCTTCCGTCGTTCCTGATCTCCGGACTTTGTCGAAAAATTCGCTGCCCACGGTGCGCGTGATGGTGCTCTACGCGCACCCTGCCGCGGCACTCGAGGGGCTCGAGAATCTCTTCGCCGTTCGCCTACCCGCGCATGGCCCACGCGAGCGCGCCGTCGCCTGGTCGGCTGCCTGGTGCGCCGATGAGGCGAGTTGGCTGCAATCGGCCAAGGCAGCATGCTCCCGCTCTGGAGCTTCGAGGCAGCAACCGGCGCCCAGGGCCTCGATTTCATCAATTCCCTCTCAGGACGCGACCGCAAGGGTGCTCGCGAGTCCGGCGGAAGATGATTCGGCGGAAGATGGGATTCAATTTGAGGTCGACAGGCGCCAAGGCTCCTGTCGCCGCTGGAAAAGGAAGTAGGTCATGGGAACGACGACAAACAGTGGTGCGACGGTCGACAACCTTAATGTGCTCGACACTCTCGCAAGCGATAACACCGGTGGAACCCAGATCATCGAACTGCAAGATATCGCATCTGCCCTGTTCCCCAGTACAAATGCGACGCAGCTTCAGACGATCGACAACGCGTTCTGGTCTGACAATCTAACGCTTACGTTTCAAGCTGCCGGCACGGGCCATTACTACACGTTGTTGGCAACTTCGCTAAACAACTTTGAGCTGGTGCAGAGCGACAACTATGGAAACGCGCTTGCTGGCGCTTCTGCTGTCACCTTCAGCGCAAACAGCGCATCCACTTTTCTGAGTGCCTTTTCCAGCAACGCAAGCTTGGCTGGTTCCGGGCTGTCAGGCACATCTCTGCTCACTGCTCTCGATATCAACAGCACTATTGGCAAAAATGTCTTTCAAGCAACACTGAACGGCCAGATCGCCAACATCTTCAGCTACGGCAGTGCAAATGATTCCCTCAACGGTACCGGATCGCAGTGGGATGTGATCAATAGTTTCAACGAAGGGGTCGACAAGCTCGATTTCAGGAAGCTCCTCAACGACAGCTCGATTGTCGGCTCGCAGGGGGGACAGACCGCCTCCAGTGCGGGGCTGGGGGAATTCTTCTGGAAGGGCCAACAATCCGCCAACACGACCAACCTCGGGGCCGCTGGCGCTTTTGCCGTCTGGTATACCACAGATGGCAGCGGCGGTTCGTTCGTTTTTGCCGACACCAACGGCGACGGTATCGCCGATCTGAAAGTAAACGTCACCAACGTTTCAACGCTCACGCCAAACGATTTTCTCGGAGTCGATCCCCCAGCCGCATTTACGGTCAAAATCAACCCGATTGAGCCGAGCCAGTCAAATCCCTGGCTGATCAACTCCGCCGATGCAGCCGCCGGGGTCACCGTAACCGGCACAGTTACGCACTTTACATCAAGCGCACAGCTCATCGTCAGTCTGAATGGCCATAACTACACGGCCACAGTTGCCGCGAACGGCACTTGGTCCGCCGTTATTCCGGCAAGCGATCTGGCGCACGCTTCTTTGGCGGACGGCACGTATACTCTTGCCGCCACAGTAAAGGTTGGTAGCTCGACAGCGGCGTCGGATTCCCATTCGGTAACCGTCGATGAGACTCCTCCGAGCGAGACCATCAGCTCGACAATCGGGACCGATACCGGGCTGACCACGACGATCGGCAGCGGCGGCCTGACCAAGGACAACACGCTGGCGCTGTCCGGCACGGTGAGCGACACCAATGGTGTGGCCTCGGTGCATGTGTTTGACGGCAGCACGGACCTGGGCGCGGCCACGATCACCGGCAACACCTGGACGTTCACGACGGCCGTGCTGTCGAACGGAGGGCACAGCTTCACGGCCAAGGCGGTGGACAACGCCGGCAACAGCACGACGACGGCGGCAATCACCGCGACCGTCGATACCGCGGCGCCGAGCGAGACGATCAGCTCGACGATCGGGACCAATACGGGGCTGACCACGACGATCGGCAGCGGCGGCCTGACCAAGGACAACACGCTGGCGCTCTCCGGCACGGTGAGCGACACCAATGGTGTGGCCTCGGTGCACGTGTTTGACGGCAGCACGGACCTGGGTGCGGTCACGATCACCGGCAACACCTGGACGTTCACGACGGCCGTGCTGTCGGACGGAGGGCACAGCTTCACCGCCAAGGCGGTGGACAACGCCGGCAACAGCACGACCACGGCGGCAATCACCGCGACCGTCGATACCGCGGCGCCGAGCGAGACCATCAGCTCGACGATTGGGACCGATACCGGCCTGACCACGACGATCGGCAGCGGCGGCCTGACCAAGGACAACACGCTGGCGCTGTCCGGCACGGTGAGCGACACCAATGGTGTGGCCTCGGTGCACGTGTTTGACGGCAATACGGACCTGGGTGCGGCTACGGTGAACGGCAATACCTGGACGTTCACGACCGCCGCGTTGCTGGACGGAGGGCACAGCTTCACGGCCAAGGCGATGGACAACGCCGGCAACAGCTCGACCAGCAACGCGATCACGGTCACCGTCGACAACACGGCGCCGACCGCCGGCACGCTGGCCTTTGC
>NZ_JAIUHR010000059.1 GCF_020165195.1 Mesorhizobium sp. CA14 | reverse complement strand
GTGAAGGCCGCAAGGGTGTTGAGATCAAACGATCCCGACCCGGAGATGCTGAGCGTGTCAGTGCCACTGCCGCCGGTCAGACTATCGGCGCTGTTCAAGGTCGACGGCGTAGCAAATACCGTGTTGGTTCCATTGGTAAAGCTGACCGTGCCTGTGCCTGCCCCAAGGGTTACGCTGTTGTTCGAGCCCGCTCCGAACGACACCACGTGGCTAACCCCGTATCCGAGCGTGACTGAACTATTGGATCCCGTGATGTTGACCGTGTCGCTGCCCTGGCATTCCACGTCCACCGAGGTGTTGTTACCGGTGAGATTCAAGGTGTCGTAAATCGAGTAGAAGCCAAATCCAATCGAGCTGTTGTCGCCGGTTATCGAAACGGTTGTGAAGTGACTATCGCCAAAGTCGACTGACGAGCTATTCCCTGCAACCGTGATGTTATCGAAATTGTTATGCAGTGAAAGGCTGTTGCCGTTGCCGGTGACGTTCACTATGTCGGCACCGCCGGGATATGTCTCTGTAAGAATGGCATTGTTGTTGCCAATGACCGACACCGTGTCATTGGAGCCGCGGACATTGACGGCGTCACCGTTGCCGGACACCGAGACCGCAACTCCATCATCACCTGCCGCTAGCGTGACACTGTTGCCGGTGCCCCCGTTCACGGCCAGGTTCTGACCGCTTCTGAGGGTCAGGCTTTCGCCTGTCCCGGTGAGGTTGATGTTCTCGAAACCAGTGAAGGCCGCAAGGGTGTTGAGGTCGAATGCCCCCGAGCCTGAGAGCACCAGCGTGTCAGTGCCGCTGCCGCCGGTCAGACTATCGCCACCGCTTAAGGTGGACGGTGTCGCGAACACGGTGTTGGTGCCACCCGTAAAGCTCACCGTCCCGGCGCCTGCTCCTAGAGTGACGCTGTTGTTATCCGAACCGGCCCCGAACGCCACGACGTGGCCGCCGCCATATGCGAGCGTGACTGAACTGTTGGATCCCGTGATGTTTACAGTGTCGCTGCTTTGGCAGTCGATATTCACGACCGTGTTGTTACCGGTAATATTGACGGTGTCATAGGTAGAGTAAAAGCCAAATCCAATAGAACTGTTGTCGCCTGTTATGGAAACAGTGGTGCCATGGCTGTCACCAAAATCAACAGACGTTCCGTTCCCTATAACCGAGAACGTGTCGTTGTTGTTGTGAAGCGCGAGCGTGTTGCCGCTTCCTTGAACGCTCACCGCATCACCGCCGCCTGGGTAGTAGGTCTGCACAAAGGTATTATCAGCGGTGAGATGGAATGTGGTGCCGGCGGCCGTCAGATTTACGGCATTGGCCGTGCCCGCGATCGACAGGCTCGCGTTGGTGCCCGAAACGTTCACTGTGTCATGGTTGCCAGTGAGGTTTGCGACATCGCCGTCAGCCTGCAGGTTCACGACATCGTTGTTGCCTGTAACGTTTGCCGTGTTGGACGTGCCGTCTACCGTGAGGCTGCCGTTGTCGCCGGTCAAAGTCGCGGTGTTGTAGTGGGAATAGTTGTCTAGATAGATGCTGTCGTAATTGCCGTTGAGCGATACGGATCCGACGTTGGTGTCTGTGGAGATGTGATTGTGGTCTCCTGTGACGGTTACGGTCTCGGAGTTGCCGCCAACCAGCACCGAATTGTTGCTGCCTGCCACGGTGACAATATCACCCCAACCAGAGATGGTGGTTGAGTTGCCATCGCCGTTGACGCTCATTGTCTGCCCGGCGCCAATGTAGCCGTCGGCACAGATGGAGGCGTTGCTAGCCGTCACGGCCAGGCTCGCATTGTAGGTCGTGAAGTGCAGCACATCACCGCTGCCTGTCATCGACACCGTGTCGTTGTTTCCGGAGACATTCACCGTGTTGCCGTTGCCCGAAAGGCTCAGCGTGTCGTCGTTCCCGGCGACGTTCACCGCGTCGCCAGAGCCGGATAAACCAACAGTGTCATTGGAACCGGTGCCGGTGGGGGAAGGACCCGCGCCGATGGTGATGACGCTGTTGCTGGCGGCCAGCGTTGCGCTTGTGTTGTCAGAGACCAGGTGGAT
>NZ_JAIUHR010000058.1 GCF_020165195.1 Mesorhizobium sp. CA14 | reverse complement strand
CAGGTGACTTTGAACAATCACCAGCCTGCCATGACCGCCCTCTCTCAGCGAATTTGCAGAACTCTCAGCACACTACCTGTTTTTCGTTCCAGCCCCCACCGGTTAGGCCCGGCGCATTGGCGACTCGAGCCGCCAGAGTGCCGGGCCGCTCCGGTTCAGAACCGCCGAGCGATGAAACAGGCGGCCAAGCTGAATGGATGGAAATCCCATTATCGGCGCGTTATCGGCGCCGGAAAACTCCCTAACGTCCGCATCGTTCCGTCCGGCTATCCGATGATCGATCGGAAGCGAGCCGCGGCACCTTGATCCTCGGCGTTGGCCTTTCTCGCGGTTCCTTTCGACGCCTTGGCTCACCGTCCATTGACCCGCCGGCCACGGTTGCGCCTGAAGGGATAAAGCCCGCTATGGCTGGAGCAGAACGCCACCATATCGCGCCCAAAGGTGTTCGCAATCCCACGCCCTCAAACTTGGCGCTCCTGGTTCGCCATATAAGACCATCGCATTGCGAACGTCGTATCCAAGCACTGACGCATTGGCGACGAACTGGATGGCTCGTCCTAAGCTGATGGCGCTGATCCGGGTTTCGATCTTGCTGTTGAGATCGATGATGCCGAAAACCTCCGCGCCTGCACCTCTGCCGGCCAAAACAGCCGTTGAGATCGCATCATCCAGAGCAAGGAGCATCGCGCAGTCCCCCGCAACCAACGCCTTTTAACCTCGACACGCGAAATTTGTTCCGCGTCGATGATAAAATCTTCAACTGCCGCAAGCGCCGGTGTGTTCCTGGCAGTTGATGCCGAGTGAACCGCGGTGATCCCTCTTTGATGTCATCGAGCAAAGCCGCGGGACATCTCTCAGTTTTTCACGACCGGACGGCGATCTCCACTGGCAGCGGGGAGCGCTGGTTCTGCAGCGAAGCTGATGCCCGATCCGAAGAATGCCGAAACGCACGCCGGTAGCGCCCACCGTAGTCCTGAACTGCTGCACAAGCGCGGCCTTGGTTTCTCTGACGGCCAGCGAACGTCATCAGGGTATGCGGTCGAGCTTTGTGGGCCATCAACTCAACACCAATCCGGCCACCAAAACGACCACGGCGACCGAAAATGGAACTGCCAGCAGCCAGCCCGCTCCCATTACGTCTACGTCGGTTTCGGCATGTTTCACGAAAAGGCTCCTTGGAGAACGAAAGATTCAATCGCCCGATGGTTCCCTTGATGCTGAGCCATGTTGCGATAAATCGCTCCTTTCATGGGGGGCCGTTCAGAGGCGGCAAGCAGGCTCTTTGTTCGGCCGCTGTCGGAGCAACGGAACACACGGATTTCCCATCATTCCATCAGGACGCGCTCCTCCGTGGCCACAGCCTTGAAGACGGACCTCACGGCGGGTCAATTCGCCAGCTAGGGCAGCGAGACATGAACACCATGACTAGAAATGAATTCTTTAGCATAGTCTGACAGGCTCGCAATTTGCGGAACCCCGGGTGGGGTTCGATGGATGATCAGGAGGAAGCATAAGGGCTAACGACTGTGTCAGATCTCATGCACCTCGATGTGCAGGATGACCCTGCTTTAAGTGCCGAAGTTGACCGGCTTCTGGCGCGCCGAACGCGCGACATCCGCCTCAAAGGTGAGATCAAGCGTCTGTTTCGAGCACGAGTCTGGTCGCAAACGGCGAAGATCATCCGCGCATGGATGATCTGGGTAGCCTTGTTGGATCTGCTAACGCTGGCGCTCAACATGCTGATGCTCCCAACCGCAATCGCGCAATCTATGCTCCTGCCCGGAGCTATTATCCCGCCCGTCGTCATCGCAGTAGTTCTCGCATGGCGAAAGCCGCGTCCCCCCTGGTTCGAAGGGACTTCGCTGATCACTGGCATGTTCCTGATTTTGTTATCGGTTGCCTTGGTCGGCGTAGCCGCCGGCGGCGAGTTCTACGAACGGCAATTGAATGTCATGCTGTTCGTGGCCATTACAGCCATCATCATCTTCGGCATCCCGCTGGCCTGGACGGTCACGATTGCCGCGCTGGCGCTCGGACTGTATCTCGTGTTTCAGGTGCGGAATCCGGCCATCGAGCATGGGAGCGCCGTCGCTGGAACGCTGTTCTTCGCCAGCGGTATCTTCGCGACGGTCGCAGCACGGCGCATCATAACAATTCTCGCTCAGAAGAGTTTCCTGTTTGAGCTACGCGACCGGCGCAGGGTCGCCGAATTGGCTAAAGCGAATGATCGACTGGAATTGCTGGCGAAGACCGATCCACTCACGGGCATCGCCAACCGGCGCTGGATGACTGAGACGCTTAACCACCTGTGGGGAAATGACAAACGTTGCCTCGACGGTGCGGCAATGCTGATGTGCGACATTGATCACTTCAAGAAGCTGAACGATCACCTTGGCCATTCCGAGGGTGATCGCTGTCTGGTGGAGGTCGCCAATATTATTCAGGAGAATATCAGGCGCGATCGTGATTGCGTGGCTCGCTACGGTGGCGAAGAGTTCCTCGTGCTCCTGCCCGGGGTAACCGAGGAAGAGGCGGTCTCTGTGGCTGAGCGGGTTCGTAAGAGCATTGAGGCCGCCGCTTTGCCCAACCCCGGATCCCGCGTCTCGCGCAGCGTCACTCTCAGCATTGGAGTTGCAGTTCAGACTGCTGACGAGGCCATTTCACCGGAGCAGTTGCAGCGTCAAGCGGACGCCGCACTCTATCTGGCCAAGCAATCCGGCCGGAACCGGGTGCTGCTCCACAGACCCGACCCGGCGGTGCACAAACATGCCCGCTCGACGCGGTGATACCAGCAGATGCGGAGCAGAGCCACGCGCCAAACGACAAAGATTCAGAAACCGGCATTCAGCGAAACTTCTGGTTCGCCCTGAACGAGAAGCGCCCATTATTCTTCTTCGCCGGTCTGTGGACGCTTGGCATGGAGTTCGCAAGGTCAAGGAAGATCCGCGCCTTCGAACGGTCTGTCGTGCCTATTGCACAGCGTAGGGCTGGCCCCCGATCACCCGAGCCCGAAACGGCACAGGAGCAGCGGCCTCTAAGCAGAAATTTCTAGATAAAATCAAACATTTAACGGAAATGGCGATGGTACCGTTGGCTGGGATCGCCGTGTCGCTGTAGTCGTTGTTTTTGCTAAGTTTTTTCTGTTTCGATGATTGA
>NZ_JAIUHR010000057.1 GCF_020165195.1 Mesorhizobium sp. CA14 | reverse complement strand
CTGGTCGACCCCCACTCCGTCTCGGCTTCGCCGAGCCACCTCTCCCCCGATCGACGGGGTAGAGGAAGGCGCCAAGCTTTTTGCCGTCAACGCTCGTCCAGCAACGCTTCCTTCCTTTCCCTCCGGAGGGGGGGAAGGTGGCGCTGCGAAGCAGCGACGGATTGGGGGAACCACGTGGCAATCAAGCCTTGGCCTGATCAGTCGCGCCAGTCACAGAAGATGTGTGAATAGCCTAGCCCTTGTGGGGGAGATCAGCAGCTCATGCCCTCAGCCCACCGCAACGACAAAATGCTTCGTCACCGGCTCGAGGATCTTCCACGTCCCTTTGAAATCGGCCTCGACCACGAAAGCATCGCCGGGGCCGACCTCGACCGGCTCGCCGCCGTCGGGCGTGATGATGATGCGGCCGGCGATCATGTGGACGAATTCATAGTCGGTGTAGGTGGCGTGGTAGGTGCCGGGCGAGGCGCGCCAGGTGCCGGACATCACCTTGCCGTCCTCGGTGGTGTGCTGCACGGCCGTCTGCATGGTCGGCCTGCCCTCCACGACGATCCAGCCCGGCAGGTCGCCGGCCTCGGCATGCTCGACGGCGCCGAATTTGAGAATGGTCTGCTTGGTCATGAGAGCTCCTGCGGTTGAGATTTAGGTCAGGTGTGGCATAGCCGATGGCGCCAGGGGTGCGTGAGCGATGCTGCGACATCGCGCGACGCGCTATTCTCCCCCTGGTCCATATATCCCTTGCGGGAGAGCGAGCGTTTTCCTGCATTTGCGAACGGGCTCGTCCCCCAGCACCTGGGAAGATAGGTCCGCGCATTTTCCTTGGAACACCGGCCACTTCGAAACCGTTTATCCCTGGAAGGGGCGTCCTCGAAACTCAAGGAGGCAGCGATGAAAAAGCTTCTGCTTGCTTCGATGATCGCCATCGCCTCGGCGTTCGCGATCGCGCCGGCCAGCGCGGCCAGCGTGCAATTCGGCATCGGCGTCGGTCCGGGCTATGACGACGATTATTACAACGATTATGGCGGATACTACCCTCACCGCTATTATCGCCATGTCTATGACGACGATTACGACAATGGCGGTTATGTAGTGCGCTACCATCACCGCTATTATCGCCATCATTGCCGAACCGAACTGGTGAGCCACTGGCGCCACCACCACCGCGTGGTGGAGGAGGTGCGCGTCTGCGGTAACGGCTACAACGGCTACTAAAGTCACCCTGGGTGGATAGCGCGGAACGGCTTTCGCCAGGCTCCGCGTTATCATCCGGCGTGTGTCTGAAGCACGTCGAGCGCTCACAAAACCTTCAAATGTTGCTGATTGTGCGCGGCGGCGCAATTTTTCGGCATGCCGCACGTTATCCATGGGTGAACCTTCAGGAGGAGGTTGCCATGAAAAAGTTCCTGTTTGCTTCGATATTTGCCTTGGCCTCGACAGTGGCGATCATCACACCTGCGGATGCAGGCAACGTATTCCTGGGCGGCAGTTACTTCGACTACGGCCCCTTCGGCGATTTTTACGACAGTTACAACTACGCTCCGGTCTACGGCTCGTATTGGGACGGCCCCTATATGGACGACGGGCCCGGCTACGGCCCGGCCTACAGCAACGACTATGAAGGCGGCTATGTTGCCCCGCCGAGCCGCTATCGTGTCGTAAAGCACGGCCGCCATTGCCGGATCGAAACGGTGAGAACCCGCAGCCATGACCACAGGTTCACGCGGGAGGTGCGCGTCTGCAGCTAGCCGTGTCCGCCCCCGGCAAGCCAGGCGCAGCTTCAGTTCCCGCCGATTTCGCGCTGAGCCTACGGCCCCAGGCAGCTTTTCGGGCCGTCAAGCGTTGTCAGTGCGAACCTTCAGGAGGAGGTTGCCATGAAAAAGCTTCTACTTGCCTCCGCAATTGCCGTCGCGTCGGCAGTGGCCACGGTCGCGCCGGCAGATGCGCAAGGATTCTTCGGTCTCGGTATCGGGCCGTTTGGCGGCTATCCGTTCTACGGCGGTCCGTTCTATGGCGGCCCGTTCTACGATTACGGCGGCCGCTATTACGGCCCGCGTTACTATGATGACTATTATCCCGGCTACGTGGTCCGCTATCCGCACTACCGGTACCATCGGTATTACAGACATTACTACGTCTATCCCCACCGGTACCACCACAGGCATCATTATCGGCACCACAGGCATCACCACGGGTACTATTACCGGTATTAACGGGTGATGCGGCCGGCGGACTGATCTCCCTCCTCGTGGGGGAGATCGCGTCGGCGCCTTGCAAATTACCGGCAAAATGCCATTTAACTCTCCGGCATCCACGGAGAACATCCTTGACGCAGCGAAGCGGCAGCGCCGACCTGCCGCTGCATGGCGGGCGGGTCCCGAAATGGCTGGGCGAGCGCATGACCAAGCTCGGCGCGGTGCTGTGCGAGGCGATCATCCACCATTACGGCCGGGACGAGCTTTTGCGGCGTCTGGCGCATCCCTTCTGGTTCCAGTCCTTCGGCGCCGTGATGGGCATGGACTGGCATTCGTCCGGCATCACCACCTCGGTCATCGGCGCGCTGAAGCGGGGGCTCAATCCGCTCAGCAATGAGCTCGGCATCCATGTCTGCGGCGGGCGCGGCGCGCATTCGCGCAAGACGCCGGGCGAGCTGCTGGCGATCGGCGACCGAGTCGGCCTGGACGGCGATGCCCTGGCCACCGCCAGCCGCCTCGTCGCCAAGGTGGACAGCGCCGCCGTGCAGGACGGCTACGATCTTTACCTGCACGGCTTCATCGTCGCCGATGACGGACATTGGGTGGTGGTGCAGCAAGGCATGAATGGCGACGCGCGCCAGGCGCGCCGCTACCACTGGCTGTCGGAGGGGCTTAAAAGCTTCGTCGACCAGCCGCATGCGGCGATCGAGGGCGAGACCCAGGGCGAGATCGTCAACCTCACCGACTGGCGCGCGGAAAAAGCCCGTGGCGGCCAGGTCGAGCTTCTGAAAACCATGAGCCCGGAGAAGATCCTGACCGAGCTCGCGGTGCTGGAGCCGAAACCCGAACCCGAGCCCGCCGCGCAGCCGCTGCTGCCCAACCTCATCATGCCCGCGCATCACGACGTGCGCGAGAGCGACATCGTCATGCGCCGCCTGCACGGCAACATCGCGTCCGCCATAGAAAGCGGCCCGAAGGATTTTCCCGAATTGCTGCTGGTCCCCGGCGTCGGCCCGCGCACGGTGCGGGCTCTGGCCATGGTCTCGGAAGTGGTGCACGGCGCGCCCTACCGTTTCTCCGACCCGGCCCGCTTCTCCCTCGCCCATGGCGGCAAGGACCGCCACCCCTTCCCCGTGCCGCTGAAAGTCTATGACGAGACGATCTCGTTGCTGAAATCGGCGGTGGGGAAGGCAAAGCTCGGACGCGGCGAGGAGTTGGAAGCGCTGAGGCGGCTGGACGGCGAGTCACGCCGGATGGAGCGATATGTGACGGGGCCGAGCCTGAAGGAGATCGTGGCGGGGGAAATGGACCAGTCGCATTTGCTGGGCGGGCGGAGTGTGTTCGGGTGGGAGCCGCCGCCTGAGGGTGGCGAATATCCGACGCCGTTGAAGAAGGGCACTTGAGCCGCTCACATGGCCTCGTAGGTCAGCGCTGCCCCTCATTCCCCTGGCGGGCATTTCTCCCCGTGAACGGGGAAAAAGCAGCCGTCGCCGGCGCCGCGCTTCTCCTTCGCCTCGTTTACGGGGAGAAGGTGCCCGAAGGGTGGATGAGGGGCAGCGCCGAGCGTTTGTGGTCTTGGGATGCAAAATGGCTGTGTCTGAATTGCTTGGGCGGACGTTATTTCTTCCGCTCGACCAGCCGCATTCCCTCCTCGGGCTTCACGTAGTGGATCAGCCCCGCTTTTTCGGACAGGACCATGATCCCTCGTTCCAGATAGCCGAACGCTTCCCTAGGATATTCCTCTGAATATTCGTCGGTATCCATGGAGCAGACCACGACGCCTTCGTTCCCTTCCCAGACGAGGATTTTGTCGCCAAGCCTGGCGAGGGTTCCATCAGGGTATTTCATTGTCAATCCAAGCGTCTCGTGACGCTTGCGCACGATATGTATAGCTGTCCCGCACCAATTCAGCAGCAGCAATGTAGCTCTATCGTTATTCCTCAGTAATGATGCTGCTCAACATTCACCCAACCTTCCGCCCCATCATCCCGTAGTGCACTGCAAGCAGGTCCAGCCCGACCTTCAGCAGCTTCACCACCACGTCGCGCCCTTCGCCGGTGCGTTCGGCGATGGCCTTCACCGACTGGCCTTCGAGGCAGATTTTTCGGACCACTTCAGCCACTTCCCAATGGGCGAGCGCAGCGGCAGCGTGGGCATATGCCCGGCCGGCTGAGAGCACCCGGTCGGGAACGCCACCACCCACGCGTCCGCTATCGACGCGCTCGCTCCAGGATTGCGGCTGCAGGCCCTCGCGCTGGCTGCGCTCGAAATCGTCGCGAAAGCGCTGGCCGGCCTCGCGCTGCTGGCGCGTCAGCGAGGTGATGCCGGTGAGCGGATCGACATTGCGCAGGCGCACGACGCCGCCGGTGGAGGTGTGGCCGCCGTTCGACACCTCGTAGACGCGGCGCGCCTCCGCCGTGCCCGGGGTGAGCCGCTGGCGGCCGAAGGCGTCCGTTTTAAGCGCAAAGTCGTGGCCGACCTCGCGGCGGATGCGCACCTGCTCGGCCTCGCCCTTGGGGAGTTTTGGCGGCTGGGGTTTTTTGACTGCTTTGCGAGACATGGGCCCGCCCATGTCTCG
>NZ_JAIUHR010000056.1 GCF_020165195.1 Mesorhizobium sp. CA14 | reverse complement strand
GCCTCGCAGTCGCTCAACATCGGCAACGCGCTGAGCATCAAGGATGACGGCCCCTCGATCGCGCTGAGCGGCACGGCTGCGCCGACGCTGGACGTCGATGAAAGCTACTTATCGAACGGCTCAACGCCAAACGCCGCGCTGACGGCAGCTACGGCCGCCTTTGCGGGAATGTTCACTGTGGTACCGGGCGCCGACGGCGCCACCACCAGCTATGGTGTAAGCGTCTCCTCGCAGGGTGTAACTTCGAACCTGATCGACTCGGCGACTGGCCAGGCAGTGGTGCTGACGCAAAGTGGCGGCACTGTTTCGGGTTACGTGGCCGGCCACAGCGGCGATGCCGCCTATCTGGTGTTCACACTCGCGGTGAACACCACAAGCGGCCAGACGACACTGACGGAGTTCCGCGCCATACACGAGAACACCGCGGACAATCCAACGGACACGTCCGAAGGCATCAGCCTGACCTCGGGCCTGGTGACATTGACGGCGACGGTGACGGATGGCGATGGCGACAAGGCCTCGCAGTCGATTGATCTCGGCTCCAAGGCCACTTTCCATGACGACGGTCCGTCGCTGGGCTCCTTCACGTCGGGCACTATTCCGAACGAGATTGGATCGGTAACAGGGTTCTTCTCGCTGGTATCGGGAGCGGACGGCATCGATCACTTCAACATCGTAGGGCCCGCGATTGCCGGCATAACTTACAACACCACAATCGCCGCGGACGGCACAACGGTTCTCCACGCGATGTCGGGGTCGACGGAAGTGTTCGACCTCGCCGTGAGGACCGATGGGACTTACGAGTTCGACCTTATCAAGCCCGATGCTGGTACTACAGTCACTTATTCACTGCAGAACCTGCCCGCGGGCGGACCGAATTGGCGCGAAACCAGTGACGGCCATATCGAATTTTCAAGCCCCGATGGCATCAACTCCAACAACAACGGATTTGGCGTCGCGAACACCTTCGTCGGCGGCAATGAATCCTTCACTATGGAGTTCCACACACCGGGGACTGGTATCGGCGTCGACAACACGCCCAACACCAACGCCGAGTTGAACGACTCGGTTAGTTTGGTCGTTAATTCGCTGAACGGCGCGGGCGGAACCTATCACTGGGTTGCGACGAACACTCTCACCAACACGTCGGTATCCGGTGATATCTCGATCACATCGACCGGCACATTCGTGATCGATCCGTCGATCAGCTTCAACCAGTTGCAGGTCAGCGCAGTCAACATTTCCGGGCAAGGCGCCCAGTTCTCCAACATTTCATTGACACACAACGTCCTTCCCCAAGATCAGAACCTGGCGTTCACAGTGTCGGCGACCGACAAAGACGGCGACACGACCGGCACACAGTCGGTCGCCGTCCATGTTGTGGCGGCTGATGGGTCCGGCAACTACACGCTGACCGGAACGGCAGGCAACGACGTGCTTGCCGGCAGCACCCACGCCGACACGATCTCCGGCGGAGGCGGCACCGACATCGTCGACTATACCGGCAGCATCGCTGCGATCTCGATCCACCTTGCCGACGACGGTCATGCATCGGGCGCGCCCGCGACGTTCAGCAATCCTGCCGCCGGGACGATCGGCGGTGGCGACGCCGCCGGCGATACTCTTACTGGCATCGAAGGGCTGATCGGCGGTTCGGGCAACGACTATCTATTCGGCAATGCCAGCGACAATTATCTCGCCGGCGGCGCAGGCAACGACACGCTGAATGGCGGTGGCGGCAACGACGTTCTTATCGGCGGCGCTGGCCAGGACACATTGACCGGCGGCACTGGCGCCGACACATTCAAGCTTGATCACCTCGATATCAAGGATCTCATCACCGACTATAGTGGCGTCGGCGGTGACGGCGATAAGATCGATCTGACTGCGCTGTTCGACGCAGCGCCGACCGGCAACATCAGCAATTACGTGCACTATGACAGCGCGACCGGCGCGCTGAGCGTGGATACCAGCGGTTCAGGCAACGCGGCCAATTTCGTCGACGTGGCGCAATTGACGAACACACCTGCCGCCGGAACGATCACGATCCTTTACGATGACAATACGCATGCGCAGCACACTGCCACCATTTAGCACTTATGCGCCACCGCGCTTCCGTGCTAAACATCAGCAACGCATGAATTCGCAATTCGGAGAGGGGCTTACATGAAACATTCTGCAAGATTGCTGGCTTCGGCCGCGGCGCTGCTCGTGGCCGGGTCGACGGGGTTCGCCGCCGATATCATCGGCGAGCCGGCGGTGAATTATTGCCGCACCGTCGGCACCTCGGACCTGGTGCTCACCGACAACATGGTCGAGCTCAAGGACCATGTGGTGAAGCTGATGGACGAGTCGGTCGCCGTCGCCAACAGCCCGGAATGGATCAACTCGTCGCGTCCCGCCTTCGTCTGGGCCTCGGAAGCCAAGGTCGCCTGCGGCATGGCCTATGGCTATCTCAAGACGAACTACAAGGACGAAGACACGCTCAACAAATGCGAGTGCTTCCACGACCGCATGGTCGAGTACATGCACTGAGCTGACGGCCCATCGAGCACCGGCTGGCTGCGATGGTGGCCAACGGAAAACGGACCGTTTTGCCGTTTCGCGGCGAACCGGTCTATCTCTTTGTTTTGACGCAGTTGCGAACGGAAGGCTACGGCCAAGTCGCCGAGCCCAACCGCTACGCAGTTTTCCTGGAGTTGCCCTGGCGGTCGCCCTGCTTGGCCTGGGGCAAACACCTGTCCACGCCAACTGGCTGGAACGACCGCAACCGCAGCGGACGCAGCCCGTGCACTGCGCCGCGGCGCCCGAGCGTACGCGCGAGACATTCAAGGCATTCGCCACCTGCCAGGCCTCGCTCTACGGCCTCGAACCGGTGCTGGCGCATGCGGTGATGGAGATCGAAAGCCGGTTCGATCCCGCCGTGCGCGGCGCCGACGGCGAGATCGGGCTGATGCAGGTCATGCCGGCAACGGCGCGGATGCTCGGCTTTCGCGGTTCGCCCGAGGAGCTCGGCGAGCCGGCCACCAATATCGCGTTTGGCGTCAGATATCCGGCACAAGAAAAATGCGGGACGGCGGCGAGCAAGACGTTAAGATCAGGTTGAAGATAGACCGGGATAATAGCTGGCGGAATATGGTGGAAGCGGCATGAAATTTGGGCGGCACGATCCGCGTTTACGGCACATTGTTCTGGCGCTGGTCGCGGCGCTCTACGGATGCCAGTCCAAGAGCGGCGCGTCGGACGTGCTCGATCCGTCGGCGATTGCCGCACCCGCCGGCAAGGCGGGCGCGCCCGCGGCGCCCGCCCAGCAGGCCAGCGGTCAGATCTCGGGTAGTCCGGCCTTGGGCAGCGCGATGTCGACCGGTCCGACTTCGGCCGCCGCCGCCAAGGCCCAGCTGACGCTCGGCACGGGGCCGACCAAGGTGGCCATGCTGCTGCCGCTTTCGGCGCCCGGAAGCACCGGCGAGAACGGCCGGAAAATGTATGACGGCGCGCGCCTCGCAATGGCCGATCTCGGCGACAAGCTTCTGACGCTGACGATCGAGGATACGCGCGGCGACAGCGGCTACGCGAAAGACCTCGCAGTGAAGGCGATCACCTCGGGCACGGCGAAGGCCGTCATCGGGCCGTCCGAGCTTGCGGCCGCACAGCACCTTGCCAAGCTCTCGGGCTCGAAGCGGCCGCCGGTGCTGGCGCTGGCCGACAATTTCGCTGGCGGCCCCGGCGTCTATTCCGTGCGGCTCAGCGAAGCCGACAGCGCCGCGGCGGGCGCCGCGGCAATCGCCAGCAAGGGCGCGAAGAAATTCGTGCTGCTGGTGCCGGCGGGCGCGGACTCGAGCCCCATTGAATCGCGTGTGGCCAACGCGCTCAGCATCTATGGCGCCACGCTTGCGGTGACCCTGCCCTATTCGCCGACGGATGGCGGCGCCAAGGTGGTGTCGGACATGAGCTCGCTGGTCGAGGCGCCCGACGCCGTGGTCGTCGCCAGCGGCGGGGGCAGCCCTATCGCCGTGCTGGCGGCGCTCAAGGCGAAAGGCATTCCAGGCAAGGCGGTGACGCTGATCGGCACCGACCGCTGGCTCGAGCGCCCGATCGATCCGCTCTATGAGGGCGCCTATATTGCGACGCTCGACGAGAGCGAGACCGGCCCGATCGCCGATCGCTTCAAGGCGGCCTATAAGTATCAGCCCGACGTCAACGTGGCCTACGCCTACGACATGGTGGCGCTGAGCGCGGGCATAGCGAGCGCGGCCGGTCCCGACGGCTTCAACAAGCAGGTGCTGGAGAACACGACCGGCTTCCGCGGCTCGACCGGCCTGTTCCGCTTCCGCAGCGACGGCTCGAGCCAGAGGTCGATGCCGTTTTTCAGGGTGGAGAAGGGCAAGCTGAAGCTGGTGGAGAAGTCGACGGCGGGGTTTTAGGGGACTTATGATAGCAGTCATTCGCGACCGGCACATTGGGACGCGCTTCTTATAGGAAATCGAGCCGTGCTTGACCGGAAATTGGCATACCGTGTCCAACTTTTGTTCGCGATCGCGCCAATGCTCCACTGTTTATATCTTTATCAGTTTGCATTATATTTTTTATTGTTGAAATAACTTGGTTCCATTTTTCTATTGTGACCATCGACTCCCGATCGGCATCCTCTTACCTTCTGATCGCCTCTCCATTATTAGTTCTATGGATTTCTGCCTTTCTTGCGCTGATATGGTTGCACAGAACTCGGCTGAAATTACCAGAGGTGGCCAAAGAATGCGTCAGACGGTCGCAAACGCTACTTTTGTCGCTTGTTCTTAAAACCGTGTTGACGGTAGAAATCGCGCTATTTTCATATCTCGCTATCGCAACTTCCCAACCGTTGGCCGACACGACTCTAGCTTCAATCGACACATCCCTCGGATTCGATTGGGTAGGCTTCGTATCCTTCATCAATTCAATGCCCGGCTGCTCCTCGTTACTCACCCTCGCCTACGATAGTTTGGGCATTCAGTTAGTTCTCATCCCGTTCGTTCTGATCCTATTGCGAAAGGAGCGGGTACTTCAAATGGTTGCGATCTATGGGGTAAGTGGCCTTTTGACCGTTCTGGTCATGCTGTTCGTTCCCGCCGCCGGAGCCATGGAGCACCTGAAGCCGCCGCACGAAATGATCACCGGCTGGGGAACTGGCCATCTAACGCAATTCCTTGCGCTCCGAACCCTCAAACCGTTTTCTATCACGACAATCGAGGGCCTTGTTACATTTCCCTCGTTTCATGCTGCGCTGGGTTTTTTGTTTATCTACATCACTCGCAACATCAGGTTCGTCGCCGCTCCCGTCCTGATCGTAAATGCCGCCATGATAGTATCGACAGTGCCAATAGGCGGCCATTACCTCATCGATGTGATCTGCGGAGGATTGGTTACGCTATTTGCTATCATGAGCGTGAATAAACTAGACGCATGGAAAGTTGCTCTTGCACCCACAACTCCCTGACGCCTGATTTGGCGAAGAGATCACCAAGGGCAGCGACGGTCAGCTGGAGTTTTCTCTAGAGTCTTTCATGTTTTGACGGAAGCGTATCCGGCGTTTTCGAAGTAGTTCTTGCATTCGGTTGCCTCGATGGTTGCGACGAGATGGCCGATGTGGCGCCAAGTGTCCTCGACGGTGCGTTTCTGAGCCTGGCGCATCCAGTGCTTGATCTTGGCGAAGGCCTGCTCGATCGGATTGAGATCCGGTGAGTAGGGCGGCAGGTACCAGAGCCTGGCGCCAGCGGCCTTGATCATCTGCCTGATGGCAGCGGACTTATGGCTTCCCAGGTTGTCCATGACGACGATATCGCCGGGTTTCAGCACGGTGATGAGCTGCTGTTCGACATAGGCGCGGAAGCATTGGCCGTTGATCGGTCCGTCGAAGACGCAAGGTGCCGCGAGCCGATCACAGCGCAGCGCGCCGAGGAAAGTCAGCGTGCGCCAGTGGCCATGTGGAGCCAGGCCGCGCAGCCGCTTGCCCTTCGGCCCCCAGCCGCGCAGGGGAGCCATGTTGGTCTTGATCCAGGTCTCATCGATGAAGACCAGGCACTGCGGATCGAGGCCGGCCTGCCAGGATCGCCATCGCTGGCGCCTGCGGGGTAACCGGTGTTCTCAGGCCACGGCTTTGAGTTGCGCGGGGGCATATGCCCAAGGCAGTAGGTGGTCGAGCTGGTTT
>NZ_JAIUHR010000055.1:2500-6242 GCF_020165195.1 Mesorhizobium sp. CA14 | reverse complement strand
TTGCGACTACGAGCAAGCGTTTGCTTGCGACTACGAGCAAGCGTTTGCTTGCGACTACGAGCAAGCGTTTGCTTGCGTCCTTGGAGGTAAGTTTGATCTTACCTTGTTCAATGGGTCGGCCAAATGAAAGGGCCGCTTGCGCGGCCCATGATCCCGTTTGGCGGGCCTTAGATCGTAGAGAGAAGATTGTCTTCATCCGGATCCTGTGGATCTGGAAGTGAGCTGAACATGCGCTTTGCAGACCTGGCAGCGACCTACTCTCCCGCGTCTTGAGACGAAGTACCATCAGCGCTGGAGCGTTTCACGGCCGAGTTCGGAATGGGATCGGGTGCAGCCGCTCCGCCATAACCACCAGGTCGGCAAAACGCATGTTCAAATCGAGAAGCTGTTTGAGCGAATAGCCAATAGTGAGTAGCGAATAGGGAGCCCTATTTGCTGCTTTCTCTAAGCTGTTCGCTGGTCTTTGTTGTGCCTTTGACGTTCTTTCAGCCTGGCGCCCTCCGAAGCGAAGCTTCGCAAGGCCGACCGGCCGTGGGCGCCGATGCGCCGCACCCACGTAGCGCCGCCCGAAGGGCGGAACAAGCGTGAGTGAGAATGGCGACAATCCTTCGGATTGCGCCTTGATGGATATAAGTAATGAGAACGATCAAGCCTATCGAACTATTAGTACCGGTAAGCTTCAAGCGTTGCCGCTCTTCCACACCCGGCCTATCAACGTGGTCGTCTTCCACGGTTCTCAGGGAATACTCGTTTCAAGGTGGGTTTCCCGCTTAGATGCCTTCAGCGGTTATCCCGTCCGGATATAGCTACCCTGCAATGCGGCTGGCGCCACAACAGGTCCACCAGAGATCCGTCCATCCCGGTCCTCTCGTACTAGGGACAGATCCTTTCAATATTCCTACACCCACGGCAGATAGGGACCGAACTGTCTCACGACGTTCTGAACCCAACTCACGTACCGCTTTAAATGGCGAACAGCCATACCCTTGGGACCTGCTCCAGCCCCAGGATGCGATGAGTCGACATCGAGGTGCCAAACAACCCCGTCGATATGGACTCTTGGGGGTCATCAGCCTGTTATCCCCGGCGTACCTTTTATCCGTTGAGCGATGGCCCTTCCACGCGGGACCACCGGATCACTATGACCGACTTTCGTCTCTGCTCGACTTGTCAGTCTCGCAGTCAGGCAGGCTTATGCCATTGCACTCAGCGAACGATTTCCGACCGTTCTGAGCCCACCATCGCGCGCCTCCGTTACTCTTTAGGAGGCGACCGCCCCAGTCAAACTACCCACCATACATTGTCCCGGACCCGGATAACGGGCCGCGGTTAGACATCCATAGTAATAAGGGTGGTATTTCAAGGGTGGCTCCACCTGAGCTGGCGCCCAGGCTTCAAAGCCTACCACCTATCCTACACATGCCACTACGAATGCCAATGTAAAGCTATAGTAAAGGTGCACGGGGTCTTTCCGTCTAACCGCAGGAACCCCGCATCTTCACGGGGAATTCAATTTCACTGAGTCTATGCTGGAGACAGCGGGGAAGTCGTTACGCCATTCGTGCAGGTCGGAACTTACCCGACAAGGAATTTCGCTACCTTAGGACCGTTATAGTTACGGCCGCCGTTTACTGGGGCTTCGATTCAGAGCTTGCACCCCTCCTCTTAACCTTCCAGCACCGGGCAGGCGTCAGACCCTATACGTCGCCTTGCGGCTTCGCAGAGCCCTGTGTTTTTGATAAACAGTCGCTACCCCCTGGTCTGTGCCACCCTCCTCTGCTTGCGCAGAAAAGGGTCACGCTTCTTCCGAAGTTACGCGTGCAATTTGCCGAGTTCCTTCAGCATAGTTCTCTCAAGCGCCTTGGTATACTCTACCTGACCACCAGTGTCGGTTTCGGGTACGGTCTATAAGGAGGAGCTATTTCCTGGAACCACTCCGCTGCCCGTTCAATCCGATAAGATTGGACAACTTGTGTGATCCGTCACTACCTCCAGGCCCACGAATATTAACGTGGTTCCCATCGACTACGCGTTTCCGCCTCGTCTTAGGGGCCGGCTAACCCTGCTCAGATTAACTTTAAGCAGGAACCCTTGGTCTTTCGGCGGGGGAGTCTCTCACTCCCCTTACGTTACTCATGTCAGCATTCGCACTTCTGATACCTCCACCGCCCCTCACGGGTACGGCTTCATCAGCTTACAGAACGCTCCGCTACCGCTCGTGATTGCTCACGAACCCTAAGCTTCGGTGTATGGCTTTAGCCCCGTTACATTTTCGGCGCAAAGACCCTTATTTAGACCAGTGAGCTGTTACGCTTTCTTTAAATGATGGCTGCTTCTAAGCCAACATCCTGGTTGTTTTGGGATCCTCACATCCTTTCCCACTTAGCCATAACTTGGGGACCTTAGCTGTAGGTCAGGGTTGTTTCCCTTTTCACGACGGACGTTAGCACCCGCCGTGTGTCTGCCGACTAGTACTCCCAGGTATTCGGAGTTTGGTTAGGTTTGGTAATCCGGTGAGGACCCCTAGCCCATCCAGTGCTCTACCCCCTGGGGTATTCGGTCGACGCTCTACCTAAATAGATTTCGCGGAGAACCAGCTATTTCCGAGTTTGATTGGCCTTTCACCCCTAGCCACAAGTCATCCCGAACTATTGCAACAGTTATGGGTTCGGTCCTCCAGTAAGTGTTACCTTACCTTCAACCTGCTCATGGCTAGATCACTCGGTTTCGGGTCTAATGCGACGAACTGAACGCCCTGTTCAGACTCGCTTTCGCTGCGCCTACACCTACCGGTTTAAGCTTGCTCGTCACACTAAGTCGCTGACCCATTATACAAAAGGTACGTGGTCACCCTTGCGGGCTCCCACTGTTTGTAGGCAATCGGTTTCAGGTACTCTTTCACTCCCCTTGTCGGGGTGCTTTTCACCTTTCCCTCACGGTACTAGTTCGCTATCGGTCATGCACGAGTACTTAGGCTTGGAAGGTGGTCCTCCCAATTTCAGACAGGATTTCACGTGTCCCGCCTTACTCGAGGACGATTGATCGCATTACGCGTACGGGGCTGTCACCCGCTATGGCCCTACTTTCCAGAAGGTTCCGCTTGTCTCTCAATCGCCACTGGCCTGGTCCGGGTTCGCTCGCCACTACTTCCGGAGTCTCGGTTGATGTCCTTTCCTACGGGTACTTAGATGTTTCAGTTCCCCGCGTTCGCCACTTTATCCCTATGTATTCAGGATAAGTTACCTATTAGCGATACTTGGAAACCACAACCGCAGGTCGCCCCGCAGCTCTGATTTTCCAAGTACCTTAGGTGGGTTTCCCCATTCGGAGATCTACGGATCAAAGGGTATTCGCACCTCCCCGTAGCTTATCGCAGCGTATCACGTCCTTCATCGCCTGTGCATGCCAAGGCATCCACCAATTGCCCTTAAGACACTTGATCGTTCTCATTGCCAATACCCATCGCGCGATCCCGAAGGGATCGTCGCTTCAGCCTCTCCCTTACGGGATTAGCTAAGCGCGATCCGAAGGATCGTCGCATAAGCGCGATCTCGCAGAGATCGTCGCACTTGAGCAAAATCCTGTGCGGGATCTCGCTCGATGTCATTGGCACAAAAAGACCAGCTTCTCGAGATCGGTTCGAGGGCGCGGTTAGGCAAACCCATCATAGGCAAGGGATTGAGCGTCCCTTGCGACAAATCACAGCTTTTCAGCCATGAAGTTCGAACAAATCTTCTCTTTA
>NZ_JAIUHR010000054.1 GCF_020165195.1 Mesorhizobium sp. CA14 | reverse complement strand
GCGGACGGGGTGATCGCCCCATCCGCGGCGACCAACACAATGAACGATTCGCTATACACAAGGGGTGTTCCAGGGAAGGCCAGCGTCTCACTCCGCTGGAGCACCCCTCATCCGACCGAGCTTCGCTCGGCCACCTTCTCCCACAAGGGGAGAAGGCAAGGGCGCCCCTCACTGATGCGCGACCGCTAGTTCCTTCACATGCTTCTCGTGCATCTTCAGCACCGGCAGCGTCTTCTTGGCGAATTCCTTCATCGCCGGGTCGTCGCCGGATTTGGCATAGGTGGAAAACAGCGCAACGGCGTCCTTATGCGCGTCGGTCTGCATCTTGATGTATTTGGCGTCGAACTCCTTGCCGCTGGCGCTCTTCAACTCGTCGAGCATCTGCTGCTCCTTCGGCTGCAGCGCCGGGCCAGCGGGCTTGATCGACGCGGTGGTCTGGCCTTGGCTCAGCGCGGCCTTGAAGTCCTCGCCGGCCTTGCCGTGATCCTTGATCATTTGCGCGGCGAAAGCCTTGACGTCGGCCGACGCCGACTTCTCTTGCGCCAGCTTGCTCGACTCGATCTCGAACGTGTTGGCATTCGGCACCGTTGTGACGAAGCTTTGGGTGTCGACCTTGTTCTCCGTCACCATCGGTCCCACGGCATCTGAATTGTCCGACTGGGCGAGAGCGGCGGGCGCGCCGGCAAGAAGCGCGACGGCAACCAGGGGCAGCAGCGTTTTCATCTCGATCTCCGATCCGAAACAGCCCCTCCGTCTTTCCCAACGCGGCACCGGCCCCAGGGTTGCCTAAGAGGTTGCCTCGAAAGAAGCGCGCGGGCCTGGCGCCCGCGTCGCCCTCAGTGGCAGTGCGCGCCGGGGGCCTGCCCGGCATATTGCAGCTGCTCGTGCCAGTTCGGCCGGCCTTCGGGCGTGAAATCCATCAGGTTCCACAGGATCTCGCAGGTGCCGATGCCGCGCGGGTCCTGGCCTGGGTCTGCCGGTGCGAAATCGAGTTCCGACGACCAGAAATGCCGGATGCCGTCACCATGGCGGTGGAACACCGAAAGCAGCGGTATCTGCGCGCCCTCGGCGGTTTCGGAGTTGTAGTCGCGCTTGAACGCGTTGCCGGCCGACGAGACGAGCCGCATGTTTTTCCAGCCGCGGTCGCGGCCGAGCGCTAGCAGATTGTCGAGCTCGGTCTTCGCCACCACGGCGAAGTTGAAACCCGCCGCTTCGAGATGGCCGATCGCGCCATCGAACTGGTCGAGCAGCGCCGTGCAGGACGGGCATGGCTGGTCCTGCCGGGCAAGCTTCGCCGTCTCGCCGCCTTTCGCCACCTCGCGCGTCTCCTGCGGATGACGCGGGAACATCATCTGGTAGAGGATGAGCGTATCCTTGCCCGGCGCGAACAGGTCCGACAGCTTGACTTTCGCCGACTGGCCCTGGTCGTCCAGGGCGTCGAACACATAGTCCTGCGGCACCAAACCGCCCGGCGGCAAAGCGCGCCTTGCCTCCGCCACCGCTTCCATGGCGCGGCGCAGCTCGATTTCCTTGCGCAGCAATTTTTCGCGCGCGGTGCGATATTTGGCGGATTCATTGGGAAAGGTGATCATGATCGTCTCCTGGCGCCGGCGTCCCGGCGCGGGTTGCTCTACGATCCAAGGACGGCTCGCCGCGACCTGATCCGACATTTCGGCGCACGCATTCCGGTCGCTTTTTTTCGCGTCGCATCTAGCCTTTGACGCCGCCGGCTGTGAGACCCGAGACGATCCTGCGCTGGAAGATCAGCACCAGCACCACCAGCGGCACGGTGACGATCACCGAGGCGGCCATGATGTTGCCCCACGGAATTTCGAACTGCGAATTGCCTGACAGCAGCGCGATCGCCACCGGCACGGTGCGCTGCGTGTTGGTGGAGGTGAAGGTGAGCGCGAACAGGAACTCGTTCCAGGCACTGATAAAGGCGAGCAGCCCGGTGGTGGCTAAAGCCGGCCACATCAGCGGAAGGAAGATGCGCGTGAGGATGGTCCACGGCCCGGCGCCGTCGAGAATCGCCGCCTCCTCGATCTCGACCGGCAGGTCGCGCACGAAAGTGGTGAGCACCCAGACGGTGAACGGCAGTGTGAAGATCATGTAGGACAGGATGAGCGCGAGCAGCGAATTGTAGAGATGCAGCGCCCGGATGATCTCGAACAGCCCGGCCAACGCTGCGACCTGCGGAAACATCGACACCGACAGGATGGCGAGCATCAGCGCCGAGCGCCCGCGGAAGCGGATGCGCGCCAGCGCGTAGGCAGCGGTGACGCCGAGCAGCAGCGAGACCGCCACGACCGCGCCGGAGACGATGAGCGAATTGACGAGATTGCGCAGGAAGGGACCTTCGGTCAGCACGTTGCGGTAATTGGCGAGGCTGAACGATTGCGGCCAGAGGCCTGCCTGGAACAATTCGGTTCCCGACTTCAGGCTGGTGACGATGGCGTAGTAGAACGGGAAGACCGCGACGAAGACGATCGCCAGGAGCAAAAGATAGAAGGCGGCGCGCTTCAGCATTCTCACCTCAGCGCCCTCCGTCGAAACTCAGCCGGCCGAGCCGGATATAGGCGATGGTGAGCAGGCCGATGATCAGGAAAAGCAGCGTCGAGGCGGCCGAGCCATAGGCGAACTTGTCGAACTCGAACAGGTTCTCGCGCGCGAAGATCGACATCGACTTGGTCTGCACGTTGTTGGGCGTCAGCACATAGATCAGGTCGAAGATGCGCAGCGCGTCGAGCGCGCGGAAGATCACCGCCACCATCACCGCCGGCCGGATCAGCGGCAAGGTCACCCGCCAGAAGATCTGCCACGGATTGGCGCCATCCAGCCTTGCCACCTCGAGAATCTCGCGCGGCAGCATCTGCAGGGCGGCCAGGATCAGCAGCGCCATGAACGGCGTCGTCTTCCAGATGTCGACGATCAGCACCGCGATCATCGCGGTATCGGCATTGGCGGTCCAGGCGATCTTGGTGTCGATCAGGCCGAGATTGAGAAGCGCGACATTGATGATGCCGAACTGGTCGTTGAGCATCCACTGCCACATCTTGGCCGAGACGATGGTCGGGATCGCCCAGGGAACGAGGATCGCGGCCCGCACGATGCCGCGCCCGGGAAATTCGGCGTTGAGGGCAAGGGCGACGACCATGCCCAGCACCGTCTCGCAGGCCACAGACACTACGGCGAAGCGCACCGTGTTCCACACCGCGCGCCACCAGACCGGATCGACGAGCAGCCCGTCATAGAGAATGCGGCCGCTCGGCAGCCGCAGCACCGAGAAATAATTGTCGAAGCCCACCCATTGCCTCGCTTCGAGATCGGCCAGCGAGGCGTCGGTGAAACTGTAATAGACCGTGCGCAGGAACGGCCAGCCGGCGACGGCGGCGAGCACGAGAAGCATCGGCGCGAGAAACAGCCATGCCGTGCGCACGCGCCGGCGCATCAACGGCGATCGCCTTGCCGCGGTCACCAGCCCTTGCCTTTCAGCCTGGTCAGTCTTGCCTGGAGCTCGGCCAGATTGTCGGCGGCGGTTCCGTCGCCTGAGATCGTGTTGTGCACGGCCGTCCAGAACTGGCTCGATGCCTCGTTGTATTTGATCCTGGCGGTTGCGGAGGGACGCGGCTGCGCGTTGAGGAAGATCTCTTTCCAGCGCGGCACGATCGGCTGCTGCCTGGCGATGTCGGGGTCGTCATAGAGTGCCGCGATGGTCGGCAGGTTGGACGTCTTCAGCGTCCGGTATTTCTGCATTTCCGGCGATGCGATGAACTTGACCAGGCCGATCGCGGCGGCGGTATGTTTCGAATATTTAGAGACGGCAAGGTTCCAGCCGCCGAGCGTGGCGACCGGCCGCCCGCCTTCGCCGGCGGGCAGCGGCGCCACGTCGAACTTGCCCTTGATCGGCGAATTCTCGCTGTTGCCGAGCGCATAGGCATAGGGCCAGTTGCGCATGAAGACCGCATTGCCGGTCTGCCAGACACCGCGCGCTTCCTCCTCCTGATAGGCAAGCACGCCCGGCGGCGCGATCGTGCCGATCCAGCCCTTGACCATGTCCAGCGCCGCCGCCGCCTTTGGATTGTCGATGGAGATGCGGCCATCCAGCTCGATGATCCCGCCGCCGCCATTCGACATCACCCATTCGAGCGCGTTGCAGGTCAGCCCCTCATAGGCATTGCCCTGGAAGACATATCCCCAGAGGTCCCTGTCGCCGGCCGTCCGCTCCTTGTCCATGACCAGCCTGGCGGTGTCGTGCAATTCCTTCCAGGTGGCCGGCACCTTGAAGCCATATTTGTCGAGCAGATCCTTGCGGTAATAGAGTGCCGGCGCGTCGGTGAAGATCGGCAGCGCGACAAGCCTGCCGTTGACCGTCTGCGATTGGATGATCGACGGGAAATGCTCGCCCACCACATCTTTGGTGGCCTCCGTCAGGTCGACCAATTGGCTGGCCAGCTGCGGCGCCCAGATAACGTCGGTCTGGTAGACGTCGATGTCGCTGCTGCCGGCGGCAAGCCAGAGCCGGTATTGGCCGAACTGGTCGGTGGTCGAAGGCGGGATGACGACGATGTCGACCTTGTTGCCGCTCTTTTTCTCGTAACGGTCGAGTATCTCGCGCAGCACCTTGATGCCGTTGCCGGTGTCGCCCGACACGATCGACAGTTCCACGGCTCGCGCCTGGACAACGCCCAGCATGATGCCGGCGGCCAACGCAAGGAACGCAGAAACAAATTTCACGGGGATGTGGGCCTCCCTCAGCGTCCGGCGGCGCCGTCCCGGCGCCGCGGCTCATCAAGGCCCCTGCGATGAATGCGCGACGCTGCTTACGGTTCCCGACGCTCACACGCGAAGGCTCGAGCCGCCCGATCGTCGAAGCCCCTTCGGTCGGCTCGACCAGGTCGGTGTCCTGTTCCTTCCACTCGCTTCACGCAAAGCGGACGGGCTCCGAAACCCCGCCCCGGAGCCCGCCTGGGAGTGGCTGACGCATGCCGGCACAGCCGCCTCCGACGCCTTGCCAGCGTCGATCCGCCGATCGGCCGCCCGGCATGACGACGCATTAGCATGCCCTAACGTCAGCCTATGTGAAGGAGTTCACAATGCTCGCGCGCAGGGGGTTGCAACGCCGCGCCAGGAGCCTCCGGCGGGCCCGCCGCGCCTTGGGTGTCAGCCTTCCCAGCCGACCGGGACCATGCCGAGCCGCTCGTAGAGCCGGAAGGCCGCGGTGTTCTTCACGTCGTTGCTTTGAGATCGATATGCGCGCGGGACCGTCCGCTCAGGCGTCGGGTTGCAGGCGATGCCGCTTGCGGTCGGAGCCAAGGCCCGTCGCCTCGAGCAGGCCCTTGCGCTTGGCGTCGTAGTAGTAGCCGGTCTGGTAGAGCGTGTCGGCCCGCTTGGCGTTGCCGCCCGAAACCAGCCAGGCGCCGCGCAGATATTTCACCGCGTATTTGAGGTTGGTCTCGGCGTCGAACAGGCCGGCCGCCGGCCCGTCATAGCCCATGCCGCGCGCCGTCGCGTGCTTGATCTGCATCAACCCCCAATGGCCATGATTGTAGGCTTTCGGGTTGAAGGTGCTCTCGCGGTTCACGACATGGCGCACAAGCTCGACCGGCACTTCGTAGATCGCCGAATATTTCTCGATCAGCCGCTCGATCTCGCCGCGCGGGCCGCTGGCGTGCTGCTCGGGCTGGCCGGGTGCCGCCAGCAGCGCCGGATTGTCCGGCGCCACGTAAGCAACCTGTTGGACGCCCGGCATCGGAGCGACTTTCGCCGACTGGCCGGTGACTGGCATGGCCACGCCCGCGGTCCTATAGACCGCCGCTCGGCTGATCGCCGCCGCTCGGCTGATGGATCCTGGGCCGGTCGGCGAGCCGCCGGCCGTCAGCACCGGCGGCGGCGGAAACTGGCCGGCCATCGGCGTCGCGCCGGCGAAAGCCGCGGGCTGAGTCAGAGCCGCGGCGGGCGCACCGGGCTGGACAGGCGGCGGCAACAGCGCGCCTTGCGTCGCGGGCGCGCCTTGCGTCGCGGGCGCGCTTTGCGTAGCGGGCGCGCCTGGCGCGGTCGCCATGGCGACGACATCGCCGGCCAGCGCCGCTGTCTGCACCTGCGCAAGGCCCGAAGGCTCCGGCAGCACGGCCACGGTTTCCGGCAGGGCAACGGTCGGCGCGTCGTCCGCGACAGCAGGAGTCGATGCGTCCGCAAGCGCGGGCGCGGCCTTCATCTGCGAGGTCGAGGTGCAGCCGCTGAGCCCGGCTGCTGCAACGAGCACGCCTATCGCGGTGAATATGATTTTAGCTGGCAAGCCGTGCGGGTCCGGTTTGTCGGTTGTTAAGGAGTCCTTACACCAGCGATTCACACCCGGCAATCGGGGCCACCAGGCGGTTTTCGGGTGGCGATAACAGGGCGGAGATGCCATATTGTTCTGGATATGTACTCGTTTTTCGCTGTTTTGCGGAAGGAAAACGTTATGAAATCCGCTTCCGAGATCACGGCCGGCCACGCAGTGTTAGAAACAGTGATCGGCTACATGGGCATCGCCTGGAGCGAGAAGGGCCTGATCCGGCTCTGTCTGCCCGAACGCAGCCGCGAAGCAGTCGAGCGCCGGCTGTTCCGCCACCCCGGTGTTTCGACCTCGACAGACCAGCCGCAATGGGTGGTCGAGCTGATCGCGTCGATCAAGGTCTATGCCGCCGGCGAGGACGTCGACTTCTCCGGCGTGCCGGTCGACCTCGACGGCGTCGACGACTTTCGCCTCGCTATCTACGATGCCGCACGCAAGCTCGGCTTCGGCGAGACCACCACCTATGGCGAACTGGCCAAGCGCGCCGGCCATGCCGGGCTTGCCCGCGAGACGGGTGCTGCGCTTGGTGCCAATCCGGTGCCGCTTGTCATTCCCTGCCATCGCATCCTGGCAGCCGGCGGCAAGATCGGCGGCTTCTCCGCCCCGGGCGGCTCGGCCACCAAGGAAAAGATGCTGGCCATGGAAGGCGTTCGCGTCGGCCCGCCGCCGGCCGCGCAGGCCTCGTTCGGGTTCTGAGGAGCAGAGTCCTTTCACGCCCTTTAATCTTGCAGGAACCGGCGGCGGAAGCGCCGCTCGAAATCGGGGCGCTTGCAGACATAGACCATGCAGGACCTGGTGTCGGCGCTCGGCACATAGGCGCGCGCCCTCACTTCGCCCGCGTTGCAGAAGCGCTCGTCGCGCACATAGCGATCGTAAAGCGGCAGCCCCGGCACGCGCGTCGACTGGTAGCGCAGGATGACGGCGCCCTGTCTGGCGATCGTCGCCTGCACCCGGTCGCAGCTCATGCGCGTCGGATCGTAACGCGTCACCGCCTGCGCCTCGGCGGCCAGCAGCAGGAAGCAGGCGGCAAGCAGAATGGCTTTCATGGCTTCTCTCCTCGGAAGGGCAAGCATCCCATCCCTTCACAACGCGGCACCACTGTCAAAACTTCCATGCTTGCGCTCCGCTCGATCCGGCATGCGGGCGGCGTCCAGGCAACCCGTCTTGTTTTCTTGCTCAAACTATCCTATATCCGGAGCATTGAATTTGGCCGATCGATCGGGCCGCGATCTTCGCGTTTGCTGACGTCTATCTCCAAAATTTCGATACCGCCGGCCGGACATTGGTCCGGTCAAACAAAAGCAAATGTGAAGGGCATTCTATATGGCAACTGGTACGGTCAAGTGGTTCAACGCCACCAAAGGCTACGGCTTCATCCAACCTGACAATGGCGGCGCGGACGTTTTCGTCCACATCTCCGCTGTCGAACGCGCTGGGATGACGAGCCTGGCTGAAGGCCAGAAGATCAACTTCGAGATCGAGCAGGACCGCCGCACCGGCAAGTCCGCTGCTGGGTCTCTGAGCAAGGCAGCCTGATTTGGCTTAAGCATTTTGCGGCCAGGCTTTACGGCCGGCGACGCGAAATGCGACTAAGTAAGGCGCGCACCGGGCCAAGGTTCGGGGCGCGCGGCAAGTCACGGATGTACTGACGGTCGCGCGAGAAGCGCGCCGGAGCGAAAAGACCCGACAAGCTGGAACAGCAGATAGCTGCCAGTCCGGACCGGACGCTCCCGATCAGGCTACCGGCACAGGAAGGCGGGCATTGCCCGCCTTTTTTGTTGTCTGGATTTTGGCGAGTTGCCTCCTTCTCCCCGTTCACGGCAGGGCTGTCCGGGGAAAGAGAGGGGTGAATCGAAATGCCACATGCGCATGCCCCGTAAGACGGCGGTTTTCCGT
>NZ_JAIUHR010000053.1 GCF_020165195.1 Mesorhizobium sp. CA14 | reverse complement strand
AAGAAGCTCGCTCTGCGCCAAGCCGCATGACCAGCCTCGTGGCCGCCCCTTTTGCAGAACTTGACGCACACAACCGATTTCGGTGGCACCAGCAGGCCTTCGCATGAAGCTCCGGGCTGGCTCACGCCGCTTCCCAAACCTGGTTCAGAATTCGCGCAGCAGCATTGGGAGATGCGGGGCGGCCAATAGCCGATTCTTCCGGTTTGGCGTCGTCAAAATTTGCCAGGCAACGTCCTGTGGACGAAGCCGTTTCCAGCGGCTTTCGCTAAGAAACGATCTCTTAACAATCATTGTTAGTAAAGAAATTGTACCTAGTGGATCAGGCAAGGAACATGGCCGTGCCTTGCTGCCACCAAGCCAACGGCAACCCGCGCGATCGAAGCGCTGGCTGAAGCTGGAATTCTCGTTCGAAACGACCGGCAAGAAGCGTGAGCGCAGCTTGCCTACCGATCCTATATGGAGCGTCTGCGGATAGGGACGGCTTTGCCTGATCGCAAATGACACGAACGGGTCAGGGCTGGCGACATCGGACCTCACATCGCGTAACTTTGCAGCTTGCATTGCGACAACCATAAATCACTTCGATGCGCCAGAAGTGGACGGTTGCGCCACCCTAATCAGAGAATGTCCGCTTCGCGCCCAATGCCAGTCATTGTTTGGCCGTTGCAGACCCTCCGAAACCAGCCATAGCTGCGCGAGAATTTCAGGCGGTGATGTTGTCCGGTTTGAACATCATCCATTCCATCTTGGGCTCGAGCCAGGGAGCCAACTTCAGAAAGCGTGGCAACGCCCTAGCCCTTACGAGAGCGCGCGTGAGCTCCGCAACGCGCGGTCCGAGCGTCACGAATTCCTCGCGGCGAGTGACGAAGGTCAACTGGCGCGAAAATCCCGGTCCCGGCAGCGGTATCACCTCTACGCCGTCGACATAGGCAGCGCCCTGGAGCAGGCCGGAGAGGCAGCGGCTAGGCGGGTACGCTGCAGAGCAAGGCCGCCTGAACGGCGTCGAAGAAGCGACGGACCTCAGCGCGCGCATCGTTGGCGTCTTGGCCCCGTTCGGTCGCGACCGAAAGCAGATGCGTAGCAGTTTCCCGCCAGAGCGTAGCCGCCTCGTCACTCGGAAGGCGAGCAATTGCGTTCGCCACGATTCGAATGGCGGGAAGTTCTCGACTAATTGGGAAGGCATGCACCGACATGGACCGGATGACCCGCAAATGTTCCACGCCGAACCTATCGATCGAAAGGAAATAGAAGCTTAAGGGTCGCGGCCCAAGCCATTCGCCAAGACCGCGTCGCCAATGTTGCCGCTGCCCTTCCGCCACGGTTTTGAGTCTGAAGCGCGACTCGCTGCCGCATGAAGATAAGCGGAACCTAATATGCGCCGGCTGCTTATGCCAAAATGAGTACACGCGGCGCAAATTTCCTGGAATATGGATGGCAGAGCATCTGCCGGATGCGGTGACCAACGACCCGGCCGCGATAAACGATCTAGCCGACCAAGCGATGGAAGCTGCGGACCGAGAGGGCATCGCGATAAGCGAGATCTATGAGTAAGTCGGCAGCGTCTTTGAAGTGATCGCGGCGGCGATGCAGCACCGCGATGGCTTGCTCGTGGCAGATCTCGCCACCTTTGATCTCTTGGCCGGCCGGTTGTCCCGAGAAGCAAACATATCCGAGGAGCAAGCCCACGATCTGGTCGGACGTTTCGGCACCGATTGGGAAGTCCTGCTCAACGAAGCCCATTTTATGAAAGAACTTGAAGGCCGCCTTGGTGAGGTGAAGGAACAGTAGGCGCTGCCCCGGCGGGATTGACCGCTGGGGCATTTAGGAACGGACGATTTTCCCCGAAAAATCCTCCACGCGATATCGCGATCATCTTATTCCGCTCGCGTAATCGCCCGGGGTCCGAGCCCGAACACCGTTTGGTTCAGATGCGATCAAAGGTGAAGGACGTTAGAAGGCTAGTGACGAAATTGCTTGCCTTCTCTTTGACGAGAACCTCGGTCCATTCGTCGTTCCCTCGGAGCCTAAGGTCCGTGGAGATGCTGTCTATCGCAGACTCTTCGAGGCGCTTAATATGGGACAAGAATAAAGCCTCGTCGCCTGTTTTATAGATGTCCCGCACGACTAACCGGAGAATTTCCTGGATTGCGATTTGCCACGCGGTATTAATTGTCTGAAGCTCGTTCATTTTGTTTGTCATCGAGATTTCCTCGATCATCTTGGCTTCGGCCCGCCGCCAATATCCATTTATTCGAAGCGCACATTCCGCCGAAATTAAAAAAGGTCAGGCAGATTTGCCTAACCCCCATTAGGTCTCATGCTTTCACAGTGCCAGTACATCCGTGGTCAAAGGAAAGCTGATCCGATTAGACGGCCTGCAGCTTACCGGCCGACATCTTGCCTGACTTGCTGTCCCGCTCAAGTTCGTAGCCAATCTTCTGGCCCTCAACGATTTCACGCATACCGGCGCGCTCGACCGCAGAGATATGAACGAACGCATCGGCGCCGCCGTTGTCAGGCTGGATGAAGCCGAAGCCCTTGGTGGAATTGAACCATTTAACTGTGCCAGTGGTCATGATGAACCCTTTCATAGCAATATTGAGCCAAGGCAACGCGAACGCGCTGCCGATTGAAGATGACGATTTTGAAAGAAAGTTCGTTCAGGGCGCGTTGCCAAGCGCGCGATAACCAAAGCTCAGCCAGCAATATCGACGACCAGTTCCTATGCTGCCTTGCCACTTGTGTCAACTTTTGGTTTTTCGGGTCCTCGATTGCAACTTATTGATGTGCAAGCGATACGAACTTCGGATTTAGCTTCTCCACCGGAGATCAACTGGGGTCGTGAACCTTGTCGAGGTTCCGCCGGATGTGCAAACGCGGGAGGGCAGCGGCATCATACCGTTGGACGACATGGCGCACGACCGGCTGCAAGCTATCGAACGGTTCATCCGCTTGAGCCACAGGCAACACCTTCCCGATCCCCGATTGACCGCGGCTCAGCGCCGGCGCCTCGGTCACATGCTGCGATGCTTGGATGGCCGGGAAGAGCAGGCATCCCATTTTGAAGTCGCGACCGCCTTGTTCGGTCGGCGACTGGTCAGCGCCGCCGACTGGCACGACTCGGCTTTTCGATATCAGAAGCGTCGATTAGTGCGCGACGGCTTGAAGATGGTCGAGCGCGGCTATCGCCAATTGCTTCGTGCGCGACGGCGCCTTTCCTGAAGAGAACCCGACGTCCCCTGGTTCACTTTTTGCGATGTCTGCAGGGCCGGCCTGGATCCTGAAGTGAACGGGAGCTTTGCGCCCCCATGTCGGTCGCTAGACGGGCAGCTTAGGATTTCCGAAACCTGCCGTTCATGAGGCCCGCCTCCACGTCACATCGCCTTTGCCCAGCCCGCCCGCGGGGCGACCGTTTTCCCGGTCCGGGAGACAGTTTCCGCCGCGGAAACCCACTCGCACGCGAGGTGCTGCCCGACAGCCGCTGTCGGGCCGGGGGGTCGCGGCCGAAGGGAAACATCTATAGGCTGGAAACGACGCCAATAAGGACGGCAAGAACATGGCAGGGGCACCCCCCAATGACGGCGATAGGGCTGCCGACGATAACGCTGAAGCGAAAGCGACGAACGACACGCCCCCCATCGTGGGCATCGGGTCATCGGCCGGAGGCGTGGCCGCTCTGCAGAACCTTGTCAGCAACATACCGGCGGACAGCGGCATCGCCTGGGTGCTTATCCAGCACATGGCGCCGGATCGGCCGAGCGAACTCACGAGCATTCTTGCGCGCAAGGCAGACTTACCAGTGGAGGAGGTTACGCACGACACGCGCATCGAGGCTGACAAGATCTATCTGATAGCGCCGGGGCAAGTGATGACGATCCGCGAGGGCGTGCTGCGCCTCGCGCAGGACGGCGACCCGCTCGCGCGGCGCACCAGCATCGACGCCTTCCTTGTCTCGCTCGCCGAGGATCAGGGGGAGCATAGCGGCTGCGCGCTTCTGTCAGGGGCGGGGACTGACGGTACTCTCGGCCTTAAGGCGGTGAAGGAGGCGGGCGGGCTGACGCTGACCCAGACGCTTCAAACGGCCGAATACGACAGCATGCTGCTGAGCGCCACGCGTACTGGCCTCGTCGACCGCGAGGCCGACGTCGCCGACATGCCCGGGCTCTTCGCCGACTTTCTGGTGCGGCGCAAGCCCATCACGAGCGCTGTCGAGGTCGAAGATGGCGAGAGGCGCGAGATCTGCGACGTGCTTCGCCGCGCAACCGGCCACGACTTCACCGACTACAAGTCCAGCACGATCGACCGGCGCATCCGTCGGCGAATGCAGATGCAGGGCATCGACACGCTGTCCGCCTACGTCGACCTGATGCGCAACGACCGCCGGGAGCCCGAGCGGCTGTTCCGCGACCTGCTGATCGGGGTCACCCAGTTCTTCCGCGACACCGACTTGTTCGCGGCGCTGGCCGCGAAGGTACTCGGCCCGATCATGGAGGAAAAGACCGAGGACGACGAGGTGCGGGTCTGGGTTCCGGGTTGCGCCACGGGCGAGGAGGCCTACAGCTTGGCGATCCTGTTTCAGGAGGCCCGGGCGAAGATGGAGAGCCCGCCGGAGGTGAAAATCTTCGGCAGCGATATCGACGAGGCCGCCCTGCATTTCGCCCGTGTCGGCCGCTATCCGCACAGCATCGCCGCCGATGTCACCAAGGAGCGGCTGGAGCGGTTCTTCGAAAAGGAGGATGGTCACTACACCATCCGTCCGCAACTGCGCGAGATGTGCCTGTTCGCCCAGCACAACCTGCTGCGCGACCCACCGTTCTCCCGCATTGACCTGCTCTCGTGCCGGAACGTGCTGATCTACATGAACCCGGGATTGCAGAAGCGGCTGATGCCGGTGTTCCATTACGCGCTCCGGCCCGGTGGCTTCCTGTTCCTCGGCCCTGCGGAGAACGCGGGGCACGACAAGCTCTTCGGTGAGTTCGACCGGAAGCACCGTATCTTCCGCCGGCTAGGCGAGACCGCGCGGCTGCCCGAGTTTCCTATCGCCGGCGGCGACGGCAAGAATCGTCAGCAGATGCAACGGCAGGACGGCGCCACGAAACCTGCCGTAAGCGATCCGGCATTCCGTACTGCGCAAAAACTGCTTGAGCGCTACACGCCGGCCTATGTCATCGTCGATGGCGACTTCGAGATCCTCGATGCTTCGACGGGCACCGGCGCCTTCCTCGAACTGCCGCGCGGCCGGCCGAAGGCGAATCTGGCCGCGATGGCGCGCACCGAACTGGCCGTGGACATCAAGGCGGCCGTCGCGAAAGTGCTGACTTCGGGCGAGCGGCTCGTGCGCGATGATCTGATCCTGGGCCATGACGAAGAGCGCCGCTACCTTACTCTGATCGTGGAGCCCCTGACCCGGGCCGACGCGAGCGAGCGCCGTTGTCTCGTCGTCTTTCAGGCAGGAGCCGCCGCGATGGCGGAGACCACCGAGCGGGCAAGGCAGCGAGGCGGCGACGAGGAACTCGTACGCGCGCTGGAGCTGGAGCTTCAGACGACGAAGGAACGGCTGCAGAGCACGCTGGAGGAGTTGGAGACCTCTAACGAGGAACTTCGCGCCTCGAACGAGGAACTCTCGTCGGTAAACGAAGAACTGCAGTCCTCCAACGAGGAACTGGAAACCTCGAAGGAGGAACTGCAGTCGATCAATGAGGAGCTTCGCACGGTCAATAACGAGCTTTCGACGCGGGTTGAGGAGCTGAGCCGCGCCAACAGCGATCTGAAGAACCTTTTCTCCAACACCCGCATAGCGATGCTCTTTCTCGATGCCGAGTTCCGCATCCGCAATTTCACGCAGCCGGCCAAGCCGCTCTTCCGGCTGCGCGACCACGACATGGGGCGGCCGCTGGACGAACTCGCCGGCGGCGTCGACCTCGGCTCCCTGAAGCAGCAGGTGGCGGAAGTCATCCGCAGCGGGGAGCAGATCGAGAAGGAGGTCGAGGTGCGAAACGGTGAGCCCCAGACGCTGATCATGCGCATGCTGCCCTATCGCGGCGAGAACGACGTGATTCAGGGTGCCGTTCTCACATTCATCGACATCACCGAGCGCAAGCGGTCTGAAGAGCGGCTCTCAGACATGGTGTCTGAGCTGAACCATCGGGTGAAGAACAACCTGGCCAGTGTGCAGTCCATGATCCGTCAGGCGGCCAAACACACAGAGACGAAGGACGAGCTACACAAGGTGCTCACGGGCCAGCTACACGCAACGGCCGCATCGCACGACATCCTCTCGCGCGGCGACTGGAAGGGCGCCAGGCTGCGTGACCTCGTCGGCGCCGTCTTGTCCCCCTTCGTCGGCGAGGGACTCGACGGGCTGAGCATCCAAGGACCCGAGGTCCATCTGAAGCCGCAGGTCGTGGTCGCGCTCGGGCTGATCCTGCATGAGCTCGCCACGAACGCGTCGAAGTACGGCGCGTGGTCCACCGGGACGGGACGGGTTTCGTTGAACTGGACTCGGGTCATGACCGACGGCGATGAGCTGAGGATCGAATGGGCGGAAAGCGGCGGCCCGCCCGTTGCTCCGCCCGAGAGCAATGGTTTCGGCCTCAAGTTCGTCTCGCGGTCTACCCAGCACGAACTTCGCGGCATCTGCGACCATCAGTTTCCCTCCGCCGGCTACCGCTGCGTCATAGTCGCGCCTGCAAAAGCCATGTTGATGGATCGCGATGAAAATCGCTGAGGCTCATCGCCGCGCGAGACCGAGCGCGTCGAGTGCAGCAAAGAGCGCGACCTCAGTGAGCGGCTTGTGCAGAACCTGACACTGTTTGAAGCGCTCGGGCACCTCCATCGTCGAATAACCCGTCGCGATTACAAAGGGAACGCCATGCTCATGAAGCAGATCGGCGACCGGCCAGACACGCTCACCGCCGAGGTTCACGTCGAGGACCGCGCCGTCGAGGTCGTTCTGCCGCACCGCCAACAGCCCTGCCTCGACGTTGGAAACCGGCCCGACAGGCACGCAGCCGCACTCGCCGACCATGTACTCGACATCCATTGCGATGAGGACGTCATCCTCGATCACGAGGATTCGTGGCTTTCGGTTTTCAATTGAATCCACCTCATTGTCCCCAAAGGAACACAACCGCTTTGCCGCAAGAAAGTTCCGACGTTCGTGTGGCCAGCCGTCGTTCCAGGAACTGCTGGTGGCAGCATCGAAAACCGACCGGGCAGCAGCTAGGGCCAACTTGGGTCTGCGCATAGCTTTCGAAGTAAAGGATTGAGCATGTTCGGTGGCTTCAACTGGAGAACGTCGGACCCCGGTCCGTCTCCTCCGCCGGAGAACCCGCAAGCCAGGAGCTACGCGATAAGCCAGGTCCGGTTTCTCAATACCGCCAGCAAGACGAGACCGTCTGGACTCGGCCCCCATCTAGACATTGAGGCTCCGGCCGGTAAGAGCGCCCCCTGTACTTGGTCGTCAAAGCCGCGTTCGCCGATCGCCTGAGCACATGCTGAATGCTCTCCGGAGCGGGCTCCGATTCCCGCGACGCGCGTAACTCGTCTTTCCGCGCCCGTCCTATACCCTCGACTGGCCGGGGCTCTCGTGCCGGCGCCGAGCCGGAGCACTCTCCGGCGGACAAGGACGCCAGGGGCGGTCACAGCCCCAGTGCCGCAGCGACCCGTTCTTGGAAATACTGCACTCCCCGCTCATGCCGGCCCGAAAGCGGGCCGGAGCTATAGGCCCCTGCGGCATAGTTGCGATGCGTATCGGCGCAGATGGAGTAGTCCTCGCGTACCACGGCCAGGGTGCCTTGCACAGATTTCGACCTGCTCTCGGATGCTTCTGCAGAGGTGTCGGCAAAGAAGAAATGGTAGTGCTGGTCTGTGTGATGCGGTGAGGTCGGGTTGATCCGGCTAACGTTCATGCCGCCGTCGAAAAGCGACAGCGTCCAGTTAGGCCACATCCAAAGCCATTTGCCGCGATAGAACAGACCGTCTTTCGGCGGTGCGGTCATCCGGACATAACCGGGATGGGCGGTTGTCTGGAAAGCTTCGAAGTCGATGGCAGCGTAGAACGAGGGATGTGTGCCAGGGATGTGGTAGCCTTCGACGAAATTGTCGGTGTAGATCTTCCAGTTCGCCGCAAAGCTGACGGTGGCCTGATCGGTGGCGGCATAGGTCTCCAACGGCTCGTCCGCCAGTTCGGCGGGCAGAGAGCCAAGTTGATCCAGAAGACTTTCCTTCGGGTCGAGTGCCGCGAAGAGCAACCCGCGCCACTCGGACAATTGCACCGTCTCCAGCGGCCAGTTCTCGGCGATGATCGCGGGATCCTTGCCATACCACGGGGCCTGCACCAGCCGTCCGGTGTCGGCGAAGGACCATTTGTGATAGGGACAAACGATCAGCCCACATTTGCCCGCGCCATCGGCCAGAAGTTTCGCCCCCCGGTGGCGGCAGACGTTCTTAAATCCCCGCAAGGTCCCGTCTCTGCCGCGGATGGCGAAGATCGGCGTGCCGGCGATGTCGATGGCAAGGTATTGACCGGACGTCGCGACCGAGGCGACAGGCCCCATGAACTGCCAGGTGTGCGCGAAAATGTTGGCTCGTTCCTGCTGCCAGATATCATCACGGACGTAAAGGGAAGGGTCCAGGTTCAGATATTGCACGGGCGGAGTGTCGAGTGGCGGATGGTCGGGCCGCAAGTTGTCTGGCGTCATAGGCTAACCTCGAGTTGCTGCCATCCTGTCGTAAGCGGGGCGACATCGCAAGGGAATGGGCTCTGCTGCGCAAAGCCTGTAAGCCGACGTGCAATTTTGGCTCCAACGCAGATTTGCTGGAGTTGCGGCCCCAATTCGCCGACCTAGTCGTCGACCGCGAGCATCACGTCGGATGCCTTAACCGCAGCACAGGTTCCAGGCCGACTTCGCAGCCCAGTTTGTCGTTCGCCTGATGAGGGGCGGGTATCAGAATGGTGCGGTTCGCTCGCGACGGGGATGGGGCCGTTGCCGAATGGCAGCTATCCGCCGAGTGCGACGAAACGCGACCGTCAGCAGCCGGCCCCTTATCTGCTGTGGGAAATCATTTCCCAGCTGCGGTAGGCCTGAAGACGCGAGCGGCGGATTGGGGTGGGATTCGGCTCCTCCGCTTCTGAGCGAAAGGGCAGCGAAGCGGACGTAGCCGTCCCGACCGCTCCCGGCCCAAATCGGTCGGGCGCCGATGGGCCAAGCAGCGTCAGCTACCGCATCAGGTAGGCACATGATAGCCGCCGGGGACGGCATGCGCGCCATCGGCCACATACCAGCAGGATGGTTGAGAAACGGTGGGTCCAGCTAGACAGGCTGCGGAACCATGCGGAAAGATACGGGAAAGTTCTCGATTTTCGCCCACGAAAAAACCAATAAAATCAACGGTATGAGGCCGCCCTCCGGGCCCACCATTATCGTTATTTATCAACGGCTTACGGGCAGGTTCGCCAATAGGTTCGCCAAAAGGTTCGCCAAGCATGGGCTTGCGCGTCACAAGACGCACGACTCGATCCATTCCCTGGACCGCCAGCCGAACCTGCGATGCCTCGCGCGAATAGAGTTCGGCATGATCGATGTCGTCGTGACCGAGCACATCCATGAGCTGTCTGGTTGAGGCCTCTGCCTCGGCGAGATAAACGCCAAGCGACTTTCTCAATCCGTGCAGCGTCAGCCCTTTCGGAAGCCCGGCGAGCTTGCACCAATGAGCCATGGTGCCGGTCAGGGATTTGGCGGAGAAGGGCTGGCCATAAGCCGTGACCAAGACCGTTTCGCCGCGCTTGTCAGTGGCATTGAGGATTTCCGCAAGCATCGGTGTAATCGGAACGAAAAGCCGCTTGCCTCCGGTCCTGGTCTTGTTCTTGGCCTGCGTGATGTCGAATCCGTCGAACTGACGTTCCTCGCCATGGATCATGACCCTGCGTGTGACCCTCTGGTCCCATCGCAAATCGGCGACATCGCCGCGACGATTGCCCAGCCAAAGCGCGAGGCCATAGCAGGTGCGTGCCGCCGTGCCGAGCGGCCAGCGCTGTTCAAACTTCTGCATCGCTTCGCTTGGCCAAGCCTTCCAGCCTGTGTAGGCGGGACGCCATTCCACAGCTGCGGTGGGATCGATTTCGATCCAATCCAGGCGTATCGCGACATTGACGAGTTTGCGTATTGCGACCAGCAGGTGCTTAGCCTTGTGTGGTGTGGCGATGAAGCGTCCCAGAAGCTCCTCGACGTGCACTCGCCGCAGGTTCTTAACAGGCACATCGCGCCATGTAAGGGGGTGATCATCGACAACCCGCCGGCCCAGAAATTCCTCGATCAGACGGCTGTTCTTGAATTTCGTACTCTCATCATGGGCGAGCCACTTGACCGATGCCTTCAATCTCTGCTCCGCCGCACCGAAGGTTCCCGGCAAGGCAGCACCCGGCATGGTTACAACCAGCGCTTTGTGAATCTTTCGGCCCTCGACTGCGGCTTGATAGGCTTCCTTGAAACCGACATCGTTCGGGGCGGGCAACGTCACCAGACGTCCGTTGGCGCGGTAGCGCCACCGCGTGGTTCCATGCCGATCCTTGTAGGAAGACAAGCCCGGATATTTGTCTTTCAGGCGCTGTTCCATCAGGGGCCTAGACTATTCTCGACGGTGATTCCCTTGCAAGAGAAAGTCGACAATATTCTCTTCATCGTCGCCGGGGAGATCGGCGAACGCGGCCTCCAGTTTGAGGCGATCCCAGATTACACGACTATCTATTTTCTTCGGCTTTGGCATGCGGCGGTCAGCGACCATTTGGTCAAATTTGGTTACGCCTACTCCGACATAGCGAGCGGCCTCTTCACGTGAGAGACCCCGAGGAGGGTAGGGAAGGGAGTCGCTTTTCATGGCATCGCCGCCGGCATATGTCCGCCTAGTGCACGGACTTCTGTTCAGAGATCAGGATCTAGAGTGCATCAACCTTCGCCGGAAGGGCGCCGATCAAGCACTGCGGCAAATTGCGGTCACGGCGTATAAATAGGATGGTTGTGTGTGTTCAGGTGTTCGAGTCGGGAGAGCGCTACCGCCTTTCCCCCCGGGTCAGAGACCATGCGATTTTTCTACAGTGTCGGGCGTGATGGGCCTCTCTCGGTGCCGCTAAGACCTGTAGGGAACGTAAGAGTCTGAGGTAGTGTGCTGAGAGTTCTGCAAATTCGCTGAGAGAGGGCGGTCATGGCAGGCTGGTGATTGTTCAAAGTCACCT
>NZ_JAIUHR010000052.1 GCF_020165195.1 Mesorhizobium sp. CA14 | reverse complement strand
CGGACGGGGTGATCGCCCCATCCGCGGCGACCAACACAATGAACGATTCGCTATACACAAGGGGTGCTCCAGCGGAGTGAGACGTTAGCTTTCCCTGGAGCACCCCTCATCCGGCCGCTTCGCGGCCACCTTCTCCCACAAGGGGAGAAGGGGAACCGCGCTAATCCGCGATCCCGTCCTCATACTCCGCCGACATGGTCAGCCACTTGTCCTCGTTTTGCGCCAGCGTCTGCGCCAGTTGCGAGCGCTCCTTGGCAAGCCTCGTCGCGGTCGAGGGATCCTTTTCGTAGACAGCCGGGTTGGCGAGCTCGTCCTCGATCAGGTCGATGCGCTTGCGAATGCGGTCCATCAGCGCCTCGGTGGCACGAATCTCCTTGGCCAAAGGCTCGAGCGCGGCGCGGCGCTGGGCGGCTTCGCGGCGGCGGTCGGCCTTGGAGGCCTTGTCGGCTTCCTTCTGCTCGCGGCGGTTGGACGAGACGCCGGTGACCAGCGTCTTATAATCCTCCAGGTCGCCGTCATAGGGATTGACCGCGCCATCCTTGACCAGCCAAAGCCGGTCGGCCGTCGCCTCTAGGAGATGGCGGTCGTGCGAGATCAGGATCACGGCGCCCGGAAAGTCGTTCAGCGCATGGATCAGCGATTCACGGCTGTCGATGTCGAGATGGTTGGTCGGCTCGTCGAGGATGAAGAGGTTCGGGCCCTCGAAAGCCGACAAGCCCATCAGGAGGCGCGCCTTCTCGCCGCCGGACAGATCCTTGGCGGCGGTGTTCATCTTCTCGGTGGTAAGCCCAAACTGGGCGACACGGCCGCGCACCTTCGATTCCGGCGCCTCCGGCATCAGCCTGCGAACATGTTCGTAGGCGTTTTCCTCAGGCCTGAGATCGTCGAGCTGGTGCTGGGCAAAGATCGCCACCTTCAACCCCGGCGCCACCGTCATCGTGCCGGCCTCCTGCTTCAGCCGGCCGGACAGAAGCTTGGCGAAGGTCGACTTGCCGTTGCCGTTGGCCCCCAGCAGCGCGATGCGGTCATCGGCATCGATGCGCAAGGTCATTTTCTTCAGGATCGGCTCACCGGGCGTATAACCGACACTGACGTTGTTGAGAGCAACGATCGGCGATGCCACCGTCTTCACCGGCTCCGGAAACGAGAATGGCCGCACCGTGTCGTTCACGATCGCCGCGATCGGCTTCATTTTTTCCAGCGCCTTGATGCGCGACTGCGCCTGCCTGGCCTTGGAGGCCTTGGCGCGGAAGCGCTCGACGAAGGATTCCATATGCTTGCGGGCGGCTTCCTGCTTGATACGGCCCTTCTCCTGCTGTTCCTTTTGCTCGGTGTACTGGCGCTCGAACTGGTCGTAGCCGCCACGCCAAAGGGTCAGCTTCTTCTGATCGAGATGGACGATCGAGTTGACGGCGCGGTTGAGCAGGTCGCGGTCGTGCGAGATCAGCAGAACCGTATGAGGATATTTCGAGACGTAATTCTCCAGCCAGAGCGTGCCTTCGAGGTCGAGATAATTGGTCGGCTCGTCGAGCAGGAGCAGGTCCGGCTCGGAGAAGAGCACCGCGGCCAGCGCCACGCGCATGCGCCAGCCGCCGGAGAAGGACGAGGCCGGACGCTTCTGCGCGGCATCGTCGAAGCCGAGGCCGGCAAGGATGGTGGCGGCGCGGGATTCGGCCGAATGGGCGTCGATATCGGCCAGCCGCGTGTGGATCTCGGCGATGCGATGCGGATCGGTCGCGGTCTTCTCTTCTTCGAGCAAGGCCTGGCGCTCGACATCGGCTTTCAGCACGATGTCGATCAGCGGCTCCTCGGTTCCGGGCGCTTCCTGCGCCACCTGGCCGATGCGCGTGCTCTTCGGCAGGCTGATAGAGCCCGTCTCCGAAGGGAAATCGCCGGTGATCGCCTTGAACAGCGTGGTCTTGCCGGTGCCGTTGCGGCCGACGAGGCCGGCCTTGGTGCCGGCCGGCAGTGTCAATGAGGCATGATCGAGAAGCAGCCGCCCCGCCATGCGCAGCGTAAGGTCGTTGATGATAAGCATAAGCCGGCTTTTGCACGGGACATCGGCGCTTCGCAAGAGCCAGCGCCTGGACGAGGCCCTCCGCGCGCTGTCTGCGGCCGTTCGGCAAAAACTCGACGGACTGGAACCAGTTGCCTGCCGGAGCGTTTTGGAGCCCGTGATCCGCTATCTCGCCCTCGCCTTCATCTTCTTCCAGGTCGCCACGACAACCGCTCTGGCGACGCAGGTGGTTCTGTTCGAGGACGGGACCGCTCACATTTCTCTCGCCGCTGAACCCGCGAGCGGGCCGCAGGCCCAACCAGCCTCCCCCCAAGCGGCCAAGAGTGCTGGCCGGCCAGAAAGGCGGGAGCCGGAACACCTGCTGATCCAAATCGATTCCGGAAAAACATCTTAGACTTTGCCTATGATTGACGAAGAGGCTGGCGGGACACGCCCCTCTGCCCTGCCGGGCCAATTCCCCTCAAGGAAAGATTGTTCGTTCCTTCGCTTTCGCCAATCACCGGTCACACTTTGCTTGCCACGTCACAGGTTTGGCGTTGATCGCCGCTGTTGTCTCAACCTATGCTGGCGCGAGCGGCGGGTTCGGTTCAAGCAGAGGACAGATCAGATGCCGAGCAAGACGACGCTCCTTTCGGCCTCGCTGGCGGTCGCGATTTTCGCAGCCGTCGCCGGGCTGGCCATGCTTCTCACCAGCCCCGCGGCTCGTGCGGCAGCCATCGACTGCGCGGCAGCGAAGACGCAGGCCGACCTTGCTACCTGCACGGCCGCGAATGCCGCTTCGGCGGACGCGGGGCTCAATGCAGTCTACAAGGCGCTGGCGGGCCGCCTCGCTCCCGCCGACCTGAAGCGCCTGCGCGACGCGCAGCGCGCCTGGATCCCGTTCCGCGACAAGGAATGCGCCTTTCGCACCCAGCCCTATGCCGATGGCTCGGTGTATTCGAGCCTCGTCGAGACCTGCAAGGCGGAGTTGACCAAGGTGCGGCTGGCGCAGTTGCAGCACCAATTGCAATGTCCGGAAGGCGACCTCTCCTGCGTGCCGCAAAGCGGCGGCAATGCCGCGCCCACGAAGAACGCGCCTGCGACGGCCAAGGCCGCCCCTGCGACGACCAAAGCCGCGCCTGCGACGACCAAAGCCGCGCCTGCGACGGCTGGCGCCGCGCCTGCGAAACCTGGCCCTGCCCAGTCAAGCCAGAACGACACGAAGCCATGCGTGCAATCCGCCGGCAAGGCGAAGTCGGACCAGTATGTCTCGCAGTGCATCCAGGTGTCGCCGGCGACCAATCCGCCCTGCAACGGGCAGAACGCATGCGGCATGATGGTCGAGGAGATCAAGCGCGGCTGCGCCATGATCGGCAACGACAACCCGCCGGGCTTCTGTTCCGCCTACAAGAACTAAGCCGCACCCGCCGCTCGCTCCTGCCTACCTCGGCGATCAACATTCCCGGAGAAAGATCAACCCGGCGCAAAAAGACAACCGCAAGCTTGCCTCGTGCTCAATATTGATGCAGCAAGCGACCATGCCACCCAAAAAGGACGGCGAAATCTTGCGGGCCAAGCATGATGCTTATCAAAATCGATTTCAGTTTTATCGCAAACCTGCAAATCTGTAGACGCGCCGTGAGTCGTGAGTAGGCGCCAACGATAACTTTGTCCCAACATAACTTGGCCCAGATAATTGGCCGCATCAGGAGCTCACGATGGATGGGGCGCCCAGCGATTTACGAACGTTGAGATATGTCGCGGAGATCACGCGCAAGCTGGCAAAAATGCTCTCGCGCACGCGCTATCAGATGCTTGTCTATCTTCTTGAAATGACAGCGGTTGAAGCGGAGAGCCTTGCCGGCGAGCAGGATCCCAAACGTATCCGCCCGGTCAAGCCATCTCAGGCCCGCCCCAGCTAGCCTAGCAGCTCGTGCGCGGCTGCAAGGCGGTCCAGAACGGCCAGGCAGTTCAGCCTGCGCGTCTCGATGACCGACGGGTCGTCGCATTCAACAATAGCACGCTCGAACCGATCGAGCGCGGCAAGCAGGTCGCCGGACGGCTCGCCCAGCGAAAACAGAATGCGCCGCGCCTTGACGCCATTGGCTGCGTCCACCGAAGACTGGCGGCCACCCCGCGGCGCAAAGCGTCGAGAGCAGCCTGACAGTCGCGCCATGAGCACGGCGCGACGTCACCCCTTGCGGGCGCCATGCCTCAGGCCTTGGCCTTGCGCTTGCCCTTGCCTGCCTCGCCGCCGGCCGGCTTGCGGCCGAGGCCGGACGATTTGGCCAATGCCGAGCGGGTCGCCGAATAGCTCGGCGCCACCATCGGATAGTCGGCGGGCAAGCCCCATTTCGCGCGGTATTCGTCCGGCGTCAGGCCGTGATCGGTCGCAAGGTGACGCTTCAACGACTTGAACTTCTTTCCGTCCTCGAGGCACACGATGTGGTCGGGAAAAACCGAGCGCTTCGGGTTGACGGCGGGCGTCTGCGCCACCGCCTCCTTGACAACGCTGCCGCTGGCGAGCTTGCGCACCGAGGCGCTGACGCTGGCGATCAGGTCAGGCAGGCCAGAGGCAGGAAGCGGATTGTTGCCGACATAGGCCGAGACAATGTCGGCGGTCAGTTCGATTGCAGTCTTGTCGTCGATGTTAGACAATTTTTTCACCTTCTGCTGGCCCTCAAATCGCCAGCTCATTTTTTAAGACTTTCGTCGGTGTATCGAGTTGGACCTGTCCCCCAACGGACCGTCCAGAGTCAGTAAAGCTACGAGACTCAATACCGGACGATGTTTCTACACGGACTGGAGACGCGCAAGTTAGGAATTCTAATAGCTATAACGAACGCTTTATAGCACCGGCTGCCCGCCTGGATGCGTAAAAGGGACTATAGCACTTCAACCTGCGGTAGGAGTTGCTGAAAAATCGAAGTTCAGACCAAGTTCCGGCACGGCAATCATAATCCGCCGGCCGGGCAGTCGACCATGCGCGATTCGGCGCTCCCATGGCAAATCGCTCATTTGCCGGCGACACCGCGCCTGAGCTCCGCAGGCGGCTCGTTCGCGAGGATCTCCAGCACGCGCTTCCAGCGCGCGCAGCGGCCGAAATCCTTCTGCTCGATGGCCTTTTCCGCCTTCATGGCCGCATAGAGCGGCGCCTCCGCGCCAAACTCCCGGACCAGCCAGTGCGCCTCCTGCCTGGCGCGGCGTTCGTCCTCGTCAACGGCGATTTTGGACATTGTGCCTGGTCTCCGTACTTTCGATGCCGACCGCAAGGCAGCTGCCAATGACGAGGACGGCGCCGGCAATCGCCGTCATCGACAGGCTTTCGCCCGACAAGGTCAGCAGAAACGTGGAAGCGATCGGCGTCAGATAGGCGACGACCGCTATCCTGCCGCCGTGGTCGAGCTTTGCCGCGCGCGACCAGAAATAGTAGCCGAGCCCCATCGGGCCGATGCCGAGATAGAGGCCGAGCAGAAGGTGCGCGACGCTCGGGCGCACGACACCGTCATGCAGACACCAGGCGAAGGTGAGCGCGACGCCGATCAACGCCGAAGGCAAGAGCAGTCGCTCGGGCGACACTGCAAGGCGGCCGACCGTAAGCGAGTAGAAGGCCATGCAGAGCGCCGAGCCGAACGCGGCGAGATAGCCGACGAGGCTGCCGCCTCCGAACCAGACGCTGTTGGACCAAAAATGCGCGCGGCCGCCGGAAATCACCAGCGCCACCCCGACGAAACCTATCGCCGCCGCCAGCCCGAGCAGCAGCGGACGCCGCGGCCGGCCAAGCAGGATGACCGCCGCGGCAGTCATCAGCGGCCACGTATAGGCGACGAGGTTTGCTTCGATAACCGGCATCGAGGCGAAGCCGATATATTGCAGGACCATCGTGCCGACCAGGCCGAGGAAGCCGACTGCATAGGCGAGCGCAGCATTTCCCTTCTCGCCTTGTGGGAGAAGGTGGCCTCGCGTAGCGAGGTCGGATGAGGGGTGTTCCAGGGAATGCCAACGTCTCACTTCGCTGGAACACCCCTCATCCGTCTCGGCGCTGCGCGCCGATCCACCTTCCCCCACAAGGGGGGAAGGAGAAGGGCTCGTCAGCCGGATCAGCGCGAAGACCAGGGTCGCGCCGCAAAATTGCAGGAACTGCACTTGCGACACTGGATAGGCGGCAAGCAACGTCTTGCCGACCAGGGCGTTGGTCGCCCACAGCGCCACGGCGCCGAGAGCGAAGGCAAGCGCCGCCCCGAGGGCGCCGGGACGGCTTTGGCTTTCTGGCACGACCGGACCGAGGCTCAGCGACACCGAGGGCGGCTGACATTCGACCGGATCGTTGGTCATTACCAAGACTCCCTCGCCCCGCCGGAAACCGCTTCCGCCGTCGGCTGGGGCACAGGATGCTCCTCGGCATGGCGGCGGTAGGCGGGCAGCTGGTTGGTCCAGACATCCTCGGCCAGTTCGTTCACCCAGGCGCGGTCTTGGTCGTTGTCGGCGGCAAGATAGAACATGCGGTTGTCGTCGACATAGGGTTTGGTCGCCGAGCGCTGGTTGAGCACCAGCGTGACGCGATCGCCGAGCTGGATCGGCGCGGTGCGGTGGAGCACGCCGAGGAACTGGCCAAGCGTGGCGTAGTTCATCTTGTGGTCGATGCGCATGATCTTGTTGCGCGGCAGCTCGCGGCCGGATTCCAGGATCGAACGGCCGGTCTCGGAATCGTCGCAGTAGATTTCAAGATGACCGCCGATGAGCGGATCGCTGATCGACAACGGAATGAGCTCCGTCACCGGAACGCCGTCGCAATGCCATTCGACCGCGCCGTCCCTGGGATTCATGAAGGTGACGGTCGAGCCGACGATCGACAGCGGATACGGCTCGAGCTTGGTGCCCATCATGTCCGATAGCCTTTCCAGGCGCAGCTTGTCGTGCAGGAGTTCCTTGATCTCCGGAATATAACGGTCGGCGCCGGTGATGAAGGTGAGGTCGAGGTGCTTGTGCACGGCATGGCTGGCCTTCAATTTGAGCGCCGCTTCTTCGATGGCGGCAAGCAGAGCCGGGTCGTAACCGTGACGATACTGGGCGACGCCGAAACCCGACACTTTCCAGGAGGTCTCATGACCAATGATGGCCTCGCGGCTCATTGCACAGCGCAGTTCGGGAATTGTATGGGCGTTCATTCTATTTTCTCCAAGATGGGGGCAACACTTGGTTAACAGTCATTTAAACGCCTACCCCTGTAAATTTAGGAATGCTGGTGGTAGCGTAAGCCCAGCTTAAGGTCGAAAACCCCGTGCGTCTGCTCAGTCAGGTCAACCTCAATTCGCTGAAAATCGTGGAGAGCGCCGCGAGGCACAGAAATTTCACGCGCGCCGGCGAAGAGCAGTTCATCACCGCTTCCGCCGTCAGCCAGCGCGTGAAGAGCCTGGAAGATCAGCTGCGCTTCAAGATCTTTGAGCGCGGCGGCAATGCCGTGTCGCTGACGCCGGAGGGCGAGACCTATGTGGCGCGCGTGCGCGAGGCGCTGGAGCGCATCGTGGCGGCCAGCATGGAGGCCACCGGCCAGTCGCAGGCGCATGTGCTGCGGATCTGCGTGCTGCCGACCTTCGCGGCACGCTGGTTGTTTCCGCGGCTTTCGGCCTTCCAGCATCAATATCCCGACATCGAGATGCGGGTGTCGACCTCTTACGCCACGCATGAATTCTCGACCTCGGAATACGATCTCGAAATCCGTTATGGCGACGGCAATTTCCCCGGTCTCACGTCGGAGCTGCTGTTCAAGGAAGACCTGACCCCGGTGTGCAGCCGCAAGCTCTTCCATGAGGTGCTGGGCGACAAGCCGCTGTCGAAGGTGGTGCCGGAGGACCTGCGCTACTTCACGCTGCTGCACTCCGACACGTGCACGCAGAACTGGCAGTCATGGCTGGGCTTTGCCGGCGCGAGCTTCGTGCTTGGCGAGACGAGGAGCGTCTATTTCGATAGCTGCATGATGTCCTACGAAGCGGCCAATGCCGGAATGGGCTTTGCCGTCGCCAACCGCGCCTATATGGCAAGCGACATCCGCGCTGAACGGCTGGTGGCCCCCTTCGCGGTCCACCAGCCCAACACTGCGGGTTGGTATTTCGTCAGCCCCATCAAGGCGCTCGGCGCCCGCAAGGTCGAGCTGTTCAAGCGGTGGATCATGGCCGAAGCGGCGCTGACGCAGCGCCAGTTGGACATCGAGATCGCCAACGTGCCGGTGCGGCGCGTGGCGATGGCGTGAGGGTCACTCTTCCACGAATGCTCATTTGAGCGAATCCCGCACCATCGGGGGCCTCACAATGGCGCGCCTGCAGAATTTCGTGATTTTCCGGTGGCTCGATAGCCGGCTACCGCGATCGCACCATGACGCGAAGCGGAGACTCAGCTATGTTGGATTGTGCGGCGGGCCTGATTTTCCCGCTTGGCCGGCGCTACCCAGCTTCCTCCCAAGCAGCGCCGGCCTTCTTCGTCCGACGATAATCTCGAAGGCCGGCCTTGGCACTATTGCTTCGGCGGCGTGCCCGGCTGGTCTCCGCCGGTGGTCGATTTCGGCACCGGGTTCTTGTCGACCTGCGGGTTCTGGTTGACTTCATTGCCCGGCGCCTTGGTGGGCTGCACGCTGTTGTCGCAGGCGGCGAGCGCGAGCCCTGCCGCAAGAGCCAGCAGTACAGGACGTTTCTTCATGCCGACCTCCTCTCGTTCGCCCCTTTCATGAAGGGCAAACGAGGCGGTGGCGGTTTGGTTGCGTTGACCGGCGGGAACCAACCGACGCCGAGTCCGGTTGAAATCCCGAGCCAATCGAACGCAACGAGGAGCTGATCATGGTCCGCCTTCTGCTTGCAGGCCTTTTTGCCTACACCGCCTATCGCGTTGCCGTGAGGATCATCGACGAGGTGCCTGGAAACGTCGCGCCGCTGGATATGCCGGGCGACGAAAGGCGCAGGCTGCGGCGACAGTCGGCTGCGATGGGAGTCGAGCCGAAGCGGTAACGGCTCTTTCGGGTGGGAATAGCCCCTTCCGGTGAAGCGTGGATGCCGGCGCAGCCCCTCTCCGGCCGCTTCGCGGCCACCTCTCCCCGATCGCGCGGGGTGAGGAAATTATTGCGAACAAAGCGGAAACGATGCTTGATGGGCGATGAACATCGCCGCCCGTGATTCGTCCTTCGAGACGCCCGCTTATCTTGCCCGGTTGAACGACGAGCAGCGGCTGGCGGTGGTGCATGGCGACGGCAAGGTGGCGGCGCCGCTGCTGGTGATCGCCGGCGCCGGCTCCGGCAAGACCAACACGCTCGCGCACCGCGTCGCCCATCTCGTCGTCAAGGGCGCCGATCCGCGCCGCATCCTGTTGATGACCTTCTCCCGCCGCGCCGCCGCCGAAATGGCCAAGCGCGTCGAGCGCATTGCCGGCGAGGTGTTGGGCCGCGACGCGGCGATCATCGCCGACGCGCTCGCCTGGGCCGGCACGTTTCATGGCATCGGCGCAAGGTTGTTGCGCGACTATGCCGAGCAGATCGGCCTCGATCCCGCCTTCACCATCCATGATCGCGAGGATTCCGCCGACCTGATGAACCTTGCCCGGCACGAGCTGGGATTCTCCAAGACCGAAAGCCGTTTCCCGACGAAGGGCACCTGCCTGCAGATCTATTCGCGGGCGGTGAATGCGCAGGCCCCGCTCGGCGAGGTGCTGGGCTCCGCCTTCCCCTGGTGCGCGGCGTGGGCGGACCAGCTGAAGGAGCTGTTCGCGGCTTACGTCGAGGCCAAGCAGGCGCAGAACGTGCTCGATTACGACGACCTGCTGCTCTACTGGGCGCAGATGGCGGCCGAGCCCGAGATCGCGGCGCATCTCGGCGGCCGCTTCGACCATGTGCTGGTCGACGAATACCAGGACACCAACCGGCTGCAGGCCTCGATCCTGCTGGCGCTGAAGCCCGACGGCGCCGGGCTGACCGTGGTGGGCGACGACGCGCAGTCGATCTATTCCTTCCGCGCCGCAGAAGTGCGCAACATCCTCGATTTCCCGAAACAATTCGCAAAGCCCGCCGAGATCGTCATGCTGGAGCGCAATTACCGCTCAACCATGACGATCCTGGCCGCCGCCAACAAGGTGATCGGCGAGGCCAGCGAGCGCTTCACCAAGAATCTGTGGACCGAGCGCCAGTCTTCGCACAAGCCGCAGTTGGTCAGCGTGCGCGACGAGGCTGAGCAAGTCAATTATGTCTGCCAGGCGATCTTGGCCGAACGCGAGGCCGGCACGGCGCTGAAGGCGCAGGCGGTGCTGTTTCGCACATCGAGCCACAGCGGACCGCTGGAGGTGGAGCTGACGCGCCGCAACATCCCCTTCGTCAAGTTCGGCGGCTTGAAATTCCTCGACGCCGCGCATGTGAAGGACATGCTGGCGATGCTGCGCTTCGCCGAGAACCCGCGCGATCGCGTCGCCGGTTTCCGCGTGCTGCAGCTTATGCCGGGGATCGGTCCGTCCGCCGCCTCGCAGATTGTGGACGCCATGACGACGTCGCTCGACGAGACGCTGGGCCTTGCCCGCTTCCGGCCGCCGCAGCGCGCCGCGCAGGATTGGCCGGTCTTCCTCGACATCTATAGCGGGCTGCGTGCGGGCGCCAAATGGCCGGCCGATCTGGAACGGATCAGGCTCTGGTACGAGCCGCATATGGAGCGCATCCATGAGGACGCGATCACGCGACGCGCCGATCTTCTGCAGCTTGAGCAGATCGCATCGACCTATCCGTCACGAGAGCGCTTCCTGACCGAGCTCACCCTCGATCCGCCCGACGCCACAAGCGACCAGGCCGGGCCTCCGCATCGCGACGAGGATTACCTCATCCTGTCGACCATCCACTCGGCCAAGGGCCAGGAATGGAAGAACGTCTTCGTGCTCAACACGGTAGACGGCTGCATCCCGGCCGATCTCGGGGTCGGCACCAAGGAGGACATCGAGGAGGAGCGGCGCCTGCTCTATGTCGCGATGACCAGGGCTAAGGACAGCCTGCATCTGGTGGTGCCGCAGCGCTTTTATCCGCACAACCAGCCGGCGCGCGGCGACCGCCATGTCTATGCCTCGCGCACCCGCTTCATCCCGGCCTCGATGCTTTCGGCCTTCGAGCAATCATCCTGGGCAAGCGCGGCGCTCAAGGACGACCCGCGACAGAGGCCAGGCGTCAAGGTCGATCTCGGCGCCCGCATGCGCGGCATGTGGAAATAGGCTGCCTGCCTTCTCCAGCCGACCACCAGAGCCGCTCAGCGTTCGATAGAATCGCTTGGCTGCTCCAACTCCCAGGCGTTGGAACCTATGGTTGACGCGAGGAATCAAGTCCAATGCGGAAAAATCGGCATGCGCGGAACTTCCGGTCGTAAGCCGCGTTGTGTGGCGTCCTTCCCCCAGACCGGAGGCCCGCGCCTCCGGAGCCAACAGACGAGGTCCGAATGCACGACAGGACGTTCTTCACCCCGGTCGCCCTCAGCGTCGGCGCCGGCCACAAGCGCATGATCGCCTCGCTGTTCGACATGCATGACTTCCTGACCGAGTTTCCGCCCTCGCGCCGGCGCCTCAGCTACGGCACCGCGGTGAAGGCTTGCGAGGCCGCGCGGAGTGGAGAAATCTCGGTCGAGGCCGCGCGCGATGCGCTGATCACCTTCGCGGTGACGGCCGGCGTGCTCTGGCCTTCGGAGCCGCCGCTCGTCTCGGTCAAGCCGGAGGCGCGCGGCTGTGGCGGCTTCGCCGCCTGACGACAAGGCACTACCCTTTCAGGAGCCCTGCCACCTATGAACCGACCCCGCAGGTCAGTTCACCGAGGCGGGCATTTCCCTGCCGTCATTCCGGCTTGGCGGCCGCCGGCGAAGCTTCGGCGATCGGCGCGGCCGGCTCGGCCGCGGTCACGAAGGGATAGACGAGCTGCTGGTGATAGAGCTGCGGCACCGGCTCGTCGACACCGTATTTTTCCGGCATATGCTGCGGCATGAACAAGGTGCCGCCGATCAGGTCGAGGACGGACAACTGGGCGGCGAAATTCTTGTCATAAGCCTGGCGTTCGTTGGCATGATGCCAGTGATGAAATTGCGGCGAGGCAATCAGCCATCTCAGCGGCCCGAACCTGATGCGGGTGTTGGCGTGGATGAACACCGACTGCCAATGATAAATCAGCACATAGATGAGAAGCGCCTCGCCTGAAAAACCCAGCGCGAAGAGCGGCACGAACGAAGCCGACTTTGTCAGTATCTGGTCCACCGGGTGCACGCGGTGGGCCGCCAGCCAATCCATCTCCTCGATCGAGTGATGGATGGCGTGAAAGCGCCACAGGAACGGCACCGCGTGAAAGGCGCGATGGGCAAAGTAGAAGCTTATATCGGCGATGATTAAGGCTTCGATCGTCTGCAGCCATAAAGGCTGTGACTGGACGGCGGCGGAAAGCGCCCCGGGAACGACGCGCGGGACCACCAGCAACGCAGCGCCGATCACCAGCAATAAGCCGAACTTGATGACGATGCCGTTGAAGAGCAGATAGAAGGCGTCGTTCAGCCAATGCCGGCGCGTGGCCGATTGCTCGGCATGCAGCGGCAGGAGCTGCTCAAGCGGAATGAAGATGAGGGCGATGACCAGCACCGCCTTGTAGTCGATGAGATCGAACACGGTCGCTCGCGGATCGGCTGAGGCCAGTCTCCGACACTAGCCGCCAAAGGATGAACGGACCGTTGCTCTATCTCTTTGATTTAGAGCCGGATTCAGATTTCAGGTCGAACAGGCCTGAAATCGTCCGGCTCCAGGCATGCGCGGCGCTGCGAAATCGCGTGAAACTTTTCGACCACTGCGTGAAACACCGCACGGAACGTTGGCTTTCACCATGTCAGTTGCGGACGCGCAGCAAGGAGGGCGGATGTTTCTCGATCGCGAGCGTTTCAAGCCGGCGGCCGAAATGCGGCTTGGCCGGGACAAGTCGTCGATCCGAGTGACGATAACCGATCCGAATGCGTGCGAACTCGGCGAAGCCGTCTATGCCTGGATCACAGCCGACGGCGTGCCGGTCAGGATCGGCACCTGCGGCGCCTCGGCGGGCAAACGCCTGCTCTCCTATCCCGATTATATCAATCGCAGCCTCACGGGCCGCGGCGGCGCGACTCCCAAATGGGAAGCGCTGAAATGGCTGAACCTGCTCACCGAACACGGCACGCTGACGGCGGTGGTGCATCAGCCGGAACCAACCCAGACCGCGGCGGGCCTGATCAGGCCCTATCTCGATGTCGAGCGTCAGTTGATCCGCCAGCACAGGCCGCTGCTCAACCGCAGCCGCCGTTGACCTCGGCTCCCCATTGGAATCGATTTAGTGGACAGTGCCGGAGGCGTCGCCCGCCGGCGTGCCGCGCGGGATCTCGAAGCTCACTTGGTCGCGGCCATTTGACTTGGCCTTATAGAGATGGCGGTCGGCGACCTGGAACATGTCATGATAGGTGGTCGGGCCGCTGAAGGCGGTCCCACCGATGCTCACGGAAAGCGGCCAGGGCCGCCCGCCGGGTGCAAACTCGGCCTCGCGGATGCGGCGCCTGATGGATTCGGCAACCAGAAAGGAACGCGCGGCGTCGGCGCCGGGCAGGAAGACCGCGAACTCCTCGCCGCCGATGCGTCCGACAATGTCGGCGCCGTGCAGTTGTCCTTTGATCGTCGCGGCGATCAACCTCAGCGCCTGGTCACCGCAATCGTGACCGAGGCGGTCGTTGATCGATTTAAAGTGATCGGCATCGACGATCAGCAGCGCGCCGGTGTCGGCGACCGTTTGGCCCCGCGCGCGCTCGAGATAGGCCTCGACCAGCATCGAGAAGGCGCCGCGGTTGAAGACCGCCGTCAGGCTGTCGGTCGCGGCAATGACGCCGAGTTCCTTCTGCGTGATGGCCAGTTGGCGCATCTTCCACATCAGGAAGAACAGGAAGGAGCCGCCAAGAATAAGCGGCAGGAAAAGGTCGGTGAGTTGCGCCCAAAGCAGCGCCTGCGGCGACAGCGAGGGGAAATTGAAGGAATCGACGAAGAAGGCGGCGGCAATGAAAAAGGCGGTGCCGGCGGCGGTGACCACCACGACTCTGCCCCAACTTGTCGGGGACAAATCGATGCGCATTTCATTGCTCCCACTGCAACTGGCTTATTGTGGAGCGCGAGCGCAAAAGAAGTCCTAACATATTAGCTTCAATGCAAGTGTGGTTAACACGCCGTCGGTACAGCCCGCGGTGGTGGGCAAGCTGACAGCCCACTGGGGATGTGGCGAACTTCCCGACTGGCCGGAGATTCACGTCAGCGCACCGCTGGCCGCAGCCCGCAACGTGGTAGGAGTGCCGCAGAGCCTCACGGCCGGTTCCCGTTGAGCCGTTGCTGCATGATATTGCCCCGTTGCAACGGATCGATTGTCCAGCGGGAGAACAATGTCGGCTTCAATGCAAGCTCGGTGCGCGCAGCGATGACGCGAAGCAACCGGCCGGCCCGCCCCCCACGGCGGCGGGCCAGCCTCTTCCTGAAACCGCTTTAGTGGGCGGTCGAGCTGCCCGAACCCACGGTGCCACCAATTCCACCGGTCGAGGTATTGCCGGAACCCATGGTGGAGCCGGTGCCGCTCACCGTGCCGGTACCGCCGACGCCGCCTGTCGTACCGAAGGAGGTGCCGGTGATCGTGCCTGCGGCGCCGCCGATCGGGCCAGTGGTGCCGGCATTGAAGCCGCCGGAGCCGCCCAACGTGCCGGTACCGCCGATGCCGCCCGTCGTACCGAACGAGGTGCCGGTGGTTGTGCCCGCGGCGCCGCCAATCGAGCCAGTAGTTCCGGCGTTCAAGCCGCCGTCGCCGCCCACCGTGCCGATGCCGCCGACAACGCCGGTGGTGGTGCCTGCGGCGCCGCCGATCGAGCCAGTAGTGCCGGCGTTGAAGCCGCCGGAGCCGTCCACTATGCCAGTGCCGCCGACAACGCCGGTCGTACCGAACGAGGTGCCGGTGGTCGTGCCCGCGGCGCCGCCGATCGAGCCAGTAGTGCCGGCGTTGAAGCCGCCGGAGCCGCCCACGCCGACGCCACCGATGCTGCTGCCAAAGCCCGAGCCGAGACCGGTTGAGCCGCCCATCGAGGAGCCCGCGCCGGTGCTCGCGCCGCCGGGGCTACCCGCAGCGACGCCGGTGTTGTCGATACCAAAGCCGATGTCGAGGCCAGCAGCATTCGCCGGCACGGCGAGAATGGCAATGCCGCCGACCAACATGCCGGCGATTTTTTCTACTATACCATTCATGGCATTCTCCTTCGTTGCCACATTTTTCCGCACCGCATCGCCGGAGTGCCGGTCCGTGCGCATGCCTGTGTGCGAGAGGGAATGAAGGGAATACGAACGGGCTCGGTCAGGGTTCCATTTTTTCAAGGAAAAATTCGTCGTTCCATACGTGTTTCCTTGTTGGTTGAGTTTGATCAACAATTGGCTTGCGGAAAAGCCCGGACGATGCTGCGCTCACGCGTAGGCGCGACCTTCCTCGGAGCGCTGGAACAGCGCCAGGTCGAGCGGCACCGCGGGCCGGCCGAGCACCGTGAGCACCATATGCGCCTGGCCGCGATGGTGGGTCTGGTGGTTGAAGAAATGTCCGAGCGCCGGCGAAAGGCGCTGCGAGACAGTGCGCATGTCGTCGGTCATGTAGGAGAAACGGCCGGCGAGCGCCTTGTCGCCCCAACCCCCCCCCC
>NZ_JAIUHR010000051.1 GCF_020165195.1 Mesorhizobium sp. CA14 | reverse complement strand
ATGGCCTCACCGCAACCGAATGCAACAACTACTTCGAAAACGCTGGATATCGTTCAACCTAAAATCATCCCGCTCTACGTCCCGGGGGCTGACGGGTCAGGCACTTTCAACATCCACGCTGGCGAGTAGCCGAGACCTTTGTGCTTCGTCGTCCACGGGCGGAGCAAGGAGCGCAGCGACGCAGCGCAGACCCGAAGATCCATTCCGTGACTTTGACGCGTTGCAGCGGTCCAGAATTTTGCACAGCTGCGCTCGACGCGTGAGGTAACGGCATGGATTCCAGGGTCAGCGCGACGGAGCTTCGCTCCTGCTCCGCCTGGAATGACGAAGCTGCGGGGCCTTCGCTAATTTCAAGCGTCTGCTGTTGTCCCCGGAGCCTCTTCAAGGCTGCCTACGCCACGCTCTTTCCCGTCCCCGCTTTTGCCTGGCCTCCCGGCGCGAAAATCTCCTGGTCGACGAAGGTCAGCGCGCGCATGGCGCAGCCTTCGCGGATCAACGGCAGTTCGTTCGGCTCGGTGTCAAAGGAGATCGATTCGGAGTGCTGGCCGCCGGCGGTCTGGGCGATTGCCTCCCTCAGCGCCGGCTCGATCAGGTCGAAGGCGGCCGCGCTGACGCCGACCATGGCGACGGGCGCCGGGTCGATCAAGGCGAACAGGCTGCCGAGGCTGAAGCCGAGCGCCTCGCCGGCCCGGCGATAGGCCTCGCGCTCGGGGCCATCCTCCTGACGGGCCTTTGCGGCAAGCGCGCGCATGTCGGCGTCGCCGACATCAGTCGGCGTGGCATCCTCGCTTATGCCCATGGCGCTGCGCCAGATCGCATAATTGCCGGCATAGGCCTCGACGCAGCCGCGGCGGCCGCAGCGGCAAAGCGCGCCGCCGGGCCGGTGGATCATATGGCCGAACTCGCCGCCCGAGGAATGCGTGCCGGTGAACAGCGCGCCCTTCAACACCAGCCCCATGCCGATGCCGTGCGAGAGCAGGATGGCGATGAAGTCGTCGCGATAGCGCTCGGGATCGCGCCACTGCAGCGCCACCGCCATCATGTTGCAGTCGTTTTCCGTGGTGGCCGGGATGCCGAATTCCTTTTCGAGGAGATCGGCAAAGGGGATGTCGGTCAGCGGTGTGATCGGCGACCACAGCATGGCGCGTGAATGGGTATTGGTGATGCCCTGAATGCCCATGGCGATGCGGGCGACGCTGCCCACGTCGAGGTCGGGATCCTGCAGCCGGCGCCGGACAATCGCCATGCATTCGCCGATCAACTCGTCGCGGGGCATGACGAGCGTGTCCAGGCGATGCTGCTCCTCGGCCACGATCTGGCCGGCATAGTCGATCACGGCAACCGACAGGAAATTCAGCGACAACACCACGGTCAGCACCGCGGCGGCTTCGGGGTTCAGCGCCAGGCCGATCTGCGGTCGGCCGCGTTTCAACGCCGTCGGCTCGCTGGCTTTGCTTTCGGCGAGAATACCCTCCTGGATCAGATCGGCGGAGATCGCCGAAATGGTCGAGTGGCTAAGCCCGGTGGTGGCGGCAATCTCCGTCCGCGATGGCTGGCCGGCGCGGCGCACCGCCGAAATCACCATGGCGCGGTTGCGCCGGCGCAAATCGTCGTGGCGGATTCCGACCGACATCGTTCGCACGTCCTCCCCGGTCATCGCGGCCTTGTGATAATGCCATGGCCTGTCGCTGACACGCTAGGGATTGTGGCAGAAGCCAGGGTCCATGTCATTATTTATTGCGGATGTCGAAAAAAATGCCTCGACCCATCAAAACCCATCAAGATCGCAGTTGACAGGGTCGCTTTGCTGGACCAGTATTTTTTTGAGGCTCGAAAAAAAGCCTCTGTGCCGGCCTTCGGGCCAGTCTGGGTCGCGCCGCACGGGCGCAGGGAGGATATCATGAAGAAATTCGCAGCCGCCATTCTGGCGGGCGTTGCCATGTCGTTGACGCTGGCGTCGGTCGCCGAGGCGAAGGACAAGGTGATCGGCGTGTCGTGGTCGAATTTCCAGGAAGAGCGCTGGAAGACGGACGAAGCCGCGATGAAGGCCGCCATCGAGGCCGCCGGCGACAAGTATATTTCGGCCGACGCGCAGTCCAATCCGGGCAAGCAGCTGACCGACGTCGAAAGCCTGATCTCGCAGGGCGCCAACGCGCTGATCATCCTGGCGCAGGATGCCTCGGCGATCGGTCCGGCAGTGCAGAAGGCGCTCGACGAAGGCATCCCGGTCGTCGGCTACGACCGCCTGATCGAGAACAAGGACGTGTTCTACCTGACCTTCGACAACAAGGAAGTCGGGCGCATGCAGGCCCGCGAGGTGTTCAAGGCCAAGCCGGAAGGCGACTACGTCTTCATCAAGGGCTCGGGCTCCGATCCGAACGCCGACTTCCTGTTCTCCGGTTCCATGGAAGTGCTGAAGGACGCGATCGACAGCGGTAAGATCAAGAATGTCGGCGAAGCCTATACCGACGGCTGGCTGCCCGCCAACGCGCAGAAGAACATGGAGCAGTTCCTGACCGCCAACGACAACAAGGTCGACGCGGTCGTGGCGGCCAATGACGGCACTGCCGGCGGCGTCGTTGCGGCGCTGACGGCGCAGGGTCTGGCCGGCACCGTTCCGGTCTCCGGCCAGGACGGCGACCACGCTGCGCTCAACCGCATCGCGCTCGGCACGCAGACCGTGTCGGTGTGGAAAGACGCGCGCGAGCTCGGCAAGAACGCCGCCGAGATCGCCTCGCAGCTCGCCGGCGGCAAGAAGATGGGCGACATCGCCGGCGCCAAGGACTTCACGACGCCCGGCGGCAACACCGTCAAGTCGCTGTTCCTGACGCCGGTCGCGATCACCAAGGACAATCTCAACGTCGTCATCGACGCCGGCTGGATCAAGAAGGACGAGGTCTGCGCGGGCGTGCCTGCCGGCAGCGTCAAGGTCTGCAACTAAGCCTTGCCGACATTCGATCTCACGACCTGCGCCGCGGCCTGAAAGCCGCGGCGTTTCCAAAAGATTGCGGTTCCGCCTCAGGCGGCTAGCTTCTAGGCTGAGTTCCGGCATCCGCGCCAGACAGCAAGCCGGCGGGAGGAAATCATGACCGACACGACGTCTACCCAACCGGCGGACACCGCGCGCGCGTCGGAACTCGGCACTGTCGCCCGGTTCCTGAAGGCGACCGAGCTCGACACCCGCATGCTCGGCATGATCGGCGCGCTGCTCCTGATCTGGATCGGGCTGCATGTGATCTCCAGCCTGCGGCTCGGCGTCAATCCGCTCGACTTCGACAGCCGCACCTTCCTCACGCCGCGCAATCTCTGGAACCTGTCGGTGCAGACGTCGGCCGTGGCGATCATGGCCTCCGGCATGGTGCTGGTCATCGTCATGCGCAACATCGACCTTTCGGTCGGATCGGCCGAAGGGGTGATCGGCATGGTCATGGGCTTTGCCCAGGTGCATTTCCTGGTTCGCTTCGTCGGGCTTGAATTGGGCACTCCCTGGATCTGGGTCCTGGCATTGCTGATCGGCCTGGCGCTCGGCCTCATCATCGGCGCCTTCCAGGGCTTCGTCATCGCCTATCTCGAAGTGCCGGCCTTCATCGTCACGCTGGGGGGATTGCTGGTATGGCGGGGCGCTGCCTGGTGGGTCACCAGCGGCCAGACCGTTGCGCCCCTCGACGCCACCTTCCAGCTGATGGGCGGCGGTCCGGCAGGCTCGATCGGCGCCAGATGGAGCTGGGCCGTCGGCATCGTCGCCTGCCTGGCGGTCATTTTCATGCATTTCAACGGCCGCGTGCAGCGCAAGCGCTTCCGCTTCCCGCTGCGCCCGGTCTGGGCAGAGACGCTGCTTGCCACGGTCACGTGCGCGGTCATCCTGGGCGCGGTGTGGCTCGCCAACTCCTATCCATGGCCCGTCGGCATCGTGAACCGCTACGCCGCCGCCAACAACATCACCGTCCCCGAGGGCGGGCTGTTCATCGCGCATGGCATCGCCATTCCGGTGCTGATGGCGGTTGCCGTCGGCCTGATCATGACCTTCGTCACCAAGCGCACGCGCTTCGGCCGCTATGTCTTCGCCATCGGCGGCAATCCGGAAGCAGCCAACCTCGCCGGCATCAACACGCGCTGGATCACCATGAAGGTGTTCATGATCATGGGCGTGCTGGCGACGATCGCGGCGGCGATTTCATCCGCCAGGCAGAATTCGTCCACCAATGCGCTTGGAACGCTGGACGAACTTCTGGTCATTGCCGCGGCCGTCATCGGCGGCACTTCGCTTGCCGGCGGTTCGGGCACCGTGCTCGGCGCCATGCTCGGCGCGCTTCTGATGCAGTCGCTGCAGTCCGGCATGGTGCTGCTCGGCGTCGACTCGCCGCTGCAGAGCATCGTCGTCGGCGCCGTGCTGGTCGTGGCGGTGTGGCTCGACACTCTCTATCGCAAGCGCGTCTGAGCAACCAGGGAGGAAAAGGATCATGGCTGACAAGACCGCCCCCGCCGGCGTTCCGCTGGTCGACATGCGCAACATCTCGATCGCCTTCGGCGGCATCCGCGCCGTCGACGATGCGTCGGTTGATCTGTTCCCCGGCGAAGTGATGGCGCTGCTCGGCCACAATGGCGCCGGCAAATCGACGCTGATCAAGATCCTGTCCGGCGCCTACAAGCGCGACAGCGGGCAGATCTTCATCAATGGCGAGGAGGCTTCGATCTCCAATCCGCGCGACGCAAAGAAATACGGCGTCGAGACGATCTACCAGACGCTGGCGCTGGCCGATAATGTCGATGCCGCGGCCAATCTCTTCCTCGGCCGCGAGCTGATGACGGGCTGGGGCACGCTGGACGACGTCGCCATGGAAGCCGAGGCGCGCAAGGTGATGGGCCGGCTCAATCCGCGTTTCCAGCGCTTCAAGGAGCCGGTCATCAAGCTGTCGGGCGGACAGCGGCAGTCGGTGGCGATCGCGCGCGCGATCCTGTTCAACGCCCGCATCCTGATCATGGACGAGCCGACGGCGGCGCTCGGCCCGCAGGAGACGGCGCAGGTCGGCGAACTGGTCAAGCAGCTCAAGGCCGAAGGCATCGGCATCTTCCTGATCAGCCACGACATCCACGACGTTTTCGAGCTCGCCGACCGGGTCTGCGTGATGAAGAACGGCCAAGTGGTCGGCACCGCGCGCACGGCCGATGTCACCCAGGACGAGGTGCTCGGCATGATCATTTTGGGCAAATGCCCGCCGGGCGCCATCCCGGGACCAGGCGCGCTGAAGATCGCGGCATAGAGACGACAGATAGCCGGCTAATTAACGGCTGCGCGGTGTACCAACCGCGGTGATGATTTGACCGCGCCATTGTGTTGGCGGGGAGACTTGCCCATAAAGATCGTTGACCGTCCACGAGCCGCATCTTTGATTTGAAGAAGCTCTTTCCGATCGTTGCCTTTGTCGCCGTCGCGCTGATCAGCCTGACGATGGCGGGGTTCGCTTATTTCGCGACACAGGAGGCGGCTCGGATCAAGTTCGAGGGCACCGCCGATGACGCGTTGAACCGCATCGAAAGCCGCATCGACCTGCATCTGTCGCTGCTGCGTTCGACGCAGGCGCTGTTCGATGCCCGCAACGGCGACATCACGCGCGGCGAATTCAAAGCCTTCTTCACCGCCCTCGACATAGACGATAATTTCGCGGGGCTTCGCGGTATCGGCTTCCTGAGGCTGGCAAAGACCGGCGACGAGGCGGCCGTCGAACGCGATATCCTGCACGACCTTGGGTCGGCGCACCCGATCTACCCCGCGACGACCGAGCGATGGCGCACGCCGATCGTGCTGTTCGAGCCGCTCGATACATCCAACCAGTCGATCATCGGCTTCGACATGTTCAGCGAACCGGTACGGCGCGCGGCGATCGAAAAGGCGATGGCCGACGACCAGCAGCATGCGAGCGGCGTTGTCCAGCTCGGCCAGGGTACCGGCGTGACGCAGACCTTCACCGGGTTCCTGGTTTTTGTGCGACTGAACGTCGAAACCGCGCCCGAGGTGATCAATGCAAGCCGCTCCTCCACCGCCGGCTTTCTCTACGCTGCCTTCCGCGCGCAGGACTTGTTCCAAGTCGCACTCAGCCGTTCGCCGCTGCTACCGGTCAATGTCGAGGTCTATGACGGCAAGCCCGAGAACGGCAATCTTTTGTTCCGTTCGGAGGCGCCGCCGGCGGAACGCATCGGGGCGACGCTTCTGGCGCGTCGGGATATCGTTGTCGCGGGCCGGCCCTGGACCGTGCTGTTCAGGCCGACAAGCGCCTTCGAACCACCGTCCTCGCGCGCCATTCCGGTGATGCTCGGGCTGTTCGGCCTTTTGCTTGCCGGCGCCATCGCGCTGGTGGCGCGCTATCAGGAGCGCGCCTATGAGGCGAAGTCGGCGCTGCACGAAACGACCGAAAAGAGCCTGCTGGAGAAGGACCTGATCCTGCAGGAGATGAAGCACCGCATCAAGAATTCGATCACCCGCGTGCTGGCGATCGCGCGGCAGACGGCCTCGCAAGCCGCCGACGTCAAGGAATTTTCGGCCTCGTTCTCGGCGCGCCTGCAGGCCATGGCCGCATCGCAGGACATGCTGACGCGCTCGCGCTGGCAGAAGGCCGATCTTGGCGACCTGCTGCGCATCGAACTTGGGCAGGTGTTCGGCAAAGATCTTCCCGAAGGAGTGTTGTCGGGGCCGCAAGTGCTGCTCGACGAGACGACGACGCAAGCGCTCGGGCTGACCTTCCACGAACTCGCCACCAACGCGCTGAAATATGGCGAAGCCGGCAGTTCGGTGGGCGCCCTGAAGGTCGACTGGAGCATTGAAGGGCGCGGTCGCGAGCGGACGCTGCTCTTGAATTGGCGCGAAACGGGTCAGAAGAACCTGGAAGCGCCGGCCAAGACCGGCTTCGGCACCAAGCTGATCGATCTCAACGTCACGCGCGAATTGCGCGGCACGATCGCGCGCGACTACCGGGACGACGGACTGAAGGTGGAAATCAGGATACCGCTAATCGTCTGACAGGCTGAAGGCATCGATGGTTTGAAAAAGAGAGGATAGGGGCCGTCAACCAGCCCCCAGTCCTTTCCCGATTGCTGAAATCAGTTGCAGCGGGCCCAGTGGATCGTACCGTCAGCGCGGCGATACTTGCAGCGGCCAGTTTGCACGTTACGATACAACAAACCAGACCCGGCGCCGACAGCCGCACCGACCAGCGCACCCTTGCCGCCGCCGACCAGGCCGCCGATGCCGGCGCCGATCAGGCCGCCGCCGACGACGTCCTGCTCGGTGCTGGTGCAGCCGCTGACGGCGACCACGGCAACCATGGCAATGATCATCTTCCGCATAGAATTGCTCCTCACTTTTGTCCTCACTTTCGGCAGTGCCAGCAGCCATTTAGCATGAAAAAACATGCTTTGCCTGCCCGATTTCACTGTTGCCTAACATAGTATTTTTCGGGGCGCTCGCCGTTCGACGCGACAAGCATGCCGGAGACCTCCAGGGATGCGACCAGTGCTTAAAAGTTCTGTCTTGATCCCGCGCGAGGTCAGAACAATTGCCAGGCCGCGATCAAGGCCATGGCGGCCAGAAGCGCGATCGCGCCCAAGCGGGGCGAAAGCGACGATCGCGGCGCCGGTGGCGGTTCGGCTTCCTGGAAGCCGCTCATCGAGACGCGGGCGGCCTGCTCCAGCCTGTTCATGTCGGCAGCCATCATGTCAGTCTCCCAGGTCGCGCGGCGACGGATGGGTTTCCGGCGCATCGTTAGCCGGGAGCACAGAATCGGACTTTATGGTGAACAGCCGGTTAAAGCCCGTCGCGGGAATAGCTCTCTCGCCATCGGCGGCACGATCAATCCGTCTCGAAATTGCCTTGCGGGACGGTGAGGCGGTATTCGATGCGATCCTCGCCGATTTCCAGCGTCGCGGAACCGTTCAGCGACATCGGCACGACGCGTTCCAGCGCCACGCTGCCGAAGCGCCTCTCGTTACGCTGCGCGTCGCCGACCGCTTCGGTCCAGGTCAGCAAAAGATTAGGCGAGGTTCCGTTCTCGGGATCGAGCCTGGCGCGCACCTCGACATGGCCCTCCGGCCGGGACAACGCGCCATAGCTTACGGAATTCACGGCCAGCTCATGCATGGCCAGGCCAATATGCAGGGCAGCGTTGGGATTGAGATAAGGATTTTCCCCCTTAAACCTCAGGCTTTTGGCCAGATCGCTGCTATAGCGGCCAACCTGGCCGGATACGAGTTCCTGCAGTGCGGCACCGCGCCAGTTGGAGGATGTGACCAGATCCTGCGAGGAAGCGAGCGATTGCAGCCGGCCGCGGAACCGCGCCAGGAAGTCGCCAAGCGTCTCCGTATAGCGCCCGGTCTGCGTGGCGATGCTCTGGATAATGGCCAGGAGATTTTTCGATCGATGGCTGACTTCGCGCAGCAATGCCTTCAGCGTCTGCTCGCGCCGCTTCTGCTCCGTCGTTTCCACCATCGTCGTAACGACGCCGAGGACGTCGCCGGATTCCCCCCGGTCGGCATCGATCCAAAGCTGGAACCAGCGGACGCCCTGGCTTCCCGGAATGCTGAGCTCGAGCTGATCCGCGTTGCCAGATTCGATCACCCCGAGCTTGGCGGCTTGTATGCGCTCGGCCTGCGCCGGCGAAAGCAAATCCTTGCCGTCGGCCGTTTCGGATGCCCAGGGCGCGCTCATATTACGCGCCCAGACCGTCTTCATCTGCCGGTCCTGGTAGAGAACCGAGATCCCGGCATTGTGCAGAGCATGAAGCAAAGCCCGTCCCAATTGCATGCCGCTCTCCGAGGGATGCATCGCGATCACTTCGCCGTTCTGCTTTTTACTACTGTCTTTCGTGAAACCCTCGGAAGGCATAGGAAACGTCCCGCGCTCGGTCCATGAACGGCTCATCCGCAAACTGGTTCCGCCCGAGTAACCTCCCGAAATCCCGAAATCAGCGCTCTTTAAAAGCGGTCCGCCGGACGGTGCTCTTTCGAGGCGCCGCCCGGCGGTGGCTGGAAACCGTTTGAGGGGTGCGGCTTCCAGTGTTGCGGTCAGGCTCTCCTGAAGAGGCCTGCGATGAGCGAGATCACCAGGAAAGCGAGGAAGATGAAGAACAGAATCTGCGCGATGCCCGCCGATGTACCGGCGATGCCGCCGAACCCAAGCGCGCCGGCGATGATCGCAACTACGAGAAATACGAGCGCCCAGTACAGCATGATGCGTCTCCTTCTATGTCGGGAAAAGAACGTGGCTCGGTGTCGTTTGTTCCACCATTTGCCGAAAAAGACGATCCCCTTGTAGGGCTTTTAAAGTCGCAAGCAGGCATGCACCACGCGCGGCGAAAAGCCTCGCATGGCGCTGGAAGATCTAGGCTCCCGGACAAGGCTCAGGCGGCGGCCTTGGCCTGTCGGTCGAAGAACAGGGCCTGGCTGATCAGGGCCTTGACCATATCGGGGTTGAAGGGCTTGGTGACCAGGAAGGCCGGCTCCGGGCGCTCGCCGGTCAGCAGGCGCTCCGGAAAGGCGGTGATGAAAATCACCGGCACCGGCGTCGAGGACAAAATCTCGTTGACGGCTTCGATGCCAGAGCTGCCGTCGGCGAGCTGGATGTCGGCCAGAACCATTTTCGGCCGCGTCCTGCCGAACAAGGCCACCGCCTCGGCATGGGTGCGCGCCGTGCCCACCACGCGATGGCCGAGACTTTCGACCATCTCCTCGATATCCATGGCAATCAGAGGCTCGTCCTCGATGATCAGCACGTCCGTTGCCACCTGGCGGGAAATCTCGTTGCTCGCCTGGGCCAGCAGCTCCGAGAACTCTTCTTCCTCGACGTCGAGAATTTCCGCCGCCTCGTCCTCGCTGAAGCCCTCGACGGCAACCAAAAGGAAAGCCTGACGCGGACGGGGCGCGAGCGCATTCAGATTGGCCGCGGCCCGCTGCTCCCAGGCGGTCTGCGCCTGTTCCTGCGGCACGCGGATGGCGACGGAGGTGAACAATCTGGCGAAAACCTTGTAGAGTGCGATGCGGTCGCTCGAGGCTTCGGGGAAGATATTGGTATCGGCGATAATGGCTTCCAACATCGCGGCGACCAGCGCGTCACCGCTTTCCTGCGATCCCGATACCGCCCGCGAGAAGCGGCGCAGGAACGGAAGATGGGGAGCGATGGTTGCGGACAAACTCATTATTGACGTCTCCCTCAGATGACGTTGCATGTTGAAGGCCGAACTGACTACACGCCCCGCAAATCAAACGCCGGCTTCCGGAAAAAGTTCCGCCGGCCGGGGAACTAAATTAGCAGGCGGGCGTTTCGGGACTTCGGGATGGGCAACCAGACGAGGGTTCCGCTTGCGTTGTGGTTTGAAGTTGATGAGCGGTTCGGGTGCTGGAAACTAGGGCCACTATGAAAGAAATGTCAAAAAAACAGATGGCTGATGCCGTAAGCAGGCATCGGAACGGGGATGGCAACCCGCTGGGGGCAAACTCCGAAATCGCGCGCAAGCTCAAGCAGTATTATGACGAGCTGGTCTCGGACCGTGTACCAGACCGTTTCGCTCAGCTGCTCAGCCAGCTGGAACAGGCCGAACCTGCCCAGAAAAAGGACTGAGGCATGGCGGCGGTATCCCAGAGCTTCAAGACCGAGCTGCTCGGCGCGATTCCGAGCCTGCGCGCTTTCGCCGTGTCGCTGACGCAGAATGCCGACCGTGCCGACGACCTCGTCCAGGAAACGCTGGTCAAGGCTTGGGATAAGCATGAGAGTTTCCAGCCGGGCACCAATTTGAAGGCATGGCTGTTCACCATCCTGCGCAATGAATTCTATTCGCAGATGCGCAAACGCGGCCGCGAAGTGCAGGACAGCGACGGCATCATGACGGCCAGGCTTGCCGTGCACCCGGCCCAGCACGGCCAGCTCGACCTCAAGGATTTCCGCGGCGCGCTCGAGCAACTGCCCGAGGACCAGCGCGAGGCCATCATCCTGATCGGCGCTTCAGGCTTCTCCTATGAAGAAGCCGCCGAGATCTGCGGCTGCGCGGTCGGCACGATCAAGAGCCGCGTCAGCCGGGCGCGCGCCAGGCTGCAGGAGATACTCAAGATTTCCGGAGAAGACGAGTTCGGGCCTGATGCGATCTCGGCGCAGGTCACAGGGTCGAACGCGGCTTGAGCCGATCTCTACCATTGGGCCTCAGGCCGGGGCGGCCCGTCCGCAGGCCAGGGCCACGGCTTCGACAAGATCGTCGCCCGAGAAGGGCTTGGTGACCAGGCGGATGTCCGGGAACGCGTCCTTGATCTCGTCCGAATCGGAATAGCCGGAGGCAAATACGAACGGCAGGCCCTCGCTGCGCAGCCGGGCGGCGAAATCCAGGGTCGAGACGCCTGCGAGCATCAGGTCGACCACCGCCGCGTCGAAGCGCGGAGACAGAGCTTCTCCGTTGATCTCGGTGATCTCTCGGGCGATTGTCACTTCCGCCGCGCCGTGGTCGCGGCAAAGCTGCTCGATGTCCAGTGCGATCAGGAACTCGTCTTCCAGTACGAGGATACGCAGTCCGTCGAGCAATGCTGGCACTTCTCGGTTTTCTCCTGGGCAGGACCGCACTGATGCGCGGAATTCGCAGCCATGTCATTTAAAAAAGACATGGGACGCGGTCCCGCGGAACCCCTGCCGGTCTCAAGCGTTTCCCTGTGCCCACAAGGGGCAGGGATTTCGAAGAGGGGTCGAAATGTCCAGCCAAAGCGCACATCCGGCTGCGAGTCGTCAATATCCTTGCGAAGAGTGTCCGTTGCGGTCGTTGCCCGCCTTTCGCCCGTTCGACAAGCAGGAGCTGTCGTTCGTAAGCACTTTCAAGCGCGGCGAACTCGCCGTCGACAAAGGGGCGACAGTCCTGGTCGAAGGCAGCCACAGCGCGCATCTCTACACCGTGCTGTCGGGCTGGGCGTTCCGTTATAAGCTCTTGCCCGACGGGCGCCGGCAGATCCTCAATTTTTCCATGCCCGGCGACCTGATCGGGCTGCAGGGAAGCCTGATGGGCGAGATGCAGCATTCCGTCGAGGCCTTGTCGACGATGCTGTTGTGCGTCTTCGAGCGCGAACAGCTGCAGGAACTTTATCGCAATTATCCAGGTCTTGCCTATGATATCACCTGGATCGCGTCGCGCGAGGAACGGATGCTGGACGAGAACCTGCTCAGCATCGGACGCCGCACCGCGCTCGAACGAGCCGCCTACCTCATCGCCTTCATCGCCAGCCGGGCGCGCAGCGCCGGAGTGAACGGCAAGACGCCGGTGCGGATACCGATCACGCAACAGCACATCGCGGACACGCTCGGCCTTTCGCTGGTCCATACCAACAAGACGATCCGCAAGCTGATGGACCGCAAGCTCATCCTATGGCGAGACGGCGGCTGCGAAGTGGTCGACTATGACGGACTGAAGAAGCTTGCCCGCTGGGAGGGGCTCGGCGAGGAACGCCGGCCGCTGATCTAGGCCGGTTCGAGCCGCTGAAACGGGAACTTTGACACAGAATGGACGTTGAAATCCAAGCAAACGCAGGGAGTTAGAGATGGCAACCGCCGCAGGCAGATCCGCAACGGATGAAGCGACCACCGCCGACCTTGAGGCCGATATCGAGCAGTTGAAAGCGGATATCCAGAAACTCACGGAACAACTCGCCAAGACCGGTCAACACGGTTATGGCGCGGCGCGCCATGCTGCCGCGGAGGGCGTCGAACAATTGCGCGCGCAAGGCGAAGCAGCCTTCGAGAGCATGCGGGGCAGCGCCGAGGACATTGAAGCGCAGCTGATAGCCAAAGTGCGCGAGAAGCCCGTGACGTCGCTGGCGATCGCGATGGGCGTCGGCTACCTCTTCGCCCTGCTTTCGCGCCGCTAGCCTCAGATGGGGACGCTTGTCTCGCTCGTCTCCGCTCTTGCCTCGGGCGAGGCGATGGCCGCTTTGCAAAGGGCGCGAACGACGGCAATCCTCTACGGACTCGCCGCCGTTTTCGTCCTGTGCGGCGTGGGCTTCCTCATCGGCGCCGCCTATATCTGGATGGCGGCGCGCTATGGACCGCTGGCGACCAGTCTCGGCTTCGGCATAGGGTTCCTGGTGCTCGCCGGGCTCATCCTTGTCATCTACAAGCTGACGACGAGCATGCGGAGCAGGCGGCGCGCGAGACGGCGGCAGGCCGACATGACCGCGCTGGGCGTCACCGCGGCACTCGCACTGCTTCCGGCCCTTGCCAAGAGCAAGGGCGGAGCCATCATCGCGCCCGCCCTGGCGGTCTTGGCCTACGCCATTTATCGCGAGAACGCCAAGCCCAGGCCGCGCAAGCCGGATCAGGAAGACATGCATTAGGCTGCGTTGACATCCAGGTGATGCCGGCCTGACCTGAATCTTAACACAGCTAGGCTGCTCGACTTTTCTTAGGCGGGCGGCCCGCTCCAAGCTCACCAACCTCAAACCTGTGCCCTGATCTGTTCGTCCAATGATCGCGAAAGCGATGCCACCCGGTCGGAACCTTCACGCAAAGGGCCCGTTACCCGACCGTGCTGTGCCTGAAAAGCCCGCCGCCACGTAACATGGAGGCCAATCATGACCAAGAGCGTTCCTGAAAACAAAGCCCGTCAGGGACATTGGGGCTGGCATGCTCTGAGGATACTCATCGCCGGCCTGTTGCTGGCGTTCATTGCGTGGGGCGCGGTAGAGATTTACGGGGAATTGATAAAGTCACCGAATACGGGCGCGCAGCATGTACCGCAGCCGCCCGGCACCGAGCAGGGCCCCGCTCCCGCCCAACCGACCTCGCAACCCTGAAGGAGCGCTTTCCGTTCAAGCCGCCTTTGCGCTGACGCCGCGCGCCGGAACGAGGACGTTCAGCGCGCCAGGGTGGATTTCGATCGTCGTCTCGCGCTGCAACCGGATCAACTCGCCGTCCATGACGGCGCGGACCTTTTTGACCGAAGAGTGGATCTTCAGCACCGCCTTGTCTGCCTGATGCACCTCGACATGCGCGCTCTGGCGCCACCTGCCGCGCAGCATGTCCAGCAAAAGCTTTGCCAGATGATGGCGACGGCGCGCGACGCTGACATAGATACCGAGCACCCCGCCGGCCGGATCGTCGGCATAGGGCAGATGGCCTTCGCCAAACAGGTTGTTGGAAATGCCGATGCCGGTGGTGCGGGTTACAATTTCGGTCTTGCCGATGATCAGGCTCACCTTCAGCGCGGGTGGGTTGTTGATAGCCGCCCATGCGGCGCGCGCGGATGCCTGCATTTTTCCAAGTCGCGAACCGAATTCCATTTTTTCGCGCAGCTGGACCATCTTTGCATGCATGCCGATGGAAAACTGATGAACGAAGGGCTGGCCGTTGGCGCTCGCCATATCGACGGCGATCACCTCTCCGTCGGCGAAGGACTTCAACGCACCCTCCAGTGTCTGCGGAATGCCAAGGCCGCGAGCGAAGAGGTTCATCGTGCCGGCCGGGAGAATGGCCAAGGCCTTCTTCTTGTTCATGAGAAGGGAAGCGGCCGTGGAAATTGTGCCGTCCCCGCCGCCGGCGAGAACGACGTCGACGCTCCGCTTGGCGATGGCTTTTTCCAATGCTGCAGCGATGTCACGACCAGCAACGATTTCGATCTGAACGGAATGTCCGGCCGCTTCGAGGGTCTGATGCAGCTGGTCGGCGAAAGCCTGGATGTCGATGGTGCGGAGCGTGCCGCCATCCTGGTTCAGCACCGCAGCAAACCGCATTCCCGCTCCGTATCTTTCTGGACTGGGCGGACGATGCCTCAGTCGCAGCCCAAACGAAAGTGCCGGCGCAAAGGTTCCCCCGCGGTCAGGAATCAGCGCGACGGGGCGGCGGCGGCTTTTTGGAACATGGCCAAGTTGGAACAAGCTCAAGGTCACAACGTTGTGATCCTGTCGATACTGCCGCTCCCGCCCCTCCGTTCAGAGGCTGGCCGAGGCAGCGTCATGTACACAGATCAGGCACGAGGAGAGATTATGATGATCCGCACTCTTTTTGCGACCACCGCGCTCGCAACGCTGCTTGCCACCGGTGCTTTTGCGCAGACCACACCCGCCCCGGCTCCGCAGGCCCCAGCAGCCGAAAATCCGGCGCCGGTCATGCGCTCGGAAGGCGCGCTGATGACGAACATCATCGGCGAGTCGGTCTATAACGGCACCGGAGACGATGCCCAGAACATCGGCAAGGTCGACGATGTCATCTTCGATGCCGGCGGCAAGGCCAAATCCGCCATCATCGGGGTGGGCGGCTTTCTTGGCGTCGGCAAGAAGGACGTCGCTTTCGACTACGGCAAGCTGGAATGGGCCGAGAAGAACGGCGACCGCTGGCTGGTCGCCAAATCGACCAAAGATGAGCTGAATGCTCTGCCGGCGTTTGACCGCAAGCCTTATGATCCGGCGCCGCCGCAGTCGACCGCTACGCAGCCCGCCAACAACACGACAACCGCCCAGGCCCCCGCGGCCGCACCGGCCGAGCCGGTGAAGAAGGCGGAGGGCAATCTCGCCACCAACATCATGGGCGAATCGGTTTATAACGGCACTGCGGACAACGCTCAGAAGATCGGCGACGTGAAAGACATCGTGCTTGCCAAGGACGGCAAGGCCGAGTCGCTGGTGATCGGCGTCGGCGGCTTCCTCGGCATCGGCACGAAGAACGTCACTTTCGACTTCGACAAGGCGAAATGGGCGGAGAAGAACGGCGACCGCTGGCTCGTGGCCGAGACGACGAAGGAGCAGCTGCAGGCCCAGCCGGAGTTCGACCGTAAGCCCTATGAACCGGCACCCGGCTCGACGACGGCCGCGAACAATGCTCCGGCAGCGACCACGCCTACGGTGATCTCTTCGGGCACGACGTCCGATAAGGCAGCGAAGCCGGCAGAGCCCGCCAAGTCGACGGCCGAGAACAAGCCTGCGACGCCGCCGGCCCAGAGCACGGCCGAGAACAAACCCGCAGTTAACGGCACCGCCGCCACAGACCAGACCAAGACCGCTTCCATCGACAAATCGACGCTGAGCGAAATGCCGATGGGCAACATCCGCGTCGACGACCTCAAAGGCACGACGGTCTATGGCGCCAACGATGCCAAGATCGGTTCGATCGGCGACGTCGTGCTGACGCCCGACAACAAGCCGGACGCAGTCATTGTCGATGTTGGCGGCTTCCTCGGTATCGGCGCCAAGGAAGTGGCGATCGGCATGGACAAGCTCAAATTCATGACCGACAAGAACGGCAAGAAATATCTCTACACCAACTTCACCAAGGAGCAGCTGCAGGCGCAGACGGCCTATGACAAGAGCAGTTATGCCGCCAACCGCGACCAGCAGCGGATGATGCTGAAGTGACGATCAGGCAGTAGGCAGTAGGACGTAGGCAAATAAGAGTTGGCAAGTCACCCGGCAGCGGGGATGTTCTACTGCCTACTGCCTACTGCCTACTGCCTACTGCCTACTGCCTACTGCCTACTGCCTACTGCCTACTGCCTACTGC
>NZ_JAIUHR010000050.1 GCF_020165195.1 Mesorhizobium sp. CA14 | reverse complement strand
AGGTGACTTTGAACAATCACCAGCCTGCCATGACCGCCCTCTCTCAGCGAATTTGCAGAACTCTCAGCACACTACCCGGCGCCTCAATAGCCGCCGACACCTTGAATTCCAAGGCCTTCCGGCCATCCGGCGCTCATCCGACAGCGGATTGGCGGACTCGGGATGTCGCCTTCCAGTATCTGCCGTTCGCGGTGAAACCGCCTCCTAACGGCGGCCATCGGACTAGGCGGTCATGTTCGTTTGGGGTTCGAGAACTCGCTATGGAATGCCGACGGAGGAATCGCGCGCGACAACGCTGAGCGCGTGGCTGCCATAGCCCGCGTAGCCGCTAGTTGTGCGGAGCGGCCACTTGCATCGGCTCTCATCAGGCCAGGGTCATCGTTTGAATTGCGGTCACCTGACAAGTGTCCCACTTTGTCCATGAGCACCCGCAACTCGGGCTGAGGCGCGACCCAGAAAGTTCGAAAAGCTTCCAAGAACCCCAGGCGAGCTGGATGCACCCTGGCGAGTTCGGCCTCGGCGAAATCCCTTTCACAGCTCTCGCAGGTGGGATTTATCTCGGCATCGCTCAAAATTCCGCTATACGACAGATGCGCGAGGCGTGCTTTACCCTACTGTAGGAGAGAATACTTGAGCGATCAAAACGAAGCCCAAACGGCGGATCTAGTCGGGCTGACTGCAGATATTGTCTCTGCCTACGTCAGCCAAAATCCACTACCCGTTGCTGGGTTGCCAGATCTCATCGCGTCGATTCATTCGTCGCTAACGGGCCTTAGCCAGCCGAGCGTGACCGAGTTGCCGAGGCAGGAGCCAGCCACGAATCCCAAAAGGTCGGTAACGCCGGACTACATCATCTGCCTTGAAGACGGGAAGAAGTTCAAATCGCTGAAACGGCATCTCAATGTACACTACGGGCTCACTCCGGACGAATATCGCGAGAAATGGGGATTGAAGCCGGATTACCCCATGGTTGCGCCGAACTACGCGGCTCAAAGATCAACGCTCGCGAAGGCGGCGGGGCTCGGACGCAAAGCGCAGCTGACCCCAGCCCAGAAGGCTCCTGTCAAGCGCAAGCCAAAGGCTTAATGCGGCAAGCTTCTGGAGCGTCCCGGCTAGGGCGCTCCCGGTTTCGCCAAAACGATCCTTGGCCACGTGCCGGGACGCGCACTACCTTACCCTAGGCGACCTTTGACGTTTGCATTTTCGACAGAGCGTCGCCGATAGCAGAACAGTGCTTCCGCGATAGTGGGTGTCGGGATGTAGCGGTCACCGACTCGAACCCCTGAGATACACCTGCGGTGTCGTAACGATCGTGGGCGATATCGAAGACCAAAGACCTGAAGTCGCCGAGATGCGATCGTTATTCGAGCTGTTGCCGCTCTCGGCCCTCGCAAATCGGCCGTCATGTTCTTAGCGGGTCTCGATGCCTTGCCACCGGTAACGGCCGACAACGCGCCTTGGCCGATGCCAGCTTTGTCATGCGCGCGCTAGACGGAAGCTTGCTCGATTGGGCTCGGCTCCTTCGATGGCTCTGCCCCCGTCGACCAGCGACCGGCATGCATCAAGCACCGACCAAGGCACTTCGTCGAGCGCCGCGGCGATGTCGACGAAACTGACCAGCTCGTCGGTCAGGCAGGCCTCGACCGCTGCTTCGAGCGATGGGTCGCGCCGAAGTGCCCAGCTATCATTCGTCCAGTGGATGGTGTCGTCCCACACGATGAAGTGGGCTCCGCAACCGGTGTCGCGCCAGACGGACGGGAACAAGGTCAACCCGTCTTCACGCTGGTAGAATCGCCAGGCGGGCCCGGCCCGACTGTCGAGATTGACGGTCAGCACGTCGCCACATCCATCGGGGCATTTCATCACAAAGGCCCGCGGAACGCCCCGTTCGACCAGAACGACATCTCCCGGCCGTTCGACCAGGCTGATGGCTTCAGACTGGCGCTCAACGGTGCCTTTGAATTGAACCGCGTAGGATTTCCTGAGCAAAAACGCGACTCCCAATCCTACCAGAGCGAGGGATTTGTGACGCGATCAAGCAGGCTGCCCGCACATTTGTAGGCGACGCCGGCGTCATTGCTCTTGGCCTTCGCATAATAAAGCAGCCCCACGCAGATCGCGACCGTGTACTCGCGCCTCAAGTCCACGCCGTGGACCTGCCCCTCCTCGAGGATTGTCGTGCGCAAGGTCGTGATCGCATTGAGCCGGTGCGGGGCGACCCGCCCCTTGAGCAGATGTTCGAGCGAGACCGCGAACAGGTCGCCGGTATAGAAGTCTTCCAGCACCTCCGGCGGGATCGGCTGAACGCTTTGCAGATCGGTGTCAAAGGCAAGGCCCACCTCCAGGCGCGCAACGTCGTGCGAAAGCGGCCGCTTGGCCGCGCGCGTGAAATCGATCAGGACCGCCTCAGCGTCGCGTCCGCAGACAAATACGTTGCGCAGATTGAGATCGTCATGCGCTCGGCACACCAAATGCTCCGCGGCCGGCAGGCCAGCGAGACGATCAAAGAAGCTCTGCGGCGATGGACCGGTGTAACCTGCGCCCGTCAGGTCCTTGTACGTGCGCTCAAGACCTTTGAGATAGACGTCCTGCCTGGAGGCGGGCAGGAACTCCGGCAGGAGACTGAGTGTCTTCTTCTCGGGTCGGATACGCCATCGTCCCAAGACCGTCTTGTAGATTGCTTGGACGACGGCGCTCACATCCCGGTCCGGCACGACGTGGTCGAGCCGGACGGCGTTCTCGACGAAGCGCGACACCGCCAGTTGGGACGTGGCGCCCAGCACGCAGCGCTCGAGGCAGAGCGGCGCGCAACCACGGAACGGAACGCGGTCGGCCACAACGTCCCGGTAGGTGTTGATGTGCTCCTCCATTTCCGCCGCGTCGCCGGATTTGACAATGAACGGCGCATGCCGCTCGTGCCCTTCTGTTTCGACCTTCCACACGGATGCTGAGGATTTGCCACCGCCCTCCGCGGAAATCCGGATGCCGGGGTAGTCGTGGAACGCACGGCGAAACAGCAACTCAATGTCAGGGGACAGTGGCTCCTTAAGCGGGGCGCCGTTTTCGTCACGGATGGCGAGGCTGTCATTGCTTGACGGACCGCAACGGCACCGTGCACAGGATTCCGCAATCCTCTCCCAGTCGGAGTCGGGAAGCACGGCGAGCTGCCTCAAAACGACGCCCGCGCGCTGGACCCACTGCGCCAGTCGGCCCGCGCCCGACTGCGCAACAGTCAGAGCCGCCGCCTCCTCGCCCGCTTTCGCGACCACAACGACGAAGATGCCGCGTTCGGCGGCTGGTGCTGCGAGACGCCGCAGCCGTTTGACCAGGTTTTGGCGATCCGTGTCCGACGAGAGCGCTCCCGCGAGCACGATCAAGGCACGCGCGCTACCATCGTTGAGATCCGCTGCCGATTCGACCTTCTTCAACCCGAGTTGTCGGGCCTCAAAGGGTGGCGGGTCGACCTCGCCGCCGTCAACCAGGACCTTCGTACGTTCCTCAGCCCTCATGGCGGCGCCAGATCATGGGCCAACTGTCCCCCTTGGCCAGCGCGTTGTCCCGTGCACAGACGATGCAGTTTGGGTCTGGCACCGAACTGACCGGCCGCACTGACCCTTCGATTGGCCGTCCGACCAAGTGGCGTGCCGAGCCGGGAAAACCTGTTACCGCCGAAAGGAACATCGAGACAGCCATGGAAGAGGTTGCCGCATTGAGGGAGATCACGGCCGGCTGCGGTTCGAAATGACCGACGAAATATGGATCGGACCGAACGTCGGCGAGCAGGTCGCGGCGCACGGAAACCGGGTTGAGGAGCGGATGGCAATTGAGGCAGGCGAGCGGCTCGGCAAGCATCTGCACGCGCGTCGACATCGCTGTGACTACCTCGTCACGCGCGTCGATGCGCACACCGACATCGATCATGGGCAGGCGATACTGATAGGCGATCTGGTTCAGGACCGCGCGGCTGCCATGGGAATCCGTGCAGCACATGACGAAATCGCAGTCGAGCAAAGCCCGGGCGACTGGTTCATCGACGATCGAACCGCTAATAGCACCGACCTGCAATTCACTTTGCGCGCGTTGCGCGGCGTCGCGCGCAACCAGGACCTTCGGCTGGCCGACATCGGCGGATCTTGCGCCCACCAGCCGGTTCAGGTTGGTTTGCTCAACCTCCTCCGGGTCGATCAGCAGCAACCGCCCAACACCCAGTCGGGCGAGCTCTTCCACCACTACCGAGCCGGTGCCGCCGACGCCGACGATCGCGACCGTCAGGTTGTTGAGGATTCGCTGGCCTTCGACGCCGAAGGCTCGGACATTGCGATCGAAAACGTCCGGCAGGAGCGCGTGATTACCTCCGCGCGAGTCCGGCGCATAGTTGCGAACCTCGCGGCTGATCTCCTGGATGCGATCGATGGCTGAGACGGTTTCGCCACTGGCATCAAACAGCCTGCCGCGGAACCCTGTCGGCCCGGCGACCAAGAAACCGTGGGGGCCGGCCGGGCACCGGAAATGCTGTACGGGCGCCAGAATCTTCTGAGACGCATCATCTACATGCGAGAACGCGAGCTCATGCTGCTCCGGATGCGAGTGGGCCAGGATCACGCCGACGCCCTCTAGGCGCGCGCGCTTCAGCACTGCGGCGAGGAACGCGGGCGCTAACGTCGCCTCGATCCGGCTGCGGGCGATATAGTCGCTAGGGTCGGGCCGGATCACGTCCTGCACGATCAATCGCATGCCGCCATCAAAGCGGCCGCCAGCAACGATCAGCGCAGCCGCAGTCTCTAGCGGCGCGTGCGCGAGAAGGCCGTCGCGAAGCGCCGACCACTCGCCCGCGGCAAACACCAGCCGATTCATCGTGCCTCGCCGAGTCGCCGCCGGATAACGTTTAGGTAAGTAAACAAATTATCGCTGTTGGGCTGCCAGGTCGACGGATGCCAGGAGAACCACAGCCACTCCGGCGGTATCCCCGGCGCCGACGCCTGGCCGGTGTTTTGCGGGGCTCCCCCATGCGCAAGAGCCAGAGCCGGTTCGGTCCAGAAACAGTCGGGTGCCGCCTGCGGATATCCGCCAGGCACCACGAACTTCACGCCGACCTCGGCACGGTTCCAACCTGCCGGAAGACGAACACCGGACAGGCCGACCACCGCCGTCCCTCCTGCCTGCGGCTCGAGGGTTGAATTGGGATATTTCTTGATGAAGTCTTCGAAATGACGGGTGAGGATCGACATCAGCCAAACGTTGCCGGCGGGACCGTATAGAAGTGCATACCGTTTTTTAGCGCGACGCCTTCGTTGTCGCCGATCTGGCGGTCGGCGTCGTGGCCGTGCCCTTCGAGGAACAGCTGATATTGCTGATCCTTTCCAGCAAGCTGTTTGAGCTCAGAGCCGGTCATGCTTTCGCTGGTCGCTTCGAAATGCACACCGTCGATATTGATGGAAAATTTCGGATGATCGTCTTTGGCCATCGTTTCCTCTGCAAACGCGCATCAGATTGCGGAACTCCCTCCGCAGGAACTGAGGCACCAAGCTCTCCTACCGTGAAAGGCCACACGGCGAAAGCTCGATACACGTTCCTCCCCTGCCGGTTGAAGGCTGCGTCCTATCTGCCACTTATATAGGATCTTCCGGGAACTTTTTCATCCCCTAAGGCATCGCCGAACCCGGTTGGGCGTTGGGCTTGGCTGATCATCCGATCTCTATCCCGCCATATCCGCCGCCTCTACTCCCGCACACTTCAGCTTCCATCTCCGATCCACATACCCACCCATGGCCGTGCAACTGGATGATTGACGGTTCGAGAACGTGCTTGAGCCTGCTCAAACGCTCTTGACGTCGGACATTTGGAGAGGCTGATGGACGACAGGAAATTTTTGACGGCTGAGGAAGTCGCCGAGCGCTACCGCGGAAGCATTTCTCTTGGAACTCTGCGAAATTGGCGGGCCAAGAGAATTGGACCGGGCTACGTCAAGCTTGGCAAAGCCGTGTTGTACCCAGTTGAAGAGCTTGAGATGTGGGATCAGAAAAATAAGATTGCGTGCGTCAACGCGACTCACCATAAACGCCGATGAGCGAGTGTGATCGACGGCAGAGATGCAGCCCGTACCGCCCCCATATGCCAATCCCAGCCGTCCTCAACATCAAAGATATTTATCTTATTTTTCAATAAGATAATGCATGACGCAGGGAAGTTGCACAACCACCCTTCCGGCGATCCGACGCCGTCTCGCGCCGACATCGAGATGACCAAGCAGATCATCGACACGGCCAAGCCCCTCGGCATTGCCGTGCACGACCACATCATCATCGGCCGCAAGGGCAATGCCTCGATGAAGGGCCTGCTGCTGATTTGAGGCGTTTGCCCGGTATATCGAGATTGCCGGGACATCATCTCCTGACCAGATAGTCGGCTCTGGAATTTCGGCAGAAAATCAAGCATGATGGAACTTGGTATTTCCCTGGGATGCTTCGCGCTCCGGTGAAATACCGGGAGGACGGGACATGGCCATTGTGCTTGTACTCGTTTTGATCGTTGTGGGCTCGGTGCTGTTCCACCTCCTGAGCCCATGGTGGTGGACGCCGATCGCCTCGAACTGGGACTACATCGACAACACTATCATCATCAGCTTTTGGATCACCGGCATCGTCTTTGCCGCTGTCGTGCTCTTTATGGCTTATTGCGTCTTCCGCTTCCGGCATCGGGAAGGCAATCGCGCGGCATATGAACCGGAGAACAAGCGTCTCGAATCGTGGCTGATGATCGCAACGGCAGCCGGTGTCACCGCCTTGCTGGTTCCCGGCCTCTTCGTCTGGAGCCGGTTCGTCAACGTTCCCGGCGATGCCGCCGATATCGAGGTTATCGGCCAGCAATGGCAATGGAGCTTCCGCCTGCCCGGCAAGGACGGCAAGCTCGGTACCTCCGACACTCGCATCGTCTCGGCTGAAAACCCGCTCGGCATCGTACCCGGAGACCCGAACGGCCAGGACGACGTCGTGGTCGAGGCGGCGGACCTGCACCTGCCGGTCGGCAAGCCGGTCAAGGTGCTGTTGCGCTCGATCGACGTGCTGCACGATTTCTACATCCCGGAATTCCGCGCCAAGATGGATATGATCCCGGGATCGGTCACGTACTTCTGGTTCACGCCAACGCGGACCGGAACCTTTCAGGTCTTGTGCGCCGAGCTGTGCGGCCAGGGACATCCGCTGATGCATGGCGTGGTCATGGTCGACACCGAGCAGGATTATCTGGCCTGGCTCGGCCAGCAACAGACCTTTGCGCAATTGTCCGCGCCCAAACAAACGGGCTCGGCGAACCAACCGTCGGAAAAGACGATAGCGTCCAGTTTGGACGTCGCGGCAAAACTCGAAACGCTCGAGGCCCGCTGAACAGGGCACGGAGGTGCTCCCATGGTCGACGTCACACCCGCAGATGCCGTTCCGCCCGCCGAAGTCGCGGAGATGGAGCTCTACCATCCGCACAGCTGGTGGACGAAATACGTCTTCTCACAGGACGCCAAGGTCATAGCAGTCCAGTATTCGGCGACGGCGACGGCTATCGGCCTCGTCGCGCTGATGCTGTCCTGGCTGATGCGCCTGCAGCTCGGCTTCCCCGGCACGTTCGATTTCATCACTCCGGAGGCCTACTATCAGTTCATCACCATGCACGGCATGATCATGGTGATCTATTTGCTCACCGCGCTCTTCCTTGGCGGCTTCGGCAATTACCTCATTCCGCTGATGGTCGGCGCCCGCGACATGGTCTTTCCCTATGTCAACATGCTGAGCTATTGGGTCTATCTGCTCGCCGTGCTGGTCCTGGTGTCGAGCTTCTTTGCGCCGGGCGGGCCGACGGGCGCGGGCTGGACGCTTTACCCGCCGCAGGCGATCACGAGCGGCACCCCGGGTGGCCAGGACTGGGGCATCATCCTGATGCTCTCTTCGCTCATTCTGTTCATCATCGGCTTTACCATGGGTGGCCTGAACTATGTGGTGACGGTGCTGCAAGGCCGCACGCGCGGCATGACCTTGATGCGCCTGCCGCTCACCGTCTGGGGCATCTTCACCGCCACGGTCATGGCGCTTCTGGCCTTCCCGGCACTGTTCGTTGCTTGTGTGATGATGCTGCTCGACCGTCTGCTGGGCACTTCCTTCTTCATGCCGGCAATCGTCGAGATGGGCCAGCAACTGCAGCACAATGGCGGCAGCCCGATCCTGTTCCAGCATCTGTTCTGGTTCTTCGGCCACCCCGAAGTCTACATCGTGGCGCTGCCGGCCTTCGGCATCGTGTCCGACCTGATCAGCACACATGCGCGCAAGAACATCTTCGGCTATCGCATGATGGTCTGGGCCATCATCGCCATCGGCGCGCTGAGCTTCGTGGTCTGGGCGCACCATATGTATGTCAGCGGCATGAATCCGTATTTCGGCTTCTTCTTTGCCACCACGACGTTGATCATTGCGGTGCCGACCGCGATCAAGGTCTATAACTGGGTGCTGACATTGTGGCGCGGCGACATCCACCTCACAATTCCGATGCTGTTCGCGCTCGCTTTCATCGTCACCTTCGTCAATGGCGGCCTGACGGGCTTGTTCCTCGGCAACGTCGTCGTCGACGTGCCGCTGTCGGACACGATGTTCGTCGTCGCACATTTCCACATGGTCATGGGCGTCGCGCCGATCCTGGTGATCTTCGGCGCGATCTATCACTGGTATCCGAAGGTCACCGGACGGATGCTCAACGAGACGCTCGGCCGCTTCCATTTCTGGGTGACCTTCCTCGGCGCCTATCTGATCTTCTTCCCCATGCACTATCTCGGCCTGATGGGCATTCCACGCCGTTACGCGGAACTGACCGACATGAATATCATGACGGAATCGGCCCACCATCTGAACTCGTTCATCAGCATCATGGCCTTCATCGTCGGCTTCGCCCAGATGGTGTTCCTGTTCAACCTGATCTGGAGCATCCGCCATGGCCGTGAGGCCGGCGGCAATCCGTGGCGGGCAACGACGCTCGAATGGCAGACGCCTGAGACGCCGCCGGCGCACGGCAATTTCGGCAAGGAACTGCCGATCGTCTATCGTTGGGCCTACGACTACAGCGTGCCGGGCGCCAAGGAGGACTTCATCCCGCAGAACGTGCCGGGCTCCTTCGGCCCCTCCAGGGAGCCGGCATGAGCGTCATCCTGGTCTTCCTGCTGGTGATCGCCGGCTTTGCCGGTTGGTGGCTTTCGCACCAGCGGTTGACGGCGAAGCCTTGGCTGGAGCAAGGCGTGGCCGGGGACTTCGTCGGCTTCGACCGGTCGTCCCTGCCCACCGCCAAGATCGGCCTCGGCGTCTTCCTCGCCGTCGTCGGCTGCCTGTTCTCGCTGTTCACCAGCGCCTATTTCATGCGCATGGGCCTGTCGGATTGGCGGCCGCTGCCGCTGCCGCGCCTGCTTTGGCTCAACACCGGCGTGCTGGCGCTGAGCAGCGTCGCGCTGCAATGCGCCGTCGTCGCTGCGCGCAGAGGCCAGGTGGACATGGTCAGGCTCGGTCTTGCGACGGCGGGATTGACCTCCCTCGCCTTCCTCGCCGGCCAGTTGATTGCTTGGCGGCAGCTGACTGAGGATGGCTACCTGTTGGCCTCCAACCCGGCTAACAGCTTCTTCTATCTGATCACTGCGATGCATGGCCTGCACATACTGGGCGGGCTGGTTGGCCTTGGCAGGACGAGCGCCGGCGCCTGGAACGGAACGCGGCCGGAGCGGCTGCGCCTCAGCGTCGAGCTGTGCGCCATGTATTGGCATTTCCTGCTTTTCGTCTGGCTGTGCATCTTCGCCGTCCTGGCTGGTTGGGCGGCGACGTTCGTGAGCATTTGCCAACGGCTGCTGACCTAGGAGAGTGGCGATGGCCGAGACCACATTGACGCATACCAGCCAGTTGGATCGTCCCCCAGGCTGGCGCGGGATCGCCGCCGACTGGGCCTCGGATCAGCGCGCGTTCAAGAACGTGTCCTGGGGCAAGGCCATGATGTGGATCTTCCTGCTCAGCGACACCTTCATTTTCGGTTGCTTCCTGCTTTCTTATATGACGGCGCGGATCTCCACGCGGGTGCCGTGGCCGAATCCAAGCGAGGTCTTCGCCTTGCGCATCGGCGGCTCGGAGATCCCGCTGATCCTGATCGCCATCATGACATTCGTTCTCATCTCGAGCAGCGGAACCATGGCCATGGCGGTCAATTTCGGCTATCGCCGCGATCGTCGCAAAACCGCGATCCTGATGCTTTTGACCGCCGCGCTCGGCGCGACCTTCGTCGGCATGCAGGCCTTCGAATGGACCAAGCTGATCACCGAAGGGGTCCGGCCCTGGGGCAACCCCTGGGGAGCCGCGCAATTCGGCTCATGCTTTTTCATGATCACCGGCTTCCACGGCACACACGTCACGATCGGGGTCATCTTCCTGATCATCGTGGCGCGAAAAGTCTGGCGCGGCGATTTCGACGTCGGACGGCCCGGTTTTTTCACCAGTCGCCGCGGCCGCTACGAGAATGTCGAGATCATGGGACTCTACTGGCATTTCGTCGACCTGGTCTGGGTGTTCATTTTCGCCTTCTTCTATCTTTGGTGAGAAGGCAGGCTTTGTTGAGAGGCAGACATGGCTGAAGCAACCGCAAACGGTCTCGGACAACACGCGCTGCATCCCCATGACGCAGCGATTGTCGCCAAGGCGGAGACGCATCAGGAGCACCCGATCAAGCTTTATCTGGTGGTGTGGGCGTGGCTGTTCATTCTCAGCACCTGCTCCTATCTGGTCGACTATTTCGGCCTCCACGGCTACCTCAGATGGTCGCTGATCCTGATCTTCATGATGCTCAAGGCAGGACTGATCGTCGCCGTCTTCATGCACATGGCCTGGGAGCGGCTGGCGATGATGTATGCAATCATCCTGCCGCCGATATTGGTGCTCGTTTTCGTGACGATGATGGTCCTCGAGGCCGACTATACGCTGCTGACCCGTATCGCGTTTTTCGGGCCTGGCCCCTGACACCCGATAAGGGTCAGCCGCAGCATGAGCAGCCGGAGAAGGCCGGCTCCAATGCCTTGAACAACAGGCCGCCGGCCCATTTTTGGTTTGGCGTACGCGCCGTGAACTCAAGCAAAGGACGCGGACAATGACAATAGCAAACAGACTGAGAAACTTTATCGACGGCAAGGGCATCCGCTACGATACCGTCGGGCATCATCGAACTGCCACGAGCAGGCAGGCCGCCATTGCCGCGCATGTGCCCGGCAGCATCATGGCGAAATCCGTGGTCGTTCATCACGAGCTCGGTTATGCGCTGGCCGTGGTTCCAAGCACCCACAGGATCGAACTCGGCAAGCTGCAGGACGTCATGGACAAACGTCTCGGCCTCGCTTCCGAAGACGAAGTCGTATCGCTCTTTGACGATTGCGACATCGGCGCCATACCGCCGATCGGCGCGGCTTACGACGTGCCGGTCATTCTGGACGAAAGCCTGCGCGATGCCGCCGATATCTATTTCGAGGGCGGCGACCACAAGACGCTTGTGCATGTCAGTGGCAATGATTTCCGCAGCCTGACGACGGACGCGCGCCAGGCGCGGTTCAGTTATCCGGCCTTCTGACGCGCCGACACTCCCGCCGCTGCGTCACGACAGGGCCTGATTACTTCGACGGTCCGGGGCGGCCGGCTCTACGGCCTTGCGGTAAACATGCCAGGTGGAGTGGCCGAGGATCGGCAGGACGACCGCCAGTCCTGCAAAAATAGCCAAGGATCCGATAATCAGCCCAACGGCGACGATAAGTCCCCAGATGGCCATCACAATGGGGTTGGCCAGGACCACGCGCACCGAAGTGTGGATGGCTTCATAGGCGCCGACATCGCGATCAAGCAGCAGCGGGAACGCGACCACGGTGGTGCACAACACGACCACGGCAAATAGGAACCCGATGGCGTGGCCCAGCACGATCAAAGTCCAGCCGCGCCCGGTGGCGAATATTTCTGCTATGAAGCTGGACAGCGACGCCGGAGGCTCGGGACCGAACAGGTATTCGTAGAAGAGCTTGGCGGTCAGAAGCCACACGATGAAGATCGCAAACAGCATGATCCCGACCGCGGCGATGGCCGGCAGTGCGGGGGAGTTCCTGACCTCGAACGCGTGGCTCCAGGATGCATCGAGCCCGGCTTCCCGTCTGCGGCTGATCTCGTAGAGACCGATCGCCGCGAACGGACCGATCAGCGCAAAGCCGGATACCAGCGGAAACAGCAGCGGCAGCGCGTTCGCTCCCGATGTCCAGGTGGCAAGCACCACGCCGACGAGCGGATAGATCATGCACAAAAAGACGATGTGCGAGGGTTTGACCATGAAGTCGTCGATGCCGCGCCTGAGCGCATCGAAAAGGTCGGAAATGCTGACCTTTCTAACTCTGGTGTGCTCCAGCGTCTCGCTGGCCCCCGCAATCACGTGAAAGCTTGCCATGACCAATCCCTCCAGACCAAGTCCGGCAAGGTCGCGGATTCGCGGTGCTACCGCTTTGCATGGCTGGCCACGCAAACCGCGACCTGCACCGGCAGCCAACATACTCCTTCGCGCCCGGTTTGTCGTCTTTTCATTTGAACAGGTGCGGTGGCCGGCCAGGGCTGTGCGCTGGTTCCAGAGGCTTTTTTGCGGTATTCTTGTACAGCGCGGCGCGCCTCTTCCGGGGCGCACAAGGGCGCTGGATCATTCCGATTGGCGCTTGATCCTTTCCCGATTTTTAGGGTCATGCGCCCGGTCGAAGGCGAACGTCATGGACACGCGGACGCTTCTCATACTCGGCCTTGGCATAGTTGTTCTGCTGATGTTGGGATTCTTTGCGCTGCCGGCGTGACGGCACGGGCGCGACATTTCGGCAGCGCAATTGCCGGCCGCCTTGGGTCGGGCAAATCCGGCGACCACCGACCGGGCCGGAAGGGGCTGCTTACTTGGAGAACTGCTTCAGGTAGGCGATGACGTTGGCTATGTCCTGATCGCTCTTGAGGCCGGGAAACGCCATCTTCGTCCCTTTGACCATAGCCTTGGGGTCGTGAAGGTATTTTGTCAGCGTAGGTTCGTCCCATTTGATGCCGGATTTTCCGGCCTCGATCATGGCCGTGGAATAGGTGAAACCGGGGTGCGTGCCCGCGGTGCGCCCGATGACGCCGTGCAGAGACGGGCCGACCTTATTCTGGTCCTGGTCGGCAATGTGGCAAACCTTGCACTTGGTGAACACCTTCTCGCCTGCGGCGGCGTCCTGCGCCTGCGATGGGCTTGCAAAGAAGGTCGTAACGGACAAGACGATGAAAAGCGCGGTTGCGCGCATGGCACTTCCTCCCGATCGTCGTTTGCGTCGGACGACCCGCGCCACGCCGGTCCGCTGGCGTACCCTGCATGGTGGGCGTCCGCGTCTCTTCAGTGGAATTGCGGCATCTACATACCACAGAATCGAACCAATGGGCAAAAAAAGCCAGCTCTTGAGGAGGCTTAGGCCGCGCGCCGAGGCCTAGCTGCCCAAAAAGGGCAAACCCGGTGCAAGCCTGTTATGAACGACAGCGATCAGGGCGGATCAGTTTTGCAGCTCGCCGCGATCTGGCCGATCGCCTCGGAGAGACCGGCGAGCTCGAAATCGGCCTCGCCCCGCCCCGACAGCAGGCCGAAGCGCCATGACAGCGTCAGCCGGTTCGCCGAAGCCAGGCGCCTGATGCCGTCGTCTCCATCCCTGACCAGCGTTCTGCCGCGCGGGCCGACCGACCAGCTTTCATCGGTTTTGCCGGCGCCATCGACAATGACGGAGATGGTGATCTTGCGGCTGGCGGAGACGGCGTCATTGAGCTGGAGCCATTCGCTCCATCGCGGTTCGCCGTCGGGCCGGCAAGCCAACGTCAGCACCGGGCTGTAGCCCAGCGCCCCGCCCCCGGTGATCAGCTTGTTGCTGGCGTGCAGCGATGCGGTGATCTGGCCGTTGTCGCCGGCGCCGACGCTCCAATTGCCGAGATCCGGTTCGGCCCGCGCGATGCCGGTTGCTGCGGCAAACAAGAGCGCCGCGGCGGCGACCACGTCTCTCATCATGAACCCCAGCCTCACCAATGCCTCCAAACACCCGCGAATGCGAATGAAACGCAGATAATGTTCAACGGTTGGTATCGCCAGCGGCGGACGATCAAGACTAGTTGTCGGTGTTGCCGCGCCGCCACAATGAAGTAGCTCCTAAGGAAAAAGGCCGCCCGGAGGCGGCCTTTCCAAATCGCGGTGTTGAAACCTGTTACTCGGCTTCCTTGGCAGCCTTCTTCTTCGGCGCCGCCTTCTTCTTCGGCTCGTCGGCCTCGGCGGCGGCTTCGTCGGCCTTTGCCTCACTTGCCTTGGCTTCGGCCTTCTTCGACGAGGCCTTCTTGGCCGGCTTCGCCTTGGTCGCGGTTTCGGCCTCCTCGTCGTCGGCCATCAGCTCATCCTTGCCGACCTTGACGTCATTGACCGTAATTTGGCCGAGCAGATAGTCGACGACCTTCTCCTCGAAAATCGGCGCCCTCAGCGCGTTGATGGCTTCCGGGTTGCTGCGGTAGTACTCGAAGGCTTCCTGCTGCTGGTTGGCCGGGAAGCGACGCACCTGCTCGAACAGGCCGCGCTGCAATTCCTCGTCCGACACGGTGACGCCGGCCTTCTCACCGATCTCGGCCAGCACCAGGCCAAGGCGCACGCGGCGCTCGGCAAGGCGCATATATTCGGCGCGCGCCTCTTCTTCCGTCGTCTCTTCGTCGGCGAAAGTGCGGCCGGCTGCTTCGAGATCGCGGTTGACCTGAGCCCAGATGTTGTTGAACTCGGCCTCGACGAGCTTGGAGGGCGCCTCGAAGGAATAGGATGCGTCGAGCTGGTCGAGCAGCTGGCGCTTCACCTTCTGGCGGGTCATCGAGCCGAACTGGTTCTCGATCTGGCCGCGCACGATCTCGCGCAGGCGCTCGAGCGATTCCAGGCCGAGATTCTTGGCAGTCTCGTCATTGACTTCGAGCTCGCCGGGTGCCGAAACTTCCTTGACGGTGACGTCAAAGGTGGCTTCCTTGCCGGCAAGATGCGCCGCCTGGTAGTTTTCGGGGAAGGTGACGGTGATCTGCTTCTCGTCGCCGGCCTTCGTGCCGATCAGCTGGTCCTCGAAGCCCGGGATGAACTCCTTGGAGCCAAGCACCAGCGGCTGGTCGGTGCCGGCGCCGCCGGCGAAAGCCTCGCCGTCGATCTTGCCGACATAGTCGATGCTCACGCGGTCGCCCTCGGCGGCCTTGCCGGTCTTCGGCTCGTAGCTGCGCGCCGATTCGGCGACGCGCTTGACCTGGTCCTCGACTTCCGATTCCGGCACGTCATAAACCTGACGCGTTACCTTGATGTCGGAGAAGTCCTTGATCTCGATCGCCGGGATGACCTCGTAGTTGAGGCTGAATTCGAAATCGGCGCCACCGGCCAGGATCTTCTCGGCCTCCTTCTCGTCCTCGGTCATGATCACTTCGGGCTGCATGGCGGCCTTTTCACCGCGCCCCGAGATGATCGAACGGGTCGAGTCGTTGAGGATCTCGTTGACGACCTCGGCCATGAACGACTTGCCGTACATCTTGCGCAGATGCTGCACCGGTACCTTGCCTGGGCGGAAGCCGTTGATGCGCACCTTGTCGCGGGCATCGGTCAGCCGCGCCATCAGCTTGGCTTCCATGTCACCGGCCGGCACGGTGATCTTGATCTCGCGCTTGAGACCGGAGTTGAGCGTTTCGGTGACCTGCATCCTAGAACCTTTGTTTTCAACAATGAGACTGCCAAACGGTCTTAGCCGTTTACAGCCTGCCGGTATGATCTTGCCGGAAATGGCTTTTGGTACGGAACCCGGCGATTTGACCGCCGATGCGGTTCAAGCTCTCCTGAACTGCGCCTTGCCGGATGCGAATAAGTTTTTGTTTTTCCTGTAACTTTTCACATCTTGCAGAAGCGGAAATTCACGTTCCGTCACATTCGACACGCCTTTTGTCACAGGCTAGGCTAATTTTCAACTATCTTCGCTCCAATGCATGCCGCCCAAAAAGTGCGCAGCGGTTTTGGGAAGACGGCACGCATCAAGACAAGGCCTGAAGCGCGTCACCTGAACCGTTTTCGACATGACGCGCTTTAGCCGGATAAGCATGACTTGAGCCTCGACATTGACAGAATGATGGCTACATGGGATTGCCGGGGAAAGCGGATGTGGCGGAATTGGTAGACGCCCTGGATTTAGGTTCCAGTGCCGAAAGGCGTGGGGGTTCGAGTCCCTTCATCCGCACCATCCTTCGCTCGTCGTGTGGCAGGCCACCCTGAAGATGAGTGGACATGGGGGCTCTCTCCCAAGCGTTGGCAAAAGAAGGACCGCAGCTATCTGCTGGCGGCGCAAGCAAGGCTCTCACACTCTCGGAGACCATCCCGCTTTGCGCATCCGATGCACTTGAAATAGCCCTTTAACAGGTTCTTACTTGCAATAGGCGGGTCGGGGCTCTGTCGGATTGTGCGTGTAATTTCTCTCGTTCTGGGGGTTGGGTCGGCTCTCGCGGCGGCGTCTCAGGTTGAGGCTTTGTAAGCGCTGTTCCGACCGCACCTTTCGCGGGTTGCGTTAAGCCGCGATGCTTGGAGCCTTTGAAGGCTTCGACACA
>NZ_JAIUHR010000005.1 GCF_020165195.1 Mesorhizobium sp. CA14 | reverse complement strand
CAGGTGACTTTGAACAATCACCAGCCTGCCATGACCGCCCTCTCTCAGCGAATTTGCAGAACTCTCAGCACACTACCAACGTTTCTGGCTCAATCCGCTCCAGCAAATGGCGGGACTAAACATTTAGGGAGCAGGAGGAGAATAGTATTTAATGCGAGCGGCTTCTTTCCCACAAAGGGATCGAAGGGCGGCGCATGTATGGACCATGGCGGAATGAGCGCGGCTGGTTTGGGCCGGAAGCGGATTGGCAGCTTCCAAGCTTCACAGCAAGAAGTATGAGCGACGTTCAAATTCCATGATCGGAAACGTGGCCAAGAGCCGTTGGATCTCGCATAATTGATGGCTGACGGCCCAATCTCGCAACGGCATTTACGCTGGACGGCCCTTCACCAGCCAATCGAGCAGATCGGATACGAGCGCTATGGCGTCCCCCCTTGCAGGACAGATGGCGTAGTAGCCATAGCCGCTTTCGATGACGCGCGAAAAGGGTGTGACGAGCGCGCCGCTTTCCAGATCCCCCCGCGCTAAATGCAAATCTCCCATGGTCACGCCGTAGCCGCTTGCCGCGGCTGTCATCGCAAAATCCTGCGTGTCGAATATCTGGTTGCGCGCCGCTGTCAGGTCATAAGCGCCTTCGGCCTGCAGCCAGAGCGTCCAGTCGCTCTGCCGCGCGTTGGAGTGCAATAGCACGCAGTCGGCCAGACTTTCGATCCGTGCCGGGTCGCCAAGAAAGCCCACAAATGAAGGCGAGCACATCGGGGTCAGCTTCTCCGGCAGGAGCAATTCGACATGCATGCCGGGCCAATGGCCGTTGCCGTAAAGGACCAGCAGATCGATGTCCCCAGGCCCGAAGTTCGGCCGCGCGAACCAGGCGGTGTCGATCGTAATGTTCAAGTTGGGGTGCCGGCTGTGAAGATCTGTCAGCCGCGGGAGAAGCCAGCGCCGCGCAAAAGTGAGCGGCATGCGAACCGTCAAGGATCGACCCTTTGTCCTCGTCGCCTCGAAGGAGTTGCGAAGCGAGATCAGCAGTCCATTGATGATCGGAACGATCGCGTCTCCCTGCTCGCTCAGAACCACCTTGCGCGTATGACGCTGGAAGAGACTGCAGCCGAAATAATGTTCCAACTGCTGTATTTGACGGCTGATCGCGCTTTGGCTGAGATTGAGTTCGGCCGCAGCCTGAGTGAAGCTTCCGGTCTCCGCGACAACCGAAAACGTCTGCAGGGTCTGCAGCGGCGGCAGCCGGTTCTGCTGGAGGGCCGGTTTCAAAAACGTTCTCCGCGGGGTTCCCGCCATTAAGCAGGTGCCGCCGCGGAGGTAAACAGCGTTTCGATATCAGTCGAGCAAGGCGCGCAGCTCGGCCGCGGCTCGGCGAACCTGTTCCGGCGCCGTTCCGCCGCGGTGGTTGCGGCTGGCAACTGAGCCCTCCGCCGTCAACACCTCCGCCACATCGCTGGATATGACAGAGGCGAAGGCCTGCATGGAGGCGAGCGGCATCTCGGAAAGCCTGCCGTAACCCTGGTCCCGCGCCGCGCCGACGATCGCGGCCACCGCGTGGTGCGCATCGCGGAAAGGAAGGCCGGCGCGCACGAGGTAGTCAGCGAGGTCGGTTGCGGTCGAATAGCCCTGCTCGGCGGCGGCCAGCATGTTATACGTCTTGACCTTGATCGTCGGCAGCATCTGGGCGGTGACAGCTGCCGCGCCTCGCACGTTTTCCAGCGTGTCGGTCATCGGCGGCTTGGACTCCTGCTGGTCTTTGTTGAAGGCCAGCGGTTGAGCCTTCATCAGCGCCGCCGATGTCGTCAGATTGCCGATCACGCGCGCGGCCTTGCCGCGCAGCAGTTCAGCGAGGTCCGGATTGCGTTTCTGTGGCATGATCGAGGATCCGGTGCAGAATTGATCACCCACTTCGATGAAATCGACCATCGGCGTACACCAGAGGATGATTTCTTCTGCAAAACGCGACAGGTGGCCCATGATGATTGAACCTGCCGCACAGATATCGACAACAAAGTCGCGATCGGAGACTGCATCGAGCGAATTGCGGAAGGCCCTAGAAAAGCCAAGCTCCCGCGCACTGAAATCGGGATCGATAGGGTAGCTCGTTCCAGCAAGCGCCGCCGCGCCGAGCGGAGAGACGTTGAGGCGCTCCCGCGCCTGGCCGACGCGCTCGAGATAGCGCAGGAACATCTCCGCATAGGCCAACATGTGATGGCCGAAGGTGACGGGCTGCGCGACCTGAAGGTGGGTAAAGCCCGGCATTATCGTATCCGCATGTCTCTCTGCGAGTTCGACGAAGGCGAGGATCAGCGCCTTGATCTCGAGCCAGAGCGCGTCGAGCTCATCCCGGGCGTAGAGACGGATGTCGGTAGCGACCTGATCATTGCGCGACCGCGCGGTGTGTAGCTTCTTGCCGGCGTCGCCGATCAGCGCCGTCAAGCGGCTCTCCACGTTCATGTGGACGTCCTCGAGCTCCTTCTTCCACTGGAAGGCGCCCGAGCGGATCTCCTCGGCGATTGCATCGAGGCCCGCCTGGATGGCTTCGTGATCCTGAGGGTGGAGCAGGCCGACACGGGCAAGCATCCGGGCGTGAACCTTGGAGCCCGCGATGTCATGAATGGCGATGCGCTTGTCCTGGTCGAGGCATTCATGAAAATCACGAAAGTCGAGGGAGACGGCCTCCTTGAAGAGTGGCGACCATGTTGCGTTCGAGGCTGCAGTCATTGTCATCTCACGGTTTGAGCAGATCGATAAGCGGGCGGACATCGGCTGCGGTGTCGATGCCAAGGATCAGGTCGCGGAGGGTCTCCACACGGGAATGCGGCAGGACGGCGCGCGCGAGATCGGCGTATTTGGCGATGATGCGCTCGTCGCTCAGCGGGTTGAGCGGGCCGCCGAGCGGATGTTCGACGGTAGCGGCCAATGTCGTGCCGTCATGGGTGCGGATTTCCACGGACGGCTCGTCCTCGTCACGCATTGTGTCGTTGATCCGAACGGTCAGCATGTCCAGCCATCTGCGGATTGCAGGGCTGCGCCAGGCGTTTTCCTCGAGTTCGGCCAGGGAGACTTTGCCGAACTGAAGGCGCGCCGCGACTGCATAGGGCAGACTCATCTGCGCTTGCGCTCGCGAGGTCACCGTCTTGTGCCCGCACATGCCGTACTGGAAACCACTCATGTCGACGGTGACCGACGCGACGCCCGAACTCTTCAAGCCGATGTCCGAAAGCAGAAGATCGATGGCGTCGATGGCCGAATGCGTGCCTCGGCAGGTCGCGTGCGGCTTGATCGAGCAGCGGTTGAGCCGCCAGTTCTGGCCAAAGTCGCGGCAAAGCTCCTCCGGCGTCGCCCGTTCCTCGCCGAAGGTCTGAAAGAAGCCGCCCCATGCCTTGTCGTCGAAAGCTGAAAGCGGTCCCTGGAAACCGGCCCGCGCCAGCCGCGCCGCCATGTAGCCGCCCTCCGCCGCACGACCTGCGTGAAGTTTCTTGGCCGGCCCGCCGTCGTGGATGAAGGCCCATGTACCGCCGGAATAAGAGAGCGCAGAACCTAGCGCCGATGCGGTACCCTCCCGGTCGAGGCCCATCAGCGTCGCAACTGCTGCCGCTGCTCCGAAAGTTCCACAGGTGCCTGTGGAATGCCAGCCGTTGCCATTGTGAACTTCATAGCCGCCGGAGGCCTCCAGGACGCGGCGTCCCACTTCATATCCGAGCAACACGGACTTGAGGAATAGGCGACCGTCCACGGTCGCTGCGGTGCTCTCGAGTGCCGCCATGACGGCCGGCAGAACGACGGCGCCGGAATGATCGCAGCCGCCGGAGTCGTCGAGCTCGAAAGCGTGCGCCGAAACGCCGTTGATGAAGGCGGCGGTGCGGGCGTCTGTCTTCAGCGGCAGCGCCCAAACGCTCGCCTCCCCCTTGGTCCCCTTCAGCCCCAGGGCGTTGATCACGAGCTTCGTCTCGACAGATGTCGCGCCCGCTATCGCAGCGCCCAGCGTATCCAAAATGTGAAGTTTGGCCTTTCGGATCGTGGCTTCGGGAAAATCGGGGAAGTCAGTTGCCGCGATGTTGGCGGCGAGTGCGGTGAGGACTGTCTCAGCCATCGGCGCGCCGCTCCCTCCGGTAGGCCTCGAAGACCCGGATGGGGTGGCCGTCCTGGATTGCGGGGCCGAACGCTCGCTGGCGCTCGGCGATTTCGGCGCCGGTCGCCACCCACACGTCCTCGAAGCCCAGGATGTGTCGCAGCAGATCCTCTACCAGCGAAATGCGTCCGGGCGTCCCGCTCCATTCCGGCCGAAGCTGGATGACGTAGCAGAGACCGAAGCGCCGATAGGCGTCGAACTCGGCGATCCAGTTGTGCAGGACTCCCTCGTAGTCGGGTATCCGGCTCTGGCCTTTCGGAAAGGCGGGCGTGAAGTTGAACTGGAAATAGGGCCGGTCCTCAAGCTCGACGTGAACCGGGATTTCGACGAGGCCGGACGGATGCGTGTAGGGAATGTCGTCGCCGTTGAGGCTTGCCGACCAACGGTAGCCAGCTTCCAGCAGCAACTGATCGAACCCTACAGGCCAATTGCCCTGCGGCAGGTGGAAACCGCTCGTTTCCCGCTCTGCCAAAATGCTCAGCATTTCCCTGGACCGGCGGAGGTTGTCGAGCGAATGGGCAGAAGTGAGTGTGTCGTACCGATCGAAGGACAGGCTGGCGCTTGCGATCTCATGGCCTGCGCTGGCGATCGCGCGTACATGATCGCCGCGGCGATCTGCCGTCTCGGCGGTGAGGAACCAGCTTGTCTTGATGCCGAAGGTTGCGAATGTCCGGCACAGGCGATCGACGCCGCGCGTCGCGCCATATTGCCAGACTGAAAGACTCTTCGATCTGCTGGCAAGGTCGGGGGCCGCGGCAATCGCATCCGCGCCGTCGTCGAACTGCACCGCCACCATCACGGCGCAGCTCTTGTCCCGAGGCCAGATCGTCGGCTGTGGCGCGCTCATGCCGCCCGCCCCTGGTCGTCGGTTTGAGAATGGCGTTCGATCCACCATCGAGCGATATCGCCAAGGCGCGCCCTCCAGACGGTGTCGCCCTTGTCCGCGATCGCCTTGAACAGGCCCTCGAGGATCGAGAGCCGTCCAGGCTTGGCGCACACTTTTGGATGCAGGATCGTTGTCCAGCAGAGCCCTTCGCGATGGTAACCTTCAAACTCGGCGCGCCAGTTGCGCTCCACAGAGCGATAGTCCGAGATACGATCAAGCCCGATCGGGAAGTCCGGCGCCTCGGTGTAAGCAAGCGCGGTGTAGTCGTCGATGTCCCAGCGCGCAGGAATCTCGACGAGCCCGAGACCCGTCCCTGCCGGATGGAAGTAGGGGCGGTCATCGCCGCGCATGGAACTCGAATAGACAACGCCGAAATCACTGAGAAGCGCGGCCGTCTCCTGGCTCCAGTCGCCGGATGGCGTCCTGAAGCCGATAGGCGTCGCGCCAAGCCGCTCGCGAAAGATCGCGCGCGAATGCTCCATGACCTCCAATTGCTCAGCCACGCCGAGATCGATGAAGACTTCGTGGCGATGGCCGTGATAACCGACCTCATGGCCCTCGGCAACGATGCGCTCGCATCGTTCGGTCCATTGCTCCACCACCCAGGTTGGAATGAAGAAGGTGGCCTTGAAATCGAAGGCTGCCAGCAGATCGAGCAGCCTCGGAAGAGCGCGCCAGGGCCCGTAGGCGCCTTGCGTGAAGTAGCGCGGATTGGAGAGCAGGGAGCCGTCGAGCATGGCGTCTCCCGTCGGACCGTCGAGGTCGAAGGCGAGAGCGGCGGCGGATTTTCTTCCGGCTGGCCAGAGCGACGCAGTGGAAAGTGCAGGTTGCGACATAGGTATGGTCAATCTGTTTCAGGATTCCCCGCGCCCGGCGGAACCGGGCGCGGATGTTCAAAGACAAAAAGCTCTCCATGCCGGCCGCTGCGACCGGTCGAACAAAAGCGAGCTTTTGGAAAAGCCTGGGCGCGCCGGCTTATTTCACACCGTTGATGACGGCCCTCGGCACGGCGTTGTGCACCAGCCCCCACTTCTTGAGCAGGGCGTCGTACGAACCGTCCTTGATCAGTTCGTCGAACGCGCCAGCCACCGCATCGCGAAGGCCGGTATTGTCCTTCTTGAAGCCCATGCCGAATGTGTCGTTGCTGAGCAGCGGTTCGCCGACGAGCCGGTAGGTGTCGGGCTCGAGGCGGATCTGGTAGGCAATGGTTTCGACGCCCTGTACGACGGCGTCATAGCGGCCCTGTTTCATGCCGAGACGGGCAGCGTTGGAATCGGCGGTTCCTTCGAACTTGATTGCCGGCTTGCCCTTGGCCACGCAGTTGGCGTCGCTCCAACTGCTGACGTTCTCGCCGAAGGAAGTCGAGCGGCTGCCAGCGACGGTCTTGCCGCAGAAGTCGGTCGTCTGTTTGTACTGTGTGGCGTTGGTCTGCATCGTGAAGAGGATGGGGCCGCTCGTCACATAATCGACGAAATCCATGCTGGCCTGACGCTTCACGTTGTCGCTCATGCCAGAGATGATCATGTCGCCGCGCCCGGTCTGAAGGCCGCTCTGCAGCTCCTGGAATGCCGAGGTGACGAACAGCACATTGAGCTTGAGCTTCTTGCCGATGGCGTTGATCAGGTCGACATCGAAGCCATCGAGTGTGCCCTGGTCCGGATTGACGAACTCCATCGGCGGATAGATCGGATTCGTCAGGACGCGCAGTTCACCATCGTTGATGAGGTTGAGCTTGGTTTCGGCCGATGCCGCACCGGCCGAGACCAGGGCAATTGCCGAGACGGCAATGCGCAGGAATTTCATGGCATTCTCCTCTTGAGGTTGTTTTTCAAAGCACCGCAGAGATGAAGTTCTTCACTCTGGGATTTCGCGGGTTCTCGAGAATCTCGGCTGGCGTTCCGCTGTCGACGATGCGGCCTGCGTCCATGAACAGGACCCGGTCGGCCACCTCGCGGCAGAAGCCGAGCTCATGCGTGACGACGATCATGGTGGTTCCGGAGGCCGCAAGCTCCTTCATCACGCCAAGCACCTCGCCGACCAGCTCCGGATCGAGCGCGGAGGTGGGCTCGTCAAAGAGCATCGCCTTGGGCTTCATCGCGAGCGCGCGGGCGATCGCCACGCGCTGCTGCTGACCGCCCGACAATTCTCCGGGATAGGCCTGCGCCTTTTGGGCAAGTCCCACGCGCTTGAGCAAAGTCCTGGCCTCCCCGATGCAATCGTTCCTGGGACGTTTCTGCACGCCCACCGGCCCTTCGACGATGTTTTGCAGCACGGTCTTGTGAGGGAAGAGATGGAAACGCTGGAACACCATGCCGACTGCCTGGCGCTGGCGGGCGATCTCGCGCTCGCTCAGCGGATAGAGCATGCGCCCGTCGCGGTGGTAGCCGATGATTTCGCCGTCGACGGCGACACAACCGGCGTCGATCCTTTCAAGCTGGTTGATGCAGCGCAGGAAGGTGCTCTTGCCCGAGCCTGACGGGCCGATGATGCAGACCACCTCACCCTTGGCGATTGCAAAGTCGATGTCCTGCAAGACGTGGAAAGAGCCGAAATACTTCTGCAGGCCGACAGCCGTGATGAGAGCGTCCATCACGCTGCCTCCTCGGTGAGGGTCTGGCGGGCCGGCTGGCCCGGGCCGTGGCCGCCCCAGCCCTTCGAGAAATAGCGCTCGACGAAGATCTGGCCGATGGAAAGCACGGTGACGACGACCATGTACCAGATCGACGCGACGATCAGCAGTTCGATGACGCGGGAGTTGACGTAATAGACGTCCTCGACACTTCTCAGCAGTTCGGAATACTGGATGACGCTGGCCAGCGAAGTGAGCTTGACCATGCCGATAGTTTCGTTGCCGATCGGCGGAACGATTACGCGCATGGCCTGCGGCAGGACGATCGTCAGCATAGCGCGCAACGGCGTCATGCCGATCGAAAGGCCCGCTTCAGTCTGCCCCTTGTCGATGGACAGGATGCCGGCGCGCACCACTTCCGCGGTATAGGCGCCTTGCTGGATGCCCAGTCCGAGGAAGGCGGCGACGAAGGGCGTCATCACATCCACGGTTCTGAATGAGAACAGCCCCGGGATGCCCATCGTGGGGAAAATCAGCGCGAGATTGAACCACAGCAGCAATTGAAGAAGCGCCGGCGTGCCGCGAAAGAGCCAGACGTAACCGATCGAGACGTTCCGCAGCACAGGATTGTCCGACATGCGCATGACTGCGGCGATGACGCCAAGGACGATGCCCAGCACCATTGCGCAAAAAGTCATGATAATCGAGTTGACGACGCCCCTGAGAACGCTCGGTGAAAAGAGATTGGCGCCGACATAGCTCCAGGCGATGTCGCCGACCCAGAAAGCCCTGATGAGGAGCGCAAGCAGGACAATGACGACAAGACCCAGGATTTTCGTCCAGGTTTTGCGTCGCGGCACAATGACAAAAGGTGTCGATGAGGCGCGTTCGCGCATGATTTCATTCCCCGAGGGCTCAACGGCCCCGTTCTTAAGTGAAGCGTAGCCTTGCCAGCGCGGTTGCTACAAACGAGATATGGACATGCGATTTATGATTGATTTGCATAAATCCTTGCGCCCTAAATAGCGGCGAAAGTGGTGTGCCGATATGAAGTGCGCGACCTGAAGCATGGGCGCTCGCCGCCGATGACCGCCCAATCTTCCGACCAGTCGAACTGGAACGCCTCACCGGGTTCGAACGCCAGCGGCACGAAGGTGCCGCGCCCGCTCGTTTGCATCTGACGCTGGCGATCTGCCTTCCAGTCCCGCGCAAAGGCGGCAACGCGTCCATATGAGCCCTCATTACCGAGGCTCATCAGATCCGCATGCGACTGCTTGATCGTGCGCTTCTGCTTGCGCGGCCTGTTTGCTTCCGTCCTCAGCCAGGCCGCCAGCCGCTCGGCATAGGGCATCAAGCTTGCTCGGCCGCTCCGGCACCTGGAAGCGGGGCTCCACCTCGTCGGATCGCAGGTTCGAGCCCCCGAGGTACATTGAGGATGGTCAGACGATCCCGTTCAGACGCTTCGACCACAATTCGCCGCACCGTTCAACTAGCTCTCTTCCGGACGTCGTTTTCACGATCTAGATCCTACTCGCTGCACAGAAGTCCACGCCTAAACGCGCGGGCGATGCAGGCGAGCGAGGTCATGAAAAGCGACTCCCTCTCCTACCCTCCTCGGGGTCTCTCGCGTGAAGAAGCCGCCCGGTACGTTGGCGTGGGCGTGACCAAATTCGATCAAATGGTCGCTGACCACCGCATGCCGAGGCCGAAGAAGGTTGACGGCCGCGTGATTTGGGATCGGTTGAAACTCGAAGCCGCGTTTACCGAACTACCTGGAGACGATGAAGAGAATGTCGTCGACTTCCTGCTGCAAGGGAATCATCGCAGGGAATAGATTCATTTTGCCATGACCAACAGATATCCCGGCCTCTCCTCCTACACCGATCGCCATGGAAAATTGCGGTGGCGCTATCGGACGAAGGAGCGCGTGGTCAGTCTGCCGGCCCCCGATCAGCCGGAATTCAAGGACGCATATCAGGCAGCGGTCGAGGGCCGGAAAGTCCCCAAGGCCCCGGTCGTCCAAATGCCCGGAGCTGCCCTGCCCGGCACGTTTGGAGCCGCTTTTCAACGGTTGAAGATCTCAGTCAAGTGGCTGGCGCTTGATGAGGCCAGCAAGCGCAAGAACACGCGGCTGATCGAAGAATTTTTAGAACTGCGGGTGGTCCCTGATCACCCGCTCATCTGGCGGAACGTAGCGGTTAAGAACCTTAGACGCATCCATGTTGAAGAGCTTCTTGGCCGCTTCATCGCCACGCCCCACAAGGCCAAGCATCTGTTGGTGGGCATACGCAAGCTGGTGTATGTCGCGCTACGGCAAGACTGGATTGAAATCGACCCCACAGCGGCAGTCGAATGGCGGCCCGCCTTTGCCGGCTGGAAAGCCTGGTCGCGCGAGGCCATGGCGCAATTCGAAAACCGTTGGCAGCTCGGCACCGCGGCACGCACTTGCTAGGTTTGGCGCTCTGGCTCGGCAACCGCCGCGGCGACGTCGCTGGCCTGCGCTGGGACCAGAGGGTGACCCGCCGTGTCTTCATCGACGGTGTCGAGCGTCACTTCGACGGGTTTGATATCGTTCAGGCCAAGAACAAGGGGCGAACTGGCGGCAAAAGGCTTTTTGTCCCAATTACACCGATGCTGTCTGAGATCCTGGATGCGGCCGACAGGCGCGGCGAGACCGTCCTGGTGAACGGCTATGGTGAGCCGTTCTCCGCCAAGTCGCTGACTGGAATGATGGCGCATTGGTGCAAGCTTGCCGGGCTGCCGAAGGGGCTGACTCTGCATGGACTGAGGAAGTCGCTTGGCGTCTATCTGGCCGAGCCAGAGGCTTCGACCAGGCAACTCATGGATGTGCTCGGTCACGACGACATCGATCATGCCGAGCTCTATTCGCGCGAGGCATCGCAGGTTCGGCTGGCGGTCCAGGGGATGGATCGAGTCGTGCGTCTCGTGATGCGCAAGCCCATGCTTGGCGAACCTATTGGCGAACCCTGTGGCGAACCACCCTATAAAGCGTTGATAAATAACGACAATGGTGGGCCCGGAGGGCATCTGATAGACCTTGATCAAGTTGAGTTCTTCGCGGGCCAAAATAAAGTAGTTTTCCGTATTGTTCCGTATCGTCTCAGGGCTGATTTGCTCGAAGACGCGATTTCGCAGACAGTCAGGGCCAATGCCGTACATGGCGCGCTATGTCACGTCTGTTTCACAGAAGCGGTGATCCGCCGCCAGTTTCTCGAATGACCGCAGTGGGGCATCTGCCTTTGGGCAAATCAAGGCGAAATTAGACGTAGACGCCAGGGTCGATCATCGAACGCAGCTTCACCCGCCATTAATTTAGGAAGTCGCGGGACTGCTCTACTTCGTCGGTCGGATCATTTATCTGCCACTCTAAGTGGCCGCAGCGCAGTCCCGGACGGTCGAAGCCATCCCCTTCCTATACGAATTGGCAGGAGCACCGCCATCTCGTCCCCGATGGCTATTTCCTGGGCGATCATGCAGGTATTAAGAAGTCGTGGTTGTGCAAGTCATGGGTGTGCACCCATCGAACGCCGCTATTTGTACCGTCCGTGACGCTGCAGCACTTCAACCTGGTAGCCATCTGGGTCGGCAACGAAAAAGAACCGCGCGAGCAGCGCTCCTTCGCGCTTGAACTCGACAATTTTTCGCGGATTGAAGCCTGCTGCAGTCAAGCGCTTATATTCGGCCTCGATATCGTCGACGCAAAAGGCCAAGTGGCCATAGCCTTCGCCAAGCGCATAGAGTTCTCTCCTGCCCTTGTTGATCGTCAGTTCAAGCTCGAAATCGGATTCTGCGCCACGCAGATAAACCAATGTGAACGTGTCAAAATCCAACCGGTCGGCAACATTGAATCCAAATGCGCTCTTGTAGAAACTGACCGACAGGTTCTCGTCGATAACCCGGATCATCGAATGAATTGCTTTCGCCAAAGAAGCCTCCCGCCTTGCATGTGGTCCGGGATACCGCCTACCGTTACAAAACGGGTAGCAGCCAGTTACCACGTCGAGAGGCGTTTGGGCGGATTACACATCACCATCCGATTGCAGTCACCGCAAATTGAGAGGAAAATGCCCGCCAGGTTGGTATCCTTCTGGGGAAGGGACTTGGAAGGTCTTCGCCCAAGCGACATCAAACGGGAGGTCTTAGGATGTGCAAGGTCTTTGCCGGCCAGGATCCGGAAGGCTATCGGCTAATCAATCGCTCAGTTCGAATAGGCGGCCACTCGACGAGCATCCAGCTCGAAGCCACTTTTTGGACGCTGTTGGACGAGATCGCCCATGGACAGGGGATGACGGCGCCGAAATTCCTCTCGACGCTTTACGATGAAGCGATCGAGATTAACGGCCATATCCCGAACTTTGCCTCGATGCTGCGCACCACATGCGCGCTCTACCTGCGCGACAGGCACCCATTCGACAGCGAACCCTCGATATCGAAGAGCAAGGCGGTATGACACGGGCATTGCTCAACGTACGAATACCCCCCGTGTAGCAGCCGCCTGCTACCAACGACACTCATTTCGGCGCTAACTAATATGAATGGCGGACCCGACTGTGGCGGTGTAAGGTTCGCTGCAAGCAAGAAAAATTGCCATACCGGCACTGCCGACGAATCTGGGAGGATTCATGGTCGAGATCATCTCCAAGCGGGATGGCCCGCGGCGCGAGGATGCTCAAGTCAAAAGGCTGATTGAGCAGAACCGCTCAACCATCATTCGCCTTGCCGACCAACTCAGCGCCGGCGGTTATTCAGCTTCTAAACAGCCACGTCAGAAACCCAAGGCTCAAGGCCTTATCATTCATGTTGGCGGCGCACCCGGATCTGTGGCCGAAGCCAACCCGTCCGTGCATGTCAGCATCAATGGGCGTGTGATCTCGAAGGATCAAAACACAGGCCGTCAGCTTCATCATATTGGCGATATCCGTGATCGCGGCGGCGAGCACATTTTCGTATTGGCCACCAAGCAGAACGGCTACTTCGCGCCGGTCGACGAAGCCATCGCCGCGAAGCTTGCCGACGTGGACGGACGTCGCCTCACCGCCACCTACTCCGAAGAACAGCTCGCCACCGACATCGGCGCGAAACTAGGCATCAATTGACCGGTAAGCGATTGGACGGGCTTCGGCACGTCCGATCCAAGACAGAATGCAGCATTGGCATGCCTCGAAGGTTCCGTAATGACTGAATGAAACGCGATCCTGGGCCTAATCAGATGAAGATCGATGCTCTTCCAACGCGTGCGTCGTTGGCCAGCAATCAAATCGCTCTAGGCAGCATCGACTATGACGAGCGCGCCACTATGCGCGCTTGGGAAGATTTTCTGGCGGACGAACCAAAATGTGTCCGCGATCCGATCCGCCCAAGCCACGTCCGCTCCCTCATTCATGACTCCTGGTATCGCAGCGCCACCGGCGGCATCAACGCTCAGGGGATCGAAGCGCCGCTGAGCAGCGATCGCGACGAGATCGAGTACCTGACCCGAGCCAATGCCGAACTGCTCGCGGCGGCGCGCCGATCCTTCGCCTCCATCGGTCAGTTGCTGGAGGGCACCGGCGCGATGCTGGTTCTTGCCGACAGCGACGGCGTGCTGATCGATGCCATCGGCGACAAGAAGACCCTGCATGACGGCATGGATATTCATCTGGCCATCGGCGGCAAGTGGAATGAGGGCGCCGTCGGAACCAACGGCATTGGCACGGCCCTGTGGACCGGGGAACCGACTTTCGTCCATGCGGCGGAGCACTTCTGCGCCGGCATCAAGTCCTGGACCTGCGCCGGCGCGCCGATCCGCGATCCGCTGGACGGCAAGATAGTTGGGGTCGTCGACCTGTCAGGCTATTCGCCGATCTTCCGACCGCACAACACCGCTCTTGTCGCCACCACGGCCCGCCAGATCGAAAAAGCATTGGCGGAGCAGCAACAGGAGCAGCGCACACGCCTGCTCGAAGCTTTCATTTCATCGGCTCCCGGCTATCGCCGAAAAGATGGACTGGTGATCGTCGATCATCGCGGGCGCGCGATCTACCGAAACAACCTGCCCGACGGCGAAGTCGCCGAAATGACCAGCGGCCCGATAGACGCGGGTCGCGGCCGCTGGCTGATGAACCTTCCGTCGTCCGGTTCGGAGGCCGATATCGCCAGGGCTCTGCCGGCTCATCTGCGCTCCTGCCACATCACACCGCTCAAGCTCGATGGCGACTTGCGCGGCGCGGCGCTGGTGTTCCCGTCGGCGCCGACAGTTTCGAGCCCGACCGTGATCAACCGGGAGGCGGACAAGCATCTTCAAGACGCAGCCGCAATGATAGTCGGCGAGAGCGAGGCACTGCTTGCCGCAGTCGATGTCGCCTGCCGCGTCGCGCGATCGAAAAGCGTCGCCTCGCTGCTGGTCGAAGGCGAGACCGGCGTCGGCAAGGAGCTGTTCGCGCGGCTCGTCCATGCCGGCAGCCGGCGTACGGACAATGACCCGTTCATCGCGATGAATTGCGGCGCTATCACAAAGGACTTGTTCGGCAGCGAGCTGTTCGGCCATGTCGCCGGCGCCTTCACCGGCGCATCACGCGACGGCAAACCGGGTGTCTTCGAGCTTGCCAATGGCGGCGTGCTCAGCCTCGACGAGATCGGCGAGATGCCGCTCGAGATCCAGCCGTTTCTGTTGCGTGTCCTGGAAGAGCGCGTGGTCCACCGCATCGGCGACAACCGAGGCCGGCCAGTCGACGTCCGGCTCGTCGCCTCGACCAATCGAGACCTCAAGCAGGAGGTCGCTGCGGGTCGTTTCCGCCGCGACCTCTATTATCGAATCGGCGCCGTCTCGATCACTGTGCCGCCACTGCGCGATCGCGGCGAGGACGTGCTGCTGCTGATCGAACATTTCAACCGGAAGATCGCCGCTGCATCAGGCGACGAGCCGCTGGAATTCTCGCAGGAAGCTGTCGCTGCATTGCTCGCCTATCGGTGGCCGGGCAATGTGCGCGAGCTGAAGAACCTCGTCGGACGGCTGCACGTCCTGGCGCGCGGCCGCGGTATCGGACTGCACGACCTTCCCGAGGAAATCACGGATCGCGGTTCCGAGCCGCAGCCGGGCAGCAACACGGTCGTCTGCCCCGAAGAGCCCGCTGGCACGCTAGCCGAGGCGGAACACCAGGCGTTGAAGAATGCGCTGACCGCAGAGGGCGGCAATCTCAGCCGGGTGGCGCAGCGGCTCGGCATCTCCAGGCCAACGCTCTACCGCAAGCTCGAGCAATATGGCATTCGGCGCGGCTTCGTCTGAACACGCAGCGAAGAAAAAAAACCCATGGCGTTCGCGCCATGGGCTTGGGAACTCTTACCGACAAAAAGGCAGCGGCCGATCAGGCGAGCTGCGGTGCCGGTTCGCCGGCGCCGATCATCCCGCTGCGCAGCACCAGTCCGGCCGCGGCAGCGCCCAGGCAAGGCGCCACGATATAGAGCCAGAGCTGCGACAGCGCGCTTCCGCCGGCAAACAACGCAGGCCCTAGCGAGCGGGCCGGATTGACCGAAGACCCTGACACGGCAATGCCGGCGAGGTGGATCATGACCAGCGTCAAACCGATCGCCAGGCCGGCCAGAGCACCCGCGCCGTCCTCCGCGGTGGCACGCAAGATGACGAGCAGAAAGAGGAATGTGGCGACTGCCTCGAACAAGAACGCCGAAGTCGCCGAATAGGCCGACCAGCCGTTCTGGGCAAAACCATTCGCGGCGACGTCATAGCCGCCGCCTTTGCCTTGCGCCATCACGTAGAGCACCGCCGAGGCGGCGATCGCCCCCAGACATTGCGCGACCACGTAGCCGGCGAGATCGTTGGACTTCATCCGGCCGGAAACGAAGACGCCAAGGCTCACGGCCGGGTTGAGATGCGCGCCGGAAATCGGCCCGATCGAATAGGCCATCGCAATCACCGACAGGCCGAAGGCCATTGCAACGCCGAGCAGTCCGACCTCGGAACGCATGAACAGAACCGTCGCGCAGCCGAAGAAGACCAGCGCGAAGGTTCCGACGAATTCACAGATGTATTTGTTCATTTTTTCCTCTCCGGATTGTGACGCCCGGACCAGATACCGCGGCTTTCCGCGCGGCATCCGGGCCCAAGGCTTTCAGGGAACGATGACGCCGCGGCCGGTGAAGCGCCGGTTCTTGAAGTCATCGAGCGCGGTGTTGATGCTGGCGAGATTGTATTCGGTGTAGTGCATCTTGACCTTGCCGTCGGCGTTGAGCTCCATCAGCTCGACGAGCTCGGTGAAATTGCCGACCAGGCTGCCGCCGATGTTGATTTCCTCGATGACCAGATGCGCGGTCGGCACGTTGACGGCGCCGCCATAGCCTACCACGAACAGCTGGCCGCCCTTGCGCACCATCTTCCAGCAGATGTTTTCCACGCCAAGCTCGCCGACGAAATCGATGACCACATGGGCGCCGCCGCCGGTGATCGCCTTTACTTCTTCGACGACGTTCGGCCCGCCATCGAGGACGAAGTCGGCACCGAGATCCTTGGCCAGCACGCGCGCGGCAGGCTCACGATCGACGGCGATTATCCGGCAGCCTGAAATCGCATGCAGCGACTGCAGCGCGATGTGTCCGAGCCCGCCGATGCCGAGCAGGACGCAGTAGCTCCCCGGCCGCAAAAGCTTCGCCGCCCGTTTGGCGGCGCGATAAGCGGTGATGCCAGCATCTGCCAGCGGCGCCACTTCGATCGGCGTGACATTGGCATTGAGCTTGATCAGCGAACGTTCACTGGTGATGAAATATTCGGCGAAGCCGCCATTCATGCCGAGCCCAGGGAACTGGCCATTGTCGCAGTACATATCCTCGCCGTGCCGGCAGTTGAGGCAGATGCCGCAAGAGCGGAACGGGTGGCAGATCACGGCATCGCCGCGCTTGACCGATCTGACGCCGCTGCCGACCTCCTCGACCCAGCCGGCGTTCTCATGACCCATGATGTAAGGCAGAAGGCTGCCGTCGGGGTCCATGGTCGGTTTCCACACACCTTCAATGATATGGAGGTCGGTGCGGCAGAGGCCGGCGGCACCTACCCGCACGATGACCTCGTCCGGGGCCGTGATCGTCGGCGCCTTGACCTCCTCGATCTTGAGCTTGACGTTCATGTGCGGGTCGTATTCGTAAAGTCTTGCGGCTTTCATCGTCGTATCCTTTCAGGTCCGGAATTGTTTCAGGCGCGGCCAAGCTTTTCCGCGCCGCCGCCGAGTGCCGGCCCGGCCGTCGGGTCCTCATCCTCGGCAAGATCGCCGATCAGTGTCTCGGTGGTCAGGATCAGCGTCGCCACGGAGGCGGCATTGGCCAGCGCGGTGTAGGTGACGCGGACAGGATCGATGATCCCGGCTTCGAACATGTTCTGATAGCTGCCGGCGGATGCGTTATAGCCGTAGCCGCCGTTGATGCGCGTCACCTCGGCTACCACGGCTTCGGGATCGGCGCCGGCATTGGCGGCGATGCGCCAGAGCGGCCGTGTCAGCACCGACCGGACCAGGCGCACGCCTTCGGCGACATCGCCGTCGACACCGGTCGCCACCTTGTCGAGCAGCGGCGCGATCTGGGCCAACGCCGAGCCGCCACCGGCAACCACGCCCTCCTCGGACGCCGCGCGCACCGCATTCAGCGAATCCTCGATCAGCTGGATGGTCCGCTTCTGCTCGACCGGAGTGACGCCGCCGGCATAGAGGATCGCGGTACCGCCGGAGAGCTTGGCCAGGCGCTCGCGCAGCTTGTCCTGCTCGATGTTCGGCGGCGCGGCCTCATACTGCCGCTGCACCTGGGCGCGGCGCGCCGCGATCGCGTCATGGTCGCCGCCGCCGCGAATGATCGAGGTGTAGGATGAGCTGGTTTTCACCCGGTCAGCGGTCCCAAGATCATCGACTGTGATGTCCTCCAGCCGGCCGCCGAGGTCGCGGGCTATCACCCTACCGCCGGTGATGATCGCCAGGTCCTCCATCATGGCCTTTCGCCAATGGCCATATTCCGGCGGATGGACGACGAGGTATTTGCCTGGCCCCTGCTTGCCGAGCAGCGTGACCACAACATCCGGCGACACTTCCTCGGAGACGATCAGCAACGGGCGACCGGCCTGGTCGGCGATACGGCGCACAGTCTCGAGCGCGGTGGGCTCCTTGATCTTGAGATCGGTCATCAGGATGAAGGGCCGCTCAAGCACGGCCTCCATTTTCTCCTGGTCCGTCACCATGTGATGCGAGAGGTAGCCGCGGTCGAAGGACATGCCCTCGACCACATCCAGGGTAGTCTCGGTGGTCACGCTGAAATCGGTGGTAATGACGCCTTCCGCGCCGACGCGCTCATGCGCTTGCGCCACCAGCGCGCCAAGCTTGGCATCGGTCGCGGCGATGTTGGCAACCGAGGCGAGGACGCCATTGCCCTTGGCGGGCTTGGCCGATGCCTTGAGGGCCGTCACGACCGCCGCCACGGCAAGGTTGATGCCCTTGCAGAGATCGACTGATTTGGCGCCGCGCTCATTGGCCTCGATGCCACCCTGGATCAGCGCGTTGGCGAGCACGATGGCGGTCGTCGTGCCGTCGCCGGCGACCTCGTTGGTCTGCATCGACACCTCGCGGACGACCTGCGCGCCCATGTTCTCGAAACGGTCATGCAGCTCGATCTCGGAAGCGATGCTGACGCCGTCGCGGGTCACCATCGGGGTTCCGATCGGCCGGTCGATCATGGCATTCATGCCTTTGGGACCGAGCGTCGGTTCGACTGCCGCCGCCAGTCTGAACACGCCACGGGCAAGGGCCCGGCGGGCCTCGGAATTGTGAAGCATAATTTTAGGCATGATTCCTCCTTCCGCCTTACGGGCGGGTTGTTGGTTGGGGGCCTCGTGCGAGGGAGGCCGTTGCTTTCGGCGCTGCTTAGACGGCCGGCGCGTTTCGCGCCGGCACGCGATCCATGATAAAGTCGACCAGCGTCGGCTCGCCTTTGACCACGCTCAGTTCCTTGTATCTTGTCTGCTTGAGCCCACGGCAAAGCGCACCGTTGAACTCCATGTTGACACGCACACCGCGTAACTCGGCGAGATGGGCACTGAGCGCGGCAGGCGGAATTTGCCGCCCTTCCCAGGTGACGAAGACGGGATCGTCCATACGGCGATCGGGAAACCGCTCCAGCAGCGCTGCCCGGTACCGTGGCTTCTGCATGGCCGCCTCGCCCGGCTCGAAGCTGGCGGCATCGTATGCCGGCAGGTCCATGCCGAGGATTTCGACATCCGTCAGGCCGTGCTGCCGAAGTCCGCGCAGGACCGCTTCCTGGCGGCGCGTGAATGCCTTCATCTTGAAGGTTTCGCGCACGGCGCCGAGATCCGCGTCTGCGGCTAACTCGGCGAATATGTCGCCGAATGCCTTGCCGGCTTCGATGCCGCGATTGACCTCCTCCGCGAACATATGATCGTGCAGTTTCACGCGATAGGCTGGCGACCAGGAAAGCTGGTCGAGCGCCTTGCGGACGCCGTCGAGCATGAGGAAAGCGAAGTTGGGCGAGCACCAGTAGGTCGGCAAGCGGAAATCGACCTCCACGCTGCCGTCGCCCGTCATCTCGGCGCGCTCGACGAAACCCATCTCGGTAATCGGTTCGTCGAGTTCCGGGTCATTGACCTCGCCAAGGCGCCGCCAGAGTTCCTTCTCGCGGCTGTCGGAAACGCTGGCGGTTGCCATGGCGCTACTCCGCCGCGATACTGAAGGGCGAACTTGCGAACGCCTTCTTCTTCGCTTCGACGTCGATCTCGTAGAGGCGCGCGGCATTCAGCCCGAGGATCTTCTCCTTGATCTCGTCGGTCAGCTGCACGCCGCGTTCCGCGGCGATGTCCTCGGGGATCTGATACGCCCAGAATTTCTCGACGAGCCAGCGCGGCGTCCAGATCGCATAGTCGGAGCCGAACAGGATCTTTTCCGGCCCGATCCAGAAGAGCAGCTCGGCAATGACCTCGCCGAAATAGCGCGGGCGCGAATGGATGAAGGGCAGCGCCACCGCCAGGCCGCCATAGACGTTGGTTTCCTGCGTTGCGATCCAGCAGAAATCGTCGAGGCGCGGCAGTCCGCAATGCTCGATGATCCAGTTCAAGCCCTGGAAATCCGTCGCTGCGTGGTCGACATCGTGCACGTCGAACGCGTCCTTGCTGAGCGGGATGATTGTCGGGCCCTTGTGGACGTGAATGTTTTTGATGCCGAGCTTTTCGCAGAGTTCGAAACACCTGTAGGCGTCGGGATCGGTGAGCTTCCAGCCCTTGGAGGCGCCATTCCACTCGGCCGTGTACATCTTCACGCCCTTGACGTCATAAGTCTCCTTCATGAAGTGGATGTATTCCAGCGCCTTCTCGCCGTCGCGCGGATCGAAGGACCCATTGATGATGAAGCGCTCCGGGTAGCGCTTGGCGACCTCCGCGTTGCGCTCGATCGTGTTGAACCCGTTCTTGTAGAAATCCTTCAGATAGGTTGACTGGACGATCGCCACGTCGTCCGGACCGTCTATGAACAGGTCGCGATAGAGATCGTCGGCGCTGTATTTCTCGAACTTGCCCTTCTCCCAAAGCTGCTCCTTCGGGCTCAGCCCCGTATGATAGGCGTAGAAGCAGTCGATGAACTGCTTTCCGTGGATGTTCCTCTGATTCTCCGGGCTACCGTCCCAGAAATGGGTGTGGCCATCGACCACGAAAATGTCTTTGCCTTCAGGTGTCCTGTACATTCTTGCCTCCGCAATCGTCGCGTTGATGCCGTCTGTTGATGGAGTGGGCGCGCCGCGATCGGGCAGCGCGCCGGTGCCCGGCTTCCTCAGATGTATTCGAAGACCTCGTCCATGTTTCCGAACAGGATCACGGTGTTGTCGTCGACGCGCACCATGCGGCCGTAATGGGTGGAGGTGTTGACCTCGAAAATCTCCGCGGTCATGTCGCGGCCGAGATATTCGCTGATCTCGTCCATCTTGAAGATCAGCTTGCCGTCGCCGTCGATGCGGATCATGGCCGGCTGGTAGGTGACGATGACCCCCGGCTTCTTGCCCATGAACTCGGCGATGGCGCGTGCCTCGACCGAGTCGTTCATGGTGACGCCGCACTGGTGCGAAATCGTCTGCTCAAAGGTGATGTCCTTCATCGATTTGAAGATGTTGGACTGCGAGGCGTCGCGTGCTGCTACTGACATGTTGGTCTTCTCCCTGTTCAGCGCTTGAGGCCGAGTTCGCCGAGGATCTGGCCGATCCGTTCCTCTGATTGGGCGCGAACGTCGGTGAAGGAAATCGGCTTGGAATGCGGCATCGACCAGATCGGCTGAAGGCCGGTGGCTGCCTTGTCGGCAAGCGCGCCGTGCTTGTTCACCCAGCCCTGGAAGAGCTTCCTATTCGCCGCGCCATGCTTCTCGTCATTGGCAAGCAGGTAGACGAGGTCGATGGTGTTGGCGAGGTTGCGCTCGTAGTCGGCTTCGGCCGCCGAGATCACCGGCGGTGTGATGAAGTCGTGGTTGGCCGCCGCGGCCTGCATCAGAAAGCCGGAGCGGAACAGTTCGCCGACCAGCGGTTCGAACACGATGTTGATGGCGAAGTACTGTTCCAGATAATCGGTCGTGCCCATGATGGTTTCGACCGCCTCTCGGGTGCCCTGCCAAACACCGTCCTCCAGCCAGTGCTTCTTGCCGAGTTCGTCGTCCCAGCCGGCGATGTCCATGCCGATCTCAGCGAGATAGAGCGTGATGTCCTGGGCGAGCCTCAGCTTGTAGGACGAATTGGTCAGCGTGGCGTTGTTGATCATCTGCGTGTAGCCGTAGCGCTGCGCCTGCATCAGCGAAGTGCCTAGGCCGAACTCGGCATGTTTCCACGCTCCGAGATGCGCCTGCAGGAGCTTGGCCCACACCTTGTCGAAGGTCTTCGGCGCGCCGGCGCGGCGGGCATTGGTGATCACGCTCTGCACCATCGTCTCGATTTTCGACTGGCGCTGATAATGCGTGCGCTCCCACTCCTGGTCGGGAGCCCGGAAGGCATGCCAGTTCGAGCTCTTGGCAGCCGTATTGTCCTTGATGTAGGCGCCCTTGCCGTTCGAGAAGGAGATGATCCAGTCCTGGATCAGGTAGCGCTCGGGGTCGGGCTGCACGTCGACCGTGACATCCTCGTAATGGGTGGCGCGCTGGCCTTTCGGATCGAAATACCGATATTTGCGGCTGTCGGAATCGGCGAAGATCGCGGCTCCCGCGGCTCCCGATCCGACTGAACTCGACGTTGCTACCATTGTCTTCACTCCCTTGTTGCAGTTGCTTTGGTGTCGCTGGCTCCGGGCCGTCTCAATGGCCCGGGGTGGCGCTGGACGACGTGGTGAACCGGTCGAAGAAGATGCGTTCGCTCTCGAAGCCGTTCATGAACAGGACCGGCTGCAGCGCATCGATCATAGGCGGCGGACCGCAGGCGTAGACGTCGCCCTGCCCGTCGACCGCCAGTTGCTTGAGCTTGGCATCGACGCTCTGGTGGACGAAGCCGCGCTCGCCGTCCCACGCCTCGCCATTCACATGCGACAGCACCGGGATGAACTTCAGCTCCGGGTAGCGGCCGGCAAGCTCGGCGATCCTGTCGAGATAGAACAGGTCGGTCGGGGTCCGCGCGCCGTAGAAGAAGAACACGTCCCGCTTCTCACCGCTCTTCAGGTGATCGTTGAGGATCGACCAAACCGGCGACATGCCGGAGCCGGCGCCGACCAGGATCAGGGGACCTTGCCGTTCCTCCCGCCGGAAGCAGGTTCCATAGGGTCCGGCGACAGTGACTTCGGCTCCGACGCGAATGCCTCCGGAATCAAGCTCTCCGGAGAACTTTCCTTCGGGATATTTCTTGATGATGAAGGAAAGTTTTTGGGTTTGGTCCGGCGTATTTGCCATGGAGAACGAGCGCGTAATCGTCTCCCCTTTTTGCGTGGTGACCGTGATGTCGACATATTGCCCAGCCCAGAATTTTATCGGCGAGCCGAGCTCGATCTCGATGCCGCGGATGTCATGGGTCAGATGTTCGAATTTTGAGATCCGGCCTTTGAATGTCTTCACCGCGATTGATTTCGCCAGCACCTCCTCGTCGTAGTTGAGAAGCTCGACATGCATGTCGGAATAGGCGATGGACCGGCACAACAGGATGTGCCCGGTATCCTTCTCCGTGTCGTTGAGGGCGAAGGTCGAGTATTTCAGCATGTCGACCTCGCCTTCGAGCAGCACGCATTTGCAGGCCGAGCATTGCCCTTCCTTGCAGCCATGCGGCAGCGCAATCCCCTGGCGGAATGCCGCGTTCAGGACCGTCTCGCCGTTTTCGACCTCGAACTCGACGCCGACCGGCTCCAGGCGCACGGTGTGAGCACCAGTCATCGATAACCTCCCAATTCCTCTCCGGCCCGTCCGCAGGACAGGAGATGGCCTTCCTCTGGAATGTCGCGGGGGGCCGGAACCCGGCCCCCGCGCTCGTATGGTCAGTTGAAGGGCGTGATGGTGAAGCCGGCCCGATACTCGGCCAGGTGCTTCTCACGATCGGCCGGCGACATGCCGCGAAGCGCCTTGAGCGGCGATCCGAGGACGTTGCCGCGCACGTCGTCGAGCGTCCACTGCTCGTCGGTGCCGAAGCGCAAATGCGGCTGCGGGATCAGCGTCTTGCCATCGGAACGGACGAAGTTGAGGTCCTTGATCGCATCGGCGAGATCCCAGCCGTCATAGAGCGTCTCCCACTCGCGCTTGCCGCTGAAGCGGCCCATCGCGGGCGTCGGACGGCCTTGATACTCGTCGGCGAAGGCTTCGACAGCGGTCCAGCGGTCGAGCTCGTGGGCGAAGGTGTGCAGCTGCCCATCGATCTCGTCGACCACGATGTCCTCGCGGATCAGGCAAGGCACGAGGCAGGACCAGCAGCGGTGCGGATAGACGTAACCGACATCGCTGTTGAACAAGAGCACCTTCTCGCCCTTGTGGCTCAGCTTGGCGTACCATTTCCAGAAGTCGCCGAACTCGGCGTACCAGCCCGGATATTTGTGCTCGAACCACTCGAAGTCCTTGTCGGTCTGGGCCTCGATGCGCCAGAAGTTCACCGGCCAGCCAACAGCGAAGAACTGGCCGACCTTGTGGACGTAGTTCTTCTTGGTGATGCGCTCCCAGGCTGCCTGGACATCGTCATGGTGGATCTTGATGCCGTACTTCTCGAGCGGCAGCATGTAGGTGCGATAGTAGTCTTCGTAAATCCAGCGGTGCCACATCTCCGCATAGGATTCCTTCGACTTGTCGCGATTGGTGGTGCCGTATTCGATGAAGGTGCCGATGGCGGCGTCGACGATTGCGTGGTTCTGCCAGAAGGCGTAGCGCATGTCGCGCTCGAGCAGCAGGTGGTTCTCAGGCTCCTTCAGCGCGGCCATCAGCAGCGAGTGGCCGTTGCCGATGTGCCGGCTCTCGTCGGACTGCACCGAAAGGAACACGGTCGGCAACGCGTAATCGCCGTTGCGGGCGGCCTCCGAGGGCATGGCGACGAAGAGCGTGTTGGTGAACGCCGTCTCGGCCACGACGGTCAGGTACATGCACGCGGCCGTCATCGTGTCGCCGGTGATGAAGCCTTCGCCGAACTGGCGGCCGATGGTCGTCGCATAGCACTTGCCGAAGGCTTCCTCGGTGATGTCGAAGCCCGCCGGATCGATGTAGTTCTCCATGTACCACTTCTTCAGGTTCATCTGGATCGTGGAGTGGCGGAACTCGTCGACCATCTGCATGGTGAAGCCGGTCCTGAGATCTTCGCCCGGCGCCAGCCGCGCCACCATCGCCATCGAACGGGCGGCGGAGATTTCCGGGAAGGGAATGATGGCGAGGAAGAGCTTCATCCATTCCACCCAGCGCGGCTCGACGTTGCGGAACATGTCGCCGCGAAGAGCGGCATCGAGCGCGCCATAGACGCGATTGTCCTTCTCCTCCTGCATGGGGAAGTAAGAGCGCAGCACCTGCTTCATCGGATCGCGCGGCGCCTTGGCGATCTTGTAGTCGGTCGGAAACGTCATCGCTTCCTGGACATAGGTCGGGTTCCAGCCGAGGTCGGAAATCTTTTTCGTCGCCTCGCCTACGGAAATGCCGCGTTGCGAGGTAATCTTGTTGAGCGTCAAAGACGACATCGTCATAAGCCTCCACCAGGTTTGAGCCGCGGATCCCTTGATCCGGGCGTGAGACGGCAAACAGCGCCGCCAGTGAGAGTGCGAACGGCACGACAAAGGGTTGCGCATTCAGGCGCGACCGACGGCCGGCTGTTCAAGTGGATCGCGGCAAAGGTTTGTGAGGGGTCTGGCGCGGCTCGCTACGCCAACCGCACTTGCGATGGCGTAGCGAAGCGGACCTGCTTCCTCCGTTCCTTCGTTCTTTTAGCACCGCGACGAGAGCGCGATGGGCTTCTTATGGAAATAGACAAAGCAAGCGCCGTGCCAGTTTGCAAATAAGGGCGCATCCGGCCGCTGGGAACAACCCACGCGCATTTCGACGGCAGAGATCGCCATCAGCTGTAACGTTATTTTACAATTGTAACTTACGGCTGTAATGATTTTCTTCTATTCGCAATCGCAATATATTTACTTAGCACCTGCAGCATTCAGAAAAATACACGCCATCTATTCAATTCTTCTGATCTCTCTATTATTTCAACGTGACGGCCCATGCGGCTCAGCAGGAGAGAGGCTATGCCGAACGACAGGGACAACCGGAGCCGACCGCCGCCAACATCCGATCTGTCCGACGGCGTTGCCGGCGATCTGGTAAGGCTGATGCCCCGTGATCTGGTGTTTGTCATGCGCTTCATGGGCGAGAGCCAATTGCGCCTGCAGAGCCACTTCCAGAGCTTCATCCGGGCCGAACTTGCGGCCGGCGGCGTCACCGCCGAAACGCATCCGATGATCCATCTGTTCATCGAGAGCCACGCCATCCTGCTGCGCGACTTTGTATTTTCCGGCGTTTCGCTGTCGCGCCAGTTCCGCGTCGAAGAAATCGAGCGCCTCACCGGGGATACGACCGCGATGATGCGGGTGGACATCTGGGACCAGCTCAAGAGCCACATCGAAACGGCCGAAAAGCAGTTCCGGTCACAGGCCGGCACATTGCCAAAAATGCTTTCGGCTTTCGAAAAGCCGCCCGGCTCGATGGTTCGGCGCGAAATATGACGGAGGATCCGATGGACCAAGCCGCTGCGCGTGACGCGCTGCTCCTTCGCCGGCTCGATCTTGTCGCCCAGGTCTCGGCGCTCACCGCCGAGGCGCTGCGGCTCAACCAGAAGCTCGCCGGCATCGAGATGGATGTGCTGCGCCTGAGCCTCGAAATCGGCAGGAGCGGCGCCACCGAGCAACTGGTGCAGGATTTGCATGACGCCGAAGAAGGCGCCGCGGAAATCAGGCAGGTATGCAAGGCGTGCGAGGAGGGCATCGTCGCCGCTGAAGCCGGCATCGAGGAGGTCGACCGCGGCCTGGCGAAGACCGGAAACTGACGAAGGAAATGGCCATGAACCAGCACGCATTACAGAACCTGACCCTGTTCGACCTCCTGGGGCGCAGCTGGCGTCGCCCTTCGGCGATCACCGATCTTCGCTTCAGCGCGGATGGCTCGGCCGTCGCATTCTCATGTGTGGATGGAACGGTCGCCATTGCCGCGGTCGCGGACCCAGAACCGCCGGAGTCGCGCATCAGGGTAAGCGGCGATCTCGGCCAGACGACGATCCGCCCCAGGGAAAAGCCGACTGCGCCATTGATCGCCACCGCGGCGCTGGGAGACGGCGATTTGCCGCTGGCCAGTTACCTTCACTCCGGCTTCCTCGTCGGCACGCCGGCAGGTGAAGCGGTGCATCTGATGGCGGAAGGCGACATTGCGCACACGGTGGTCAAGGTCGATGGGCCAATCATCGCTATAGAGTACAGTCCTCGCGTCGCGATGACAGCGGCCAGCAACGGGCGGGACGTCTTCCTGTCGCGCGCCCAGGGCGATGCAACACGATTACAACGCGAAACACTATCTCCCGCCCACACGCTCGAGTTCTCGCCGAATGGACGGCACCTCGCCTGTGGCTGTGAAACCGGACTGGCGATCTGGGCGACAGACACCGACGCTGGTCCCATAGCTGAGATTCCTCTGTCAGCGCGCCTGACGACGGTTCGCTGGAGTGGCGACGGCACCTGGCTGGCCTGCGGGCTCGAAACAGGAGGCTTCGCGCTGGTCAGCGTGGCCGATAGCCGCGTAACCACCGTCGCTGGATTTCCGTCGCCGGTGCGGGCGGTATGTTGGAGCCCGCCAGGAAATGCGCTGTTTGCCTCGGGCGCCTTCCGGATCGCCGGCTGGTCGATGACCGCGCCGCCACTTGATGGCGAAACCTCCGGCGCTCTCGAGACGGGCCGCACCGGGCTGGTTCCGGTCGAGACGCTGGCTGCCCATCCACACAAGAGACTCATCGCGGCCGGCTATGCGAATGGTCGCATCGCCATCGCCCAGATCGGCGTGCGGGACGAACTCCTCGTCAGGGCCCTGGGCGGCGCGGTGACCGCGCTTGCCTGGTCGGGCGACGGACGGCACCTGGCAGTAGGCGCCGTCGACGGTACGGCCGCGATCGTCACCTTTCCGGCGCAGATGTTCAAATAGCCAAAGCGATCCGCACAAAACTGGAGAAAAACATGCAGACCGAATCCACCGCCGAGGACAAGAGCAAGGACGAATTTTTCGAGAAACTCGCTAAACTGTCGGAAGAAATGGTCGCCAGGCATGGCAAGGATTTCAGCATGGGCGCGCTGGTGCTGGCTGCCCGCTGGATTGCGGAGAACCGTGGCAGTCAATTGAAGACCAACTGACCATCAAGGTGCTTGTGACAGGTCGCACTCCAACATCAGCTCCTCGAAATTCGCGGGCAAGATCGAAACAGCCTATTGTCTCGAAAGGTGCTGTGAAGATCGCACTTCCAACGCGGCGGTCGAGGGTTTCGAGTCCACGTTTGGGCCATATCGAAAAAGCATAAGAACATCAAAATATTACCGCGGCATTTTGGTGGGCCTGGAGGGTGTGAGACTCCAAATGAAAATCAATGGCTTTTTGCTTCCTCATCGGCCTGATGGGGGTTAGCGAGCAAGCGCCCGCCCGTGTGGTCATGATCGCTTCCAACATGGCCTATTACGACCGCGAGACTTTTTCGCCTTAAGCGATGCCGGCCTGCTGATGACGGCTTTCTCCGCGTCCGGTGCGCACGTGCCTCGAGTGCGCTCTGCACCGGTTCTCGCGAGCCACCATTTTCGACTGGGCCTGACCTGAATCTCGGCGCACCCCTGCTGAGCCGGGCGCGCTACGCGCTCGTCGCGCCGCGGTAGATGTCGAGGACGCGTGTGACGCTGCCGACGAGAAGCTCGTGCGCGGTCGGCCTGAACCGGCCGGCGGCGACACCATCTTCCAAGTGGCCGAGATACTGGCTGACCAGGGGGCGTGTGATCTCGCGCTCGCCAAGCGCGCCAAGCAGCGCCTGGGTGGCGCGGTGCGCTTCCGGCGCCGGCCAGTAGTAGCGGATGCGGTCGCTGAAGGAGAAATGCCGCTGCAGACGCTGCTCGTCGGGCGTGCCATGATAGTAATTCTGCCAGTTGCCGGGCGTGGCCAGCATGATGCGCTCCATGGTGGCGGGCAAGCTTTCGCGAGACGGATCGGGCGCCAGTTGGTCGGCGATGTGGCTAAGGCCGTAAAGCGCCTCGCGCAACGCGAAGGTGAGCCAGGGGCCGACCTTGATGATGGCGAAACCGTCGCGCACCAGCATGCCCAGCGCTTCCGCCGGCTGGTAGTCGGTCGAGTGCGCCTCGAAGACGAATTGCGGCATGCGTTCCAGCACCGCGACCAGCTTGGTCGCCTTCTCCGCCGCATAGGCGATGATGTCGGCATTGCCGAATTCGACCCCGGGTTGGACAACGACGCCGACGGCGCGGGCAAAGGCGCCGTCGAGGCCGAGGCGGGAAAAGGCCTGGCGGTGGACCTCGACCGTGCGGAGTGCGTCGGCGGGCTCGGTGACATTCATGTGCTCGAGCGCTTCGAGCGCGCCGCCGGGCACCGGCACCTCGGTGCCGATTATATAGACCGGCTTTTCACCGCCGGTGCGCGCGACCGCCGCCTCTGCAATCGCAGCAAGCTCGGCGGCGCGGGCGGCGATCGTTTCGTCGGGGAGCGCAAGTGGATCGCCGGCGCAGGCCATGCTGGTGTCGAGATGCAGCTTGGTGAAGCCGGCTTCGGCATAGGCGCCGATCATCGCCTTCGCCTTTTGCATCGCGTCGGTGGCGGGCAGACGCTTCCAAGGATTGGGGCCGAGATGATCACCGCCGAGGATCAACCGGTCGAGCGGAAAGCTGGTGTTGCTGGCGTGCTTTTCGACGAATGCACGGAAGGCGGCCGGCGTCATGCCGGTATAGCCGCCCTCGTGGTTGACCTGGTTGCAAGTCGCCTCGATCAGCACATCGGCGCCATGCGCCGCGCCGTGGCGTAGTGCCGCCTCGATTACCAGCGGATGCGCCGAGCAGATCGAGGCGATGCCGCCCTTGCCACCAGCGGCGCGGCGCGCGGCGACATTGGCAAAACGTGCGGCGGCGCCGCTCATGCCTGCGCCCCGGCGTTGGCGATGAAAGCCTCGACTTCGGCGAGCCGATGAATGCCTTCCATCGGTCCCTTGCGGGTAACGGCAAGTGCGCCGCAGGCGTTGGCGACGCGCAGAGCGTCGACGGGTGCGGCGCCGCGCAGCCACATCGAAACGAAGGCGGCGCCGAAGCAGTCGCCGGCTCCGGTCGGGTCCACTTCCTCGACAGCAAATCCAGACATTGCGATCGAGCTCTGGCGATCATGATAGACGGCCCCGTTAGCCCCTTTCTTCAGCACGATGCAGGAGATGCCCCGGCCAAGCAGATCGGCAATCGCACCCTGCTCGTCGCCCACTGAAGAGAACAGGAGCAACTCGTCGCCGCTCGGCAGAAAGACATCGGTCTGCACCAAGACGCGGTCGAGCGCCTCGCGCATACCGGAGTCCTGCATGATCTCGCGCCGGACGTTGGGGTCGAAGGACACGGTGCCGCCCTTGGCCTTCACGGCCGCGACCGCTGCTAGAGCGACATCGGTAGCCTTGTTCGAGAACAGCGACGAGCCCATGACATGGACGTGGTCGGCGCCCGCGAGCAACCGCCTTGCCACATCATCGATGTCCAGCAGGCCCGCCGCACTGTTGCGGATGTTGAAGACGAAATGCCTGGAGGCATCGGCCCGATAAGTGACGAAAGCGGTTCCAGTGGCATGGCCCTTGTGAGTCGCGATCGCCGAAACGTCGGCCCCGAGCGCTCGCAGCCGGTCAATGTTGAGCTGGCCGAAATCGTCCTCGCCGACGGCGCCGATGAGGCCTGCTGGCTGGCCAAGCGCGGCTGCCTGGCCAATGAAGATGGCCGGCGCGCCGGACGGGAATGGCCCTACCAGCGGCCCGGGTTCGAGAAAGCTCTGGCCGATCCGTTCAGTCATGATCTCGACCAGGATTTCGCCGGCGCAGACCAGCTTCTTCATCACGTCCTCGGGCATTTGCCGCGCATGGCGTAGCCTGCAAGACTGGTATGGCACGCACTTTTCCACGTCAATTAATAAATTTACGCACGGAATAATTTTCATCGACGCGTTGAAACGTGGAGCGCCTCCTGTAAATTTTTAAACTTGCGGTCGCGGGTGGGCGCACCGTATGGAAGGCGCCGAGGCGGCGCGTGGATCAGACCGGGAAATATCCGTGCTGCGAGGATCTGGATGGCGATTACGCACAAGACGATGGAGGATTTCGCCCGTTCCTGCGGCGTCTCCAGACCGACACTGTCGAAATTTTTCGACGATCCGACCAGTGTCAAGCCGGCAACGCGCAAGCGCATCGAGGACGCGCTGCGCTCGTCCGACTATCGGCCCAATCTGTTCGCCCGTAACCTCAATCGCAAGCGCACCCGCAGCATCGGCATCGTTGTGCCGACACTGACCGATCCCTTTTATTCCGAGATGGTCAGCCGCATCGAGCTGCGGCTGCGCGACGAAGGCTACTGGCCGATCGTCATCTCCTCGCATGGATCGAGCAAACTCGAAGTCGAGGCGACGCGGACCATCCTGTCGCTGAAGGTCTCGGGCGCGCTCGTTGCGCCGCTCGGGCGGCGTTCCGACGAGCGGGCAATCGAGAAGCTGACGCAAGCGATCCCGATCGTCTATTTCGACACCTATCTCGAGGGCAACACGCCGTTCGTCGGCAACAACAACACGCAGAGCGTTGCGACCATCGTCGACTATCTCTGCCGCTCCGGCGATCCGCCGGTCTATTTCGATATCCCGCACGTCAATCACAATTCGCGCGAGCGGGTGGAGAGTTATGTCGATGCCATGAAGCGGCTCGGACAGGAGCCGGTCGTTTTTGGCAACGTGCAGGACTACACGTGGGAATTTGAACGTATTGGCTATGAACAGACCGAGAAGCTGCTCGGCAACGGCGGATTGCCAGGCCAGACCATCCTGTGCGCCAACGACCGCCTGGCTTTCGGCGTGATGGCGGCCGTCTTCTCGAAAGGCCTGAAAGTGGGCCGCAAGGCCGATTGCGACCTGCGCGTCGCCGCCCATGACGACCATCCGCTCAGCCGCTACACTTGCCCGGCGCTTACCACCATGGCGCAGGATTTTGCGACAATGGCCGGCCATAGCGTCGAGACGCTGCTTACTCTGCTCGACGAGAACGGCGCCGCCGTCACACCGAAGGTCAGTCTCGATGCGACGCTGGTGATGCGTCAATCGGCCTGAGACCTGCTGAAAGCAGGATCGAACTCCCGCCATGCATTGACCGCGGCCTCGACGGCCTGCCGCGACGCCTCGCCATGGCGGCCCATCGAAACGAATCCGTGGATCTGGCCCGGCCATCGCTCGAGCACGACCGCTACACCAGCGTCCTGTAGACGCCTGGCATAGGCTTCGCCCTCGTCGGCTAGAATGTCATGACCGGCGACGGCGAAGAAGGCGGGAGCAGCCCCTGCAAGGTTTGCCGCCTTGAGCGGCGAGACGCGCCAATCGTCAATATCGGCAGCATCGCGGATATAGTGATCGCGGAACCAGGCCATGGTCGTGGCGGTCAAGCCGAACCCCTCGGCGAAGCGGCGGTAGCTGTCGGCCGTCGGCGTGGCATCGGTATTGGGATAGAGGAGCAGTTGCGCCGTCAGAGGGATGCGATCGCTCCGTGCGAGCAGGCTGAGCACGGCGGCCAGATTGCCTCCGGCGCTATCGCCCGCGACGGCGATTCGCTTGCTCTCGATGCCGAGATCGGCGGCATGACTGTGCATGAAGGAAAGCACGGCGCGGCAGTCCTCGACCGCAGCCGGAAATTTGTGCTCCGGCGCCAGTCGGTAGTCGGGCGATACGACGACGCAAGCCCCGATGTTGGCGAACCAGCGGCAGATCTCGTCGTGCGATTCGAGATTGCCGATCACCCAGCCGCCGCCATGCAGGTAGAGCAGCGCCGGGGCCCCTGCGTCAGGCGCGCCCTGCCCGCGATAGATCCTCAGGGTCAGTGGGCCGCCGGGTCCGGCGATTGTGGGCTCGGTGACTGAGCCCACCGGCTCGCGCTCGCCTTGCAAGTCCGCAATACCGTCTTCATAGGCGCAGCGTGCCTGTTTCGGCGTGCCGGCCTCGAACGGCGGGGTGTTGGTCCGGCGACCGAGATCGAGAACATGCCGCGCCTGCGGATCGAGCGCGGACAGGGTCGGTGTTGCCGTCGGCGGTGATGTCGTCATCGACCGATATCTCCTCAGGCCAGCAGGCTTGCCGCCTCGTCCTCGCCGAGCAGCGGCGGCTGGTCGACCGTGTCGTCGACGGCGACGGAGCCGCGGCTTGCGCCAGAGGCCAGGGTCGCTTCCATGACCTCCAGCACATGCAGCGCCAGATCGCCCGAAGCCCGCGGCTTGCGGCCCTCCGTCAGCGCCCGCGCCAGGTCGGCGACGCCGAGCATGCGGTAGTTGGCGCGATCGGGTGCACCGTAGGGCCAGTTGCGCGCGCCGTAGAGCTCGCTCTCACTCTCGAGATCTTTCCAGTCGGCGCCACGCGCCGAGAGCGACACGGTGCCACCGAAGGTGTCGGGATCGGGCAGCCTCAGCGAGCCCTCCGTGCCGTGCAGTTCGATCGGATGGTTGGAGTGCTTGAAGACATCCCAGGAGGCACCGAAGGTGACGGTGGCACCGGAGCGGAATTCGAGCAGTGACAAGATATTGGTCGGCGTGCCGACCTTGAATGTGGTGTTCCTGTAAGGGCCGTCGGCGGTGATCAGGCGTTCGTCCTGGCCGCGCGTCGCCATTGCCATGACGCGGGCGACCGGGCCAAGCAGGTTTACCAGCATGGTCAGGTAGTAAGGACCCATGTCGAAGACCGGGCCGCCGCCGGGCTGGTAGTAGAATTGCGGATTGGGATGCCAGTGCTCCATGCCGCGCCCCATCATGAAGGCGGTGCCGGTCACGGCGCGGCCGATCGCGCCCTCGTCCATCAATCGGCGCGCCCGCCGTCCGGCAGCGCCGAGAAAGGTATCGGGAGCCGAGCCGAGCAGCAGCCCGCGCTTCGCCGCCTCGGCAACCAGCCGGCGCCCATCTGCGGCGGACGTCGCCAGAGGCTTTTCGGTGAAGACGTGCTTGCCGGCTGAAAGCGCAGAAAACGAGATGTCGAAATGCGCCGCCGGTATCGTGAGGTTGAGGACAAGGTCGATGTCGGGCTCAGCCAGCAGCGCATCGACGCCGAGCGCGCGGATGCCATATTCTCTGGCACGGAGCGCGGCCATGTCGGCAGAAATGTCGGCACAGGCGCGCAACTCGACCCCGCCGAACAGGCCCGCATTGCGCAGATAGGTCATCGAGATGTTGCCGCATCCGATGACGCCGATGCCGAGCTTTGTCTTTGATTTTCCATGCATTTCAGATCGTTCCTCCCAACGCGGTCATGGCCCGGCTGCACGCTTGCGCCAGCAATGGATCACAGTCGAAAGCCGCTATACAACGTTTTGATTATTGACGCGCGTAAAATTTTTATACAGCATGTGAAAACGCTGACGCAGCGGGATTTTGAAAACAAACGATTGGGGAATTTTGAATTCATGAACCTAGGAACCAAGGTGCGTCTTGCGCGCCTCTTCTCGCATCAGTCGGGGAATCTTTTTGGCGGCGCGGTCGACCACTTCGTCGGCTATGGCGATGTGCGCAAAGGCGGCCTTGCCGACCTGCCGGGGGCGCTCGCACGTGTCATGGCGGGCAAACCCGACTACGTCAGTATCCAGCCTGGCACCGCGCGCCATCTGTGGCCGCAATATGCGGGCAAGGCTTCCCTGGTGATTCAGGCGGGCTGCTTCACTCCCGACGACCGCATCAGCCAGTTGATCGCAACGCCCGAGGATGCGGTGCGCGCGGGGGCCGATGCGTTGGCCGTGGCCATTCCGGTGCGCGGCGCGACCGAGGGCAAATACATACGCTGGCTGACGGATTCGGTGAATGCAGCGGCCCGGTACGGCATGCCTGTGGTGGCGCATATCTACCCTCGCGATTTCACCCACGGAGCAAAGATCGTCTTCACCCCCGACGAGATCGCCTATGCAGCGCGCATCGGTTATGAGTCCGGCGTCGACGTCATCAAGATCGGCTACACGGGCGAATTCGAGTCCTTCCGAGAGACCGTCCGGACCTGCCCGGTGCCGGTCGTCATCGCGGGTGGTCCGAAGACCGATACGCTGCTCGGCGCGCTTCAGCAGACGGCGGACGCCATCCGTGCCGGCGCGCGCGGCGCCGTAGTGGGCCGTAATCTCTGGGGGCACGGCGATCCTCAGAAGGCAGCGCTTGCCTTTCGGGGCGTCATCCATGACGGGCTATCGGCGCAAGAAGCGCTTGCGAAGGCAGGCGCCTGAACGATGCCCACCATCCCTTCAATCCTCGGCTTCGGCGCCTTTGCGATCGACGACATCGTCTATGTCGACCAGCCGTTGTCGGCAGGCAAGGGGAAGGTTCTGCAAAGCACCCGCGCTTTCGGCGGAAATGTCGCGACGGCGTTGGCCGCCGTCGCGCGGCTCGGCGGAAGCGCCGGGTTCATCGGGTGGCTGAGCAGCGCCGATGACGATGCCATGTTGTGCGACCTCGTTGCGTGCGGTGTTGAAACTGCTTTCGCGCCGCGCCACTCCGACGCGCGCCCGGTGCGCTCGCGCATCACCGTCGGCTCGGACGGAGACCGGTTCATCGCCTATGACGACGATGCGATGCTGGGCACCGCACCGGACTTTCCGGACGAGATCCTCAGCCGCGCGACCGTCCTGATCGTCGACAGCTACGCGACCCGCTCGCTGGATGTCGTGGCTCGGGCTCGCGAGCTCGGCCTTGCGATCGTCGGCGATATCGAATGGAGCGCCGGGCCAGCCACGGACAGGCTGATGGCGCTCTGCGACCATCTCATTCTTCCACTCGGCTTTGCGCGGATCGCCACGGGCGGCCGAGCGCCCGCCGAGATGCTAGATGCATTGTGGTCGCCGTCGCGGTCCGCCGTCGTTCTGACCGATGGTGGCCAGGGCGCCTATTATCGCGGGCGTGAGGAGACGGCGCTCCGACACCTGGCTCCGCACCGGGTTGCGATCGTCGACTCGACCGGAGCCGGTGACTGCTTTCACGGCGCCTATGCCCAGGCATTGACGCGCGGAGCCGACACCGCGGGTCGGGTGGCATTCGCGGCCGCGGCCGCCGCCCTTTCGGTAACGGGGCGCGGCGGGCGCGAGGCGCTTCCGACCGACGACCAGGTCACGGAACTCCTGGCATCGACCAACGCGCCGTCGGCGGTCGAACTGAAATATGCGCAACTCGGTACCGGAACATAGGCTGAAGACTATCCGAGGAAATATTTCACAGGGGGAATAAGCCAAGGAGAACAACAAAAATCATCGGCTTGGACGTGTGGAGGGAAGCATATGGCAGAAGTCATTCTTGAGAATATCTGCAAAACCTACGGGAACAATTTTCGCGCAATCGACCAATTGAACCTATTGGTCGAGGACGGCGAGTTCTTGATTCTCGTCGGGCCGTCCGGCTGCGGCAAATCCACCGCCTTGCGGATGATCGCTGGATTGGAGGACATCACCAGCGGCAGTCTTCGCATTGGCGGGGTCGACGTCGTCGACATGCCGCCGAAGGACCGCGACATCGCGATGGTCTTCCAGAGCTACGCGCTCTACCCACATATGACGGTGTTTGAAAACATTGCTTTTTCGATGCGGCTGGCGGGCAAGCCGAAGGCCGAGCGCAAGAAGCGCGTGGACGAGATCGCCAAAACCCTTCAGCTGACGTCGCTGCTCGACAGCAAGCCCGCAAACCTTTCCGGCGGACAACGTCAACGGGTTGCCATGGGCCGCGCCATGGTGCGCGAGCCGGCCGCCTTTCTGATGGACGAGCCCCTTTCCAATCTGGATGCGAAATTGCGCGTGCAGATGCGCGCCGAAATCACCAGCCTGCAAAAGCAGCTCGGCGTCACGACCATATACGTGACCCACGATCAGATCGAAGCGATGACGATGGGCGATAGGGTCGCGGTGCTGAAAGGGGGCGTGCTGCAGCAGGTCGACACACCCAAGCGGCTCTACGAATCGCCGGTGAACGCCTTCGTTGCCGGCTTCATCGGCTCGCCGTCGATGAACCTTTTCGAAGGGACACTGACGGGCGACGAGCTGACGGCCAGCACCTTTGCCATCCGGCTGCAGGATGCAGCCTTCGTGCGAAGGCCGGGCTTGAGGTCCTATGAGGGGCGCAAGGTCGTGTTCGGCATACGGCCGGAGGATCTTTATGACAGCAGCCTCGAATCCGGCCGCAAGTATCAGACGATCCCAGCAAAGGTGACTTCGATCGAAGAGCTCGGCTCTGAACATATCGTCCATCTCAACATCGACGCGGTCCGGGTGGACTCCGGCGATCCGGACGCGGTGGACGATTTTGGCCTGGCATCGAACGCGGTGGCGAGATTCGAGCCGGCCAGCGCCGTCCACTCCGGCGCGGAAATCCGGTTGGCCGTGGACGATGCCAAGTTCCATTTCTTCGATCCCGAGACGCATCTAGCCATCTGAAGATCTGCAGCAGATCGCAGGCGAGAGCGAGGCGCCTGCCAAGAATACTTGCATGAAGACTTTTGAATAAACCAGGCGATCGTCCGCATTGTGCGGCCGATCACAAAGAAGGAGGAGAAAGTGATGTTTCGGATACAACCCGCGATGCTGAAAATAGCCGCGGCCGCATGGTTGCTTGGCGCAACCAGCGCCATGGCGGACACGACGCTGGAATTCACCCAATGGTGGGAGCCGGAATTGCCAGCCGGCTCGCTCAGGGCAATCATGAATGACTTCGAGGCCGCAAACCCCGGAATCAAGGTGACGCTGGTCAGCGGCCCCTATGCGACGACACGAGACCAGATCTCGGTTGGTGCTGCGACTGGAACGCTTAGCGATGTCGTTGGTCTCGACGGCGCCTGGGTAAACAATCTGAACGCGCAGAATGCGCTGGCCGACATGAACCCGATGATGGATGCGAGCAGGTTCGACAAGACGCAGGTCGCGGATATCATCAAGGTGGACGGCAAAGCGGTGATGTTTCCCGTGGCGTCGTTCGTCTATCCGGTTTTCGTCAATCTGGACCTCGCCGCCCAGGCGGGCGTCACCAAGCTGCCGTCGACCCGCGCGGAGTTCCTGGAAGCCGCCAAGAAGATGACCCATGCCGACAAGAACCAGTATGGCTGGGTTCTGCCGCTCTCGTTGCAGACACCGTCCGGCGTCCAGAACGACATGATGTCGTGGGTCTGGGCATCGGGTCAATCGATGATGGCGGGCGGCAAGCCCGCCCTCGAGGGCAAACCGGTGGTGGATATGCTGACCTTCGTCAAATCGCTCAACGACGCCGGCACCATCTCGCCCGGCATCGCCACCAAGACTGAGCAGGAAAAGGTCGAGGAATTCGTCAACGATCGGGTCGGAATGATGATCGACTCGCTTGCGCACGTGAACCTCATCCGCAAACGCAATCCCAAACTGAACTTCGACCTCATCCCGGTTCCGGTCGTGGAGGGTTATACTGGCAAGCGCGGCCTTCCCTATGCCTCCTGGGGCATCGGCATCTCCGCTGGCTCGAAACATCAGGAGGAGGCCTGGAAGCTCGTCCAGTATCTGATGAGCGAGAAGGTCAACGCCAAGCTCGTGTCGCTGGCCAACGCCTTCCCAGGCAACGTCAAGGCCAAGCCCGATTTCGTGACCGCCGACAAGGCTTTCGGCAAGGCTTTCGAAATCTTCAAGACCGGCTATCTTGCCAATGAGTTCACGGGCCTGCCGGTGGCGGAAGACCTGATGACGCAGTTCGACGTGCAAGCCCAAAAGATGCTCACCGGCGAGCAGTCTCCGGAACAAGCCGCAGCCAACGCTCAAAAGGGCTGGATGGCGAAATTTTGATCGGGCGGTTTCTTCGTTTCGATCTTCGAACCGGGGGCCTGACTTCGGCCAGGCCTTCCCGGCAACAACGGATCGGCAACGTGAGACAACCTGTTTCCGAAGCCCCTTCTCTTGAAGGCGTATCCCAAGGTTGGCATATGAACCGGCAGAAGCGCTCTCGCCACCACAGACTCAAGCGAGCGGTCGCACCCTATCTCTATCTGTCACCCTCGCTGGTGATAATCGGCCTGCTGATGCTGCTGCCGATGGTGACGGTGATTGGCTATTCGTTCCAGAACAGCGCGGTGCTGCGTCGCGACCCGTCCTTTGCCGGACTGAAACACTACCAGGCGATCTTTGCCGATCCCGTGTTCTGGGCCTCGCTGTGGCACACGCTCTACTTCACCTGCATGAGTGTGGTTTTCCACATGACCATCGGCATGATCTTCGCGCTCATGCTGAACAGCGACCGCATCAATCCGACGCTGCGCAACATCCTGCGTGTGCTCTACATACTGCCCTGGCTTTTCACCGCCGTAATCATAGCGGTGATCTGGCGCCTGCTGCTCGAGCCGAACGGTGTCGTCAACAGCATTCTCATGCAGTTGGGTCTCATCGGTTCCAAGATCGAATGGTTTTCCTCGCCCGAGACCGCGTTGCATGCCGTCACCTTCGCCAATATCTGGGCGGGCTACCCGCTTTTCATGGTCAGCCTGCTCGCGGGCCTGCAGGGCATTCCCAAGGATTTCTATGAGGCCGCCGATATCGACGGGGCGAAGGCCTACCAGAAGCTGATCTTCATCACCATCCCGCAGCTGATGCCGATCATCATCAGCATCTCGCTGCTCGATTTCATCTGGACCATGCAGGTCTTCCCGTTGATCTGGATCACGACGGGCGGCGGTCCGATCTACTCGACCGAGGTGCTCAGCACCTACACCTACAAGCTGGCGTTCTCAAGCTACAACCTGTCGCAGGCGGCGGCAAGCGCAGTGATCATCCTATTGATCTCGCTTGGCCTGACACTGTTCTACATCCGCTATCAAAAGGCCCGGTAGTCATCATGAGGAAAAGGAACACGACCAAGGACAGGGTGATCACCGTCGCGCTGCATGTCGCGCTTGTCGGGGGTCTGTTTTTCGCGGCCTTCCCGATCTACTGGATGCTGAGCAGCTCATTCAAATCGAACACTGAGATCTTCGCCCTGCCGCCAACCATCCTGCCGAAAGCCTTCACGCTCGAAGCATATGCAGCCATCCTTGGCGACCCGATCAAGCTGCGCTTCTTCTTCAACAGCTACTTCGTGGCCTTCACGGTGACTGTGCTGACGGTACTGATCGCCCTGCTTGCCGCCTATGGGTTCAGCCGTTTCAATTTCCGTGGCAAGGGCAGCCTGAACACCCTCATCATCAGCACGCAGACCATCCCGCCGATCACGCTCCTGATTCCCTTCTTCGGGCTCGTCGTCTCGTATCGCATCTTCGACACCTATATCGCGCTGATCCTCACCTATCTGGTGTTTACCCTGCCCTATGCGATCCTTTTGATGACGGGCTATCTGAACACCTTGCCCCGCGATCTCGACGAAGCTGTCGCCGTCGACGGCGGCACCAGTTGGACAGCGCTCTGGCGAGTGATCGTGCCGATCTCACTGCCCGGTATCGTGGCGACGTCTGTCTATACTTTCCTGTTATGCTGGAACGAATTTCTCTTCGCGCTGACGCTGACCAAGTCGACGTCGATGCGCACCGTCCCGATCGGCATACAGCTGCTGATGGGCCAACATGCCTTCGAGTGGAACCAGATGATGGCGATGAGCGTGCTCGGCTCGCTGCCGCTGCTGCTCATCTACCTCATTGCCCAGAGGTTCTTCCTCGCCGGTATGACCGCCGGCTCGGTCAAGTAGATCTTCATCCCACGGAGACGCCGAGGGGACATCAAGGAATGGGCGGTATCAAGGATTGAAGGGATGAACGTGAAACACCTCAAAGTCGGTTGCCAAACTTTTACCTGGGAAATGCTCGGCGACCGTTTTGCCGGAGGCCCGGACGATCTCTTGAAGGCGATCGCCGACGGCGGCTATGCCGGCATCGAGATCACCGACACGATGATCGGCCGCTATGCCGGCAAGCCGGTGGAATTCGCCGCCGCGCTGAAGGCCTCCGGCCTCACGCTCGTCTCCTTCGCCTTCGGTTCGAAGAGCGGCTTTACGCTCAGAGAGAAAATCGGCGAGGACCTCGACAGCGCCAAGTGCTGGATCGACTTCGCCGCCGCCTTTCCGGGCGCGCTCGTATCGATGGGCTCGGCGACCATCGTGTCGGACGGGCCGCGCGAGGAAAAGTTCGCCATAGCGGCGGAAGTCTACAACCGTGCCGGCGAGATCGGCCGCAAGGCCGACGTCCAGGTCGCGGTGCATCCGAGCTCGCACCACAACACGCTGCTGTTCGACCGCTCCGACTACGACAGCATCTTTGGGTTGGTCGACCCTTCGCTGGTCGGCTGGGTGCCGGACACAGGGCACATATTGCGCGGCCACAAGGACATGGCCGACACGCTCATCACCTATCGCGACCGCATCCGCTACGTGCACCTGAAGGATGTCGACGCAAACGGCAATTGGGCGATGCTCGGCAAAGGCGTCTGCGACACGGCAAAGGTGATCGAGATCGCCGGCGCCGCTCCCAACTTCAACGGCTGGCTGGTGCTCGAGGAAGAATCCGAGACTGCCGCCGCCGATCCGGCCGACGCGGTCAAGATCAATCGCCAGACCATGCGCGGCTACGGAGCCTGAGACTATGATCCGCAAGAAAGACCGTCGCCTTCGTGTCGGTGTGCTCGGCTGCGGGCCGATCGCGCAGTTCGCGCATCTGGAATCGTGCGTGAAGGCAAGCAACGCCGACCTCTACGCGATCTGCGATGCGGCGCCCGATCTCTTGGCGCGGATGGGCGCCACTTATGAGCCGCAAAAGATGTATGGCGACTTTGATGAGATGCTCGCCGATCCGGAGCTCGAGGCGGTGATTGTCGCCACATCGGACGCCTATCACGTGTCGATGTCGATCAAGGCACTGGAAGCCGGCAAGCATGTGCTGTGCGAAAAGCCGATCGGCGTGTCAGTGGAGGAAGGTGAGAAGCTTGCCGAAGCGGTCAGGCGTTCCGGCAAGGTGATGCAGGTTGGGCACATGAAGCGCTTCGACCCGGCGCTTGAAGCGGCGCGCGATTTCGTGCGCGACGAGATGGGCGAGATCCTGGCGCTCAAGGCCTGGTATTGCGATTCCACCCATCGCTACACCAACACCGACGCGGTGCAGCCGCTGCCCATCACAAGCAAGCTGGCGAGGAAGCCGGGCGGTAATCCAAAGGCGGACCTGCGGCAGTATTTCATGCTGGCGCATGGCTCGCATCTCGTCGACACCGCGCGCTTCTTATGCGGCGAGATCACCGCCGTTCGTGCCCGCCTCAACGAGCGCTTCGGCGCCTATTGCTGGTTCGTCGAGACCGAATTCGCCAATGGCGCGCTCGGCCATCTCGACCTCACCGTCGCCGTGCGGATGGACTGGCACGAGGGCTTCCAGCTCTATGGCCAGAATGGCTCGGTGATCGCGAAGACTTTCAATCCTTGGTATTTCCGCGCGAGTGAGGTCGACATCTTTCACGAGAAGGACGCCACATCACGCAAGCCGCTCGGCGCCGACGGCCATTTCTTCCGTCGCCAGCTGGAGGGCCTCGCCGACACGGTGCTCAACGGCGCGCCTCAGCGCGGCGCCACGGTCGACGACGGGCTCGCTTCCATCCGCTCCATGGTAGCGATCGCCCGCTCCGTCGAGAGCGGCGAGCGCGTCGAGCTCGCCAACGTGACGGGAGCGGTCTGATGCAGGTCGGGGTGTTTGCCAAGACTTTCCCGGGCAGCGAGCCGACCGGCGTGCTTGCCGCTGTCCGTGACGCGGGCTTCGCGGTCACCCAGTTCAACCTCGCCTGCGCCGGCATGCCGTCAATGCCGGACGAGGTTCCGGACGCGGCGATCGACGCCATCAGTGCCGCTGCCAAAGCGACCGGAATCAATCTCGTCGCTCTCTCCGGCACATACAACATGGCGCATCCCGACAGCCGGATGCGCCAGGATGGACTGCGACGGCTGGCGGTCGTCATCGAAACGGCGGCCAGGCTTTCGATCCCGCTTGTCACGCTCTGCACCGGGACGCGCAACACCGAGGACCAGTGGGCGTACCACCCAAACAATGCCGATCCATCGGCCTGGGCCGATATGGCGCGCGCGATGGAAGGGGCCCTTCGGCTTGCCGAGCGCCACGGCGTCGATCTCGGTATCGAGCCGGAGCAGGCCAACATCGTCGCATCGGCCCGCGACGCCATACGGCTGATTGCGGAGATGAGCTCAAAACGGCTGCGCATCGTGCTCGATCCGGCAAATCTATTCGAGCAGGCAAATGCCGACGAGGCACGGACGACTGTTGCCGAGGCGGTCGAGCGCACGGCCGGCCATGTCGCGCTTACGCATGCCAAGGATCGTTTCGCCGACGGCCGCTTCGCCACGGCTGGACAGGGCGTCGTCGACTTCGCCGATTTCATCGCCCAGCTGAAGGCCACAGGCTTCGATGGGCCGATGGTGACGCACGGGCTCTCGGCCGAGGAAGCGCCGGGCGTCGCGCGTTTCCTCAAGGGGCTGGCGTGATGGCCACGCTGCTGCGCGACGGCGCCACGCTGCGCATGACCGACACGGGCGAAGGCCTGGCTGTCGTCTTCCAGCACGGGCTGGGCGGCGGCGAGGCGCAGGTCTCGCAGACTTTTCCCCTGGGCTTCCGCCGCATCACGCTGGAATGCCGCGGGCATGGCGGCTCAGGCTTCGGTGAACGGCGGCCGTTCTCGTTCGAAATGTTCGCCGACGACGTGCTTGCCGCAGCCGACCGGGCCGGCCTCGACCGCTTCGTTGCCGGCGGCGTCTCGATGGGTGCGGGAATCGCGCTTCGCCTCGCCTGCCGTCATCGGCAGCGCATCGCCGGCCTCGTCCTGGTACGGCCGGCATGGACGTTTTCGCCAGCGCCGCAGAACATGCAGCTGATCGCCGAGGCCGCCGGGCTCATCCTGGAGCACGGGACCGGCAAGGGGCGGGCGATCTTTGCGCAATCCGAGAGCGCCGCACGACTCTATCGCGAGGCGCCCGACAATCTATCCTCGCTGCTCGGCTATTTCGACCGGCCTGACGCCAACGCCTTCGCTCAGGTGCTCGCCGACATCGCCAGCGACGGTCCAGGCGTTTCCGAACGCGACGTCGCGGCGCTCGCCATTCCGGCCCTTGTCGTCGGCAACGCGATGGATGCCGTGCACCCGTTGTCGAGCGCCTATGCGCTGGCGGCCGCGATCCCCAACGCCACCTTCGCGCAAGTGACGCCAAAGGCGGCCGACTGCAAGAAGCATTTCAACGAACTGCATGCGCAGATCGCGACCTTCCTTCAGTCCCACTCGAACGTCCGGAGCCTCATTCCGTCATGACCACCAAACCCTTGTCGGGACCCGCGGCAATAGCCGCGCTGCCACGCAATCGGCTCATCGGCGAATTCTCGCTGTGGTCGGCGGATCTCGCCAACATGGAGGGCGACCTGAAGCGCATTGAGGCCCATGCCGACCTGCACCACATCGACGTGGCGGACGCCCGCTTCACCCCCGGCTTCCTGTTCTTTCCCGACATGGTGGCGCGCATCGCCAGGCTGACGGCGAAACCGATCCATGTGCATCTGATGGTCGAGGCGGAAATCGTCGAGGCGCAGACGCGCCAGTTCATAGAGGCCGGCGCCGACCTCGTCACCATCCACGCCGAGAACGGCGAAGCCGGCCTGCGCGCGGTGAAGCTGGCGCGTGACCTCGGCGCCGAAGCGGGCGTGGTGCTCCGGCTCGAAACGCCGGTCGGCGCGATCGAGCCGTTCCTGCCTGACGTCGCCTTCGTCACGCTTCTTGGCACCTCGATCGGCGTCAAGGGGCAGAGCCTGTCCGAAAAGGCCTGCCCGCGCCTGATCGAAGCGCGCGCGCTGATGAGGCAGGCAGACCGAGAGTCCGACATCATTCTTGCCGCCGATGGGGGCATACGCCATGAAACAGTGCCGCTGCTGCGCGCCGCAGGCGCCGACACTGTGGTGCTGGGCTCGCTCGCCTTTGGCGATCCCGACCTTGCGCGGCGCATGGCCTGGCTGCACGGGCTGAAGGCCGCCGCCTGATGAACACGCTTGCGCTTGCCTTCGATCTAGGTGGCACCGAGTTGCGCGGCGCGCTGATCGGGCGCGGCGGCGAGGTTGTGGCGCGCGTCTCGGAACCGACGATGACTGAAGCGGGATCGGAGGCGGTCATCGGCCGGATCATCGCGCTCGCCGACAAACTGCTGGACGACCACCCGCAGGCCAAAGTGATCGGCATCGGCGCCTGTGCGCCGGGTCCGCTCGACCCCAAGGCAGGCATCGTCATCGGACCGCCGACGCTCTCTGGCTGGCACAACGTGCCGATGATCGACATTTTGAGCCGGCAGTTCGGCCTGCCGGTGCGGTTGGAGAACGATGCCAATGCGGCAGCGCTGGGCGAATGGCGCCTCGGCGCCGGCCGCGGCACAGCATCGATGGTGTTCGTCACCGTGTCGACCGGCATAGGCGGCGGCGTGATCGCCGACGGCCACATCTATCACGGCAGGCGCGGCCTGGCGGCCGAGATCGGCCACATGACAATCACCGGAGAAGGCGATCGCTGCTTCTGCGGCAATGTCGGCTGCTTCGAGGCTGTCGCTTCGGGCACCGCTCTCGGGCGCCGGGCGACGCGGCTCACCAAGCCCGGCGACGGTTCAGTGTTGCGACGTCTTTCCAATAACGGCAACGTCTCGGCCCGCCATGTCGTCGAGGCCGCCGGTGCCGGCGATACCAGTGCCCGCGAATTGGTCGAAGCCGAGGCGCGATGGCTCGGCATCGGCTTTACCAACCTTTTGCATCTCTATTCACCGGATCTGATCGTCATGGGCGGCGGTCTTGCCAACGGCTTCGAACTGCTGGCGCCCGGCATCAGGGCGACGGTCAATGAGCGAGCCATGCAAGTCTTTCGGGACGTGCCGATCGTGCCGGCGGAACTAGGCGACCGCGCCGGGCTGGTCGGCGCTGCGAGCCTGATCTTGTGGGACGGTGAGCCAGGCACGGCGTTGGCCATGGTGCCGAACGACTAAACCGAGAACGCGCCGGCAGAAGCCCGGCCCCGGCGGGAGGTAAGCCGTGGCCGAAGCTCAAGTTGCGCAGGGTGCGCAAATCTACGGGCCGGTAGAGATCATCTAAGGGAGCCTCCCAACGCAAGGGCCAGATAGCTGACCTGACTGGCCGCAATGGGCGCAAAGCTGCCATTGGTCGACGAGGGGCTGGACCAGCTTCTTGAATCAACTTTGGCGAACGGCGTTGTAACGTATTGATCTGAAACGATTATGCCAGTCGCTGAAGGTGTAGGACTTTGAAAAAATTAATGGCTTAGCGGATGGTTAGCCAATCCATATCTTCGTATGATCTCGTGTGGTCTGGTGAACCGAACAACAAGAACACAGATTGAGGCTGCGCCTGGCAAATCCAACGATGAGCTCAATTCGGGAGACCGGAATCCGCATCGGTTAACTACTTTGGAATCGCGACTTGGTACGGATATGCTGAACAAAATGGCCTTGACGGCAAGCGGCCAAGGAACCGACTGCAAGCCCAGTGGGATCGTTCTTGGAGAACGGACTATCTATTTCGCTTCTCGGGCCATATTAATTGAGAAGTTAGAAGGACAAAAATTGCGACAGCAGCGCACCCTTCAATAATCCTGAGAAAATACGCGGTAACAATCTGCGTTTCTGTTAAATAAACAACAACGTTTTTGACGTGGTAGGCAATCGTCCTACCTTTTTCAGGGTCCTGGACAGTGGGATAAACTGCGTACGAGTTATCCAGAACCCCGCTTATCCATAGGGTGACCGCGAGAATCACCCCTGCAAGCCCCAAGGAAACATATCTTACTCGACCCAGCGTTGCGCCCCGCTATTCACCGAAAGGAGCAAAAAGGAACGTGAGGTCGATGCTGCAGCTGCAGAAGCGCCAGCCGCTCCGCCCAACGTTGCACCACCTCCGGTTACATACCCATGAGAACTCATCCCCGTAAAATAATCTGCCGTCCCCCCGAGGCCAAGCCCTCCGTGAAGACTGTAATTATTAAACTGCCCGCGAAAATCTCCGATAGCGTGGCCGTTTGATACCTGGATGCTCAAGTCGGCATCCGCGCCCGCTCCTATTTAAGCGACAGCGCCTGCATAGCTGTAGAGGCCGAAGTTTCCTTGTCAGGTAGCAACATCCAATGCGTGAAGCACAGGGATTGGGGCTAGATCCATCGGCTGGTACTGAGCCACTCTCTGCAGGCCCGGAAGGTCGGTCAAATCGATCAGGCGCGAGTTGCTGGTGATGAGGTGTTCGGCGCGAAGCCGCTGAATTACACGGTTAAGATGGGGAACACTCAGTCCGAGTGCATCCGCCATGACTTCTTGTGAAAACGGCAGGACGAAACTTGCCTCGTCAGCGCGATCCACCTCCAAAAGGCGCGAGTGTATCTCAAGCAAAAGATGCGCCAGCCTTTCGGTCGGCGTACGTCGACCGAGGTTGACGATGTGTTCCGCATACGTTGCGGCCTCTTGGGCGGCGAGCCAGCTCAAAACCAAACCGAATTGTGGCTGTTCGTAGCATAGGCGAACGTAGGAATCGAACGGGCAGACAGCGTAAGTCAGTTCGCTCACGGCAACGACTGCATAGCTGGACCGGTCGAAAAAGCTGACTGGGAAGCCAACGACGTCGCCCGGCAGGATGAGCTTCAGGATCTGCCGCTTGCCACTGCGAAGCAACCTGTAGCGGATCGCATAGCCGTCCTTGACGAAGCACAGGTTTCGGAACTCCGAGCCGTGAACAATGAGGTCCTCCCGCTTCCCGAAGGAGAGATCGCGCTCGAAGATGGCCGCAAGGCTTTCGATGTCGGCAGCATTCAGCTTCATTTGACGTGTCAGTCGAGTCACGATCGGGTGGCCGGTCAGCGGCATGCCAGGGTCCCAAGGTTCATAATCTGCGCCGAAACTTTCGTAGCATTATAAATCTGGATCAATGAACAAAATCATCAAACGAAAGTTGTATTGACGGGCCGGTCGACGCCGCTGCGAATGCCCATACAAGCAGGCGTGTCATTCACAGTCCTGCATGAAAAAAAGCCGGTTTCGGAATCTGGGGGACGAGAGAGAGCCGTCAGGCGGCTCCAGGGCTAAGGAGGAACAACTGATGTCGTTCGACGATAAAAAATCAGCCGATATATCGCGCCGTACCGTACTGCATGCCGGCGCCGCTTTGCTTGGCGGCGCCGCTCTGCCCTATTCCAGTCTCGTGGCTTTTGCGGCCGACGACAAGCCGGCGATCGGCACCTGGCCGGCCGGATCGCAGGGCGACACCGTCTATATCGGAGCCGCGGTGCCGCTCACGGGCACCTATGCCGTGCAGGGTGCTGACGAGCTGAAAGGCTGGCAGCTCGCGGTCGAGCACATCAACAACGGCCACGACCTGATGAAGGCGCTGGCGCCGAAGGTCGACAAAGGGCTGCTAGGCAAGAAGGTGGAGCTGTTGTCCGCCGACAGCGCGGCCAAGCCGAACCAGGCCGTCGAGGTCGAGCAGAACTTCATCAACCAGAACAAGATCATCCTGATGACCGGCTCGACTTCGTCGGCCGTCGCGGTCGCGCTCAACAAGTTCGCACAGCGCGAAAAGATCCTCTACGTCGCGGGGATCTCCGGCTCGAACGACACCACTGGCAAGGACTGCGTCCGCTACGGCTTCCGCCAGGACTTCTATGGCCAGACCGCGGCCAATGCGATCGGCCCGATCCTGCTGAAGACCTACGGCAAGGGAAAGAAAGCGGCGTTCATGACGCCGGACTACACCTACGGCCACACGGTCACCAAGTCGGTGAACGATTATCTGACCTCGCAGGGCGGATGGCAGATGGTGACGAACCAGATTTCGCCGCTGGGTACCCAGGATTTCAGCCAGTATCTGACGAATATTGCCAATTCCGGCGCCGAATTCATCATCAATGTCAACTGGGGCCGCGATGCGGTGCTGTCGATCCAGCAGGCCAAGCAGTTCGGCCTGACCCCGACCATGAAGATGGTCGTGCCCTACCAGATCCCCTTCCTTGCCAAGGAAGTGGGTCCCGAACTGACGGCGGGCGTTTTCGCCGCCACCGATTTCTGGTGGACACTGGAGGACAAGTATCCGCTCGCCAAGCAGTTCGTGGATGCGTTCCAGAAAAAGTTCAACTACCGGCCGGAATGGGGTGCCGAAAACTCCTATGTCAGCTTCGCGCACTGGGCGCGCATGGTGTCCGAGGCCGGCAGCTTCTATCCGCCGGACGTCATCAAGCAGTACGAGAAGGGCGAGACCATCCCTTCGCTCGTCGGCGACGTTCACTATCGGCCAGAAGATCACCAGTGCGTGCGGCCCGTCGTGCTCGTCCAGGGCAAGGATCCCAAGGACATGAAGAGCGACGATGACTACTGGAATGTGGTCGAGGTGGTCGACGGTGCGCCGCTGATGCAGAAGCCCGACGCCTTCGGCTGCAACCTCGGCGACTACACCTGATACTCCCTCGCCTCTCCACCGCAATGACGGAGAGGCATTCGCATTCCGACCTGGCTTTGCTCCGCCTCTGGCGGACGGCCAACGGCATGTCGATTGTTCGCGACTTCTCCTGCAGGCCCTTGGCGGCGCGAAGTGCGGGAGCATATCCTTCATGATCAAGGTGGGCGCAGCGTGATCAACTGGGCAAATTTCATCTCGCAATGCTTCAACGGGTTCGTGCTCGGCGCGCTCCTGGCGCTGATCTCCTCCGGGCTGACGATCATCTACGGCACGCTCGGCGTCCTGAACCTGGCCCATGGCGCGATGTTCATGCTCGGCGGCTATGCCGGGTGGGTCGCCTACACGTATACAGGGTCGTTCCTGGCCGCGGTGGTGGCCGGATCGTCGTTCGTGATGATCGTCGGCGTGGTGATCGAGCGTCTGATCATCCGCCATTTCTACACCCGCCCGCATGAGGACCAGCTTCTCGTCACGTTCGGGCTCGGCATCGTCTTCGTCGAGATGGTTCGCTTCTTCTTCGGCAGCCTCTCGCATTCGGTGCCGCCGCCCGCGGCGCTGGTCGGCATCACCCATCTGGGCTTCATGGTCTATCCTACATATCGCCTGGCTCTACTCGGCATCGTCGGCGTTGCGCTGCTGGCGCTCTATTTCGTACTCTATCGCACCCGCATCGGAATGATCGTTCGGGCAGGCATCGAGGATTCGGTGATGGTCGATTCGCTCGGGATCGACGTCTACAGGGTCTTCATGCTCGTCTTCGGCATCGGCGCGATGGCGGCAGGCTTCGCCGGTATCGTCAACGCACCCGTGGTGTCGATCGCACCCGATGTCGGCGAAACCATACTTGTCCAGACCTTCGTCGTCGTGGTGATCGGCGGGGTCGGCTCCTTTCCCGGCGCGATCATCGGCGGTCTTATTGCCGGCGAGATCATCAGCATCACCTCGATGTTCAATCCGGGTTACTCCTATGTCATGCTGTTCGTGGCGATGACGCTGGTGCTGGTGCTTCGCCCGCATGGGCTGCTCGGCACGGCAGGACGCGAGTAGACGCGGTCGGCCATGCGCATCAAGCATCCCTTCTTGGTCGAGCTTCTGACGGCAGTGGCGCTCATATTGGCGCCTTTCGTGCTGCCCCATCTCGGCTTCTCGCCCAGCACGGTCAACCGCATCCTCATCTGGGGCCTGTTCGGGATCGGCTTCGATATCCTGTTTGGCTATACTGGGCTGCTGTCCTTCGGCCAGTCGGCCTTTTACGGCACCGGCGGCATGTTTGCCGCCTACCTCCTGACCGAAACCGACTTCTCCTACGTCATGGCCGCCATTGTCACCGGCGCGGCCGTGGCGGGTGCGGTCGGCTATGTGATCGGCCTGATCGCGCTGAGGCGCACCGGGATCTATTTTGCCATGATCACGGTAGCGATCGCCGAAGTGTTCTTCTTCGTCGAGTTCAATCCGCTGTCGGCGTTCACGGGCGGCGAGAACGGCTTGCCCGGGGTGCCTACCCCGGTCTTCAATCTGGGCTTCAAGGTGTTCGAGTTCAACACCGACTGGACGATGTATACCTTCCTGGCGTTCTGGTATTTCGTCGGCGTCGTCATCGCTCTGCGCATCGTGCGCTCGCCCGTCGGCGCGATCCTTTCGGCGATCCGCGACAATCCGCTCCGCGCGGCGGCGCTCGGCCATAACGTCCACGGCTACAAGCTCACGGCCTTCGTGGTGGCGGCGATCTATGCCGGCTTCGCCGGTGGCCTTCTGGGCGTCATGCAAGGCTTCATGCCGCCGGATGCCTTCATGTTCGACACCTCCGGCCAGGTAGTCATGCAGACGGCGATCGGCGGCGGCGGCACCCTGTTCGGACCTCTGGTGGGCGCGACGGTGTGGCTCTACCTCAGCGACTTTTTCCAGAACACATTGCATCTCGGCGCCACGTGGAAGTTGGTGCTGGGCATCGTCTTCGTGCTCTTGGTGTGCTTCCTGCGGCGCGGCATCGTCGGTGCGATCGTCGACCTCTACAAGGTGGTGGCCGGCCGCAAGAGGATCGAACCAGCCGAAGCCTCGATCGAGAGCGCGCGATTCGATGCGGCCGACATCGAACCCATGCCGCCGAGCCGGCGCGGTGGCACGCCCGTATCCGGGCCGATCCTGCAGGCTCGGGGCCTCACCAAGCGCTATGGCGGCATCGTGGCCAACAGCGACATCGACTTTGCGGTCGATCACGGTGAGACACGAGGCATCATCGGGCCGAATGGCGCGGGCAAGACCACCTTCTTCAAGATGCTCACCTGCGAGATCGCGCCGACCTCGGGCCAGATCATGTTCGAGGGCCGCGACATCACAGGCATGGGCGTGTCCGACGTATGCCAGCTCGGGCTGACCAAGAGCTACCAGATCAACCAGCTGTTCGACAGGCTGACAGTCGGGCGGAACCTGACGATCGCGGCCCTGGGCGAGACGCGCGGCAAGTTCAGGCTCGATCTGTTCAAGAGCCTTCACGGCGTTCCGGGTCTCAACGAGCAGGTCGAGCGGACGGCGGCACTGGTGAACCTCACGGCGCGGCTCGACACACCGGTTTCGGAACTGGCCTATGGCGAGAAGCGTCGGCTGGAAATCGGTCTGGCGCTCGCAACCTCGCCGAGCCTGCTATTGCTGGACGAGCCGCTTGCCGGCATGAGCCCGAGCGAGCGCGTCGAGACGGTGGCACTATTGAAGTCGATCGCGCGCGGTCGCACGATGATCATCATCGATCATGACATAGATTCGCTGTTCGAGTTGGTCGAGAGGGTCACTGTACTGCAAGAAGGCCGCGTCCTCGTTCATGGCGCGCCGCAGGAGATCAAGTTCAATCCAAAAGTTCAGGAAGCCTATCTCGGCGGCGTTCACGGAGAAATGGCATGAGCCTTCTGGAGGTCAAAGGACTGAACAGCTACTACGGCGACAGCCATATTCTGTTCGACGTGTCGCTACGCGTGGAGAAGAACGAGGTCGTCGCGCTTCTCGGACGCAACGGCGCTGGCAAGTCCACGACGCTCAGGAGCCTGATGGGTATCGTCATGCCTCGTACAGGCAGCGTCAAGCTCGGCGGTGAGGAACTGGCGGGCAAAAAGGCGCACAACATCGCCCGGCTCGGCATGCAGTTGGTGCACGAGGAGCGGCGCATTTTCGGCAGCCTGAATGTTGAGGAGAACCTAATCCTCGCCGGCCTGACAGCCGAGAACAGGTGGCCCCTCGAGAGAATTTACGGGATGTTTCCGCGTCTGAAAGAGCGGCGCACCAGCCGCGGGACTGACCTCTCCGGCGGCGAACAGCAGATGCTCGCAATCGCCCGCGCGCTCGTACGTGATCCGAAGATCTTATTGCTTGACGAGCCGTTCGAAGGGCTTGCGCCCGTGATCGTCCAGGATCTCGTCAAAGCCTGTCGCGAACTTGCCGAGGCCGGGCGCACCATGGTCTTGGTGGAACAGAACCTTGCCGCAACGCTGACGATTGCAAAGCGCATCTATATCATCAACAACGGGCACATCGCCCACGAATGGTCAGTTGCCGAAGTCAAGGCCAAGCCGGAACTCCTGCAACGCTATCTCGGGGTGTAGTGGGGGTGTAGTGGGAAAGCAGAATGTCTTTGACGGCAGCTATGGCGGATTTATCTTCAGTCTTGGTCATGGTGGCTTCGCGGGAATCAGGTGACGTGAACAATCACCAGCCTGCCATGACCGCCCTCTCTCAGCGAATTTGCAGAACTCTCAGCACACTACCGACGTTTAGCTGCGGACGTAGGTCGAAACTGAGATTTCCGTTGAACAGCGAATGGGAACATCGCGCCACAAACCGACTAACGCCGAGGCGCTTCTGAGATGCGCTTCGCCCGCTGGCTCCGGCCGGCGGGCTGTTCTTTTGACGACCACCGCGCCAGAACGGGCTGAAGCGACCGACACTGTGAATGCTTCCCGGCTACACGATCAGCTTCTGCCAAGAATGCATCTCGCTGGTGGAATCGTTCTTCTGAAATGGAGATGGCGGCAGCCGATGCACTACCGGCGCGCCCGCCGCCAGCCAGCCGCTCGCGCCTCGGCCTCGCTGCAGAACCAGCGCTCGCCCTTGAGCAGCTTGATCCGCGTCTCGCTGTAATACTCCTGCCCCGGCACATGGTAGATGCGCTGGCCGCCGTAATAACTGATGTTGCCCTTGATGTTGCAGCTGGTGAACTCCGGTGCGATCTGAACCGCCAGACCGATCCCCAGCAGCGTCAATAGCCCGACGAACCCACCGAGGAGTTCAAGCCACCGTTGGGCGCGAGATTGCGGGCGCCTGTGCTGACGGTAGTATCGCCGACGGTTGTACTCGTTGTCCGCTACATCGACGTAGCGTTGTCCAGAACTGCGTCTGAGAGGTCGCGATCCCATTACCTTCTCGGGCTGTCGCACGCGATGCCGTTGTGGTTGCGATCGAGGCCGTTCGTATCTGGGCCGGTGAGCGGCGTGTTTGGCGGCACCACAGGGTTATCTCCTCTGCCACCTGCGCAATCCAGGTCGATCTCGCTGTTCGGAAGGGCGCCGGGCGCAGCTCCCGCCAGCGGAACGCCTCGATATCGTTGGACGACGGCGACCATCCGCTGGCCGTTGCCCCCGATCTTGGTGTTGTTGCTTTGCGGATTATACGGATCGACCGTCTGAAGAAGCTGGTTCTGCTGGTTGGCGTCGCCGGACGCCAACGTCATGGTGTCGTAGTTGTGGAGATAATCGGCCGCGCAGCCGCTAACGGTCAACACGATGCCAAGGCATAGCCCGACCCTCCGATACATGGTCACCTCAAACCGGTGAAGGATTGACGCCCGCCGCCTTGAGTTGCGCCCCAAGCTTGGCACGAGTCGCACAAGCGCCTTTGTCGCCGGCAACGCATTTCTTGTTGGCGTCCGACCAGTCGAGCAGAGCGGTGTTGATCCAACTGCCAGGTGCTCGCGCGATGCCATACGGCGGCGGCGATTTACCGGCGGCTTCCGCAGCCGCCGCAGCTGCTCCCTGACCTGGCGGTGCCCGCTTCCATCCGCTCAGGATGAGGCAGTTCTTCATGTATTGATCTTCAAGGGCCAGATTGCCGAGCGCATTTCCGATGCCGGCTCCTGCAACAAACCCTGGAGACCCTACGGCAATATAGCCCTGGTCAACCGATCCCTTTTGCATTTCGCACTGAGCATGGGCGACGTCGAAACTCGGCCCGTAACCTATCTGAACATAATCGGCTTGATTGCTTGTCTGGCAGCCGCACAGAGCGGCACTGGCACAGAGTGCCATCAACGCTTGAACTCTCATACCCCAGCCCTCCCACGGCTTAAGGTCAAGCATCTATTAAAGTGAATATTTGCGCAAGAGGAGCGGTTATTTCGGGTAAATGCGTTCGATGCGGAAGACGAGAAGCATTAATCAGATATATCCAGTTATTACTTTCCGGCTATGTTGGCTTGTCGACCAGCGGCGTCTTGCGCTTCGGCGGCACATAAGCCGTCACGAGTTTGACCGTTCCGATATCGACGGTGACCGGCACACCGAGGTTGACCGTCACTTTGCCCTCATCGACCCGCGTCACGTCGCCTATCAGATCGATCGGCTGGCCACGTTTCACCTTCGATGTCCGGTCAATGATGGAATGCGGCTGACCATAGGATGGGATCGACACGCTCACCCTATCCTCTGTGACCCGCCTGCGAACGGTCGCAGTAATGGCGACTTCATCGCCAATGTTGAAAGAGCCCTTCGCCATAGGGACGAGTCTGGAGCGGGAACCGGATTATTCAAGCATCTGCTAATGGAACATCAGACCAGGTGAGAAATTGATGAAACAGACGGCTCGCTCGGGCTGCCTCCTCTGCCGGCGCTCTAACGCCGGAGCCGGGCAAGGGCTGGACGCCTTCCCGTAGAGCGGCCCGACAGTTCCGCGTTGGGGTTTGCGTTGGGTTGAACCGCCGGGCCTAACCGACTCGGTAGGGATGAGTCGGCCAAAGAGGAGGCTAAGTTAGCATCCATGCACTGATATAGATTTCTACGCCTTTCCACTGGTTTCCCTAAAACTCGCCGGGCGAGGCCCCCAACTACAGCCTCAAGCCCGACGAGCTGCCGGGGATCAAACCGGCAATCTCTGCTGTGCAAGGCCAATGCAGCGTTCCCGTCCTACAACGATACAGCCATCCAAAGCCGTGACTTTCCGGACTGGCAATAGTTAAGCGGCCGCGGCCAGTGCGGCCATCAGGGCGCTTGCCGCCATCCCGAGCATATCCCGCTGCCAGTAGCGCCAGACTGCGATGGCGAGCGTCCGGCGCCGATCCCGGCGATGTAGGCGTGCTGGTGTGGTGGTAGACGATAGGGACCGGATTTTCGCGGCGCCTTTAGCTTCACCCATGCGTCAACCTCTTTTCGCTATTGGCACAGAAACGGCACAGATATGTTCGAATGTTTTCGCTCTGTTCATGCTGCTTTGGGTGGATTCCGCAATGAAATCAGAGAATGCACTGCATTGACATTGCAGGGCTGAATCCTTGCTGGCCGTCGAGATCCTCAAGCACTTCTCTCGTCAGGTCAATCACCCTAGATGGCCTCCCGAGGCGCACCCTCGATCTCATTCGACAGGTCGGCCATAGCAAGCTCGGTTTAAGCCTGCTCCTTCTTTGCTTTCGCAAAGCCGCGGTCCGTTGCGATGAACCGTTCAAGCATCGGCGCGATCAGGCGCGATGGATCGGCAGATGGCCGCCCGGCCTCGCGCCCAAGGATCTCTGCATATTTCACCAAATCGCGATGCAGGGGCGCCGGCAGTTCCACCGTAATCTTTACTGGCTTGTGGTCGGCAATCATTGCGAGTTTCAACTTGGCCATGTCAACCTCCGTATGGTTCAAGGGCAAGATCGCGGGTGACGAGGACGCGAACGGGAAACCCCGGCCGGATCGTGAGCGTCGGGGCGATAGCGAGTTGCCGCTGAACGACCTGTTGGCCTACCTGGCTGACGCTATCGGAAGCGCCGCTTCGCAGAGCACGCACGATATCGCTGTCTTGATCGGAAGAACCGGCCTGCGCGCCAACGCTCAGAATGGTCGACAACGCCGCGGCCTTGAACAACTCGCCCCAGTGAAAGTCGACGGCATCCTCCAGGCCGGCATAGCCCTGAGCGTCCGCGCCAGGCTGCCGCTCCAGCACGATGGAGCGTCCGTCGGGAAAGATCAGCCTGTTCCAGACAAGCAGCACGCGGCGCTGCCCGGAACCAATTCCGCTGTCGTACTGCCCGATGATACGAGTGCCTTGCGGGACAAGCACCGAACGGCCGGTGGGGCTGTCATAGACATTTTCGGTCACCTGAGCGCTGATCTGCCCGGGAAGGTCCGACGGGATGCCCGTGATGAGCGCGGCCGGGATTACGGCACCGGCTTGAAGCACATAGGGTGACGCGGGAGGCGTGATGTGATCCGCGGCCTCGGTCCGCCGGTCAGCGGCGGCGGACAGGAAGGAAAGCTGGCGATCCTGCGCATTTGGCGCAGCGTTCTGATTGGTAAGGTCGTCAGCAGCAGGGGCAGACGCTCCGGCGGTCCTGGGATTTGTCTGGAAGAAGACGCGCGAGGTTCTGGCCGCTTCCTCTTCGGCCCGCCGGCGCTGCTCGGCTTCGTCAATCGCCGGGCTTGCGATTGAGGGCGGCTCGACGACCTGCCGCTTGTTCTGAGCATCGAGGATCGGCCTTCCGAGATCGCCAGGCAGCGGCGGCCCAAGGATCGGGCCGGCATAGTCGCGCGGCAGCCTTGCCAGTCCGTCGGCGGGCGGCCGATTGGAGGTGGGGTAGAGCTCCTCGCCCTGCCTGAATGTGTTGGCGTCCTGCAGAGCGTAAATCAGCGCGCCGCCGACACCGAGCGCGACGACGAAGCCGATGCCTGCGAGCATCTTGCGCGACAGGCGCGTCACACGCGGCGGGTCGGCGCGAATCCGCAAGGATTCGACGGCCATATTCGTCTCGTTCATGGCTGCAGCGCTCTCCTGTGCGTTGCGATCGGCAGCTTCGACGCGGCGCTGACACTTGGGCCCCGCCACAACCCATCGGTTCTTCTATCGACGCGCTCGATCCTGACCGTCTGCTGCCGTTTGCGGGCGCCAAGACGCAGTTCGGCCGCGCCAAAAAGGCGATCGACGATGAGGACATTCTGATAGACGCGGCTGTTGGTGATTTCGGCTTCGCCGTCCGGGCCGATGACGAAAATCGGCGGCATCTCGCCTTGCACGATGCCGCGCGGAAACTCGATATATACCTTGCGCCCATCGTCGTAGGCGTTCACCGGCTTCCAGGGCGGGCTGTCGCCGGTGATGCCGTAGCGATAGTTTCGCACCGTAACGTCCGGTATGACCGGCGTTGTGGCGATCGTCTGCAGGACGCTCGCGTTCGGAGCCGGATAGGACCACGCAACGGCAGGCATGTAGGGCTTCGCGCCTGAGCGTAGCTCAAGCATATAGCTGCGCCGGTCCGTGGCAATGATAAGGTTCGTTGTGATGTCTGCCCGCGCGGGTTTCACCAGCACGTGGACGCGTCGGGCAGTGCCGGACCCGCTTTCGGTGTCGCCGATGATCCAGCGCGCGGTATCACCAGCCGCGATCGGACCGTCTCCGGTCAGGCTCTCGCCCGGCTCAAGCGCGATGTCCGTTATCTGGCCAGGTGAGGCGTAGACCTGATAGAGCGCTCCTTCGCTCCATGGGTAGATCTGAATCGCGTTGTAGTAGCCGTCACGGCGCGGTTCCACGCGCGCCGCGGCGTTTGCGTTCTCGACACGGGCGGCCGGCGTTTGCCCGATGGCGCCGCCCCGTGTGGGCGCCCAGCCGGGTGGCACGCGAAGAGGTTTCGGCCTTTGGTTGCTCGAGGCGGCCGGAGCCGGCGGCAAGGGCGGAACATAGGTATCGTAGCTGATCTTCGGCGGCTTCTTCGCAGGCGTGGCGCAACCCGCAAGCAGCGCCGTCCCCGAGGCCAGCATGGCCGACAGCAGATATCTCGAGAAGGTCGCGCCGGCAACAAGAGGCGATGTCGGGCTCATTGGCTCATCTCCCGCGACCAGTTGATGGCGTTGACGTAAATGCCTAACGGATTGGCGCGAAGCCGTTCGGCGTCGCTTGGTATCTGCGTCACGATCGTCAGGATCGCGGTCCAGCGCTCGGTGTCTGAAAGCTGACCGTTTTCGTAGTGGTGCTCGATCCAGGCGACACGAAAGGATCCCGGCGAGGCTCTGATGACCGAAGAAATGTCCACCGCGACCTGCTGCTTGCCGACCTTGGCGAAAGGATCCGCTGCGCGGGCATAGTCGTTGAGCGCCGCCGCACCCTGGTCGGTGGTCCAATCATAGGCGCGCAGCCAGTCCTGGCGCAGGATGATCGGGTCGGCGGGGATGGAGCGTACCTGCTCGATAAAGCGGGCGAGATGCCACGCGATCTGCGGATCGGTCGGCTTATTGTCGGCGGTTGCGGGCTCGATCGCTTGAGCCTGGCCGAGCTTGTCGACCTGCACGACCCAGGGCACGACCGTGCCGCGGCCCGACTGCCAGACCAGTGAAGTGGCGAGCCCCGCCGACAGGATGAGCGACCCGAACGCCATGGCGCGCCAATTACGTGCCTGCACGCGTGCGGAGCCGATGCGTTCATCCCAGATCTGCTGCGCCTTCTGATACGGGGTTTCCGGTCGAGGGCTCTTGCCGTAGTGGACGGCGGGGCGCCTAAAGATGTTCATTTCGTCATTCGCCTTCAGAAAGAGAAATCGAAGCTCCGCCGCCTTGGCTGTCGCCGGCGCGCACCGCGTGGGCGGCGGTCTGGGCGCCGTGGGCGAGGCGCTGGGAGCGATGCAGGCGTCTGGCCCATTCGGGCTGTCCTTGAGCGCTGGATGGCTTGCCCGCGCTGGACGCTTCCACCGCCGTTGGCGCAGCGGCGCCGCCAATCGTTCCCATGGTCGACGAACCGCCGGTGATTTCAGCGGCCGAACGGGCGCCAGACGCGAAGTTCGAGTTGAGCGATCGAGCGGTATTTGCGGCGGCGCGCTTGAGTGGGGAGGCTGCCGCCGAAGCGCCGGCGCGCACAACGCCGCCCAGGCCGGAGGCGATGCCTGCCAGGCCAGGCTGGCCGGCGGCGGCAAGCATATAGGCGGCCGAACCGCCGCCAGCGAGTGATGTCGCGCGACGCGCGGTTGACGCCGCTCCCGTGAATCCGGCTGTCGCGCCTCGCGCCGCAAGGCTTGCGGCTCCGTGGCCTGCAACTGCGATGCCGCCCGCGGCAAGGCCAGTCCCCACGGCCGCACCGGCGCCGAGCTGCGGTCCACCCGCTATGAGGCCGTTGGCGATGCCGGGACCGAAGATGCCGAGGCCAAGCAGCGACAGCGCCGCCAGCACGATCGCCATAGCCTGGTCGATGGTGGGATTCTCGCCAGCGAAACCTTGGGTGAATTCGCCGAAGAGCGTGGAGCCGATGCCGATGACCACGGCAAGCACCAGAACCTTGATGCCGGACGAGATGACATTGCCGAGCACGCGTTCGGCCATGAAGGCCGTCTTGCCGAAGAGGCCGAAGGGGATCAGCACGAAGCCGGCCAGCGCCGCCAGCTTGAACTCGATCAGCGTCACAAACAGCTGCACCGCCAGGATGAAGAAGGCGAGCAAGACGAGCGCCCAGGCAAAGAGCAGGCAGGCGATCTGGATGAAATTTTCAAAGAAGGAGATGTAGCCCATCAAACCGGAGATCGCCTCAAGCAACGGCCGTCCGGCGTCGAGGCCGGTTTGCGCGACCTTGCCCGGGTGCAGCAGGTCCTGTGCCGAAAAGCCGGTTCCACTCGCCTTGAGACCAAGGCCGGAGAAACTCTCGAAGACGATCCGAGCGAGACCGTTCCAGTTCGAAATCAGGTAGGCAAAGACACCGACGAAGAGCGTCTTCTTGACGAGCCGCGCGAGGATGTCGTCATCGGCGCCCCAGCTCCAGAAGAGCGCGGCAAGCGTCACGTCGATAACAATCAGCGTGCTGGCGACGAAGGCGACCTCGCCGCCAAGCAGGCCGAAGCCGCTGTCGATGTATCGGGTGAAGGTGGCCAGGAATTGGTCGATGACGCCGGTATTGCCCATGTCTATCGCGCCTCGTGCTGGCCAGCATTCGGCGACCGCGAAGCGGCGGGCTCGCTTATCGAACGCCCCGACGGCTTTTCGAGACCGAGGAAGCGATCACGCTGTTCGGCCCACAGCCGCGCGCATCCATCGTCACGCAGGGCAGCCTCGCCGAGGGCCTGGCAGCGACGCAGGCCATCGCGAAGCGGATTCGGCACAGAGGCCGCCGGTGTGTGCGGTCCCTCCCCCACAGGCTTGTCTTCCTTGCGGCTCATCTCGAGCGCCGTCGCCGTCATCGCGAGGCCGACGAATCCGACGGCTACGACGCGAGCGAGGATTTTGCCGTCCATGGCGATCGACCTCAGCGGTTGAACATCTGGACCGCGCCTGCCTGGTAGCCCGGGCCAGGCGCCAGGAAGCGGCGGCGTTGCTCGCGGCCCTGGTCGACCGCCGCGGCACGTTCGGCCTCGGTCAGAGCCTGGGCGCGACCATTGGCGGCCACCAGGGCGGTCAGATCCGCAAGCTGCTGGCCCTGAAGCGCAAGCAACTGGTTGCCAGCTTGCGTCGCCTGCAGCGCACCGGCCGCCGATTGGCTGGCGCCGACCAATGCCGACATCTGCGCGCGGCCCGTGTCGATGTTTCCGACGACGCCGGCCTGGACGCGCATTGCGTCCTGGAGACCGCCCACCGTGTTTTGCCAGCGCGAGCGCGCGTCCGTGACGAGTTGCTCGTCGGAAGCGGTGAGTGGGACGCTGCTGTATTGCTGCTGAAACGCCTTGTCGACCTGCTGGACGTCGAAGGCGATGTTCTGTGCTTGCCCGAGAAGCTGTTGCGTGCGCTGCACCGACTGTTGCAATTGCCGCAGCGAGGACAAAGGCAGGCTCGCCAGGTTGCGCGCCTGGTTGATCAGCATCTGGGCCTGGTTCTGAAGCGAGGTGATCTGGTTCGTGATCTGCTGCAGCGAGCGCGCAGCCGTCAGGACATTCTGGGAATAGTTCGATGGATCAAATACGATGAAGCATGCGCTGGCGCAGTCATCATCGGCGAGATCGCGATCGGCGCTGCGAGCGTCGCCGCGACCAGGAGGAGGACGCGCCGGCGGCTTTGACGAACAGTCATGGTTGGGGATCCTTTTCGGGTTCGGGAACGGTGAGGTTGGGAATGAGGTCGGCGGCCCAGCCGACGTCGCGGGCACGCAGCCAGGCCGACAGGAAGCCGTCGCGGCCGTGCTCGGCGATGATGCTGCCGATCAGGGCCTGATCGCTCTTCGAGGACGCGGCGCAAAGCGCAAGCCCGACCTCGGACAGGCCGAGCTCGAAAAGACGGTTGCCGCGACGGGACTGGCAGTAATAATCGCGCTTGGGTGTGGCTCGCGCCAGGATTTCGATCTGGCGGTCGTTCAGGCCGAAGCGGCGATAGATGGCGGTAATTTGCGGCTCGATCGCGCGTTCATTGGGCAGCAGCAGCCGGGTTGGACAGCTTTCGATGATCGCCGGTGCGATAGCCGAATTGTCGATGTCGGATAGCGACTGGGTGGCGAAGACGACGCTGGCATTCTTTTTGCGGAGCGTCTTCAGCCATTCGCGCAACTGCCCGGCGAACGCGTCGTCGTCGAGGGCAAGCCAGCCTTCGTCGATGATGAGCAGGGTCGGACGACCGTCGAGCCGGTCGCCGATCCGATGAAACAGATAGGACAGGACGGCCGGCGCGGCCGGCGTGCCCACCAGACCTTCGATTTCGAACGCCTGCACCGATGCCTGTCCGAGGTGTTCGGCCTCTGCGTCGAGCAGCCGACCGTTCGGGCCACCAACACAGTAAGGACGAAGCGCCTGTTTCAGGTCGTTGGCCTGCAGAAGCACGGTGAGCCCGGTGATGGTGCGTTCCTCGACCGGGGCCGAGGCGAGCGAGGTCAGCGCCGCCCAGATGTGCTCCTTTGCCTCCGGCGTGATCTGGATGCCCTCGCGCGTCAGGATCGCGACGATCCAGTCGGCCGCCCAGGCGCGCTCGTACGTGTCGTGAACGCGGGCGAGCGGCTGCAGCGAAACGGAAGCGTCCATGCCTTCGGTGAGATGACCCCCAAGATCGTGCCAGTCGCCGCCCATGGCGAGCGTCGCCGCGCGGATCGAGCCGCCGAAGTCGAAAGCGAAGATCTGAGCGTTGCGGTAGCGGCAGAATTGCAGCGCCATCAAGGCCAGCAGCACCGACTTGCCGGCGCCGGTCGGGCCGACGACCAGCGTGTGACCGACATCGCCGACATGAAGAACCAACCGGAACGGGGTCGAGCCTTCGGTCTTGCCGTAAAGCAAGGGAGGACTGACCAGATGCTCGTCCCGTTCCGGCCCCGCCCACACGGCAGAAAGGGGGATCATGTGGGCGAGATTGAGCGTCGAGATAGGCGGCTGGCGGACATTGGCATAGGCGTGTCCGGGCAACGAGCCGAGCCAGGCATCGACGGCGTTGACGGTCTCGACAATCGCCGTGAAGTCGCGGCCCTGGATGACTTTCTCGACGAGCCGCAGTTTCTCGTCGGCCACACGCGAATCGGAATCCCATATGGCGACGGTCGCGGTGACATAGGCCATGCCTGCCGTGTCGGCCCCGAGCTCCTGCAACGCTGTGTCGGCGTCGGCCGCCTTGTTGGCGGCATCGGTGTCGAGGAGGGCTGATGCTTCGTTGGTCATCACCTCCTTCAGGATCGAGGCGATGCTCTTGCGCTTGGCGAACCATTGCCGCCGTATCCTGGTCAAAAGGCGGACAGCGTCGACCTTGTCGAGCAGGATCGCGCGGGTCGACCAGCGATACGGGAAGGCCAGCCTATTGAGGTCATCAAGCAGGCCAGGTGTCGTGGCGGTCGGGAAGCCGACGATGGTGAGCACGCGAAGATGCTTGTCGCCAAGCCGCGGCTCGAGCCCGCCGGCGAGCGGCTCGTCGGCCAGCAGCGCATCGAGATAGATCGGGGTCTCGGGGACGCGCACCGAATGATGCTTGGTGGAGATGGTCGAATGCAGGTAGGTCAGGGTTTGGCCGTCATCGAGCCAGTGGCATTCAGGCATGAACCCGTCGAGCAGGGAGAGCACACGCTCAGTCCTGTCGACAAAGGCGCGGACGATCTCGCCCGGACCCGCGCGCGACCGGTCGCGACCCTCATAAAGCCAGCCTTCGGCGCGCGTGGCGTCTTCGGGCGGCGGCAGGAACAGGAATGTGAGAAAGTAGTTCGATACGAAATGAACCCCCTCCTCGTCGAAGTCGGCTTTGCGCTCGGCATCGAGCAGGCCGGAGGCCGCATTAGGAAACTGGCTTTTGGGGTACGACGCCGCTTCGTGCCGCTGCGCTTCGACGAAAATGCTCCAGCCCGAGCCGAGGCGACGAAACGCATTGTTGATGCGCGATGCCACCGCGACAAGTTCCGCCGCTACGGCCGAGTCGAGATCGGGTCCGCGAAACCGCGCGGTGCGCTGAAAGCTGCCGTCCTTGTTGAGCACGACCCCGGGGGCGACGAGTGCCACCCAAGGCAGAAAGTCGGCAAGGCGAGCAGCAGTCCGGCGGTATTCGGCAAGGCTCATCATGCCAGCGCCCTCAAACCGACAGATGTCCGGGCAGCCGCAGGTGCCGGCGGCCGACTTCGAAAAAAAGCGGATCGCGCCTGGCAGCCCACACCGCCGTAAGATGACCGATTGCCCATATGACAAGACCGGCCAGCCAGAGCCGCAGCCCAAGCCCGACAGCGCCCGCCAGCGTGCCATTCAGGATCGCGATTGCACGCGGCGCGCCCCCGAGCAGGATCTGCTCGGTCAGCGCCCGATGCACGGGCACCGTCCACCCCGGCACTGCGTCGAGCTGTTCGAAGGCGGTTGTCATCAGATCAATGCTCCGCCGCCGAACGAGAAGAACGAAAGGAAAAAGCTCGACGCCGCGAAGGCGATCGAAAGGCCGAAAACGATCTGGATCAGCCGCCTGAAGCCACCCGAACTGTCGCCGAAGGCCAGCGTCAGGCCGGTGACGATGATGATGATGACGGCGATGATCTTGGACACCGGTCCCTCGACCGACTGAAGGATCTTCTCGAGCGGCTGTTCCCACGGCATCGAGGAGCCCGACGCGAACGCGACCGGCGCGAGCATGAGATTGAACGTAAAGGCGGCGCTGGGCACGGCCAGGCTGGCTTGGCAGCGCGAAAGCAGGCGGATCATGAAATTGCTCCTGTGTTGTTCGGTATGGCTTCAACAATGCGATAGTCGCCACCGGGGCCCAGACCCTCGACCCTGACCAGTTCGATCAGCCGCCGCGCGGCGCCGCGTCCGGCGAGCACGGCGACAAGGCCGATCGTGTCGGCGATCAGCACACGCGGCACAGTGACGACGGCCTCCTGGATCAGCTGTTCAAGTCGGCGCAGAGCGCCAATGCCTGAGCCGGCATGAAGGGTGCCGATGCCGCCGGGATGCCCGGTGCCCCATGCCTTCAAGAGGTCCAGAGCTTCGGCGCCGCGCACCTCGCCGATCGGAATGCGATCGGGCCGCAGGCGCAGCGAGGAACGAACCAGGTCGGAAAGCGTGGCGACGCCATCCTTGGTGCGCATCGCGACGAGGTTGGGGGCAGCGCATTGCAGTTCGCGGGTGTCCTCGATGATGACGACCCGGTCCGTCCCTTTCGCCACTTCGGCGAGCAGCGCGTTGGTCAGGGTCGTCTTGCCGGTCGACGTTCCGCCGGCAACGAGGATGTTTGCGCGGCCGGCAACTGCGGCGCGCAACACAGCGGCGTGGCGAGAAGTCATGATGCCTGCCGCGACATAGTCATCGAGTGTGAAGACGGCGACCGCGGGCTTGCGGATCGAGAAGGCCGGCGCGGCGACCACGGGTGGCAGCAGGCCTTCGAAACGCTCGCCGGTTTGCGGCAATTCGGCCGATACGCGCGGGGAACGGGAATGGACCTCGGCGCCGACATGGTGGGCGACCAGGCGCACGATCCGCTCGCCCGCGGCAGGCGCGAGCATTTCGCCCGTATCGTCCAAACCTCCTGAAAGCCGATCGACCCAGATCCGGCCATCCGGGTTCAGCATGACCTCGACGATTGCGGGGTCGTCCAGGAATCGGGCGATGGCCGGCCCGAGCGCGGTGCGAAGCATACGCGAGCTGCGCGCGCGTCCTTCGGTATCGTTGTGCAAGATGGCCATCCTGTCGTCCCCGTTTGCCCGGGAACTCGTCGAGCAGTTCCCGGTCGGGATAAGCAAGAGAGGCCTGGAGCGCCCCGATTCAACAGCTTTCGACCGCCGTCGTAGCGCAGCGAACAAAGACCGGCGAACGGCGGCGCCGAGTTTAGGAACCTCCATGGCGGGAGATCGCGGCGCTCCAACTCCGGCAGAATGTAGACTTTCGCAATATTATGTACATGTTTATTGACACATGAGTCCCACCGGGTTTATGAAATTGCCTGGCAGTGGCGGCGATCGCCCTTTCCACGGCGCGGAGGATTGTCATGCGGTTCGGTCGCGAGGGCTCGGTTTCGCGGTGCCAAACAGGCGTTTCCAAATATGCTCGAAGCGCCCCGCCAGCCGCCACGCCGCGCCCCTTGCCGGCAAGGGGCGGCGACGCTTGATGAGCATGCTCGACATCTGGCTTGGGATCCTGCAAGGGCTGCGCATAACGGCAGCGGTCACCGCCTATGGCTTGGTCTTCGCAGTGCCCTTCGCGCTTGTTTTCGGCGTCGCACAGTTTCTGACCACCGGCTTGACGCGCTTTCTGGTCACGGCAGTAATCGAATTCTGGCGCAGTTCGGCGGTCGTCGTCCTGCTCTTCGTCTTCTACTACGTTCTGCCGGTCATGGGGGTCACTCTGTCGGCGATGACCGTCAGTGCATTGGTGCTCGGCCTCAATAGCGGCGGTTATGCCAGCCAAGCGGTGCGGGCCGGGCTCCAATCTCTTCCTGCCGGCCAGCGCGAGGCTGGTATGGCGCTCGGCCTCTCGCGCCCGGCGATCCTGCTTCTGATCGAGCTGCCCCAGGCGTTGGTCGCCATGAGTCCCACATTCGTCAACAACCTTATTCAGCTGGTCAAAGCGACTTCCCTTGTCTCCTTGGTCACGCTGACGGACATGACCTTCCGCGCCAAGGAAATCTCGCAGACCGAATACGACCCGGTCGCGATCTATTCGGCGTTGCTGCTGGCCTTCTTCGTCGTCTGTTATCCGATCGCGCTCGCCGGCCGCTGGCTCGAGGCGCGGGTCAATCCCGAAAGAGGAGCGCCTCATGGGATTTGACTTCGGCTTCGCGCTCTCGACCATCCCGATCATAATCGGTGCGATCGGGGCTACCCTGCTTGCAACGGTCTTGAGTTGCCTCGGCGCATCGGCGCTTGGCTTCACTTTCGAAATGATCCGCCGCGGGGGCGGTGCGCCTGGTCTCGCCGTGCGCTTCCTGATCGACTTCATCCGCTCGACGCCGGTCCTGGCCTGGCTCTATTTCCTCTATTTCGTCATGCCCGTCTACGGGATCCGGCTTGGCGCCATGACGGTGGGTATAGTGGGGCTAAGCCTGTATTACAGCGGCTATCTGGCGGAGGTGTTCAAGGCGGGCATCGACGCTATTCCGAAGGGCCAGCAGGAAGCAGCCAGAGCCCTGTCGCTCACCCGCCGCGACACGGTCATCTTCGTCATTGCACCCCAAATGCTGCGCAACATCGCCGCGCCCCTGGGCAACTATGTGGTTTCGATCCTTAAGGCGACGCCTTATCTCGCGATCCTGGCCGTACCGGAAATGCTCGGGCGCGCCTTCGACATCGCTTCCGAGACCTATCGCTACGCGGAGCCGCTGACCGTTGCCGGCGTTCTCTTTCTCGCCCTGGCGCTGATCGTTTCTTATGGGGTGAAGCGCATGGAGAAGCTCCTGCTTGCGAGCGGCCGCCGCTAATGCTCGACCGGCGCGCGCCTGCGACCTCGACGCTTCAATCCGTCCCGCTCGTGCGGATCGACGCTCTCAACAAGTGGTTCGGCGCCCTGCACGTTTTGAAAAACATCGATCTGACCTTACGGCCGGGTGCGCGTGTCGTCGTCTGCGGACCCTCCGGGTCCGGCAAGTCGACATTGATTCGCTGCATCAACGGCCTCGAGCGTTTCCAAAAGGGGACGATAGAGGTTGAAGGGAGCAGTCTGGGAAGAAGCGATCGCGATGCCGCGATGGCACGCCGGCTGACGGGCATGGTGTTTCAAAGCTTCAACCTCTTCCCTCACCTAACCGTGCTTGCAAACTGCACGCTGGCGCTGCGCCGGGTGCTGTTGAAATCGGCGCACGAGGCCGAAGAGATCGCCATGCGGCATCTGACGGCGGTGCACATTCCCGAAAAGGCGCGGGCCTATCCGGCTGAGCTGTCGGGCGGCCAACAACAGCGGGCGGCGATCGCGCGCGCTCTCTGTCTTGATCCCCGCATCATGCTTTTCGATGAACCTACCTCGGCGCTCGACCCGGAAATGATCAAGGAAGTGCTCGACGTGATGATCGCGCTCGCGAAAACCGGCGTGACCATGGTCTGCGTGACGCATGAAATGGGCTTTGCACGCGAAGTCGCCGATGAGATCGTTTTCATGGATCAGGGCCGCATCGTCGAGCACACGTCTTCCACTGATTTCTTCGATAGAGCCGCACATCCGCGCGCCAGGCTGTTCCTCGACACCATCCTGAGCCATTGAGAGCTGATATGTGTGAATGTCGGGCACGCAACCGCGGCGCCATCGGCAACATGACAATTGGATCGGGTTCCGGAATCGCCGCGCAGACTACCAGTCCGGCGCGAATGCGTAACCAGCAGAGCGGACGGTCCGGATCACATCGCTTCCCACAGATGCCCGAAGCCTTTTGCGCAACCTGGCAATATGAACGTCGACACCCCGTATATCGGTTGCGGCGGCGTGTTCAGGCCATGCGGTCGCGACCAGTTCCTCCCGGCTGAGGACCTTGCCAGGTTGCGCCAGAAGGCTGCGCAAAAGCTTGAATTCGATCGGCGGCATAGTGATTTCTTTTTGCCTGAAGAATGTCCGGTAGGTCTGTCGGTCCAACCGGAAATCGCCTTGCACCAGATCGCCTGTCTTGGTTTCGCGCGCGAGCTGCGCGACACCTGCCTTGCCGTGCAGCCACGTCAGAAGCTGCTCGGGCGCAAAGGGCCGCGAAAATATCTCGTCCACGCCCGCCTTGATGAGATCCAGGTGCAGTTTGCCGGAACGAGGCGCGACCAAACCTGCCAGAGGCGTTGCTCTTGTCGCTTCGGACGACTTCAGCGACAGGCATTGCTTGGCGATTGCGCGGTCGCCCGGATGACAGTCCAGGATAACGGCAAGCGGCGTTTCGGCCTTGATGGCGCGCGCAATCTCCTTATCCGCCGTGATCAGGCGGGTTTCGAAGCCGGCAACTGAAAGGATGTGCCCGAAAACCAGAAAGAAGTCCGGGTCCTTCGAAGAGATCAGGACCAGCGGCGTCATGAGTCCATCAACCGAATTCGGTGCACCATAGGGCTGACTACCGCGCAAATGGGCGCGATGACAATATCCCCTGGCGGGCGAACCTTCAGCTGCCGGTGGCAATCAACCTAGATTTTATCCGCCAGTATGACGCCGGTGATGCCATAAGCGCGGCGCGTCTGCTCAATGGCCTCGGGCGTGACATCGATCAGCAGCGCGATGATGTCCCCGTCCGGATGTTCGAGCGCATTGCCGAGTTCGTAAAGCGTCCAGCCAAGCGCACGCAGGCGTTTCGGCCAGAATGTTTCGCACACCACGCTGATTTGTCGAATCCCCAGACTTTGCGCCGTTTCGAGCAGGCCGCACAGAACAAAGCCGGCGATCGGCGACGACGCTCCGTGCGTGCGAAGCGATGGGACGACAAAAAAACGCGTCCATTCGAAAATATCAGCCGCTCGCGGAGGCGTGCCGCCGGCGAGAACCGGGAAGACCTCGCTCATGAGATGCGGCTGGAGCGTCGGAACAAGACGCGAGCCGCCGACGATCTTGCCGTTGGAATCGAGCGCCAGAACATAAAGCGCATATTCGTTGTCGAAGGCGTCGATCTCGATGTTGATGGGGCGGGCGACGGCGCGCCAGCGTCTATGCTTGACGTAAACGTCGTACCGGATTCGAAAATAGCGCTCCAGGACTTTTCTATACTGCTTCCTGTTTTCCCAGGTGACCAGATGAATACGGACCATGTCGCCTCCAAAAGTGGAGGTCGTAGGAAAACACGCTTCGCGCCCGTATGATGGTATTCAGGTATTGCTAAATCTGGATTTCCTGTCGTCGCAGAGCTTTGACGATGGCATGCGAGACATTGGCCGCATCGAGCTTGCCTCGAATGTTGCGCTGATGGCTTTCAACCGTGTTCCTTGTGACGCCCAGGATGCAGGCGATGTCTTCGTTCGATTTGCCTTCGGCGCTCCACTCCAGGAGTTCGCGCTCGCGCGGCGTCAAGGGTGCGGCCTCAACGGCCTGGCCGGATTCTTCCAGCCCCGACAGGCGTCGAAACACATGCACGCAAAGCGTCTCGATGAATGGCACGACGCCCGGCGCTATTTCAATCCGATCGCCCGCTGCCGTGACGACTCCGGGACCTGCCAGCGGCACGTGGACGGGAACGCACAGACCTTGGCCCATTCCGAACTCCGCCGCTTCATCCATCACCAGCTTTGCGCGCGCAAAAAGCTTTGCCGGCGGAAGTTCGTCCCACAGGAATGGCTTCGGCGAATGCCGGCACTGCGCGACGCAGGGATCATGCGAAAAGTAATCCTCTGACATGTAGCGAAGATGCCATTCGGGCGGCCAAGCATCGACCAGGATCTCTCGCTTCCAGTCGGTGTCGTGGGGCACGGGCAGGCCGGTGATCAGAAAATAACGCAGGCCGTAACGCTCGATGGCAGAGCGGAACTCTTGGAGGATACCATCCACCGAGCACGCGGCATCGATCTTTGAGATCGCTGCAAACAACCCGACAAGACTATCGATCTCCATCGGCAGACCTCGACAAGAGTCAGGCCCCATCCCAGCCAGGAACTTACGGTCACAGATGCGATATATTCAATGGGACTTGCGCCGAATGTACACTTCAGGAGTCAATTAGCTGGCGCAAAGATAAAGAACCTGAATGCCGTATCAATGTTGGCTGAACAGACCGCGCTTCATTCCGCTGACTTTGGCGTCGTCTGCTTCGTCCCGCGGGTTGCTCGCCGATTCGATGGGACGGCCGTGATCAACTCTTGCGGTTCGACATCCAGGGCCTTCGCCAGGATCTCGACTGTATCCAGCGTGGCGTTGCGCCGACCGGCCTCGACGCTGCTGATATAGGCTCGCGTGCGGCCCGAAACGAAAGACAACTGCTCCTGAGACAGTCTTCTTTCTCTGCGTAGCCGCTGCACGTTCAAACCAAAAACGCCGCGAAGTTTCATCAAACAACGGATGCTACGACGCGCACTATGGTGCGACACACTATAGTGCACATTCCGCATTGACAGCGGTGCCGTGGGCTGTTTGAAACAACCAGCGAATTCATCGTTTCCTGACACAGGAATAGCCATGCCGAGCCGGCCGTTTCGCGACCTCGCGCACGACATATCCGTGCATTCCTCAGGCGAGATCAGCCGACCCGGAACAGAAGAAAGCCGGGTCCTGGAATTCGTCTGCATTCGGTGCGGTGCCTCCTACCCCGCCGATATCACCATCGACTCCAAAGGGTGCGCGCGGTGTCACCAGATCGCACCCGCAAATCTTCGGCCGGTTTATACGGATCCTCCCCCTCATCCCTTGGAGGGCGCCACCCCCTCGCGCTCGTTATGGCGTTTTGCGCATATGCTGCCTTGCACAGCCGCGGATGCAGTGAGCCTTGGCGAGGGGTTGACGCCCCTGCTCGCGGCGCCGCGCATCGGCGCGGTTCTCGGCGTGCCCAACCTCGCAATCAAGGACGAAGGCCGAAACCCGACCTGGTCGCATAAGGACCGCTTCTCGACCGTCGCGGTCAGCGTGGCGCGCGCCCGTGGCGCTAAGATCGTCGCGACCGCGTCTTCTGGCAACGCCGGCGCTTCGCTGGCGGCCTACGCTTCCAGAGCCGGACTGAAGTGCGTTGTCACTACTTTCGCTGGGTCTGCCGGCGCGATGCTCGCGCAGATCCGAAAATATGGCGCGACGGTGCTGCCCTTGGTCAACAAAATGGACCGATGGTCTCTGCTGGAACAGGCGGCTGCCCGCTATGACTGGTTCATCGCCTCGCCCTATCACGGTCCGGTCGTCGGCAGCCATCCACTCGGCATCGAGGGCTACAAGACGATCGCCTACGAGATCGTCGAGCAATCGGATGGCACGGCGCCGGACTGGTGTGTCCTGCCGGTCTGCTATGGCGATGCGTTGTCCGGCGTGTGGGCGGGCTTTTGCGAGTTGTATGCGCAAGGGACGATCACGCAGCTGCCCCGCCTCGTCGCCGCGGAGGTGCACGGGTCGTTGGCGGATGCGCTTGCCAGGGGCGCCGATGCCTTGAGCGAACGCAAGATGTTCTTTGACAGCCTTGCCGTATCGATCGGCACGCCGCGCAGCACCTTTCAGGCTTTGAAGGCTCTGCGCGAATCCGGCGGGCACGCCGTCCCAGTCGACAATCACGGCCTGATCGCGATGCAGGAACGCCTTGCGCGGGACGAAGGAATCTTTGCCGAACTGGCATCGGTCACGCCGCTGATCGCAATATCGGCGTTGAAGGATCAAGGGATCATCGCAGCCACAGACCGCGTCGTGGCCGTCGTGACCGCCAGCGGTCTCAAGGACCTCGATCGGTCTACTGGATCGAACGAACACGATCGGATCTTCCAGACGACGCAAGACGCCTGGGGCTGGCTCGATAAAAGCGGGCTGGATCTCGTCTCATAGATTCTCCACCGCACCAATAGCCGACGGCACCGCACTTGCTGTCTGCGTTTTGAGCACATCGTCGAGACTGCGCCGTAGCCAGAGAAAGCGCGTCCATTGCGTCTCTGCGGCCGGTGCGATTGTCGTCAGCGTCCTCGGCTCAGGCGGTTCCTTGCAGGGCCAGCCAGGCAGGGTTGCAAGCCAGTCGTCATTGTAGACAGTCTCGGCATGGCGATGGCCTTCGTCAGGCATGATGACCGCGACCTGTGCGTCTGGCAGGGTCTTTGCGACCCATCGCGCCACCAATGCGGCGGCGCCGCTGGTCGGCCCCATGAAGATACCGTGCTCGCGCAGTAAACGGTGCGCGCTCATATACGCCGGATAGGCGCCGACCCAATGGATCTCGTCGACAAGCTCATGCCTGACGTTTTTCGGCAGAACGCTGTTGCCCAGGCCCCGCAGCATGCGTTTGCCGACGGGCTGCCCGAACAGAATGCTGCAATGGGTATCGACGGCAAACACCGTCAGGTGGGGAAAGACAGTTCGCAGAAAGGAGGCCGTGCCGCATAACGAACCGCCAGTCCCTATGCAACCGACCAGACAATCAACCTTTCCCAACGCCCGGATGAAAAGTTCAGCCAGCCGCGCATAGGCAAGCCAGTTCCCCGGGCTGTCATATTGGCGGGTCCAGAAGCCGTCCGGCTCCGTGGCCAGGATTTCCTGCAGGCGCTCAAGCCGGCCAGGCTGATTGCCGTCACCGCGCGGATCGTCAAGCGAGATGACCGTGGCGCCGATGCGCTCCAGTCGGGCTTTGTATTTGGCGTCGATAAGCGTCGAAGCGGTGACGAGGGTAAGGCGATAGCCGCGCGCCGCCGCGAGCAGCGCCACCGCCATGCCGAACGTGCCGGACGTCGTCTCGACAATGTGGGAGGCTGCCTTCAGTTCGCCATTCGACGCTGCCCGATCCAGAATGTAGCGGGCCGGCATGAGCTTCATCAGCGGAAAAGCCGCCGCCACCAAATTTGGCGCCAGGCGAGCCAGGCGTGGGGTCTCGAGATCCCTGAAATAGTCAATTGCGAGGGTCACCATGCCCAGCCCTCCGCATTGACCGGATGGACCTCGACTTCCTTGAAGCCGGCCCGTCTTATCTGTTGTGCGACCAAAGCTGCCCGTCGCTTCAGATTTGATGCGAAAAGATCGAAGATCAGACCAAATAACGACCCGCTATGGGCGACTTGGACGCCACACGCCCCGGCCCGCCTGGCGATTTCAGCGATCTCGTCGAAACCCTGTTTCGGCAAGTGCCGTTGACTGATCAAGGCACTGGCCGAGGCAGCGCGTCCGAGAAGATTCGGATCCTGAAGGTAAACCGCCCGCGCCACCAGCGCCCGAAGCACACCGAATTCCTGGATTTCGGCACTGTCGTAGCGCGCCGGCGGCAGCTGCAATGTGTCGACCGGGACACCGCCATTCGCCTTGAACCCGACCAGTAGCAGCGGCGGCAGCGAGCCGCCGAAATTCTCGATCACGGTGCCCTCGCGTTGCGCGAACAGCACGGCGTGCTCATCGAATGCGATCGCATCGCTGGCGCGCTCGGCGGCAACGGCGAGACGCCCGATGGTCGAGGGCCGCAACTGGACCTTGAGGGCCGCGGCAACAGCGCGAATGGAAGCGACGACGTCCGCGGTCGATGAGCCGTACCCGTGCCCCACGGGGATCGAGCTTTGCAGCGTCAGCACGCCACCGCCGGTCACATTCAAGAAATCGAGCGTGAGCCGCGCGGCTGCCGACGCCTTGATCTTATGATCGGGGTGGATAATGACGGCATCATCGTCGCTCCTGGCAAAGGTGGCCTCGGACCTCAAACCGGCGATCGGCAGCGTGACGAGCCCGCGATGAAGGCGCCCGCCATCATCTTTGAAGACGCCCTGGATGAGTTCGCCGTGGTGCGCGATCGCCGCTCCCGTCCCGATCGATGACCGCAGCGTTTCACCGCTCATAAGGTCGCCGGCGCCAGCCATGTTAATCTCCCCCACGCTTTCTCGCAGCGGAGGAGGATGGCGCCGACAGCTGACAACAGCCCTCACGGAATTCCGGTATTGACGGCTTGCCATCGAACGAGCCGGCCGGGAGGCGCGTGATCGATCGTCAGGCGGCGGAGCCGAGGTGCCTCAGCGGCCGGCCGATCGAAACCGATTGCGCCGCAGCCAAGATACCCTGTGCGTCGATCGCGTAATGCCGGTAGAGATCCGCGATCGTGCCGGTCTGGCCGAAATGCTCAACCCCCAACGCGCGTGTACGGTGGCCGTGGACCGATCCCAGCCAGGCGAGCGTCGCGGGATGCCCGTCCAACACCGTCACGATGGCGCAGGAAGCCGGAAGACCGGCCAGAAGCCGCTCGACATGACTTGAGGCGCGCGGATGGCCGTACTGGCGCGCCCGGGCGGCGGCTGACCAGCCGGCGTTCAGCCGATCGGCCGAGGTCACGGCCAGAAGCCCGATATCGCGGCGATCGCCGGCCATCAAACCCAGCGCCTGTACCGCTTCCGGCGCGACTGCCCCAGTATAAGCTATCACCAGCTCGGCGTTCGGCCCGGGGTTGCGCAGCCAGTAGGCGCCATCGACGATGTCGCGCGCCAGCTTGCTTTCCATCGGGCGCGTCGGCTGCTCGATCGAGCGCGTCGAGAGCCTCAAGTAGACCGAACCTCCGGTCTGATCGCGCAGCGAGGTATGGTCGTCAGGTTCCGCTTCGCCGGTACGCTGCATATAGTCGAATGCCCAACGCAGGATGATTGCCAGCTCATCGACATAGGCCGGCTCGAACGTCGCCAGACCGTCCTGCGCCATACCGATCAGCGGCGTGGCGATCGACTGATGCGCTCCGCCTTCGGGAGCCAGCGTCACGCCGGAGGGCGTCGCCGCCAGAATAAAGCGGGCGTCCTGGTAACAGGCATAGTTGAGCGCATCGAGCCCGCGCTCGATGAAGGGATCGTAGAGCGTGCCGACCGGAAGCAGGCGCTCACCGTGAAGCGAGTGCGACAGGCCGAGCGCCGAAAGCATCGTGAAAAGGTTCATCTCGGAGATGCCCAGTTCGAAATGCTGTCCCGACGGCGCAAACGTCCAGTTGAAGGTGGAGGGAATGCGCTCCTCGCGGAAAATGTCCGCCTGATCGCCGGGCGCGAACAGACCCCGCTTGTTTACCCAGGCGCCGAGATTGGTCGAGACAGTCACGTCGGGTGACGTCGTGACGACGCGGCTTGCAAAATCGCTGTCCGACTTTGCGATCTCGTGCATCAAAAGCCCGAAGCCTTGTTGTGTCGACATGAACGGCTGAGCGGCAAAGCTGATGCGCGCCGGCACCGGAATAGCTGGGGCTTTGTGACGACGCGGGGCTGCCTGCGCGAAAGGCGTGGACGCGAGGAAGGATCGTATCGCGCTCTCCTCGTAGGCGAGGCCCTCGAACATGTCCCATTCGCGGCCCTCGCGGACTCCCATGCCTTGCCGCAGCGCGTCGACTTGCGCCGGTGTCATCAATCCGGCGTGGTTGTCCTTGTGGCCGGCGAGCGGCAGGCCGAAGCCCTTGATCGTATAGGCTATGAAGCAGGTCGGGCGATCATGCCCGCGCGCTTCCTCGAAGGCATCGATGATGCTCGCCAGATCGTGGCCGCCGAGGTTTGCCATCAGGGCCGCAAGGTCTTCGTCGCTGCGCTTCTCGATCAGACGGCTGACCGGTCCCTGATCGCCCAGATCGTCCAGCAGACGCCTGCGCCATGCAGTGCCGCCCTGGAAGGTCAGCGCGGAATAGAGCTGATTGGGGCATGCGTCGATCCAAGTCCGCAGCTTTTCGCCGCCCTCCTCCTCGAAGGCGGCCTGTTGCAACGTCCCATGTTTCAGGATCACCACATCCCAGCCGAAGTTGCGAAAGATGGATTCGAAACGCTGCCACAGGCCTTCGCGCACCACCGCGTCGAGGCTCTGCCTGTTGTAATCGACGACCCACCAGGTGTTGCGCAGGCCGTGCTTCCAGCCCTCGAGAAGTGCCTCGAAGATATTGCCTTCATCCATTTCGGCGTCGCCGAGCAGGGCGACCATCCGGCCTTCCGGCCGATCGGTCTTCCAGCCTTTTGCCCTGACATAATCCTGGACCAGGGAGGAGAACAGGGTCTGCGCCACGCCCAGTCCAACCGACCCGGTCGAGAAATCGACGTCGTCGATATCCTTGGTTCGGGACGGGTAGGATTGCGCGCCGCGATACCCACGAAAATTCTGCAGCTGCTCGAGCGTCTGCTTGCCGAACAAATACTGTATGGCATGGAAAACCGGGCTGGCATGCGGCTTGACGGCGACGCGGTCCTGCGGCCTCAGGATCTTGAAATAGAGCGCCGTCATCAAGGTCGAGGCGGACGCCGACGAGGCTTGGTGGCCGCCGACCTTGAGGCCGTCCGTCGAGTCCCGAAGGTGATTGGCGTAGTGGATCATCCAGACGGCCAGCCAGAGGACCTTGCGTTCAAGCTCGGAAAGGATCGTCATCGTCGGCTCCCGTGAAATCGCGGCTCAACGATACCTGGGTCGACCTTCCGAATGTGGCTATTCTTGCGCAAAGCGATCGATGATATTGGCTGACCCAGCCAATAACGACGCCCAAAAGAGGGAACGATGCCAAATCCAGCGCTTGACGCAATCGACCTGAAGATCATCGCCGCGCTGCAGAAGAACGCCAAGGCGACTTCGAACGACCTCGCCGAAGCCGTCGGTCTTTCGCCCTCCCCTTGCGCGCGGCGCGTCAGGCTCCTGGAGAACGCCGGCGTCATCAAGGGCTACACCGCGGTCGTCGACCAGAAGAAGCTCGGCCTGCCGATCAGCGCTTTCGCGTCGATCAAGCTTGAACGGCAACGCGAGGACGATCTCGACCGCTTCTCGCAAGCCGTGCTGCGCTGGCCGGAGGTGGTCGACTGCTATCTGATGACCGGCCAGCGCGACTACCTGATGCGCATCGTGGTGCGCGACCTCGAGGCCTATGAGCGGTTCATCAAGGACAAGCTGACGCGGCTGGATAACATCGCTTCGATCGAAAGCAGTTTCGCCCTGGGTCAGGTCAAGCGCTCGGAAGTTCTGCCCGTCTGATCGAGCAAGTATTCTGCGACGGCCATTGCGGCGGCAGCCGGTCTGCGTGACCTTGCGCTGATCGAGCGCGGATGCACCTCAAGATCGTCCGTCCCTGGCCGCAACCTCGATCAATTTCGCCAGCAGGTGGCGGAATCTTTGGTCAGACTTATCCGCAATGCTTCCTATATCTTCCGCCACCATGCCGGGTGCAGAAACTGACGCCTCCCCACTTATCGAAACGCTGACCCTGAACGCCCTTGCGTGGCTTTTCTCGCCTGCTCCGTTCCCGTAAATTCGGAATTCAACAGACGGCGCAATGGCGCTAGCCTCGCGGCGCGGCATGGGGTTTACATCGATGGTCACCTCTCCCGCCACGTCTGCCTTGGCCGTTTCCAACGAGGCAACGACGACCTCCTTTAGCCAAGCTCTGGCTTGGGTGCCAAAGTCCACCTTTGGAGTATTCCCATCCGCGTTCTCGTCCTGCCGATGGTGAGCTTTCTTGCCCCGCTCAAGGGCCTCTTTGAACTTGGACATTTCTGGCCGCCTCCGACCTGTCATCGCATGAGATACGGCAGATCGGCCGCAGCTCTCCAATTTAAAGAACGCACACGATCCTCGGATGTTGCGCCTGGACCAAATTGGTGCTTTGGCCACGCATAACTGATGGCGCTCTGCGGGCTCGCTTACTGGATGCATGGCTGGACCGCCGGTTCTGTGGCTTTTCGCAAGCGCACGTGATCGGCATAGAAGTGGCGAGGTCTTCAACGTCATTAGGCCGCGTGGTTACTCGCCTTCGCTTCCAGAAGGATGAACTGAGCGCCGCAAGTTAAGCGGCTTCTCACTACGCTGCCTTTCGAACAGCAGCCCTGAATGGATGGTCGATGGTGAAGGCGTCCGGCCGGATTCCCCGCTCGATCTGCGTCCATGTGACAGGATGGGCAATAGGAAAGCCGGGCCGCGCTCGTGGCGAGAACGTACCGACTGCAGTATTGCCGCGCCCGTTGCGAAGATAGTCGAGGAAAATGCGACCCCGTCGGGCTGCTGGATCGGCTGACAAAAGGTAACGGTCCGGCTTGGCATCGATGAGCCGCTGGGCGAGCGATTTGGCCAGTTGCCGCGCCCTGTCGTGGGTCACACCCGAAGCCAGCGGAGCCGTCAGGTGAATGCCTTTGCCCCCGGTGACCTTCGGCCAGCTCCGCAAGCCAGCTGCTTCCATGATGTCACGTAGCGACAGCGCCGCCTCGATCACCGCATCCCATGGCACGCCTTCGCCCGGATCGAGGTCGAGCACGAGCTGATCTGGATGCTCGATGTCGTCAACAGTGGCGTTCCAAGGGTGTAACTCGACAGCGTCCATTTCCACCAACCCAAGCAGCCCGTCGAGATCGTCTACCCAGACCCGAACACCTTCGCCGCCCTCGCGCTTCTGAACGCGTAGCTGGTGCACCGGTCCTGGTATCGGAGGGAGCGGTCCCTTGTGATAGAAGATGGCCCCGTGCGCATGACGTACCAGCTTCAGTGGCCTTCGTCCCAAATGGATCAGCGCTCGGTCGGCCACTCGCTGCCAGTAGCCCGCAAGCTCTTCCTTGGAAGGTGCAACAGCATCGGGTAGCAACTGGAGAATGTTCTCGCGAGGAACGCCATGTTGGCCCCCCAACCTGCGCTTGGAGGGCGACGGCGGCTTCGCCGGGATCACCTGGAGATCCTCGCGCAATCCCTTGAACACGGCCTCGCGCAAGATGCCCCGGTCCGTCACGCCACTGAACTGCACCTCCGCCAGCACCTCCGGCCGGACCCACGTTGCCTTGGGTTTTTTGATGGGCTCCGAGAGGGGTGATTTGCTGATGATGAGCGGATCAAGCCGCTCGCGAACCCGCCGGGCTGCCTCCAGCGTATAGCCGCTTTGCGCCTTTCCAGCATAGAGCAGCCGCTCGCCCTGCCATCTGCCGATATAGAGCGAAGCAATGCGGCGTGGCTGCGCGCCAAGCTTTTCGACGAAAGCGACAATCGGGAACGTGTCGCTCTTGACGCATTTCACCTTGAGCCAGCTCGCTTGCACACCGGAGCGGTAGGGAGAGTCAGCCCGCTTTGAGACGATGCCCTCCAGGCCCATGCGGCAGGCATGGTCGAAAACTTCACTGCCGCTGATTTCCAGGTGTTCGGCATAGGTCAGTGTTGGAGCCGTTTCCTGCAGGAGCCTGTGCAGCGCAGCTTTGCGCTCAATCAGCGGCTGCTGTCGAAGGTCGCGGCCGTTGAGGTGCAAAAGATCGAACGCAAAGAACATGAGCTTCGGCGAGTTCGGATTTCCGAGCTCCCGCTCGAGAGCTTGGAAATCCGGCAGGCCGGTGTTGCCGAGAACCACAGCTTCTCCGTCAATGATCGCGGATCGGACCGGCAGGTTCGCCGCCGCCTGAACGATACGCTTGTATCGATGCGACCAGTCATAGCCGCGACGAGTGAAGGCACGTGCCGCGCCACCTTCAACGATAAGCTCGGTCCGGTAGCCATCGTATTTGATTTCGTGCAGCCAGTCCGTGTCGGCAGGAGCGTTCTCGACCAGCGTCGGTGATTGGAATTCGATGAAGGCGAGGTGACCGGTCGATTTACGCATGCACTCGAACTCCTGAACCGGGATTCAAACCGGGCCGGAGCAATCGGTTCCGGAGATTTTAGCAAAATTGAATATGATTGTCGGCCGCCGACGCGGTCGGCTGCTGCCTCTGAAGCCCCTAGACCTTGTAGGCGATGATCGTGCGCCGTGCCTTATTCGCTTAACGGTCACTCCAGCGGCGAGCCGCTTCTCGTGGTCGCAATATTTTGTACATATTTTGTATATCTATATTGACGAACGAGCGACCCTCAACGTAGCGTTGAAGGGCTGGGGTCGGACCCCTGCGCGCAACTCAATCTCACGGGAGGACTGCACGATGAAATTTCGAGCCCGATCGGCCGCCATTGGCCTGGCCTGCATCGCCTATGCCGCGATTGTCGGATCTGTGCTGCCGGCCACGGCGGAAACGACAAAGGAACGCGTCTTGAGAGAGGGCAGGATCGTGATCGGCATCCACAACCGCGCGCCATGGGGTTACAAGAAGGAAGAAACCGGCGAGTTGCTCGGCTGGCACCCGGACCTGCTCAGAGCGGCGTTCGCCGACCTCGGCGTCAAGCAGATCGACTTCCAGGTCACCGAGTTCGGCGCATTGATCCCTGGCTTGATGGCAGGCCGTTTCGACGCCGTGGCGTCCGGCCTGTCGATAACGCCGCCGCGATGCCAGCAGGTCGCCTTCGGCGCTCCCGACCTGAGGCAGATGGACGCGGCGATCGTACTCGCCGGCAACCCAAAGGCGATTCATAGCTATGCGGATCTTGCCAAGAAGGCCGAGACCATCATGGGCGGCGGGCGTGGCAGCAACGTCATCCAGAACGCCATGGCCGAGGGCGTCCCTCAGGATCGCATCCTGCAGTTTCCCGACATCGAGACCAACATCGCGGCACTGCGCGCCGGCCGCATCGACGCCGCGGTGTTTTCTTCCCCGACGGCGATCGGGCTGCTGGCCGGTAAAAAGAGCCCCGATCTGGAGCGCGCCACCCCATTCACGACCGACGAGAAGTCGATCAGCTACGTCGCGATCGCCTTCAGGAAGGATGATCGTGACCTGCGCGACCTCTACAATCAGGGGCTGGCCAAGATCATGTCGAACGGCACGATTGCCACCATCATGGCGAGGTACGGATTTGGTCCCACGGAAAACGTGCCGCCAGGATTGACGACCTCGCAGTTGTGCGGAGCCCCCAACTGACCGGTTCGGCAACGGGAAGACGTCCAGCAATCGCAGGACCTAACGAGCCGCGCGGCCCGGGCGGCGCCTTCGCCCGCAGACCCTCATATCACTGTCGCTCGGGATCGCCGGATGGCACGACGTCCTCGGGGATTTCCTGCCGCAAGCTCGGCCCCTTGGCCAGCCGCCTGCCAAGTGCGGAAACGAAGGCGTCATAACGCTCGCTTGCCTTGGCGCGCGCCGCCTGGGCCAGCGGCTCAGGCAAGGCCGGAGTGGTGGCGAGCCAGAAGCGGATGAAGACCGCGTGCGTTTCAACCGAAATGCCGACATCGCGCTCCAACCGCGCAATCCGGCGATCGATCCGGTCGAGACGTTTGGAGATCGCCGCCTCGCGTTGCGCGTCTGCATCCGGAGAGAGGAACGAGGCGATCGCTGCTTCAGCAATGAGCGACTGCGAGCGATCGCGCCGGGCGGCATAGTCGACCAGCAAGGCCATCACGGCAGGATCGAGATAGACGGAAATCTGGACCTTCTTCTTTCTTGCTGCCATGGCCTTCACAGCTCCATGCCATCGTCCGGATCGAGCGCGATCTGACGCGCCACGCCCCGAACAAGGCGAGCCATCCGGCTGCTCTTCGCGGCGAGATCATCCGTCTCCTCAGGCGCTTCGATCTCGAATTCGTTGACGGGCGGCAACTCCGCCGCAGCCGGGAGAAGCGGATCGAGCTCGGGCTGACGTCGCAATTCGGACTCGGTCGACGCGTCCGGGACTTTCGCCAGGGCAGTTGCGGCTGCCATCCCGGCTGGCGGAACCGGCAATGGAAGCGCCGTCCAATCGTCAGGCTCCGCCTCGGCTCGAGTCGTGACAGCCGGCGGCGGCATGATGCGCTCCCGCAACCGCGGGTCTTCGAAATAGCGCGCCTTCTTCGCCCGGATAGGCGGCGTGCCCGCCAGCATGACGATCTCGTCGCCGGTCGGCAGTTGCATGATCTCGCCGGGCGTCAGCAACGGTCGCGCCGTCTCCGAGCGCGAAACCATGAGATGACCGAGCCAAGGCGAGAGGCGGTGACCGGCATAGTTCTTCATAGCCTTCAGCTCGGTCGCGGTGCCCAGGGCATCGGAGACGCGCTTGGCGGTGCGCTCGTCGTTGGTCGCGAAGCTGACGCGTACATGACAGTTGTCCAGAATAGAATTGTTCGGACCGTAGGCCTTCTCGATCTGGTTGAGCGACTGCGCGATCAGGAAGCTTTTCAACCCATAGCCGGCCATGAAAGCGAGCGCGGATTCGAAGAAGTCGAGCCGTCCGAGCGCCGGGAACTCGTCCAGCATCAGGAGCAATCGATGGCGATCCGTCCTGGCCTGCAGATCCTCGGTCAGACGGCGGCCGATCTGGTTTAGGATGAGACGGATCAGCGGCTTGGTGCGGCTGATGTCGGAGGGTGGAACGACGAGATAAAGCGTCGCCGGACGAGGATCGGCGACCAGGTCGGCGATGCGCCAGCCGCATGCGCGCGTCACCTCCGCCACCACCGGATCGCGATAGAGGCCAAGGAAGGACATCGCGGTCGAGAGCACGCCGGAGCGTTCGTTGTCGGACTTGTTCAACAACTCACGGGCGGCGCTGGCGATGACCGGGTGCGGACCGCCCTCCCCCAGATGCGGCGTCGTCATCATCGCGGCCAAGGTCGATTCGATCGGCCGCTTCGGATCGGAGAGGAAGGCAGCGACGCCGGCAAGCGTCTTGTCCGGTCCGGCATAAAGCACATGGAGGATCGCGCCGACCAGGAGCGCGTGGCTCGTCTTTTCCCAATGGTTGCGCCGTTCAAGCGAGCCTTCGGGGTCGACCAGGATGTCGGCGATGTTTTGCACATCGCGGACTTCCCATTCACCGCGGCGAACCTCGAGCAAAGGATTGTATGCATCCGATCTTGCATTGGTCGGATCGAACAGCAGCACCCGGCCGTAGCGGGCGCGGAAGCCTGCGGTCAGACCCCAGTTCTCGCCCTTAATGTCATGGACGATCGCCGAGGCAGGCCAGGTCAGCAGCGATGGTACAACAAGCCCGACACCCTTTCCCGAACGCGTCGGTGCAAAGCAAAGCACATGCTCAGGCCCGTCGTGTCGCAGATAGTGGGTTCCATAGCGGCCCAGCACCACGCCGTCGGGGGCGAGCAGGCCTGCCGCCTGCACCTCGCTTCTTTCGGCCCAGCGCGCGGAGCCATAGGTCGCGACCTCCCTCGCCTCGCGGGCACGCCACAGCGACATGCCGATCGCTACAGCGATCGCGATGAAGCCGCCCGAGACGGCAATCAGACCGCCGCGCGCGAAGATGGCTGGTGCGTAGGCGTCGTAGAAATACCACCACCAGAAGATGGCGGGCGGATAATAGACTGGCATGCCGCCGATGACGAACCAAGGGGCCCCCAGCCGCTCCTGAAAGCCCAGCTGCCAGGCCGACCATTGCGTCGAAGCCCAGATCGCGAGGAGCACGATCAGGATGACCACGATGATCTGTCCCCAAAGGACTTTCGTTCCCGACATTCGCTTCTCCTCGTGCGGAGAGTTCGCCAAGGCAGATGCGAGATGCAACCGCCGGCTCGCGCCGATCGCGTCGCGTCGTACTGTCGGCAAGGAAGACAGGTAATCGGGAAGCCCAAGGGCCCCGCGCGAGCGAGAGCGCCGCCCCTCCTGGCCCAGGGATTTGAGTAGCCGACATCATACGCGATCGCGTATATCCACCTTCTATACGCATTCGCGTATACTGCATGCTTATACGCGATCACGTATATTGCCAAACCATACGCGATCGCGTATATATGCCCCAGGAGACTATCATGACCGAACAGATCGCTCGCAACGAAAAGCAACTCGGCGCCATTCTGCGTCGCGCCCGCAGACAAGCCGATCTCACGCAAGGGGCGCTTGGCAGCCGGATCCACCTGCGTCAGGCCACCGTGTCCCGCCTTGAAGCGGGCGAGCCGGCAGTGCAGCTCAGTACGTTGATGGCAGCTCTCTCCGCCCTCGACCTTGAACTCGTCGTTCGCCCGCGCAGCAAAAGCAGCGCCACCGAGATCGCGGACCTGTTCTGATGGCGCGGCGACCGGCTCACACGCCGCTCAATGTCTTCGTGAACGGTCGGCTGGTGGGCGTGCTGCGCAGGCAATCCACCGGCGCCGTGGACTTCCAATATGCCCGCGAATGGCTGGACTGGCACGGCACCTTCCCCGTCTCGCTTTCGCTTCCCTTGCGGGAGGACCGCTATATCGGCGCGCCTGTAGTCAATGTCTTCGACAACCTGCTTCCCGACAATGACGCCATCCGCAAGCGTATTGCCGAACGGGTCGGCGCGGATGGCACCGACCCCTACAGCATGCTTGCCGCCCTCGGCCATGACTGCGTCGGCGCATTGCAATTCCTGCCTGATGGCGCCGATCCCGGCAGTCCTGGCAGCAGCGAAGGCAAGCCGGTCAGCAAAAAGGATATCGCCGGGATGATCGCAAATCTCGCTGTCGCCCCGCTTGGCCTCGGCGAGGATGAAGATTTCCGCATCTCGATCGCCGGCGCCCAGGAAAAGACGGCGCTGCTACGCAAGGACGGACGCTGGTACAAGCCGGTCGGGACGGCGGCGACCACCCACATCCTGAAACCGCAGATCGGCAGGTTGCCGAACGGCATCGACCTCTCCAACAGCGTTGAGAACGAATATCTGTGCCTCAAGCTGATCGACGCTTTCGGCGTTCCCGCCGCCAAAACTGAGATCGCCGACTTCGGGGAGCGCCGTACGCTGATCGTCGAGCGGTTCGACCGGTTGTGGGCCAGGGACGGGCGTCTCCTGCGCCTGCCACAGGAGGATACGTGTCAAGCACTGTCGGTCCCGCCGACACGCAAGTACCAGTCAGAGGGCGGTCCCGGCATGCCGTCGATCATCGAGCTTCTTAAGGGCAGCGACAGGCCCGAAGACGACATCTCGCTGTTTTTGCGTGCTTGCATAATATTCTGGCTCATTGGCGCGACCGACGGCCATGCCAAGAATTTCAGCATTTTTCTCGGGCCCGGCGGGCGGTTTCGGATGACGCCGCTCTACGACGTGCTGACCGCGCAGCCGAGCCTTGATGCTGGACAGATCTCTCGCAAGAAATTCAAGCTGGCGATGTCTGCGGGAAAGAGCCGGCATTATTCCATACATGAAATCGTGCCTCGCCATTTCATGCAGACCGCCGACATTTCCGGCGTGGGGACGCCCCTGATGCGCAAGATTTTCGAAGACATCTCCGCAAATGCCGAGCGGTGGACCGAGGCCGTGATTTCGTCGTTGCCACGTCACTTTCCCGCGCAGCTCGTCGAGTCGGTCAGATCGGCGATAATCAGGCGCGCGACAATTCTCGCCGAGGCACGCTGATCAAGCCTAGAGAGCGGCCCGACAAGGGCCACCAAACCGGACATGACATCGCCTGCTGCGCAGCTACGACTGCCTGTTCTCGGTACACCGGATCGTATCTTCCGAAATCTCCTGCCGCAGTTTCGCTGCCTTTCGCCAGGCTGTCGCGCGCCGTGGCGAAGGCCTCGTGGCGTTCGCCGGCCTCCTGCGCGCGCAGACGCATAAGTTGACGGGCAAGCCGGCGCGATCGACCAGCGCGGCCCGAGGTGCGGCGAACGCCAAGCCTCCCTGCCGCGATTGTGTTGCCGTCCAAGTCGTCAGCGCCACGCGCAGGAAAATCGTGATCTGCTCTAAAGAGCTTTCGCGACGACATGGCAGGACCCATCCTTTCAGCTGCTAGAGACCTAGCGCGCGCTTGCGGGCAAAGCTCCAATCGACACCGCCGTCGCCGCGGGTGCTGCCGCTGACATGCTGGCCGAGGTGCCTTTCGAGCGAAGGCGTCCAGGGCACGAGCTGAAACCCAAGGCCATCATCGATCATCGCGAAGCGGCCGGACGCAAGCGCGAAGCGCTGGCTGTAGGTGCCGGACACGGATTCGCCGGTTGCCGCACGGTTGAACGAGCGGCCGGTCTGGGTCGCGATCCTGCCGCCCAGCGCCTCGAGCTCCCTTCGGCGCAGCGTGTCGATCAAGTTGCCGGCAAAGAAGGTCCCGCCCGGCCGTCGCTCCGCCAGCCCCAGTCCGACCAGGTGCTCGACGCGCCGATCGAGCGCCTGGCGCACCTCGGCGCCGAAGCCGCCGTCGGAAAGAGCCGCCGCAGGACGGGCAAGCGCCTGCCGGTCGAGCCAGGTCGCCCCCTCCGCAACCACCTGTCTGTCGATGTCGAGATCGGAGCGCACGGCAAGCGCCAGCCGACGCCGACCCTGAGCGTCCTCGAATGTGCGCAGTTCGACAATTGCGCCCGGCGCACCATCGCCCGCCGCCTTGAGATCGGCGAGCCGCACGTGATGACAACGGCCGTCGACGCCATCGATGATTGCATACGCGCTGCCTCTAAGTTCGTCATCCAGTCCGCGCTCGATGAGACGGCCGCTAATCCTCTCGCCGACGGACTCTGCGGCCAGTACATAGCTGGCGCTCGCGCGTTCGATGTCGCGGGCTGCGAATGCGCGATGCAGGCGTTTGATGATATCGGCGCGCTCACCCATCTGGCGCAGCGTCGCCTCGGCTTTGTCGCTGAGGATCCATTGGCCAGGACCTAGCTGCTCGGCGAGGCCAAGCGTTTCCAGCCTGCGCAGCCGGCCGATCTTTGGCGCGATGAATTCGTCAGGCTTCCGATCGGCGCGTGGCGCGAGATCGATGACACCGTTCTCGCCTGCGTCGCGGAACAACTGGCGGTCAAGCCCGGTCCACCGCTCGGCCTCGACCTGACGCTCGACATGCCGGCGGATCTCAAGCTCCGACCGGGGGCCAAGCTCCTGGGTGACGAGCTCGCTGGCGCGATCGCGCATGCCGCGGCTGATATAGTCGCGCGAGATCACCAGGTCCTGGCCGTCGTCGGCCCGGCCGCGCAGGATGACGTGGACATGCGGATTGTCGGTGTTCCAATGATCGACCGCGATCCAGTCGAGCGACGTGCCGAGATCCTTCTGCACGCGACCCATGAGACCACGGGTGAAGGATTTCAGGTCGGCCATTTCGGAGGCATCCTCGGGCGAGACGATGAAGCGGAAATGATGTCGGTCGTCCTTGCAGCGATCGACAAAAGCCGTGGTCGACGCATCGTCGACCTCCGGTCCGAACATGCGGGCTCTCGCGTCGTCGCGTGTGACCCCCTCGCGGCGCAGATAGTTGAGGTGGGTCGCCAGCGGCGCGCCGCGTGTCGAATGGCGAACCACGCGGGTCTTGATCGTGGCTAGGCGGGAGCGGCCGGTGAGGAAGCGATTGGCCTGTAGGCTCGCTGCCCTGCCGCGCCCGAACCGCGAACTGTTGCCTGTCCCGATCCGGCCTGCGCGCGACATTCCGCCGCCAGCCTTTTGCGCCGCCGCAAGCGCCTGGGCGATGAAGGGCCGCGACGATTGGGCTCGGGTCGAGCGAATGCGGCCTGGACGGACGCGGAACTCGTGCTCATCGGACACGGCACCGGCCCTCACCTTGCCATAAGTACCGCAAATACAATGATTTGGCTGTTCCCAGCACATTGCGCCGGGGCGCTGCAATGTGCGGGAAGCGGCAAAAAACCCAGCAAATACAACGAACCGACCGCAGCACAATGTGCGCCCTTTTATCTTGCCGTCCCTCGGTTGTTTCCGTAACCGTGCGGTCCCTGCCCATGTTTGAAGTAGTGCAATCTCGCATCATGTCGGGTTACTTCCGTTTGTGGAGGACATTCGGATGGCGCCTCGCCGCTTCTGGACCAAGGGCAAGAGCCCCTGCTGGTCGTTGCAAGTCGCGAGCTGGCTCGGCAGCAATCTCAGTGCGCAGGAATTCTGCCGCCAGCGCCATCTCTCCATCAGGACGTTCGATCTGTGGATCCACCATCTGGTGAGCAGCGGGACCTCCGTAAACGTGCGCTGGCTCTCGCCGAATGATGAGGATTGGACAACTCACAATGGCAGTGGTCGTATGTTGTTGCGACCCCGGTTGATGATTTATAGTTGCAGCGCGATGGGGATAAACAGATGACCCAGTCTTCCGCAAACGGAGCAGAGACAAGACTGCTTGCCGAGGCCATTGCCGCGCTTCGTGAGCTGGCGTCTCGGGCGCGAGAGACGCACGACCGATCGTTCGACGATGGCCATTCCGCCGATTCATGGCAGAGCGATGAGCTGCGTGCCGCGACAGAGCGTGCTGAGGCAGTAATCGCGAAATCGGAGGCTCCCCGAGAATAGCAGGCTGCGTCGAAAGTCTGCTTCCTTGAACCTGCAAACTCAGCATTCATGTCAAGCATAACCTGACGTGCCGCGGCCGAACGCTTACTTGTTGCCCCGTGGCCTATGCGCCTCAAAGCCTGCGACGTCGAAAAAGGCGCCGGCTCGCGAGCTGACGGACACTTCGTCATCGCTGCGATATCCGCAGGTCGGACCCAGTGAACAGCTGCCGCGGCTGCGAACCTGCCGCGAAAAGTTCGCGCCCCAACGGTGACGACGAGACCCCGACGGAAGCGTGTTCTCCCGACGAAAGACCGGAACCGGCCAGGGACCTGGATCGCACTATGAACAGCGGCGCGGCCTTCCAGGTGACGGCCTTGCTGTGGCTGGCGGTGAGCGCGCCGGGCGCATCACCGCCGCCCGACAAAGGGCGAAGCTTCGCGACATAGGCGCGGGTTGAGGCCGGCAGCGGGCGGCCCCTCAAGGAAGCTTCGTAGCGCCCCGGGCCCGCATTGTAGGCGGCGAGAAAACCCGGTGAACCGTACCGATCGTAGAGCTCGCGAAGATAGGCGGTGCCGGCAAGGATGTTGTCGTGCGGATCATAGGGGTCGCGGCCGAGCTGGTGACGCAGGCGCAGCTCGGCCCAGGTTTCGGGCATGATCTGCATCAGTCCCACAGCACCCTTTCTCGACACGGCGCGCGGGTCGCGGGCGCTCTCGATATGCATGACTGCCCGTATCCAGAGCTGAGGAACGCGGAACCGATGCGACGCCTCGGCGATATGGGCAGCGTATGGATCATCGGCGGATTTGCGGGAGACCGGCGCGGATTGTGCGGCGGCCCCCGTGATCGCGTGGCAGAAAATCAGAATGCCAGCGACAAGCCGACGTGCTTGCCTCCGGCCAGACAACCAGCTGACGCGGCGGCGTTCGTGCGCGCGGTTCGGCGCCGACGGCCCACTCATCGAGCGCGCTCCGGCCGCCATTTCGGCCGGATCCAGCGCAGCGACCAGGAGCCATCGTCGATCGGAAGAGACCGGCGCGGAAGCGCCGGCCAAACAGCGGATCCTCCAATCGGCACGACAGATAGTCGCCAGCCGTCTGCCCGGATTCCTTCCAGGCCGCGCCGACCTCGGGGCCGCTGCCATCGCCAATATGGATGCGAAAATCCGGCGCATTGCCGCTGGACGTCCTGATCGGGACAAGCATCAGTTCGACGTCCACGAGCAGTGTTCGAATGCGCCCGGAGTAACCGGATTCTGTTTCCGTGAAGACGCCGATCTCGGCCATGGTCTATCTCCTTCCTCTGTTGGCTGGGTTGAATTTCAGTTCGCGGGAGCAAGCCAGCTGTAGTGGCCATCGCCCCTCTCGTCGGTCCAAAGCGGCATTGCGCGTCCGACGATCGAAGCCACTGGGAACGGGCCGAAGTAGCGGCCGTCGAGACTGTCCTGGACCATTCGGTTCATGACGAAGATTTCGTCGGCCGCGATCGTGCGGCAGCCCTGCCAGTCAGGCAGCCCGCGTCTCTTGCGGTCGCGCTCCAGTGCGTTGCCCACTGCAGTCCCGTCGACGGTGATGGCGCGGCCGACGCGACAAACCTCCTGTCCAGGAAGGCCCTCGATGTGCTTCAGCATCGGCACGCCGAGCGGAATGTAGCCACGCTTGGCGGCGAACCGTGCGACCGGGTCCGGCGGCTCGATGACAACGAGCGCGCCAGCCGTAGGAACGGCCATTTTCCTGATCGCATAGAGCCCGATTGGTGCGCTGGCCGATGCGTTCCATAGCAGCAGCGGCGGCATTTCCACGACAGCGGGAGCGATCGTCGCGGCGACGGCCGCAAGCGCCGCGGCCATGCAAGCAGCGCGGCTCATGATGTCGCTCGCTTGCGCAACAGAAAGGCGCGGTGCTGCTCGAGCGAATAGGCACACGGCGTTCCGCCGGCGACCAGTCGGTTGTGGGTCTGACGCCAGTAGTCAGGGGCTGCCTCAACCGGATCGAGGCCGCTCGCCTCGATCGCATCGATTAGTTGGAGAACCCGCTCAACCTTGTCCCAGCCTGCGATCTTGAGCAGGATCTCGCCGCCTGGCCGGATGTAAGGCAGCGTCTGAAAAGGTTCAGCGGGCAAGACGGCGCGCACGATGTCGATGCGCGAAACGACAGTGCCAAAGTCATTCGCCGCCCAGCGGACGAACGCAAAGACACTGCCCGGCCCAAATCCGACGACGCGGCGCCGCTTGTCGAGGATCGTTTCATGCGCAGGGCATCCGAAGCGGATGCGGTGCTCGATCCGCTTCTCGATCCAGATCAGCTCGACCGTAGTGAGATCGCTGCGCGGCATCGATTGGGCAGACGGCGTCATGTGCCGTCTCCCTCGCGCCGCCCAACGCACCGTCGCTTCTGCTCCCCACCCCCAGTCCGCGGCTTGCCCGCAAGACTGTTAGATTGAAAGTTAGACTCTAAGTTAGGGCCGGGATTTCCCATTTCGGCCCCGTCCCTTAAGGACGGTGGCGGTTCCCGAAAGCACGAGGATGCGGTTCCCGATGGCACGATAGTTCGGGTTCCAGATGGCACGATCCTGTCAACAGGCGTCGGCGCCGGTTCGAAAGCCAACAACACACGGCCGCTGGCTTCGACCTCCGTGAACAGAAGGTACCCGGGAAGCGGTTGGCGCCGCACGATGTCACGCAGTTCGAAGGCGAAGCGCTTGAGCGGCGAGAGGCTGCCGGACTTCCGATGCAGGTGGCGGATGTCGAAACGCCAGCCGGCGCGCTGCCTCCCGCCATGCTTGCGCACCAGCCGGTAGAGCCACCGCTCCAGCCCGCCCGTCAGCCCGAAATAGGCTCGGTCGATGGTCAGGATCAGGGCGTCGTCCATGACGGCGCGATAGAACCAATCCGGCAGGATCAATTCGACGCCGAGCGGGCGGCCGTTTCGACCGCAGCGCTCCTGCCATTCATTGATCCACGAGAAACGATGGCGCCGGCCCTCCGCGGGTTGGCGGATGGAGGTGACGACGCTTGTCGACTGCAGGCGATCGAGTGCCGCCTTGAGGCGCAGGTAATCTCGCTTCGAGACACCGCGGCCGATGAAGGTAAGCATTTCGTATGGCGTCGCGGCCATCAGGCGGGATGTGCGCAATCCGGCGTCCCGCGCGCTGACGATCTGGCTCGCGGCCCAGATCAGGATATCGGCATCCCAGATCGTCGCCATGCCGTGATCGGGCATCGCTTCGACACGGATCGCCACATCGCCGGCGCGAAAGTCGATCGGCGCGATGCGCCTGGATTTGGCGAGGGAGAAGAAGGGATAGGCCATGAGGTCCTGCGCATCGCGTGGCGCGACGACGCCCGGCAGCGCCTGAAACAGGTCGAGCTGTTCGCGCTCCAATGGTTGACGTGGTCGTGCCGACATGGGGGAGATCAGCGGCTCAGCGCCTTTCGCGCCCGGCATAGGGGATCAGGCGGGCGGCCTGAGGCTTGGCGGGCAGCACCGAGCCATGCGGATCGGATGTCGAGGTCTTCGCGCCGCGCTGAACCCAGACCTGGAGGTCGTCGACAGCGTAGACGACGCGGCCGCCAAGTTTGCGATAGGCAGGCCCGGTGCCATAGGTGCGGTGTTTCTCAAGCGTGCGCGCCGAAAGACTGAGGAAATGCGCGGCTTCAGAAGTGCGCAGGTAGCGCGGCGGCAGTGGCGCGGCGTCGGCGTTCATGAGGTGTCTCCTTCCGGCCGTTGCGGTTGAACGGCGATCGATGGCCAGGATGGAGGAGCAAGGGGACGGTGATCAGGTGCGCAATTGCGGGGCGCTATTTCGCACCGACTTTCGGGAGTGGCGGCGGCGCCTGCAGCGGCAGCCGCGCTCAACCATCTTCACGCCGGCGCGCATCAGCAACGCATCTGATGACGGGAAGCTCGATCATGGGAGTCCGCGGCGGGAAGGCCCGCGCGCCGTCATCGGGAGACGCCCCGCCCGGTGCCGGGCGAGGCGTCTGCCGATTCACTCGCCGTTGCGGCGGTTGGGGCGGGACCAGATGAGGCTGTGGCCCTCACCTTCCTCGTCGGCGAAGAGGTTGGCGTAGATCGGAGCGGTGAAGCTCGGATCGTCGAGCTTGAGCCCGAGATAGTCGCGGCCTTCGTTGGAGCGCTTGGACCAGGCGGCGCCGATCTCGGCCTTGCCGACCACAACGCGGTGGCTTGGTGCGTTCTCGCCGCTGGCCCGGGTGTCGGGGATGATGCGCACGCCCTTGGCCTGGACGCTGAGGATGATGATCTCGCCGGTGAACTCGTTCGCATTGGTCTTCTTGAAGGTGCCGATGGTAGCCATTTTCAGTCTCCGTTCTCGTTTCCGAGCCCGCACCATGCGGCCTCGATGGCGATCGTGAGGCCGAAGGCGACCGCCGCCGCATCGCTTGCGACCGCAGCAAAGCGCAGGATGGCGCAGGCGCGGGTTTCTTGGTTGCGCGAGGAATGGGCTTACCCAGGGGAAGAAACGCGCGAGGCGCCGTTGCGGCATAGGCGGTCGAGGCCTCAGCCGTCCTTCGGCCAGATCAGCCCGTTCGAGAGGTCGTTGGTGCGCTCCGCGAAATGTAGAGACCGGAACGATTGGATCATCTGCGCCAAAAGGAGAGGATGTGGAACGTTTCGCCGTGCAGGTGTTACCGCGGCCTGACGTGTTCACAATCAGAGCTTGGATCCATCTGGCGATCGCGGACGGGATCGACCTCCTCTCGCGTGCATGACCGGGTAATGTCGTTGCTGACTGCTATCGAAGCTGGGTACAGCAGGGATGCAACGACGATTTACATCGACCGACATCTGCCGCGCACCATCAGGTGGAGAGGCAAGGACGTGCGGCTCGAACCATTTCTGGTGTGCCACGAAATTGTTGAAAAAGCTCTCTTGGACGAGTTGCGGCTCCATTATCTGCACGCCCACCAAATTGCCTCTCGAATCGAAAGAGATGCGGTGAGAGGCGCTGGCCTGACCTGGCGGCACTACCAAAGCGTCATCAAGGCGCACGAGAAAGCGATCGATGAAGAACAGCTTCGCTGCGTGCCGGGGGATTTGGATCTCACGCCTTGCTCCGACGCCTGGTCGAAGCATCGCAGTAGCTCGTTGCGCGGGATGGTCCAAGGCACAGAAACAGCGGGAAATTGAAGCAGGCACACTGTCAAATTTTCTCGCCAATGGAACTTCCCGACCCACCGCTGGTTCGCATGCCTAGGGACGACCGAGGCCCATTCCGACCTGTGCATTCTGCAGGCAGAGCGCCTCGCCAACAGGAGACCGCCATGAAACATCAGACACTTGAAGAACTACACGAGGTCGCAGAAGTCGAAGTGTCCTTTCCGGCTATGACGCGAGGGCAGCGTTTGGGACATTGGGCCATGCTGCTCGAGCGAAATCCCGAACGGTGCCTCGCCGCCTTCCCCGGGACGGAATACATGACCCTGGACGTGCGTGACAAGGCGCGGTCCTTGGACTCCGCACTCAGCGTCGCTTTCGCCGATCCCATATTGCGCGCGCAAGGATTGAAGAACGATACCTATGGCGAAGCGAAGCGCTTCTTCGAGCTTACGGATTGGCAGTTGCACGCTATTGTCTGCCATTGCCATGTCGGCGGGACCATGAAAGCCGGATGGGCTGCCATTCAAGTTCGGTCTGCCATCGGCATGGAAGGGAAGCTTTTCAGCAGACTACGTGAAGCGATTGCTCATTGGCCGGTATTTCGCATTTTGAGCCATGCGAGGGAGTAACGTCGCCTCGGAAAGCTGAAAAGGCAGCGAGCGAAAAGTCCAAGCAGATGCGTCTGGGCCGAAGACCGGTAATCATGAGAATACGGGCGAGCGTCGCCCGTTTCTTTTTGCCTCGTCCGGGTGGCCGCGATCACTCTCTCGCTCAAAAGCAATCCTCTCAGATCCGCAGCATAGCGGTGATACTATGTACCTCGTCCAAATTCTGTTGCCCCCGTTCCGACAACCAAGGGCAAACCTTTCCCGGAAGGGATTTCGACCGTCCGAAAGAAGAACTTGCGGCTCGCTTCGATGAAGTGACCGCCTATCTCCAGCGCCTGCGGTGGGTGTTTGGAAGGCCGGCGGAGAAACAGACCGGGACATCGTCGTGCTCGAGATAATGACGCCAAAGGTGGACGCTTCAGATCGGCAGCGCCGAGGAAGCGATTTGGAGCGCCGCTTCCGCCAGGATAATGTCCGCTACTCGCAAATAACGCTTGTTTGAAGCTGCTGGATACTTCCTAGTCGAACATAATCCGAGCGGTGCCTCTTTTGGCGATCAACGCTCTCCGAGCTTCCTGAATCCGTTCAGCCTGCAGTTTGGTATAGGGGCCCATCGGCCGCGTCTTTTCGTTCCCGCGACGAACCCGACAGTACCAGCGCCCCCTGTCCGAAAAGATTTCAACCGAGGTCGGCATCTCATGGGACTCTTCGCCTGCAACCTCCTCAGCGAACTTGACGATCTTTGAATTACGCCGAATGGGCGCAACGGCGCGCGAATCCGTGGCGACCTGAAATTCCTGTTGCAATCCGGACATAGCTCAAACTCCTTTCCGTCACGACGACCTACCTGCTTAGCGACGACCAGTTGCGCTCTTGCAGGTGCTCGAGAGGGCTTCCTAGTTCCGCCACCGTCTCCAGACCGGACTTGCGCAGCTCTTATCCGGCAGTTTCCCGCCATCGGTGGATTCATGCAAACGAATTTCATCCGAAATTGCGTGCAATTTTTATGTGATCAGCGACCCAATGCGGGCGGTCGCAGGATTGCTTGCCCTGTCCTACGCCAATCGCGAGAAGGACCAGCGGCCCCTCATTCTTGTAAAGCATTTCGGGAGCGGCGAGACGCCGGCGGCCGTTGCCGAAGCCACAGGCGTTTGCCCGCGAACTGTTCGAAATGGCTCGAGCCATATCGGCGGAGAGCCGGCCTCTGCCAGCGACTTGTCAGCTGTCTTCCGCGCCGGTTGGGCTCAAGAAGAGAGCCAGCCCTTGGTGAAACCAGCCCGGCGTAGTCCGCGCACTACATGTGGGCAGTTGCGCATCAGCTGCCAGAGAAAGTCGGATCGGTAGTTCTCGATCATCAGCACGATAGGCCCCTGGTTCAGTCCGAGATGATCGGACGCAACCCAACCGGCGATATGGCCGCTATTTGATTTGAGCGTTGGGTTGAAGCTCGCTTTGAAACCGTAGGAATTGTCGAGATTGAGATCGATCTCATCGAAGTGGCGCAAGGCTGGCAGGACGACCTCCGGAGCGAACGGCAGCGACGCCGCCGTCGCCCAGGGGGACAGCGTGCCGTCATCGGGTCCGAACGGCACGCCCCGAGCCCTGTAGCCGTAGAACCGCCGCTCGACGCCGTCGATCCGGCACGTCCGCCAGCCCGGGCCGTCGCTGGCGCTCACGCCCCAACTCGTCTCGTCATATCCGACGAACTCGAGTGGATTGCGGATGGCATATTCTCGCTGGACATAGGTGGCACGGCGGCTGTTCTCGAAGTAGTCGCAATCGTGTTCACGCATGAAGGAGTCCCGGATGCCACGGAAATCAAGCCAGACATGTGCAAGCTGGTGAATGAAGAGCGGCCCGGCGAAGACGAATTCCTGGCCGTAGATCTTCTTCCACCGATAAGACTGGAGCCATGCCGCGTAGCTTTCGGGCGGCAGAGCGTGGGTGGGCGAACCGAGTCCGAGCACATACAGGATCAGGGCTTCGTCATAGCCTTCCCAGCGGTATCCAATGAATCCGTTTTCCGGCGTCCAGCCATGGGTGACGGTGGCGCCGCTGTTGCGCGCCCAATCCCAGTCCACCCGCTCGTAAAGCGCCTCGGAAAGCGTGCGGATCTCCTTCTCCTCCTCGCTGTCTTCCTGGAAAAAGGCGCCGGCCGTCAGAACGCCTGCGATCAGGAGCGCACTGTCTATCGTGGACAGTTCGCATTGCCAGACGCGCCGGCCCGTCTCCATGTCCAGGAAATGGTAGTAAAATCCCTTGTAGCCGGTTGCGTCCGGTTGGGCGCTTTGGGCGCTGTTGCGCAAGAAGCGCAAATTGGCAAGCGTTCTTGCGCAAGCGCGCTGGCGCGTCATGAAGCCTCGGGCCACGCCGACCGGATAGGACGAGAGAGCCAGTCCGACAGCCGCGATGCTGGCGGGCGAACCCTTTCTGGTCCGATCGGCTATGAGACCGTTGGCCTCGTTGGCCTCATAAAGAAAGTAGTCGAACGTCCTGGTCTGGAGAGCCGCCAGAAACTCGTCGCCGGGCGCGACCTGTTTGGGCTTGTTCTGCATTCAAGGCCGCTCCATAAAAACTCCGGCGTCGCGCCGCTTCGCCGACCCGACAATGGGACGGAGAACGATGTCAGGGCGAGCGGACTTCACCGATCGCGCCTGCCTTATTGGCGATGTCGGTCCCAGGCCCCTGCTCCGCTCCGCATCCCCTGAGGCCGCCCAGCGCGGCGACGCTTGCGAAACGAGCAGAAAGGCGTGACCGTCCGGATCGCGCACGAGGCGCTCGCCATCGTTGCGGGCGTGAACCGGGGCAAGCTCGAACACCAGTCGGGTGCAGGCGATGTCGTTGTTTCGCGGCGCGGGAATGACGTACTCGTCGCGGCCACGCTTGTTTCGGTAACACAGCAGTTCGAGATGCGGCGTAACGTAGGACGGGGCCAGCGCGGTGACGTCAACCTCGGCGCCGTCGACATCGTCCAGCATCTCCTGGACGACGCCGTGGTTGAAGGAATGCGCCGACGCGACAAGGCCAAGGCCTTCGTAGAAGGCAACGCTCGCGCCAGTGTCGGAAACGCTGATCGCCGAATGGTCGATGCCAAGACAGGGCTCGCCGGACGGCGGCTTAGACCAGCGGGCATCGCCACCTTTGGGGAACGCGAGCAGTTCGAGGGGATGCCCCTCCGGATCGCGGAACTTGAACGCGGTGACGCCGCCGGAAGAGGCCGGCAGATGCTGCGGCCCGCCCACAGAGATGGGCTTCCAGCCCGCCACGCTAGAAAGCCGCTCGAAAGCTCCTTCCATGTCCAAGGTTACAATCGCGAAATGCTGGAAGAAAAGATCGGTTGAGGATGCCTGTCGCGGATAGGGGCTGCCCGATACGTCAAACTGCAGGAGTTCCAGAGTTTCCCGTCCCAGCCGGAGGGTGATGCGATCGGCGCCACCGGAGACGCCCATCAGGCGCTCGAACGCTTCGCCAGCCAGCCGGTCCACCGCGGTCCGGCGGCAACCGAAAGCGGCCTCGTAGAATCGGGATGCGCTTTCGGCGTCGGCCGTGGTGAGGCTGAAGCGGATGAGCCTTTCGACGCGCAAAGTTGCGGCATTCATGGCCATGTCGCCCCTCGGCGATTGAGGAAGACTGCATAGAGCGTATGCGAGCCGCCGATGAACAGTCGGTTGCGAGCGAAGCCGCCGAACGTCAGGTTGGACACGCGATGCGGAACGAGGATCTTGCCGAGCAGTTCGCCGCCGGGCGCAATGCAGTGCACGCCGTCCGCCGCGCTCGACCAGATGTTGCCGTCCTCGTCCACGCACAGCCCATCGGCATAGCCCGGCTCGATCTTATGAAAGACTTCGCCTCCAAATAGCCTGTCGCCCGCTGCAACGTCGAAGACCCTGATATATTGCCGGGGGGCGTCGGTGGTTTGGTCGCCTGTTTCCGATACGTAGAGACGGGTTTCGTCCGGCGAAAACGCCAGGCCGTTCGGCCCGTCGAAGTCGCCTGCGGCGATCGCAATGTGCCCGCTTTGCGGGTCGAACCGATAAAGTGCGGGTGGCTGCTCGGAAAGCTGTCGGCCGCCTTCATAGTCGTTCTGAATGCCATAGAGAGGGTCGGTGAACCAGATCGAGCCGTTGGATTTTACGACGACGTCGTTGGGCGCGTTGAGAGGCTTGCCCTCGTGCCGGTCGACGAGCCGTGTCAGCGATCCGTCCCATTCTGTCCGGAATAGGCAGCGCTCGCGATGCGAGCAGGAAATCAACCGCCCCTGCCTGTCGCGCGCTTGCCCGTTGGCGTATCCCGACGGCGAGCGATAGACGGATATGCCGGCATCCTCGATCCAGCGCATGGTTCGGTCGCGCGGAAGATCCTGGAACAACAGGCAATTCGCGTCGCCCATCCAGACCGGTCCCTCGATCCAGCGAAAGCCGCCGGCAAGTTCTTCGAGCGGAGCGTTCTCCAGGATATAGTGGGCAAACCGTCGATCGACGATCTCGAAGTCGTTCATCTGTCTACCTGAATTCGCAAGCCAGTGACTGCGTGGGGCCATCCTCCAGTTGGATCACGATCAACGCGGCCGGCTCATCGCCCACCGTGCCGGAGCGGTGGCCCCGCTTGCCGTCCGTCAGTCGGCAATTCTGATCGCCGCCGAAAGACAGCTCGCCCGGCCCCATCTCGACGCGCGCTCCGTCCATGGATTCCACGAACCAGCGTCCCGAGAGCGGGACGATCCATTGTGGCTTCGGGTTTTCGTGCCATGTACCTATCCAGCCGACGGGCAGAACCGTGAGGAGCACCGTCATGCGCCCGCTCGCGCGCCAGCCTTGCCATTGGGGCTCGGCGGGCGGCTTGATCGATTCCAGGTCGAATTCCGTCATCGCGCAACGACTCTGGTGGCTGATCCCGTCAGCATCCGTCCACAGATGCCAGTAGGGGACTGCCGGCGCGGTGCTCACTGCGGGTCCCCCTGAACTGTCCGGTAGGGGTGGGAGGACGCCAGGGGGTGGCGCAAGAAACGCTCGACCCCGGCCGCCCCGGATCCGAAGGCGAGAAGAAGAAAGCCGCCGGCAAGGGCGAGGTTCTTGAGAAAATCCCAAAAGACTTCCCTGCCCCTGCTCTTGCCTTTGAGCCTGAAGTCGGGCCGGTTCCAGAACCGCTTCCACAACAGCGCCGTGACGAGGCAATAGCCAGCGAGGATCAAGGCAGCGAGCCGATCGGCAACGCCGCTCAGAACCGCAAGTGACATGAAGAGCTCGATGCAGAAGCCGCCGATGATCATCACCGTGGCGAGCCAGCGCCTAGAGATCACCTGAGATGCCTGGTCGGTCGCCAGCTTGAAGTTCAACACCTTGTCGAGCGCACTGAAAGGCAAGAACAACCCGACCAGCAAGCAGCGCGTTGCGAACGCGATCAGGACAGCGGGCATTGCGATATCCTTCGACACGGGGTCCACGCCCGCTGATCGGGCGCGATATTCTCCAACTCTCATACGTTGGAGCGCGAAATTGGTTCGGGAGCCGAGATCACATTCGCGTTCCCGCACCGCCTGGTGGCGGAAGGAGCCGGAGCTTTTGCCCCTGAAATCCGTTGTACCGGTGCCGGTTTCGGCCGGCAGACACGTTGTTCCAGTGAGCTTCCAATGTCCGACCGCAAGCCTTTGGCGCAGCAGAAAGCCATCGTAACCGGGGCTAATTCAGGTATCGGCGAGAGCGTCGCGATCGCGCTCGGCCTGGCCGGCTCCGACGTGGTGGTGAACTATGTCGAGAACGAGGACGCGGCGAACGGCGTCGTCGACCGAATCCATCAGGCCGGCTGCAAGGCGGTGGCACACAGGGCCGACGTCTCGGCGCAGGATCAGGTCGAGGACATGTTCGAGCGCGCCGTGCGCGAATTCGGCACCGTCGACATCCTCGTCGCCAATGCCGGCCTGCAACGCGATTCCGCGTTTGCCGAGATGCCACTGGAAAAATGGAACAAAGTTCTTGGGGTCAATCTGACCGGTCAATTCCTCTGCGCCCAGGCCGCCACGCGAGAGTTCCTGCGACGCGGCGTCGTGCCGTCCGTCTCATGCGCGGCCGGCAAGATCATCTGCATGAGTTCGGTGCACCAGGAAATACCGTGGGCGGGCCATGCGAACTACGCGACCTCGAAGGGCGGCATCAAGCTGCTGATGGAAAGCATGGCTCAGGAACTCGCTCCCAAGCGCATCCGGGTCAATGGCATTGCGCCCGGCGCCATATGCACGCCTATCAACACCTCCGCCTGGAGCACGCCCGAAGCGCTGAAAAACCTGCTGACGCTGATACCTTATGGGCGCATCGGGCTCCCAGAAGACGTCGCACGGGCTGCGGTCTGGTTGGCGTCCGACGAATCCGACTACGTTGTCGGCACGACACTATTCGTCGACGGCGGCATGACGCTCTTTCCCGGCTTCGCGACCAATGGCTGAGGGCGATGGACGGGCAATATGATGTGATCGTCATCGGCAGCGGTCCTGGCGGCGCCTCGGTCGCGCATCGTCTCGCACCCACCGGAAAGCGCGTTCTGCTTATCGAGCGCGGCGGATACCTGCCGCGGTCACGGGCAAATTGGGACGCGCAGACGGTGTTTGTGGACGGCGCTTACCAGGCCACGGAAACCTGGTACGGCAAGAACGGCGATAGCTTTCATCCCGGCCTGCACTACTATGTCGGCGGTAATTCCAAGGTCTATGGCGGGGCGCTCTTTCGCATGCGCGAACGCGATTTCGGCGAACTCCGCCACAAGGCCGGTGTATCTCCTGCATGGCCGCTCGGATACGAGGTCTTCGAGCCTTACTATGCCGAGGCGGAGCTGCTGTTCCGCGTCCATGGCCAGCGCCGCGAGGACCCGACCGAGCCTCCGGCGAGCGGTCCTTTTCCATGCCCGCCCGTGTCGCACGAGCCCCGCATCCAGGAACTGCACGACAGCCTGGCGAAAGACGGGCTGCACCCGTTCCACCTGCCGCTTGGCGTCCTGCTGGACGAGAAGGACGGCAGAGCCGCGCCGACCAGCACTTGCATCCGCTGCGACGCCTTCGATGGCTTTCCCTGCCTGTTGAACGGCAAGGCAGATGCGCAGGTTATTTGCGTCGACCCGGCGCTCGCGGCTTATCCCAATCTGTCGCTGCTGACCAACGCCTATGTCTCCAGGCTCGATACGGACGCCACGGGCAGGACGGTGACTGATGTAATTGTGCGGCGCCGCGGCAAGGAAGAACGCTTCCGCGGGGCCATAGTGGTGGTGGCCTGCGGCGCGCTTTCGACGGCGCTGCTTCTGCTGCGCTCGGCCAGCGACCGGCACCCTGACGGCCTCGCCAACGGTTCCGGCCTGGTCGGCCGTAACTACATGCGTCACGATCAATCCGTGCTGATGGCGTTGATGCTCGAGCCGAACGACACGGTCTTCCAGAAGACGCTCGCCGTCTCCGACTTCTACTTCGGATCGGACGACTGGGACTTTCCGCTCGGTTTGATCCAGATGTGCGCCACCTCGCATGGCGCGCAGATCAGGGGCGAGGCATTGCCCCGCTGGCTGGAATGGCTGCCGAAGGCGCCCTTCGAGGCGATGGCCCGCCGCTCAATGGATTTCTGGCTCTCGAGCGAGGACCTCCCGCGCCCGGAAAACCGAATCCATTACGACGGAGATCGTGTCGTCCTGGAGATGGTCGAGACCGATCTTGAAGCCCATCGCCGGCTGCGGAACAAGCTCAAGCAGATGTTGAGCAGGGCCGGCTTCCGCCCCGTGCTGCTGGAGCGCAGGTTCTACTTCGGCTTGGACATTCCGATTGGCGGCACCGCGCATCAGGCCGGGACGGCCCGCTTCGGGACCGATCCCGCGACATCGGTGCTCGACCTCGATTGTCGGGCCCACGAACTCGATAATCTCTATGTCGCGGATGCGAGCTTCTTTCCCTCCATTGCGGCGGTCAATCCCACGCTGACCATCATCGCCAACGCCTTGCGCGTGGCGGACAGGATCAAGGAGCGGCTTACATGACCGCGACGTTTTCGTGCGACCTGAACGGACCGGCGACGGAACTGCCGCATTTCTGGGAACATACGGTCGGCAGCGGCCACGCCACGCTTGGCCTGCGCGCCGACTGGCAGGCGCAGCTGAAGCGGGTGCATGACGAGCTCGGCATGCGTCATGTCCGCTTCCATGGCATATTGTGCGACGATGTGGGCACTCTAATCGGCGAGGGCGACACGTTGTTCTACTCCTTCTTCAACGCCGACCTGATCGTCGACTTCCTGCACTCGATTGGCATGAGGCCCTTCGTCGAACTGAGCTTCATGCCAGGCGTCCTGGCGTCGGGCGACAAAACCGTCTTCCACTACCGCGCCAACGTCACACCGCCGAAGGATTATGCGCAATGGGCGGTGCTGATCCGCAAGCTGGTGGGCCACTGGGTGGACCGCTACGGGCTGGACGAGGTGCGCCAATGGTTCTTTGAAGTCTGGAACGAGCCGAACCTGACGGCCTTCGGCACCGGTAAGCAGAGTGACTATTTCGAGCTCTACCGCTACACTGCCGAGGCCATCAAAGCCATCGACCCCGCGTTGAAGGTCGGCGGCCCGGCGACCGCCGATAACGCATGGATTGAGGATTTCCTGAATTTCTGCCGAGCCGCCCACCTGCCCGCCGATTTCGTCAGCACGCACCATTACCCGACCGACGATTTCGGCCAGCCGGGGGACGACACAGAAGCGCAGCTCGCCGCGAGCAGGCGCAGCGCCTTGCGCGAAGAAGCTCGCCTCGTGCACAAACAGGCGGGCAACGTCCCCGTGTACTACACTGAATGGTCCACCTCCTCCAATCCGCGCGATTCCATGCATGACGACCCATACGCGGCCGCGTTTATCGTCAAGACCGTGCTGGAAGCGAACGGATTGGTGCGAGGGTACAGCTACTGGACCTTCTCTGACATTTTCGAGGAGAACTATTTTCCGTCGGTCCCTTTCCAGGGCGGGTTTGGGCTTCTGAACATCCATGGCATCGCCAAGCCCGCCTACCGCGCCTTCCAATTGCTCCATGGACTCGGCACCGAGATGGTCCAGGTCGATGGAGCGCACGAGACCGTGGACGCCTGGTTCGTGCGAGGCGACAACGGCGGCTCCACTCTAATGCTTACGAACTTCGCCCTGCCGCGTCATCCGATCGTCACCGAGCAGGTATGCTTCACCCTGACGAGCGCACCACCTGCCACGTCCGCCTCTGTTCAGCGGATCGACGCCGAGCACGCCAACGCCAAGCGCCGCTGGGAAGAGATGGGCAAGCCAGAGTATTTGAGCGCCGCGGCGGTCGATGAACTCAAAGAGGTGTCGGAGCTACGAAGCGAGCCGTTTGTGAGCAGCCTGGAGGGGGACACCTTGCGCCTGAACATTTCGACACCCCCTCAATCGGTCACTGCAATTCATTTCTTGCATAGCTAAGAATACCGGCTCACCTCAATTCAAAAACTTGGCACGTTCGGTTAGAAGCTCGCGGATCGGAACCATGCATCGAGGGCTCAGCGCGATGGCAAAAATGCATGCAACGAACGCGATCGCCGGACTTCACCGGGTCGAGACGTCACGGATGGTCTGCGCGAGCAAACGCACGCTGGAAGCAATGGCGCTGTCGGCAATTCGGCCGTAGCCGATGAATAAGCGCCGTGGCCCGGCCGCGGTTTGGGAATATCGCCCGAACGCTTCGGTCGCCACGCCCCGTCTTCGCAGAAGCGCGACGATGTCGGCCTCACCGGCTCGATCAATGGTTGCGGGCAGTCGCACTGTTACATGGAGACCCGCTGCCGCGCCCTCGACCTCGACGTCCGGGAGTTCGTCCCTCAAGCAGCTCAGCAGGCTGTTCCGGCGATCACGGTAGATGCGGCGCATCTTTCTCAAATGCCGATCATAGGTGCCCGACTGCAGAAGGTGCGCAAGCGCATCCTGATCGATGCGCGGAGGTCCTTCACTCCATCGCCGAAGTTCTCCAACCATCGACGCGACCAATTGCGGCGGAACGACAAGCCAGCCAAGGCGCAACGCTGGTGCCAGCGTCTTGCTTACGGTTCCCGCGTAGATGACGCGATCGGCAGCAAGACCCTGCAGCGCCCCGACCGGCGCCTGATCGTAGCGGAACTCCGCGTCATAATCGTCTTCAAGAATGTAGCGGTCCGTCTCATGAAGCCATTTGACCAGGCGCTGTCGCCGAACCGCGCTGAGCACGCTGCCAACCGGAAACTGATGCGAGGGCGTGACCAGCGCTCCATCGGCGCCAGTCGCGATGAGCTGGTCGACGTCGATCCCATCCTCATCCACCGGCACCGGCACCCGGACCAACCCGGCTTTGTCGACCGCGACCCAATCGCTGTAGCCCGGATCCTCGACCGCAACCCTGCGCACTCCGACCGCATGCAGAACAACACAGGCCAGCGCGCGCCCTTCGGCAAAGCCGCTGGTGATGAAGATGCATGAGGGGTCGGCGATGAGGCCGCGCACGCGGCCGAGATAATCGGCGAGCGCAACCCGAAGGACGGAACTCCCGCGAATTTCGCCATAGCCGAGATCGCTCGCCGGAAGCGTCTGGAGTACCTGCCTGACGGCGCTCACCCAAGCTTTGCGCGGAAAATGGCCCACGTCCGGCATGGCCGGTCGCAGGTCGTAGCGGATCACTTGATCGGCGGACCGCTGCTCTGCCGGGGCGGCGACATTCGCCAAGCCGGCGGCGACCATCGGCCGTGCGCCCTGACGCACGGTCAGGAATCCTTCGGCGGCGAGTTGCGCATACACGTCGACCACAAGTGGCCGCGAGACACCCAGTTGAGCGGCAAGCGCGCGGGTCGAGGGAAGGAGGACGCCAGGCCGCAAGGCCCCGGATCGAATTCGGGTCAGCAGGCCGCGGCGGAGCTGGCTGCCGAGGCTCTCATCGATGGAGCGGTCAAGGCTGAGAGCGATATCCGCGTTCAAACTGGTCAACAAAACTCCTCGACAACTGGCCATGTCGTTAAGACCAGTAGCACGGTAAGCCTGGCCTCGTCATCTGTGAGAACAAGGCCATGCCGACAACCGCAATTACCGCGCCACGGGCGCGAACCGCTCCTGAACCAATTTTGATGGCTCCCATGCTGAGCGTTGCAGGAGTGATGCTTTCAGCAATGAGCAGCTTCTATCTGCTCCTGTCGGCCATTCCGGCGCATGCGTCGGCTATCGGAGGGACCGGCGGCGCAGGCGCCGCAACCGGCGCTTTGATGGCGGCCACCATCGTCGGCGAAATTGCCGCGCCGCATGTGACCAACCGCGTCGGTCGCAAGGGCGCGCTGGCGCTCGCCCTCGGGTTGCTCGGTCTAGCCTGCTTTACGGCCTTTCCTGCTTCGCTTGCGCTGCTGCTCCTGAATTGCGCAGTTCGCGGGCTTGCACTTGGCGTGCTGCTCGTCGCCGCCAGCGGTCTCTCGGCCCAGATGGCACCGCCGTCGCGGCGTGCCGAAGCCATGAGCATATATGGGGTCGCGTCGGCGGTTCCGGCGATCGTGGCCGTTCCCCTTGGCCCTTGGGTGCTGACCAATCTCGCTGCACCGGGGACAGCCGTCTGCGCGGCGGCGCTTGCCTTTGCCGCCCTTGCCGCGACCGCGGTCCTTCCTTCCGAGAGGAAGATCGGAACGCACGAGGCTCATTGCTTTCCGCCTTTGGCCGTGGCGATCTGGCCGGCAATCTCGCTCGGCTGCGGCGCGGTCCTTGTCGGTGCAACGGTCACCTTCCTTCCTCTCGCCCATCCGGAGGCGACCAGCGGGACGATCACACTGGGCCTGCTGCTTCAGGGTTTGGGAGCACCCGTTAGCCGCTGGCTTTCGGCACGGCATGTCGACAGGCACGGCACGCGCCTGCCTATGCTCGCCGGCCTCGCCGCGTGTGTCGTCGCCGCAATCGGCCTGGCCGCCACGGGCGAGGCAGAGGTGCTCTCCGGCATGCTCTTGAGCGGGATAGCCTTCGGCGTGCTGCAAACCGCGACGCTCGCCGAGCTGCTCGCCCGCGCGGCTCCCTCGCAGGTGGATGGTGCAAGCGCACTGTGGAACGGCGCTTATGACGCGGGCCTCGGTCTCGGCGGGTTTGCGTTCGGCGGCCTTGCGACAGCGATCGGGTTCAGTACGGCGTCCGTCGCGACAGCTGGCGTTTTCACGCTCGTTGCCCTCCTCCATCTCGCCACAACGAGAGGGGGCCGTGAATGCTGAGGCGCCAATTTCTTTCAGATATCGTCACCGGACTTCGTGACCAGATGGATGCGATCCCTGGACTGAATCGGGCCGGAACGCGCCAGGGGCGCCGGTTGATCGATGTTCGCCACAGCGACGTCCATGTGCCGATCGCTACCGGCGCGCTGAGGCGTCATGTCGGTAGCCAATCCGCTTCGCAAGAAGGGCGACGGGACCGGCGATGGTTAGCGCAATCGAGTACTCCTCGCCGACGACAGGTGGAGAGATTAAAAGGCGCGACCCAGATGGGCCCGCCTGTGTTTTGGCACGCAACACAAGGAGTGATGACATGAGAAAACTGCTGGTTTCGAGCTTCGTCTCCCTCGACGGCATCGTCGAGTCGCCGATGACCTGGGCCTCACGGTTTTTCGACGACGAGGTCAAAGCGTTTGCCCATCGGAAGCTAGACGACGTCGAGTTCTTCCTTCTCGGGCGCAAAGCCTATGAATACTTCGTTCCGGTGTGGCCAAACGCGACCGGAAGCGCTTACATGGATCGCATCAACGGGCTGAAGAAGCTGGTAGCGTCAACGACGCTCAACGAGGTCAAGTGGAACGCGTCACTTATCAAAGGCGATGTGGCCGAAGGACTTGCCACGCTCAAGAGGCAGGCCGGCGGGCATATCCTGAAATACGGTATCACCGGGCTAGACAAGACACTGTTGGACAACAACTTAGTCGATGAATACGACCTTTTAATCATGCCTACCAAAGTCGGTGAGGGCAGGCGCGCTTTTGCGGACATCGATGCGGACAAGATGAACATGGAACTCGTCCGCACGCACCGCTTCGCGAATGGTGTCGTGGCGCTCACATATCGTCCGCACTGAGCAAGGCGGCGTCTGAACCTTCAGGAATGACGCCGTCGCGCGCGGAGCAATTGGCGGTAGCCGCGCTCGACCATCTTCAGGCCGTCGCGCACTAAGCGATGCGTCTGATAGCGAAAAGCCGAGTCGTGCCAGTCGGCGGCGCTGACCAGCCGTCGGCCGAACAAAGCGGTCGCGACTTCGAAATGGGACGCCTGCTCTTCCCGACCATCGAGGCATCGCAGCATGTGGGCAAGGCGCCGGCGCTGCGCCGCGGTCAACCGCGCGTCGGGAAGGTGCGGCCTGTGGATCGAGCGGATGAACCGTTCGATGGCTTGCAGCCGATCGTGCGCCATGTCGTCGAGCGGGATGAGGGCGGCAAGCGGTTCGGCTGGCTTGGTGTCGCCGAGAAGCGCCAGTTGCGTGCCGCCCGGTGAAGAGCGCATGTGAAGGCCGACTTCGTCACGTCGGCCCGCGGCAAGCGGTACGTCGAAGGCGCTGCCCTCCCGCGTTTGCAGATCCGGCGGAACCTCGACAAGGTTCACGACCCCAGGGTTGATCTCCGGTGCCCAATAGACGGGCTGCTCTACCGCGGACTGGTCAGGCCGGGCGGCGAAACTGCAAACCCCAGCGCTTGCGGAATGCGCGCATCGCCTTAGCCGAGCGCGAGGTGGCGAAGTCCTGCTGATACCGCGGATTGCGGCGCAGGAATTCCCAGGCAATCTCATCGGCGGCTGCGCCTTTGATGAATGCATATGCCTGTGGGTCACGCCACTGCGATGTATCCGGCTTCATCCGCATCCTTCCCTTCTCAAGGATTTGATAGGGAGATGCGGCGTTAAGCGAAATCCTTGGATTCCGTCATTGACGAACGGACGAGGAGAGAACCCGGCGGCGAGCGATCAGGCCGGGGCGCTAGCAAGGCCTATTGGCTTGCGCCCTGCAGTATTTTGAATGTGTTCGTCCAGCTGCGATAGGCCTCGTCATCACCTTGGCTCCACGCGCTGAAGGCGCGCCAGGCCGCGAAGGACGAGGCGGGCTGCTCGAACAGCGAGCCGATCGACTGGTCGCCGGCGGGCCAGCCGACCGGCTGGTCGCATATCGTGACATCAGCGAGGCGCCGCAGATCGGCCAAGGCAGAGCGGATCTGCGGAAGCGGAAATTCGCAAAGATCGGTGTTGTCCTTCGCTTCCCGAACTACGACCGCAAGCTTGGCGACCACGCCTGCCAACGATTGTGCCGGCGTCGCGGCAATCTCAGCCAACAGGGCGTCGGCCTTGTCCGCGGCATTCTCTTCCCGGCCATCGAGATCGTCGCAGTCGGCGCTAGCCCCCTCCCCGCGCCCAATAAGAGCGCCGACGGACAAGAATTCGTGCTCTAACAGCCTCTCCTCTTCTTCATGCTGCTGCCGGACGCACGAAGCCAGCATCTCTATATGGGCATCAATCCAGGCAAGGGACAGGAGAAGTGCGGGATCGAGTGACGACGGAGCTTCGGCTGAAGAGCCAGCACGGTCTTTGGTCAACAGAGATTGCATCTCCCGTCCAAGCGTGACGGAAGGCAAAGTCGTGGTATTGTCGGAATCAGCCATGATCCGAGCTCCCACACAGCTTGGCTTTGGTCAGGTCGGGCAAGGTGTTCCTGCACCCTGCTCGACCGTTTCACCCCCGTCCATGACCTGGAGATGATCTCTCGTGGGTCGCAGGCGGTGGCAACTAGCGGTGATTTAAGTGAACGCAGGCAAAAAATCAAGCCCTATGGCATCAAATGATACTTTTGGTATAGCTGAACTTACAAGCGGACAAATTCGAGCCGCACGTGCTTTGCTTCAATGGGATCAGAAAACGCTTGCGGAACGGTCCAAGGTTTCGCTCGCTACGATCAAACGACTAGAGCCTCTAACCGGTCCAATAAGTGCAAACAGGGTAACCATTGACGCGTTGCGACGCGCACTCGAATCCGCAGGCATTCAGTTCATCCCGGAGAATGGCGGTGGTGCGGGCGTCCGGCTCGCCAGCCGCTCTGATCCATCGTAGTAAGGTTTCGCAGTCAGCATCAGAGGACGCCTCGCCCGGTGTCGGGCGAGGCGTCTGCCGATTCACTCGCCGCTGCGGCGGTTGGGGCGGGACCAGATCAGGCTATGGCCCTCGCCTTCCTCGTCGGCGAAGAGATTGGCGTAGATCGGAGCGGTGAAGCTCGGATCGTCCAGCTTGAGCCCGAGATAGTCGCGGCCTTCGTTGGAGCGCTTGGACCAGGCGGCGCCTATCTCGGCCTTGCCGACCACCACGCGGTGGCTTGGGGCGTTCTCGCCGCTGGCCCGGGTGTCGGGGATGATGCGCACGCCCTTGGCCTGGACGCTGAGGGTGATGATCTCGCCGGTGAACTCGTTCGCATTGGTCTTCTTGAAGGTGCCGATGGTGGCCATTTTTCAGTCTCCGTTTTCGTTTCCGAGCCCGCACCATGCGGCCTCGATGGCGATCGTGAGGCCGAAGGCGACCGCCGCCGCATCGCTTGCGACCGCAGCAGAGCGGAGGATGGCGCAGGCGCGCGTTTCTTGGTTGCGCGAGGAATGGGCTTCGCCCAGGGGAAGAAACGCGCGCCGCGCCATTGCGGCATAGGCGGTCGAGGCTTCAGCCGTCCTTCGGCCAGATCAGCCCGTTCGAGAGGTCGCTGGTGCGCTCTGAGAAGTGGCCACGGAGGCAATGGCGGCATGGCGGCTCAGAAACAGAGCGGATTGGTCCGTCAAGTTATGAGCTACAACGGCTTGCCTACATCAAGCCTTCGCCTACCCGGCGACAAGCGCCCATAACGACGACCATGAACGTCTTATTTGGGCCGGAAGCGGACTGGCGGCTGCTGGACTTCAAAGGTCGGAAGGCTGCCATTGATCTTGGTCAACCAAGACCGTCGGTCTACAAGAAGCGCTCCGCGGCACGCGTCGTTGGGACAACGGCTTGGCGTGGCGACTGCACGATGGCCACCATATCGGAACGACACGATTGAGCAGCAATCAGATCATAGAAAGAGCGATCGGCAGCTTAGCGAACATCATGCGAATGTATGTCGAGACGCATATGCGCTTTGGTGAGCTATTCAAAGTTGATCCCGAGGAGGCGATTGACAACCTAGATCGCACTTTCGAAATGAAGCTTGAGGCCTTTCACACGCTCTATGATGTCTCGAAGGGTCTGTTCCCATATTTCGGTCACGGCGATACCACCGTGCTCTTAGCGGTACGCAATGCCATCCATCATCGTAATCATCCCCTGTTCCACAGTTTGAATCGTCGTCTGTACCTCGATACCGATCTGGATCGCTGGTGCGGCGCTTCCTTCCTTCTTGCGCGCCACCCCACGCTTCATGGCACTCCAATCCAGACGTCCCATTGCGTCAGGCTGGACGATCTTGACGCGCGGCTTGATCCTTCATGCGCCTCGCCGTACCTCGACACCACCGTCGGCAGCGACAAGGCAGTGCGGAGGATGGAAGGGATCGATATGCAGCTCAAACTTCCGGCAATCCGCGACCGCGGCTTACGTGACCGATACCCGAAGGATCAAATCTATTTGGACTTGATGCCCATCTTCGTTTCTGCCGTTTGCAAGGTATTCAAGGCGATGAAGGCTGCCGGAGTCGCTTTCAGGGGATTCGACGCCGAAACTTACGCAGTTCCCTTCACGTCAGAAATTGAAGTCGATCTCAGCAGCCCGTCACTGAAACGACTACGGGTTGGCGGCTTAGGACCTCCCGTTATCGTCGACGTTTAGCTGGTGCCCGAGGGGCCAAGTCCTGCCAGTCCGCTCCCGGAACTCAAACGCGCTAGACTAGGCGTATCCAACGGGCGCGGTCGCAGTTCAAATGTTGTTGCGACGGAAGTCCAGTTTGAGTTTCTCCTGGTAGACGCCAATGCGTTTTTTGGCGCGGTCGATCACATCACTGAAATGCAGTATCTCGAAATAGGTCTCGCCCAGCGATTGTCGCGTCTCGGGATCCTTCAGTTCGCTTGATTGAAACCAGCCCTTGCCGGTCGGGAACGGCGTCCAGTTCCCGCTCAGACGCAGCGTATTGACGCTATCGCCGATCAGATAGCCATAGAATTTTCTAAGTTTGCCGCCGGATTTCGCCGCAAGCAGCTGAGCATATTCAGAAAGATCGCCGATATGCTCATCAGTGGAAACACCAGGCGCCTTGAATTCGACGATGATCGCCGAGCCCTCCTTGCTGAACACCGCGATGTCGGGACGCTTGCCCCCGTTGTCACTCGTGCGTTTCGCAAGAATTTTTCGAAGTGCCTCATCGATATCACTTTCGAATACACTGGTGTCATCGTTCCATTTGATGTTCGCGAGCGGCAAGTCCGACGCGATATAGTCATAATATTGGTACTCTTCGCTCAGCAACCAGATATCGTGATCAGTCGTTTCGGTGCTGTCCTTGCGCATCGGGAAAAAGATGCTGTGGATGATCTGCTCATCCTTGCGTCTGATGCCGTCGGCGGCCGCCTGCATGGCAAGCCGCTGGCCGCAGGCGAGATCGAGGATATCGACGATCGCGGCGCGACGCACGATTAGCTGCGACAGGTTGGCCATGTCGAAGTTCTTGAGCGATGACGTATATTTCCAGGAAAGCTCATGGATCTTCTGGCGGAACTCGTCGGAGTCCGGCTCGGCTGCCATGATCTCCTCCTTGAGGCTGAAGATCGCGGCAGTCTCGTCGATGACGGCCTTCTGGTATTTGCTCAACACGCGTTCAGCGACCGACTGGGCGGATTCGCCGTACACGATCCTGGTCTTGGTATCCTGTAGCATCGCTTCGCTGATGCCGAACTGGAGGGTGGCCTCCTTGAGCACCGCCTCCTTCTTCCAGTCGGCAGGAGTGACCATCTCGTCGATGACCGGATCGAGCGCCTCATGAATGTCGGCGTAGGACAATTTTTCCGACGAAAACATATCGCCGCTCGGAATCTCGTCGGGAATATTGTCGAAGTCGTCACGCTGCTCGTTGACGCGTGCGTCCAGATAGTCAGCCTCGATCAGCACGATATGATGGAAACCGCCCACCGGGTTGTTTTGCTCGGTACGCGTCCTGAGGTAGTGACCCGTGATGTCCTTCACAGGCGTGGACTTGGCACAGAAGGCGATGGCGTTGCGCGGAAGATCATACTGTTCGGCATCGAGCTGATAGTGGGAGAGGTTGAATGTTTGCCGCGTGCCGAGACGGTCCCCTGAGGCAGGATCACGCTCTTCGACATCAATAACACGCTCGGCAGTGACTGCCGGCAGGTCTGCGAGCCGTAGCACTTCGATCTTCGCTTGGTCGTCCTTCCAGTGCCGTGTGGTGAACCGAATCTCGAAATTGCCCAGCTGTTCACTGAGTCCGACGAGCCGCTGCAGGAAAGCGACGAGCATCTGCTTTTTCAGCGCCGGCGCCGAGAAGAGGGTGCTGAGGGCCTCGCCGTGGGATATGCGCGGGCGAACCGCCTCTTTGAATTGCTCAAGCCGGATGACGGTCCCGATGTCGGCTTCAGCGACCGGCACCGTGGTAAAATCATCAGCCTCGATTTGCTTCTGCGGTTCGCAATACCGAAACACGCGCTTCAGAAGAGCGTCGCCGTCCCGGTAGGTACTGGTGATCGTCATTGCTGCGAAATGATGGAAGAACTGGATACGTCCCGCGCCCTTGCATTTTCCGATGCCAGAGATGGAGAGATCATCCTTGTAGGACGTATCCTTTGTCAGGAAGGCCTTGAGTTGGTCGTCGCCGAGACCGCATCCGTTGTCGCCGCACGACACGTTCATCAGTTCGCGATCCTCGAGCAAGTCTGCACGCAAGAAATCGACTTCGATTGTAATATTCATGTCCGGCGCGGATTGGTCGCTCGCTCGCCGAATGAGATAGGCATCGATCGCATTGGCGATAAGTTCTTCAAAGACCACGTATTGGTTCAAGCTGAGCTTGGTGTTCTTGATGCTTCCCCTGATGTCGAGCGTCATTTCGTTTCGATCCAAACCCCTAACATAAGCCAGCCTGCTTCTGGCCGCCTGCGCATGTGCAAGTCAAGCGATGCCAGTTCCCAGCCTCCACCGCAACTCATGACGAGCGTACCGTCGATAGTGTTCCTCATGCCAGCCTAAGCGGAGCTAAATCCTACGTCCGCATTTGGCGACTTCCGATGGCACCTCGAATGGCCGAAATGAGGCGCATAGCTGCCGTTTGGGTTGCGTGGAAGCTGCATGTCATTTCGCAAGCGGCGGCGCGAATACAGACCGAGCGGCCGGCGCGTCCCCACTTGACTCCCACCGCCCAATCGTAGAACAAATGGAGAACATGCTCATATACCCTTTCATGGAGGTCAACGACCATCTTGCGGCAGGAGCCCGCCATAGACGACTTGCGCGCACGGATCGAAAAGATCGAGGGTCGGCGCCGACCCGCCAGATCGGTGCTTCCTTTCGGGATCGCCGATCTGGACGCACGACTTCCGGGCGGCGGATTGGCGCTTGGCGCGCTGCATGAAATCTCGGGCGGCGGCAACGGAGCCATCGATGGCGCGGCCGCGGCGCTGTTTGCGGCCGGTGTGGCCGCGCGCACGCGCGGCAAGGTCTTGTGGTGCATCACCCGGCCCGACCTGTTCGCTCCGGCGCTGGCGCAGGCCGGCCTGAAACCGGACCGCGTCATCTATGTCGAGGCCGGCGATGACAAGACGATCCTCGCCTGCATGGAGGAAGGCATCCGGCATGGCGGCCTGGGCGCGGTTGTCGGTGAAGTCGCGCGGCTGACCATGACAGCCTCGCGGCGGCTGCAGCTTGCCGCCGAAGAAGCCCACACGATCGGGATCGCGCTGCGAAGATGGCGACGGCAGACGGAGGCGGCCGATTTCGGCCAGCCGACGGCCGCCATGACCCGCTGGCGCATCTCGGTCCTGCCCTCGGCGCCGCTGCCCGTGCCCGGTGTCGGCCGGCACCGATGGCTCGTCGAATTGATCCGCGCCCGCGCGGGTGAAAGTGCCGATTTCGAATTGGAGGCGTGCGATGGCACGGGTCGTCTCGCTGTTCCTGCCGACCTGGCCGACCGACAGGGTGCGGCGCAAGGCCGGCAACGCAGCGCCGCCGGCTGAGGTTCCGCTCGTCCTGATCGGCCGCGACAAGAACAGGCGCGTGGTGCTCGCGGCCGATGCCGCAGCACTCGCCGCCGGCCTGCAGCCCGGCATGCCCGTGACGAAGGCGCAGGTGCTGGTGCCGGGCCTTGCGATCCAGGACGCCGACCAAGAAGCGGACGCCGAAGCGCTCGAGCGGCTCGCCGTCTGGATGCTTCGATTTGCGCCGATCGTCGCGCCCGATCCTCCTGACGGGATCGTCATCGACACGACGGGCGCCGACCATCTCCATGGCGGCGAGGCTGCGATGCTCGAGGGCATGGTCGGGCGTCTTGCCATGTCCGGCATCGTCGCCCGCGCGGCGATCGCGGACAGCTGGGGCGCGGCGCATGCGCTGGCCCGGTATGGCCGCCAAGAAATTTTCATCGCGCCACCCGGTCACGGCCAACCCATTTTGGAACCGCTTGCGCTCGAGGCGCTGCGGATCGCGCTTTCGACGGCCGCCGAACTGCGCAGGCTTGGTTTCCAACGGATCGGCGATCTCCTGAAACAGCCGCGCGCGCCGCTTGCCCTGCGCTTCGGTCCGGAGATTCCCCGCCGCCTCGATCAGGCTCTTGGCAACACAGCCGAACCGATCGACCCGGTGCGCCCGCCGGACATCGTCGAGGTCCGCCGTGCCTTCGCCGAGCCGATCGGCGCGGCCGAGACAATAGCGCGCTACATCGGCAAGCTCGTCGCCCAGCTCTGCACGCTGATGGAGCAGCGCGGTCTCGGCGCGCGCCGGCTCGATCTCATCTGCCATCGCGTCGACAGTCAGGCCCAGGCGGTTCGTGTCGGCATGGCGATGCCCGTCCGGGATGCCAAGCGGCTGACCCGGCTGCTTTGCGACAAGGTCGAGACCATCGCGCCGGGCTTCGGTATCGAGATGATGGTCCTGGCGGCAACAGCGGCCGAACCCCTGGAGCGCAGCCAGGTCGTGAACTCCCTCGTCGAGGAAACCGCGCCGGACGTGTCTGACCTCATCGATACGCTGATGAACCGCGTCGGCGAGCGCGCCGTCTACCGGCTTGCGCCTGTCGCCAGCGACGTGCCGGAGCGTTCGGTTAGCAAGATCCCGGCAATGGCGGCCGACACCGGCGCGGGCTGGCCTGGCCACTGGCCCCGGCCAGCCCGCCTGCTGCCGCAGCCGGACCCGGTTGAGACGGTGGCGCTGTTGCCCGACCATCCACCGGTGTCCTTCACCTGGCGCGGCGTGCGCCGGCGCGTGAAGCGCGCGGACGGTCCGGAGCGGGTCTTCGGCGAATGGTGGAAGCGCGACGCCGAGCTGGTGGCGGTGCGCGATTATTTCCGGGTCGAGGATGACGCCGGCGAGCGCTACTGGCTCTACCGCGCCGGCGACGGCGAGGATGCGGCGACGGGCTCGCACCGGTGGTTCCTGCACGGGGTGTTCGGATGAACGACGCGCGTTATGCCGAGCTGCAGGTCACCTCGCATTTCAGCTTCCTGCGCGGCGCATCCTCGGCCGAGGAGCTGTTTTCGCAGGCGGCACTTCTCGGTATCGAGGCGCTCGCCGTCGTCGACCGCAACAGCCTCGCCGGGATCGTCCGCGCCCACGAGGCGGCCAAGACCACCGGCGTGCGCCTCATCGTCGGTTGCCGCCTCGACCTGACCGACGGCCTGTCGCTGCTCGCCTACCCGACCGACCGCGATGCCTATTCCCGGCTCTGCCGGCTGCTCTCGCTCGGCAAGGCCCGGGCCGGAAAGGCGAAATGCCATCTCGAATGGAGCGATGTCGTCGCCTATGGAGAAGGCCTCATCGCCGTGCTCCTGCCCGATATGGCCGATGAGACCCTGGCGCTGCGCCTGAGACATCTGCGCGAGGCATTCGGCGACCGCGCCTATATGGCGCTGACGCTCAGGCGCCGGCCCAACGACCAGCTTCGCATCCACGACCTGGCTGCGCTTGCCTGCAAGATGAAGGTGCCGAGCGTCGTCACCAACGACGTGCTCTTCCATGAGCCGGACCGCCGCATCCTGCAGGACGTCGTCACCGCGATCCGGCACAATGTCACCATCGACGCGCTCGGCGAGCGCCGCGAGCGGCATGCCGACCGTTACCTCAAGCCGCCTCAGGAAATGCACCGGCTTTTTGCACGCTACCCGGAAGCGCTGGCGCGCACGATCGAGATCGCCGACCGCTGCCGGTTCTCTCTCGGCGAGCTCGCCTACCAATATCCGGAGGAGCGCGACGACCCATCGCTGACACCGCAGCAGGCGCTCGAAAAGCTGACATGGCAGGGCGCCGCGACGCGCTACCCGGAAGGCGTGCCGGACAGCATCGCCCGCTCGCTGCGCCACGAATTGCGGCTGATCGAGAAGCTCGACTACGCACCCTATTTCCTGACCGTGAATTCGATCGTGCGCTTCGCGCGCTCGAAGGACATCCTCTGCCAGGGCCGCGGCTCCGCCGCCAATTCGGCGGTCTGCTACGTGCTCGGCATCACCTCGATCGATCCCGGGCGCAACGATCTGTTGTTCGAGCGTTTCGTCTCCGAGGAGCGCCGCGAGCCGCCCGACATCGACGTCGATTTCGAGCATGAGCGGCGCGAGATCGTCATGCAGTGGGTGTTCGACACCTATGGACGCGACCACGCGGCGTTGTGTTCGACGGTGGTGCGCTACCGCACCAAGGGCGCGCTGCGCGATGTCGGCAAGGCGCTCGGCCTGCCGGAGGATCTCATCCGCACGCTCTCCGGCCAGGTCTGGGGCTGGTCCGAAGAGGGCGTCGAGGAGCGGCATGTCGAGGAACTCAATCTCAACCTTGCCGATCGCCGGCTGCGACTGACGCTCGACCTCGCGCCTCAGTTGATGGGCGCGCCGCGTCACCTCAGCCAGCACCCAGGCGGCTTCGTGCTCACTCATGACCGTCTCGACGATCTGGTGCCGATCGAGCCGGCAAGCATGAAGGATCGTCAGGTGATCGAGTGGGACAAGGACGACATCGACGCGCTCAAATTCATGAAGGTCGACGTGCTGGCGCTCGGCATGCTGACCTGCATGAAGAAAGGCCTCGATCTGCTCGCCGACTGCAAGGACATCCGGCTCGACCTTGCCACCATACCGGCGGAGGATCCGCGCACCTATGCCATGATCAGGAAAGCCGATACGCTCGGCACTTTCCAGATCGAGAGCCGGGCGCAGATGTCGATGCTGCCGCGGCTGAAGCCAAGGACCTTTTACGATCTCGTGGTGCAGGTCGCGATCGTGCGGCCCGGGCCGATCCAGGGTGACATGGTCCACCCCTATCTGCGCCGCCGGGAAGGCATCGAGCCGGTGCATTACCCAAGGCCGGAGCTCGAGAAGGTGCTCGGCAAGACGCTCGGCGTGCCGCTGTTCCAGGAGCAGGCAATGCGGGTTGCCATCGAATGCGCGGGCTTCACGCCAGGCGAAGCGGACATGCTTCGCAAGTCGATGGCCACCTTCAAGTTCACCGGCGGCGTTTCGTCCTTCAAGACGAAGCTGATCGACGGGATGGTGGACAATGGCTATGAGCCCGCCTTCGCCGAGCAGACATTCAAGCAGCTCGAAGGTTTCGGCTCCTATGGTTTTCCGGAGAGCCACGCCGCTTCCTTCGCGCTGATCGCCTATGCCTCGGCCTGGCTCAAATGCTGGCATCCCGATGTCTTCTGCGCGGCGCTGTTGAACAGCCAGCCGATGGGCTTCTACGCGCCCGCCCAGATCGTGCGCGACGCGGCCGCGCACGGGACCGAGATCCGGCCGGCCTGCGTCAACGCCTCGCGCTGGGACTGCACGCTGGAGCCCATTTCCGATGACGGACATTTCGCCGTCCGGCTTGGGTTGCGCATGGTGCGCGGCCTCGCAAATGCCCATGCAAGCACAATCGTCGCAACGCGAGCCGACCAGCCCTTCGCCTCGGTCGACGATCTGTGGCGGCGTGCCGGTGTGCCGCAGGCAGCACTTGTCCAGCTCGCCGAGGCGGATGCGTTCCGGCCAGCACTTGGTCTTGCGCGGCGGGATGCGCTTTGGGCGATCAAGGCGCTGCGCGACGAGCCCCTGCCCCTGTTCGCGGCCGCATCGGCCCGTGAAGCGGAGTTGGTTCCGGAGATCAAGGAACCGACGGTGGCGCTTCGGCCTATGACGGCCGGCGGCGAGGTCGTGGAAGACTACCGCCATATCGGCCTGACACTGCGCAGCCATCCGATCTCTTTCCTGCGCGACGATCTGCGCCGTCGCCGCATCGTTTCCTGCGCCGAGGCGATGGAGGCGCGCGACGGCCGCTGGTTGGAAACGGCAGGCATAGTGCTCGTGCGGCAGCGCCCGGGCTCGGCCAAGGGTGTCATGTTCATCACCCTCGAGGACGAGACCGGGATCGCGAACCTCGTCGTCTGGCCGAAAGTGTTCGAGCAGCACCGGCGCACGGTTCTGTCGGCGGGCATGATCGCGGTAAGGGGCCGGATCCAGCGCGAGGGCGAAGTGGTCCACCTCGTGGCTCGCAAGATCAGCGATCTGTCAGCCGAGCTCGCCAGCGTCGGCGAACGCGAGGGCAGCTTTCCCGTGCCGCACGGCCGCGGCGACCAGGTGCGCAATGGCGACTCGGGACCCGATCCGCGCGAGCTGCCGCCCAAGGGGCTGCGCAGCCGCGACATCTACATACCCGACCTCCACATCGACAACATCAAGGTCAAGACGCGGGATTTCAGGTGAAACGCCGAATTTCTTGCCCGGCTCAGGATCGCAAGACGACCCAAAGCGTTAGAGGTCGAACGTCGTGACCGCGCGGCCAAGGAGCAGAGACGATAATGGCAGACAACAAATCGAAGCGAGGCGCCGCAGACCGTCGGCAGGTCTCCGGCGGTGAAGGCTACGAGGTCAATTATTTCGCCCACAAGCACGGTATCAGCAGAGAGCAGGCCGAAGCCCTGATCAAGCGGGTCGGCAACGACCGCGACAAGCTCAATGCCGCCGCGGAGAAACTGAAGAAATAGGCTGCGGATTACGAATGGCGCATCGGGCAGTTGGGTTTTGTTCGAGTGAGGTCAGGTGAGCAAGTCAGCTTTACGTCGGCCCGGAACCAAAGGATCTTCAACTCTCCTTGCGAAGCCAGTCTCGCGCGGCGCAGCCGAACTCGCGCCACCCGCGTTCCGCCCGGTCCAGCTTGCAAAACTGGTGGATACGGTTCCCCCTGGCGACCGCTGGATCCACGAGATGAAATATGATGGCTACCGCATTCTCGTCGCGGTGGGCGGAGGCGAGGCGCGCGCCTACACGCGCTCCGGCCTGGACTGGTCCGACCGCTTTCCGTCCATTTTGGCGGAGGCGCGCAAGCTCAAGGTTGGCTCCGCCCTGATCGACGGAGAGGCGGTGGTCATGGATGCGGAGGGCCGATCCAGCTTCCAGGCGCTGCAGAACGCGTTGAAGAGCGCTCCCGCGATCATTGATTTTTATGCCTTCGACCTGCTCCAGCTCGATGGGGAAGACCTGACGAGGTTGCCGCTCCTGCAGCGCAAGCAGAAACTGGAGAAAATCCTGCCGGCGAAGCACCCCGTCCTCCGCTACTCCGATCATATCCAGGGCCGTGGGGAAGAGTTGCTGAACCGCTTCTGCGACGCCGGCCTCGAGGGGGTGATCTCGAAGCTGGCGGATTCGGCCTATGTCGGCGCCCGCGATGGAAGCTGGTTGAAGATCAAGTGCATCAAGCGTCAGGAATTCGTGCTCGTTGGCTGGACGCCGTCAGACAAGGATCGCGCGTTTCGATCGCTGATCCTCGGCGTCTATGACGGCGCAAAGCTGCGCTATGCCGGCAAGGTCGGGACCGGTTTCGATGCCGCCGGGATGGCCCGGCTCATGAAGACCATGGCGCCGCTCGAGCAGAAGGCGGCTACGGTCGAGGCGCCGCGCGCGGAGGTCCGCGGCGCGCACTGGCTGCGTCCCAGGCTTGTCGCCGAGATCGCCTTCACCGAGATGACCAATGAAGGGACACTGCGCCATCCAAGCTATCTCGGCCTGCGCGAGGACAAGAAGCCGGAAGCGGTCGTGCTCGAGACGGAACACCGCACGGCGACCCTGCCGCCGCCGGCGACAAGCGCGGTCGCGATCAGCAATCGCGGCCGCGTGATCTACCCCGAATCCAACATCACCAAGGGGCAGCTTGCCGATCATTATTCCGAGGTTGCCGCGATCATGCTTCCCTGGGCCGCCAGCAGACCGATCAGCCTGGTCCGCTGCCCGCAGGGGCGGGCGAAGAAATGTTTTTTTCAGAAGCATGACGCCGGCAGCTTCGGCGACAAGGTGCATCACGTCGGGATCACCGAAAAGGACGGCCATGAGGAGCCCTATCTTTACGTCGACGATGCCGAGGGGCTTCTAACCTGTGTCCAGATGGGAACGATCGAATTCCATGGATGGGGAGCACGCATCGAAGACGTCGAGAAGGCCGATCGCCTCGTGTTCGACCTCGACCCCGACGAGGGACTGGATTTCGAGGCGGTCCGCGCTGCCGCATTCCAGTTCCGGGACATTCTGAAATCCATCGGCTTGACCACGTTCCCGATGCTGACGGGCGGCAAGGGTGTGCATGTGATCGCCCCGCTCACGCCGCAAGCCGAATGGCCCGAGGTGAAGGCCTTCGCCTCCGGGCTTGCTCAGGCGGTCGCGCATAGCGACCCCAGCCACTTCACGGCGGTGATGTCGAAGGCAAAACGCAAGGGGCGGATCTTCGTCGACTATCTGCGCAACCAGCGCGGCGCCACCGCAATCATGCCTTATAGCGCCAGGTCGCGGCCGGGCGCCCCGGTCGCAGCACCTGTGACCTGGGCGGAGATGAAGACGATCGATACGCCCTCGCATTTCCATGTCGGCGATGCGCCCGAGCTGAAGAAGCGCGCCGCATCGAAGGCCCTCGCGGACTGGGGCCGGGCCGATCAGTTCCTGCCGGACCTCATGAAGCCATGAGGATCGCCACCTACAACGTCAACGGCGTCAATGGCCGCCTGCGGGTGCTGCTGCGCTGGCTTAAAGAGGCTGCGCCGGACATTGCCTGTCTCCAGGAACTCAAGGCGCCGCAGGAGAAGTTCCCGGAAGGGCCGATCCGCGACCTCGGCTATGACGTGGTCTGGCATGGCCAGAAAAGCTGGAACGGCGTCGCGATCCTGAGCCGGGTCGGCAACATCCACGAAACGCGGCGCGGCCTCCCCGGCGACCCCGACGACAGCCATAGCCGCTACATCGAAGCAGCAGTCAACGGCATTCTGATCGCATGCCTTTATCTTCCTAATGGAAATCCAAGGCCCGGCCCGAAATTCGACTACAAGCTGCGTTGGTTCGACCGCCTCATCGGCCACGCAGCCGAACTTGTCGCGTGCAAACAGCCGGTGGTGCTGGCGGGCGATTTCAACGTCATGCCGACCGAACTCGATGTCTACAAGCCCGAGCGCTGGCTGGACGACGCTCTGTTCGCACCCGAGGCGCGCGCTGCCTACGCGACGCTGCTTAAACAAGGCTGGACCGACGCGCTGCGCGCGCGTCATCCCCGTGAGAAGATCTACACATTCTGGGATTATTTCCGCAACGCCTTCGGCCGCACGCAGGCCTGCGCATCGACCACCTTCTGCTGAGCCCGTCGCTCAGGAAGCGGCTGATCGATGCCCAGGTCGACGTCGAGGTGCGCGGCTGGGAAAAGAGCAGCGATCACGCGCCGGTCTGGATCGAGCTCTCGTAAAAAACAGCGCCTCGCGGGCGTTCAACGCCTGACGACAGGAGCAGCCCAGGGCGCGGCTGGAGCATTGGTTGCTCGCCGATGATGAAACCTTCACGATGTATAGCTGCGGCGCCGACAGGGGTTCGTGCGCCTAAAATGCCGACGCCCACGTCGCGGCCGCATTCAGCAGCGCACCGCCTCGCATCACCCGACCTGCTCCACGACCAGCGTCCCCGGCTGAAGCGGCTTGATCAGCGATTTGGCGGATACCGACGGATCAAGCCAGCTCGCCCAATCCTTGCGCTCCAAGATCACGATCTGCCGATCGTGATACAGCGCGATATCGGGACCGGGTTCCATCGTGAGCATGGTGAACGCCTCCCCGACATCATCGGTGTCGCGCCAGATCCCGGCGATGCAGAAGATCGGCTCGTCCCTCTTGGTGAAGAGCCACTTGTCCTTGCGCTTCTTGCCCTTGTCTGTCGGCTCGGTGAATTCGTAAAATCCATCGGCTGGTATCAGGCAGCGGTTCGAGGCGAACTCGCGACCGTCCGAGCGGAAGTTGTAGACTGGTCTCTTGTTCGGTCCAGGCCAGCTCCACCGGCGCTGAACAAGGTCACCCTCGCTGTCCGCGCCGTCGACCGAGCGGATGATCGGCCCGATGTCGGTTATCTTGATGTCCTCGCGCGCCTGGATGTTCGGCGCTCCTTCACTAAAGCGAATTTTTATCTTGAGATCGGCGAAGTCCTCCACGATCGAGGCGACATCCACCATCAGCCGATAATCATTGCACATGTCTCACCTGTCTCTGCGGCATTGCGCGGCGGCTTCGTTCCTGTTATGTTCTTTTTGCTATGAGCGCAACAGTTTTCGATTCCGACAGCCCGCTGGACGAGCTCCGCGTCATCATAAGGCGCTACGGCGGCGATGTTGAGATGCTCAAGCTGCCGTGGGGACTTCAACCGAAGGAACCAGGGGGACGCCCTTTCACTGTGGTGCGCGCGGAGGACCGATCGTTCCCGAGCCATCGCTGCCTCGTGCCGGCGTCCGAATTCCGGCACCGAAGCCAGGGGAAGAACTACAGCTTTCGCCTCGCCGACGGTGACTGGTTCTATTTCGCCGGCATCTGGCGGCCGGCGAGCCGCGATTGGCCGGAAGCCTACGCAATCCTCACGATCCAGGCCAATGACGACATCGCGCCCTATCATGATCGCCAGATGGCGGTGCTGCGCCGAGACCAGCGCTCGGCATGGCTGGACATGACGCGTCCCGAACACGAATTGCTTCGTCCCCTTGCCAAGGACAGTTTTCGGATTGACCGCCTCCATCAGGGCCGCGCGCAGGCTGAATTTGCAATTTGAGTTGTAGATCCGGCAGCACGAAGCGCATGTCCAGGCGAAACGCACTTCAGGCATATGGCCCCCGACCGCAGCGCCGACCTGCGTAAGATCATCCATGTCGACATGGATGCGTTCTACGCGTCTGTCGAACAGCGCGACAACCCGGACCTGCGCGGCAAGCCGCTTGCCGTTGGCGGGGCCGCCGCGGGCGGCGTGGTGGCTGCTGCAAGCTACGAGGCTCGCGCCTTCGGCGTTCGCTCCGCGATGCCTTCGGTCACGGCAAAGCGCAAATGCCCCGGGCTGGTCTTCGTGCCGCCCCGCTTCGACGTCTACCGTTCCGTCTCGGCCCAAATCCGCGAGGTGTTCGCCGAACATACCGATCTCATCGAACCGCTCTCGCTCGACGAGGCCTATCTCGACGTGACGCAGAACAGGCTCAAGATTTCCTCTGCCACGACGATCGCCGAGATGATCAGGGCGAAGATCCTGCTGGTGACCGGTCTCACCGCTTCCGCCGGCATCTCATACAACAAATTCCTGGCCAAGATGGCCTCCGGCCAGAACAAGCCAAACGGCCAGTTCGTCATCACGCCCCGTCATGGGCCAGCCTTCGTGGAGACGCTGCCAGTCAAGAAATTTCATGGCGTCGGTCCCGCAACGGCCGCCAAGATGGAGGCGCTGGGTATTAAGACCGGCGCCGATCTCAAGGACCGCTCGCTTGCCTTCCTGCAGCAGCATTTCGGCAAGTCAGGGCTCTGGTACTATCAGATCGCGCGCGCCATCGACGAGCGCGCTGTCGAGCCGGATCGGCCGCGCAAATCGATCGGCGCCGAGGATACGTTCGCAGCAGACATCTCCGAACTGCCAGCAGCAATCGCCGAACTTAAGCCGCTGACAGCCAAGGTCTGGGGGTACTGTGAAGGCAAGGGCATCCGGGGCCGGACGATCACGCTCAAGGTCAAGTTTGCCGATTTCCAGCAGATCACGCGCAGTCGCACGGTTTCGGTGCCAATCGAGTTCTCTGACATCGAAGCTCTCGCAGCCGATCTCCTGAGCTCGGTGTTTCCGGTTCGGAAGGGAATTCGGCTGCTGGGCGTCACGCTTTCGTCGCTAGACGATGTATGGTCGGCAGAACAACGGCAACTTCGGTTCGAACTTTAGGATGGATCGGATTTGGCGATTGTCTTGGATAGCTAGTCCGGCATGATCATCGGCCCACACGGCCGTGCGAAGCAGAGGGGAAGGCGCATGGCCTCCCCTTCCAAGGGTTCATGCGTGAAACATCAGGCGGCCTCGCATTCTTCCGCGGCCTCCGGCTGGAGCCCGTGCAGGAAAGCGACGGCGCGCTGCGCATGGGCAGCGGCCGAAAAGATTGCGCGCTTGTCGCAGCGTAGGACTTTCAGCCACGAGCCGAGGTAGCTCGCGTGGTCCGGCCGGGGCTCGAGTTCGGGCACGATGCCAAGATCGGCGCAGAGGAAGCAGCTTCCGAACTCGGCAATCAGTTCCTCGCGCGCTCGCTCGCTGCGATCCTTGGCGTAGCGACTAAGGTCGCGGTTCACGCGATGCGGCGCCGAAGTCCAATGGGTAAGCTCGTGACTGAGCGTGGCGACGTATGACGCGGCGTCCCGGAACGTCTGAAGCGGCGGCATCTGGATGTGGTCCGTCGCCGGGGCAAAGTAGGCGCGATCCCCGCCGTGCCGGATTACCGCCCCGGTATTGGCAAAGAACCGGTCGGCATGCTCGATCGGGGCGATCGGATCGCGCACCGGCTCCGCCCGCCTTTGATAGAACTGGTCCGGCAGGCCATCGATCTGCGCAATGTTGAAAACGGAATACGCCTTGAGGAACGGGATCTCGTGCTCGATTTCCTCGCCCCTGGTGTCCCTCTTCGTCCTTGTAAAGCGGCTGGCGAAGACCACCACCGAGCCGGTCTCGCCCCTGCGAACCCCGCCGCCAAGTTCGAGCGCCTGCCTGAATGTCATCCACATCGGGTTGGAAAAGCCTCGGGCGACAGCCTCCGACCAAAGCAGCAGCACATTCATGCCGTTATAGGGCAGACCATTGTGCCTGAGCGGCCGGGTGACGCGGCCGGAGACGTTGCTCGATTGCCACGGCTGCATCCAAGGACGGACACCCTTCTCCAGCTCGGCTACGATGCGATCGGTGATCCGCGCATAGATATCGATGCGTTCTGCATTTTCTTTCCTGGTCACTTCATGAACCTCCAATTGGAGGCCGCGCCGATCGCGGCCCCGTCGCGGAGGTCCGCTTGGGCGGAGCAGGAAGGCGGGCCGCGCACCCGACCCGAGTCCCGTCGTGCTTGCACGATTGGGTAGTCATGGGCCGCAGCGACAGCGGAGGACGGCGAAGCCGTTGCGCTGACTGCCTGGCTTCGCCAGGACCTCGAGGCAGGACGGGGCGCGAGCGGGCGTCAGAAAGCAGAAAGGCGGCGCCCGGCGGGGACTTCGTTTCGCGAAACAAGGCCTTTCCGCATTTGGGCAGGAACAGCACTATCGCGGCCTCGCAGACAGCATAGGCCGTCTTCCAGTCCCCAGCAGCATCCGACGATCCGAAAGCAGTCTCCAGCGCCGCGTGTGGCGTGGCGGCGTTGACGCCCTGGCCGCGTTAGAGATGCGGAAGGAGAAGTCTCGCTGCAACGACGACGGCGGTTTGCGAGGCGGATAAGGCGGCCGCCCGAAGAGGAAAGGCTGCGGACGATTGAGTCATATTCATGGATCGAACCTCGGTGAGCGGAATGGGGAGCGAGCCAGGCGTGCTCTCTCTAAACCTTGCCCGGCTCAAATTGGACCCGGACCGCCTCTCCCTCTCGACGGAAAGATTCACAGTGTCTGCAACGCAGCTCTTTTTGCGATTGGCGAAAGCCGAAATGAGCGCTGATTTCGCCTCTTTCTTCTGGGGGAAGGAGATGTGGCAGGACAGCGAGGACGCGACGAATCGCGGCTTACCCAATTGGCCGACCGGCGCCGTTACGCGGAGCGGCGCAGCATCAGTTCGGCGTTGAGCAGGATGCGCTCACCCTTGTGTCTGGCGGGGGCGTTTTCATCCAGCCGCTGCAGCAGGAGCTCTATAGCGAGGCGGCCGATCTCGTTGTAGTTCTGCGCCACCGTCGTGATAGGCGGGCAGGCATAGCGCGACAAGGGATGGTCGTCATGGCCGGCGACGCGCAGGTCGCAATCGGCGCCGTGGCCGATCTTGAGGCCGAGCGTGTAGGCCGCGCTGATGACGCCGAAGGCGATGCGGTCGTTGGCGCACAGCACGGTTCCGGTCGGGAAACCCTGCCCCTTCAGAATGCGCAGCGCCTCGTCATGGCCGAACTTCTCGAAATCCCACGAGCCGGCATCCTCGACAGCCACGATCGACGGCGTCATCTTGAATTCGCGCATGGCCTCGACATAGGCCTCCTGCCTGGCCGTGGCGTTGTTGTTGACCAGCGGCATGGCGAAATAGCAGGGCGGCTCGCCCGAGCGGCAGAGATAGTCGACGATCAGCCGAAAGCTCTGCCGGTTGTCGGTGCCGACGAAGGACGACGTCTCGTCGAGCGGCGAGTCGACATAGATCAGAGGGATCGACGCGCCGAGCTCGGCAAGCACGCGATGGTGCGAGCGCACGCCGAGCGGGGCGATGATGGCGCCGGCGATGTTCATCGAGCGGAACGTCTGGATCGCCTGGTCCTCCATCTCGGCGCGGCCGTCGGAGGACAGCACGAAGGCGAGGAAGCCGGCCTCGTTGGCGATCGTCTCGATGCGGCGCGTCAGCGCCATGTAGAACGGATCGGTCGAATTGGGGATGATGACGCCGAGGATGTTGGAGCGGCGGCGGTTCAGATTGACCGCGAATATGCTGGGCCGGAAGTCCGACTTCTTCAGCGCCGCCTCGATGACGCTGCGGGTCTTCTGCCGCACGGAACCCGGATCGTTGAAGTATTTCGAGACCGTGGTGCGGGACAGGCCGACAAAAGCGGAGAAATCCTCCATCGTCCTGATCGTCTTTGCCATCCTTCTGCCCCCGTCGGTACCGCCGTCACGACTGTCTACTTGAGTCACCGCTCGGCGCAAAGGCGGGCAATCGTGCTCTCCGTTCAAGCCTCGGCCGAGAACTGGACCTTCATCGTCGCAGGACTGTCGCCGCTCTTGGCGAAGAACGGCAGCACCTCGCCAAGCGGCAGCCGGTGACTGACCAGCTTCGCCATCGTGCCGTCGTCGCAGCTCAAGATCGCAAGCGCCTGCGGGATATTGCGGTTCAGCGAATGCGATCCGGCCAGCCTGATCTGGCGACGGAATATCTCGAACGGCGCGACCGCGATGCGAGCGTCCGGCGGGCAAACGCCGAAAACCAGCGCCGTGCCGCCATCGGTCGTGAGGCCGATCATGCCTTCGACCACCTTGGCGATGCCGGTCGCGTCGGCGACGAAGTCGAAGCCGCGCGCCCGCGCCGCGATATCCTGCGATCCGGACACCAGCGGTTCCAGTCCAAGGGAGGCTGCGAAGGCAAGACGCGGCTCGCTGATATCGGCCACCGCCACTTTCGGCACGCCGCTGGCCTTCAGCGACAGCGCCATCAGCAGACCGATCGGTCCGCCGCCGAAGACGAGCGCGTTGCCGGGCACGTGGCCGCGCGCCCCTACCCCGGCCGCGCCGAGGCCGTTCAGCACGCAGGCCAGCGGCTCGGCGAGCGCCGCCGTCTCGAAAGCGAGATCGCCGATGCCATGGAGATGATCGACGGCGACGAGGCTGTACTCGGCAAAACCGCCATTCTCCGTCACGCCATAGGCCTTCAGCGTGGAGCAGAGGTTGGTCAGGCCTTTTGCGCAAGCCGGGCAGTGCCCGCACGGGATGTTGGGGTCGACAGCGACGCGATCGCCGGGCTTCACCGACGTCACGTCCTCGGCGACGGCCTCGATCGTTCCGGCATATTCATGGCCGGGCACCAGCGGAAATGCGCCTGAACCGTAACGACCATGCAGCACGTCGATATCGGTGTGGCAAAGGCCCGCCGCGCGCACCCTGACCAGAGCGTGGCCGGGCCGGATGCCCGGCATATCGAGTTCCGCCATGCCGGCAACGCCCGCGGCGGCAAATCGGATCGCCTTCATCGTCGTCTCCTGCTTGACGCAATTCCGGACGGAAAACCGCTTCGCACTTTTTCCAGAATTGCTTTGCGTCTCAGCTCATCCAATTGCCGCCGTCGACATTATAGGTCTGCGCGAGGATGTAATCGCTGTCGGATGAGGCCAGGAACGCGGCGAGCCCGGCAATATCCTCGGGCTGCGCGAAACGGCCGATCGGCACCGACTTCGCCACCGCCGCCTTCTTCTCGCCCGGCTCCAAACCTTCCCATCTGGCGAAATGCGCGTCGACCACATCCCAATGCTCGCCGTCGACGACGCCCGGCGCAATGGCGTTGACGTTGATGCCGTGCTTGACCAGCGCAAGCGCCGCCGACTGCGTCGCAGAGATGATCGCCGCCTTCGAGGCGCAATAGAGCGTCACCAGCGCCTCGCCGCGGCGGCCGGCCTGGCTTGCCATGTTGATGATCTTGCCGCCGCGGCCGCGCGCAATCATCAGATTGGACACCGCCATCATCATGAAAAGCGGCCCCTTGAGATTGATGCCGAAGACGCGCTCATAGCTTTGTTCGGTGATGTCTGTGATCGGCGCCATGTCGAAGATAGCAGCGTTGTTGACCAGGATGTCGATACCGCCGAACTCACGGTCGACGTGCGCCGCGACGCTCTCGATGGCGGCGAGATCAGTGACGTCGAGCTTCTTCGCGCTGGCCGCCGGACCGATTTCGGCCGCCCCCCGTGTCGCACGCTCGATGTCGACATCGGCGATCACCACTTTGGCGCCTTCGCGCGCAAAAGCCTGCGCGAAACCGAGGCCGATGCCGCGCGCGCCCCCGGTGATCAGGGCAGTTTTGTCCTTCAGCTTCATTCCAGGATCCGATTCTTCCACGTTTCGAAAAATGATGTCGGCACAGGTGCTCGCGAGGAACGCACGGATCCACCTTTGCTCAAGCGATTGCGAAGGAAGAAGCGCTGCGCGCTTCTCCTCGAAATGCCAGGCGGATCCGCGCATCCTCCGGCCCGGCCGCAAGGGAGTTCTGCGGCGGGTCGGATGACCGGGAGCGGCGCACGTTCCGCTTCCCGGCTTGCCTCGAGCGGACGCCTATTTGATGTAGCCCGCTTCCTCCATCGTCTTCTCCACCGAGGCTTGCGCAGTGTTCAGCGCGTCGTCGACCGACTGCTCGCCGGTGACCGCCGCGGCGACCGCCTGGCCGACCTGGGTGCCGATGCCTTGGAATTCAGGGATGGCGACGAACTGGATGCCGGTATAGGGGACAGGATCCTTCGTCTGCTTGGTCGGATCGGCGGATTCGATCGCGGCAAGCACGGTCGCGGCGAACGGCGCCGCCTTCTGGTAGTCCGCACTGGCATAGGTCGACTTGCGCGTTCCCGGCGGTGCCGCGACCCAGCCTTCGGTCTCGCCGACACGCTGGACATAGGCCTTCGACGTCGCCCATTTGACGAAGGATTTCGCCGTGTCCGCCTTCTTGGTCGAAGTCGGAATGGCGAGGCTCCAGGCCCAGCCCCAGGCCGACCCGTTGGGCGTGACCGCAACCGGGGCCTTGGCGAAGGCGACCTTGTCGGCGACTTTGCTCTGCTTCGGATCGTAGACGCGGCCGGCGGCGGAGGTGGCATCGATCCAGATCGCGCAATGACCGGAAGCAAACAGCGTCTGGTTCTCGTTGAAGCCGTTGGAGCTGACGCCGGGAGGGCCGTCCTTCTTCATGGTGTCGACATACCAGCCGATCGCCATCTTCCACGCTTCGGAATTGAGCTGCGGCTTCCAGTCCATGTCGAACCAGCGGCCGCCGAACGTGTTCACCAGCGTGCCGACAAAGGCCATGTTCTCGCCCCAGCCCGGCTTGCCGCGCAGGCACAGCCCGTATTGCTGCTTCGATTTGTCGGTGAGCTTGCCGGCGAATTCCGTGATCTGGTCGTAGGTCGGCTGCTCCGGCATCTTCAGACCGGCGGCGTCAAACAGGTCCTTGCGGTAGAGCGTGAACGAGCTCTCGGCATAGAAGGGCACGGCATAGAGATTGCCATCGACGGTCAGGCCGCTGCGCACTGGCGCAATCAGGTCGTCATAGTCGTAGTCGGCGCCGAGGTCGTTGAGCGGCGTCAGCCAGCCGGCCTTGCCCCAGATCGGCGTTTCATAGCCGCCGATGGTCATGACGTCGAACTGGCCACCCTTGGTGGCGATGTCGGTGGTAACGCGCTCGCGCAGCACGTTTTCTTCGAGCACCACCCAGTTGACCTTGTTGCCGGTCGCCTTTTCCCACTCCGGCGTCAGTTTCTGCATGATGATCATGTCGCCATTGTTGACGGTGGCGACAGTGACTTCCTCAGCGAGCGCTGCGCCCGCCATCAGCACCGAGGCGGCGGTGGCCGCGGCGAGAATTCCCATAGACCTACGCATTGGCATTTCGTCTCCTCCTTTACGAATGCGCATGCAAAACTGAACATGCGTCCATATTCTATTGCGCTACACGATCCGACAGTCAAGCCCCGTTTATAAGCTTCTGCGGCCACCTGCTGAAGAAGCGCCTTCTTTGTCCGGAACGAACGCCATCGCGTACCGGCTTTAAAATGGACATACGTATAGTTTCTGTTGACATCGTCGATGCCGCGATTTAGCTCCATTGGAGTCCGGCGCTATCGTGGCCGGCCGCACACCGGCGATGGTCCGGCCAAGGGAGAAGGAAGCCTGAGAATGAGCCGAGGGAAGATCGCCCCCGAAGCTACAGGGCCGACGATCGTTGCCGGCGAGATCCTAGTCGAGATCATGGCGAGCGAGCGCGGCCTTGGCTTCCTCAAACCGCTGGCGCTGACCGGGCCCTACCCCAGCGGCGCGCCGGCCATCTTCATCGACCAGGTGGCGAAGCTCGGCGGCGGCGCCGGCATCATCGCCTGCGTCGGTCGCGACGATTTCGGCACCATCAACCTCGAACGGCTGCGGCATGACGGTGTCGACGTTTCGGCCGTATCGGTCAGCGAGCGCTACCCGACGGGAAGCGCCTTCGTGCGCTACCGGCCCGATGGCGGCCGCGACTTCATATACAACATTGCCGAATCCGCCGCCGGCCGCATCACGCTGACCGATGCTGGGCGGCGGCTTGCCGACGGCGCAGGCCATCTACATGTGATGGGCTCGGCGCTGTCGATCGCCGGCCTGAAGGAGATCGTCGCCTATGCCTTGAGGGCGATCCGCGCGCGTGGCGGCTCGACCTCTTTCGATCCGAATGTGCGCAAGGAACTGATCGACGGCGCCGACGGCGGGCATTTTTCCGCCCTGGTCGATGATGCAGACCTTTTGTTGCCCTCTGGCGACGAATTGCTCGCGGCGGCCGGCGTCGAGGACGAGCGGCAGGCGGTAGCGGCGCTGATTGCGCGCGGCGTCGGCGAGATCGTGCTGAAGCGCGGCGCAGCCGGCTCGACCCGCTTCGGCGCCGACGGCAGCCGCACAGATTGCGCCGGCTTCCTGGTCGAGGAAATCGATCCCACCGGCGCCGGCGACTGTTTTGGCGCCACCTATCTCACCTGTCGGCGCAAGGGCATCGAGCCCGGCAAGGCGCTGCTCTACGCCAATGCGGCCGGCGCGCTCAACGTGACGCGGCTCGGGCCGATGGAAGGGCCGGCCGGCTTCGACGCGCTCGATCAGTTCATTGCCGGGACAGATCGAGCCCTATGACGATGACGGCCAATCCGCTTCAAGGCCTCGCCACTGCCCGCCGCAACGGCAAGCCTTACGGCATCACTTCGGTCTGCTCGGCGCATCCGCTGGTGATCCAGGCGGCGATCCGGCGTGCCATCGCCCACCGGGACTCGGTGCTCCTGATCGAGGCAACCTGCAACCAGGTCAACCAGTTCGGCGGTTACACCGGCATGACTCCGGACCTATTCGTCGCCTTCGTCAAGGAGATCGCCGGGCGAGAGGGGCTCGATGCCTCGCGCATCATCTTCGGCGGCGATCATCTGGGGCCGAATCCGTGGAAGGGCGAGCCGGCGGCGCCAGCGATGGCCAAGGCTGAAGCGATGGTCACGGCCTATGTCTGGGCCGGCTTCAGCAAGATCCATCTCGACACCTCGATGGGCTGCGCAGGTGAACCGGCTGCGCTCGACGACGAGACCATCGCCGCACGCGCGGCAAGGCTCGCCAAGGCGGTCGAGAAGGCCGCGCGGGCGCGGGGCGGCGCCTTGCCGCTCTACATCATCGGCACCGAGGTGCCGGTGCCGGGGGGTGCCGACCACGTCATCAGCGGCTTGAAACCCACTGAGGCTGCCGCCGCGCGCCGCACCATCGATATCCATCGCCACATCTTCGCCCGCGAAGGACTGAACGAGGCGTTCGAGCGCGTCATCGCGGTCGTCGTCCAGCCCGGCGTCGAGTTCGGCAGCGAAAATGTCATCCGCTATCGGCCGGAAGCGTCGGCGCCGCTGACTAGGCTGCTCGATACTGAACGGTCGCTCGTCTACGAGGCGCATTCGACGGACTATCAGAGCCGCGCGGCGTTGACGGCGCTGGTCGCCAACGGCTTTCCGATCCTTAAAGTGGGGCCCGGCCTGACGTTTGCGTTGCGCGAGGCGCTTTACGGGCTCGACCTAATCGCATCGGAGATGGTCGCCGGCTACGGCGAGCGCTCGCTCGCCATAGCAATGGAAAAGCTGATGCTGTCGGTGCCCGGCCACTGGCGCAGCCACTACCACGGCAGCGAAAAGCGCCTTTATCTGCAGCGGCATTACAGCTACAGCGACCGCATCCGATATTATTGGACAAACCCGGTGGCCAGCATCGCCGTCGCCAGGCTGATCGATGCGCTGAACGGCAGTGCCATTCCCGAGACGCTGATGCGGCAGTTCCTGCCCACACTGCCGGCGGAGCTCGGCGCTACCGGCGACCCGCAAGCCGTGCTGCTCGCCGCGGTCGACTTGGTGCTTGCCGACTACGACGCCGCCTGCCGGGGCGGTTGAGCCGACGCTGATCCTGTTGGACCTATCTAACAGGAGGCCGCGTGGATTGGCCGTCGACCTTCGACGAAATCGGCGCAGACCTCGTCAGCGGACACCTCGTCAACCAAGCCCTGTGGTGGTTTTTGTTGAGCCACAGGACGGCGGCCTCGCGGCTTTCGGCGAGGTGCAGCAATTCGAGATTGTCGCCGACCGAGCGCAGCACACCGATCAGCTGACGCGCGCAATCAGAAGGGCGCACCTACCCGAAAATCGACCCCTTCCAAATCATCCGAAAGACTCTCTAGAGGTGACCAACGCCGGAAAGGGACAACTTTGCTGGGGTGATGCTGTCGGATAGAAAGCGGGAAGGCCGGACGCAATGGCTGCGCTTCAGGCCCGTTGCCCGAGCCTGCGGACATGATCTCGCTTGAGACATCGTGGCAAACGAGCGAACGGTCGCAGTCAGCATATTCGGGCTCGTGGCGATGCCGCTGTGATGAAGCGGCTATTCTTAAAAGAATCCGACGACCGCGCCATCGCAGCGCTCAGGAAAGGCTTGGACTTCCTTCCCCCTCGAACTTCGTGCCTCGAAACGACCTCGATCCTGGCGAAAGCATCGGAGCAGGTTAAGGAAACGCTCGGCGTCCATGCCAGGCTTGCTCAAGCAACGTTTCCATAGGCGGCATCGTGGAAGGCAATCTCCAGCGCCTGCACGCGGCCGAAGACGGCGCTGAGCTGCGCCTGCCCTGCATCATCGAGGCTGGCGTTCGCCTCGTCGATCTGCTGCCTCAGCCATCCAGCCTGCTTGGCGAAGGTATCGCCGGCGTGCATAGCCACCCACTCCTTGACCAGCGGATCGGCGATGGCCGCCGCCGCGACACGCGTCGACCAGGTCCAGTACATCCATTCCGCCGCAAACATCGCAACGATGGTATCGAGGAATGCTCCCTTTTCGGCTATGTCCAACATCCCGGAGCAGAATGCCTTCACGCGCGGATCGCCTAAATCGAAGCGGCTGGGATCGATGGCGCGGGCCGCCAGTGTCCGTTCGAAATAGGCGATCTGCTGGTTGGCCAGATCGTCCAGCACACAGATTAGCCAGCGCTTCTGTTCGATCGTGCCGGCCTTGGCAGTGGCAAGCGCGAAGATGGAGATGGCCGTATCCACGAAGTCGCCCTCGTAGACAAGATAGCGATCGAACACCTCGCCCGGCAGATGCCCGGCTTCGATGTCCGTGGTGAAGCGGTGGTGAACCATGGCTTCGAAGACGACCTTGTTTTCGCGCAAAATGCGCTCCGAAAGCGTTTCGCCCATCACCCCTCAGGCTCCCAGGACCGGCTCGGCAGCTGCGCGGAAGGCACGCACGCGCTCGATGTCGACCGGGTTCCACCACACGCCGCCTGCTTTCAGCGACGAGGCGACGATGACGCCGCTTGTGCGCTTGAGGATCTCCACGACATTGGTCTTGTCCACACCCGAGCCGACCAGCAGCGGCAGATGCGTGGCGGCAGCGATCTCCTCGATCTCCTCGATGGTTGCCGCGTTGCCGGTCCGCTGGCCGGTGGCGATTACGACATCGGCATCAAAAAAGGCGAGGTCTCGCGTCAACTCGGCAATGGTTCGATCGGCGACAATGGCGTGGCTGCCGTGCTTGACATGGCTGTCGGCGAAGACCTTGATGTGCTCGGCCCTGAGAAGCGATCGATAACGCATGGCCTCCGCCGCGCGACCCTCCATGAAGCCCTCATTCGCGACATAGGCGTTCGCCCATTGGTTGACGCGGATGAACTTCGCGCCTCCCGCCAGGGCAATGGCAAAGGCCGGTATCGGTGCATTGGCCAGCACATTGACGCCAAGCGGCACGCCGACGGCGCGCGCGATGCGGTCGCTGACGACCGACATGAAAGCCGCCGTCTCATAGCCAATGTCCTCGGGCTTGGAGAAGGGCACGTCGCCATGGTTTTCGATTATCAGGCCATGCATTCCGCCCTCGATAAGAGCTTCGGCATCTCGCATGCAGCTGTCGTAGACGGTTTTCATATCGGCGCCGCGATAGCGGGGGGCGCCGGGGAAGGCCGGGCAATGAACCATGCCGATCAGCGCCTTGTCGCGCCCGAATATTTCCCTTATGGCGCTGGCGGGATTGTCCGAGATTTGCTGCATTTCAAAGTCCTTCGGAAGAGTGTTCATGCATGCTTATGTCATAGGCAATGTGGCGGTCGACGAGACCATCCGGGTCGAACAGTGGCCATTGGCCGGAGCCTCGATCTTCGGCAGCCACTGCTCCAGCGATGTCGGCGGCAAGGGCGCGAACCAAGCGGTGGTTATGGCACGCTGCAGCCTGAGCACTACTCTCATCGCACCCGTGGGTGCGGACTTCCGCGCCCAGAGCATTGCCGAACGTCTCAGCGCCGAGCCTGTCGAATGCCGACTCCTGCGACAGGAGGGCCGGAGCAGCGACTTCTCCATCATTTTCACAACTCCCGACGGGGAGAACGCAATCGTCACCACGACGGACGCGGCCGAGAACCTTCGGCCCGCCGATGCGCTGTTTGCCATCCGTGAAGCTCGGCCGGGTGACCTGGCGGTCTTGCAGGGCAATCTGAGCGAGACGACGACGGAGGCGCTGCTGCGCGAAGCGCGTCGGCGCAGCATCGTCACCGCCTTTAATCCCTCGCCGCTCAGGCCTTCCTTTCAGGACCTGTGGCCGCTGGTGGACATTGCTTTCCTCAATGCCGGTGAGGCGATGGCGCTGACGGGCGCTTCGGGCGAGGCGGCCGCCGCCGTGCTGCATACGCGAGGCGTCCGCGACGTGGTGCTGACGCTCGGCGCGGATGGCGCGCTGCTCAGCGGCGGCGGCGCTCCGCTGAAGATGGCCGCGACGCCCGCCGACGTCGTGGACACCACCGGAGCGGGGGACACGTTCATGGGCGTGGCCCTGGCCTCCGCCTTCTTGCGCGGCGCTCGCCTTGACGAGCTGGCGCTGATCCACGCGGCGCGTGCGAGCGCACTCACCGTGTCGCGGAAAGGCACGTTGGGCGCCTTTCCGAGCATCGAGGACATGAGAGCGATCCTGGCGCACCTTTGAGGTCAGCGCTCGGCGGTAAGCCAGCCTAGGATGTTCTTCCAGAGCCTGCCGTAGCCTTCCCAGGCACAGAAGGCCGGCGACAGCCAGTGCGGGCCGATGTCGGACGTCCAGGCCGCCGTGCGGCCCTTGCCGTAGCTGCCGACTACCAGCAGGGGGAAGCCACCCTGGTCCTGCGGCAGGCGCGCGAGCAGCTCGACGTTCGAATTGGAGCGAAGTTCAACCTCGTTGACACCAAGCAGCGGCGGCCATGCCTGGCCGGTCAGCCCAGCCATGACCGGATGATCCCTGGCGACGATCTCGGCCACTGTGCCTTCGGGTATCTCGACGCGATCGTCATAGGGCAGGCAAGTGACAGGCAGTGTGTCTTCCACCGGCGTGCGGCGCCAGCGGGCCTTGCCGTCGATACCCTGGAAAGAGAAGTAGCCGCCGACCATGAGCAGGCCCCCGCCCTTTTCAACCCAGGCCTTGAGCAGTTTCAGCCGGTTCGGAACGGTGCGCGAGTGCAGCCACACCTCCGGCGGCAGAAGCAGCGAATTCGCCCCGATGTCGGACAGGATGATGGTGTCATAGCGGTCGAGCTCCGCCATTTCGAAGGGCAGCTTCTCCACCGCTTCGTGGGCCGGCATGTAAGTCAGCTCATATTCTGAGCCTTCAAGCGCCTTTACCAGCGGCTCGGCGCCGAGATGGAAAGTGACGGAGCCGAACTGGTCGAAGCCCTTGTAGTGGGTGGCTGAACTTACCCAGCTTTCGCCGACCAGGAGAACCTTCTTTGTCATGTCGTCTTTCGCTTTCTTCAGTGGGAAATTGAGCCCTTCCAGCGTCAGGCCGTCGCGTCGAAGACCGAGCGCGGATTGTCGTGCATGAGGCGCTTGAGCGCGGCCTCCGCCACGCCATGTCGCCCCAGGCGCGGAAGGAAGTGCTTCGGCACGTAGGCATAGCCGTTGCCGCCATAGTGGGTGAGCATCATCTTCAGGAACACGTCGTGAGAGATCAGGATGCGATCGAGATAACCGGCGTTGATCAAGCGCACGATGCCGCGCGCCGCCTCGTCGTCGCTCGGACACTGCACCTGCTGGTCGGCATAGAAGAAGTCCATACCGACCATGTCGTATTCGATGAACGCGCCGCGAGCGGCCAACGACGATTGATAGGCGAAATCGTCATGCGAGGGGTTCATGTGGCACAGCACCGTATGGCGCAGCTCCGCCCCCTCCTCCTCAACGATGTCGAGCACCTTGTGGCCGAAACGGAACCAGCCGGGCAGATGCACCATCAGCGGCAGTCCCGTCAGTCGCTGGGCGCGGGCGGCTCCGCGCAGCGACTTCTCTTCGCTTCTTGTGAAGTCGGCGGAAACGCCGATCTCGCCGATCAGCCCGATCCTCACTCCGGTGCCGTCAACGCCGTCCACCGCCTCGCGCTCGATCTCGGCAGCGATGTCGTCGGCTGACATCGACGCCACCTTGGCCGGTTGGGAGGATGCGAGATAGTAGCCCGCGCCCATGACGATGTTGAGCCCGCTCGCCGCCGAAATTCGGCGCATTGCCAGCGGGTCGCGACCGATGCCCTGGCAGGTGGGCTCGACCAGCGTGCGCCCGCCGACGGCGGCGAACTGCTTCAGTTCCTTCACCGCCAGAGCCTCGTCATCCAAGGTGATGTTGTGGCGGTTGACGAACGGATCCTGGCGAAGCTCCGACAGGATCTCCATGCACACGAATCCGCCGGCCAGATATTGCCGCTCGGGCTCCTTCGGCCTGTGCCACCAGCAAAGACAATCGTTCAGCACATGCTCGTGCATGAGCGTCATGCCAAGGTCGGCGGCGGCGACCGGCCCCGCCACCGTCATCACCTTGCCCGAGCGTACATGCGCCTCGGAGAGCGGGGCGGCCGTCATTTCGCTTTGCCTCCCGCTTTGCCCGGAAGCCGGAACTTGGCATTGAAGATGCGGGTGTTCAGCCAGATGGCGATCAGGATGATGGCGCCGGTGACGATCTGGGTGAAGAAGGGCGAAATGTGCATCAGAATAAGGCCATTGCCTATCACAGCGATGGTGAGCGTGCCGAGCAGGGTACCGAGAATGGTGCCGCGCCCGCCCATCAGCGAGGTGCCGCCAAGGACAACGGCTGCGATCACTTGCAATTCGAAGCCGACGGCCGCGTTGGACGAACCCGAACCGAGACGAGCGGCGATAAGCAGGCCAGCGACCGCGCAGGAAATGCCAGAAATCATATAGACCGAGGCGATGACCCAGCGCGCCGGCATGCCTACGCGACGCGCCGCCTCCATGTTGGAGCCGACCGCCACCACCTGCCGGCCATAGCGGGTCGAGCGGATCGTGACATAGCCGACGACGGCGACGACCACAGCAATGAGCGCGGGAACGGGAATGCCGAGGACTTCGCCGCGGCCCAGCATGAGGAAGCCTGGAGCGTTCTCGATCGGGATCGAATAGCCCTGGGTGAGATAAAGTGCCAGCCCGCGCAGGATGGAAAGGCCGGCGAGCGTGACAATGAAGGCTGGCACGTCCTGATAGGCCACGAACCAGCCTTGGCCGAGCCCCATCAGCACGCCGAGCACCAGCATGGCCAGCACCGCGACGGGCCATGGCAGGCCTGCGGCCACCAGGATGGCAGCAAGCGCATTGACCAATGCCACCTGGGAGCCGACCGACAGGTCGATCCCAGCTGTGATGATAACGAAGGTCATCGCCACGGCGACGATCAGAATCGGGGCCGCCTGCCGCAGGATGTTGAGAATGTTGCCAACGGTGAGGAAGGTGCTCGTGCCGACGGCAAAGAAGACGATGCAAGCGAAGAAGAAGATCGCGATGGAGAGGATCTGAGCGTTTTCAGTGAGGAAGTCGGCCCATGGCGAGCCTTTCGCCCTTTCGGTGTAGACGGTCATTGGTGCGCGCCTTCTCCGACGATGAGCTTGACGATGTCTTCGAGGTCCGTTTCGCCAATGCGGCGCTCGGCAACTTTGGTGCCTTCATACATGACGGCGATCCGGTCGCAGACGCGAAACAGGTCCTGAAGACGATGGGTGATGAGAATGACCGAAACGCCGCGCGCCTTGACGCGGTTGATCAGCGCCAGCACGGCTTCCACTTCCGCCACGGCGAGCGCCGAGGTGGGCTCGTCCATGATCAGCACTTTCGGGTTGAAGGCCGCCGCGCGGGCGATGGCGATCGCCTGCCGCTGACCGCCGGATAGCTTTTCCACCTTGGCGGTGAGACGAGGAATGCGGATCTCAAGCGCCTCCAGCATGCCGCGTGCTCCTTCGAGCATGGCCTGGTGATCGAGGAATGGCCCCTTGGTGCGCTCTCGCCCAAGGAAGAGATTGCCTACCACGTCGATATGATCGCAAAGGGAAAGGTCCTGGAACACCATCTCGATGTTGCGCGCACGCGCGTCTCCAGGGCCGGAAAGCACCACCGGCTGGCCTTCGATGGTGATGGTGCCACCGTCGGGAATGTAGGTGCCCGATATGACCTTGGTCAGCGTCGACTTGCCGGCGGCGTTGTCGCCGACCAGGCCCAGACACTCACCCGGATAGATGTCGAGATCGACACCCCGGAGCGCCTGGTGCGAGCCGAAGGTCTTGACGATACCGCGCAACGAGACCCGCGGCGCGGCACCGCCCGCGAGCTCGCCGGCAGGCCGGGGGGAGGTCCCCCCGGCAGCGGCAGGCATTGTGGCCTGGTGCTCGGTCATTTGAAGACGGCCCGGTATGGCTCGACATTGGCCTTGGTGACGATAGTGACCGGCACCGCGACGTTCTTGTCCACGCTGCCGCCCTTGGTGATGGTGTCGAGCGCTTTTACGGCTGCCTCGCCCATGCCGGCAGGATCCTGCTGGACGACGGCCGCGACGTAGCCCTTGTCGATGCCCGCGATCGCCTGGGCCGTCAGGTCCCAGCCAAAGATCTTGATCTTGTCCTGCTTGCCCTGGCTTTCCACGGCAGCGATGGCACCGAGCAGCGCCGGTTCGCCGGTGGCGTAGATGGCGTTCATATCGGGATTGCCGGTGATCAGATTTTCAGCAGCGGCAAGTGCGGTGTCTTGCACGTTCTGCCCGTCGACCACCGCAACCGTTTCGATGCCATCCTTGCCCTTGATGGCGTCCTCGAAGCCCTTCTGGCGCACGTTCTGGATATAGGAGTTGAGGGCACCGACAATGCCGACCTTGGCCTTGCCACCCATATTCGCCTTAACATAGTCGAGGAAATGCGCGCCCATGTCGGCACCGGCCTTGGCGTTGTCGACACCGATCTGCGCTTTTTGCGGACCCTTGGGCAGGATGGCGTCGATCGCCACCACCGGAATTTTGGCGTCCGCCGCCTGGTTGACAGCCGCCATGATGCCGTTGACGTCGATCGCCACGACAATCAGGCCGTTCACCTTCTGCTGAATATAGGTCTCTATCGCGCTGTTTTGGGCTGCGGCGTCGTTGTTGGCGTTGAAGATTACCAGCTTGGCGCCGACCGCGTCCGCAGCCTTCTGTGCGCCTTGGTTGATCTGGTTGAAGAACAAGGCCTGCTGGTTGATCTGCACCAGCGCGTAGGTCTTCTGGTCTTGCGCGACGGCAGGCGAAACCGCGCTGGCAAAGAGGCCGAGCGCGCTTAAGCCGATGGCTGCGGCGAAAGTTCTGCGAGTTGTGGTCAAGGTCATATTCGATTCTCCTCTGTGAAGTTTTCTTCCATTGCCGGCTTAACGTTTCGCGGGCGGGGCAACGGATTCCCGCACCACGATCTCGACTGGCATCAGTTCCTGCGGCGCCGGCGACGCGAGATCTTGCCAATTCGTTTCGAGAAGCAGCGCCAGCGACCGTCTGCCGATGTCCCGCACGGGCTGGCGAATGGCTGTCACTGACGGCGCGAAGAGATGGAAGGGCGCTACGTCGTCGAACCCAACAATGGAGAGATTGCCGGGGACCGAGATGCCTTCCGCCCGGAAGACCTCGATCATGCCGATGGTGATCTCGTCGGATGTCGCGAAGATCGCGGTGCCTGGCATGCCATTGGCAATGAAGCGGCGGGCGGCCTCGCGGCCGAACTCGACCGTGTAGTTTCCGCGATAGCTTGCCGGCACGATGTCCTCGCCCCAACGCTCGCGCAGCGCGCGGCGCAAGCCGTCGAAACGTCGGCGGCCGCTGATCATCTCGTGCTCGCTGCCGACGAACAGCACTTCGCGATGCCCGTGCGCGGCTAGGTGGAGACCAGCGAGGTAACCGCCCTGTTCGTTATCGCAGAACAGTTTCGGCACATCCGCACCAGGTACATCTTCGTCGGCGATGACGACCTTGCCGACCTGGTTGATGTGAGTTGCGAGTTGGCCGTCGTCGGCATGGTTGGTGACGAAGATCAGCCCGTCCACATGCTTGCGCTCGATCAGCTCCAGATAAGCTATCTCGCGGCCGGTTCGGTTGAGCGTGGCAAAGAGCGAGACTGCGAGGTTGCGGCTGTCGGCTTCCGCCTCGATCGCGGCTACGAAGGTGGCGAAGAACGGATTGGCGATGTCGGGCACGACCAGGCCGATCGTGTCCGAGCGCCCGCGGCTGAGGCGACGCGCATGCGGGTTGGGTCTGTAGTTGAGGTCGCGGATTGCGTCCTCGATGCGCTTGCGGGTCTCTTCGGGAAGAGAGAGCGAGCCATTGAGCAGGCGAGAGACGGTCGTCACGGAAACGCCGGCTGCCCCGGCGACATCTTTCAGGCTGGCGGTTTTGTCGCTCATGCCGTTTCCCCTGCAACAGCGTCTTGTAAAGCGCTTTAGTAAACCGCTTTACAATTTATCGAGAGCCGAGCGTTGTCAAGCCTTGCGATGGCGAGGTGCCATGACCCGCTCGGCCGATGGTGGCTCCGAACTCCGCCGCGGAAAGATCAGCGGTGGCGCGTCTGTAGCCTGGGCGGTTGGTTTTTCCCTGGCTCGCCGGATTGGCCTAGCGCGCGGTTCAGGGAGGATCAAGCGCTGTGCCACCCGCCGAAAACGCGGCGATGATCGCCTCCAGCGACACGTTCAATGCGCTGGAGAAGGTGCGGCCCTTCAGCGCCTCGATGCTCTACGAGATCGCCACCGTCCTGCGCGTCCCCGTCAGCGCAAGCCGCAGCATCTGCGGCCCGATGACGAGAAGCCAGCGCTGCCAAGCGCTCAGGCCAAGCGTCTTGGCAGCTTCGGTCTGGCCGGCGGGCACCGCGGCGATCGCACCGCGGAACACTTCGGTCGCATAGCCGCTGAAAACCACTGAAAGCGCGATGACGCCGGCACTGAACGCGTTCACCTCGACATAGCGCCCGGCCAGCCTGCTTGCGAGCGTGGTGCCGCCGAAATAGATGAGCAGGATGATGAGAAGCTCAGGCACGCCGCGCACAATCGTGGTGTAGGCCGTCACGATGCGGGCGAGCGACGAGTGCGCCGTGCCTTTCGAGATCGCCAGAAGCAATCCCACGGCCGTCCCCAGGCAGCCGCTGATCAGTCCAAGGCTGACGGTTACGGTGAGGGCGGCAGCAAATTGAGCAGTAAAACCACCCATCGGGCGTTTTCCTTGAAGCGCAATAGGCTAAGGGACGCCTGCCGATTGAAGATCATAGTCGGCTGGAGTACCTACGGTTGCGGTTTGTGTTACCAATAATTCTGAGTTAATTGTTAGGTTTGTGCTATAGTACGATCCAGGTTATTGGCACTCAATCTATAATTTTCACAATTTTTGCTATAAGAAATCCTTCTAGCGTGACATTAATCTCGAAGGAAATTGTCGTTCTGCGACGGTCGCGTTGCTCGATTGGCATTGCGCCTCAAAGAAGGCGGGCGGTGCTTTCAAGGCCGACGAGCCAAGCCCATCCGCCGCCCGGCCCGAGCGCCGGTCCCGGCTATTCGAGTAGAGGCGATCGAGGGGCGGACTCCTGATCTGGAGCCGGCTATTTGTCTGCTGAGCTCACGCGGAAGTTCGCTCCAAATATCTCCGCCAGGCGCATGCGCGCATAGCGATAAGCAAACCTTCAGCTTTACCAGTCACTATAGTGACCATATTATAGTGTGTCGCGAGATCGCCCGTGGTCTCGGGGGCGTACCCGTTGATGCGCTCCTGGAATTTCTCGATTCTGGAAAGAATGTTGTCGAATGACGGCGGGGTTTTGTCGAACATCATCGGCGCCATTGCCCGATAATCCGCTCTGAGATCCTTGGATCCGAGCCTCGCTGGGCAGCCCGCTGCCACTGATGTCGAGCTGCTGGCAACTGCGGCAAAGCACAAGGCCTTTCGCTCGCGCTGGGCCAACTACGATACAGCACGCCCAGGCACTTTGCGGCTGATGCTTGCCCTCGTCGGAATCAGGCGGCATCATGGCGAGTTCGTAAAGTGGCGGGAGAAATATTGCGGCGTCGCCGACTCTGCCGGACGGTGGGCTTCAAGAGACGTGTTCAAATAGGCGGCTACCGCCGCAGGTCTACGATCAGCTTCTGCCTGGAGAGGACCCATCAATTGCCTTTTACGCAACTTCCGGAGCGCAACCGGCAGACGTTTAAAGGCGCCATAACTTTTCGCCCTTTCCGCAGTTCTGGCGATCATTAGCGCTGCGCCCACCCGCCAGCGGCGAAACTAAAAAAGCGGTCCTGCGTTGGAGGACGTCAAGCCATTCCTCGTGAGTATGGACGGTGGGCGTGATCGAGCGAAGGGAGTTGATGGGTCGAGCATTCTTCAAACGAAGTCCCCTCCCCGTGACCAAGCCCCATTAAGGCCGCCCAATTTTCGGCCCGTCCAACTGGCAACGCTCGTCGACGTAGTCCCTGCCGGCGACCGCTGGATCCACGAAATGAAATATGACGGCTATCGCATTCTCGTTGCCGTCGGCAGCGGCGAAGCGCGCGCCTAACCGCGATCTGGCCTGGACTGGTCTGGTCGTTTTCCCTCCATCCTTTCGGAAGCCCGCAAGCTCAAGGTCCGCTCCGCCCTAATCGACGGCGAGGCCGTGGTCGTCGATGCCGACGGAAGATCAAACTTCCAGGCGCTTCAGAACGCATTAAAGGGTGCCGACCATCGACTTTTATGCCTTCGACCTGCTTCAGCTCGACGGCGAAGATCTCACGAGGCGTCCTCTCCTTGAACGCAAGGAAAAGCTCAAGGCAATTTTGCCCGCGAAGCACCCTGTGCTTCGGTACTCTGATCATATCCTGGGTCGCGGAGAAGAGCTGCTCGAGCGCTTTTGCGCGGCCGGTCTCGAGGGGGTGGTTTCGAAGCTCGCCGATTCGCATTATGTGGCGGCCCGCGGCAGAAACTGGCTCAAGATCAAGTGCATCAAGCGTCAGGAATTCGTGATTGCCGGCTGGACGCCGTCCGACAAGGTCCGCGTTCCGCTCATTGATCCTTGCAGTGCATGACGGCGGCAGGTTGCGTTATGCGGGGAAAGTCGGCACCGGCTTCGATACAGCTGAACTTTTCCGTCTCATGAAGATCATGGCACCGCTCGAGCAGAAGGCCGCGACGGTCGAGGCGCCGCGAGCCGAAGTTCGCGGAGCACATTGGCTTCGCCCCAAGCTGGTCGCGGAGGTTGCCTTCACCGAGATGACCAACGAAGGAACGTTGAGACATCCGAGCTATCTCGGTCTGCGCGAAGACAAGAAGCCGGAGGCGGTCGTGCTGGAGACGGAACGTCGCACGGCCAAGCTGACCGGGTCGCCGGCGAACGCCATCGCCATCAGCAACCGTGACCGCGTCATCTATCCGGAGGCCAATATCACCAAGGGAGAGCTCGCCGACCACTACGCGGCCGTCGCCGAGATCATGCTCCCTTGGGTCGGCAGCAGGCCGATCAGCCTTGTCCGCTGTCCGCAGGGCCGCGCGAAGAAGTGCTTCTTCCAGAAGCATGATGCCGGGAGCTTTGGCGACAAAGTCCACCACGTCGGTATCACGGAAAAGGACGGTCACGAGGAGCCGTACCTTTATGTCGACGATGCCGATGGGTTGATGATCTGCGTCCAGATGGGAACGATCGAGCTGCATGGGTGGGGCGCCCGGATCGAGGATATCGAGAAGGCCGATCGCCTTGTCTTCGACCTTGACCCAGATGAGGGTCTCGATTTCGAAGCTGTCCGCGCCGCCGCTTTCCAGTTTCGTGACATTTTGAAATCGCTGGGACTTACGACTTTCCCTATACTGACTGGAGGCAAAGGAGTGCATGTCATCGCGCCGCTCACCCCTCAGGCCGAGTGGCCGCAAGTGAAAGACTTCGCGCATCGTCTCGCTCAAGCGGTCGCTCAGAGTGATCCCTCTCACTTTACGGCCGCGTTGCCGAAGGCGCGCCGCAAGGGTCGCATCTTTGTGGACTATTTGCGCAACCAGCGTGGGGCGACCGCGATCATGCCTTATAGCGCAAGGTCCCGACCGGCCGCTCCGGTCGCGGCGCCGATCACCTGGGCGGAGATGAAGACGATAGATGCGCCTTCGCATTTCCACGTTGGCGATGCTGCTGAATTGAAGAAACGCGCAGCCAGCAAATCCCTGGCGGGATGGGGTCGAGCCGACCAATCATTGCCAAATCTGTAGCCCTATTCCGCGAAAGGCAGCAAGACTGGATTAAGGTTTCGCTCCCTTGGCCTGATGGAACCTGCGAAGATTAGCCCCGTTTGCCTCGACCATGGCAAAAACCGATACGCGGAAGGTCGCCAGCCTCTTAAGGGAATATGCACATCGCACGTCGCTGCGCGGGGACAATCCCTATCGCACCAAGGCTTACTTGCGCGCGGCCGATAGTCTGGCTGCGTTGTCGCAGCCGCTCGATCGGATCATCGCGGCAGGCGCCCTCACCAGGATCCCGGGTATCGGTGACGCAATCGCAGATATCGTGCGCAAGCTCTATGAAACGGGCACGCACCCGAGCCTTGAGAAACTGCGCGAGGAGGTGCCGGCAGGTGTGCTGGAGCTGTTTGCCATACCGGGCCTTCGGCCCGACAAGATCCTGAAGCTTCATCAGGCGCTCGGCGTGAACTCGTTGGCTGAGCTCGAAGCCGCGGCAAAGGCAGATCGCATCCGGCCAGTCAAAGGCCTCGGCGCTTCGCTTCAGACAAAAATCCTGCAAAATCTGGCTATCGCGCGAAGCAGCGAAACCCGGCTACACCTGCACAAGGCCGCCGCTCTTCTTGAGCATGCGGTCATGTCAGTGGCGCAAGAGCACCCCGAGTTTTCGCGCGTGGAAATCGCCGGGGATTTCCGGCGCGGTTGCGAACTTGTTTCCGACCTCGCGCTGGTCGCTCTTGGGAAGAGGCGGACCGAAATCGAGCAGTCCACCCTCAGGCTTGTGGTCGCCGACAACAAGCACTTTGGCGCGAGCTTACTCGAAGCAACCGGTTCGGCGGCCCATCTTGAGCAATTGAGGATGCACGCGACCGAGAGGGGGTTCGCCCTCAGACCCGATGGGCTCTACCGCGGCAGAAAGCTGATCGCGTCAGCAACAGAACAGGAAATCTACCAGGCGTTGGACCTGCAGTTCATCGAACCTGAACTGCGCGAAGGCAAGGGCGAGATTGAGCGGGCAGCGAGGCGGCAACTTCCTACCCTCGTCCGGGACGAAGATCTGCATGGCATCCTGCATTCTCATACGACTGCATCCGATGGCACCGAGACGCTTGAGGCAATGGCCGAAGCGACCCGTAAGCGCGGGTTCGAGTACTATGGTGTCGCCGACCATTCACAGTCGGCCCACTACGCGGGTGGGCTCTCATCGCACGAGATTGCCGAACAGCACCGCGAAGCCGATCGGTTGAACAGGCAGTACGGTGGCGAATTCCGTATCCTGAAGGGCATCGAGGCAGACATCCTGGCCGACGGCTCGCTTGACTATCCGGAGCACATCTTGAAGCAGTTTGATTTCGTTGTCGCGAGCGTGCACAGCCGCTTCCGGTTGTCTGAGAAAGAGCAGACGGAGCGGATCGTTGAGGCAATCGCGAACCCTCTCACGACAATCATCGGGCACATGACCGGTCGCCAATTGTTGCGTCGTCCAGGCTACGAGCTCGACGTCGACAAGGTCCTCAGAGCGTGCGCTAAACATGGCGTCGCTGTCGAAATCAACGCCCATCCGTGGCGGCTCGATCTCGACTGGCGGTGGCATCAAAAGGCACTCGACTATGGCTGCATCTTCAGCATCAATCCGGACGCTCATTCAATCCGCGAACTCGACCACATGCATTGGGGTGTCGAGATGGCCCGCAAGGGAGGTGTCCCCAGGACGCGGGTTCTCAATGCGATGGGTTTGGCGGCTCTGCTTGCGCACCTTTCAAAGCGCAAGTGCACGTCCAAGACCGGCGGCAGGCGCCGCTCGCCTACGCGGAAAGCTGTCGCATGAGGCTCGCGTTCTTGTCGGCAGAACAGGCAACGGCTCTCGGGCGGGCCGCTGCCCAGTATGGTTCCCTAGCGCGCCACCAACGCTAGCAAGGAGCCTCATAACGCCCTCTTTCCCGTTGCGGTCAGCATGCCCATCGCAGGTCAAGTGAGAACAGGCAGAGGCGCTCTGCCTCTCAGCGTTTAGACCGGCGTTTTACGTTTTGGATGCCGAGGAGCTTTTGCCCGTGAACCAAGTTCGGGATTGTCTTCGTTTGGGATGGGGACCGTAAACCCCGTGCAAAGTCGAAAGCTCGTCGAGGCGCGCTTGTCAATCAAATCGATGCGGTTCGGCAAAGTATTTCATTGTTACAGGCATAGCTATGCACCGGCTCCAAATCCTGGCGTTCTGGAATGAGCTGAACGCTAAAACGGCGCGTCTTTTCCGCTGGAGACCGTGCTGGCGAACTATCCATCAGGGCAAGGTCAGAGTCGCGCTCGGATCTCAATTTGAGAGCCAGCTCGCGGAAAGCCACCGCCTGAAAACCCCCAAGAACGCTATGCCGCCGGGGGACATGGGATGGCACCCGCGCCAGAAATTGTCGCGCAGCCTATTGGCAATCTAGCACAGGTTCTGCGTGAGCCTTCAGTCTGGCGCCGGCTGCGACATTGGCCCCCTGCCGGAACGGAAGGCAGTTCCTTCCGTTGGATGAATTGACGTTGGCAGATACCGACCTCAATCGACCAGGCAACAGGAGGAATTTCACAATGGTCCGCAAGCTACTAGCTACGGCCGCCACGGCTGCTCTCATGTCGACGGCGCTCTGCACAGCGGGTGCTCACGCCGCAAATACCAACAAGCCCGCTACCCAGACGGGGGTTGTTGCCCCGGTCACTGATGGCAAGCTTGTCTCCAAGATCATGGGGGCAGCGGTCTATGACAGCACCGCTGATGACGCGACGAAGATCGGCAATGTCAATGACATCGTCCTGGACAAGGACGGGAACGCCAAACTGGTCGTCATTGGCGTCGGCGGGTTCCTTGGCGTGGGGGAAAAGAATGTGGCCTATGATTTCGGCAAGCTCGAATGGGTCAACAAGAAGGGCGATCTCTGGTTAGTCGCAAAAACGACGAAGGATGAGCTCAAAGCTCAACCCAATTTCGATACGAAGGCTTATGATTCCGCGGCAGCGTCGACGACCCAACCGACCAACAGCCAGGCGGCCGATGGCAAAACCGATACCACTGCGACGGCCTCGATCGACAAGTCGACCTTGACCGAAATGCCGTCAGACAAAATCAGTGCGGCAAATCTGATCGGAACCAACGTCTATGGCGCAGATGATGCGAAGGTAGGCGAGATCGGCGACGTTATCCTGACGGGTGACAAGAAGGTCGACTCGATAATCGTTGATGTAGGAGGCTTTCTTGGCATTGGCGAAAAGAAGGTCGCCGTCGGTATGGAGAACCTCAAGTTCATGACCGACAAGAACGGTAACCGTTATCTCTATACGAACTTCACCAAGGACCAGTTGGAGGCGCAAACTGCCTACGATAAGGCCACTTACGCCCAAAACCGGGACAAGCAGCGCATCATCGTCAACAAGTAAAAAACGATCGCTAAGCGCTCGCCCGTGTGGCGGATGCTTCGAGCTGGAGAACGCAGGAGCGGACTTGAAGCTAGACGACGAGGTCCATCATAGCTCTGAAGATATCAGCGACCTCGTTCTGTCTGATGTCGTTTCTGCGCTTCATCGACGACTCAAGGTTAGCCACGAGTTCGACATTCCCTACATTGCTGGGTACAGCAGGAATGCAATGACGATTTACATCGACCGGCATCTGCCGCGCACCATCAGGTGGAGGGGCAAGGACGTGCGGCTCGAACCATTTCTGGTGTGCCACGAAATTGTTGAAAAAACTCTCTTGGACAATTTGCGGCTTCATTATCTGCACGCCCATCAAATCGCCTCGCGCATCGAAAGAGATGCGGTCAAAGCGGCTGGCCTGACCTGGCGGCACTACCAAGGCGTCAACAAGGGGCATGAGAAAGCGATCGATGAGGAACAGCTTCGCGGCGTGCCAGGGGAGTTAGATCTCACGCCTTACAAGGACCTGAAGGATTACCCATTGCTCCGACGGCTGGTCCAAGCATCGCAGTAGCTCGTAGCTTGGGATGGTCCAAGGTACCGAGACGGCGGGAAATTGAAGCAGGCACACTGTCAAATTTTCTCGCCAATGGAACTTCCCGACGCACTGCTGGTTCGCCTGCATAGGGACGACTGAGGCCCATTCCGACCTGTGCATTCTGCAGGCAAAGCGCCTCGCCAACAGGAGACGGCCATGAAACATCAGACACTTGAAGAACTGCATGAGGTCGCGGAAGTCGAAGCATCTTTTTCGGCTATGACGCGGCGTCAGCGTTTGGAACATTGGGCCATGCTGCTCGAGCGAAATCCCGAGCGGTGCCTCGCCGCCTTCCCCGGGACGGAATACATGACCCTGGACGTGCGTGACAAGGCGCGGTCCTTGGACTCCGCACTCAGCGTCGCTTTCGCCGATCCCATATTGCGCGCGCAAGGATTGAAGAACGATACCTATGGCGAAGCGAAGCGCTTCTTCGAGCTTACGGATTGGCAGTTGCACGCTATTGTCTGCCATTGCCATGTCGGCGGGACCATGAAAGCCGGATGGGCTGCCATTCAAGTTCGGTCTGCCATCGGCATCGAAGGGAAGCTTTTCAGCAAGTTGCGCGAAGCGATCTTTCATTGGCCGGTATTCCGCATGCGAACTCATGCGAGGGAGTAAGACGCACCCGAGTGAGCCAAAGCTGCAACGGTCAGGCACCCCGAACACTATATTTTGGACTTGATCGCTGAATTGCGACAATAACGGGCGACACTTGCGAATATGTCATCGCGGCGCCCGTTTTTCTCGCGCCGCTCGCCGAGGCCGGCAGGCGGTCGCGGCCGGCCCGTTTTCCCGTCTTTCTGGCGCAGATCAGCCTGGCGGGGTGCCTTCGCATTTTTGGTCTGCCTCGCGCTCGGCCGCGATCTTCTTTTCCTTATCGGCCGCCACGCGCTTCAAACGAGAGTGGTTCCAATCTTTTGAAGGGCAATTTAGCCATGAAAGCGATGCGTCCCTCGGACCGGGCCGCACACGCAATTACGAACAGTGGCAAATCCTAACCAGACAAAATACGCCCAATCCATAAGGGATGACGAGAAGTCCGAGAGCGATCCAATAGCCCGGCTGCGCTATTGCGGCGAAATCTGAGCGAAGCTGTTCCATCTGCCCCAAACGATGCGCCAACATCGTTGTTCCAAGGGGCAACAATCCGAGCGGCATATGACCTTCCCGATTTGCGGGCAAGATGTTCTGAGCTTCCAGCTCGAGGCAGGAACAAGCTATTGAGACATTGGGTGTCCTCCTCCAGCGCCAGAACGGGTTACGGCAGCCTTGTTGAGCGGATCACGGTGCTTGGAGCACAATTTGATTTGAGCAAAGCAAGTCCGCGTTCGAGCGCGGTGGCCGTCTCCCCTCGCCGGAAGAGCCGCTTGATGCGCCAGGCGTTTTCCAGCGAGGCTGGGATAATCGGCAAAAGCGCATATAACCACTCTCACCATCTCGGTCGGCGTGCCGAGCGGTTCAGGGGATCATGTTTCAGACAGGTCCGATAGCTTTGCAACCTGCCGCGGTCGCGACAAATGGCCAAGCCTGTCCAACGCCATAATCCGGCCTGTCGCCGACGCTTGATGCGGCCAGTGATCCAACTGGATCCGCGCCCCGGCGTCCTTTACAGGCCAGCGGACTTGGTCGGCTACAAATCTTTTCATGAAGGAGGAACAAAGCAGCCGGTTGTCAGTTCGGTAACATCCAACAAATGTTTGCGGGTCATGGCTCATTGTCGGTTTTCGGTACTAGCTTTGGGCCTTCTGGTCTTGGCCTTTGGCTCGATGCAGCAGAGTGCCGCTCACGCCCAAGCGCCCTGCCCAGCCGATCACGACAAGCTGCTCGAGGCTTTGAAAACCAATGTCAAGGCGAGCGGCGGCACCGCGAATGGCGGCTTCGAGACCAATGAATGGGCGGCAATCGTTGCCCGCGACGGTACGGTCTGCGCCATTGCCTTCAGCGGACCCACGGCCGATGCGCAGTGGCCGGGCAGCCGACTGGTCGCGGCCGAGAAGGCCAACACGGCCAACGGGCTCAGCCTGGCAAACATGGCGCTTTCGACAGCCAATCTCTATGCCGGGGTGCAGCCAGGCGGTCCGTTGTTCGGCCTGGAGGCCACCAATCCGGTCAACCAGGCAGTGGCTTACGCAGGCGACCCCACGACGTTCGGCAGCGCCAACGATCCGCTGATCGGCAAGCCGATCGGAGGCCTCGTCGTGTTCGGCGGAGGCTTGGCCCTGTATGACGGCAAGGCAATTGTCGGTGGTCTCGGCGTCAGCGGCGATTCCTCCTGCGCCGACCACAATGTCGCCTGGCGCGTTCGTGCAGCCCTGGGCCTCGACAAGGTTCCCGCGGGCGTCAACCCCAATCGCAAGGATGCCATCATCTACGATCTCGATCCCGGCGGGAAAAGCGCCTCAGGCTGGGGCCACCCGCTTTGTGCCGGGCACGAGGCCGATATAGCGGCGGAAATCGGTTCCGGCGTCGGAGGTTCGGCGCCGAAATGAAGCAAGCAGCGCAACCGGCACGATCCTGCGGCGACGCCCCGCTGACCAAGCGCTCGTCGGCGCCCCGAAAACGTTCACTGGGCGCCTTTGCAGCGATGCTGTTGGTCTGCGCCCCCTTGCTGACAGCCGCTTCGGAATCGCCGCCGGCACCCGCGATCTCACCGCCTGCCGCGGCCGCACCGCCCGATGACGGGCAATGGACGATGCCTGCCAAGAACTACGCCTCGACCCGCTATAGCGAGCTCGCCGAGATCAACGAAGGCAACGTCAAGAATCTGCAGGTCGCCTTCACCTTTTCCACCGGCGTGAACAAGGGCCAGGAAGCGGCGCCGCTGGTGGTCGGCAGCACGATGTATATCGTGAGCCCGTTTCCCAACACCGTCTACGCGCTCGACCTTTCCAAGTCTGGCGCGCCGATGAAATGGAAATACGAGCCCAATCCTGAGCCTGCCGCGCAAGGGGTTGCCTGCTGCGATGTTGTCAACCGCGGCGCTGCCTTCGCGAATGGACGCATATTCTTCAACACGCTCGACGGCCACACCATCGCGCTCGATGCCAACACCGGCCAGCCGGTCTGGAACGCCCATGTCGGCAACATCAATATCGGCGAAACTATCACCATGGCGCCGCTTGTGGTGAAAGGCAAAGTGCTGGTCGGCAATTCCGGCGGCGAGATGGGCGTTCGCGGCTGGGTCAAAGCGCTCGACGCTGGCGACGGTCATGTCGTCTGGACGGCTTACAACACGGGCCCCGACAAGGAGGTGCTGATCGGCCCGGATTTCAAGCCGCATTACGACACGGACAAGGGCAAAGACCTTGGCGTCTCGACATGGCCGCCGGAAGCCTGGAAGATCGGCGGCGGCAATATGTGGGGCTGGATTTCCTATGATCCGGATCTCAACCTTATCTTCCACGGCACCGGCAACCCCGGCCCCTGGAATCCCGATCTGCGGCCCGGCGACAACAAATGGACATCGGGCATCTTCGCCCGCGATCCCGATACCGGAGCGGCGAAATGGTTCTACCAGTGGACCCCGCACGATCTGCACGATTATGACGGCATCAACGAGCAGATCCTGCTCGACATGAACTGGCAGGGCAAGCCGCGCAAGGTGCTGGTCCGGCCCGAACGCAACGGCTATCTCTACGTCCTTGATCGCACCACCGGTGAGGTCCTGTCTGCAAAGCCTTATGGCCCCGTGAACTCCAGCAAGGGCGTGGATCTCAAGACCGGCCGCCTGATCGAAAACCCGGACAAGCTGACGGGCACCGGCAAGGTCGTCCGCGACATCTGTCCGACCGCGTCGGGCCTCAAAGACTGGCAGCCTTCCGCCTTCTCTCCGAAGACCGGCCTACTCTACATCCCGCACAACAATCTGTGCATGGACGAAGAAGGCGTCGAGGTGAATTACATCGCCGGCACGCCCTATGTCGGAATGAACGTCCGCATGATCCCGGGGCCGGGCGGCAACCGCGGCGCCTTCACGGCGTGGGATATCGCGGCCGAAAAACCCACCTGGAGCCTCAAGGAGAATTTCCCGGTGTGGAGCGGCGCTGTCGTGACCGCCGGCGACGTGGTCTTTTATGGAACGATGGAAGGCTGGTTCAAGGCGGTGAGCGCCAAGACTGGCGACCTGCTCTGGCAGTTCAAGACCTCGTCCGGCATTATCGGCCAGCCTATTACCTATCGCGGCCCGGACGGCCACCAATATGTCGCTGTATTGTCCGGCGTGGGCGGCTGGGCTGGCGCCATCGTGTCGGGCGACCTCGATCCGCGTGATGCCACCGCCGCGCTCGGTTTCGTCAATGCGATGAAGGACCTGAAGAACGCGACCACGGCGGGAGGCACGCTCTATGTGTTCCGGCTGCCCTGATGTGTTCGGCGTGATCCGGAACGTGGCACGAAAGGCTTTTCCGCCGATAGCGCTCGGCATCACCGCGCTCGCCTTGCTGCTCTTGCCGGCGACGGCCGGCGCTCGTGAACTCAGGGTCTGCGCCGACCCGAACAACCTGCCCTTTTCCAATGCAGCCGGACAGGGATTCGAGAACAGGATCGCCGAAATCATCGCGGCCGATCTCGGCGCGAAGCTGACCTACACCTGGTGGGCGCAGCGCCGCGGCTTCGTGCGCAACACGCTGAAGGCGGGTCTATGCGATCTCGTGCCCGGCACGCCGGCCAATCTCGAAATGCTGCGCACCACGAGGCCTTATTACCGCTCGTCCTATGTCTTCGTGACCCGCCAGAACGACCCCGACGTTGCCTCCTTCAACGACCCGCGGCTGCGCGACATGCGCATCGGCGTTCAACTCATCGGCGACGACGGCGCCAACTCGCCTCCGGTCCAGGCTCTCGGTCGTCGTGGCATAGTCGGACACCTCGTCGGCTATCCGGTCTATGGCGATTACTCCGCCCCCAATCCGCCGGCCCGCATCGTCGAGGCCGTGGCGAGCGGCGAGATCGACCTAGCCGTGGTATGGGGCCCGCTTGCCGGCTATTTTGCGCAGAAGCAGAAGGTGCCACTGCGGATCACGCCCGTTGCGCCTCGCATCGACGGACCGCAATTACCCATGATCTACGATATTTCGATGGGGGTGCGGCGCGAGGACGACGCGTTGCGCGGCGACGTGAACAATGCCTTGGCCAGGCACAAGGCGGAGATCGATGCATTGCTGGCGCAGTATGGTGTGCCGCGCCTCGATGCCTTGGGGAGCACGGTGCGATGAGGTGCGCTGTCGCCGTGCTCTTTCCTGTAGTGCTGATGCTCGTCGCCTGCCAGCGCGAGGAGCGGGACACGCGCCCCCAATCGGCCCTCGGCTCGGGCGAGCAGCCGACGCCGGTGACAACTCTGGAACCCGGCGGGCAGCGGCCCTCTCCCACAGACAACAAAGCGGCGAGCTTCGAGGCCAATGCCTTTCATCTGAGCGAAGGCAAGCGCCTGTTCGGTTGGTTCAACTGTTCAGGATGCCATGCCAATGGCGGCGGCGGCATGGGCCCGGCGCTGATGGACGAAAAATGGATCTATGGCAGCTCGATGGAAAGCATTCACGCCACCATCCGCGACGGCCGGCCGAACGGCATGCCCAGCTTCCGCGACAAGATCCCGGACGACCAGATCTGGGAGCTTGCGGCCTTCGTTCGCTCGTTGAGCGGCAACGCGCCCTCCTCCGCTGCGCCGTCGCGCAATGACGACATGATGGCGCACCCATCGGAAAACCGTATGCCGAATGCCGCCACGCTGGGGAAGTCGCCGTGAACCGCTTCGCCCCGATTGCGTTGGTTGCGACAATCGCCCTGTTTCTTCAGGGATGCGCCGGCTGGCAATCGGCGCTCGACCCGAAAGGTCCCGCGGCAAGCGAGCTCGCATGGCTGATCTGGTTCTTCACCGGCCTGTGCGCGGCGGTGTGGGTGCTGGTGATGATCGCCCTTGCCTTGCCATTGATGATGCGGCCACGAGCGCGCGTCGAGCCGCTTGTAATCGACGCCGATGCCGACAATCGCAAGCTGCGCGTGGTGTTAACCGCGGTCGGGTTGACGGTCGTGATCCTGGTCGGGCTCACGCTGCTCAGCTTCTTTGCCAACCGGACACTTGCGGCGATCGGCTCGCATGCCGCGTTGACCATTCGCGTCACAGGTCATCAATGGTGGTGGGAGGTGCGCTACGAGGATGCCACACCGAGCCACATCCTGACCACGGCCAACGAGATCCATATTCCCGCCGGTGAGCCGGTGCGGCTTCTTCTCACTTCGACCGACGTCATCCATTCCTTTTGGGTCCCGAGCCTTTCCGGCAAGCTCGACCTCATTCCCGGGCGCATGAACGTGCTCGACATCAAAGCGGACAAGCCCGGCGTCTATCGGGGCCAATGCGCCGAGTTCTGCGGCGCGCAGCACGCCAATATGGGCACCTTCATCATCGCCGAACCGCGCGAAAAGTTCGACGCCTGGTGGAACGATCAGTTGGAGCCGGCCGCCGCGCCAATGAGCGACGAGGCCAAGACCGGCGAGAACCTCTTCCTGAAACGCCCCTGTGTGATGTGTCACAAGATCGGCGGCACCCCCGCAGGCGGAACGGTCGCGCCCGATCTCACCCATATAGCCAGCCGGCAGACGCTTGCTGCCGGAACATTGACGATGAGCCGCGGCAATCTCGCCGCCTGGATAGCCGACCCACAGGGCGTGAAGCCCGGCTCGCACATGCCGGTGGTCGATCTCAACGGCGACGAGCTCAACGCCATCGTCGCCTACCTCGAGGGGCTGAAATGAGCAGCGCCGATATCACCAGCGAACGCGATCTGCCTCCCGAAAGCGAAGCGTCCGCCAAAGGCGATATCGCCCCCGAACGCGACGGACCGCGCGACACCGGCTTGGACGATGCCAGCCTGCATCGCTGGCTGGCGCGGACATGGCGCACGCCTCGCGGTATCATCGGCGCGCTGTCGAGCGTCGACCATAAGGTCATCGCCCGCCGATACCTGATCACCGCCTTCCTGTTTCTGTGTTTGGGCGGGCTCAACGCCGTTGTCATGCGCATCCAACTCTCGGGCCCGCAGCGCGGCCTGATCGGGCCGGATCTGTACAACCAGCTGTTTACCATGCATGGCGTCACCATGATGTTCCTGTTCGCTGTGCCCATCGTCCAGGCGACCGGCATCTACCTGGTGCCGTTGATGGTCGGCACCCGCAACATCGCCTTCCCGCGCCTCAATGCCTTCAGCTATTGGGTCTATGTCTCAGGAGGCCTTTTCGCCTGGGTGTCCTTCGCCCTCTCGATGGCGCCGGATGTGGGCTGGTTCGCCTATGTGCCGCTGTCCGGGCCGGAATACGCTCCAGGCAAGCGCGCAGACGTCTGGGCGCAGATGATCACCTATACTGAGGTATCATCCCTGGCGGTCGCCGTCGCGACAATCGTCACCGTGTTCAAGCAGCGGGCACCCGGCATGTCGCTCGACAAGATCCCGCTCTACGTCTGGGCATTGCTGGTCACGTCCTTCGTCGTCGTCTTCGCCATGCCGGCGGTGATGATCACCTCGACCTTCCTGATCCTCGACCGGCTCGTCGGCACGCATATCTTCAACCCGGCCGAAGGCGGCGACGCGCTCCTGTTCCAGCATCTCTTCTGGTTCTTCGGCCATCCCGAAGTCTACATTATCTTCCTGCCGGCGACCGGCATGGTCTCCGCCATCATCCCGGCCTTCGCCCGGCGCCCGATGTTCGGCCATCTCGGCTTGGTCCTGTCGTTGATCGCCGTCGGCTTCCTGTCGTTCGGCCTCTGGGTCCACCACATGTTCGCGACCGGGCTGCCGAAACTGGGGGCCAGCTTCTTCACCGCCTCGAGCATGATGATCGCAATCCCCAACGGCGTTCAAATCTTCTGCTGGCTGGCGACTCTCTGGGACAGCAGACCGGTGATCCGCACGCCGCTGCTGTTCGTCTTCGGCTTCTTCTTCATCTTCGTCATCGGCGGCCTGACTGGCGTCATGCTTGCCTCAGTGCCGCTCGACCTGCAGGTGCACGACACCTATTTCGTCGTCGCTCACTTCCATTACGTGCTGATCGGCGGCTCGGTCTTTCCGCTGCTCGGAGCTGCCTATTTCTGGTTTCCCAAAATCACCGGCCGTATGATGAGCGAGCGGCTCGGGCGTTGGCACTTTTGGCTGGCGATGGTCGGCTTCAACGCGGCTTTCTTCCCCATGCACATCGTCGGCCTGTGGGGCATGCCGCGCAGGGTCTACACCTATCCGGCCGAGCTCGGCTGGGGGAACATTAATTTCTTCATCAGCGCCGGCGCGGTGCTTTTCTTCCTGAGCTTCGTGCTGTTTGCCTTCAACCTCGTCCACAGCGCATTGAGGGGTGCGCCTACCGGCGACAATCCCTGGGACGCCGGCACGCTCGAATGGGCGACGTCCTCGCCGCCGCCCAGCTATAATTTCGCGCGCATTCCGATCGTGACGAATGTCGAGCCGCTCTGGGCCGAACGCGAGGCGCTCCCCGTCGCGACCGGGCTTCGCGTCGACGTGCGCGAGTTAGTCGTCTCGACGGTGGCGGAAGCCCATCCCGACATCCGCGAGAAATCGGCGACGCCGTCGATCTGGCCGCTGCTGGCGGCGATCGCCGTCGGTGCCACCTTCCTCTACTCGATCTTCACGCCCTGGGCGATCGTCTGGGGCGCCGCGCCGATCGCCGTCACGTTGATCGGATGGTTCTGGCCCAAGGGCGATCCGGAGGACGAGGGATGAACCAGCGCCCCGCCATGGATCTTTCCGGCCTTCCGACCTTTGGACATGGCCCGCGCAGCCCGACCTGGTGGGGTACGCTTGGCTTCATGGCGTTGGAGGGCACGGGCTTTGCGCTGGCCGCCGGGGCCTATCTCTATCTCGCGACCTTGTGGCCCAACTGGCGGCTAAGCGCTCCGCAGCCCAACCATTGGCCCGGAACGATCGTAACGCTGCTTCTCATCGCCAGCCTGGTTCCCAACCACATACTGAACGGCTACGCCAAGCAATGCGCTATAGGACCGGTGCGGATCGGCATGGTGGTGATGTCGCTGCTCGGCATCGCGCCGCTCGTCGTGCGCTGGTTCGAGTTTCCGGCGCTGAACATCTATTGGGACACGAACGCCTACGGCTCGATGCTGTGGGTGCTGCTCGGTCTTCACACGACGCATCTCATCACCGACGTCGGCGACACAATCGTTCTGACGGTGCTGATGTTCACGCACCATGGCTACAGCGGCCGCCGCTTCGGCGACGTCGGCGACAATGTCTTCTACTGGGACTTCGTGGTCCTTACCTGGATCCCGATCTACCTGCTCATCTACTGGCTTCCGAGGCTAGGCTGAGATGCGCGCGCTGCGGCTGGGCACGTCCTGGGGAGGTTTGTTGTCGGGGCCTTTGGCCTGGGCAATCTCGACGCAGCTGAACTACACGCTCGTGCACTGGCAATGCAATCGCCAGGTTCAGGTCGTGCTCCCGGTGGCGCTGTTGCTGGTCGTATTTTCTCTGCTGGGCGGCGCGCTATCATGGCGGGCGAAGCGGCGAGGCGGCGCCGCCTTCAAGCCGGAGCGCACGCGCAGCACCGAGCGTTTCGTCGCCGATCTCGGCCTGCTTGCGGCGCTGCTGTTTGCCCTCGTCATCGTCATGCAGGGCAGCGCGGCGCTTATTCTCGACGAGTGCCTGCGATGAGCCTCGAGGCCTTCTTTTCGACCTCGATCTGCTATGGCGCCGGCGCGCCCGAGGCCGGATGGACGTTGGCGCTTCCCCTCACGCTTCCCTTGGCAGTGCTCGCGCTTATTTATGCGCTCGGCGCAAGCCGGCTATGGCGCCGCAGCGGCCGGGGCCGACCCGAGCGGCTACGCCAAGCTCTATTGTTCGCCGCCGGCTGGGGCGTTTTGACGGGAGCGCTGGTCAGCCCGATCCATGCGCTCGGCGAGCGGGTGTTCTCAGCCCATATGATCGAGCACGAGTTGCTGATGGCCGTAGCGGCGCCGCTTCTTGTCGCCGCCTGCCCCGGCGCAGCCTTGATGTGGGCATTGCCGGCCAAATTTCGCAGAGGGACGGGAAAGCTCACCCACCGCAAGGTGCTGCAGGCGCTCTGGGCCCTCGCCGCGCGCCCGCTCAGCGCGACGGTGCTTCATGGGGTTGCGATCTGGATCTGGCATATTCCGGCGCTGTTCGAGGCAGCGCTGCAGCAGGGGGTGCTGCATTATGCACAGCACGCGAGTTTCCTCGGCACTGCCTTGCTGTTCTGGTGGGCGCTTCTACGACGCTCTGGTCGACGTCAAACCTATGGCAGCTCCGTCATGCATCTTTTCTTCACCTCGCTGCACACCGGCCTGCTCGGCGTGCTGCTGCTGGTCTCGCCAAAACTCTGGTATCCGGCGAATGCCTCCGGCGCGGCGCTGTGGGGCCTGAGCCCGATCGAGGACCAGCAACTGGCCGGGCTTGTGATGTGGGTTCCGGCCGGCCTGATCTATGGTGGAGCGGCCTTGCTGCTCGCGGGCCTTTGGATAAGCAACAGTGGAACCAGGGAGGCAACGCATGCGCTCCGACCTGGCTAGGCTGATCGGCGGCGCCCTTGCCGCGATCCTCCTGCTGGCCGCGGCAGTCGGCGCGGCGGCCTTATGGACCGACCGGCGCGAGCGCGTCCGGCACGAGTCGGATGTGGCGACCGGCGGCGTGAGCGCACGCGCCATTCCGATCATGACCGCGAATGGCTGTTCCGGCTGCCATACGATTCCCGGCGTGCCGGGAGCGCAAGGCCAGGTCGGGCCGCGCCTCGACGGCAGCTTCGCCGGGCGTGTCTATATCGGCGGCGTCCTGGCAAACAATCCGGAGAACCTGATCCGCTGGATCCGCTCGGCAAGGGAAATCAACCCGCACACCGCCATGCCGTCGACAAGGATCACCGAGCAGCAGGCGCGCGATATCGCTGCCTATCTCTATGCCCTCAGATAATCAGCCTTCGCCGCCGCGCCGGGACCACAGGCCGCGGCCTGGATCGTAGCCGACCATCGCCGCCAGGAAGAATACCACAAGGCAGGCGACAACGACGAGCATGGAAACCACGTCGAACCGCAGGTAGAGCGCGAAGCGGATCAGCTCGACCGCCGAGCTGAATGGGTTCCAGGCGGCGATCGTCGCTAGCACCGGACCGGCTTCGGCGAGCCGCCAAATCGGATAGAGCGCCGTCGAGGCAAAGAACATCGGGAAAATGACGAAGTTCATCACGCCGGCGAAGTTCTCCATCTGGGTCGAGATCGAGGACACCAGTAGGCCGAACGCACCGAGCATCAGACCCGACAGCACGAGCGCCGGAAACACGGCGACATAGCCCAGGATCGGCGGCCGCACGTCCCAGAAACGCGCCACGAAAAGGAACAGGTAGACCAGCGGCAGGCCGACGATCACGCTGGCCAGCAGGCGCGCGGCAAGCAGGTACCAACGCGGCAGAGGTGCCGTCAGCAGCAGGCGCATGCTGCCCATCTCGCGGTCGTAGACCATGGCCAGCGAGCTTGCCATGGCATGAAACAGCAGCATCATGGCCGCCAGCCCGGGCACAACATAGACCTCGTAGAGGACATAAGTCTGGTAAGGCGGCGTGATCGACAGGCCGAGTACCGAGCGGAAGCCGGCGGCGAAGATCGTCAGCCAGACAAGCGGACGGACCATCGCGGAGAACAGGCGTGCGCGCTGCCGCAGCGTGCGCAGCATTTCCCGCTGCAAGATGCCGTGGAGCGCCCGCAATGCGTGATGCGTCTTCATGGCGACCCCGTCAGTGAGGCAAATGCCTCCGCGATGCTTTCGACCCCAAGCTCGGGGGAGATGCGATCAGCGCGACCGGCCCACCGCACCCTGCCCTGATGCAGCACGACGATGTCGTCATCGGCTCCCACTTCTTCGAGAAAATGCGTCGCCCACACAACGGCAATGCCGCGCTCGCGGCAAAGCTCTCTCACATGCCGCTCGAGCGCGCGCCGTCCCGGCACGTCGAGCCCGGCGGTCGGCTCGTCGAGCAGAAGCAGACGCGGACCATGCATCAGCGCCCTTGCGATCTCCACGCGTCGGCGCTGACCGCCGGACAGCGCGCGGGCGGGATGATCGATCCTGTCCAGCACTCCCAGGCGGCTGAGTTCCTCCCTGGAGCGCTCCTTGCTCAGGTCTGTGGGAAGCCCATGCAAAGCCGCGTGGTAGCGCAGGTTCTCCCCCACGGTAAGGTCGAGGTCGAGCGTCGGCAGTTGGAAAACGATGCCCATTTGCGCGAGCGCGGCGGATGGGTTCGCCTCCATCGCCTGGCCAAAGACATGCACAGATCCTGCCCGCGCGTGATAGAGACCAGTGATCAGCGAGAACAAAGTCGTCTTGCCGGCGCCGTTGCGTCCAAGCAGGATGCACATCCTCCCTTCAGCCACAGCGAACGAGACCCCCTGGAGAACCCGCCGGTTTCCGAAACTGTGGCCCAGATCCTCGACCGACAAGGCGTTCATGGGCCGATCACGACGCTCCATGGGCCGCGCCCCACCGGCAGCGATTTCACCACCTCCTGATTCTCCAGGTCGATGAAGGAGATGTCGCCCGAGTTGCCGTTGGCGCTGATCAGGCGCTTCTGGTCGTCCGAGAGCGCGACATGCCAGGGCCGCTGGCCGACGAGGTAGAGGCGCCGGACCGCGAGGGTCTTGGTATCGACCTCGGCAATCCTATTGGCCGGACCGAGCGCTACATAGGCGTTCGCGCCGTCGCGCGACATCACGATACCGACCGCCTGCACGCCCTCGCGCCGAATACCCGGCACCTCGAACTCGATCTTGCCCGTTTGAGCGCGCGTCGCGGCGTCGAACACCGTGGCGGTGCCGCGGATTTCGGACGACACCCACAATTGCTTGCCGTCCGGCGAGAACGCCGCCGCGCGCGGTCGCGTGTCGATGAGCAGATTGTCAATGAGCTCGAGCGTGGCGGCATCGATAAGATGGACCATGCTCGTGGTCTCGGAGGTGCAGGCGACCGTGCGGCCGTCCGGACTAACCGCGATGCCTTCCGGCTCCACCCCGACATCGACGGTGCCGACAACCTTGGCCGCCGCGATATCCACGACCGAAACCAGATTGTCGTTCTCATTGGCCACAAAGAGCCGTTTGCCATCCGGGTGGACGACGAAGAATTCCGGATCGGCGCCCGAAGGCAATCGGCCGACCACCTGCCGCCTGGCGAGATCGATCATGTCGATGCGGTTGTCGTCGCCTTCGGCAACGAAGAGCGTCTTCTTGTCGATCGAAAGCGCCATTCCGCGCGGACGCCGGCCGACTTCGATCGTGTCCTGAAGGGTCATGGTCGCCCCGTCGACGACGGCGACGGTGTTGTCCTGCTCGTTGGAGACGTAAATCGTCTCTGCCGAGGCGGAACGAGCCATCAACATCGAAAGGACGAGCGCGATCAGAACTTGCACGTGCTCTCCTCCAGATCGATGCCCAGAGTGTCCAGCGCGGTACGTTGATGCAAGAAGCCCGGTTGTGGCGAGCTCGAGACGAGCAGGCGAGGACCAGTGATCAGGATGGGCTGGCGCATCTGCCCGTCCCACGGACGGAAACTCAGCCCCTGTCCCTTGAAGCCGGCGAGAAGGAAATCGTCACCGCGCAGATAGTTTCCGATCACGGTCGGCTCGAGACTGTGCAGCCGCGTCGCCGCCTCGCCAACGCTTCTGACGGCAAGCCAGGCGGCGTAGTCGCTGGGCAGCATCCAACGCCCAGCCAGCTTGTGGAAGCGATCCTGGAGCTGCGTGGCGCCCCACTCCTCGTTGACCGCACTCCAGCCGGTTACGACCAGTCCTTGCGTCCCGGCCACCGGTCTCGGAAGAGCGGTGCGCCCCTCGAGATAGGCGCCGAATTCATCGGCTTCGTCGGCAATGACGAGCACATCATAGTCGCCGACTTGCGTGGCGGCGGGGATCTCGGTCTGCAGCGTGACGTGCCCGGTGTCCGCGCGGCCGTTGGCGGGCCGGAACGTCCAGGGCTGGTCGACCGTGATTTCCGCTCCGAAGCGCGTCGCGGCGCGCCGGAAGGCAGCGGCCATCGCCTGATCCTGCGGATGCGGGCCGACCAGCAGGAACCAGTGCTGCCAGCGTTTCCAGATCAGATATTCCGCCAGGGCGTCGGCGAGCATGGCGTAGCTCGGAATTGTGTGCAGCACGTTCCTGCGGCAATCCTCCTGACGCAGGCGATCATCGGGTGCGCGGCTGTTGAACAGCGTCATCCGCTCGGCGCCGGGTGTTGCGCTCGCCTGCAGCAATTGGGGCGCATCCAGATCGGCAACCACAAAGCTGATGCCGGCGGCGGCGAATTCCTTGATCGCTTCGGCTGGCGTCTCGCCGACCTTGAGGATGACTTCCTGTAACCGGAATTGCTGGCCGAGAAAGCGGCCAGTGCCCGTGTCGTCGACAATGCCCAGCCGGGCGCCTTGGAGGCCATCGTCGGTGACCGTCTGATCGAGAGGTCCCAGCGGCAAAGGCGGAGTCCGCTGTTGGCCAAGATAGCCGATCACCATAGTATGCGGCTCGGCAAGCCCGGGGACAGGTGCGGCGAGGAGCATGACCAATGCCAGCGCCTGCCTTATCCGGCTCAGGTCGCGCAAGCGAAGCCTAATGTTCGAAATCGGCACGGGCACTCCAGGACCGCAGCGACCCTAATGCTTTGGAACAAGGAATGTTCCTGGTTCAAGCGGACTGAAGTCAGCGTTTCGCGCTGTCGCTATCTGCGTCTGCCCGCGTCAGGAACTGTTCCGTGACCTGCGGCAGGTTGCTCTTCAGCCACTCGGCCATGGCTTCCTCCTCACGCAGGTTCTGTTCGCACACGCGGGCAATCTCTGCCTCGCCCGCGGCATTGGCCGCGGCGATGAGGATCGTATAGGACGCGATTTCCATGTGTTCGAACGTGTAGCTCGCAAGCGAGCCTTTCATGACCTCGTCGCCGGCGAAGACGCCGCTGATCGACTGCGCCGTGGCGGTCAGCTTGCCGCCCGCGTCCTTCAGCATGGACGACCCTTCGTCCATGCCATCCAAGCAGGTCTTCAGCCGCCTGGCCTGCTCTTTCGTTTCTTCCAGATGAGTGCGAATTCGCTCGCTGAGTTCAGGGTAGCTCTCAATCCGGCTCAATTGCCCCGACAGCATCGTCTCTGCCTGTTCCTCCATGGCGTGAGCGTCCCTCAACCATTGGACAAGCCATTCGCGCGATTCAGCCATTGCGGTGTCTCCATCTATCTGACGCCGCCCGAACCGAGGGAGGCGCGCATTGTTCCTTGACGTGTTGAGAAAGCGGCTACGATTTCCGGGACGAGGACGCGTCGGAATCGGAAAGTTTCTCGCGCACCGATTCGTCGGCCTTGTCGGCCGCGGCTTTGACGACCCCGCCGACCTTGTCGGCCAGCGTGCCCTCGCTCGACGCCTGCCGTCCGGCTTCGTCGCTCGCCGTCTGGTAGGCTTCGGCCGCGACTTGCTTTGCAGCGTCGAGGCCTTCTTTCAAAGTGTCTTGGGCAGTCTCCCCAAGCCTCTCGCGATAGGCCCCCAACCGCTCATCCTCGACCTCGGTGTGGGGCAGCATGGCGCCGATCGCAGCTCCGATGGCAAGGCCGATGGCGGCCGCGGCGAGAGGCTGGTCTTGGAGCAGACTATGCGCCGATCGGCTGGCGCTCGTCGCCATATCGGCCGCAGCTGCCGCCGAGCTCGCCAGTGTGTCGGCTGCGCTGCTTGCCATGTTCGACACTGTGCCGGCTGCTTCGCTTGCCATTCCCGAGACGGTTCCGGCCGCCCCGCGGGCCGCTTCGGCGACAGAGCCTGCTGCATCCGAGGCGGTCGAACCCATTCCAGAGCCGAACGCTCCATCATCGAGGCCAGGACCGCGCCGCGTCACCCCAGCGCTGCCAGCCGAAGCACCGGAGGCGCCGCTGCCCAACATCAGCCAAGCCAGGCCCGCGCCGATCACGGTCAGCGGCAGTGGATTGTCGCGCACCTGGAGTTTCAGATTGTGAAGCATGTCGGAGCCCGCGCCGCCTTTGAAAAGCCCAGTGAACTCGTCGAAGAGCTGCCCAGGGGTCATTTTGTCGCGAATGGAGTCGGCGGTCGCTATGACCCTTGCGCGGGTGGCTTCCGCCTCGCGTTCGAGCTCGGCTGCGGATCTCTCGGTCATCGCGCTTGTTCCTTGATCACGTTCACGTCACGCTTGAGCTGTTCCTGTGTACGGTCCGGCGCGAGCTCGGAAGGCGCCATGCTCGCCATGCCGGTCCGCAACAGGATCACTCCCAGCACGGCAACGACCACGCCGACGAGTAAAGCGGACCACCCGGCGCCCAGACCAAGGCGGGCCAGGGCGATCACAAGCGCCTGCAACAAAATCAGCAGCGCTGCGAGCAGGCATATTGCGCCGCCCAGCACCTCGACGGCGCCTGCGCCAGCCTTGGTCGCGGCCTCCGATATCTCTGCTCTTAGGAGCCTCGCCTCCGTTTGTAGGAGCGTACTCACCTCTTGGGCCAGATCGGCGACCAACGTGCCGATACTTGGATTGTCCTGAGTGCTCATTTCTTCAGCTCCGCTGCCTTGCCGGGTATGCCGCCGTCGGAACCCCAATTTGCTGGAACGCTATCCCGGCGCGCGCTCGTTCCCGGGCCGGTTTGTCCGGGGTATTCGGGCGTGGTGGCATCCTGCGTCGGGTGGCGCGTGCCGGGCGGGGAAGCCTTTATGAAGCGGCCAAGTGCCAATCCCGCCAGAACCGAACCGGCAAGAAGCGCTCCAGGATTCTGGCGGCCAAAAGACTGAACTTCTTCGAGCACTTGTCCGAACGGCTTCTCCTTCAACGAGGAGGACAGCCGCTCCAGCCCGCTTGCGGCCTCCTGCATGAACTTCGAGGCCGCACTCTGGTCGCTGTTAGCCAAGTGATCGCTCGCGGCGCGCAAAGCGCCGCCGAAAGCGGACAGGCTCGATCCGATATCGCGCTGCGTCTGCTCGGCCTTTTCGGAGACGGCCTGCTGGGCTTCGGCGGCATAAGCTCCAGCCCTGCGGGCGACCTCGTCGCGGGCCTCGTGGAGAGCTTCGCCGGCGCTTTCCGTTTCTTGCCGGATTCGGTCGGAAACTTCGTCCTTCGCTTTGGCAAAGTCGGCGGACTCGGGACCCCGATCAGTCTCGCGCTGCATGGTGCCTCCTAATGAAAGCCGAGGAAGGAAAGCACTGCTAGCACAACGACAATCAGACCTATGAGATAGATGACACTGTTCATGGTGCAGCCTCCTCGATCTAGTTCGAACTTCCTGCCGGCTGCGATGTTCCCCTGGACGAGCAGCTTTTTAGCAATTCGTCATTTGCCCTGGGCTTTGCCCTCAAAGCGGCAAGCTCCTCGTCTGGGCAAAGCAGCCTGGGCCGCGACCCGGCATGGCGAGGAAGGCCCCACCTCGAAGTTCGTCACGGTGGGCTTCTGGATCTTCCTCTTGCCCATCCTCATCATGTTCTCGGCTCTCTTTGCCGCTTACGCTGTCTCTCCAAGGCGGCGTCTGACGGACTAGCGCCAAGCCGACTCGGCGGGAACCCGGATCGCCCTCAGCCGTTCGCAGGCCATGGCAGCATTGCAGTTTCGAGAAGCGCTGACCAAGGTCGGCACGTTGACGTCCCGACCGGCAGCCTTTTTGATTTTAGGCGGCTACACTGTTTCGTGGTTTGTCTTCGAGCGGGAAACGCTCGACTGGCACGGCATCGCGACGCTGATCACCTGGGCAATGACGCTGCTTATCCAAAGGGCCGAGCATCGCGACACCCAAGCCCTGCAGGCGAAACTTGATGAGCTGATCAAGGCGAACGAAAAGGCTCGCAACGAGATCGCCGAAATAGACGACAAAGAGCCGGAAGAAATCGAGGAAATGCGAGATTCGGGCGAACAAAGCTGAGCCAACACGCCGCATGACAGCTGGTCACGCCTAGAAGGTGGGGCCATGCAGGTACCCCCATACTGGAAGAGCTTGCGCCACTCGGCCCGGTTTTCGACCGCTGCAAACCATTGAGGCGTCCGTTGCGAAACGGGAGCATTAGGATCATCTCGCAATTCCGGTCTTGCGTCACCGAAGAAGCCAAACTGATGGAAGCGACCCAGGTGCCTTTGGATCGCGTTCAGCATCCTGATAGCTAGGTCATCTTTCTCGTCGGGCCGTCGACACGCTGTTCCCACATCCAGTCCGCTAACTAGCGGCCGAGGTGGATTGGAATTGGGGATCCGGTATTGAAAGCGTCGGACGGGACGCTCAGTTGAGTGAGCACAGATTAGGCGGGTGGGACGCGCCTCCAATTACGATGCCCTGATATGATGAAAATCGGCGGTTACTATCCACAGCCCTTGAAAGCAAATCGGTACACAACCTTGTCTGCCTCATCCGTAACTCGAATCCAGCGCTGTTCGTCGCCACGTGTGTTCACGACCCCACTGCCCGTTGCCGTTTCAGCTGCCACCCATGGCGTATCGGCTTCGATGGTATGTTCAGCCACAACTCTGTCCCGGTCCATCTCTTCCACTCGATAAGCCTTCATGTGCAATCTCTGCTACGTTCATTCCCTCTCCGAACACAGAGCGAGCAAGCTTTGTTCCTGCCCCGAGCGGTCGGCTTCCAAGGGCAGCTAAGGCAGATAGGCGATCGGGATGTCCTCGCCGTCTGCCTTTCTCGAGCGTGGAGGTGCCTGATGTCTAATCGTAAGTTGCTGGGGTCCTTAATTCCGCCTTGCAGGCAGCCGACCGGCCTCCGCGCCGGTCCAATTGCCGCCCAATCTGCTGTTCGGAATCAGGAACGCTCGGCATCCCGGCGCGCCGGCGGCGGCCTGACCATCTTCTTGCTCGGCAGCGGTGGGGCCTTGTCCCTGGGTCTCGTTTCCTTGATCGTCTTCTTCATCGTGCGGTTGAAGTTCTCCTGGGAGACGTTCCCAGCGGCGCCGCGGTTTGGTCCTCGGCTGCTTGCAGGCGATCCATCTTTCGGCATCAGGCGTCTAGCTCCGACGGCTCGTGTTAGGATGCGTCGATGGTCGACAGGTGGTTGAGCAACGTGGATACCGCCGTGACTATCTGTGGCATGAAGAACGGCTTGGCAATCATGATGCTGTTCGGGACACCTTCGTGAGCCCAATGCGCCGCACTGTCGCCGCTTATGTAGACGACCGGCAAGACATTATTGGTGCGGCGAAAACGTCGCGCCAGCTCCCATCCCGTCTCGCCAGAACCCAGACGAATATCGGTCACCAGCGCTTTGAATTTTTCCGGGTCGGCATCGTAGGCGGCCACCGCGCTCGCCGCGTTATTTGCCCCGACGACTTCGAAGCCAGCTTCTTCAAGCGCAGACTCCAGGTCGAGCAAAATCATTGTCTCGTCTTCAACGATTAGGACCGCACCATCGCCCATATGCAAGTACCCCCCGAGCGAACCCCAACGCCCGATCGGAACTTATGTTCCGTGAGCGTTACGGGATGTTATCTTTCCTCGCTCAAGTTCACGCGGAACGCACAATGTAAACCAGCCCGATCGTAGGTGATCTTCACCCCACCAGCGTTCTTTCCCTCGAATACCCGCTGGAGCAGCTGCGTACCAAATCCACTTTTCCCAGGGGTGACAGGTGGACCGCCCTTCTCATGCCAATCGAGCTCAAGAACCCGGTCGCCTCCAGCCTCCTGCAGCTTCCAATTGATCGCGATAGACCCCGTTGCGTTGGAGAGCGATCCATATTTGATCGCGTTTGTCGTCAGTTCATGAAGCGCTAGGGCGAAAGAGAGCGCGATGTTGGGTGGAAGCCAGACTTGTTCGCCGCTGAGGTCGAAACGGTCGAGAGATGCATGCGCCTCAACGGCGGCCGCAATCAGAGCGCTGAGGTCGGCGCCGCTCCAGTTCTCGCGGGTCAAGATGTCGTGCGCCTTTGCCAGAGACACAAGTCGGCTGGAAAGCGCCTGACCAGCCTGTGCCAGGCTGCTGGCGTTGCGCATGGTTTGGGCGGCTATGGCCTGAACCACAGCAAGGGTGTTCTTGACCCTATGGTTCAGTTCATTGACGAGCAACTGGCGCTGTTCCTCCCCCCGTTTGCGGTCAGATATGTCCAGGCTGATCTGCACTGCGCCCACCACCGACCCTTCCGAGCTGCGAATGGGCCGCGCGCTGGAAAGCAGATATCGCTGCGCCCCTGATGGAAGAGTGTAGGCAAATTCCTCGTTGGTGGTCTCTTCACCTCGCATTGCCTTGCTAAGCGGGCGGTCCTCCCGGCTGATGGTTTGGCCGTTTTTGTAGGCAAGAGTATCGATCACCAGATCCGGCTTTCCAAATGGCCTGTGAGGCTCGGGCGACAGACCCATAAGTTCCGCCGCAAACCGGTTGCGGATAACTTGGCGCGCCTGCGGGTCATAGGTAAACCAGACCGCAGCGGGAACCGTCTCTAAGACCGTTTCCAACTCGCGCGTGCGCTCCGCAATTGCTTGCTCTGCCGCGATCATGGCCTGACCAATCGTATCGAATTCCGCGACCGAGGTAAGAATCGGCTCCACAGCGTGGCCGCTGCCGAGCGCATCGGCTCGCCCGACGAGATCTGCGGTGGCCTTGGTGAACCTCCTGCCGACGAAGTAGGCCAGGGCGAGCGAGAAAAGCAGCGCCGAAAGACCGATCCCTCCGATCTGCGCGAACGACCACCAGAGTGGCGCCTGGAGCTGGGATAGTGGAATGTTGGCGGTGTAAAACCAACCAGAATAGGGTGATCGAAAGTATCCAGCCAGCAATCTCTTCCCTTCGAAATTCTGAGACTGGAAGGTTCCGGAGCGGCCCACGACCTTGGCCACGTATTCAGGCAAACCGGGCCTGCCGGCGACCTGATCATGCATTTTGGATCTGGCGACATATTTTCCCTCGCGGTCCCCGACGCCGACCGTCCATCCCTCCGGAACCGCTGGCAGCATGGCAAGGCGGATGCGCTCGGTAGGAACTGATACCGAAAGGAATAACGGTTCGCCGCTGAAGCCCGACACCTGCGCAGTGACGGCGACGCGATACTCGTTAGCCCTGTGCCCGGCGAACACGTTGCCGACGAGAATTCCAGCCAGTTTCAGTTGCTCGCGTTCGTCAACTGTAAGCGGTGTTGTTAAAGGCATGTCGGAGGCCAGCTCAGGTCCGGTGCTTGCCAACTGGCGACCGTCGAGATTCCGCAGTGTGATTACCTCGTCCGTCCCTTGGACAAGGCGGCGCGCTTCTGCGCCAAAGGCCAGCAAGTCTCCATTGACCAGAGCCGGGGACCTGGAGAGGCCGTCAAGAACCGCCTTGAGATTAGAGAGTTCGCCTTCGACCACCAGCGATACCTGTCGAGCGGTCCACAGGGCTTCCTGCTCGATCCGCGACCTTTCATGCAGTGCGTACGTCACCAATAGATAGGCAGCGAAAAGCCAGACCGGCAACACGGCTGCCGCGATTAGTCCAAGCAGATGGGCGCGTGCCGATCGACGAGACAATCTTGTCCCCTGTCCACCTTCAAAGGTACCTTAATCCCATATGCGCGAACGACAAGCGCGAGGAGCCTGCGCGAAGCGCTACATTAGCGGCGTGCGTGAGGTGTTTACGGCATCGAGGACGCCAAACGCGCCTGACAAGCAGTGACGCGCTGCGCGGAAATTCCTGAACCAAACATCGGCGTGCGCTTTAAAAGCGAAAGGGGATGCCACAGGACTGTATCGTTTATGAACAGACTAACGACAAAACTTCCATTCCGTCTGGGCAAGTTGAGGAGGAGAGCTCCCTCGCCTCGAATGCTTTTCCTTATAGACAGGTGCGAAGAGCAAGGCAGTCCTAGGCACCTTAATCCGCAAGCCCGCGGCCTGTCACGATCCACTCTCAGGGGTTCAAGTGAGCTCGTTGGGATTTAGGTCGTGACAGATCAGGGACATCATCGCGCTGAGCAAATTGACTGCTTGATAGTTGGAGGTGGCCCCGCCGGGCTCGCGGCCGCGACTTATCTCGGCCGCTTCCGTCGTCGAGTCGTTCTTTTCGATGCCGGTGAAAGCCGCGCGAAGCTCATTCCGATTACCCGCAACTGTCCCGGTTTTCCCAACGGTCTATCCGGCCCTGACCTGCTAAATCGTTTGCGGCAACAAGCCTTGCTGAGCGGCGCGGAGCTTAGGGACGAAGCAGTCCAAGATATCAAGCGCGACGGGAGCGAGTTTATTGCTGCCGGCCCAACATCCGTTCGAGCCCGTGCGGTGCTCCTGGCAACGGGTGTGGTCGACACGCTTCCTGACATCCCACTGGCTACCGACATGATTAGAGGGGGGACAATGCGCCTTTGCCCGATCTGCGATGGCTACGAGGTCATCGATAAGCGTGTCGCAGTAATGGGCCCTTTGAAAGAGGCGGTGAAGAAGGCGTCGTTCATGCGAACCTACACCCGCGACCTTACCGTACTTGCGACCGACGGGGCGTGTCGAATGGATGATTGCTCAGGCCCACTGAGGGAGGCTGGAATCCGGGTTGAGGCCTGCATTCCCAATTCGCTCCGCCCGCTCGGTGAACATGCCATTGTCGTACTCTCCGGCGGAGCGACCGGCGCATTCGATGCGATCTATCCGGCGATGGGATGCAGGACAGGGGCTAAGTTTGGGATAGACCTCGGGGCGACTTGCGACGACCTCGGATACCTTATTGTAGATGCGCACCAGCGAACCGTTGTGCCCGGTCTCTATGCCGCTGGTGATGTGGTGAACGAAATCAACCAGATCGCGGTAGCGTTCGGCGACGCCGCGATCGCGGCCACGGACATTCACAATCAACTTGCAGACACCAACCACGGCTTTCGTCACTGACCGCCATGCACCTTGTTCAAATACTGCTTCCCTGCATGGATAATGACGGTCAGCCTTTCGCCCAAGAAGACTTCGAGAGGGTAAAGGAAGAACTGGCGAGCCGCTTCGAGGGTGTTACCGCCTATCTTCAGGCTCCTGCGGATGGTTTGTGGAGAAAGGATGCCGAGTCAAACGCCGACAAGATCGTCATCTTTGAAGTCATGACCGAGGAGATCGACCTACGTGAGTGGCGTGATCGCCGTACGGCGCTGGAGAGGCGTTTCCGGCAGGAGAAGGTGATTATTCGCTATATGCCGATCACGCTGATTTAAGCCGCGAGGTCCGATAGATCTTCAAGTCAAATCATTTGCCAACTGCCGTTCACGCGCGCAACGGCAAGGGAAGCGACGTGCACTGCTCGGCCTGAATTGCGATGATCAGTCATATAAACTGAAACCTTGCGGACCTCCGCACGTTGCAGTGCTGCCAACCACAAGTGGGAGCTTTCATGCAGAGTGTGAATCGAACCGGACATCAGTGGAACCAGGCGTATGACCCGGTCGAATTCGCAGAAAAGCACGGGTTGACGGTAAGGCAGGCTATCGTCGTCATCGAAAGCAACGGTCCTTCTCGCGAAAAATGCGACCAGGCAGGTCACGCCTTCGCCGCAGCTTTAAAGCAATTTGGCCGCAGCCGTCATCAGCGCAAAAGGTCCGCTTGACCATCCCTTTTCCTGGAAGGGTGACGCTAGCGCCGCGGGGGAAAGAGACCACTCTCCGACTAGCTTCGCGGTCTGGTCGATTTTTCGGCGCACAGACATGGCCGTTAATAGGCTCTGCGGCCACGCAACCAACGCCGAGGAATGACGAGCGGTGATCCGCAGGATTCGCCAATGCGGCGGCAGCATTGGCGACAGGAACGTGGATGCGCGCGTTCGAAGCCGAGCAAAATGGAGCGAATTGTCGAACAGGGAGTTAGGCAGCCTAGATGGGAGAGACAAGAATGGGTGCCACGGCCGCCCCCGACAGCAAGGGCTACGGCACGCCAACCACCCCGGCGGCGGAAGGCCTCAGCCCTGCCCTGGCGCGGAACATAGAGGCGTTGGTCGCGAGACGGAAACGCGACGCGAAGTCTGCATCCCTGGAGCAACGCACGGCCGCAGCTATCAGCAGCTTCGCCGGCAGCATGATGTTCGTCTATATCCACCTTGTCTTGTTTGGGGCGTGGATCGCACTCAATCTCGGCATCGTAACCTTCATAAAGCCGTTTGATCCATCGTTGGTCATCCTGGCCATGTTCGCCTCGGTCGAGGCGATCTTTCTGTCGACATTCGTTCTGATCAACCAGAACCGCATGGCGGCCGAGGACAATGCCAGGGCAGACCTCGATCTGCAGGTCAGTCTGCTGAATGAACATGAGACAACCAAGCTCATCAAACTGGTCGAAGAGATTGCCAAGCGGCTGGACGTGGATACCAAAGGTGACGACGAGCTGAAGGAGCTCAAGCGCGACGTGGCACCCGAAGCTGTTCTGGACAAAATCGAAGAGGTGGGCGAACGGGCGACGCCAAGTTGATCCCGCAGCCTGTGCTGGCGCTTCGGCTCTCGCCAACCGCGCGAAGCTCGCTTGATCTGCTACTTTGCCCTGAAGCGCTTTACCCGGCTGTCGACTGGGCGTTGTCGCCGGATGCACGCTGCTGTTTTTGGCCGGAGCGATCACCGCCTACGACCCCTCGCGCCGCCAAGGACACGGGAGGAAATGCTTGGTGAATTGGCTTGGCTCGCCGCGCGGGCGCGAACGAGATGAGTTCGCCGGTCGTGAAAACGAAAGAGGCGACGGAGGAAAGGAACCGATCTTCGATTTGGTTGTTTGAGAACGCAGTGTTTCATTTGTCCATTTGTGAAGTGATGGACGAGCCATTGCGCCCGCCCGCGATGGAGCCAAAGACATGACCGGCTCCTTCGGGCTGGCAGAAGAGGAGAATGCGATGAAGAAGAGCTGGAAGAAACCGACCATGTGCCAGGTCGCTGCGGGCTTCGAAATTTCGCGGTATCTGCCTGCTGAAATTCCTCCCAGGAAGTAGGCCGCAAGGGTGCATGTCCCTGCCAGCGGGGGCATGCACCCCGCCGCATGTGAGGGCTTTGCGGCGGGAAACGCGAATATCAAACTGTCTGCGGCCGAAAAGCCGATCGGACGGGTCGTGGGGCGGGCGTTGGCATGCGCGTGAAGATCATCGGATCGGCGGCCGGAGGCGGCTTTCCGCAATGGAACTGCAATTACCGCCTGAGCCGCGCGGCTCGCACGGGCATGCCCGGCGTGCGTTCGCGAACCCAATCATCCATCGCCGTATCGACGGACGGGACAGGTTGGGTTCTCTTCAACGCGTCGCCCGATATCCGCCAGCAGATTGCGCAAGCGCCCGAGCTGCAGCCCGCGGCCGACGCACCGCTGCGCTCGACGCCTATCCGCGCGGTGGTGCTGACCAATGCCGACGTGGACCATGTCGCCGGCCTGCTGAGCCTGCGTGAGCGACAGCCTTTCGCGATCTATGCGACGGCGCAGGTGCTGGCGACGCTGGAGGCGAATTCGATCTTCAATGTTCTCGATCCGGCGATCGTGCCTCGGCGCCTGCTGGCGCCGACGGAGGAAATGGCGATCTGCGGCGCGAACGGCCACCCGACCGGCGTGGTCGTCGGCAGCTTTCCGGTGCCAGGCAAGGTCGCGCTCTATCTTGAGCAAAGAGGCGATCCCGCCGTCGATTTCAGCTCCGACACGGGCGACACGATCGGCGTCCGTATCAGCGGAACCGGCGGTCGCGGCGCGGTTTTTTACATTCCGGGCTGCGCGCGCATCGATGCCGCACTGCGCACGCGCCTAGCGGATGCCGCCTGCCTTCTGTTCGACGGCACCGTCTACACGGACGACGAGATGATCACGGCCCGCGTCGGCCAGAAAACCGGCGCGCGCATGGGGCACATCGCAATGTCCGGAGAAGCGGGTTCGATCGCCGGCCTGGCCGATGTGAAGATCGGTCGCCGTATCTTCATCCATATCAACAACACCAATCCTGTTCTGGACGAGAATTCCGCCGAACACGCGGCGGTCAAGGCGGCTGGCTGGGAAGTCGCCAGCGAGGGCATGGAGATGGAATTTTGAGCGATTTCCATGACGCGGCCCGAGGCGGACTGTCTAAGAGCGAACTCGAGGCCGTGCTGCGGCGGGTCGGCGACGAGCGCTATCACAACCGCCATCCTTTCCATCACAGAATGACCGGCGGCGCACTGTCGAAGGCCGAAATGCAGGCCTGGGCGCTGAACCGCTATTGCTACCAGGCCGTCATTCCACGCAAGGACGCCATGATCCTGGCGCGTGCCGAGGATCCGGCGTTTCGTGCCGCGTGGCGCAAGCGCATCGAAGACCATGACGGCGATGATGGCTGGAGCGGCGGCATCGCGCGCTGGCTGCACCTGGCAACCTCGCTCGGGCTCGATGCCGAAGCGGTCAAGAGCGAAAGGCTGGCGCTGCCGGCGACCCGCTTCGCCGTCGGCGCCTATCTTTCCTTCTGCACGAACCGTACGCTGCTCGAGGCAGTCGCGTCATCGCTGACCGAGATGTTCTCGCCGACCATCATCGGCGAGCGGGTGTCGGCGATGCTGGCCAGATACGACTACATCACCAAGGATACGCTGGCCTATTTCAGCCGGCGGCCCGAACAGGCATCGCGCGACGCCGAGTTCGCCCTCGCCTATGTGCTCGCCCATGCCGACACGCCCGAGCGCCAGCAGCAGGCGATCGATGCGCTGGTGTTCAAATGCGACATACTCTGGGCCATGCTCGATGCACTCCAGCATGCATATGGCGCGCCGGGAAACATACCGCCCGGCGCCTTCCGCCCGGAGGCGGGGCCATGACAGCACTGCGGGACAGAGCCATCGTGTCGTTGCAGTCGGCGCCATCGCTGCCCAGGCATGTGCGCATCCAGTACGATCCCATGCGGCAGGCCTTCGCGCTGCTTTCGCCGGAGAAGGTATTCTGGCCGAACGAGATCAGTCTCGACATATTGCGCCGCTGCGACGGCCGGTCCACCGTCGAGCGCATCATCGCCGATCTTGCGGCCGACTATGACACGGATCCGCAGGAGGTGGCGGCCGACGTCATCGCCTTCCTGCAGGAATGGTCTGACAAGCTTTTGGTGAAGCTATGAGCGCGCCCCTCCTGCCCCCTATCGGCATGCTGGCGGAACTGACGCATCGCTGCCCGCTGCAGTGCCCTTATTGCTCTAATCCGCTCGAACTGCTGAAGGCGAACCACGAGCTCGACACGCAGACCTGGCTCGATCTGTTCTCGCAGGCCGCCGATCTCGGTGTCCTGCAGGTGCATCTTTCCGGCGGCGAGCCGACGCTGCGTCGCGACCTCGAGCAATTGATCGCCGGGCTTTCGGCGCGCGGCGTCTACACCAACCTCATCACCGCCGGCATCGGCATTGCTGAGGGCCGCATCGAGGCCTTTGCCGAAGCCGGTCTCGACCACCTGCAATTAAGCTTCCAGGGCGCCCGTCCGGCGACCACCGACCGTATCGGCAACCACCGGGGCAGTCACGAGAAGAAGCTGGAGACGGCTCGCCGCGCCCGCGCGGCCGGGCTGCCCCTCACCATCAATGCGCCGGTTCATCGCCATAACATCGAGGAAGTGCCGGAATTCATCGACCTCGCCCTCTCCTTGGATGCGGAACGGCTCGAGATCGCCAACGTCCAATATGCCGGTTGGGCGCTCGCCAACCGCGACAGGCTGATGCCCGACCTGGCAGCGGTCAACCGGCAGGCGGACATCGTCGCGGCGGCGCGCGAAAGGCTCGCCGGCATCATGAACATCGATTTCGTCACGCCGGATTATTTTGCCGTTTATCCCAAGCCATGCATGGGCGGCTGGGCGCGCGACGCCTTCATGGTGGCGCCCGACGGCACCGTGTTGCCGTGCCATGCAGCCCAGACCATTCCCTCGCTGCGCTTCGAGCGCTTCGGAGACCGCAGGCTCGCCGAAATTTGGGCCGACTCACCGGCATTCAGCGCCTTCCGCGGCACCGACTGGATGCAGGAGCCGTGCCGAAGCTGCGAGCGCCGCGAGGTCGATTGGGGCGGCTGCAGGTGTCAGGCGATGGCGATCGCCGGCGATGCGGCGGCAACGGATCCGGCCTGCATCAAGTCGCCGATCCACAAGCGAATGGCGATGCTGACCGACGCCGCGCAGGCAGCGCCGGGGGGAAATGAAAGCTTCATTTTCCGGCGGATCGGCGCCACAACCCCACGTGACGCGCGCACTGATCATGGCCCCCGATAACGGCCCACCCAAAAATGTTCGGCGGCGGACCCACTTCGACGCAACCTCTTGCGACGCCTCTCACCGGCCAAATAGGTGCAAGAGCGGCAGCGATTGTGAGACCGTGAGAGTTGCTGAATATATCGCCCTGCCGGTTTCATCATAGACCGAGATCGTCAGGGTCTCATCGACGTCGCTCTCAGCTATTTCGTCGACGGCGATATCGTGCAGCGCCTTAAGCGCTTCTCGTCGCATGTCCCCCAGGCTGTCCAGTTCAACCCACGCATCGGCAAAGCGCTGCCCGTTTCTCGTAACTTCGAAAGCGTACCGTGGCATTCAGCCATTTTGAGCACTCCGGATGCTAGCGCATTTACATTTGAGTGATCGCAATGGGCTGAGGGACGAGGTCTCGCAAAAAAAGTTGATACCTTGCGCGATAATAGCGGTCGAACATTTGCCTGATTGGCCAGGTGCTCCGCTTCCGCTTGCGATAGCCCAATCAGCGATAGAACACTTCGTTTCTGCCGGGAGATCAGTGATCGGCCGTAGACCAGCCGCTCGCCGTTCGGCGGGTGCTACTTATTCGCGGCACGCTCCTTTTGCAGCGCGATAGCTTCTGTGCGCGTCGCGCCGACCGGGGCTGGTCCGCTCGGCAAGCTGGCTTTTTCCGGTCATATTCGGTCCGTTACCGATCTTGGCTTAGACCCTCTCCTCGAAGTTATCCAGCTTACGCCAGTCAAAGCTGACACCAATGCCTGGCTCGTCTGGGGCGACTGCCAGCCCATCCTGCAACCTGAGCGGACGAGTGGTGTACAGATCGATGTCAAAACTGTGCGCCTCCACCCAACCGGCGTTTGGTTGGCCCGCAACCAAACTGACATGCAGTTCCTGCATGCCGTGGCTGCACACCGGAATTCCGGCCTTGCGGGAAAGCTCGGCCACCCGCAACCAGCCTGTAATGCCGCCACAGTTCGACGCGTCGGGTTGGATGTAGGATAGCTTCGACCAGGCGAAGGCATGCTCGAACTCCTCGATCACATGCAGGTTCTCGCCCATGGCCAGCGGCATGCCCGTCGCGTCGGCAATGGCAGCGTAGCCCTGGTAATCGTCAGGTATGATGGGCTCCTCGAACCACAGCAACTCGTAAGGCGCGAATGCTTTCGCCGCTTCGATCGCCCGATGAATGTCGAGTGCGTAATTGGCGTCCACCATGAACGGGGTGTGCGGCCCAATGCGCTCGCGGATCGCCTTAACTCGGGCGACATCCTCCGCGAGGTCGTCTTTGCCGACCTTGATCTTCACAGCATTGAACCCGGCGGCGAGATAGGAGTCGATGCTCGCCTGCAACTGATCGAGGGAGAAGTTCAGGTCGATGCCGCCGCGATATGCCTTGGCTGTCTTGCCGGCCTTGCCTGCCATTTCCCAGAGTGGCCGGCCGATGCGCCGGCCCTGCAGATCCCAGAGCGCTATATCGACCGCAGAAATTGCAAAGGACGCGATGCCGCCGCGTCCGACATAATGGATGTGCCATAGCATCCCATCATAGAGCGCCTCGATGTCGGTCGCGTCCCGTCCTTTCAGGAACGGCGCCAGATCGTGCACGATCATGGCTCCGATCGCATGCCCACCTTTACCGCCAGTGTAGGTGTATCCAGTCCCTTCGCTGCCGTCCGCCAGCCTCAGGGTCGCTGTCACCAGCTCGAAATGCGTGTGAGCGCCATGCTTGGCGTCGGTCATTACTTCACGCAGCGGCACCCGGAAAAGCCGAACCTCAACGTCCGTGATTTCTGTATCGCCCATTGCGAAGCTCTCGCCGCCTGACCCCATTTCGTCATACCATAATGGCACTCAATCGGGCTAATCGCAACCGGATCGGCGACTTACCGCACTTTTGGTCCGATGATAGCTCACCAGACCTTGTGCTTTGGTCCGATCTGAGCATTAATGATTGCCTCAAGTGGAGGATGGCTTGCTAAGTACACCACAGCATCTTGGAACGCGGGCCACGAGCGGAGCTGCTCGCGCCGCAGACGCCATGGTGATCGGAATCGAAGCGGATATCGCCTCCGGCAAGCTCGGCGACGGCAGCTTCCTGCCGGCCGAGCGCGAATTGATGGCCGAGTACGGCGTCGGCCGCGGCGTAGTGCGTGAAGCGGTCGCTCGCCTGGCAAGCCGCGGTCTGATCGAAGCGCGTCCACGCTTTCGCCCAGTGGTCCGCCGGCCGGGGCTGGAGGCGGCGTTCGGCGCTTTAGAAGGTGTTGTCGGCCACCTGCTAAGCGCTCAGGCGGGAGTGAAGAACCTCTACGACACCCGGGTCTTTCTTGAAGCCTCTCTTGCGCGCAACGCCGCCATCCATGCGCGCAAAGACGACGTGGCCACGCTCAGATCAGCGCTCGAGATGAACGAGGCGGCAATACCGGATTCGGAAAAATTCTATGCCACCGACGTAGGATTCCACGCCGTGCTCTACCAGATCACGCGCAACCCGGTGATGCCCGCCGTGCACAAGGCCTTCACCGCGTGGCTGTCACCGCATTGGATGCGCATGCCTCGATCACCCGAGCGCAACCGCATCAATTTCCTGAGCCACCGCGAAATCTGCATGGCGATCATCGAGCGAGATCCAGACGGCGCAGAGCGGGCGCTGCTCAATCATCTTTCCGCGGCCTGGGAGTATGTCCGTGGCACATTTGAAATGCCGTGAGGGCCGGAGGGAGGACCGGCGAGAATGACGCAGACTTACGATCATATCGTGCTGGGGGGCGGAGCAGCGGGTTGCGTGGTCGCGGCGCGGCTGGTGAAGGCAGGACGGCGGGTCCTGCTTCTCGAAGCCGGGCATTCGCATCACCACCCGCTGCTCGATATGCCGCCGGGGATCTTCAAGATGATCAATGGCTCGAAGTTCATGCGATATTACCGCACCGAGCCGCAGCAACATCTGGATGGCCGCGAACACGAAATCTCGCAAGGCAACGTGCTGGGCGGCGGCACCTCGGTCAATGCCCAGATCTATATGCGCGGCCGTGCCTCGGACTATGACGAATGGGATGAGTTGCTGCGCGGCAACAATGCCGGCATCCGCTGGAACTGGCCGGCGGTGCTGCCCCACTTCACGGCCATGGAAGGCAACAATCGTCTTAGCGGCGACCTGCATGGGAGCGAAGGGCCACTGCTGGTCTCAGACCCCGGTCACATTGACGACGTTTCGCGTTGGTTCGTACAGGCGGTTCAACGGCTCGGACTGCCCTACAATCATGACTTCAACGGGCCGTCGCAACGCGGAGTGGGCTTCTATCAATTCATGAACCGGCGCGGGAAGCGCAGCAGCGCTGCCTATGCGTTTATCGAGCCTTTGGCTAAGGATCCCAGGCTGACGCTGAGGCTGAATTCTGCCGCGAGGCGACTGCTGATCCAGAACGGGCGCGCAAAGGGTGTAATCTACACTGACCAATCGGGAACCGAACACGAGGCCTATGCGGACGGCGACGTGATCGTCTCGTCGGGCGCGCTGGTCTCGCCGAAACTCCTTATGCTGTCAGGTATTGGCCCGGCCGAGGAACTGTCCAGACATAGCATTGCCTGCATCGCCGACCTTCCGGGCGTAGGCCAGAATCTGATCGACCATCCGGAAGTGCCGATTATTGCCACGGCAAACGGGCCTTACGGCTACTTTAAGCAAGGCCAGGGTTGGCGGATGATCAAGAACGGCTTGCATTTCAAGCTGTTTGGCGCCGGCACGATCCTGTCCGCGGGAGTCGAGGCTGGGGCTTTTGTCAATCCGGCCGATCCGGATGGCGAACCGACGATCCAGGCGTTTTGCGTGCCACATGTGTACCTGGACCGCGATATCCTGACCCTGGTCGAGAATACCTACGGCCTCACTGTGACGACCGTGGTCGTCAAGCCGAAGTCCCGTGGCTTCGTGAAGCTCCGTTCGGCAGATCCGAATGACATGCCGGTCGTCTCTCCGCACCTGCTCAAACATCAAGACGACATGAAGCAGATGATTGCCGGCCAGCGCTATTTCCTGAAGGCATTCCACGCGAAGCCGCTGGCGGATCGCATCAAGGCTGTAGCCGTCCCCCGGGAAGACGACCTCAGCGACGCGGCGCTCGAAAAGCACTGCAAGCGCTTCGTCAAAACGAATTACCATCCGGCCGGCACATGCCGCATGGGTCCGGACAGCGATCGAATGGCCGTTCTGGACGCGGCCATGCGGGTGCGCGGGATAGAAAACCTGCGCGTTGCCGACATGTCGGTGTGCCCTAACATCAACGCCGGCAACACGGCTGCACCCGCCATGATGCTGGGCGACCGCTGCGCCGATTTCATTTTGGAAGCGGGCGGAGTGACTCAATCGAGGGCGGTGTCTGCAAGCGAGCTGACCTAGCCCGCCATAGGCGAGGAATATTCAACGTCGTCAAAATACGACAACCAAGGAGGAAAGCATGATCATTACCCGTCGGAAATTGTTGGTAGGCTCCGCCGTCGGCGTGGCCGCTTTTACCCTCGCTCCACGCGCCTTCGCCGCGCTCCCGCCGCTTGCCAAGAAAGACAAGTACAAGGTCGGCTTCGCCCAGACCGAGAGCAATAATCCATGGCGGCTGGCTGAAACCAAAAGCATGCAGGATGAGGCTGCAAAGCTCGGCCATCAGCTCGTTTATACTGATGCCGCCGGATCCTCGGCCAAGCAGGCCTCCGACGTAAACTCCATGATCGCGCAGGGCGTCGACGCGATTTTCCTGCCTCCCCGCGAGGACAAGCCGTTGGTGCCGGTCATCCTGGCCGCGCGTGATGCCGGCATCCCGGTCTTTCTCATTGACCGCGATGTGGACCATACCATGGCCAAGCCTGGCCAGGATTACGTCACCTTCATCGGCTCCGACTTCATCAATGAGGGTAACCGCATCGCCGAATGGGTGGTGAAGAACGCAAATGGAAAATCGAAGATTATCGAACTGGAAGGCACCACCGGTTCCTCGCCAGCCAACGACCGCAAGAAGGGGTTTGACGACATCATCGCCAAGCACTCGGAATTCAAGATTGTCGCCTCACAGTCGGGCGACTTCGCTCGCGACAAGGGCCGCCAGGTGGCGGAGACGTTGCTGCAGGCCCATCCTGAAGCCGATATCATCTATGCCCACAATGACGAGATGGCGCTCGGCGCGATCGCAGCTCTCGAGGCCGCCGGCAAGACGCCCGGAAAAGATGTGCTGATTGTCTCGATAGACGGCGAAAAGGACGGCGTGCAAGCAATCGTCGACGGCAAGATCGGCGCCATCTGCGGCTGCAGCCCGCTTTTCGGACCGAAGGCTTTCGCCACGATGGCCGACTATGCCGCCGGAAAGCAAATCCCGCCGTTCATCAAGAACGACGATGACTTCTACGACGGCACGAACGCAAAGGACAAGATCAGTACGGCGTTCTGAAGCTATCTAGTTTATGGCGCCTCCCCGCCTCGGCGGGGAGGCTTTTTTGGAGCTTTGCAGATGACGCGGCCGCCCGACGGACCTTCCCCGCTGCTTCTCGACATGCGCGACATCCAAAAGCGTTTCGCCGGCATACCGGCGCTGGCGGACGCGTCGCTTTGCGTGCGCTCAGGCGAGGTCCATGCCCTGATAGGCCAGAACGGCGCCGGCAAATCGACGCTGATCAAGGTTTTGACGGGATACCACCGCAAGGATGCCGGGCAAGTGCTGTTCGAAGGCGAGCCCTTTGAGGTCCACTCGCCCCACCAGGCGCAAGTCAACGGCATCAGCACGATTTATCAGGAGATCAATCTGGTCCCGCTACGGTCAGTGACGGAGAACATTTGCCTGGGTCGGGAACAGCGCCGTTACGGCCTGCTCGACTGGAATGCCATGCACGCGGAAGCCGAGCGCCTGCTGAGCCGCTTCGCAATTGGCATTGATGTTCGCCGTCCGCTTGGCGAGTTCAACACTGCAACACAGCAGATGGTCGCGATCGCGCGGGCTATAGGATTCTCCGCTCGCCTTGTCATTATGGACGAACCGACCTCGTCGCTCGACGAACGCGAAGTGGGAGTGCTGTTCAGCGTCATTCATCAGTTGAAGGCTGAAGGGGTGTCCGTCATTTTTGTAAGCCACAAGCTCGACGAGTTATATGAGGTCTGCGACCAAGTCACGATCATGCGCGACGGCCGCACCGTGCGCAGCGCCGCAATGGAAGAAATCGGCAAACTGGAACTTGTCGCAGCTATGCTCGGCCGCGATGTCGCGGCTGTCGAGGGTCACGCCACAGCCTTCGGCGAGCGCGACCGCTCTAGAATTGGGGATGTGATGTTTTCTGCCCGAGGGCTTGGGGCCGGGCAGGCTGTGCGCAATGTGAGCTTCGATCTCCGGCGCGGCGAGATCGCGGGCTTTGCGGGCCTCCTCGGCGCAGGTCGCACCGAAACCGCAAGGCTCGTGTTCGGTGTCGATCGCCCAAGCGCCGGCCAGATGACGATGGAGGGTGCCGAGTACCACCCCGACCGTCCCGCCGACGCGATCGCCGCCGGCATGGGCTTCTGCACCGAGGACCGCAAGGGCGAAGGTATCGTTCCGGAGATGACGGTGGCAGAAAACCTCACCCTTGCGTTGCTTCCGAAAATCAGCCGCAACGGCGTGCTGGACGACTCGCGCCAGCGCGAAATCGTCGAGCGGTTCATCCGCGAGCTCGGCATAAAATGTTCCGGGCCCAATCAGAAGGTGCGAGAGCTTTCGGGTGGGAACCAGCAGAAAGTACTGCTTGCCCGCTGGCTGGCGATGAATCCGAAGCTGCTCATACTCGACGAACCGACAAGGGGGATCGATGTGGGTGCCAAGGGCGAGATTCAGCGTCTGATCCGGAGACTTGCAGATCAGGGCCTCGGCGTGCTCATGATCTCGTCAGAGCTGGAGGAAGTGATCGAAGGTGCGGATCGCATATTCGTTCTGCGCGATGGTGTCAGCGTGACCGAATTGGAAGCTGAAGCCGCCAACGAAGAAAAAGTGCTGACCGCGATGGCGCACGGGACAGGCGCTTCCTCGGGGGCCACGACATGACCGAGCTGCCGAGGTCATATGCGGAGCGGGATGCCGTCGCGCGAAGCTTCGATCTCTTCGGCTTTCTGTCACGCTACGGTACCTCGATCGCACTTGTCTTGCTGGTTGCGTTCAACCTCGCCTTCACACGCAATTTCGCGACAATGCAGACGCTGAACGTCAACCTCACTCAGGTCTGCACCATCGTCATCGTAGCCGTCGGAATGACGCTCGTAATAGCCACGGGCGGCATTGATCTCTCCGTCGGATCGCTAATGGCTATTTCGGGTGCGCTGGCGCCGATGATCTTCATGGGCAAGATCCTTCCGATCGGAAGCATCTACCTGGGCGTCGCGGCCGCGATGATCGTCTCAGTATTGGTAGCCGGGCTGTTGGGGCTCTTCAATGGCTGGTTGGTCGCCCGCTTCCGAATCCAGCCCATTGTTGCGACACTGGTTCTGTTCATCGCGGGCCGCGGCATCGCTCAGGTGATGACGAACGGGAACCTGCAGACCTTCCGCGTACCGGAATTTCAATGGATCGGCCTTGCCCGACCCTTGGACATCCCGGCCCAAGTCATCATCATGGCTGTCATTGTCGCGGCAGCTGCATGGGCGTTGAAAAAAACGCTGTTCGGGCGATGCATATTGGCGGTCGGCGGCAATGAAAAGGCTTCCGAACTCGCTGGTATTGCAGTCTCCAAGATCAAGCTTGCTGTCTATGGCATAAGCGGCCTTTGCGCCGGGCTGGCCGGGCTAATCGTGATTGCAATCAACTCCTCCAGCGACGCCAACCTGGTTGGCCTTGGTATGGAGCTCGATGCCATCGCGGCAGTTGCAGTGGGCGGAACTCTGCTCAGCGGCGGCAAGGCCACCATCGTCGGTAGCCTGCTGGGCGCGCTTACCATTCAATTGGTGCGCTACACCCTTCTTGCAAACGGGGTGCCTGACGCCGCTGCCCTTGTGGTCAAGGCGGGGATCATCGCGCTCGCTGTGTGGCTGCAACAGCAGCATCGCGGGTAGTCTTATGAATCGTGCCCGCCTCGTCCGCATTATTGGCACCTACGGCGTATTGATCGCCCTCGCTGCGCTTATTCTATTCGGTTTCCTGCGTTATGATCGGTTCGTCAGCTTCTACAACGTGATGACTCTCCTACGTTACAATTCCATGTTCGCGCTGGTGGCGCTTGGTATGTGCTTCGTCATCATGACAGGGGGAATCGATCTTTCCGTAGGCTCCGTCGCTGCCTTGGGCAGCGTGGCTTCGGCGTTGGCAAGTCCTTATGGAATCGTTCCTGGTCTCGCGGCCGGTATAGGCGCTGGGCTGGCCGCCGGGCTCATCAATGCGACCCTTGTCACACGCGCCAATCTGATGCCGTTCATAGCCACTCTCGCCACGATGCAGGCCGCCAGTGGCTCGGCCCTCCTGCTTGCGGGTAACCAGACCGTTTCGGTCTCCTATGAATCGGGCTTCACTGCCATCGGCCAAGGCAATTTCTGGACGTTTCCGATCCCGGCGGCTATCGCCGTCCTGGCATATCTCATCGGTTCCCTTGTCTTGAATTACACCGGCACCGGACGGGCGGTGCTGGCAATTGGCGGCGGGGAGGATGCTTCGCGTCTCATGGGCCTGCGGACCGATCGCGTGAAGTTTTTGGTCTATGTCGCGAGCGGGGGCTTGGCAGGACTCGCCGGTGTCATCCTTGCGTCGCAGTTTGGGGCGGGACAGCCCATTGAAGGAGTGGGTTGGGAATTGTTCGCCATCGCAGCCGTTGTGGTCGGCGGGACGCTGCTCACTGGCGGCTCGGGTTCGGTTGTGACCACGCTCGCCGGTGTGCTCCTGCTCGGCATCCTTTTCAATGTTCTGAATTTCGAGAACGGGATGGGATGGATCTCGCTTTCAGCCTACTGGCAATCAGTGATCCGAGGACTGTTCCTCCTGGTCGTAGTCCTCCTTCAGGCCCGACTGACACGTCGGCGTCTCAACGCGCTCTGAACGTCTCGGCCCCCCCTCAAGTATTGCATAACGTCAGCTTGCAGCAATTTTCGTGACAAAGACGGATCCGGGTGAGCACGCGACGTCAACGCGGCTCGGCGGATTCAGAAAACGCACGTTTTAAGTCATTCTGTCTTATACGCAGGAACATTCCAGGTGTTGGGAGGTTACGGAACGCCAACCCTTGGAGGAAGCCTCATGTTCATGCACAATAAACGACTGCAATACACCGTTCGTGTTTCCGAGCCCAATCCGAGGCTGGCGTGCATGATCATGGAGCAGTTCGGCGGCGCCGACGGCGAGCTTGCCGCCGCAATGCGCTATTTCACCCAAGGGCTGGGCGAAGACGATGTCGGCCGCAAGGACATGTTGCTCGACATAGCGACCGAGGAGCTCAGCCATCTCGAGGTCGTCGGTTCGATTGTTACCATGCTCAACAAAGGCCTGAAGGCGCAGCTGGCCGAGGGGCAGATGAAAGAAGCCGAGCTGTACTTGATGGTCGGCGCAAGCGGCACGACGGCTAAAGAGTCCATCTTGTTTGGCGGCGCGCCTGCGTTGTGCGACTCGGCCGGAGTCCCGTGGACTGCCGCTTATGTCGATTCCCGCGGCGAGCCTACCGTCGATCTGCGGTCTAACATTGCCGCCGAGGCGCGTGCCAAGATCGTCTATGAGCGACTGATCAACATCACCGAAGATCCCGGCGTCAAAGACGCCCTCGGATTCCTCATGACGCGCGAAATCGCGCATCAAAAATCCTTCGAGAAAGCGCTCTACGCGATCGAGAACAACTTTCCGACGGGCAAGCTTCCCGGCATTGAGAAATATGCGAGCATGTACGTCAACACGTCGCAGGGTGAAGGGGACACGAATGGCCCATGGAATTCGGGAGACGAATGGGACCGCGTGGACGATCTTGACGAAGTCATGCCGGCGGACGATGGCGATGGGACAGCAACAGTCAAGCTGGCGGCTAAAGACATGAAAGTGGTTGCAAAAATGGGAGAGCGGACCCTTTCGGATCCCTCATCCGATCCGACCACAGGCGCCGATATCGGCGCCGGGCCGGGAGCCGGACGGACCAAGAATGGCGACATGGGCGGCGCAGCCAATATCAACGAGGCGCCTGTGCGGGCCGATGCCGCCGCTCGCAAGAAAAAATAAGACTGGGGCTCGGTTTCGTCTACCCGTCACCGTCCTGACGGGTAGCACGAGCCTGCAAGAGCGGAGAGGCGGAATCGTCTCCCGCACCCGTCTGCACTTTTCGCTTGATGTTTCGAGCACCTTGGGTGCGCAACGTCAGTCAGCGTTGGTCGCCAGACGTTGTCGTTGCGTTTCGGTTGCGCAGCGTTCGCGAACTCTTCAGAACCGCTCGATTGCGCCCCCGAGCGATCATAAGCCAATAGATTGCGGCCACGCATCCAAAGGCCCCGATCCTGCGGCTGGCGAATTCGGCTCGCGATGGTTCGATTTCCTCGGCAGCGGCTCGTACATCAACCTGTTGTCGGCATCGAGGAGAACCATCCGGAGCGGAGGCAATCCCGCAGTGCTCGCCGGCCCTTCCATATCCTGCGCCCATCAGAGCGCGTGGGCACTGTCTCTCATGTCGAGGAAGGCAGGGTCACGATAGATCCGGACGGCCTTGCAGATCACAATGTTCTTCCGAGGATGAGGCGCGACAGCCCTAAACGTTAAAAAGCCGTGATGTACGAGCACGGCTGCCGCGATCGAGACGGACCTCCCGCAAGGCTAAGAGAGCAGAGCACCTTGGCACCCAAAATCAAGCACTGATGTGGCGCGCTGGGCGGATCCAACTGCCCTCCCCGCGCGTTCAGCTCTCCTTCTCGAGCTCCTGAAAGGCATCTCGAATGGCTGCGACTAGCGTCGCTATAGAATAGGGTTTCTGCACCCAGCCCAGCGGTCTGGCCGCCTCGGCTCGAAGCCTCAAGTCGCGATCACCGTGCGCGGTCGTAAAGATACATCGTATCGCAAGATCGCGATACAATTCCACGGCCGCGTCGATGCCGTCCCGCTCGCCCAACAAGCGGATATCCATCAGCGCAAGCACCGGCTTAGTCGAGAGTGCCACGCTGATCGCCTCATCGGCGCTGGTCGCGAGGCCCGCTAGCGAGAAGCCTTCGGCCAGCAGTCCGGCCTCTATATCCAACGCAATTAGGTAGTCGTCTTCGACGACCAAGATCGACTGGTTGAGAGTGGTTTCAGCGCGTCCTCCGCTCACATCATCTCGGGAGAAGACGACCTGCGGCCTGAAAGATCGATTGATGTCCCCCGCACGGCTCAACTCAGGTATCGCTGCTTTTGGTGGCAAGGCTAATCTCCTGGGGCATCTGACAAAAGGTCACGGTGCATCTGGACGGGTGCCGGCTAACTTCGAAAATCCCGCCGATCTGTCGCACCAACCCTTCGACGAGTCGCAGGCCTGACGAAGACGAGCGCACCGAATTCAGTTCGAAGCCCGGGCCCTCATCCTCGACCGCCAGACTAATGGCCGGGCCATTTTGTCTGATGGAAACGCGAATGGTTCCATGCCCATTTCCGCGCAGGCCATACTTCACGGCATTGATCAACAGCTCGTTGATAATAAGCGCCAGCGGCATCGCAACGTCGTTTGGCAGTTGGATCGGATCTGCCTCGCAGAACAATTGAACGGCTGTGGGAAACATCTGTTTTGCCGTCTCGCAAACAGCGCTCAGGAAAGGTTCGGCACCGAAGTTGATGGCATCGGGCGTGTCATAGAGGACCCGCTGAGCGGCAGCCATCGCGGCCACCCGCTTGCTGGCCTCATCCAGAACGGTCCGGGCCTCCGAACTCTTGCTGGTCCTCGCCGCAACCGAAAGCAGGGACTTCAGCATCATCATGTTGTTCTTCACGCGATGATTGAGCTCGTCGAGCAAGATCCGTTGCTGGGTTTCGGCCTGCTTACGCTCGCTCACATCGACCAGCATATTTATGGCGCCGGTGATGTTTCCAGCGGCATCGCGCATCGGGGTCGGATAGGGAATGAATGGAACCCGGCTACCATCCGGCCGCTCGGCCACCGCCTCATATCCCCGGATGGGCCGCCCTTCGCGCAGTGAGATGGCCATGGGGCACTGATCGTGAGGAAGCGGCGTTCCATCCGGCCAGTAGAGCTTCCATGTCACGCACCATTCGTCGGTGCCAATAACGGGCGTTCGGCCGGCGAGTTGCACCGCCGCTTCGTTGAAGTATGTGATCTTGCCGTCGCGATCCGTGGTGTAGATCGCGGCAGGAATGGCGGCGAGCAAGTCTTGAAGGTGGCGCTCGCTGTCTTGTATCTTCGCTTCCGCTACCTTTTTGTCGGTTACGTCTCGGGCGATTTTGGAAGCTCCGACGATACGGCCTGACGCATCTCGAACCGGCGATATTGTGAGAGAGATATCTACCAGCGTTCCGTCCTTGCGGCGGCGAACCGTCTCGAAATGATCCACGAGTTCGCCGTTGCGGATGCGGCCCAGTATCAGGGGCTCTTCGTGCTGCCGATCCTCAGGAATGATGGTGGTGATGGGCTTGCCTATCATCTCCGCTGCCGTATACCCGAAGAGGCGCTCGGCGCCGCGGTTCCAGGTCGAGACGATGCCGTTGAGATCCTTGCTTACGATGGCGTCATGGGACGATTCCACGATTGCCGCCAGTCGCTGGGTCGCATTCTGTGCTGTGACACGTTCAATGCCGAACGCGAGCTGGCGCGCGATTGTCCGGGCGACTTCCATCTCTTCTGCCGAGCATTCGTGCGTCTCGTCGAAATAGGCCATGAACTTGCCCAGCAGACGCCCGCCTTCGATTATCGGAATGAAACAGACCGCGCCGATGCCTTCTGTTCGGATTGCGTGTCTTAAGTTGCTGGGGAGTTCGGCCTGTTCCACATCCCGCAAACAAACTGGCTGCGGATCGTGGTCTGCCGCGGACCAGAGTGAATGGCCTTGCACGGCGCTTCGATACGCGTCCGACAAGCCCCGCCAGGCGGCAAACTTCATGATCCCGCCTTGCAAAACCAGAATAGAAGCGCGCTGACATCTCAGCCCGCGCTGGATCGCATCGAGCGCAGCCTCGTAGACGTCTTCGCGGGTAAGGGCGTGCTGCAGCATTTCCGTCAATTGATGCAGCGCAGCCTGCTGCTCGGCCCTTTGGGCCAGTGTAGCCTCAATCTCTTTGCGCTCGGTGATATCGTGCTGCACCCGTACTGCATAGTGAAACCGTCCGCTGCCGTCGTAAACGCTGGAAGAAGTTACGGCAGCCCAGAAAAGCGACCCGTCCTTGCGGACGAACCGCTTCTCGATCGTGTAGCTTTTGATCTCGCCGGCGACCTGTCGGCGATATTTCGTGCGATCCGCTTCGACATCGGAAGGAAAGGTCTGATCGAAAATCGATCGGCCAACAAGATCCTCCTGCGTGCAGCCCAAAAGACGGCACAAATGTCCGTTCACCCGCAGCAGCCGGCCTTCGGCGTCAGCTTCCACGATTCCCACACCAGCGCTGTGATAGGTCAGGGCAAGTCTCTGCTCCTGTTCGCGCAACAACTCTTCCGCTTCGACCTTCTTCGTTACGTCGATGGTGATGCAGCGCGTGTCGAGGAACCGACCACCAGCCGAACGAACATTTGACGTTATCTCCACCCAACGGATGGAGCCGTCTTTGGCGCGCAACCTCGCGCGATAATGTTGAAGCTGCTCATGCCGAGAAAGGCGGTTCAAAATGTCGTCGATTGCGGCGGCATCGGCGTGAAATTCGCGGATGTTGCGGCCGACATATTCCTCCGCGGAATAGCCGAGCAAGTCCAGTTCGGCTCGATTGGCGCGCAAAATGGTGCCGTCATTGGCCACCAGGTGGAGAGCCACGGCTGCATTCTCGAAGAAATCTTCCATCTCGTTGCCGAGGAGCAGGACCGCACGGGGCCCTTCGACCTCCTCGCCATGGGCCAAGGATTTCGCGCTAGAAACGCTGGAGGGCAAGGCTCGTTGTTCCATGAAAGGTTGAAGGCCCCTAAACGCAGCTTAACACCCGATTTCGCGAGAGGTTCCAACGGGCTGCACAATTCACCCAGCCAGTAACGGCAAGTGTTGATGCTTCAAGGCGTTCGCCGGCGCTGCTCAGCAAATCCGGCAATTCGATGATGCCGCTATTTTCGAGCCATTCGCCGCAGGCTTGCTCGGCACCGCGCTTTCCTAGACCTATGCAAAAAGCAGCCAATCAAAGTCAGGGTTCCCGGCTCCGAGCAGGACAAGCACAATGGATGCTGCGGAGCGCTTAATATCGTTCTGGACTAATATAACCCGCTACATATTTAACGATCGGGCAGCTGTCGGAGGAGACCGCCGCGGCTGCGCTGGACGCTTCGGCGCGGGTTCCGGAGGCGCCACCACGGCCGGCACGAAAGCCGGGGATTCCTGCTGCACCGAAGCGGCCTGTTTGCGCGCTTCGCGCCGCCAGGCGAACACCTGCTGTGAGTTTCCGGTCCGAACACGCCGTCCTTGTGCGCCGAAGTTTTGCGATGGCCTAAAACATGGCCTGATCCGGCAGGAAAGCCGCGCTAGCAAGTGGCGGAATCTTTGGTCAGACCTATCCCCAATGTTTCCTATATCTCCCGCCACCATGCCGGGTGCAGACAGTGACGCATCTGGCACTCGCACGTCTTCTTCCAAGGCACTTGGGACGAATCCTATGTGCTCGCTGGACACCTCGTGGTGGTGCATGGCGAGTCGGTCATCGAGGGCGGACTCGAATACTTCCGAACTGAACCCTATGCCATGTGGAGGGTCAAACCTTCGCAGTTGGGCAACGCACAGCATTTGGATTGGCATCAGCTCTGGTCGATGATGTGAAAACCGCCGTGATCTCTTACGTCAAGTTTCATCCGGAGAAGGATCGGCCGCGATATAAGTACATTGCTTGGATCGAAGTCCCAATCTATCGGACTCCGAAATTGGAGTGTAACAGCCTCGGTGCAAGTGGGCTCGATGATCCTGTGCAGGATCTGAAGATGCAAATACGCTGGCTCTACCGCTCCGATGCAAGAGCTCCGGGTAGGCCGTAAATTTCGCTGTCATGAGTTATGGTCACCGGCAGCAAGGACATCCGTCTCGCCGCCCCGCTACCGCCGAGCCGTAAGCGTGACGAGCAGAAGGACTAACCGAATGAAATGGCAGGCCATACCCGCCGTTGCATTGCTGATGGCGATGCGCTCTACATCCTGCAAACGGCGGCTGACCGCGGCTAAGGTCGAACGCGACAGGAGAGCCGGCCCGCGCTTGGCTCGTCGCGATTGGGGCGGCGCGAATCTCGACGCACCTCGCCTTACAGACGACCTGGCGCCGCCTCCTGAGCAAGAGGCATTCCTGTAGTGGCCTAAATTGTCCTTGGACCGGAACAAAGGGGTCTGGCGCTTGTTGAGTGACACCCATTCAACAAGGAACTTATCGATGAAACACCGCCTTATGATGGCAGCGCTCTCCACCTGCGCGGTCCTGACATTTGCCGCGCCTTCCTACGCCGCCGATAAAGCCCAGGACTTCGTCGACAAGGCCGCCGCCGGAGGCATGTTCGAGGTCGAGTCAAGCAAGATCGCACAAGGCAAGGCTCAGGATCAGGCAGTCAAAGACTTCGCCCAGAAGATGATCGACGATCACGGCGCGGCCAACGCCAAGCTCGAGACAATCGCCGGCGAGCAGAAGCTGAAGGTGCCTGCCCAGACAGACGCCGCGCACAAGAGCGAACTCGACAGCCTGAACACTGGTAAAGAACCATTCGACAAGTCCTACGTGAAGATGCAGCGGGACGCACATGCCGACGCTGTGAAGCTGTTCGAAGGCTACGCCAGGGACGGCGACAATGCTCAGCTCAAGACATTCGCGCAGGAGACGTTGCCGACGCTCAAGATGCATCAGGAAATGATCGAAAAGATCGCCTCCGGCACCAACGACAAGTCTTCCACAACGAGCTCGACGACGCCCGCGGTGTCGACGAGCGACACCAACAATCCGGCCGCGCCCGTACCTGGCGCCAACAGCTTCACCGAAGCGCAGGCGAAATCACGGATCCAGGATGCCGGATTTTCGAATGTCAGCGCACTGACGAAGGACGACAAAGGCATCTGGCGCGGCACCGCCCAGAAAGACGGAAAGCAGGTGACCGTAGCGCTCGATTTCCAAGGCAACGTGGTTGCCGGCGCTCAATAACCGAACTCAGAAATGGAGTGAAAACAATGACCACTGTCACCGGACTTTTCGATGACTATCAGGACGCCTCCGACGCCGTAAGCGAATTAGAAGCGATCGGCGTGCCGCGAGACGACATCAGCATCGTGGCGAACAATTCCGACAATTGGTATCGGCAGGATGAGACTTCAGAAACCAGTGAAGATGCCGCCGCTGGTGCCGGCCTGGGCGCGCTCGTCGGGGGCGCGGGCGGCCTGCTCACGGGGCTCGGGATCATGGCGATCCCCGGTGTCGGGCCGGTCGTGGCGGCAGGCTGGCTCGCTGCTACGGCCGTCGGCGCGGTTGGCGGCGCTGTGGTTGGTGGAGCCGCAGGCGGCATAGTCGGGGCGCTGACGGAATCCGGTGTTTCGGAACGTGATGCCCATGTCTATGCCGAGGGTGTTCGCCGGGGAGGCAGTCTGGTGACTGCCAGAGTGGACGATCGGCTGACCGGCGAGGCCGAGCGCATCCTGCGAGGAGAGCGTTCCGTCAATCTTGACGAACGGCGCAGCGCTTACGAGTCCGCCGGATGGACAGGATTCGACCCTGGCGCAGAGCCCTTTGATGACATCCAAGCGGAACGCGATCGCGTTCGCCGAACGACACCGCTGTAATCGATGAGGCCGCGTGGAACTCTCCACGGGGCCTTTTCTTCTCGGGCAGATCGGGTCCTCACCGCTCGCGCAAGTCTCGAAGAGAACGTTCGGCTTCTTCCTTGAACTCGCTCCCAGAGAGAAGTTTTTCGACCTGCCAATTCGGCGGAACCGACGAACGAGATTGCCGTTCTCTCTTCCCAATCAGGAGCGCTCAATGTTCAATCTATGCATCGATCTCTCACTTTCGATACTGGAGGCGCAGCAAGTGATCTGGCTTAGAGGTATGCGAATTGCTACTGGCGGCAAAGCGGCTGAACGCGAAGCTAAGTTGATGATCAGTGAAAAAATCGAGGCTGCCGGTCGCTCAATTATGATGCTCGCTATGGGCGCACCAGCAGATAAGTTTGTAACTTACTATGGCGGGAAGATTAGGGCCAATAGAAAGCGGCTATTGCGGTCGCCTGCTTGACCTAGCAGCTTGCGATCCGCCACAATGCAGTCGGCCAGTTTGCTATCGGACGAGCGGCTTGTTCAGCCAACGCGGCGTAGGTTCTTGCGCGACTGAGCCCCCAAGGTATCAATAAGGTCAAACTCGTTCATCATCGCTCTCTGGAACAGATAGACCAAGTTAACGGCGACGTTCTGCGCATCGTCCGAGTCAAGTTGATGCCCGCGCGGATGGATAGTGGACATTCCATTGCTGGTCCGCTTGGGTGGCACGGTGCGGTTCACGGCGTCACCACTCGATCTGCTGACCGTACGTCACCGTGGACGTTCGGTTCGCGACTAGTGGAAGACTCATCTTTTCCCAAACCTACCTGGCTCAGACCGGAACAAACCGTCGGGTCAATAAATGGCACGCAGGATATTTTTTCCGCAATTGCATCAAATCTTATTCCGACATGGGAGCTCGCGAGCGTAACCATGCTCCATGAAGATGTACGTCGTCGAAGTGCTGGATGGCGAAATTGTCACCTCCAGGTAGTTGGTCGAAGCCCACACAGCTGCTGCGGCGGCGTCTCGTGCAACTGGGCGAGCAGTCCGGATCCGGGCTAATGAAGAACTCTGGGTCAGAGTGACGGACGAGCAGAATCGGACCGTCTACAAGTACGCTTTCAGTGCACGGGCTGAACCGGGGTTGCATCTTACGCAGGCGAGTACGCGCGATTCTTTCAATAGGGAGCCCGCGCTCCTCGGCAAGGGCGCGGGACGGTGTTGCACAGCAACCTGGGAGGCTCAAAGAGGGAACCCGTCGCAGATGTTCTCCAACAATGCTTGAAGGGCTCTGTTCCGAATTGCAAAACCCAGCGACCGAAGCCGGCGGGCAAGCGCGTGCCTCGCCAACAATTTGCTGCTCGATGTCACGTGAGCTCCGTAAACGCAAGCCATATGTAGGCCAGCGTAAGCTGAAGCAGCGCCCAAACCTAAGAAATCACAACCTATCCACCCCATCTTCGGCGAGCCGCCGTCACTCGGTGAGGGTAGGCCCGGCCGCACCTCGCCTCCCGGCGGCAGACCCGGGCCGACTCATTCCGTTGGCGTATACAAGGTCAGCGAGGCGAGAAAGGAAATTAAGTAGTCCCGTTTCAGGATCTGGATCGTCGCCCGTCACCGCCGTAATGCCCCAACGCGCCAGCACAGCTTCCTCGACAGGATCACGATGTGCCATGAAGATAAACGAGGGGGGCCGATCCGCCTCATAGCCCGACCGGCTCCAAGTCTGCCAGAGCCGATGCAGAAGCAGCCGGATATTCAGGTCGGAAAGGCTGTAGCCAATAAACAGAACCGTACTGCCCAATGCGTCTGAACGGAACCTCACGTCGAGCGGCGAGTCGAACGACAGTCGATCAAGATAATCGGTTTCCGTGAGGACTAAGGAGGAATCGTCGTCGAAGTCGCCATGGAACTTCACGATGTACGGGACGTCCCTGCGAGCCTTCGAGACATCCCTCGCATTGGCCACCTTCACATATTCGACGCCATGTATTTCAAAGGCAACTTCAAGGTTTCGATCATAGTTCGTCGTATAGATCACCGGGAAGTTCAGCGCGACGATGAGGCGGTGCAATTCGGACTGTTCGATCTTATCGCGACTGACGGTCCAGTGCCGGTCCATCCAACTGCGCAGCGGTCCGATGCTGCCGTGCTCGATGCGGTAATACTCGGCCAGAGTCTGGAAGCGGCCGCGTTGCCTGCCAAGGTCCACTTCCAAGCCCAGTTCATCCGCCATTCGCTCGATCAGCTTCTCCCAGGACGGCAGGCCGACGCTCATCGAGACGCCTGCCCCAACAAACAGCACCGCGTCGCGTTCTCGAATGGATTTCGCGAGCGGAACAAGAGGATCGCTGGTCATTGCCGATCCAAGAGAGGATGATTGCCCGCCACTGGATCGGCAGTCGTCGCAACGGCAGCATCGACACGTTGTACGCCAACGCGCCAATCACGTCCTGCCCAGCTGTTGCTCTTCCCAGATCGACGCAATTTTACCTACCAAGCGGCTTATGCGAGAGCTCCCTCAACTCCCGCTCGTCTGACATGCCAGTCATATAATTGGCGACCAGTCGCAATGAGCGCGCCTCTCTCTGGGCTTCGCTTCATTGGTCGTTGCGCCAGCTTCGAGCACGTGCCTCAAAAACCTCACCTTATCCGGCGTGAATGTGCCCTTCGAACTCTTGTGATTGGCATCGTCTTCTCCATAGGCGAGCTGATCTGCATCGCTTGCCGAAATGCGATTGGGATCCCGGACGTCGCTTTCAGCGCTGTCACTTGCGAAACTGAAAATAGTCATACGGCCGCGCACGACGTGCTCGCATCAGCTTGTGGGTCCAGCCTGCTTGCCGAAAGGGTTGCGCAAGGAATGAAAATTGGCCTGGTCCCCCTCGGGGCTTAGGCCGCGAACTTCCGGTCGTTTCGTTTAGACACATGATTGGCCGCTCTCCGCCTAGACGCGACCAAACTACGCCCAAAAGACATTGTTCCCGACGGCGATGTTTCCAGCGATGGTCTATTAGATCTGCAAGGTTCCCCCGCGATCGCCATGGTCCCAGGCGGCCAACGCCTTCCTTGACCTTGTGGTGGACGATAAACGCGCAGGTTAACGCTTCTGGGGCCGAACCCGACAATCAGTATTGGATAGACGCTGTTGAAGAAGAGGTGAGCGGAGCTAGCTACGCCGTCTGATGCGATACCGTCTCAACTCCGACGGGTGACGTCGACGGAGAGGCCCGAGCCATCGAGAGCGAGCCCAACGGTGCGTGCTGCCGGGCAGCCGCCATTTCGAGAACCACAAGTTCGACCCATCATCCCGGTTCCTCCGGGGGGTTGGTCCTTCAAAAATCAATCGGCGCCAGGGCGTTTTGTTCCTGCGACGGTCGGGCGCAGCCGGGTCATAGCAGCCCCACATCGGCCGGCCGACTTGCGTATTCGTCAATGGCGGTTTCCAAGGTGAACTGCACCAGGTCGTCGCCGGCCTCCTGGTCACCCCGACAGAGGATGCCTTTCCTCCGCAGATCAGCAAGGATGCGCCTAGCGGTCTGCTGCGTACGTTTACCCGACCGCCCTCTCATTTCTTGCCGTTCGGCGCCACATGGCTCGTGACAAGCCGCACAGCACCGCGCTTGATCGTAATCCCCAGATCCTTGCCACCGACCGTTACAGTGTCATCATCCATGCGCAGGACTTCCCCGGTTAGCTCGATCTGCTGCCCGCTGCTGATGTTCCGCGACGTGTCCACGATCGAATGTGGCTGATGGTAGGAAGGGATCAGCACCCTGCCCCTGTCCTCTGTCACGCGCTTGCGGATTGTCTCGGTGATCGCAACCGTATCGCAGGGCTTGATGCTGCTCATCGCCGTACCATGGCTCTGGCGTTGCACGCTCAGTCAAGTAATCGGTAATGGACCGTCGAGCTTTGGGTGAGGTTGATTAGTCAGCCGGCGCGCTAGGCTGCTTCCTTTCAGAGCGCGTCGCGTCGGGTGGGGGCCTTCCGCAATCCAAGGCTTCACGCTCGATGAAGAGCTCTAGTGCACATGGCAGGCGGGCTCTTTCACATGCCGAGTAGACCATAGCAGGTAGCATAATGGGACCTCAGTCCTCATTGCAGCACGAGGGATTATCGAACAACTCTTACTTACCGCCGAGTTTGAAACCACTTCCCCCCGGAATAGGTGTCGGCGGCCTAGGCCCGGCTCGCATAATCCTGTGTCACCCGCGATCTGCGAGCCGGGCTTTGCGCCGAAGCAGTTCCTCATTTGGCAAAATCTTTTGGCGGCTCCTCTGCAATGCTGAATTCGTGGACCGTGCCTTCGCGTTCGTCGACAACCCGAAACCAGTGCTCTTGCAAGGCCTTGGTGGAGATCGCCTTTCCCGTCAGGGTCTCTGCGGCGCTGAGCGCATCAGGTGCCTCTGCAGATGTCGTGGCAACGATGCGTTCGCCATAGATCTCTTCGATTTGAAAGCGCGCCATCCGAACCTCCTGAATCCAATGGCAACGCTGCCCGAAAGAGAAGGTTCAAGGTCCAACTAAGATCAGCGGAACCTAATATGCGGCTCCCGCTTTTGGAAAAATGAGCACACGCGGCGCCAATTTCCTCGAGCGTTGGATGGCAGAGCATTTGCCCGAAGTGGTGACGGACGACCCTGCCCGCGATAAGCGATCTGACCGACCAAGCGATGGAAGCTGCGGACCGAGAGGGAATCGAGGTCAGCGAGATTTACGAGGAAGTCGGCAGCGTGTTCGAGGTTATCGCCCAGGCGATGCAGCACCGCGATGGCAGTTTGCCCGAGACCGATCTCACCGAATTCGACCTCCTGGCCGGCCGACTGTCGCGAGAAGCGAATCTCACGGAAGCACAGGCTCCTGATCTGATTGAGCGCTTCGGTACTGATTGGGAAAAGCTCCTCAATGAAGCTCATTTCCTGAAAGAGCTTGAAGGCCGGCTGGGGCAGCAATAAATCCCTCACCGGTGCGACGACCCTTTTCAGCACGAGCATCGAAACATCCGTTCTCAGAAAGCACGCTCGGCAGCAAGCTTCGTTAGCAAACAGGCTGCGCGAACCGACCGACAACACGAACTGCAACTGCCGGATATCCATCATCATCTCTTCTCCAGCGGCGCAGCCTCAAAAAACGTGGTTCAATGTAGTCTCTTTTCGATAAGATACTTTACAGAAACTTTTGAGATGACTCGAGCGAGGTCCTGTGAGCGACGCTGTGGATGATGTGCGAAACGCCTGGAGCCGAGAGCGGCCCGACGTTGATAATTGGCCGGTGGGAGTGGTCGGGCGCGCGCACAGCGGCTTGCCCGCGTGCTCGATGACCAACTTCAGAGTTTTTTCCGGCAGTATGGTTTAGATACGAGCGAAGTGGACGTCCTGTTCACTCTGCGTCGGTCGGGTGCTCGCACTGCTCAAGGACTACTTGGAAAGGCTGCTCCCCATTCCTCACTCCAAAAAGAAGCGAGGTCGGTTGTCATGAACAAAAACGCGTTACCCAAGACCATCACTGAACTCCGGCATCAAATTGAAACCAAGGCACTGACGATCGAGGATATCCGGCGAGACATCAAAACGCGGCTTGATGCGAACAAGGAGCTCAACGCCTTCATTACGGTGATGCTGGAAGACACCAGTACAGGAAAAACCACGCTCCCTCTTGCCGGAGTACCGGTCGGCCTCAAAGACTTTTTCGACACCGCCGGGGTGCGCACGACTGCGGGCTCGGAAAAGTTCGCCAATCGCGTTCCAGCTGAGGATGCTGATGTGGTGCGTCGGCTGCGATCGGCTGGGGCGCTGATCGTGGGCAAGACGAATATGCACACCCTCGGGATGGGGACAACATCCCTCGAAAGCTATTTTGGTCCGGTTCGCAATCCGTGGATGAAAGACCGCGTCGCGGGAGGCTCGTCCGGGGGTTCTGCAGCGGCGGTCGCAAGGGGGATATGCTTTGCCACCATCGACACCGATGCTGTCGGCTCTGCCAGGCTCCCGGCGGCCTGCTGTGCGGTAACGGCCTTCAAGCCCAGCTACGGTCGCATCTCCTCGGCTGGAATTCTTCGTGGGGAGCCAGTCGACCCCGCAATCGTTGCCTTGAACCACACTTCGATTACGGCGCGTGTGGTCGAGGATGTTGCTGTCGTATTCGGTATCTTGGCCGAGGGCGTCCTTGCCGAGCCCAAAGACAAGCTGCGGCTCGGAGTGGTGGGCAACTATTCTGCTTCCGATGCAATGAGGCGCAAGTTCGAAACTGGTCTGTCCTCGATCAGGAGCATCGTTGATTCGAGTGTGGAGGTGACAGTGCCGTTCTCGGAGGCGCGGTTTGATCCCGCAGGAATCGAGTCGGCACGCTATGCTATCAACGAGCGGCTGTTCTCAGACGTGGACATAGTCGTGTTGCCGACGCTCGTGGATCCCGTTCCGCCAGTTGAGCAGGCGCTTCGCGACGGTGATCAAGCCGTCTCACCTGCAAACACCTTCTTTGCCAACTATTTTGGACTACCTGCCATCAGCATCCCACTCGAATTTGACGATCAGCTTGGGCCGGTGGCCCTGCAAATCGTCGGTCCGGCCGGTGCCGACCTGAGCGTTCTGAACTTCGGAAAGCGTGTCCAGGAGCAACAGCAACCGAGCCTCATTCGGCCGTGAGGCGACAGGGCCGGTGGCGTCCCAGGTCGGGCTCGTGGCGGCTGCGGTGTTTCTGGGCGAGATGCTGACACTGGCACAGGCCGCCGGCGCGACGCTGGTGCTCCTGGGCACACGGTTGGCCTCTACACGAGGACCAAAACGCCCTCGCCGGACTACAACAAAGGAAAAAGCAAAGGGCGGGTTGGTCAGGTGGCAAGGCTCGTTTACGGCTTCCCACTCAGCGTCCTATTTCCGATAGCTGGCCTGCTCGTAGGAGCCCGTCTGCTTCAGAATATGAATCGTCAGGACGTGCCATCCAAGACATACCCGAAATGGTCGCCATCACTACGGGCGCGCTATCGCCGGGCTTTTGCCGCACGGACCCTATAATGTGCGCGACGCTTTCTGCCCCGGTGGAATACAGCGCAAGCCAACTTGCTTGTGCTGTGAATATGCATGATTTTAATAGCGGGGGTCGTGGCTTGGGGAAGCGCCACGATGTCGGCATTTGTCGATTATTACGATCTGCTGGAAATCAGCCCGAGGGCGACGCCAGAAACGATTGAGCGGATATTCCGCTACTTCGCAAAACGCTATCACCCAGACAACCAGGAGACTGGCGACGAGCGGCGTTTTAGCGACCTGGTCGAAGCGCACATACGCTCAAAGATCCTGCCGCTCGCGCGCAGTACGATGTTCTACATAGGGAATATCTGACGCATAGCCGTGAGATGGCTCAGGAAGCCAGCATCCCCTCGTTGTCGAGAAGGATGCGATCGTCCAGGCCAGAGTACTCGCACTGCTCTGCGAGAGGCGCCGGCAAAACGTCAACAATCCCGGCATTGGAGACCAAGAGTTAGAACGCTTATCCAGTTGCCAACGCGAGCACCTCGAGTTCCACCTTTGGTATCTCAAGGCAAAAGGGTTCATCGCCAGGACTGAGAACGGGACATTTGCCACTACCGTAAACGGCATTGATCGCGCCTATTCAGAGCGGCACGACAGCAGGCCTATCGCTACGAGATTGCTAGAGAGCCTCGGGGCCGAGTAATCTGGTCACGGGCAAGGCGTCCAGCCCTTGCGCTGCTCTGGCGTCATCGCAAGATTCGTGAACTGCAGATTTCGGTCGTCTCGGCCGGCGCTCCGGCACTCAGCGCAGAAGATGATCTTGAGAAGATCCCAATGCAGGCACCGCTGGTCTGGGCCGAAACGCTTGACTAGCGCAGGAACGTCTAGGATTGCCCTTCGCCTGCATGTGAGGCAGTCCACCGACAAGCCTGTGCCCGTCGCGAGTTTGCCCCCGAGCGTGCCGTCTGAGAGGTATTCTTTGCCCATGGCGATCTCCATAAAGAGGTCGCCCCATCCGATTGAGATATGGCGTTCCGAGATCATCGTTGGCAAGAGGCCGGAGCAAAGATCATTCCTCCCTTTGAAGGATGATGTCCGGCCGCGCATCACGCTAGGCGACGGGCCCGCCTTGAGGCCGCTACGGCGCACGTCTTAACACCCTCTAGAATGCAAAGCCCGCTGCCGGGGGGTCCAACAGCGGGCTCCAGCAATTGGCTACACCCCTGCAGGATCGACCATTTACCGTATATTAATCATCACGTCTGGAAGCCGCCGCCGTCAAGCCTCCCAAGCTTCCGCGATCACACCATGTCGATCGCAGATGTTTTAGCTACGTTGCATATTGCGGCGGACCACGGTTCGCCAGGCCGGTGCCCCCTTAGGCAATCTCCAAAAAAGAGAGGCGCCGGCCACCCTTAGCCCGTCGCTGGTGTGGGGGCACACCAGCGGCGGGCTATCGAACATTAGCAATCTCTTGACGAAGGCCTTGGCCCGCGCCAGACTCATCAGGGCATGGCGAAGGGCATCAAGGTTGGCGACGAGGTCGCCATCACCGCAACGGTGCGCAAGCGCGTGACCGAAGATAGGGTCAGCGTCTCGATCCCGAACTATGGGTTTCCACACTCGATAGTTGACCGCACATCGACGCTGAAGAAAGGCCAGCGGATTGAACTCACCGGTGATGTCCTTCGGGTCGACGAAAACACTGTGACGGTGAATTTGTCCCCGCCGGTAACAGTGGACATCGATGTAGCGCGGTTGGTCACCAGCTACGTCCCGCCGAAGCGGAAGGCGCCGCTGGTCGACAAGGCGACTTAACTCGGCCAACAGAGCACCGTCTGACTACTACCAGTGTAATATCCAGGTATATCTCGCCTTTTCTGAGATTCAGCGGTCTCGACGGCTCTGATTTACCAGAAAAAGCATCGTCATTTGCAGAACGATTAACTTTGCGAGATGCTATCCCTCGGCTTGGAAGGGCGGGGGGATGAAAATAGAGGCCATGCTGGCACTTGGTGCCATTGCCGCGCTTTGCGGCTATCAGACTAACAATCAAGCAGATTACATGCAGATCGGCTACGGCCCGAGCTTTGATGTCGCATGCTCAATGCGAGATGCAAAAGGAGTCGGCAGACCAAGGGTATATTGGAATCGGATCGCCGGGCTTTGTGGCCGGTGCCGGGATCGGAAATGCGCTCGGCAACCTGGCCCTTGTCCAGGTTGGCCCTGGATGGCGCCGAGCGAAGAGATGACCCGAACCTGCATTAATGCGGCGGCAGGGCCGACCGGCGCGACCGGGCCCGCGGCATCGGTCGGTGCGACCGCGCTACTGGTCCGGCCGGGCAACTGGTCCCGCCGGGCCGACGGGCGCGACCCGACCGAACGGCGCAACGGGTCCAGCCGGTTCCGCGGCGGCGCCGGCGCAACTGGCGCGGCCGGTCCGACGGGCGCCACAGGAGCGAGCGGTCGGGATGCCGGCCTTCGCTATTTTGTGGGACACTGGCACCGCGAACTCCGATCCCGGCTCCGGCAAGGTCCGCGGCAACAACGCGACCATCGGTTCGATCACGTCGTCATCCTGACTGCGCTCGACGACAGCACGACTACTGGTAATCGATCGAACCTCACTATTCGCCAGATTGGCACGCCGGCGACTTTCGTCACCTTCTCGGGAAACGGCGCACTGACCGATAACGCGGACTACGATGGGATCCCGGTCGCGGTCGTCGCCAGCGGCGGCACCCTGGCGAACGACGGGGGCCAATCGGCGTCACCGGGACCGACGGGGGCGACAGGCGCCACTGGACTGAACGGAGCGACCATCAACAGCTTACGCTCGTTCTGGGCGACGTGAGGAACATATTCCTGCCCAGTCAAGAGGCTCTTGACTCCAGTGTTCTCATTTTGTTCACTGATGCCCTGACAGCCACAGGAGGCCGGTCATGGACATTATCATGGACGCCAGGGGAGCCACCCCTGAAGAAAAACAGCGCGGTCTCGCCGCAGCTTGGGCTGTGATCGAGCAATCTGGCTTGACGGCCGAGGAAGCGGCGGAAGGCTCATTCGCAGTCGAAGGCTGGGATGAAATGGGTTTCCCGCCTGATCAAGAGCCATCGGAAGATGAGTATGCTGCGGCGGAGGTTTGGTGGACGGCCAGCAATGCCGCAATCAAGGCGTGTTGCGAAGGCTGGCCGGACGAGAAGCGCATGCAAGTCGGTGGCCTGCAGTTGCTGCACAATCCGGATGTGCAGCTAGTCGACCGCACCACTGCACTCCGTCAGATGCGCGGCATCGTCCAGGCTGAAGACGGCAAGCATGAATATCACGACGACAGGGTCTTCTTACTTGCTCTTGCCGCCACTGCGGACGTTCCGGATAGTTCGAAAGCGCAGCAACTCGTCAGCGCTGTAACGGTTGCCTATACGTCTCTGTCGCTCGCAGGGTTCCACCCAGATGAGCCTATCGAGCCAAAGCGCCAGGCAGTGCTCGATGCGATCGACGCTCTTGAGGCGGGATCAGCGCCGCTCAATTGAGAAAGGCCATTGAATGACCACGCACGTCCTTGCTGTTTCCTATGTACGGCCCGGCCGATCAGTAAAGCGAAGAGCGGGCGATCCGAACCGCCAAAGCACTGGCTGACAAACACGTCGGTGTCATCGCTTGGAGCCGGGATGCCGATCCGGCGCTTGGGGACTACGGCCCGCCAAAAACGTTGTTTGTGAGCGGTGATGTGCCCTACATGGAGTGATAACATGCGCGGCTACACCCGATATCTGCCTTGACCGGAAATCCATCGTCTCTATAGGCTGATGGCGCCGGCCGATGTCGGGCGCAATGATGCGCCGCGCTACAACATCGCGCCGACTGATGAGGTGCTTTTCATCACCGCCGCAGATGACGGCAACCATAAGGCTTCGCGCGGGCCGTTGGGGTTTGTGCCTTTTTGGGCGAAGGAAATGCCGAGGGCCGCCACCTTAAACGCGCGCATCGAGACGGTCGACACCACCCCCGCCTTTCGGCGGTATGAACTTCAGACGCACCCACGCGACCCCGACACCAATCGAATTTGATCAATATGACTCGGCCGAGGTGCGGCGTTTCGCAAACAAGGTTGGGCTCACGGTTCAACAGGTGCGCGATCTGATCAAGCAGCATGGCAACGATCGGAGAACGCTGGAACGAGAGGCGGAGAAGCTTCGAGGATGATGAAGCTTTCCGAAGGTCGTGAGGCACCAGTTGCAGGGGATCATGAGCCGCTTGAGATGAACGCCTAGTCAGGAACGCGGCGATAGCGGAAGTGATTGCGAATGTGGTCGTTGAAAAAGCGGCCTTTGACAAACGCCGACGGAAAGGCGTTTGTAAGTTTCTGCAGGAACCTCTTCGAAGTCGTAGCGCTTTCCGCTGGCCACGAACCAGACGGACAAGACCCTTTTTGCCGGATCGTATTCGGTTTTCGAGGTGGATGGCATGTCACACCCATCGTTGCAGATCGCAAACGATCGGCCCGGCCTTTTGTTTCAGGAACACGAACCTATAGGACGACCGAGTTTGGCGCTCGCGTTCAGAGGTGAAGAAAGAGTCGTCATCTGCGTAGCTGCGAGGCTGCCCAAATAGAATGCCGCCGAAAAGCCCGACTGACATCTGCCGGTCAAGACCTCGGGCAGCTCCTCTGCCAAGACCTTTGAAATAGCTTGCTTTTTACAAAGCGGCGCGAGGTTTTCTGGTGGCTTCTGCAGGGCTGCCCCACGGCGGATTTCTTCAGTATCCAAGGACCGACAAAAACCCGGCGCTCTGCTTCGGGCGCCGGGCTTTGTTACGCGAGACGGTCCTGTTGGACCGGTCCAACATAGTTGTAACTTGTGTGTGTGGCATCGGTTCCCGGAAACTGTCGGGACTAGGTGGTGCCGCCGGTGTGAGAAATGCCCCGGAATCGTGCGTCGAGAAGCCAATTTTCTGGATGCTGAGGGCGCCGGCAGGCCGCCAGGTATCCATGGCATGGTAGCGGGAGCTGATACTTCCGACTTCGCTGCAACGGGTGAGTGGTTGAGGCTGGCGTATTTGGCTTTGGATGCTGCCAGAACGACTGCTGTTGTCGTTTATCATCTCGCCAGCAGCACTCACCGCTTCTGGTCGCGCCGCACACAAATCCGGGAGGCGCCATCGGGATGGGGAATGAAGGAACCGTTGTCGATCTGGAAAATAGAACCTGGTCATGGGCTCTCGCCCCTTGAACAGAGCCAACTCTCGCCGAGCCGCATTGTTGCTTCAGGAAAACCGTTCTGCCTTGGCAACCAGCTACAGCACGGGCCAATTAGACGGTGCGCGAAGGGCAAATCGGCGGCAAGAAGTTGAAGGTCCGCATGACTCTCACGGCGGAAGGCACCGGCCTCAACCAGGTGGTGGACGGCGAGATCGAACTTCCATAAGCCGAGCGAAGTCGTCCGGCCGAACCGACAGCGCTTGCAGCGGCGCGGCGTCACTCAACCCCGGTTGTCTCGGATGGGAAGTGGGGCGGGGCCGAGGCCCCATATGCACGCCCCTGACGCGGCGTTTCGCTCCGGCACGTTTCCTCGCAAGCTGCGTCTGACGAAGAGCCCTTTCGCACCCCTTACAAGAGGTCTGCGTTGCTGATCTTTGGCCCAGTCATCCACGGCGGTGCTGTGGGCACGTCCTCGATCACGCCAACCTTGCGGGCCCAAGCCATAAAGGCCTTGTGCGCGGCCTCGACTGGTTTGCGACCGTCATAAGCCGAGTAGCACGCTTCGCAGGCCGCCGCGTGAAGCAGGCCACGTCTCTCCACAGGCCATTCTTCCAGAAACTCAATGGCATCCATCACGCAGTCGATCTTTTGGATGTAGCCATTCTCCCCTACGAAAACCGGCTGCTTGAAAGCATCACTTTCCATGGTGACCTCCCTTCAACAACTGACTCCGTTGGTCGTTTCCGCAGATGCACCGGTAATATTCGAACACCTGCACGCCCGGCTGGAGACCAAGAGAAAAGATTGGAAGGAGCTCTTTTCGGTTCAAGAGGAGCCCGCGAGACCTCACCAGCAGCACCTGAATGCTAAGTGAGCATCGATGGCAGGCCCTGCTGCCCGGGTTGCTAAGAGCGAACGACCAGCGGCACAACGCCCTCGTGCCGTTCGCCGAGATAGCAGACGACCCGGTCACCGACGCGCTGGAAATTGAGGTCGACCTTCGCCTCGCCCACGGCCAAGTGCCGGATGACGATGTTGTCGATGCCTATCGGCAACCGTGGGCGTTCGACATTGATCTCGCGCTTCCAACCGTCGATGCGGATCCCCAGGCAGGCCTGCAGCATCATGAACGCGGAACCGGCCGACCAGGCCTGCGGCAGACAGGCGACGGGATAGGCAATCGGCGCATCCCCGATCGCCCGGGTAAAGCCGCAGAACAGCTCCGGAAGCCGCATATTGAACCGGACCGCCGCCTCGAACATGCTGCTCATAAGTTTTACGACGCTGGTGCGCTCCTGGTAGCGGGCTAGCCCGGCGGCGCAGATCGCCGTGTCATGCGGCCAGATCGAGCCGTTATGGTAAGACATTGGATTGAACGGAATCTCATCGTCGGCCAAGGTGCGAACGCCCCAACCGCTGTGCAGATGCCCCGACAGCAACTGCTCGGCAATCGATTTCGCCCGTTCTGCCGAGGGCAGCCCAACATAGAGCAGATGACCCGCATTGGAGGCGCGCACCGCGCATTGCCTGCCTTCTCCATCGATTGCCAAAGCATAGAAATTGCGGTCCGGCATCCAGAACCGGGCCTCCACTGCGCTGCGTATTTTTTCTGCCATGGCGCTCCAGTGCGCCGCCTTGGCGGCCTCTCCGCGCTTGTCTGCCAAGGCAGCCATGCCTTGATAGGCTGCGAAGACGTAGCCTTGCACCTCGACGAGTGCGATCGGACCTCGAGGTATTTTGCCGTCAGCATGGAAGATGGCGTCGGCGCTGTCCTTCCAGCCCTGATTGAAGAGACCCGTGTCCGCCGCCCTATTATAGGTCACGAAACCGTCGCTGTTGCGGGCGCCGACTTCCTCCATCCACCCGATTGCTGCGCACAGCGAATCCCACATGCGTTCGACGAACTCGTCATCGCCGGTGCGATCGGCATAGGAGCAAGCCAGGTAGACATAGAGCGGAGTGGTGTCGACGCCGCCATAGTAGCGGCCGAACGGCAGCTCGCGCAGCACAGCCATCTCCCCCTTACGGGTTTCATGCATGATTTTGCCTGGCTCGGCATCGTCGAACACAGAGGTCTCCGTCGATTGATAGCGGGCAAGGAATGCCAGCACGCCGCGGGCAAGCTCGGGATTGAGCCACAGCATCTGCAGGGCGGAAATGACGCCGTCGCGGCCGAAGGCAGTCGAAAACCAGGGAATTCCGGCGTACGGATATGGCCCAGTTTCCAGATCGGTGGTCAGCAGGGCAATGTCGGCACGTGTGCGCGTGAGCCAGTCATTGAACACGCGGCCGGAGCTGAAAACAGTGGCGCCCTGTCGACGCTTTGAACGCATTGCAAATCGCGCTCGCGCCGCGGAGGCGCGGAACCGATCACTGGACGGGATTTCTTCGTTCTGACCAACTTCCAGATACAGCACCTTTCTATCATGCCGCCCCACCAGAATGAGAAACTCTGCATGATGGGGATGGATCTGGTCGGGCCTTATCGAAAACGCGATGACTGATTGGCGCGCCACATTATCGAGGCCCTCGTAGCAAAATGTCACGCCTGACTCGCCGACCAAGGCGTCATGTGCGCGACCGCGCCGGCTGCGCGTGGTGCCGCGCACCTCGAACATGTCACGGAAATCGGCATCGAAGTCGAACCGGACCGGCAGCAACACCTCACGCGCGGAGTAGTTCGTGAAAGTGACTCGCTCGTACATGCGGTCGTGCCAGATGAATCTGGTCCGCTCGATGTGCACGACCCCAGGCAGCGTTTCCCTACCGTCGGGCCCGATGGTAGCCAAATTTGTGAGATTGGCGGTGAATAGGATGTTGTCCTGCGACAGCGAGGCTCCGAGCAGCGACGGCATGCGGCCACCTATGAACAGCCGGAAACGCGACAGCACTCGCGTATCGTCGCGGAAAAGCCCGTCGCCGCTGCCGCGTATGTCGCCATAGCTGTCCGCGACGACGAAGCAGTCCTCATGCTTCAGCGCAAATTGCCTATGCGGCTCACGCGGGGCCGATTCATCGAGTGCGGGGAGAGCGACCGCTGGATTAAGCTTGCGTTCTTCGACTTCGATGCTCATCTCAACCCTCCTGTTCAGACGGCCGATGCTGGCGCTCATCCCATATGCCTGCGCCCGACCATCTCCTATCAACAGTATCTCGCATCAATGCTGCGATGCCCATGATCTCGGAGAGCGTCATTGAAATCTTGGCGGATATTCGGCGAAGCTTCCCCTGTTCGAGCCCGATCGAATTCGGCGGGAGCCCGGCAGCCTAACCGACAACTTAACTTAAGCGGTGCTGGCTATTTCAGCCGCGTTTTCGGCGAACCCGTTTCGCGAGCCGAGTGGAAATTGCTCGTCGCGCGCCAGCAAGCTGTAGAATCCCAAATAGTCGCTGCACATACGCCCGACCGTGAATCGCCTTTCAAAAGTTTTCCGCACTCGGGCGCGATCGAGACTGCCTATCTGCCGCACAGCTTCGACTGCTTCGTCAATGCTTTCCACTATCAGTCCGGACACGCCATGATCGATGACCTCCGGAACGGCTCCGCGGTTGAAGGCAACCACCGGGGTGCCGCAGGCCATCGCCTCGATCGTCACGAGGCCGAACGGCTCCGGCCAATCGATCGGAAATAGCAGCGCCGTCGCATTGCCCAAAAATTCCGCCTTCGCACGCTCATCAATCTCGCCTATGAACTCGACATTCGAATGACGAAGCACCTGGGGTTCGACCCTGTCGCTCCAAAATGATCGGTCCACTGCGTCGATTTTGGCCGCGATCTTGAGCGGCATCCCTACGCGCGCGGCGATTTCTATCGCGGCTTCCGGTCCCTTTTCGGGTGAGATGCGACCGAGGAACGCGAGGTATCCAGAGGCTCTCGGCCGGAATGGGAGGATATCGTTCGGCAGGCCGTGATAGACCGTTCCAAGCCAGTTGACCGGCGGCATGGGCCGGCGCTGTTCATCCGAAATCGAGACCAGTGGAATATCGTTGAACATCGCGTATAGCTGCGCCAGGTCCGGAAGGTCGAGCCGGCCATGAAGCGTAGTAACGGTTGTCTGCGCGAACTCTCTAATTATCGGAAAATGGAGAACATCGACGTGGAAATGCAGCACGTCGAATTCGTCCGCCCGTCTGCGGACCTGCTCAAGCATCATGACGTGGTAGGGAATCGGATTCCTTGCTTTGGGATTGAAGCGTAGCGCAACGTCGCAACATGCCACCAGTTCGGCCGAAGTACGCGAATCGCCGCTGGCGAACAGCGTCACGTCATGGCCCCTTCGAACCAGCTCTTCCGTTAAATATGAAACGATGCGCTCGGTCCCGCCATAGAGCTTGGGCGGCACGGACTCAGTCAGGGGGGCGATCTGGGCAATCTTCATGTTCAGGGCATCCTGGAACGAAAGTCGGCCTCAACGAACCGGCTCGGCAGGGGTCCTTCTCCGTTGTCGCGAACTTTCGAACTGCTAATTTGTTCCCGGTATCAAGCGCTTCGCCGTGCTGTTACACAAACTGGGAAAGGGGCGCGCCACATGGCATAAACTGCCGGACGGGCAAGCCTGTTGGCGAACATGGCGGCAATCGAGGCGCTTCGCACCAAGCTGCGCGGGACTAAGATGTCACGGCAGAACCGGTACATGATGTAAGCCAGTCTGCAGCGCACTCCCCGGGCTTGGGCACGGTGAGTCCCAGTCGATCGCCACGGATCCTTTCAGAACGTCAGCTCCGAGCCGCATTCTTCCTTCGCTGAGCAACAGCGAGCAGCCAAGAGCGGGATCGATCGCCAAGCGTGGCTGCGGGTCCATCCTCTGCGATCAGCCAAAACCGTCGTGGCGCCGACAGCGGCCGGCAGCGGGGCGGGCAGTTGGCGTGACAGGTCGGCTTCGCACGCCGCTTGCGCCTGGCCCGATGAGCCGATGCAAGTGGCCGCTCAGCACTCGCGGCGATGCGGGCGATGGCGACGACGCGCTCGGCGTTCTCGCGCGCGATCCCTCCGTCGGCTCATTCCATAGCGAGTTCTCGAACCCCACACGAACATGACCGCCTCGTGCGATGGCCGCCGGGCCATCTTTGGAATTGCTTGATCCAAATTTTCACGTGTGGCGGCGCGCTGCCGTCGACTGTCGCGGCTTTGGTCAAATTGGCCGATAGGGCGCAGCCGTGCAGAACTATTCCCATAGCACATCCTTTGATTCGCATGACAAGGATGCGCCATTAAGCCCGGGATCAAACAGCTGCCCTGTCGGATGCACAGGCGGTGTAAGTTCTATGGCGTCGTGCAGGCGCGCTAGTCGCGATCGAGGCATTGCGCCGGACCAGCGAGCTGTACGGCAGTCGAACCAGGTGTTCGCGGGCCGCCCTGAACAGCAAGTCGCCAACACCGTAAATGTCGCGCCATAAACGCTTTTTGCCTTTGACCCTCGCGTCAATTCCTCGACACCACTGGTCTAGCGCGCAGCAGAGACCAGGCTTCAGCCATTCGGCTTTTTGCTGCCGAGCCCTTTGGTGGCGGCGCGCTTGGCGACCTCGTTTTGCGAACGCTCGCGGACTTACCCCCGATCATACCATTCCCCCTCGAGGTCGCGCCGGATCCGTCTACTCTCGATAAGTTCGTTGGCCTTGGCGCGCTCGACGCACATATTGCGCGAGAATTTGCCAATCTCTGTTTCAATGCGGAATATAGCTTCCTGAAGACTGCGTTCATCCGACGTGTCGACGGTCAGTATTGATCTCCCTTTGCTGAGAAGGAGGCTTTTGATCCGGTTGATGATCGGCATCGATTGCAAATTCGTCGTGGGATCTGCCTCAAACAGCCGCTCCATATAGCTCTGATGAAAGAGCCGGTCTCTCAAACGTTCCGACAACAAAGGCTCGGTGGCATCCAAACTTACAGCAAGGTCCGAAAAGGGGATCAAATCCAGGGCCGCTTCTAATGACTCCGCATCCGCAGTGCCGCTAAACAGGCCAAGAGAGCAGACGGCCTGAATGAAACCCTGATCGAAGGTTACAATTTGGCGACTACTGAGTGACTGGCGCCAAACCCTAGATAGATTCAGGATATACTGGCTGAACCTGATCAACCAGATCGGATTTCTCGGTGCTAGAATTCGGACTAACCTGACCGTTAGCCTGAACCCATCAGCGTTGTCCAAGGGATGATGAGCGAAGGCGGCCGTTCGTATCGTCGCCCCGCCGATACGCTGGAGAGCATACCAAAGCCCACCAGGATCAATCGAGGCATGAACGCCGGGTTGATAAGAAAGCACGACCTTCGCAGCATAACCCGAGCCTGGAGACGGCTCGCAAGCGCACGCGCCAAAGTTGTCTTGCCCGAGCCCGAGGGCCGAATAGCTCGATAATCACGTAATCTGGCTCCGAGATACGTTCCAGACCTAGACACCCTCGCCCCACCTGCGCCCGTAAAGCTTTCAATCACATCAGGGTGCCATATCTCATACGTTCGCATGAAACGTGGTGCCGGCTAAACTTTTTTACAAAAGCGTACACCACGGCTGATGATATTTATAATGGGGTGGGCCCAGAGGATGTATCCAGAGCATTAATTCCATTGGCCTCTTCGTGGGCCAAAATCAGAAACCTTCCCGTATCGTCCGCATGATCCCGCAGCTGATTTAGATCATTGGCGACCATCGCTGGCGCGAATATCCAATCACGTGTCTTGGGCCCGTAAGCGGTCGGACCGCCTCCGGGACGGCCGGGCTGGTCTAGAAAGCCGAGCTTGGATAGTGTCTCAGTTTGAAATTTGAATCGATCGACAAATCGTCCAATAGACCACCAGGTGGGTAGCTCCGAACATGGCGAACGTGGCGAAAAAGACTCCGATGAAAGCGAGGTAGGGATACCAGGTCATCATCGGCTCATCACCATCGTTCTCTCGGAGTTTTTCGAAAACCGATTTCCAAGTAGCGATGAAGCGTAGCCCTGTCCAAAGAGCGGCCCATGCAACAACGAAATCAAGGGGCCAGCCACTGGCAGCGAAATAAATTGGGCCGATAAGAGACAATAATGGAACAAAGATGTTCATTGAGTGCTGCGCTTTTTATACGGCCCGCGCGGCCCCGGTTTCGGCGCAAGGGCGTCCATCTTCTCGCAAAGGTCATCCATAGACCAGCGCGTCTTGGACACGCCAGCAGCCATTGCCGGCGTCATTTTCAGCTTACCGAAGGGTTGCTCGATAAGAACGCTAAACGCGCTCTTCCCTACCCGGAGCAGCTTGACCTTTTCCCCAACGGATAGCGGCGGCCTTTTTTGCAATTTCCTTGCGTTCTCTCGCTGTAACATTGCGAGCGCGGGCCTTCCCGCCCTTCGAACCAACTTCTTTGGCGGCGGCGCTCTTGCCGTCTGGCGCGTCGTCGCTTTCTTCGCCGCGCGCAATGCGCATGACGCGGACGGCATTGCCGATCACATCGGCTGGTCGCTTCTGGCCTTTAGGTCCGGTGGACATGAAATCTCCAAATGCTGGCGAAGAGGTAAGGAGTGAGCTGCCTTTTCTCACTCGGTGCCCAAAGATCCTGGGCGCGGTCAGCATTACCCTCTGGAACGTCCTGCGAGGCTAGACTAATTTGGCACTGTGGGGCGGTTCGGCTCACCACGCGGTCGCGTGGCGGAGACCGGTGCGAGAAGCAGCCGAGCGCCGCCGATCGTCACTTTTGATTGACAGTCCACTTGCCGAAAGACGGCGCCCAAGAATAACGGCGTATAAACCGCAGTCCTGTGCGCGTCCCTGACAATGACGATTGTCGCGCGCAGGACGGAGGAAATTCGCCTCCGCCGCGGGCGGTGATCAGGACAGCCGTAGGAGCGTCAGCATAGCGCCGGCCGCAGGACGGGACGCGGGACCGACTGTTCCCGCCCGCGGTGGTCGGCATGAGGCCTGTGAATGGCCATTCCACATCGTGACATATCTTTGGTGCGTGCCTGAGTATACTGTCGGACGCCTGCTGCCACATTTCGACCTGGATCGTCCGTGCGTGCACCCCGTCCTAAGTGCACGCCATCGCCGCCGTTCGCCGGCCGAGCTAAAGCTACACCTTTCCTTCCTGATAAAAATCCGCCTACGCAGAACCTATGCTGAGTTCGTAGCTTCACCGGAAGATCGAGCCGTGAGGCGGCCCGTGCCCATTCGTCAGGAAATTACTGCAGAACGCATTGAGCGTGCGCTCGACCGGGTGGCGGAAATCATCGTTGCGCGAGGCCAACAGGGTGAGGTGTTGCTTCCACTATACGACCATCTGGAACGAGCCCTGCAGGATCACCAGGCCAAGGAACAACGTCTCGCAGCGGTGCGCCAGCGCGTCATACGATCGCGGGATCGAACGGCAGTGCGATCTTCATGAGTTCCTCCTGCCACATCTTCATGTCGCCACCCTCGCCGTATCTCGGGCGATCGATCGTATGCCCCATCAGCATACGGCGAAGCTCTTCATCCAGCCGGGCGTTTTTCATCCGGTCTTCAAATGAGTGGCGCAGCGAGTAGAGGGTGTGCTCGTTCGTCGGAAACAGACCGTGCTTCTTGAAATGTTTGTTCACCGCGGCCGACAGCTGAGCTTCGCGATCCTTGTATCGGGGAAAGCCTTCCGGATGCCTCTTGAATACCTCAAGCGCTACGCCGACCAAGGGTACCCTGCGCACAGACGATTCCGTCTTGATCTCCCGCGGGTCCTCAGGGTCCTCCCTAGGCTCGACAGAGATATGAGGCACTTCGTGATCGAGATGGATGACACCGGCATGCAGGTTTGCGAGTTCGCTCGGCCGGCATCCTGTCTCGACGAACGCCAGGACGATACCTCTAGCCTGATCGTTGAGCTGCGCCAAAGCGCCGGGCGCCAGAATCGTGTCCTTGATCCAGTCGGTCGGGAACGGCGGCCGGGTGCGTTTTGATTTATCCTTGAACGAGAGGTCCGCAAACGGGTTCTTCTGTTCGGGAAAGCCAAGATGGCGGTAGTAGTCGCCATACAGCGTTCGGAGGTTGCCCATGTTGCGGTTGCCGGTCGACGCCGAACGGTCGCCCGGTCCCTCCTCCGGCGCGACCCGGTCCAGCCAGTATTTGTGGACCTTGCGCGCGTCCTCACGAGTGATCCGGCTCATGGGCTTGTCTTCGACCAATTCGATGAACACGTCGACGCTCATCTTGCGCTTGGCCTTCCAGCGCTTGCGCTGATCAGGGCTTTTCGTACGCAGCTCGTCTCGGACTATTTCGGTGAAGTACAGCTGAAGCGCATCGGATATCTTGTCGTCTGGAGGCGCCACCATGCCTGTGACCGCGTCAACGATGGCAGATTTCGCCGGTTCCGGGACAGTGCTCTCGACACGCCGCATGATGGTCTCGAGCGGTTCGGAGGCGAGGATCTCGCCGAGTGGGCGATAAACGAATCCTAGCGATTCCGCTCGCTTCACCGCCAGCTTGTAGCGGGCTCGCGCCGCTTGAGGGTTTTCCCCGAGCAGCAATGCCGCCCAGAGCCCGTTATCCGCTGCTTCGTGGAGGTCGCGCGCGGTTCTAGCCTTTGATCTGTCCCGCGTGTCGAGCGATCGACGCACGAACTGCCCACGATCATCAAGGCCCCGGAGTTCGGTGGGTACCCTCCGCCTGTAATGGAAATAGCCGCCCCTCAGATGCAGGTAGCGGTCAGGATCGTCGCCTTCTCGCCGTCGTCCCATGGGTTCAGATTGTTTTTGTATCACAATAGGTAGCACAATTTGTGACACAAAACTGCGTTTGGAGCAAGCATGGCGCTTGCGTTTAAGCATTTAACGAAGGAAACTCAACGGCTTACGGGAAAAGCCGATGGTACCGTTGGCTGGGCTCGAACCAGCGACCCCCAGATCCACAATCTGGTGCTCTAACCAACTGAGCTACAACGGCACGCGTGACTGAGCTGGATCGAGGTGAAGCGTCTTTCTCCGTGATCCGCCCTGTCGTTCGGCGATGCGTCAAATACGGGCTATCGGATTCTAATTCAAGGGCCTTGATGAGGTAAAGGACGGGTTTCCTCATCCGCCTAGTTCAAGGCAAAGAAAAGGCCGGCGGGAGGAGGTGCCGGCCTTTTCCTGTTCCGAGCCAGCGGGAGGAGGTGCTGGCTGGTCACCCCGGAGACGGAGGGAGGAGGTTCCATCCCCGGGTATCTGGTTATTCAACCCTATCGCACGACTATTTGTCTGACGAAATGCGACGTTTTGATGCATCGCAGGGTTGCGCGCCGAAATCAGGCAGCCTTGACGTCCTTTATCGCCTTCTCGAAGGCGGTCTTGACCGGCTTGGAGACATCCTCGACCGCCTTGGTGGCAACGGTCTGGAACTCCTTGGCCTGCTCGACGGCCATTTCGACGCGCTTGCGCAGGAACGCAGTCTGCAGTTCGACGACTTCCGAAAGGGTCTTGGCGCCGACAAGGGCTTCGAGGTGCGAGAAATTGGCCTCGGCATTGGCACGCAGCGCGGCGATGGCCTTCAGCGAAACGTCGCTGGAAACGGTCTTGGCGGTCTCGTAGGTCGACTCCAGAACCTTCTGGGTCTCCTCGGCGCCGGTCTTCAGCTTGGCGTAGGCTTCCTTCGACTGCTCGACGCCCTTCTCGGCGAAGGCGCGGATCTGGTCGGTGGCCTTGGAAGCGTCGAAGCTCGGGAATTCGACGTTTTCGATGGTCTCTGCGGTCTTGGCAGTGGTCTTGGACATTTTCCAACCTTTTCAGGATAGCGGCTTTGACAGAAAGCCGTCTCGTTCATGTATGGTAGCAATATATAGATTTTTTTGTGCGTTGCAATATCTTTGTTGCAGTGCACCATAAAAATCTTCCCGTACGTCAGCCGTAAGTGCCGTTAACCACGAGCCCAGAGATTTCGACCGATGCAAGCCTAGGCTTGTGGACCTCAAGGCCATGGGCTTTTATTAACAAAGCGTTAACTGAAAATGCCCGCTCTGGAGGGTCGGCCAGCGCATGCCGCCTGAAAACTACTCCTTCCTCGACGTCGCCGTGCTCGACGCGGTGCGCCAGCGCTTTGCCGCGGGCGATGCCTTGGCCATTTTTTCAGCCGACCTCGAACAGGTGATCTGGGCGAACGGTCCGGGGGCGTCGGTGTTCGGTTATCCGGATATCGAAGCCATTATCGGCACCTCGGCGCAGCTGCCGCTGGTCGCCCGGCGGCAGATCATGGCGACCAGCGGTTTTCCGGATATCGGCAGCGACCGCGCCATCACGGTGAGGCTGGCCACCGGCATGGTGAGCCGCGCCGTCGGCTTCCTGGCCAGCGCCGTAACGATGCCGGACGGCGAGAAGGCAATCCTGCTCGCGGTACCGGCGGCGCGGACGAGCTCGCGTAGCGCCGGCGAAATCGCCGGCCGCGCCATCGGCGGTTTCACCGAGGCCGGGCATTTCATCGCCTTCGTCGACGCTCAAGGCGAGGTCGAAGCAGCCTCGGACGGCTTCGCGGCGCTCGGCATCGAGCCGCGGACGCTGGCGGCCCTGGTTGCGGATGTGGCAAGCAGCGGCGACCGCATCGTCAAGCGCCTCGTGCCTGGCGCCGATACCGCCTACCCGGCCGGTTTTGCGCGGCTCACCGACACGCGCCATCTGCTGGTGGTGATCGACGAGGATCAGCTCGACGACTTCGATGGCGGCCAAGGAGATCGATCGACCACCGACCAGGGCGATCAGACCAGCGATCTAAAGGTTGCGCCCGAGTCCCAGTCCGCCCCGGACAGCCCTGTGCCGGCCGCGGCTGCCGGTGAAAAGGCAGAGCCGGCCCCAGACGCACGGCCGGACGCTGAAAGCCGTAGCTTGGCCGAGCAGCGGCCCATTCAGCCCGGCCGTCAGGCCGACGCCACCGACTCCAGCCGGGAGCCCGCCGATGCCGGAGCCGGCCAGCACGACCATTGGTATTTCAATGCCGGCGACGACGGCGCCGGGCATGCTCAACCGGCAGCGCCGGCGAAGGACGAACCGGAGGGCGCCGCCACGGCCGAAGGCCAAGGACAGGACGGCGCCGAAGCCGCCGAAGCCGAAACCGCCAAATCAGCCCGGCCGGCCCCGCCCCGCGACATCGATCGCTCCGCGCCGCCGCTGCGCTTCGTCTGGCGCACCGACGCCGAAGGCAGGTTCAGCGCGCTGTCGCCGGAATTCGCCGACATCGTCGGCCAGCCTGCCGCCGATGTGATCGGCCGCCGCTTCAGGGATGTCGCCGCCACTTTCGGTCTCGACGCCTCGGGCGAGATCGCCGGCCTGCTCGACCGGCGCGATACCTGGTCCGGCCGCTCGGTGCTGTGGCCGGTGGCCGGAACCGGTCTGAAGATCCCCGTCGATCTGGCGGCGCTGCCCGTCTATGGCCGCAGCCGCGCCTTCGAAGGTTTTCGCGGCTTTGGCGTTGCGCGCAGCGCTGACGCCGTGGTCGATCCCGAAGCGCTGGGGATGGCCCTGGTGCCGAATGCCGCCCGGACTGAGGCCGCCTCCGGCGGGACCGAACCGCCAGCCGAGCAGCCGGCGGAGCGGACGCCGCCGGAACAGCCGAAGCCCCAAGACCCGTTCCAGGGCGAAGTGCCGGCGCTGAGCATCGTGCCGAAGCCGGAGCGGCGCTTCGCCGACAAGGTGATAAGGCTGGCCGAGCATCGCCATCCGGCCAACGACAAGCAGCCGGGAACCGACACGCCGGCAAATCAGAAGAGCCTGTCGGTCCTCGAGCGCAGCGCCTTCCGCGAGATCGGCGAGCGGCTGCGCAAGGACAGCTCTGCCCCTGCCGAGCCGAATGCCCCCGAAGCCGACAAACGGCCCGATGCGGCGGCCGCCGGCGAGGACACGGCGGCGGTGAAGAAACCGGCCAACGAAGCGAGGGCCGACGCAAACCAACCGCTTCCGCCTGACGCGGCGAAGCACGACGATTCCGCGCGGCAAGCAAGCCCGGCATCCGCACCGGAAGCGTCGGAAGCCGATGACGCGAAGGCCGATGCGGAAACCGCGGAGGCGCAGACCGAGGCGGAGGACCAGGAAGACCTGGCGCGGCTCAACGGCATCGAGGACGCCGCCGAGATGGGCGCCGCCGGCCAAACCGGGAGCTCGGCCGGTTCCGGCTCGCTGCTCCACTACGCTGAAGAGGAAAAATCTGCCGAGGAAATTGGAGGCGCGCCGGTTTCCCAGCCCGAACAGGCAGAGGACGCCCGGCAGGCTGCCGTGGAGCCGCAGCAGCCGGTCGCTACCGGGCAGCCCGTCTCCGAGGCGACGGCCGACGACGACAGCATGACTGCCGACGATTTCCGCGATGCGCAGGACAATGAGGATTGGGCAGGCTCCGACGTGGATGCCGCCAAGGCAGCGGAAGAACAGCCGGAAGAGGCGCGGCCGCGCCTCGACGTGCCGCCCCTCAAACCGTCGGGTTTCGTGCCGTCCGCGTTTTCGACCGGAGAGGAAGCCAAGGCACCCGATACATCCATCATCGCCAGGCTGCCGGTGCCGCTGCTCATCCATTCGGGCGATGTGCTGCACTATGCCAATGACGCTTTCCTCGAACTCACCGGCTACGACGCGCTGGACGATCTCGCGGATGCGGGAGGCCTGGGCGCGCTCTTTGCCGATCCCTATGCCGAGGACACCGCGGCGGACGAAAGCGACCACTCGCTGAAGCTCAAGACCCGCCAGGGCCAGGAATTCCCGATCGACGCGCTGCTGCGTTCCGTACCGTGGCGCGGCGGCAGGGCGCTGATGCTGGTGGTGCGGCGCTCCGGCGAGGACGACGCGGCGGCGCATTTCACCGCCGCCAATGACGAACCGGCGCTGCAGCCGGACGTGCCGGAACTGAAATCGCGCATCGCCGAGATGCGCACCATCATCGACACCGCTACGGACGGGGTCGTGCTGATCGGCCGCGACGGCAACATCCGCTCGATCAGCCGGCCGGCGGAAGCGCTGTTCGGTTTCGACAGCGACGAGGTCGCGGGCAAGCCGTTCGCCTCGCTGTTTGCCATAGAAAGCCAGCGCGCGGCGCGCGACTATCTCGCCGGCCTTTCGGAGCCGGGTGTCGCGAGCGTCTTGAATGACGGCCGCGAGGTCATCGGCCGCGAGGCGCAGGGGCGTTTCATCCCGCTGTTCATGACCATCGGTCGGCTGCCCAACGACAGCGGCTTCTGCGCCGTCGTGCGCGACATCACGCAATGGAAGCGGGCCGAGGAAGACCTGACGCAGGCACGCGCGGTGGCAGAGCGCGCCTCCTCGCAGAAGACGGATTTCCTGGCCCGCATCAGCCACGAGATCCGCACTCCGCTCAACGCCATCATCGGCTTTTCCGAGCTGATGGTGGACGAGAAATTCGGTCCGATCACCAACGACCGCTACCGCGACTATCTGCGCGACATCAACCGCTCGGGCAATCATGTGCTCGACCTTGTCAACGACCTGCTGGACATCTCCAAGATCGAGGCCGGCCAGCAGGAGATGGATTACGAGGCGGTGTCGCTCAACGATACGCTGGCCGAGACGGTGGCGATGATGCAGCCGCAGGCCAATCGCGAACGGGTCATCATCCGCTCCAGTTTCGCCTCGCGGCTCCCGGAAGTGGTGGCGGATCTGAGAAGCGTGCGCCAGATCGCCCTCAACATCCTGTCCAACGCCATCCGCTACACCCAGGCCGGCGGCCAGGTGATCGTCTCGACCGCTTACGAAGCCTCGGGCGACGTCGTCATGCGCGTGCGCGACACCGGTATCGGCATGACCCAGGCCGAGATCGAGCAGGCGCTGAAGCCGTTCAAGCAGATCAATGCGTTGAAGCGCGGACGCGGCGACGGCACCGGCCTTGGCCTGCCCCTCACCAAGGCCATGGTGGAGGCGAACCGCGCCCGTTTCGCCATCACCTCCACACCAGGCGAAGGAACCCTGGTCGAGGTCGGCTTCCCCTCGACGCGCGTGCTCGCCGAATAACTTTACAGGAAAGGTTCGGCCAAAGAAAAAGGCGTCCAAGAGGACGCCTTGAGAAATGGGATGCTGTCACAACGGGGGCTTGAGCTGAACCTCAGGGGATGAGGAACGGGATTTCTCCCTCAAGTTACACGCGACTATCGGGGTCGTCCCTTAACAACTCCTTACCGGGCCGCGAAAAAATTTACGAATGTGTACCACCCGTGAAATCTAGGTAAATTCGCCGGATAGATTTCGTTAACCACATCGGTCAGCTTGCCAGTTGCGGCAGGTCGCGAAACAGCTCCAGCGCCTCGGGATTGGCGAGCGCTTCCTTGTTCTTCACGGCGCGACCGTGAACCACGTCGCGTACGGCCAGCTCGGTGATCTTGCCCGACTTGGTGCGCGGGATGTCGGTGACAGCGACGATCCTGGCCGGCACGTGACGCGGGCTGGCGCCGGAGCGGATCCTGGCGCGGATGCGCTTTTCCAGATCCTCGTCCAGGGTAACGCCTGCGGCCAGCCGCACGAAAAGCACGACACGGACATCATTGTCGAAATCCTGGCCGATGCAGAGCGCCTCGAGGATTTCCGGCATCTGCTCGACCTGGTTGTAGATTTCGGCCGTGCCGATCCGGACCCCGCCCGGATTGAGCGTGGCATCCGAGCGGCCGTGGATGATCATGCCGCCATGTTCTGTCCATTCGGCGAAGTCGCCATGGCACCAGACATTGTCGAAACGCTCGAAATAGGCCGCGTGATATTTCTTGCCTTCCGGGTCGTTCCAGAAGCCGATCGGCATCGAGGGGAAGGCCTCGGTGCAGACCAGCTCGCCCTTCTCCTGCCGGACAGGCTTGCCGTGATCGTCCCACACGTCGACCGCCAGGCCAAGGCCAGGGCCCTGGATCTCGCCGGTCCAGACCGGCTCGGTCGGCACGCCGAGCACGAAGCAGGAGACGATGTCGGTGCCGCCCGAGATCGAGGCCAGATGCACGTCCTTCTTGATGCCGTCATAGACGAAGCGGAAATCCTCCGGCGACAGCGGCGAGCCGGTGGAGGAGATGGTGCGCACGCTCGACAGATCGTGGCTCGCGATCGGCTTCAGACCGGCCTTGCGCACCGAATCGATGAATTTGGCCGAGGTGCCGAAATAGGTCATCTTCTCGGCATCGGCGAAATCGAACAGCGCGTTGCCGTCGGGATAGAAAGGCGAGCCGTCATAGAGCAGCAGCGTCGCGCCGGCGGCGAGGCCCGAGACAAGCCAGTTCCACATCATCCAGCCGCAGGTGGTGAAATAGAACAGGCGATCGCCGTCGAGCAGGCCGGCATGCAGCCGATGCTCCTTGACGTGCTGGATCAGCGTGCCGCCTGCCGAATGCACGATGCATTTCGGAATGCCGGTCGTGCCCGAGGAAAACAGGATGTAGAGCGGATGCGCGAAGGGCAGCCGCTCGAAGCTGACGGTCCTTGCGGCAAAGGGCGAGAGCGCATCTTCGAGCGCGGCCGCCCTGTCGATGGTGGCGGCGACGTCCTGAGAGGTGCCGAGATAGTCGACGATCAGCACCTTGCGCAGCGTGCCAAGCTTCGCCGCTACCGCGCGGACCTTGTCGGCCACCTCGATCGCCTTGCCATTGTACCAATAGCCGTCGGGCGCGATGAAGACGACCGGCTCGATCTGGCCGAAGCGGTCGAGCACGCCCTGCTCGCCGAAATCGGGAGAGCATGACGACCAGACCGCGCCGATCGAGCTTGCCGCCAGCATCGCGGCGATGGTTTCGGGCATATTCGGCATCATGGCGGCGACGCGGTCGCCGGCCTTGACGCCGAGCGCCAGGAAAAGCTGCTGCAGCCGCGAGGTCAACGCATGGAGCTCGTTCCAGGAGAGCCGCCGCTCGACCTTGTCCTCGCCGCGAAAGACGATGGCCAGGCCGCCGCCGGTCTTCTGCAAAAGGTTCTCGGCGAAATTGAGCCTGGCGTCGGGGAAGAAGCTGGCGCCGGGCATCCGCTCGCCGTCGACGAGGTGCCGCTCGCCCTTGTCGCCGACAAGCCCGCAGAAATCCCAGACCAGGCTCCAGAAGGCTTCGCGGTTGTCGATCGACCAGCGATGGAGTTCGGCATAGGAGGAGAAGGAAAGCGCAGCCTTCGCTTCCGCGGCCTTCATGAACGCGGTTAGGGGCGCTGCGTCGATGCGCTCCTGCGTCGGGGTCCACAAAGGTGTGTCGGCGGCCATCATCGCTCCTCCCAAAGCGTCGCGTTCGAGCCAGTTAAGCTCATCGTCGCCTGTGCCATCGTCCCAGAAACGGCGCGCGATTGCGGATCGGGATCGTGCAGCCCGCTTATGCATATTGCAGCGCAGCAGAGCAAGATTTTGTTCGGACGAGCCGTGGCTGCCGCTGCGCAAATGCCATCGCAAGGCCATAAAGACTTGAAAAGCGTCGGCGCTCGGTTACACCCGTCGGGCGATTTGTCGGCAATGAAAGCATACGGGGCGACATGCCATCATCTCTGATCCGGCGCGGGGTGTGGGCGATCGGCGTTGCCGTGCTCGTCATCGCGCTCGCGGTCGCGGCGCTGCCGCTGATTGCCTCGACCCGCATCGTACGCGACCGCATCGCCTGGGAGTTGAGTGCCTGGAGCGGCTTCAGGGTCACGATCGACGGCTCGCCGCGCATCGAGGTGTGGCCAAAGTTCCGGGCCATCCTCAGCGACGTGACGCTGTCGCAGTGGACCGAGACCGAAACACCGCCGGTGGTCGAGGCCGACCGGGTGGAAGTCGATCTCTCCGCCATGGCGGCCTTGCAGGGCAACGTCGCCTTCTCGACCGCAAGGCTGGTGCGCCCGACGATCAGGGTGCAGCGCACGGCGAGCGGCTTCTATCTGCCGCCGCTTCCGACCGGGGGGCGCATCACGCGCTCGATCGACACCGCGCGCGGTGTGGTCACCGCCAACCCGCAGAAGCCGGATCTCGGCAAATTGCCGTCCGATCCGTTCGGCACCGTCGAATTCCGCGATGGCCGCGTTGTGACTTCGGTTGACGGCAAGGAGGCCGAAATCCTGAGCAGCCTGAACGGCCAGGTCAATTGGGAAGCGATGAACAGCGATGCATCGCTGACCGCGACCGGAATCTGGCGCGGCGAAAGCGTGCAGCTCGATTTCTCCTCGGTGAAACCGCTGGTGCTGTTTGCCGGAGGGGCAGCTCCCGTCACCCTCTCCTTCAAGGCGGCGCCCGCGACATTCTCCTTCGAGGGAACAGCCTCGATGTCGGACAACGCCTATCTGGACGGCCAGGCGAAGTTCGCCGCGCCGTCGCTGCGGCGCGTGCTGGAGTGGTCGCAGGCCGGCATCGCGCCGGGTGCTGCGATCGGCGCCGTCTCGGTCAGCAGCAAGGTGAATGCCTCTGCGGGGCGCGCGAAGTTCGAGAACACCACAGTCACGCTCAACAACAATCCGGGCATGGGAGCGCTGGATTTCTCCTTCGCCGATGGGCGCCCGGTGATTGCCGGCACGCTCGCCTTCGATACGCTGGATCTGAGATCTTTCCTGTCGGCTTTCACGCCTGTCGCGCCCGCCGGCGAGGACGGCCCCGGCGACATCGACACCAGCTTCGCCGACCGCATCAACCTCGACCTCAGGCTGTCGGCGGCCCATGCCACGGTAGGAGCAGTCCAACTTGCCGACGTCGCTGCCACCGCGCAGGTCAAGAACGGCCTTGCCGTGTTCGACATATCCGACGCGTCGGCTTTCAACGGCACCATCCAGAGCAGCCTGCGCTTCGACCGCAAGCCGGAAGGCACGCAGGTCGAGATGCGGCTCCTGGCATCGGATGTGGATACGGGAGCCTTCGCCACAGCAGCCGGAATGACGCGGCTGGTGCCGGCCGGCACGGGCACGGTATCGGTCATCCTCAAGGGGCCGGGCAAGGCCTGGAATTCCATCTTCGAGAATGCCGACGGATCGTTCTCGGCGACGTTCGGGCCGGGCATGCTCAAAGGGCTCGACCTGCCGGCCTTCCTCAAGCGCAACCAGCAAGGCGGCTTCTTCGCGCTTGACGACGTCGCCAACGGTTCGCTGCCGATCGAAGGGGCCGAGATCAAGGCGAGCATTTCGAAGGGCGTGGCCCGCCTGGACAAGGCCGAGATCAATGCCCAGAAATACAAGATCTGGCTGTCGGGCATTGCCTCCTATGTCGGACGTGGGCTGGCGCTCTCGGGCGGAGTGGTGCCCAGCGGACAGCCGGCGCAGCAGCCTCAGCAGGCCAACGGCCAGGCGGCCAGTCCGCCGCCCCCTCCGCCGAACCAGTCGCTGTTCTTCGTCGGCGGCAACTGGAGCGCGCCGTTCATCTCGCCGATCGCGCCCGGCATTTCAGGCCAGTAAATGCGGGGGGCGCCCGCCCCCGTCGCTCAACCGCGCTGCGCGGCCTGTTCGTCGAGCTGGCGTTGGATCTCGCGGCGCTTGTTGGCGATCGAGGCTATGATGACGCCGATCGCCACCACCGCGATCAGGATGGTGCAGGCGGCGTTGATTTCCGGGGTCACGCCGAGACGCACCTGGCTGTAGATCTTCATCGGCAGCGTGGTGGCGCCGGGACCTGAGGTAAAGCTCGCGATCACCAGATCGTCCAGCGAAAGCGTGAAAGCCAGCATCCAGCCGGAGATGATCGCCGGCAGGATCACCGGCAAGGTGATCTGGAAGAAGGTCTTCACCGGCGGAGCGCCGAGGTCCATCGCCGCCTCCTCCAGCGAGCGGTCGAACGTCACCAGTCGCGACTGCACGACGACGGCGACGAAGCACATGGTGAAGGTGATATGGGCGAGCGTCACCGTGACAAAGCCGCGGTCGAGCCCGACGGCGACGAAGAGCAAGAGCAGCGAGAGGCCGGTGATGACTTCCGGCATGACCAGCGGGGCAAAGACCATGCCCGAGAAGAGCACCCGCCCCTTAAAGCGCGTGTAGCGCGTCAGCGTGATGGCGGCGAGCGTGCCGAGCACGGTCGCGACCGTTGCCGAGATGACGCCGACGCGCGCCGTCACCCAGGTCGCGTCCATCAGGCCCTGGTTGTGAAACAGCGACACATACCATTTGGTCGAGAAGCCGCCCCAGACGGTGACGAGCTTGGATTCGTTGAAGGAAAAGACGATCAGAAGCACGATCGGCAGATAGAGGAAGGCAAAGCCCAGCACGATCGAGGTGATGTTGAAGCGGCTCCAGGTCGAGTTCATCTGCCCTGCTCCTGTGCCTTTGCCTGCGCCTGCTGGAAGAACATGATCGGAATGGTCAGCACCAGAAGCAGGATGACGGCCACCGCCGACGACACCGGCCAATCTCGGTTCGAGAAGAACTCGTTCCAGAGCGTCTTGCCGATCATCAGCGTCTGCGAGCCGCCGAGGAGGTCGGGGATGACGAACTCGCCGACTGCCGGGATGAACACCAGCAGGCAGCCGGCGACGACGCCGGGCAGCGACAGCGGGAAGGTGATCTTCCAGAAGGCGCCGGTCGGCGGGCAGCCGAGGTCCTGCGCCGCCTCGATCAGCGAATAATCCATCTTCTCAAGCGAGGAATAGAGCGGCAGCACCATGAAGGGCAGATAGGAATAGACGATGCCGATGAAGATTGCGGTGTAGGTGTTGAGGATGACCAGAGGCTGGCTGATCAGGCCGGTGGCGAGCAGGACCTGATTGAGCAGCCCCTCGGGCTTCAGGATGCCGATCCAGGCATAGACGCGGATCAGGAACGAGGTCCAGAAAGGCAGGATCACCAGCATCAGCAATGTCGGGCGGATCGTGGCCGGCGCGCGGGCCATGCCGTAGGCGATCGGATAGCCAACGATCAGCGTGAGTATCGTCGAGATTCCCGCGATGATCAGGCTCGTCACATAGGCGTTGAAGTAGAGCGCATCCTGAGTGAGCCAGGTGTAGTTGTCGAAGTTGAGCTCGCGGAAGCCGGCGAAGAATCCCGCGACGCCATCCTTGAAGTCGAGCACGGGCGTATAGGGCGGCATCGAGATTGCGGTCTGCGACAGCGAAATCTTGAAGACGATGATGAAGGGAACGAGAAAGAAGAACAGCAGCCAGAGATAGGGAATGATGATGACGAGGCGGTCGACGAAGCCCTTCGCCAATGTCATCGGCGGGGCTGCGGCGGTTTCGGTCGACGAGGATGCGGCAGCGGCGATGTTGGTCATGACCCGCTCCTACCTCGTCAAAACGACGCCGGCGTCTGGCCGGAAGGAGACCCAGGCGCGGTCGTTCCAGGTGAGCGGATCCTCGGTGATCCGCGAGGCGTTCAATGCGCTCGCCCGCACGATCTGGCCGTCGTCGAGCTTGATATGATAGACCGTCATGTCGCCGAGATAGGCGACGTCATAGACCTCGCCTTCGAGCACGTTGACGGCATCGGCCGGCTTTTTCGAGGAAACCTTGATCTTCTCCGGCCGGATCGCGAAGATGATGTCGGAGCCGGCAGCGGCGGCGCCGCCATTGTCGACGACGATCTGCGCTCCGGTCGCGCCGGTGATGCGGGTCGTGCTTGCCGTGCGCTCGGCAACCCTGCCTTCAAACATGTTCACATTGCCGACGAAATGCGCCACGAAGCGCGAGGTCGGCGCCTCGTAAATCTCGGCAGGCGTCGCGACCTGCATCACCTCGCCCTTGTCCATGATGGCGATGCGGTCGGCCATGGTCATGGCCTCCTCCTGGTCGTGGGTGACGACGACGAAGGTAAGGCCGAGTTCCTGCTGCAGGTCCATCAGTTCGAACTGGGTTTCCTCGCGCAGCTTCTTGTCCAAAGCGCCGAGCGGTTCGTCGAGCAGCAGAACCTTCGGTCGCTTGGCGACCGAGCGGGCAAGCGCGACGCGCTGGCGCTGGCCGCCCGAGAGCTGGTGCGGCTTGCGCTTGGCGAACTGCTCGAGCTTGACGAGCCTCAGCATCTCGGCCACGCGTTTTTCGATATCGGGCCCGGGCATGCCTTCCTGCTTCAGGCCGAAGGCAATGTTCTTCTCCACCGTCATATGCGGGAACAGCGCGTAGGACTGGAACATCATGTTGACCGGCCGCTTGTAGGGCGGAATGCCGCGCAGGTCCTGTCCGTCGAGCAGGATGCGGCCCGCGGACGGCTCCTCGAAGCCGGCGAGCATCCTCAGCAGGGTCGACTTGCCGCAGCCCGAAGCGCCGAGCAGGGCGAAGAATTCGCGCTCGAAGATGGTCAGCGACAGATTGTTGACGGCGATGAAATCAGCGAACTTCTTGGTGACCTTGTCGAACTGGATATATGGCTTGGCATTCGGGTCGTTCCATGGCGCGAAATCCCTGCGGATGCTGCCAAGCGATTTCATGATCTCCACTCCGTTACTTTCTTAAAAAATCCCCAAAAGAAAGCGACCCCGGCAGTTGGCTGCCGGGGCCGTGTCGCAATGCTCACTGGCCGGTGACTATCTTGGTCCAGGTGCGCGTGATGATGCGCTGCGTCTTGGGATCGTATGGCGCAACCGTATACAGCTTCTTCATCGTCTCTTCGTCCGGATAGACCGAAGGATCTCCCAGGATCGCCTTATCGACGAATTGCTGCGAGGCTTTGTTGCCGTTGGCATAGAGCACGTAATTCGACGATTTGGCGATGACTTCGGGCGTCATCATGTAGTTGATGAATTCGAGCGCGTCGGCGGCATGGGGCGCGTCCGCGGGGATCGCCATCTGGTCGAACCACATCTCGGCGCCTTCCTTGGGCACCGAATAGCCGATCTCGACGCCCTGCTTGGCTTCCACGGCGCGGTTGCGCGCCTGGAAGACGTCGCCCGACCAGCCGATCGCCAGGCAGATGTCGCCGTTGGCCAAGGCGTTGATGTATTCGGACGAATGGAACTTGCGGACATAGGGCCGCACCTTCAGCAACGCCTCCTCGGCCTTGGAAATGTCATCGGGAGAGGTGCTGTTGGGGTCGAGGCCGAGATATTTAAGCGCCGCCGGAATGACGTCGGTGGGAGAGTCCAGCACATAGACGCCGCAATCCTTCAGCTTGGCCAGCTTGTCCGGATTGAAGAAGACGTCCCAGCTGTCGATCTTGTCGGTGCCGAGCGCGGCCTGCACCTTCTTGACGTTATAGCCGAGGCCGACCGTGCCCCACATGTAGTTGACCGAATATTCGTTGCCAGGATCGTATTTGGCAGTACGCTCGGAAATGACGTCCCACATGTTGGAGATGTTGGGCAGCTTCGACTTGTCGAGCTTCTGGAACACGCCTGCCTGGACCTGGCGCGCCAGGAAGTTGGCGCTCGGCACGACCACGTCATAACCACTGCCGCCGGCAAGCAGTTTCGTCTCCAGGATCTCGTTGGAATCGAAGGTGTCATAAACGACCTTGATGCCCGTCTTCTTGGTGAAGTCGTCGATGATCGAGCTGTCGATATAGTCCGACCAGTTGTAGACGTTGACGACGCGGTCTTCGGCGTGGCCGCTTATTGTGAAAAGCGTCAGAAATGCCGACGTCGCCGAAAGCCAAAGCGCTTTGCGGATCATGTTGTTCTCCTTTGGTGAGTGTTCCCTTGCCGGCTCGTCGCGATATGGCGGGGCGGCTTTGGTTTGAGAGTATTGAGCTTTCTGGAGAGCGACAGGCGTGAACTCTTCACGCAAGGCCCAGTAACGGCATCAGGGTTCGAGACATTTTGGCCGCCCCGGCGAGGCACCCGGGCGGCGTCAACGGCATTCACCGTGGCGTATTGAGAGCTATGACGATGCTGTCCGGTCCCGAGCGGGCCGGCGGAGACACTTGGCAAGATACGCCTGTCTTGTTGTTGCCGTAGCTGCAGCCTGCCCGCCCGGCAACTGGGTTGTCAATGGGGGACGGCTGCCGGTCGTCAATTGGGCGACGGCAGGCCGGTGACGCCGGGACGTGTCGGCCGCGTCTGGCGCTTGAACTCCAGGCCTATGTGGATCAGCAGCGCCGTGACCACGACCGTGCCGCCGATGATGGTGCGCATCGACGGCACTTCGGAATGGACCAGCCAGACCCAGATCGGCCCAAGGATCGGCTCGAAGGTGCCGAGCAGCGCCGCGATCGCCGCCGGCACCAGGCGCGCGCCCATGGCGAAAAAGGCGAGGCCGACGCCAAGGTTGATGACGCCAAAGGCGAAGAGGAAGCCCATGTCGCGCCCCGGGACCGCGAATGCCGAGGCCTGGGAAGCGGCGAACGCACCGGCAAGCAGCGCGCCGAGACAGGTGGCCGGCACCATGCGTACATGGGCAAAGCGACGGGTGATCACCGTCGCCAGCGAAAACATCACCGCGATCATTAGCGCCAGGCCGTCGCCGATCGGCGACACGGCTCCGCCCAGGGATTCGGAGACCATGATGGCGACGCCGGCGATGACGGCGGCAATCGCGATCCAGGTCGCCGGACCGACCCGCTCGCGAAACAGGAGCCAGGCAAGGAGAGCCGCAAGCAGCGGCACGCCGGCCTGCATCAGGAGGATGTTGGCGACCGTGGTGTAGGCAAGCGCCACCACGAAGCTGGTCGAGGCGGTGGCGAAGCAGAAGGCGACGCCAAGGCCGGGCAGTCCCATGTGCCGAAAGAGGTTCAAGGTGCCGCGCCAACCGTCGCGCCAAAGCATGAATGCGATGAGAAAGGCCACGGCCCATAGCGAACGCCAGAACACCACGGTCCAGCTGTCGCCGATATGGATGAAACGGGCGATGGTGCCGCCGAAACTCCACATCAGCGCCGAAAGGAAGACCAGGAGCATGCCGATCCGCTCCTCGCGCGGCGAGACGGCCGGCAAGGCGGTGGAGGACGGGGCGGCGGGGGACGAGGCGGTATCGGTCATGTCGGATGACCGTCAGCGAGTTGCGTTCGACACGATGCACCAGGGACGACAAAGAACTGCGTCTCAATCGCGTAGCGCAAAAGCGTAAAACCGGCGTGATCCAGCGTCCGGCGAAGCTTGGGGCACATCCGGCGCTGTCATCCCTGGAAATCGAAGGCGCTGAGGCCCGTCACCATCTCGTCGAGGCCGAGCGGGCGCGTCACCGGCGGCTCGGCGCGCGCAAGACAGCCGACCCGCTCGCAGAGCCTGCAGGCGGGGCCTACCGGCGTGGCGGAGCCTTGCCCGGATTTGCCGGCGGCTCCGACCGGCAGCGCCGCGCCATAGACGATCTCGTCGCGGAAGCCGATATCGCAGCCGAGCAGAAGCGCGGTGCGACGCGGCCGTTCGGAGAAAGCGCCTTGCGGGCCTTCCAGCGTGCGGGCGATGCAAAGGAACTCGGCGCCGTCGGGCATTTCCACCGCCTCGACCAGGATCTGACCCGGCTGCGAGAAGGCCGCATGGATGGGAAGCTTGGGGCAGCCGCCGCCGAAGCGGCTCTGCGGATAGCCCTGGCTGCCGGCCTTGCGGAAGCGGTTTCCGGCATTGTCGACTTCCAGCATGAAGAACGGCACGCCCGACGCACCCTGCCGCTGCAGCATGGTCAGCCGGTTGGCCGCCTGCTCAAAAGAGACGCCGAAGCGGGAGCGCAAGACGTCGATGTCATAGCGAGCGCGAACGGCGACGGCGTGAAAAGCCTGATAGGGCATCATCAGCGCATGCGCGGCGTAGCGGCCGAGCTCGAAGCGGGCGAGCCGGCGCGCCTCGTCGGTGCCGAGCTTCAGCGCCTGGATTTCGCCGGCGATGGCCACCGACATGCGCATGAGGCTCGCCTCCATGGCGACTTCGCGCAGTTGGTCGAAAGGCGACAGCCGCTCGGACAGGAACAGACGCTGCGAATGGCGATCGTAGCGGCGGCGCCAGTTGGGCATGGTGGCGACCGGCAACACTTTGACGACAATGCCATGCTCACGCCTCAGCCAGGCCTTCAGCGCGCCGGACAGGTCGTCGCCGGGATCGAGGACCGATGTGAAAGCCTCCGCCTCCTCCTCCAGAGATGCGAAGTGGTTCGGCCGGCGCTCGAACACTTCGTGGACTTCGTCGGCTGGCAGGCGCGCGCCGGACAGCGCGGTTGCCTTGCCCTCCTTGGCCAGAAGCTGGTTGAGATCAGACAAGCGCTCAGCCTGCTCGCGATAGGCGCGAAAGAGCTTCACCATCGCCGCCGAAGCATTCGGCGCCGTCTCGGCGAGGTCGATCAGTTCCTGATCGCCGGGCAGCTCGCCAGCAAGAAGCGGATCGCTGAAGGCCTCGCGCAATGCCGCGATCGAGCCTTTTGTCTCACCCTGCAGTTCGTGCGGATCGACCTTGTAGACGGAGGCGAGCTTGAGAATGAGCTGCACCGTCAGCGGCCGCTGGTTGCGCTCGATCAGGTTGAGATAGGAAGGCGAGATGCCCAGCCCCTCGGCCATCGCCGTCTGGGTCAGGCTCCTGGCGTTGCGCAGCCGGCGCAGCCGCGGCCCGGCAAAGATCTTCTGGTCGGCCATCTCTGCCATCCTTGACAAGAATTTACATGAACGTCGAGTGCGGTGCCCGCTTCGCCGCTTTTACAATCGTGACAAATTTACAGAGCTAACTTGTCAATGACAACACAGCTTTTCCCTTATTTTTCGAAGGGTTTGCCGGTTTTTCTAGGTGCCTTTCGCGCTGCGATGTAAACGATGTCATACGCAGACGTCGCAGAATATGTCTTTGCAGCGCAGCGCCTGACACAGTTGCCAAGTGACCCGGAGTGACCAATGACCGATTTTTACAACCTCGTCCCCTGCGCGCCGGAAGGCCGTTTCGACGGCATCGAGCGCCCCTATTCGCCGGAGGACGTGAAGCGGTTGCGGGGCTCCGTGCAAATTCGCCAGACGCTGGCCGAGATGGGCGCGAACCGGCTGTGGAAGCTCATCCACGAGGAGGATTTCGTCAACGCGCTGGGCGCCATGTCGGGCAACCAGGCCATGCAGCAGGTTCGGGCCGGGCTGAAGGCGATCTATCTCTCCGGCTGGCAGGTCGCCGCGGATGCCAACACCGCCTCGGCGATGTATCCGGACCAGTCGCTCTACCCGGCCAATGCCGCACCGGAACTCGTCAAGCGCATCAATCGCACCTTGCAGCGCGCTGACCAGATCGAGACGTCCGAAGGCGGCGGGCTGTCGGTCGAGACCTGGTTCGCGCCGATCGTGGCCGATGCCGAAGCCGGCTTCGGCGGCCCGCTCAACGCCTTCGAGATCATGAAGGCCTTCATCGAGGCCGGCGCCGCGGGCGTCCACTATGAGGACCAGCTGGCGTCGGAAAAGAAGTGCGGCCATCTCGGCGGCAAGGTGCTGATCCCGACGGCGGCGCATATCCGCAACCTCAACGCGGCACGCCTTGCGGCCGACGTGATGGGTACGCCGACGCTGGTCGTGGCGCGCACGGACGCCGAGGCGGCGAAGCTGTTGACCTCCGATATCGACGAGCGCGACCGGCCCTTCGTCGACTACGACGCAGGCCGCACGGTCGAGGGCTTCTACAATGTGCGGAACGGCATCGAGCCTTGCATCGCGCGCGCCGTGGCCTATGCGCCGCATGCCGACCTGATCTGGTGCGAGACCTCGAAGCCGGATCTGGCGCAGGCCAGGAAATTCGCCGAGGGCGTGCATAGGCACCATCCGGGCAAGCTGCTCGCCTACAATTGTTCGCCGTCCTTCAACTGGAAGAAGAACCTCGACGACGCGACGATCGCGAAGTTCCAGAAGGAGCTCGGCGCGATGGGCTACAAGTTCCAATTCATCACGCTCGCCGGCTTCCACCAGTTGAACTTCGGCATGTTCGAGCTGGCGCGCGGCTACAAGGATCGCCAGATGGCCGCCTATTCGGAACTGCAGGAGGCCGAGTTCGCGGCCGAGGCCCACGGCTATACCGCGACCAAGCACCAGCGCGAGGTCGGCACCGGCTATTTCGACGCCGTGTCGATGGCGATCACCGGCGGCCAGTCCTCGACCACCGCCATGCATGAATCGACCGAGCACGCCCAATTCAGGCCGGCGGCCGAGTAACGGATAACAACCAGAGGAAGCGCCCGCAGGGCATCTACATCGAGGAGAAGAGCGATGGCATCGATAAGCCGCGTCAAGGAAAGGGCAGAAGAGCAATCGAGCGCGATGAGCGTCGACCAGCAGGCGACGATCCGCATGCTCGCCAACGATCTGCACAGGCTCAACCAGTCGGTCATGAAGGCAGTCGAGGCCGGCGTCTCGGTGGAGTTGGTGCGTTCGGCCAGGCACCATGGCGGCGACGGCAACTGGGGAGACCTTTTGATCCCGGTGATCGTTACCCAGCAGAGCCATACTTGACGTAACGTCAACAGTTTCGGCGATAGTCTTCCGTGCGCTATACGTTCGGGAGACTATCGCATTTTTTCGGTTTGCCTTCGTCGCCAAGAGGTACGACTTGCGCTGAATTCCGGAATTTCTTGCTATATTTTCGACCTCGACCGTTTCAGCTTGACACCGGCCGCGATCTCACCCAATTGTGCCTCAGGTTTCAACCCTGCATTGAACCAGAGTGCCTGCCCGCCGATGTGTCCCGCCAACCATGACGACCACTCCGAAAAACATCCGAAACCGGCAGCCCGGAACGGCGCGATCGCGGCGAATTTTTCCAAGGTGCTCGTCGTCGGAAAATCATCGATCAACCGGGTCGTGGTATCGAAAATCGTCGAGAAATCGGGACTGAAACCGATCTCGGAAACGCCCGAAACCGCCGAGAAGACGCTCACTGGCCAGTTGCCCGGCGCCGTCATCCTGGACGGCGGCCCGGACAACAAGGATTGCGACCGGCTGATGTCTGCAATCGACGCGCTGCGGCGCGCCTCCGGCAAGCCGCTGCCGGCGGTGATCCTGCTTTCAACCAGGAATGGCACGCCGGAGAGCCTGGGCCTGTCGAGCATGGTCGATGCGGTGGTTGCCAAGCCGATCACGCCCGAGAGGCTGCAACCCGTGGTCGATCGCCTCATGGGCCGCGGCTAAGGCGTTCGGGAGATTGGGCCGTTAAGGCGAGATTCCGGAAACTGTTCTCGTGAGGCTGGGTCAGTTCAGCTCGCCGCGTTCCTTCATTCCTTGCGCGACCTGCCGGAAAAATTCGAGGACCGCCGGATCGAACCAGAGGGACTCGGATCTCGCCTGCGCCTCGGCGAGCGTTTTGGTATACGCGTCGCGTATAAGCTCTTGCTCAGCCTGCGAGGTGGAACGCCTGATGCCAGCGGTACGGGATCGCACACGCCGAACGAATTCTTTGGCGGCTTCGGAATTGACGTCGCCCACCTCCTTCAGTCGGCTGGCTTCCTCCATGAGGGCCTTCAGCGCAACCTTATGAGCGTCTCCGTCATATTCTTTCTTTATCTCGTCAAAGGTGCGGCTTGCCTGCCCTGTCGGGTCCTGCTCCGCGATCAGAGCTTCGAACCTTGCGAGGAATTTCTTTTTATCGGCGGGTTGTTGCATGAGAGTCTCCTTGGTGAGGATTGCCAACTCGTCCAGGGAAAGGTCCCGCCCCTCGTGGATCTGACATAGCGCCACGTCTATAATGGCGATCGCGCGCTTGATCTTGTCTTGTTGGGACTCCAGCGTTTCGCGTTGCAGCCGCAGAATGTCCCGAAGCCGGGGATGATCCCCGACAAGCTTCTTGATCGATTTGAGAGACAGGCCGAGATCACGAAGCACGACGATCTGGTGCAAGCGGGCGATTTGGGTTGGGCCGTACAGGCGCCATCTCGATTCGGCGCGATGAGGCACAACGAGGCCCTCCCGCTCATAGACCCTGAGCGCCTTGGTGGTGACGCCGACCCGTCGAGCTGTCTCGCCTGGACCGAACCATTGCTCCTTTTCGCCGCTCATGACCGACCTTCCGTTCCGGACCCTCGCTTTTGTAAGAGCGGCCCCAAGGTCCGATGCAAGAGCTCGTCGGCCGGTTCGTTCGCGCCGGCCGCTCACCTGAAGCCGACGTTCAGCGCGTCGGCTTCAGCGACGCCGCGGAGCTATGCCGCCACCGGGCTTTTTGTGGAGGCTGGGGAACAACCACCGTCATCAATCCGCCGTGGCGATGCGTTCGATCAGCGCCGGCAATTCGCTCAAGTCGGCGATCTGGCGGAAACGCGGCGCCGCGACAGGCGCCTCGGCATGCTCGGCCGCCCAGGTCAGTTCATGCGGGACATAGATGCCCCAGCCGCCGGCATCGATGGCAGGGACGACATCCGACTTCAGCGAGTTGCCGACCATCATGCTTTTTTGTGGTCCGTCGCCATGGCGGCTGAAGATGCGGGCATAGGTAGCGGCGCTCTTGTCGCTGACGATCTCGACGGCGTCGAAAAGCTCGCCCAATCCCGATTGCGCCAGCTTGCGCTCCTGGTCCATGAGGTCACCCTTGGTGATCAGCACCAGGCGATAGCTGCCGGCGAGCTTCTCGACCGTCTCACGCACATGCGGCAGCGGCTCGATCGGATGGCTGAGCATGTCGCGCCCGGCAGCCAGGATTTCCGCGATGGTCGAGGCCGGGACACGGCCTTCGGTAACCTCGATCGCGGTCTCGATCATCGACAGCGTGAAGCTCTTAATACCGAAGCCGTAGACGCCGAGATTGCGCTTTGCCGCTTCCAGCAGGTTCGCGGAAATCCGGCTTGCGTCGCCGTGCTCGGCAAGCATGGCGATAAAGCGCTGTTCGGTCATGCGGAAGAACTGCTCGTTCTGCCACAGCGTGTCGTCGGCATCGAAGCCTATCGTCGTCAGATGAGAGGCGGGCATATGCGGACACCGTTCTTCATGGACGGCCGGTTTAGCCGTTGTTACGGCCCGCCGCCAGCCTGAAGACGGGCGTGCGCCTTGCGCCTCCCCTTCCCTTCCGCCGTGGCCCCCGGCTATAGTCCGAAATCCGCAACACAATCTGGTGAATGATGCCGCCTGAAAAAAAGGAAGTCCGTCCGTCGAGCCGGGGGGGACGCGCCCGCACGCCTGCCTTTCTGAAGAACCAACGCGGTGTGAAGAACTGGAAGGAAGCCAGCGCCTGGCTCGAATGGCGCGGTATCGAGGACATCGAGTGCATCACGCCCGACCAGGCGGGCGTCGCCCGCGGCAAGATGATGCCGTCGAAGAAATTCACCTCCAACACCTCGCTGGCGCTGCCTTCGGCCGTCTTCATGACGACGATCTCCGGCGGCTATCCCGAGGACGGCAACGGGTTCCACTATCCCGAGGACGACGGCGACCTGAAGCTTCTGCCCGATCTTTCGACGCTGACCGTCGTGCCCTGGGAAGAGGACCCGACGGCTGCGGTGATCTGCGATCTCGTTCACCAGGACGGCCGCTCGGTCGAGTTCACGCCGCGCAACGTGCTGAAGCGCGTGCTCGCGGCCTATGACGAGCGCGGGCTGAAGCCGGTGGTGGCGCCCGAGATCGAATTCTATCTGGTGCGCAAGAACCCCGATCCGGACTATCCGCTGACGCCGCCCGTCGGGCGTTCGGGCCGGCCGATCGGCGGCGGCGCCGGCTACTCTATTGCCGGCGTCAACGAATTCGACGAACTGATCGACGATATCTACCACTTCTCGGAACGGCAGGGCCTGGAGATCGACACGCTGATCCATGAGGAGGGCGCCGGCCAGCTCGAGATCAATCTGCGCCACGGCAATCCGATCGAGCTCGCCGACCAGGTCTTCATGTTCAAGCGCACCATCCGCGAGGCGGCGCTGAAGCACGAGATCTACGCCACCTTCATGGCCAAGCCGATCCAGGGGCAGCCGGGCTCGGCCATGCACATCCACCAGTCGGTGATCGACAAGAAGACCGGCAAAAACATCTTTTCGGCCGAGGACGGCTCGGAGACCGACGCGTTCTTCCATTTTATCGGCGGCATGCAGAAGCATGTGCCGAACGCGCTGGTGATGTTCGCGCCCTACGTCAATTCCTACCGCCGGCTGACCCAGCAGGCGTCGGCGCCTGTCAACAACAAATGGGGCTATGACAACCGCACCACCGCCTTCCGTGTGCCGCGCTCGGATCCGGCGGCGCGACGCGTCGAAAACCGCATCCCCTCCTCCGACGCCAACCCCTACCTGGCGCTGGCGGCGTCGCTTGCCTGCGGGCTGGTCGGCATAAACAAGAAGATCAAGGCGGAACCGCCGGTCCTGACGACCGCCAACGCGGATGAGATCGACCTGCCGCGCGGGCTTCTGGAGGCCGTAGGCCTGTTCGAGGACGACAAGGAACTCGGGGCCATCCTCGGCAAATCCTTCGCCGCCACCTACACCGCGATCAAGCGCGCCGAGTTCGAGACCTTCATGGAAGTGATCAGCCCGTGGGAGCGGGAGTATCTGCTGCTCAACGTGTAGGGGAGTAGGGAGTAAGGGAGTAAGGCAGTAGGGCAGTAGGGGGCGATGGCGAAGATCGAATCGTACAGAGATTTAGTCTCCGGGCAGCAGGCGATGGACCTCGCAGTTTTGATTTACGAAACGACAAGAGCGTGGCCGAAAGAAGAGCTCTATGGATTGACAACCCAGCTACGCAGGGCGGCCGCGTCCGTACCCGCCAATATTGCTGAGGGCTATGGACGAGAAAGTCGGGCCTCCTATCAACAGTTTCTTAGAATTGCCCAGGGATCACTCAAAGAGTTGGAAACTCACTTACTGATCGCACAGCGCGTCGGAATCACGTCCAGCGAAGCAGCCCAACAATTGATGACACGTAGTGAGAGCGTGGGAACACTCTTGCGGCTTCTGATCCGTAAATTGTCACCCGAATAGCTGCCCTACTGCCCTACTGCCCTACTGCCCTACTGCCCTACTCCCCTACTCCCCTACTCCCCTACTCCCGAGCATCATGCCCTACCAATCCCCCATCTCTCCCGGCCGTTCGTGGTACGAAGACACGGCCGGGCCTCGACCCGAATACCCTTCGCTAGATGGTGATCGCCAATGTGACGTCGTCATTATTGGCGGCGGCTTCACTGGCTTGTCGGCAGCCGCGCACTTGGCGAAGACAGGCGCAAATGTCGTCCTCATCGAAGCCCATCGTTTCGGCGACGGCGCTTCGGGGCGCAATGGCGGCCAGCTCGGCACCGGGCAGCGCGCCTGGGCGGAAGAATTGGAGGCCGAGTACGGCCTCTCCCGCGCCAAGGCGCTGTTCGACATGGCCGAAGAAGCCAAGGCGCATCTGTTCGACTTCGCCGCCGCCAATGCAATCGACATCGACTATATGCCGGGTCAGCTTTCGGTCGCGCACAAGCGGCGCTACGTCGACGACTACAGGCGCCACGCCGAGATCATGGCGAGCCGCTTCGGATACCCGCATATAAGCTTCATGGACGCGGCGGAGACGGCGGAACGGCTGGGCTCGACGCGCTATTTCGGCGGCACCCGCGACACCGGCACTGGCCACATCCACCCGCTGAAGCTGGTGATCGGCACGGCGAAAGTGGCGGCCGCCGCCGGCGCGCATCTCTTCGAGCAGACGCCCTCCACCGGCATCGTGTCCAATGGCGGCAAGGTGACGGTCACGACGCCCAAAGGCACGATCACGGCCGACAGATGCCTGATCGGGGTCAATGCCTATGGCGGCAATCTGGAGCCGGTGAGCGCGGCGCACATCATGCCCATCGGTTCCTTCATCGGTGCGACCGTGCCGCTCGGCGCGGCCTCCAAAGTGCTGCCGGGCGGCGAGTCTGTCGACGATTCCCGCTTCGTGGTGCGCTATTTCCGCAAGTCGAAAGACGGACGGCTCCTGTTCGGCGGCCGCGAGGTCTATGCCGTCAACGACCCGAAGGACATCCATATCCACATCCGCAGGCAAATCGCCGAGCTCTACCCGGACCTGAAGGATATCGAGATCACGCATGGCTGGGGCGGCTATGTCGGCATCACGGTGCCGAGAAAGCCGTTCGTGCGCGAGGTGATGCCGAAGGTGATTTCGATAGGCGGCTATTCCGGCCACGGCGTCATACTGTCGAACTTCTTCGGCAAGCTCTATGCCGAGACCGTTGCCGGCAACCGCGACCGGCTGGAACTCATCGAGGATCTGAAAATCCCCGCCTTCCCCGGCGGCCGCCGATTCCGCGCGCCGCTCTTGTTTCTTGCGCTCAACTGGTTCGCGTTGCGTGACAGGATTTGAAGCTGGCTGCCCAGCCGAAGCCACCGATTCGGCGCCGGCGGCTTCCACGCGGCAGGTTGTGGAAGCCTTAACAGGCACGCAGAATTTCGCAATTTGGCTCACTCATGCCATAATCAGCAGTAAAAGGTGCAATCATGGGCGAAAATCCGGGGATTTAGCGGGCCTTGTCCGCAGTGATTTAGGGACCGATGCCGATCCTTACGGCAATGATCGAAAGAACGTCGGCCCGCTTGTTGGAGGTGGTTTGAGTGAACGAGCCCTTCAGTTTCGGCGCGCCGGAACGGCAGCGCTTTACAATGCAGTTCGGCTATAACGTACGGCCATCCTTCTGGCAGAAGGTTCAGTCGAACGCGCATCTGGTCATTGCAGCGGTCGGTACCGCCGCGCTGCTCGGCGTGGCCGCGGTGGCGCTGTGGCTGTGCGTTCCGGGCACTGACCGGCAAGTGACTGCGGCAAATGCCGCGCAGATCGTTCCGACAATTCCGGTGAAAACCACGAAAGTCGCTCCGGCGGCAGCGGCGGTCACCGTGGCGACGGCGCCGCAGGCCGCGCGCAAGGGGGATGCGGTAACGCCCACGACGGCGGCCCGCGAAGCCAACATTCCGGCCTTGGCATCAAACAACCCTCGCTGGACGGCTTCCGACGCCAAGACGCCACCTGCCCCGGCCGAGAACCAGCCAGCTCCATCCAAGCAGGCCGCCGACACGGCCCCCGCGCAATTGACCGATACGGCCTTTGCCGAGGCCGATGCCGAGAACGACGCCGCGAACGCGCTGTCGCAAGTCGCCGGTTCCGCCAGCGAGACAGCAGCGAAGAAGCCGGGCGACAAAATGGATGGCGCCCAAACCGCCGCCATTCCCGAAGCCAACCCGCAGGTCCCAGATCCGCAGCCGGCAGCGACGGACAGCTCGGCGCAGCCTGAGCCGAAAGCTCAAAAGGCCAGCGCGGCCGCAAACGGGCACGTCTTGAGGGCTGTGACCATGCGCTCAGGCCCGAAGAAAGGCGCCGCAGCAATCATCACGGTGCCGGCCAAGGCATCGGTGCAGGTGGTGAATTGCAAGAAATGGTGCGAGATCGTCTATAACGGCAAGCACGGCTGGGTCTACAAAAGCTACGTCAAGACCGGCGCCTGACCGCATGCGCCACCTGAAGCGGCTCAGATGCAGCGGCCGCCATCGACCTCCAACGCCACGCCGGTGATGAAGGCGGCTTCGTCCGAGGCCAGCCAAAGCGCCGCGTTGGCAATATCGAGCGGCGTCGAGAGCCGGCCGAGCGGGATCGAGGCGCGGAACTTTTCGCGGATTTCAGGGGTGTCGGCGCCCATGAACTTCTCCAGCATGCCGGTTTCGCCGGCGACCGGGCAGAGGCAGTTGACGCGGATGTTCTTCGGCGCCAGTTCGACCGCCATCGACTTGGTGGCGGTGATCGCCCAGCCCTTGGAGGCGTTGTACCAGGTCAGGCCCGGCCGCGGCCTGATGCCGGCAGTCGAGGCCGTGGTCAGGATGACGCCGCCGCCCTGCCGGTCCATGATCGGCACGACGCCGAGCGCCGCGTGATAGATCGCCTTCATGTTGACCGCGGTGATCAGGTCGAAGGTTTCCTCGTCGACGCCGAGCATATCGCCGTTGCGATGGGTGAAACCCGCATTGTTGACCATGATGTCGATGCGACCGAAAGCGCTCTTGGCGGCATAGATCATCTCGTCGAATTCGGAGCGCAAGGAAACGTCGGTCTGGGTCCAGATGGCGCTCTCGCCGATCTCTTCGGCCACCCGCTCGGCGCCCTTGGCGTTGAGGTCGGCGACGACAACGCGCGCGCCCTCTTCGGCGAAGCGCTTGGCCATGCCTTCACCGAAGCCCGACGCGGCACCCGTAATGACGGCGACCTTGTTTTCCAGACGCATGGTTTTCCCGCTCATGGATTCCAGCTTGACGTGACTTTTCCACCTGCACGCGCGTCAGGCTACATCTCCCTTAGCTTTCGTCACATTCGCGTTCTATGCTGCAGTCGCGAACGTTGCCGGAAGCCATGGTTTTACCGACAGGGCCTGTCGGCAGCGCAAGTGTCGGCAAACAGGTGGACCGATGCAACAGCAAGCGATTGGTCCTGCCTGGGACACCATGGCACTGGAAAATTTAAATCGATTAGCATAATACCAACCATGCTGCCGGCATCGGCATCAAATCGGACTGACCATGACCAGCCAGATCATCCCTGTCGATCCTTTCGATTTCATCATCTTCGGCGGCACCGGCGACTTGTCGGAACGCAAGCTCCTGCCGTCGCTCTACTATCGCCAGTGCGGCCACCAGTTCTCCGAGCCGACGCGCATCATCGGCACCTCGCGCGCCAAGATGACCGATGCCGAATTCCAGGCCTTCGCCAAGAAGGCGATATCAGACCATGTCAAGCCTGCCGATATCGATCCGAAGGAGTTGGAGATATTCCTGGCAAGGCTCTCCTACGTGTCGGCGGACGCCACGACTGGCGCCGGCTTCGACAAGTTGAAGAAGGCAATCGGCGACAGCGACCGCATCCGCGCCTTCTACCTTGCGGTGGCGCCGGCGCTGTTCGGCGACATTTCGCACCAGCTCAAGGAACACAAGCTGATCACGCCGAACTCGCGCATCGTGCTGGAAAAGCCGATCGGCCGCGACCTCCCCTCGGCGCGGGCGCTCAATGACGCGGTCGGTGACGATTTCCACGAAAGCCAGATCTTCCGCATCGACCACTATCTCGGCAAGGAAACGGTGCAGAACCTGATGGCGCTGCGCTTTGCCAATGCGCTCTACGAGCCGTTGTGGAACTCCGCCCAGATCGACCATGTTCAGATCACGGTGGCCGAGACTGTTGGTCTCGAGGATCGCGTCACCTACTACGACAAGGCAGGCGCGTTGCGCGACATGGTGCAGAACCACATCCTGCAGCTGCTCTGTCTGGTAGCCATGGAAACGCCGTCGTCAATGGACGCGGACGCGGTGCGCGACGAGAAACTGAAGGTGCTGAGGGCACTGAAGCGCATCAACGGCAACGAGGCGCCGAAGCACACTGTGCGCGGCCAGTATCGAGCCGGCGCTTCGGCCGGCGGGCCGGTCAAGGGTTACGTCGAGGAGCTCGGCAAGGACAGCAACACCGAGACCTTCGTCGCTGTAAAGGCCGAGATCGGCAACTGGCGCTGGGCCGGCGTTCCCTTCTATCTGAGGACCGGCAAGCGGCTCGCCACCCGCGTCTCGGAAATCGTCATCGAGTTCAAGCCGATCCCCTATTCCATCTTCGGCGACAGCGCCGGGCCGATCTTCCCCAACCAGTTGGTCATCCGCCTGCAGCCGGACGAGGGGGTGAAGCAGTTCATCATGATCAAGGATCCGGGGCCAGGCGGCATGCGGCTGCGGCAGATCTCGCTCGACATGAGCTTCGCGCAGTCCTTCCAAGGCCGTGCGCCGGACGCTTACGAGCGGCTGATCATGGATGTGGTGCGCGGCAACCAGACGCTGTTCATGCGCCGCGACGAAGTCGAGGCGGCCTGGAAATGGATCGACCCGATCCAGAACGCCTGGGAAAGCGCCAGGCAGGAGGCTCAGGGCTATACGGCCGGAACCTGGGGACCGTCGGCCTCGATCGCTCTTATCGAACGTGACGGACGGACATGGCACGAGAGCAATTGAGCGAAGTCCGCTACGGCTGGAACGGCTTTGCCGACCGCCAAGACCTGGCGATGGCACTTGCCGGTGAGATCGCAGACCGGTTGACCAGCGCCATCGCGGAACGCGGCACGGCGCTGCTCGCGGTGTCCGGCGGCACCACGCCGGCAAAGCTGTTCGCGGCGCTGTCGACCACGCCGATCGCCTGGGACAAGGTCACCGTGACGCTGGTCGACGAGCGTTTCGTGCCGCCGTCCTCGCCGCGCTCGAATGCCGGGCTGGTGGCGGCGAACCTGCTCCAGAACAAGGCGGCAGCGGCGCGCTTCGTCCCGCTCTATCATGAGGCGGCAAGCATTGAGGATGCGGCGGCAACCGACAGCGAGGCGCTCAGATCGCTGCCCTGGCCGCTTGACGTGGTGATCCTCGGCATGGGCGGCGACGGCCATACGGCATCATTCTTCCCGGATGCCGGCAATCTCGAGGACTTGCTCGACCCGGCCTCGCAGCGGATCGTGCTGCCGGTGCATGCGCAGAGCGGCGGCGAGCCGCGGCTCACGCTGTCGATGGCGCGCATCATCGCCGCTGGTTTCGTAGCGCTCCACATCGAAGGCGAGGACAAGCGCGCCGCGTTCAATGGCGCGATGGGTCCCGGCGCGAAAAAGCCCATCCGCAGAGTGCTCGAGGCGGCGCCGAGACCGATAGAGGTGTTCTGGGCACCTTGATTTTCAGATGAGGACAGTCCGGTGGCAGAGGGAGGACGTCGCCGGGCTCGAAAGGACGGACCATGACAGCCAGACGCGATATCGAAGCCATCACCGAACGCATCCGCCACCGTTCGAAAGCCGGCCGCGAAGCCTATCTCGGCCGCATCACGGAGGCTTCCAGCCGGACCGCGAACCGCGCGGTGCTGGGCTGCGGCAACCTTGCCCATGGCTTTGCCGTGTGCAGCCCCGCCGAAAAGGTCGCGCTCGGCGGCGACCGCGTGCCGAACCTCGGCATCATCACCTCCTACAATGACATGCTGTCGGCGCATCAGCCCTTCGAGACGTTCCCGGCGCTGATCAAGGAAGCCGCGCGCGAAGCGGGCGGCATCGCTCAGGTCGCCGGCGGCGTGCCGGCGATGTGCGACGGCGTCACCCAAGGCCAGCCCGGCATGGAGCTTTCGCTGTTCTCGCGCGACGTGATCGCCATGGCGGCGGCGATCGGCCTGTCGCACAACATGTTCGACGCGGCCGTCTTCCTCGGCGTCTGCGACAAGATCGTGCCCGGGCTTGTGATCGCTGCGCTCACCTTCGGACATCTGCCTGCCGTCTTCATCCCGGCCGGGCCGATGACGACCGGTCTCGCGAACGACGAGAAGGCCAAGGTCCGCCAGCTCTATGCCGAAGGCAAGGTCGGCCGCGCCGAACTGCTGGAAGCGGAGTCCAAGTCCTATCACGGGCCGGGCACCTGCACCTTCTACGGCACCGCCAATTCCAACCAGATGCTGATGGAGATCATGGGCCTGCATACGCCCGGCGCCTCCTTCGTCAATCCGGGCACGCCGCTGCGCGACGCGCTGACCAGGGAAGCGGCGAAGCGCGCGCTGGCGATCACCGCGCTCGGCAACGCCTATACGCCGGTCGGGCGCATGATCGACGAACGCTCGATCGTCAACGGCGTCGTCGGCCTGCATGCCACCGGCGGCTCGACCAACCACACGATCCACCTCATCGCCATGGCCGCCGCCGCCGGCATTGCGCTGACCTGGCAGGACATTTCCGACCTGTCGGAGGCCGTGCCGCTGCTCGCGCGCGTCTACCCGAACGGGCTTGCCGACGTGAACCACTTCCACGCGGCAGGCGGGCTCGGCTTCATGATCCGCGAGTTGCTCGACGAAGGCCTGTTGCACGAGGATGTGCAGACGGTGTGGGGCGAAGGCCTGCGGCCCTATGCGGTCGAGGCGAGGCTTGGCGACGACGGCAGCGTGCTGCGCGAAGCGGCGCCGCTCAACAGCGGCGACGAGAAGGTGCTGGCCCCGGTCAAGAAAGCGTTCCAGCCGACAGGCGGACTAAAGGTGCTTGCGGGTAATCTCGGCCACGCCGTGATCAAAACCTCTGCGGTCAAGCCCGAACGGCGCGTCATTGAGGCGCCGGCCAAGGTGTTCGACAGCCAGCAGGGCCTGAATGATGCTTTCAAGGCCGGCCAGCTTACCGGCGACTTCGTCGCCGTGATCCGCTTTCAGGGGCCGAAGGCCAACGGCATGCCGGAACTGCACAAGCTGACCACCGTGCTCGGCATCCTGCAGGATCGCGGCCAGCGCGTGGCGCTGGTCACCGACGGGCGCATGTCGGGCGCTTCCGGCAAGGTGCCGGCGGCGATCCATGTGACGCCGGAGGCGGTCGAGGAGGGGCCGATCGCCAGGATCCATGACGGCGATATCATCCGCCTCGATGCGGATGCCGGCACGCTGGAGGTGCTGGTGCCGGGGACGGAATTCGCGCTGCGCCGCACGGCGGAGGCCGACCTCATCGGCAACGAGTTCGGCTTCGGCCGCGAGCTGTTCGCAGGCTTCCGGCAGTTGGTCGGGCGGGCCGATCATGGCGCGGCGGCATTCGGCAACGCCTGATCTCTTCCCCAATGTGCCTTACAAAAAAAGGGCGGCTCGGAGCCGCCCTTTTTCGTTCGTTCGCTAACCGCAACGCCTACTGAACGGTGATCTCGGCCCGTTCGCCGGCCTTGATCGTCACCGGCGTTTCCTTCTCCTGGCCCTCAGCGGACATGTGGCGCACTACCACATAGTCGCCGGCGGGAATCGTCTGCTGCCAGCTGTCGCCATAGCTTAAGCCCAGCGACTTGCGTTTGCCTTCGATGTCCTTCTTCGACGAGAGCACCTCGATCGAATAGGCGCCGGGCGCCGACATCGCCAGCACGCCGGCATCGAGAGCCACCTTCACGTCCTGATTGTCACCGGCCTTGATGCTGAAGGGCTGTTCGACGACGGCGAGATCGAGCGTGGTGAGCGCGACATAGTCGTCCGGCGGCAGCCAGAACTTACTGTCCGGACCGTAGGAGTGCTCCACGCTTTCACGCGAGCCGTCGATCTTCTTCTTCGCCTTGACGATCTCGAAGCCGATGCCGGAATTGTCGGCCTTGTCGCCGCCGGCGGTGTAGTAGGCATTGAGCACGGCATGGCCGACGCCGACGACGATGTCCTTCTCGACGGTCTGCCCGGCGGCAAGCTGGACGGTCTCGGTCACGGTGCCGGCGCCGATCTGCACCGTCACCTTCTGTTCGCCGGCGGGTAGCGTGGCCTTGGTGTCGCCGTAGTGCGTGGTGCTGCCGCCTGGATAGGCGGAGTCGACACGCGCTTCGCCGCTGATCTCCGAGCCCTGGCTAGCATGCGGGTGGATGACCAAAGTGCCGGCGTTCAGCGTGAACAGCGGGCTGTAGGTCTTGCCAGCCTCTATCTTGATCTTCTGCTCGCTCCTTGCCTCGTCGTCGCGGCCGACGACGATGTAGTCGCCCGGCTCGAGATTGGTCTTGAGCACGCCATACTCGGTCGTAACTTGGTCGCCGCGCGAGCCGTCGGCCGCGGCTTTATAAATCTCCCAGGCATTGCCATCGGTGATCGGATCGCCGTCCTCGGCCATAACCATGCTCGGTGTGAAATTGAATTCAGGCTTGGCCGGCTCGGGCGCGGGAGCCGGCGCCGGTTCGGGAGCTGGCGCAGGGGCCGGCGCGGGAGTCGCAACGGTCTCGACCAGCGCTTCCTGAAGCGCCTTTTCATCGGAGGCCTGGATATATTTGCCGCCGGTGTTTTCGGCGAGGCAGGCGATCTGCTTGCCCTCGTCGGCGGTCAAGCCGAAGCCGACGACATCGGCGGTGAAATCGACGCCACTTTGCTTCAGCTCCCTGCCGAGCGCGCAGGGATCGCCGCCGCAGGTCTCAAGCCCGTCGGTGATCAGCACCACGGTTGCCTTGTCCTCGGTGTACTTCAGCGCCTCGGCGGCCTGTTTCACGGCGGCCGTGAGTGGCGTCTTGCCCAGGAATTTCATGCTGTCGGCCGCCGCCGAAATAGCGCTGGCGGAGCCGGCCTGCGGCGGCACGATCAACTCGATGTCGTCGCAGCTGCCCTTGGTGCGATGGCCATAGGCCATGAAGCCGATCTCGTCGTCGGCCGGAACCGACTGCAGCACCGTGCGCAGCGATTCACGCGCGATCTCCAGCTTCGGCTTGCCGTCGATCTGGGCCCACATCGAGCCTGATGCATCGAGGATGATGATGACCTTGTTGGCGGCAAAGCCGAAACTGGTCATCGAAAAAAGGAGGATCGCCGCAGCGGCGCTCCGCATCAGTCCCGCCATGAAAATCTCCTGAGAGCAACCCTCGTCCGCGCTGCGAAAGCTATTTGACGCGGCCCCTGGAGACAAGCCCGCCCGAGAATGAAGGGCGGCTCCGTCTAAGGTTTGTCGCGTCGCAGTTGATGAGGGTAGACCAGCCATCTCCCCGCAACGGTAGCACATGAGTAGAAAAGGACTCTTGTGCGCATGTGGAAACCGATTCTGAGAGACCTCTGGATGGAGCTCGCGATGGTGTTTGTGGATGTATTCAGCGAGGTCCCGGATCCGCGGGACTTGACCGCGCAGCACCCGTTGATCGCCACCAAGGGCAACCAGTCGAAACTGGCCACAGGCCAATGCCGCGCTCGACAAGGTGCGGCACCAAACAGCCCCCAATCTCGGCGATAGCTCTGCTACCAACCGTTAACCTATAGATCTAGCCCCGATCCGGGTCCTTAGGCCCGACAGGCCAGCAGCTTGTGATCGGTGTGACCATTGTGACCGCACAAGACCGGGAGGTCGGGCCTATGGGTGGCAATAGGAGTTCAGTATTGCTGGATGGGTCATTTACCAACGATGCGCAGGCGTCAGCAAGTCCAGCTGTTCAACATCATTATGGTTGTGCCAAGGAGGTCTCTTTAGTGTGTTCTCCGAACACTCGCGCGATGACGTTTTCGAAATTGTGGGGATCACCGCCGTTTACTTTTATCAAAGGCCATCCGTCCTGGTACAGGCAGTCGCCGATCTTCCTTGAGATGTCAGCTTGCTTCAATGCTCTTTCTACCCCGAGTTCGAACAGCAGAACCTCAATCAATGGCTGCCGCGCATACCGATCCACAAGGCGACGGCGCACTGTTTCGGGGGGCGCATCCAGTTGAACTAGGAGATCCGGTCGCGGCAGGAACGTTAGGCTGTCGCGTATCGCGTCAATGTTGGGATTGCGCGCAAACACGATCATCGCACATACTGCCTGAATTAGCCCTTCTTCAAAAACGAAGTAGCCTTCCGATTCCTGCGCCTTATGCCAAGATTCGCACAGCTGAGCGATGTCAACCTTCATGCGCCAGGACCATGTTCGGCTTCGCAGTGGGATTGACGCTAGGAGACGCCCCGCGACACTGTCCTTTGGCAAGGTGGATAGCAGGATAGGAGCACAGGTCGCAATTTTTCGTCCAATCCGACCAATGCCATGGCGCGTTTCCGGACCCTCCTGCAGAGTCGACGCGTATTCAATTAGCCGATAGCCGTTCACGGTCTTTACGCGAACGCCTCGTTCCGCCATGGCCAAACAGAGGCGGCGAAGAAATGTAGTCTTGCCCGCACCAGGCGGCCCGAATAATTCGATGATCATGTCGGCAAGCATCCCCTGGCAAAGCCGTCATTTGCCCGCAGAACCTAGCAAGGACACGAACGGCGCCAACATTCATTTGGATGATTGTGGGTTCTGCAGAAGACATGATGGCGGTGTCCCGCAGACTTGCCTCGGGTCATGAGTTGTAGATCCGCGGATTCCCGTACATTTGGTTCACTAGACTAGCAGCGGATGAACCTGGGGGCCGCTCGGCAGGCAGGTGGTCCACTTAGACATTCGTGTTGAAGCTCCAGCCCGGCGAGAACTCGTCCGGTTGGCTCGCAAGAAGCTAGCTCATGAATTCATTCTGACCCGTTCGTCCCGTCCATCCAGACAGCCGCGTGTGTCTTATTAACGTCGTACATTCAGAGGATGCGGCTATTGAGAGGAAGGACTAACCGAGAGCGGCCGGGCACAAATCAAAGCTTGAGACCTATATGCCGAAGCAATCCACGGCCGCCTCAGCCTCTTCGCGTCCAGGCGACGTGCTCTCACGTGATTACCGTTTGAGTCATGTTGCCCAAGGGTGCGGCGCCAAATACATTCAGACCTTTCAATCGGGCTATTACGCTGCGCTATGGGAAAAGGTTGAGAGACCCCTTGTTGAAGAGATCTTTCGCTCACTAGGTGGGCCAGATCGTAGTTGCCTCGATTTTGCCTGTGGGACAGGCCGGATAACGAGCGTGGCCGCGAGATTTTTTGGAACGGTCGTTGGGGTCGATGTTTCCGAACCCATGCTAGCCTGCGCCGCACCTCGCGACAACGTCCGCCTCCTCCTCATGGACATAACCAAAGAACCGCTCAGAGATTCATTCGATGTCGTATCGGCATTTCGGTTCTTTTTGAATGCGGAAGATAGCCTAAGGCGCCAAGCGTTGCTTGCAATACACGAGCATCTTGTCGAGGGTGGCCGGATCGTCTGCAATATTCACGCCAACGCAAGCTCACCAGCCGGCGTGGCCTCAAGATACTTAAATTCAGTGCTTCGTCGTACAAAATATAATACGATCAGCCTCGACCAGATGAAAGAGCTACTGGTTGATGCCGGCTTCCTTGTCGAGAAAGTCATCCCGTACGGCTTCCTTCCTCGACCTGGCCGGTTCGCGCCCGGCCTTTGCGAGGCTTTGGTGGCGCCCGCGGAGACAGTGAGCAGGGCGCTTCGGATCCCTTCGCGATTTGCAGAAAACTTCGTTGTTGTGGCTACCAAACCAGCCGCATTGCCCAACCGACTTGAGAGCGCCCGCTTCAAATAGCGCCTTGCCGGTTCGACCCTGGGAGTGACGATAGGACAGCGGAATCTGGCTACTCACGCCGACTCCGTGCGCCAGGGGATGACCTAGAATGGTGATCTGAGGATGCACCGGTCAAAGGGGCCGTTTGCTTCACGGGCTGGGCCTCAGTCACAAAAAAAGCCCCTCCGGGCAAGCAAGCAAGCACCAGCGTCAGGCAGATGCGCGAGCATTGGAGGTAGCGGCGCAAACCGTTCTTCGTCAAAGCCCTGACCCGCCTCGTCTTCATTGCACGCGGTTGTCCACGCAAACCGGCTGAGCGCTCCGAGAGCCGATGCTATCGAACATCCGCGCGGTTCGGCGGATGGAGAACGCAGATCTTAATTACCGGCCTTAAATTAATACGTGGTGCGCCGCTCTTCCGAGGGCGGGCGACCGAACTGCAGCCGGTAGCTCTGCGCGAAATAGGAATGCGAGGTGAAGCCGGTGGCGATCGCCACGTCGAGGATCGGCATGTTGGTCTGGCGCAGCAACTCGCGCGCGCGTTCGAGCCGCAGCCGCATATAGTAGCGGCCGGGCGTCACGCTCAAATGACGCAGGAACAGGCGCTCGACCTGGCGCACCGAAAGTCCAGCCGACTTGGCAAGTTGCACCGCCGACAGCGGCTCGTCGAGATGGTCGGCCATCAATTCGACGATGCGCCTGAGCTTTTCCGACTTGCCGGTGAGGTCCCGCTCCGGTCCGACGCGCTGGCGGTCGCCGGCCGAGCGGATGCGCTCGTGCTGGAACTGGTTGGCGACGCCGTTGGCAAGGTTGGAGCCGAAATCGCCGCGCACGATCTCCAGCATCAGGTCGATCGAGGTGGTGCCGCCGGCGCAGGTGTAGCGCTTGCGGTCGATCTCGAAGACATTGCCGGTGCAGTTGATGTCAGGGAAGCGCTCCATGAAGCCGGCGCGGTTCTCCCAATGGATGGTGCAGCGATAGCCGTCGAGCTGCCCGGCTTCGGCAAGCAGATAGGAGCCGACCGACAACGCTCCGAGCGCATTGCCGCGCCGGCCCCAGCTGCGCAGCGCCGCCAGCACCTTGCTCTTGCCGGGGAATTCAGTGGTGAGCCCTACCGAGACGAACAGGATGTCGACCGGCGGCATGTCGGCGACGGAATAGTCAATCTTCAGCGGCAGGCCGTTGGAGGCCATGACCGCGTCGCCGTCGGCCGAAATCGTCGTCCAGCCATAGAAGTCGCGGCCGAGCAGACGGTTCGCCGAACGGAAGCAGTCGATGGCCGCAGCCAGCGAGAACATCGAGAATTTATCGACCAGCAGGAAGCCGAATTGACGGCCGCCCTGAACGGGATCGTTCGTGATCGGCCGCTCGAGAGCGGGATGCGACTGGGTCGAGTGGGGCATCCTGCTCTGTCCCTTTATTTCAGCCGCATTTGTGCAACGCCAAGTGGTTCCACTTGGCTGCTAAATGCTGGGGAACAGTCAGGTTCGGCAACGCAAAGGCTTTCTCAAAATCAGAAGGACGGCCGCTTCAGTCCGGCCGCGAGGTAGGCGGAAGCTACAGTGTTCGCCATCAGCATGGCAATGGTCATCGGCCCGACGCCGCCGGGCACCGGCGTGATGGCGCCCGCAGCCTTGGCCGCTTCGGCATAGGCGACGTCGCCGACCAGGCGGCTCTTGCCTTCGCCCTTCTCGGGCGCCGGGATGCGGTTGATGCCGACGTCGATGACGGTCGCGCCGGGCTTCACCCAGTCGCCCTTGACCATCTCCGGGCGGCCGACGGCGGCGACCAAGATGTCGGCGGTGCGGGCAAGCGCCGGCAGATCCCGGGTGCGGCTGTGGGCAATGGTGACGGTGCAGTTGGCGGCGAGCAGCAGATTGGCCATCGGCTTGCCGACGATGTTGGAGCGGCCGACGACGACGGCGCTGAGGCCGGACAGGTCCTTGCCGCGCACGCGCTCGATCAAAAGCATGGAGCCCGCCGGCGTGCAGGGCACGAATGCCGTTTCGAGCTCGCCGGTGCCGAGCTTGCCGACATTGATGAAGTGGAAGCCGTCGACATCCTTCTCCGGCGCGATCGTTTGAATCACCTTGCCGGCGTCGATGTGGCCGGGAAGCGGCAGTTGCACGAGGATGCCGTGGATCGAGTTATCGGCATTCAAGTCGCCGATGATCTTCAGCAATTGCTCCTCGGTGGTGTCTGCCGGCAGCGTATGCTGGAGCGAATGGAAGCCGCATTCCTTGGCGGTGCGCGATTTCGAGGCGACATAGACCTGGCTTGCCGGATCCTCGCCGACGATCACCACCGCAAGGCCGGGCTTGGTGGCGCCTTTGGCCGAAAGCTCCGACGTCAGCGCCTTAACCTTCGAAACCACATCCTCGGCGACACGCTTTCCGTCGATCACTTCGGTCATCACGAACTCTCCGTTTTGAGGCCGCATCGATGCATGCCCTGTCTCAATCCCGCATTCCGATCCGCCGACGCCAAGCGCAATCCGCCGGAATGCAGCGCGGCATTTTCACGAAAATTCGACAAGGCAATCCCGTCAAAGCGTCGTCGGATGCCGTAAACCCGAAACCGGCTGCTTTTATCGAACCGCAAGCGGCTTAGAAATACGGCGATCTGGAAATGCGGCGCCTTAGAAATAGCGGCGCGCGCGGCTTTCGGTCAGCTCGCGCACCGCCTCGCGGAATTCGCGCAGGCTGGCGCGGATCTCGTCGATCTCGCCTTGCTGGTCGGCAGGTGGCCGGCCGAGCTCGCTACCGGCAGGAGACTGCAGATGGTAAGAGGCGGGCGATGCCGAATGATGATCCTCGTACGGATCGGTCCGGCCATGGTCCGGCCGATACGAATAGGAATAGCCCTGCTCGTAAGGCAGCCGGAAATTCGCCCGCTCCTGTGTCTCGGCCCCGGTATGGCGCTCTTCACGATCGGGCGCGCGCCAGGCGCTTTCGGGCGGGACAGAATCCAGATCGGCCGTTTCAGCCGGCTCGCGCCGCACGAAATAGCGAACCGCCGAGGCCAGCGAGCCGAAGAGCCCTGCACGGCCGGCGTCGTTGTCGGGCGTCGGTGGCGGCGTGACGGATTGCGCCGGAGCCGGCCCGGCGGCCGACACCGGCGGAGGGGCCGGGGGTGAGGCAGGCGGCGGCGTAAACGAAGCGGCTGAGGGCGGTGCATAAGATGCCGCCGCTGAGGGCGGCGCGAATGACGGAGCTGGCGGCGGCGTGAATGACCGAACCGGAGGCGGAGCAACAGGTGGAGCCGGCGGCGGCGTCACGAGCGGCGGCGGCGCCGGCGGCGGAGCGGCTCGGTTGGAATTGCTCTCCACCCTGGGACCACGCTCATCGATCCCGCGCCGCGAGCGGTTGTCGGCCGTCTCGCGCAGGCTCGCATAGATGCCGCGCAGCCCGCCGAGGCCGATGCCGGCGAACAGGCCGCCGAACAGGCCTGCCAAGGCCACCACCGCGCGCGACGGCCCCTTGGCCTGCAGCGGCGCATAGGCATCCGAAATGACGCTGATGTTGGCGGTGTTGATGTCCTTCTGCTCGCCGGTTTCCTTGGCGCGCAGCAGGAACTGTTCGTAGACCGAACGCTTGGCGGCGGCCTCGCGCTCCAGTTCGCGTAGCGAGACCAGATTGTTGTTGACATCGCCGCTCTGCACCTTGGCTTGCGCCAAGCGCGAGGACAGGTCCTGCTCGAGCTGGACGGAGCGCTTCAGGTCGACCTGCAGCGAGGACGCGATGCGCTGCAGCTCGGCGCCGATGCGCTCACGCGCGCCGGCGAGCTGGGCGTTGAGCGCCCCGATTTCCGGATGCCGCGGTCCGAGCTTGACCTCGGCGCGGTCGGCTTCCTGCTTCAGCGCCGCGTATTGCGAGCGCAGCTCGCTCATCATATTGGAGTTGATCTCTTCCGGCAAAGTGCCGCTGAGGACCGAATTGACGTTCAACGAGCGCGCCGACGCGGCGCGGGCGTTGAGCTCGAGCGTGCGGGCGCGGGCGACGGAAAGCTGCTCGTTGAGCTTGAGCATCTGGTCGTCGCTGATCAGGTGGCCCTGCGCATCGACGAGGTCGTGCGTGGCCCTGAAATCCTCGACGTTGCGTTCGGCGGTCTCGACGCCCTTGCGCAATTCGTCGAGCCTGGCGGTGAGCTCGTCATTGGCGCGGCCCGCCGTGCTGGACTGGATCTCGCTGGATATCTGCCTGAAGGCCTTGACCATGGTGTTGGCGATCAGGGCGGATTTCTCCGCGTTCTGCGTCGTGGCGCTGACCGAGACCACAAAGGTCTTGCCGCCACGCTCGACGTCGAGGCTTTCATACAGATTGCCAACCGCCAGCGCGCGCTTACGCGCCTCATCGGCGGCGCCCGCGTCCTGCCGCGACAGGAGCGAGCGGAGCGTCGACATCAGGCCAAAGCCGCCCTCGCCCTGGCCGTTGAACTCAGGATCGTTGGTTAGGTTGAGGTCGGTGACGACCTTGTTGAGAACGGTTCCCGAGGTCAGGATGCGGACCTGGTTCTCGACGATGGCGAGCGTCGCATCCGAGGCGACCACGTTCTGCGTCAGGTCGCGATCGGTGAGCTTGAGGTCGCGCGGGTCGACGATGACGTCGGTGGTAGCTTCATATTTCTTTGGTGTCGACAGCGCGATGGCGACGCCGAGCGCGGCACCAAGAATGGTCGTCGACAGGATCAGCGCCTTGGATCGCGTGATACCGTGAACGACCTGCATCGGGTCGATCAGCGGCTTCCATTCCTCGGTATCGCCGCTGGCCGGCGGCCGGCGCGTATGAGGTTCGGAAGCGGCTTGCGGCTGATGGCTCCCCGACGGGGATTCATAGAAGGGCCCGGATGAAGGGGACCGATTTCTTCCGCGCCAGTCATGTTCGGTTTCGACCGGCTCCGATTCCGCTTGCACCTGGTCGGGGCCAAAGCCTTCGGTATCGCCGGGCCGCGGATTCAGCTTTTCTTCGCGCTCAGAACGCGCGGCGCGGTGGCGCGCGGCGGCGTCCTCGCGCCAGGAGGAATTGGCCCGGTCGCCGATCGAAACCGTGTTGTCGTCGCCACGCATGGCTTGGCCGAGTGCGAGCAGAGAACGCTCGCGCTTCCAGTCATCACGGTTATCCCTGTCGACCATTGTCCTGGAACTTGCTCTCTGGCGGCTTGCGCGCGGCGGATCGGCCAATCGTTAAGTCACGCTAAACGGGCATAGGAAACAAACGGTTAATTTTGCATCCGGGTCCGCACGGTTTCTCGCCCTGTTCGCGGCATTTCGGCGCCGCCGGACGGGCGCCAGAACGCCGCGTTAAACTTTTCCAGCCTATCTATCGCCCCGGATATGACCCAGGCCAGCGACATGCCGCAAAGGCGGAGCTTCGCGCGGATCGGCCACTTCGTGGCCACCCGCCGGAAACTGGTATTCGATTATTTCTCGGCGATCAGCGGCGCCGGCGGCCGGCTGGTGTTTTCGCTCGCCTATTTCATTGCTTTGGCCAACACGCTTTCGATCGCCGAATTCGGCATGTTCGCGACCGCCTCGGCCGCCGGCATCATGCTGTCGCGCATCCTGGCCTTCGGCTTCATCTCGGCGCTCTACCGCACCGCCACGATCCGTCCCAACCTGATCGGCACGTTCACGGCCGGTTTCCTGCTTCTGGGCGTGTTGTCGCTGCCGTTCCTCGCCGCCGCATCCTATGGCGTCTATCTGATCTTCTTTGCCGGCACCGTGCCGCTATCGGCCTTCGCCGCGGTCGTCTTCGCCGAGGCGCTTTTGTGGCGACCTGTCGAAGTGGCGCTGATCGTCAACAACGGGCTCGGCAAGTTCGGGCGGGCGGCCGTGCTCGCCATCCTGGCGACGGCGCTCAGGGCAGTCGGCGCGATCCTGTTCATGCTTGGCGCGCGGCACACGATCGGCGTCTGGTCGCTGTTCTATATCGGCGCCAATGCCGCCTCGCTCGTCGTCGCCTTCGTCTTCTTCTATCCGCGCCAGCGGCTGAGGCTGCGCGCCGAGCTCTATTTCCGCCGGCTCGCCGATTCCGTCTATGTCGCCGGATCCGAAGTGCTGTTCTATCTGCAGATGGAGTTCGACAAGCTGCTGGTGCTGTCGATCGGCGGACCGCATCTGGCCGGCATCTATGCCATCATCATGCGGCTGGTCGATCTCACCGCGATCCCGATCCGCACCTTCTCGATGATGCTGGTGCAGCGCATGATGCGTGCGCCGGAGCTTCTGTCGCGGCTGGCGGTGAAGAGCGGTATCGAAGGCGGCGTGTTCCTGGTCTCGACGCTGGCGCTGGCATCGCTCGGCATCGTGCTGCATTTCTTCCCGAACGCGCTTGGCAAGAATGTTGCCGAGGCAGCGCCGCTGGTGGCTCTCGCGGTCTGCGTTCCCGGCCTGCGCAACCTCGTCGAATACCAGGCAGAGCTGCTCTTCGCGCGCGGCCAGACGGCGGTGCGGGCGATCAATCTCGGTCTGCTCGCCGGCTTGAAGGCGGTGCTCTTGACCTATGTGCTGACGACGATCCCCGACACGCCCAACCTGGTATCGTCGCTCAACATCGTCTTTTTGCTGCTTTATCTCGCCTCGATGCTGCTGACCTATTCGGCAATGCGCCGGCCCGCGAAAGCTATCTGAGCCTTACGCGGTAAGACCGATCAGGCGGCGGATGCGGCCGATATCGGTGCCGATGAAGGACTGCATGCCGATCGCCACCTGTTCCGGCGCCATGGTGTCGACGAAGCGGCGGAATTCGTCATCCGAGAGCGGTTCGCCATTCCAGTGGACGCGGCAAAACTCCTCCGAACCGTGGAAATGGCCAGCACCTTGAAGCAGGTCGTCGATGTAGCGGCCATAGATCATGCATTCGGAGAACCGGCGCGCCGAACCGACGACGCCAACCCAGTCGCGACCATGCACCTTCTCGATGCGCTCGCACATCGCGTTGACCGTCTCGCGGCGCCAGGCGATCAGCGTCGAGATATAGTCGTGGCTCGATGCATTGGCGGGATCGATGCCGAGCGCGGCGCCAGCGTTGCGCGACCAGATGCGATGCTCGTCATGACCATCGTTCGACAGCACGCCGTCGCGCCGGAACAGCCGCACCTTGCCGTCGCGCCAGAAGGCGCCGGTGTCGAACGGTTTCAGGAAGGCGACATCGGAATCGCAGAAGATCAGCACGTCTTCGCTTGCCTGCCCGGCAATGGCGATGCGGCGCAGCTGCTGCACATGCCAGCCGCGCAGCGGCTGCGTTTTGAGGCTCAGCCAGACGCGGCGGCGAAAGCCGCTCAGCGGATCGTCGAAGACATGCAGCCAGCGCGGCAACAGGTCCCGCTCGTCGACAACGCTGCGGCGGCTGCCTTCCAGCTGGCGAAACAGCGCGACGTCGCGGTGCTCGGTGAGGATGTAATGATGCGTCATGCCGGTGAGGTGGCGGTCGATGGTCTCGCACAACAACCGGCAGCGCTCGAAATCGGGGGCGTAGCTCGCGGTGACGATCGCTGCCAGGGGAGCACGCGGCAGCGGTTCTATAGCGGTGGCGGTATCCGGCACGAAGCGGCTGTTCACCGGCGCGCCTCCAGCCGGCGCGGGCCGAGCGACAGCTTCTGCCTGACGACGCGCCACAGGAAGAGCGGATTGCCGACGATATAACGGCGCCACAGGCGGCCGGGTTCGATCCACAGGCGGAACAGCCATTCGAGCCGCAGCCGGCGCAGCCATCGCGGCGCGCGCGGCACAGAGCCGCTCATGAAATCGAGCAGCGCGCCGACGGCGACCGGCAGCGTGCAATGGCGGCTGTCGATGTGGCGCTCGATCCACAATTCCTGGCGCGGCACGCCCATGGCGACGAGCAGCACATCCGGCCGCAGCCTGGCAATGCGCTCGAGGATCTCCGGCTCCTCGGAGGCGGAGAAGAAGCCGTCATGGACGACGACGAATTTGTGCTGCATAGCCAGTGTCGAGAGCTTCGCGGATGCGGCTTCGGCATTGGCGCGCGTCGTGCCGAGCAGCGCCACGGTCAGCGGATGCGACGAGGCCTGCAGGAAGGCCGGAATGAAATCGGTGCCGTTGAGATTGCTGGGGAAAGGCGCGCCGTAAAGCAGCTTTGCCGCCATGTCGACGCCGACACCGTCTGGGAGGATGAGGAAGTTTTCCAGCGCCTCGGCAAACACCGGGTCGGTGCAGGCAAGGTTGGCGTTGTGGGCGTTGAGGAAGCTCACCTTGGTGAAGCGGCGCTCGTCGATCAGCCTTGTGAGCAGAGCGATGGCCTCTTCCCAGCCGATGGCCAGCACCGGAATGCCCAAAATGGTCTTCAGCGTATCGAAGCCGAAGGCGGCGCGCGCTCTGTGCATGTTCATGCGGCGGCCTCCTGCATGACGGCGCCGAGCTTCTCCAGACCAAGGCCGATCGCGGCGTCGAGCGCCTTCAACTGGCGGCGGTGGAAGGCGCTGCCATCGACGTCCCGGACATTGGCCGCTGCCGCCTGCAGCGCCGTCGCGAAAGCAATCGGGTCGTCGGTCACGACGCAATTGTCGGGACGATAGCCGATGCCGCGCAGCGAGCGACTGGTGGCGACGGACGGCAGGCCGAGCTCGAAGGTCTCGATCGTCTTCAGCTGTACGCCGCTGCCGGCGGTGCTGATCAAGGGGATGACGGCAGCGCTGCGCACAAAGGCCTGCGCATCCGGAACCCTGCCGACGAAGGAGACGCCGGGATGGGGCGAGCTGATGCCGGAAGGCAGGTTGCCCGCGATCCTGATGCGGAAATCCGGCTTCAGATGCGGCACGACCTTCGTCAGGAACCAGTCGAGGCCGATGCGGTTCGGCTGCCAGGTCCAGGTGCCGATCAGCGCGGCGTCGCAATCGATATGGCGCTTCGCCTTGCCTATCGGCGCCTGCGCACAGGTCACCAGCGGCAGCACCGCCGAGCGTCTGTCGGAGGCGACGCCAAGTGCCGCGCGGTCTTCCTCGGCCAGCGTGAACACAAAGCGGGCGGCGCCGCACAGGCGCTCCTCCATGACCTTGAGGAGTCTGGCTTCGCGGCGGAACATCCAACGCTGAAGCGCGTTGCCGGCCGCGGCCGCATTTTCCTCGGCCGAGCGATGCTCGACATTGTGCGCGACGAAGACGAATGGACGGTCGGTGAGCACCGTCTCGAAGGCGCCGGCGAACTGCACGGAGTTCAGGACATAGCCGTCGAAGGGACCGGCGCGCTCGATGGCGTCGCGGACTTGCGCGTCGGAAACGACGCGCAGCTTGACCGAGGAGAAGGTAAGGCCGGAGAGAACCGCCTTGCCCAGCCAGGCAAGCTTTTGCAGCGGCGGAGCGCTTTCGGTGCGGACCTCGACGGCGTCAAGCACGATGGTGTTTTGCGGATCGGACGGCGTCTTCCCCGGCCAGATGAAGCCGATCACCGTCACGCGCACGCCGGCGCGCCGCAGCGCATCGATGATCGCGGCATTGGCAATCTCGTAGCCCGAGGCGAGAGCGCCGTCGGGCACGATCGATGTGGCAAACAGCAGATGCATCTCACCTATCCTTGGCTGCATCCGGTAGCAAAACGCGGTGAAGCCTTGATTAAATGGCATTGTCAAAGGCCGAAGACCCGACTTTTCCGACAGACCGGCGGGAAGGTGATTAACGAAACGTTATCACCGCGATGCTATCGAGGGCTCAAACTCACGCCGCTGGAAACGGATGATCCCTTTGCCGTCCGACGCTTCTGTATCGATCGCGGGACGGTCGCCGGGGCTCGCCGCCGAGACCGTCGAAGCGATCGTGACGCTGCCGACTTTCAAGCGGCCCAAGCAGGTGCTGGAAACCCTGGCTTCGCTCAAGGCGCAGCGGACGGACCGGCGCTTCGCCGTCATCGTCATGGAAAACGAGGCCGAAGCGCGCGAGGGCGCAGCCGCGGTGCTGCCGCTGTTCGAACGCGGCGAGATACCCGGCCTGGTCATCATCGCGCATGAGCGCGGCAATTGCAGCGCCTACAATGCCGGCTGGCAGACGGCGATGCTGCAGTTTCCCAATTTTCGCCACCTGCTGGTCATCGATGACGACGAGATCGCCGAGCCAGACTGGCTGGAGCGCATGTGCAAAGCCGCCGAGACCCTTGGCGCCGACATTGTCGGCGGTCCGCAGATACCCATCTTCGCCGATGCCTCGCATGCCCGATGGGCCGAGCATCCGGTCTTTGCACCGCCCTATCGTGAAACGGGTCGCGTCCCGGCGCTTTATTCATCCGGCAACCTGCTGGTGGGGCGCAACGTGCTTAAGTCCATGGGACCGCCCTTTCTCGACCTCAGGTTCAATTTCATGGGCGGCGGCGATTCCGACTTTCTCAGCCGGTCGGCGCAGAAAGGCTTCGTTCTCGGCTGGTGCGCCGAGGCAAAGGTCAACGAGACCGTGCCGGCCAGGCGCGTCGAGGCCGACTGGATCCGCGCCCGCAGCCTGCGCAACGGCGTGATCTCGACGCTGGTCGAAAAGAAGAAGCGGGCCGGCACGCCGTTTGCCGGCGCCAAAGTTTTCCTGAAGAGCCTGGCGCTGCTTGCAGCCTCGCCGCTGCGCGGCGCCGTCCGGCTGGCGCGCACCGGCTCGCTGACGACGAGCCTCTATCCGGTCTATGTCGCGCTCGGCCGGGTGCTCGCCGAATTCGGATATGCCAATGAGCAGTACCGGCAGCCTGAGAAGAATTGAGCGCGCGCCGCTCGGCGCCGCCTTCACCAGGGAAGGTGTGGCGACGGCTATCGCCGCGCTCCTGTTCACCGTCATCATGGTCTCGTTCCGGCCTTTCCAGCCGGCGGGCGCAGAACTGACCGGCGACGGCGGCGACATCGTCAACCAGCTCGGCTTCGGCTCGCTCGGCGCGGTCTCCATCTTCTCGCTGCTTGCCTTCGCCGATCCGCGCGTGGTGCGCTCGCTGGTGAGTCTCTCCTGGGCGCTGATGCTGGGCTTCTTCTTCCTGTCGGTGGTGCTCGCCACCGATCCCCCCGCGGCAATGCGCGCGGCCTCCTTCACCATGATCGGCATCATCACCATGGCGACCATCCTGGTGCTGCCGCGCGATGCAGATTCCTTCGCCAGGGTGGTCATCTTCACCGCCGTGGTGGTGATCGGCCTTTCCTATATCGGCCTGATCGTCTTCCCGCATGAGGCGCTGCACACCGCCGACTCGCAGGAGCCGGAGCATGCCGGCTTGTGGCGCGGCGTCTTCACGCACAAGAACATCGCCGGGCCGGTCATGGCCTGTTTCAGCTTCGCCGGACTCTATCTCTTCCGGCGCGGCCAGCGCTGGTGGGGCGCCGGCATCTTCTGCGCGGCAATGGTGTTCATGCTCCACACCGGCTCCAAGACGACCGCTGGCCTCGTCCCGTTCTCGATCATGATCGTCGTGCTGCCGAGCCTCATCGGCATGCGGCTGGGCACGCCGATCCTGTTCGCGCTGGCGATCATCGCGACCGCCGTCGGCACGCTCGGCATCGTCTTCATCCCGCCGGTGAAACATCTGGCGGCAATCTATTTCCCCGACCTGACCTATACCGGACGCACGACGCTTTGGGAGTTCGCCGGCGAGATGCTGGCGAAGAAGCCGTGGACCGGCTACGGCTATGAAAGTTTCTGGGGAACGCCGCTGCTGCTCAACCAGGACCAGCCCTTCGATCGGCCCTGGGATATCCGCACCATCGTGCATGGCCATGACGGCTATCTCGACGTCGCGGTGCTGATGGGCATCCCGGCGCTCTGCGTCGCTGCCTACACCTTCCTGATCGCCCCCTTGCGCGACTACATGCGCATCCCGGCGCGCAAGGAAAACATCTTCCTCGGCGATTTCTTCATGATGGTGGTGCTGTTCACGGCGCTGAACGGTTTCCTGGAAAGCTTCTTCTTCCATCGCGGCGATCCCGTCTGGCTGTTCTTCGTGCTGGGCGTGCTCGGCTTAAGGCAAGTCTCGCTGCGACCGATCCCGGTTCGCCTCCCCCGCTGATCCGGGACTGTCGATCTCCCGCCACTGGACTTTTCCAGCGCTCCGCAATTGTCTAAGGAGAGCCTTCTTTTCGGAGGCTTTCATGACGATCAGGCTCGTTCTCGCCGGTTGCGGCAATATGGGTTACGCCATGCTCTCGGGTTGGCTGAAATCCGCCAAGCTCGAGCCGCAGTCAGTGTTCGTGGTCGAACCCAATGCCGAATTGCGCCAGCGCGCCCAACATCTCGGCTGCCGCGCCGCAGCTGACGCCGCAGCCATCCCGGCCGACGCCGTGCCTGATCTCGTCGTCATCGCGGTAAAGCCACAGGTGATCCGCGAGGTGACGGCGCAGTACAAGCGCTTCGGCGACGGCAGGTCCAGCTTTCTCAGCATTGCGGCCGGCACGCCGGTCGCCACCTTCGAAGAAATTCTGGGCGAGCTCGCGCCGGTGATCCGCTGCATGCCGAACACACCGGCGGCGATCGGCAAGGGGATGATGGTGGTGTTCTCCAACCCGCTGGTCTCCGATGACATCCGCCGCTTCGTCCTTGAGCTGCTTTCGGCGAGCGGCGTCGTGACGACGATCGACGACGAAGGGCTCATGGACGCCGTGACGGCCGTCTCCGGCTCCGGCCCGGCCTATATCTTCCACTTCATCGAGGCGCTGACCGTTGCAGCCGAGAAGGCCGGCCTTCCCGCCGAAACCGCGAAGCTGCTTGCCATGCAGACCGTCTTCGGCGCCGCCTCGCTCGCCGCGGAATCGGACGAGGAGCCGGGCGTGCTGCGCCAGCAGGTGACCAGCCCCAACGGCACCACCGCCGCGGCTTTGGCCGTGCTGATGGGCGGGGACCGCCTGACGAAGCTGGTCACCGAAGCCGTGGAGGCCGCGCGGCTTAGGTCGATAGAGCTGGGGAAATGATCTTCGTTCCATAGAGCATGTCATCCTGAAGCCGGCGCAGGGCGTGGAGCCTTGTTGTCCGGTCCGGCACGGCGTTGTCCTCAGTCAACAGCTCGCCCTTCTTCGTCGGCTTCAGCACCTTGCCGCCTTCGAGCAAGCCGACCGGGACGGCGCGACTGGCGCGGGCGTCAGTGACGGTCATGGTCCAGGAGCGGTAGCAGGTCTCGCCGATGGCATCGAAGATCTCCCCGGCGGCGAGGTCGCGCTTGGCGACCGCGCAGACTTCCGCCACCGGCCTCGGCAGAGGCACCATGTCGGGCTTGCCGTAGAGCATGATGCGGGCGGCGGTGAGCGGCACCTCCAGCGAAGTCAAGTGATAGGGCCGAAACAAGCCGTAATAAGGGCCTTTGCCGACATGGAGATCGTCCATGCGCTCGACAACACGCGGATGTGTCGCCTCGACGATGACGAAGACGCCAGGCGCCACACCCTTGCCGATCGTGTAATCGACGACGCCTTTCCTCGACAGGAGGCCGCCATCCTCTTTCGGGATCAGCACCCTGGCCAGTTCGTCGCGGTCGGCCTTGGGGCCGTGCATGCCGGGAACATCCGGGACCAGGCCGGTGGCATTGGCGATGGCGCACATCTCGACCATGGTCTTCGAGCCGTCGACGAACTCGACCAGCATGCGCGGGTTCATGTTGCGGCGCGCCGCCTCTTCCCGATAATCATCCGGAACGGCGTCGTGGTTGAGCGGATTGTTCTTGCCCTTGCCGGCCGCGACGATGCTTAGCCCGAGCGCCGAGGCGAACTCGATCAGCTCCATGCAGCTCGAAGGTTCATCGCCGGCGCCGACCGAGTAGACAACTCCCAACCGGTCTGCCTGCTGCTTCAGGTAGCAGCCGATGGTCACGTCGGCCTCGACATTCATCATCACCAGATGCTTGCCATGCTGCATGGCCATCAGGTCGAAATCGGCAGCGACCCCCGGCTTGCCGGTGGCGTCGATGACGACGTCGATGAGCGGGTTGGTGACCAGCATCTCGTTCGAGGTGATGGCGATCTTGCCGCCTTCGATCGCCCGCGTGACCTTGGAAGCGGTTTCGGCCTCTACCGCCATCGCCTCGTCGCCATAGGCGATACGGATCGCGTCACGGGCGGTGTGCGGACGGCGCGTGGAGATGGCCGCGATCGAGATGCCCGGCATCAACATGCCTTGCGTCACCAGATCGGTCCCCATCTCGCCGGAGCCGATGACACCGAGCCGCACCGGCCTGCCCTCGGCGGCGCGTCGGGCAAGATCGCGGGCAAGCCCGGTCAGGGCGATATTGGTCATGCAACAAAATCCAAGGCTGTTTGCTCGGCCCGCAATACCGGGAACGATCCGCGTTTGCCAATCAAACCAGGCTGAAATGGCGATTTCTTGCGCATGCTTTGCAAGGCCGCAGCAGATTTCGCGGGAACTTGCGCATGGCCGCCGCACGATTCGCAGTTCCTTTCAGACCACAATCATCGCAACGCGCTTTGAACTAGGGAGTCTCGACGAGCGCGCCCGGTTTCTGTGCCATTTTTGCTACAGGCTTTAACCCTAATGCCGGAAAACGCAATTTTAGCGGGTGTCTAATCCATTATATGCTCACACCCTCGAAAAATCTGATAGATACTGGCCGAAAGCTCCGGTGGCAGGCTTGGGCAAATAAGCGCCATAAAAACAAACGGCGCGGGGATAGTTACGGGGTAGAAATGACCAGGACGGGTAAAGTTACCGTCGGCTGGCGTGTTGCGCTTGCCATTACGGTGTCAATGCTGGCTTGTGGTAGCGCCAGCGCACTCACGCTCAAAGAAGCCGTCGCCGTCGCCGTGGAATCCAATCCGGAGATTGGACAGGCGATCGAGAACCGCGAAGCAATTGAATTCGAGCTGAGACAGGCCAAAGGCCTTTATCTTCCCAGCGTCGATCTGGAGGCATCGACCGGCGTTCGGCGCCTGGACAACGACACACGGCGCGCGCTCGACGAGGACCACAAAGCCCTCTATCCGAACGAGGCCGATCTCACGGTTTCGCAGACGCTTTATGACAGCGGCGCAAGGCGGGCCGAACTGAACCGCCAGGCCTCGCGCGTCGATGGGGCTTCCTTCAGGGTTCTGGAACGGTCCGAGTTCATCGGACTTGCAGTCGTCCAGGACTATCTGGAATACATGCTGCAGGCTTCGATCGTGGTCGAAGCCAAGAAGAACCTCGGCTTCCATCAGTCCATTCTCAGCGACATCAGGCAAGGCATCGCGGGCGGCGCGCTCAACGACGCCGACCGGCAGCAGGCCGAGGAACGTCTATTTGCCGCCAAGGCGCGGATGCAGGAAGCGACCGAAGAACTAGAAGCTGCCAAGATCCGCTTCTTCAAGAATGTCGGCAAGCCGCTGACCAACGCATCGCGGCCGGCCGATGTCGCGGCCGCCCTGCCGCGGTCGCTAGACGATGCGATCGGGCTCGCCAGGCAGAACAATCCACGCGTCCACATGGCCAACAGCGACATCGACGCCGCCGCTTCGCTGGTCGACGCAGCGCGGGCGAAATACGGCCCGACCATTACCGCCGAGGGTGTTGCCCGGGGCGGGTATGACATAGACGGCGACAATGGCGATGCGAGCGACCTGCAGGCCCGGGTGGTGCTGCGCTGGAACCTCTATCGGGGCGGCATCGACAAGGCCAACGAACAGGAACAGATCCGCCGCACCAGCGAGCAGCGCCTTGCGCTGCACCAGGTGCTGCGCGAGATCGAGGAAGCCGTCCGCACCTCGTGGGACCGCCGCTTCCGCCAGGCGGAACTGGCAAAGACGTTGCGCCAGCAGGCAGCCACCAATGAAAAGCTGGTTGCTTCCTATCGCGAGCAGTTCAAGGTCGGGCAGCGCTCGTTGCTCGACGTGCTTGATGCCCAGAACACGCGCTTCAACACCGCGACGCTGGCCGACACATCGTCCTATGCGTCGCTGTTCGCGGAATACCGGCTGCTGGCCGCAACCGGGGAATTGCTGAAGACACTCAACATCCAGCCGGCCAAGCAGTCCGCGGCCTACGCCCGTGAGGAATTCGGTGCGCCGGCTACGGCCGATACCGAGACTTATGCGCGCGCGCCGTCGGAGCAGAAGAACGATCTGCCGTTCGACATCCTCGCGCCGGTCAGGAAAAAGTAGCCGATGTAGCGTCGATCTTCGGTCCTTCGGGGCGGATCGTGAACCAGCAACCTAATATCCTATCGCCCAAGGAGGCTTTCAAGGCCTGCTTCTGCGCTGTCGCGGCCTATCTCGGCAGGCCGAGCGCGGAAACGGTGCTGTTCGCCGGCGTGCCGATCTCGGAAACGCGCATCGGGCCCGACGAAATTCGCCATCTGGCCGAGCGCATCGGGCTGGAGGTTCAGGATTTCAGCCATCGCGATTTCCTGCGCGGCCGCTTCGATCTTCCGGCGATCGTCTTTCGCGCCAGCCAATTGCCGATCGCTCTCCTGGCGGAAATGGAGGGCGGGCAATATCTGACCGCGCCGCAGGAAAACGGCCGCACCGCGATCGGCAGGCCGGAACTCGCCGAAAGCTATATCAGCGGCGGCGCGTCCTTCTCGATCACCTATGCCAACCAGGCCGAGGAGATGACGGTCGGCACCGCCGCTCGGATCGAAAGGCGCCATTGGCTGACCGGCACCATGGGGGCGTTCTGGCGCACCTACTCCAAGGTGGTGCTGTCGGCGGTCTTCATCAACCTGCTGGCGATCGCCTCGCCGATCTTCACCATGAACGTGTACGACCGCATCCTACCCAACAAGGCGATCTCGACGCTCTGGGTACTGGCGCTCGGTATCGGCGCGGCCATCCTGTTCGACCTGCTTCTCAAGACGGCCAGAGCGTCGCTGATCGATTATGCCGGCCGCAAGGCGGACCTGCGGATTTCCTACCTGCTGTTCGAGAAAGTGCTGAATTCCTCGCTTTCAGCGCGGCCCGGGTCGACCGGCGAATATGCAAACCGCGTCACGCAATATGAGTTCGTGCGCGAGTTCTTCACCTCAAACACGATCAGCGTCTTCATCGACACGATCTTCGTCTTCGTCTTCCTGGCTGTGATCTACGCCATCGGCGGCTGGCTGGTGATCATACCGGCGCTGGCCTTCGTCATCTCCGTCATTGTCGGGCTGATCACGCAGCGGCGGATCGGCAAGCGGGTCGCCGCCTCAATGAACGAGGCGTCGCAGCGCCAAGCCCTGCTGGTCGAGTCCATCTCGACGCTGGAGACGATCAAGTCGCTGCGCGCCGAAGCCTATCTGCTGCGCAAATGGGGCGAGCACTCGAAGAACGCGGCCAACACGTCGGAAAAAATCAAGGAGCTCTCGGCGGCGGCGGGCAACATCACCGGCGCCATCCAGCAATTCGTGACGGTCGCCCTGGTTGTGGCCGGCGCCTATGCGTTCTCGGAAGGCCAGGTCTCGACCGGCGCCATCATCGGCACCGTGATGCTCGCCGGCCGCGCCGTGGCGCCGCTCGGTCAGATCGCCATCACGCTTGCCCGGTTCCGGCAGGCCATGCTGTCGCTCAAGATCATCAACACGATCATGTCGCAACCGGAAGACCGCCCCGACACGGTCGGCTTCGTCAACCGGCCGATCCGCAGCGGCGCGCTGGTCTTCAAGAATGTCGGCTTTGCCTATCCGGGCACGGAAAACGAGGTTCTGAGCGGGCTCAACATCGCGGTCAGGCCCGGCGAACGGGTCGGCATCATCGGCCGCATCGGCTCCGGCAAGACCACGATGGGCCGGCTGATCGGCCGGCTCTTCCTGCCGACGTCGGGAGAACTGCTGTTCGACGGCATCGACATCCGCCAATACCACCCCTCGGAGGTCCGCGCCGCGGTCGGCATCGTCGCGCAGGCCGGCGACCTGTTTTCGGGAACCATCAAGGAGAACCTCCTGATGGCGGCGCCGGAAGCGACCGACGAGGAGATCATCGACGCGGCGAAAGCCGCCGGCGTCGACGACTTCGTCTCGCGGCATCCGCGCGGCTACGACATGAATGTCGGCGAGCGTGGCACGAATCTGTCGGGCGGGCAAAGGCAGGCGGTGGCGATCGCGCGGCTGCTTTTGACCAAACCGAAGATCGTGTTCCTGGACGAGCCGTCGGGTTCGATGGATCTCGCGTCCGAACGGCAGTTGATCAAGCAGCTCAAGGTGGCGTTCGACCGCAGCACGACGCTGATCGTGTCGACCCATCGCTACAGCATGCTGGAGCTTGCCGACCGCCTCATCGTCATCGACCAGGGCCGCGTCGTCGCCGACGGGCCGAAGGAACAAGTCATCCAGGCGCTGCAGAAGGCAAATGCCTGACCGGAACGTATGGATATGCTAGCAAGGGAAGACCGGCCACCCCTATTCGCCTCGGCCTCCGTCTACATCGTCGGAGCGCTGTTCGTGTGCTTCACGGCCTGGGCATCCTTTGCCGAGGTCGACGAGATCGCGCGTGGCGACGGCAAGGTGATACCCGCTTCGAAGACGCAGATCATCCAGGCCAGCGAAGCCGGCGTGGTGCAGGAGATCGCCGTCCAGATCGGCCAGACCGTCAAGAAGAACGACCTCATCATCCGTCTCGACAATTCGGGCAACACGTCGAGCCTTGGCGAAGAGAAGGCCAAGGCGCGAGCGCTGCAGGCGCGCATCGCCAGGCTGCAGTTCGAGCAGAGCGGCAGTGTCGAAGGGTCGTTTCCCTGTCCGGCGGAAATCCAGAAGGTCGCGCCGGAGATTTGCGACAACGAGCAAAAGCTGCTCGTCGCGCGCCGCGACAATTTCGAGGTCAAGCTGTCGGTTCTCAAATCACGCCTCGACCAGCGCGAGAAGGAACTCGACGAGGCCACCGCCAATGCCGACCGCCTGTCCAAGAGCCTTGCCGTCACCGACCAGGAAGCGGCGCTGGTCGAACCCATGGTCAAGAAAGGCCTGATGGCCAGGACCGAACAGATCCGCGTCGAGCGGGAACAGACCGACCTTCGCGGACAGCTGACCCTTGCCGGCGAGACCATCAAGAAGAGCCAGGGGGCAATCACAGAAGCGCAGCTTCAGGTGAACGAATTGGGGCTGCAATTGCAGCAGGAAGCATTGAGCGACCTGACGCAGGCGCTCGCCGATCTGTCCGTGGTCGACGAAACCATCCGCGGCGCCACCGACAAGGTGGCGCGCACCGACATCCGCTCGCCGGTCGACGGCATCGTCAACACGCTCGACGTCAACACGCTCGGCTCCTTCGTCCAGCCGGGCGCCGTCGTGGCCGGCATCGTGCCGACCTCCGAGACGCTGCTGGTCGAGGCCCGGGTTTCGCCGCGCGACGTCGCCTTCATCCAGCCGAACCAGGAGGCACTGATCAAGGTCACGGCCTATGACTTCTCGATCTTCGGCGGCATCGAGGGCAAGGTCTCCAACATCACCGCCGACAGTCTCGTCGACCAGAAGACGGGCGAGCCCTATTACCAGGTGCGGGTCGCCACCGACAAATCGACGCTTACAAGGAACGGCAAGACCTATTCGATCATCCCTGGCATGATCTGCTCGGTCGACATCAAGACCGGACGCAAGACGATCCTCAACTATCTTTTGAAGCCCATCAACAAGGCGCGTCAGGAGGCAATGAGTGAGCGGTAGCGCCATCCATCCGGACACTTCGCGCGAACGGCTGCTGCCGGCGCTCGCGGCCGAGGATTTCGGCCCGGAATTCCGCGTCGTGGCGCGCGGCGGCGTGCGTCGCGGCATCCGGCTGGAGCGCGCCTTCTGGGTGTCGCTGAAGCAGATGGCCGAAAGCCGCAAATGCACGATCGGCATGCTGGTCGAGGAGATCGCCGAACATCATCCCGATCAGGGCAATCTCACCTCGGCAATTCGCGTCGCCTGCATGCGCGGCCTTGCCGAGGAGAGCATGGAGCTGCGCAAGCTCGCTTCGATCCGCACGATCAACGCAATCCTGGTCGCCTGCCCCTCGCCCGCCTTCGCGCTATCTTCGTCGAAGAAGATCCTGGCCTTCAACACGCCGTTCCAGCAACTGGTCAGGCGCCAATTGCCGAGCGCGCCCGGCGAGGATGGGCGCCAGGACCTGAAGCTGGCGCTCGATCTCAACGTTCCCGATATCTTCGCCCGGCTCGACGCCAATGGCGAAACACCCGTGACCAGCGGCTTCGTCATCGGCGCCGGCGAGCGCCGCTATCGCGGCCAGCTCAGCGCCGTGCGCGCACCCGTCACCGAGCCGGAACTGCTGATGGCTTTCGTCTACAACGGCTGAGGCCATTCCAGAAAGCACGGGCCGGTTTTGTCGTCCGGAATTTGCGTAAAAAAGGAACGGTTGCCGTTTCTGTGAAACGCTGAACGTAGTCTACTGCCGCGGATTCGAAGCCTCTGATGGTTCCGGCGATCCTTCGCCCGGCGCTACGGTCGTGAAACCGCCGGCAACGTCGGCGATCTGCGCGCCGGACTTCGACCCGTGGATCCAGGCGCGATCGGTGCTGAAGGAATAGAGCGGAACATAGTCGGGCAGATCGCTGTCGCGCATGACGGCGTTGCCGAGGCTATCGAGGATGAAGGCGCCGCTTCCCGTGCTCACCGACAGGACGGCATGGAAGAACTTGCGGCGGCGATCCTGGAGCACCACCAGCGACATGCTCTGCGCCGGGATGCCGGCTCTGAGCAGCGCCGCCATCTTCAATATGGCGAAATCCTCGCAATCGCCGGCGCGATGCTCGAGGATTTCCGAAGGCTTCGCCCAATAGTCGAGCTTGCCGTAGACGGCCGTATCCGACTTGTAGGCGATCAGGCGATTGATGCTGCTGTTGACGAAGGAGAGCTTCTCGCGAAAGCCCTTGTCGGCGGCGATATTGACGATCTCGGCGAAAGCCGGGCTCTCGTGGTCGCAGACGCTGCCGGCGGTGCAATCGACGATGGCCCTGTAGACTGGAGCCCAGCGCGCCGCGACCGGAAAGTTGCGCATCGACAAAGCGACGGAGCCGAAGACGCCGGGAATGATCGCGGCAGTCTGGATCGGGTCGATGCCGGGATCGGCCGTGACGGTCGAATGCGCTTCAACCTTGCGGAACGCTGTATAGCCCGCCGAAACCTCTGCGATCAGGTAGGCGGCGGCCGGCTGCCAGGGCTGCGGCCGGGCCAGCGAAACGCCGCCGAGGCTCGCCGGCGCAAGCACCTTTTGCAGGATCGAAGCCACGGCCGGATTCACGCTGGCGGATGACGGATTCGCCTGAACGGCAAGGCCGATCGCCAGCAAGAGTACCTTGATCCCCGTCGGGGCTGCTTTTTGTATTTTCATAACGCCCACCTTTGACTGTGGACGCTACCAATCTTGTCTCAAATTATCGGAAATGAAGGTGGGTAAATTTCCGCGAATCACGCTATTCTATTTTGCATCAAATTTTATTCAAAATTATACTTCCATTTACCACGGCGGAAGGCGCGCGGCGCGGTCAATCCCGTCTTCGTTAAGATCATGCATATCCAGATATATGATCGCAATTTACCAAGTGTAAAAAATGCGATTCTCTACATATTCGAATATATGAAATAGATTGAATGTCTGTTGCAAAGCCCGGGCCTGCCATGTCTCTTTCCGGGAAATGCCGGAGGGGCTTTAGCTATGACGACCAATATCGAATTCGACGCCGTTTCAAATTCCTGGGACGAGCATACGAGCGCTGGTGAAAATCATATCTCGACGGGTGTGCAGGTCGCGCAGGCGACCTCCGGCCAGGCGGCGAGCGAGCCGGTGCCGGTCGATGTCGGCAGCGGCGCGCCGGCCCAGGGCGCGGCCAATACGCCGGCAGCCAACCAGCCGGCGGCCAATGCCCCTGCCAATGCCCCGGCTTCCAATGCCGCCCAAGGAAACGCGCCGGCTGGAACCGCGCCGGCGGCGAATGCCGCGGCTACGAACGTTCCGCATGAATACCACGCCGAAGCCGGCAATGTCGTGAAGCTGCCGGCCAATGTCTCGATCGACAATATCAAGGTCGACGGCCACAATCTGGTGCTGGTGCAGCCCGACGGATCCGAGATCGTCATCAAGGACGGCGCGCTGAACGTGCCGACCTTCATCCTCGGCGACGTCGAGGTGCCGCGCGTGGCGCTGATCGCCGCGCTCGAGGCCAGTCATGTCGATGTCGCCTTCGGCGCCGACGGCTCGATCTCGGCCGGCGGCAACGGCTCGCCGGGCAGCGCGGGCGGAAATTTCGAACATCCCGCAGGCGGGATCGGCGACGGCTTCGGCCTCACCGCTCTGCTGCCGCCGACCGACCTCGCGTTCGGCCAGCCGGAACATCGCGATCTGTTCCCGGGGTTGGCACCGAACCATACGCCGACGATCCTCGATCTGTCGCCTTCCGTCGATGGCGGCGACACCACCGTCAACGAGAAGGGCCTGGAGACCGCCAGCGCGACGGGGTCCGGCGAAGCGGGCACTAACCCGTCGGTCGACAACGACCCCTCCGAGCACAACACCGGTACCTTCACCATCAACTCGCCCGACGGCATCGGTTCGGTGACCATTAACGGCCAGTCGATCTCGGGCGCAGCCCTTGCAAACAGCGCGTCGTCACCGATCGACATCACGACGCCGTTCGGCAACATTCTGACCATCAACGGCTACAACGCCGCCACCGGCCAGGTGAGCTACACCTATACGCTGGAGCATAACGAGCAGCATCCCGGTACGGGCACCGATTCCATCTTCGATAACATGACGGTGACGGTCACCGACAGCGACGGCGACGTCTCGCTTCCCGGCACGCTTTCGGTGCAGATCGTCGACGATGTGCCGACGGCCATTGCCGACACCGATGCCGTGACTGCGGGCTCGCATACGCCAATTGATGGCAACGTCATCACCGGAGCCGGCAGCGACGGCAACGCCGCGGGCGCTGACGTCAAGGGCGCCGACGACGCTAGTGTGACATCGGCCTATGGCAAGGATGGCGCCGGTTCGGTGCAGACGGTGACGGACGCCGGCGTCTCGATCGCCGGCCAGTACGGCACGCTGCTTTTGCACTCGGACGGCAGCTACACCTACACCCGTGCGGCGAACACGCCCGGCGGCGTGGACGACGTGTTCCACTACACGCTGACGGATGGCGACGGTGATCAGTCGAGCACCACGCTGACCATCAATATCGGCAACGAGCCGCCGAAGCTGGGAGATATCCCGGCCGCAGGCGCCGACGGTGCGATCGTGTACGAGGCCGGACTGGCGAGCGGTACGCTGCATGACGGCTCGAATGCGGTAAGCGGCACGATCGGCTTCACCTCGCAGGACGGTGTGAACTCGGTGACGCTGGGCAACCATGCAGTGTCCAACGATTCCGGCAATCCGACGACATTCATCGACCCCACCACAGGCGGCACAGTGAGCGCGTGGTACGAGTACAACGGCGCCACCGGCGCCGGCACGATCCATTACAGCTACGAGCTGACGGCCGACTACCCCAGCGCCACGGGCGGCGATGGCGCCAATACCGAAGCGGCACCCAGCTTTGCGGTCGTGGTAACCGACCTGGATAATCAGCCGGCTTCCGGCAACCTGGTCATCAACGTCATCGACGACGTGCCGACGGCCAAGGCCGACACGGACGCAGCGCAGTCGGGCGAAACGGTGACCGGCAATGTCGAGACCGGCACGAGCACTCAAGGCGTCGGCGCTGCGGATACCGCCGGAGCCGACGGGATCGCGTCGATCGCCTGGACGGGTTCGGTAACGAACAACGGCGTCACGACGGTTACCGGCGCGCATGGCGTGCTGACGGTCTACGCCAATGGCGATTACAGCTATCACGCCAATCCGAACACGCCGACTGGCACCGACGTCTTCAACTACACCATCACTGACGGTGACGGCGATACCTCGCCGGCAACGTTGACTATCGACGTGACCGGCAGCCAACCGCGTGTGATGGCGGAGGTTGCGGCGGTGAATGAGGCGGGCCTCGACACGACGCCGCCAGCCGGCGATCTTGGCCCCGGGACGGTGGACGGCTCGCATGCCGGCGACGGCTCGGAGACGACGACGGGCACGCTGACCTTCTCGGATCCTGACGGGGCGACCGTGACCGGCGTTGCATCGGGCAATGTCGGCAGCGACGTGAGCGGCAATGTCGGCACGAACATAAATGGCACATACGGCATCCTGCACGTCAACGCGGACGGAACCTACAGCTATACGCTGACCAATCCGGAAGCGAATGTGCCGGCGGGCAACGACGGCCCCAATGTGCAGCCCGGGCAGGACGTGTTCACGTTCACGGTAACCGACGGCTTCGGCAATACATCCACTTCGACCATCTCTATCAATATCACGGATGATGTTCCCTCGATCACATTGAGCGGCACGGCCGCGCCGACGCTGACGGTGGACGAGAGCTACCTGACGGCGGCGACCAACGGCGGCGTCAACGGCTCGGGCACCGGCCCTGCCGGCTCGACGCATGCGGAAGGCTCCTTCAGCGGCGCCTTCACGGTGACGACGGGCGCCGACGGCGGCACGACCAGCTACGCGCTCAGCGTGACGGCCGGCCCCTCCAACCTGATCGACACGGCGACGGGCCAGACGGTGGTGCTGTCGATGAACGGCAATGTGGTCGAAGGCCACGCCGGCGCCGGCGGCCCGCTGGTGTTCACGGCCAGCGTGGATGCCAACGGCAAGGTGTCGTTCGATCTCGACCGGGCGGTGCATGAGGACAATGCCTCCAACACCCCCGACGACGCCACCAGCCTGACGGCCAACCTGATCCAGCTGACGGCGACGGTGACCGACGGCGACGGCGACAAGGCCTCGCAGTC
>NZ_JAIUHR010000049.1 GCF_020165195.1 Mesorhizobium sp. CA14 | reverse complement strand
CCCGGCCGCCGAAGCAACCGAACTTCCCCAAACCAGTTGGACTTCGCCTATGAATAACTTTCCCCGGACAGCCCTGCACTTCGTGGGGCGAGGAACCTGCGACCCCCTTGACCCATCAGCAAAAGTCCGTTGATCCATCATAATTTTGTGATGGTCTTGGGCGCTCCGCTGGGCCATAGCGTTAGGCCATGGTCACCGCTACAGCCGATCTCGATCAGGATGCCAAGGCCCGACGCGGGTTCCTCCTGGCGCTCGGCGCCTATTTCCTTTGGGGGCTCTTACCCTTCTACATGAAGGCGGTGGCGCATCTGCCGCTTGCCGAAGTGATCGCCAACCGCGTCGTCTGGTCGGTGCCGATCGCGGCGGCGGTGCTCATCTGGGCCGGCCGCACCGCCGACTTCAAGGCGGCGATCCGCTCGCCGAAAAGCCTTGCGATGGCGGCGCTGACGGCGGTGCTGATCTCGATCAACTGGGGCATCTATGTCTGGGCGATCGCGGTCGACCGCACCGTCGAGACCGCGCTTGGCTACTATATCAACCCGCTGGTCAGTGTCGTGGTCGGTGCAGTGCTGCTCGGCGAGCGGCTCGACAGGCTGCAGATCGCCGCGGTGGCGCTCGCTACGATCGCGGTGACGGTGCTCACCGTCGAGGCCGGCAAATTGCCCTGGGTATCGCTGGCGCTCGCCTTCTCCTTCGCTGCCTACGGCTTCTTCCGCAAGACGCTGCCGATCGGCCCGAGCCAGGGTTTTCTGCTCGAGGTGCTTTTGCTCTCGGTGCCGGCGCTCGGCTACATCGCCTACCTGATCGCCACCGGCCAGGATCACTTCATCTCCAGCACCAGTGCCGACACCGCCTTGCTGATCGGCTGCGGTCCGGTCACCGCGGTGCCGTTGCTGCTCTTTGCCTTCGGCGCCAGGCTGCTGCGCCTGTCCACCATCGGCATCATGCAATATATCGCGCCGACCATGGTGTTCCTGATCGCCGTGCTGATCTTCGATGAACCGTTCGGCACCACGCAGGCCATCGCCTTCGCACTGATCTGGACGGCGCTGGCGATGTATTCATGGTCGATGTTCAGGGGCCGCGAGGTCCGCCCGCCGGCGCCCGCAACAAGATAGGCAAGGGCGCGACGGTTTTCCGTCTGAGATTGCGTTGACCAGGGAAGGGGCGGATGTACGTTCTGCATATCGGCAACAAGAACTATTCGTCCTGGTCGCTGCGGCCATGGCTGCTGATGCGCGTCCTCGACATCCCCTTCGAGGAGCGGCTGACGCCGTTCCCGAGCGGATCGAGTTTCGAGCTCTACCGACGATTCTCGCCTAACGGCCGGGTGCCCTGCCTTGTCGATGACGGCTGGGCGGTCTGGGATTCGCTCGCCATCGTCGAATACCTGGCCGAACGCCACCAGGGCGTCTGGCCGGCGGAGGCGAAGGCGCGCGCCTGGGCGCGCTCGGCCGCCGCCGAGATGCATTCGAGCTTCACCGTGATGCGCAATGACTGCCCGATGAGCTGCGGCGTCCGCGTCGAGCCATTGCCGATGTCCGGCGCGCTGAAGCACGACATCTTCCGCATGGGAGATTTGTGGAACGACGGCCTTGCGCGTTTCGGCGGACCTTTCCTTGCGGGCGACCGCTTCGGTGCCGTCGATGCCTTCTTTGCTCCGATTGCATTCAGGGCGCAGTCCTATGGCCTGACTTTCGAAGGCGAAGCGGCTAACTATCCGCGGCGGCTGCTCGACCTGCCGGCCATGCGTGAATGGTACGCGGCCGGACTTGCCGAGACGTGGCGCGAACCCAGCCACGAAGCCGAAGTCCAGGCCGCTGGCACCATCGTCGAGGATTTGCGGGCGACCGCCTGAAGCGCTACACACGCCCCAGCCGTCGCACGAACATATAGATGATGCCGGCGATGACGACCGAGATCGCCGTCACCACCCAGAATCCCAGCGGCGTGCCGACCAGCGGCAATCCGCCGACGTTCATGCCGAACAGGCCCGAGATGATGGTCATCGGCAACAGCACCGCCGTCATGACGGAGAGGATATAGAGCAGCTGGTTCGACTGCTCGGTCAGCTTGGCCATCAGCTCGTCCTGCAACAGACGCGTGCGCGCCTGCAACTGCTCGCCATCGTGATGCAGCGTGTGCGCCCGGTGCGAAAGCCGGGTCGCCATGTCGTTGATGGGGTCGGGCAATTCGTTCCGATGCGAATGGTCGAGATGGCGGAAGAGGCTGGTGAGCGTCGCCATCTGCCGGTGGATCAGCACCAACTGCCGGCGCGCGTCGACCAGCGCCTGGCGCTCATTGTGCCATGCATCGCACACGATCCGGTCCTCGATGCCGTCGAGCGTGTCGCCCATCTTGTCGAGCTCGGCCGCCATGCCGTCGAGCGACTGGCCCATCACCGCCTCGATCAGCTCGGCCGGCGTGCGGAATTTTCGCGTGCCGCTCTCCACCAACTTGCGGATCTTGTCGACCGATTCCAGCGGCTGCTTGCGGGCGCCGACCAGCATCTTGTCGTTGAAAGCGAAGCGGAAATGCGTGAGCCCGCGCGCCTCGGCAAAATCGTGCCTGAGGTCGGGCAGGTCGCCATAGAGGAAGTCGTCCTCGAAGTCGATCTGGCAGCCATGGCTGGGCGACAGGAAAGCAGCGCGCACCGGCGCCGGCAAGCCCTGCTCGGCGCCGATCTCCTGGCGCGCGCGCATGTCGGTGATCTGGTAGCTGCGCCAGCTCCAATGCGCCTCGGCTGGATCCTTGGTGCGGCTGCCATCGGCCTTGAAATGATAGATGAAGAACAGCCCGTGCTCGTCCGGCAAATAGGGCGAGAGGTCGGTGCCTTCGGCGGGGAGGGCGATGTTCATGGCGGCTTCGCCGGCTCTTGATGCGGTCAGGGGGTCGCGGGGGGCGGCCATGGCGAGCCTACCATGGCGGTTGCCGCCTGGTGTGACAGTTTGGTGACCATGACTACAGCTGCTGTCACTCTCGACAGGGCTGTCCTATCGGTTGCTCGTTTGCCGAACGGGTTGCGCAGCCGGCTGCGGTGCGGTCAAACGGAAGCTCGCTTCGTCCGCCTATGCCGTGGCCAGCCATTTGCGCGACATCGCGAAGGTCCTGAAGGATTTTGCGTCCATCGGGCGCCCGAATGCGTAGCCTTGCAGGATGTCGCAGCCAAGTTCTTTCAGGATGCGCGCATGTTCCATCGTCTCGACGCCTTCCGCCACGACCCCGATGCCGAGCGATTTGCCGATCTCGATGATTGACGACACCAGCCGCCGCTGCGCCGCCGAGCCCGTTATCGGCGTGACGAGCTGCCGGTCGATCTTGAGACGGCGCGGTTGCAGCTTGAGCAGGCTGACGACGGACGCATGGCCCGTGCCGAAATCGTCGATCTCGATGTCGATCCCGAGCTCTTTGATGTGCTCGATGTTCCAGGCGACAAGCTCGTCATTTTCGTCCAGGAAAATGGATTCCACGAGCTCGAACGAGACGGTTCCCTCCTTGATCGCCAGCATGCGCAGGCCATTGATCAGGTCTTTGTCCTCCAGCCTTCGTGCTGAGACGTTGACGGAAAAGCGCGGGATGTTGAGACCGTCGCGCGACCAGCGCTGAAAATTCTCGAGCGTTTGTTCGAGGATCGTGCGGTCGATCAGCGAGACCACATTCAATTCCTCGGCCACTTTGAGGAAGATGTCCGGGGCGAGGATGCCGCGCCGTGGATGGCGCCAGCGCGACAGCGCCTCGACGCCGACGATCTCGAGCGTCTTGGCATCGAACTGTGGTTGATAGTAGGCGATGAATTCGTTGCGCTCCAGCCCGCCCAGGATCTCGTCTGCGGTCTGCTTGGTCCTGACGATCTCGCTCTGCAGCTCTTCGTTGAAGAACTCATAACGGTTGCGACCGCGGCTCTTGGCTCGATAAAGCGCGAGATCGGCGTTGACCAGCAGCTGCTTCGCATCGACGCCGCTGAGCGCCGCAATCCCGATGCTGACCCCAAACCGGCATTGGTGGCCTTTATAGTCGACGGGCTGGCGCATTTCTTCGATGATACGGTCCGCGAGCGCAGCGAGTTCATTGTCATCGCGCCCCTGGCACACCACAACGAACTCGTCCCCGCCGATGCGCGCCACGAAGTCGCCTGCCCGGACGTTGGCTTTGATGACCTTCGAGGCATGCATGAGCATGGCGTCGCCCGCCGCATGGCCGAGCGTGTCGTTGATATGCTTGAAGCGGTCGAGGTCGAGATGCAGCAGCGCAGTGCGATCCTCGGGCGAATTGGCCAGCATCTCGTCGAGGTAACGGCGATTGGGCAAGCCTGTTAGCGAATCGTGCAGCGCAACATGCTCGATGCGCGCCTTGGCGGTCTTGAGTTCGGCATTCTTCGATTCCGACAATTGCCGTTCACGCACCAGATTCTCGTTGAGCAGAACGTCGCTGGTCACGTCCCATTCGGCCCCGACCATCTTCGGCGTGCCGTCGCTGTCCTGGAAGTAGCTTGCACGCGCCCGCACATGGCGGACGGTGCCGTCTGGGCGAAGCAGTCGATACTGCGACGAGTAGGGACCTTTTTCAGCCACGGCAAGGTCGAACTCGCGCTGTGCCCGCGCGATATCCTCGGGGTGGATCGCCAATGCCCAGTCGTCATAGCCGCGCGGCTTCCCGTCGGCGGGCTTGCCGTAGATCTCATTGACGCGATCGTCCCACAGCAGCTCGTCGGTGACGAGGTCTTGTTCCCACACGCCGATGCCCGAAGCCTCCAGAGCCAGTTCCAGCCTCCCGGACAGGCGCCTCAATTCGGCATAGTTTTTCTGTCTCTCGCCGAACAGCCGTCCGGCCACCAGGATGGGCAGCACCACCAGCACAGCGGCGAGCCCCATGAGCGCCAGCAAGACCCGCTCGTTCTTCGGCACGGTCGGCCAACCGCCCTTGGGGATTGCCGATATCTGCCAGGAACCGAACGGCAGTTGCACTTCTGCCGTCACCGGATTGTTCTTGATGATGTCGGCGCCGCCGAAGAAGCGCTGGCCGCTACCGCCAAGCGCATCCTTTCCGGTAAGCGCCACATCTATGTCGAGACCCCGGTCGGCGAGGCCGCTTGCGGCGTAGAGCCGATCGATGTCGATAGCCGCCGAGACAAGGCCCCAGAAGCGATCGCCGCCCCCCGCTGTCGGCACGAAGACAGGGATCCGGCCGATGAAGGCGCGCCCGCCCTGCCTGAGGTCGACGGGACCAGCAAGCACCGGTATGCGCTGGTCGCGGGCCTTAAGCGCCGCCAAGCGTTGCGCCTCGTTCTTGCGGTAGTCGAGCCCGATCGCCTGCTCGTTGCCCTCCATCGGATACATCAGCGAAATGACGAGATCGGGCGCGCCGCCAATGTTGCGCAACTGCGATTTCTGCTTGAAGAGATTGGCAGCGAGAGAGGCAAATCTCTGCTGCCCCATATAGGGCTCGGTGACGATGGCCGAGACGAGGCCCTGAACCAGCTGGAGATTACCGTTGATGTTTCCTTCCAGCTTGGCGCGGATGATATTGACCTTGTAGAGGACGTCGGCGCGCGTGAGTTGATCGGAAACCCTTTTGTTCTGCTGGTCGACGAAGATCGCGCAGATTAACAGCACGACGAAAGCAATCGCCGCCGGCACGTTGGCGGAAGAGAAAACGGCCTGCCTGATATGGCCGATGTTGAAATTTGTCGCGGTCAATTCAACCCGAATAGCTTTCCTTGACGACGCTCCGTCGATCGGAGGACGACGCCCCATCGATCGGAGTTAAAAAGGAAAGTGCTTAAATTAGAACTTCCATACCCACCTCAAGTTGCGCCATTCGCGGCCTGGAGGCCTGCCTTGAGCCAACAAACTCAAGCCATGATTAACGCCGGCTAACCGGGCCGTTCATCCCGCAAAAATCGCGATCTTCCGTTGCCTCCAAAAAATTCTTCCGCGTCCCGGGAATAAAGCCGGGGCCTTCCGGGTCTTGGCTGTAGCGAGGCCATCCTCCCAAGGCACGCATCAACCAACCGGAAGGACTACGCATATGAACAGAACCGCCTTTGCCGCAGTCGCCATGCTCGTTGCCACCGGCAGCGCCTTCGCCGGCAGCGACCACTTCTCCGGGACGAATGGCGGCCAGCAGGCCGTCGCCATCGACACCACTACCACCGCTTCCATCGCGAAGCCTGACATGGACCGCCACGCCATGAAGCCGGCGGCCAGGATCGCTGCGGAAGAGCCCGGCCAGGGCGTTTGGGGTCGGTAGGCAGGAGTCGGGACTACAAGTCCCGATCCCAGGCGGGACCGGAAGGTCCTCGCCCAGGAGTCGGGACCAAAGGTCCTGATGCGGTGCGAGGAAGGCACACCTCGCCTCGGGTCAACGACCAGACGTCCCGATCTCCCCGGCGCCGGCCGATCTTCAGTCGGATCGGCCGGTTACGGTTTCCGCAGCCGGCGGAGGGCAGCACCGGGCCCTCCGCCATTCACTGCATGTCGCCCAAAAGTGCGCAGCGGTTTTGGGACAACGACATGCGGCAAACCAATGGACTACCGCCTGAAACTTGAAGCAAACGCGCAAGCCACAAGAGGAGATTTCTGATGTTCAACATGACACGCCGCATGGTGCTCGGTTCCGCCGCCGCTGCGGCCGCCTTCGGTATTGCCGGCAAGCTGGAATTCGCGCCCGCGGCTCACGCCGAAACCCCGGTCGAGCCGCTGGTCGGCTTCTATAAATACAAGGTCGGCTCGCTTGAGGTCACCGCCGTCTATGACGGCATTTGGCGCAAGCCCCACGACCCGGCCTTCATCAAGGACGTGTCGGTCGACGACACCAAGGCAGCGCTCGCCAAGGCGGGGCTGACCACCGAGTTCATGCCGATCCCGCTCACCGTCGTGGTGCTCCAGATGAACGGCCGCACCATCATGATGGACGCCGGCTCCGGCGTCGGCCAATGGCAGGCCAACGCCACGCATCTGCCGGCCAACATGAAGGCGGCCGGCATCGACTACAAGGCGATCGACACCATCATGATCTCGCATTTCCATCCGGATCATGTCTGGGGCCTGATGGAGAAAGGCACCAATGCGCCGGTGTTCCCGAATGCCGAGCTGATCGTCAACGCCACCGAGTACAATTGGTGGACGGATCCAAACCGCCTCGCGAAGCTGCCCGAGGGCCGCAAGCCGGCGGGCAAGCGCATCGCCGAGAACTTCCCGAAATGGAAGAACTGGAAGCTGGTCGACGACGGCACGGAAGTGGTGCCCGGCATCCGCATCATGGCGGCGCCCGGCCACACGCCCGGCCATTCCGTCTACCATGTTGATGCCGGCTCCGAGCAATTCCTCGTCTCGGCCGACACCATGTACGTGCCGGCGCTGCTCGCCCCGCATCCCGAATGGCAGGGCAGCTACGACCAGGACGGGCCGATGGCGATCGCCACGCGCCACAAGATCATCGACCAGGTGATTGCCGACAACGTCCGCATCTGCGGCTCCCACTTCCCGTTCCCCGGCACCGGCAGCTTCGTCAAGGACGGCAACGTCTACGCCTTCACCCCAACCCAGATCTGAATCGGATCCAGAACAGAAAGCGACAACTCCCATGAAACACGCACTTTTCGCGGTGCTTGGCGCCATTGCGGTCTTGACCGCGGCCCCGATCGTCATCGCCGTGCCGGCCTATGCCGTGGACGACATCGAAGGCGCCGACGCGCCGGACCTGACGGCGGTGAAGGCCAAGATCGAGGCGAAGGACTATAAGGGTGCGCTGGCCGACCTGCGCGACCTGGCGCAGGACACCCAGCAGGCCGACGTCTACAATCTGCTCGGCTTCACGCTGCGCAAGACCGGAGACTACCAGACCTCGCTGACCTACTACACCAAGGCGCTGGAGCTTCAGCCCGACCACAAGGCCGCGCATGAATATCTGGGCGAGCTCTATGTCGAGACCGGCGACATGGCCAAGGCGAACGAGCAGCTCGCCTCGCTGCAAAAGCTCTGCCCGGCAGGCTGCGAGGAGCTCTCCGACCTCGAGCAGGCGATCGACACCAAGGTGACGAAGTAGCTCGACCTGTTTCCTCGCCCCCACAAGGTGGCGGAGAACTGGCCGCGAAGCGGCCGGAGAGGAGCTTGGCACTGACCTTGCCCCCGCGAGTACCGACTTTTGGGCGCCACAGCGGTAGCGCGCCCGAAAACCGGAGCCGGCGTTCTTCTCCCTCGCGCCGGCTCCGACCTTTCAACCTCGAGCGCTCAGGCGCGCGTCCATCGGCGTGGCGCCCCCGCTCATGCCAAGATGCCTGTTTCAAAGACCGGAGCCAACCATGACACCGATCGAACTTGCCGAAAGACTTAAAGCCAGGGACATGGTCCTGCTTGCCGGCCGCCTGCTTCTATCCCTGATCTTCGTGCATGAGGGTCTGCAGCTGGCGACGCATTTCGAGGGCGCTGAGAAGGCGATGGCCGCGCTCGGCGTCGGCCCGCCGCTGCTTTTGGCCACCATCGCGCTGCAGCTTGGCGCGGGCCTGTCGGTGGCGTTAGGCATTCTGGCGCGGCTGGGCGCGATTGGGCTCGGCCTGTTCTGCCTGATGACGGCCGGCCTCTTCCACACCAATTTCGCCAGCCAGAACGAATTGCTGCATTTCGAGAAGGACCTGGCAATCGCCGGCGGCATGTTCATCCTGGCGCTCGCCGGTTCCGGCAGGCTGTCGATGGACGGGGTGCTGGCTGGGTTCGCGAAAGACACCAAGATCGATCCGCCCGTCGAGCAGCATCCGTCGGTGAGGGAGACGAGCTTGCCGGTTTGAGGCGCGGGTCCGCGTGAGGCGAGGCGGCCTCACAGCACGCTTGTGATCCCGCCATCCACCAGCAGCGTCTGTCCCGTCACGAAGCTTGCCGCATCCGACGCCAGGAACACCGCGGCGCCCGCCAGTTCCTCGACAGCGCCCCAGCGCCGCGTCGGCGTGCGGCCGGTCAGCCAGGTCGAGAATTTCTCGTCGGCGACCAAGGCGGCGTTGAGCTCGGTCTTGAAATAGCCGGGTGCGATGGCGTTGACGCGCACGCCGTGCTGGCCCCATTCGCCGGCCATCGATTTGGTCAGCATGGTGATCGCCCCCTTGCTTGCCGCGTAAGGCGCGATCGAGGGGCGGGCGAGCACGCTCTGCACCGACGAGACATTGATGATGACGCCCTTGCGGCGTTGGATCATGCCTTTCACCGCGGCGCGGCTGACCTTGAACACGCCGTCGAGATTGGTCGCCATCAGCGTGTCCCAGTCGGCGTCGGAAAAAGTTTCGAGCGGCGCGCGGCGCTGGATGCCGGCATTATTGACCAATATGTCGATCGGGCCGGTGTCGGCTTCGCTCGCCACGATCGCCGCCTCGACCGACTGCGTGTCGGTGACGTCGATCGCCGCTTCCGCTATCGTGTAGCCGTCGGCGCGCAACCGATCGCCGGCGGCCTTCAGCTCGTCGGCCTTGCGGCCGCCTATGGTAACGCGCGCGCCGGCGCCGGCGAGCGCCTCCGCGAAGGCGAGGCCCAGCCCGCGGCTGGCGCCGGTGACGAAGGCATGCCTGCCTTTGAGGCCGAAGAGACGGCCGAGATAATCAGTCGAACGCAATTTGCACCTTCATCGATTGCGATTTGTCGCCGGCCAGTTCGAAGGCTTTGCGGGCCTCGGCAAGCGGCAAAGTATTGCTGAGCAACGGCGCGACGTCGATGCGGCCGGAGCCGATCAGGTCGACCGCGAGGGCGAATTCCGTGTCGAAGCGGAAGCTGCCTTTCACCTGGATTTCCTTGGTGACGATCATCGAAATAGAAAGCTCCGCAGTCGCGCCCTGGCCGACGGTCACCAAGGTGCCGCGCGGCTTGACGATAGGCAAGGCGCTGGCCACCGTGGCGCCCTGGCCGGCCGCCTCGAAGACGACGTCGAAATACCCCTTATTGGCGGCATAACCATCCATCGCCTCGGCATTGGTCGCGACATTGATGGTGCGGTCGGCGCCGGCCTTGGCGGCGTATTGCAGCGGCTTGTCCTGCACATCGGTGATGACGATTTCGCGCGCGCCGGCAAAGCGCGCGGCGAGCACCAAGAGCGTGCCGATCGGCCCGGCGCCCATGATCAGCACGCGGCTGCCATAGACCGGCGCCTGGGCGACGGCATGCAGCGTCACGGCAAGAGGCTCGGCGAAGGCGCCCGCGGTAGGGTCGGAACCCTTCGGCAGCGGCACGGCGTTTTCGGCGCGGCAGACGAGATGCTCGGCAAAGCCGCCCTGCACATGCGGCGTGCGCATCGCGGATCCCAGGAAGCGCATGTCGAGGCAATGGATCGGCTCACCCGTCCGGCAGAAGGCGCAGATGCCGCAGGGGTTGGCCGGATTGACGGCGACCGCCGTGCCGACCGCCGGTCCCGAAACGCCGGCGCCCAGCGCCTCGACGCGACCGGCGATCTCGTGGCCGAGGATCATCGGCTCCTTCATGCGCACGGTGCCGAAGCCGCCATGGCGGAAATAGTGCAGGTCCGAGCCGCAGATGCCGCCGCGCGCAATACGCACCAGCACCTCGCCGGGACCGGGCGAGGGGACGGCCCGCTCCTCGACATGGAGGTCGAGCGGCCGGCGCAGCACCACCGCGCGCATGGAGGATATTGGCGACAAACCGGCTCTCCGCTGCTTCGCCTGAAATTTTAGGTCGCTACAGTTAGCAGGAAAGCGGCGCTTATTGAAATCAGTTCATCTGATAAATCAGACGAAAATCCGCAGCGCCGATAATTAGTCGGTGCGTCGATCGCCGGCGCGTGTAACACTGTCGTGAAGACTCTGAATTGGGCCGGGACAATGGCAGGCGATCAGACCTCGTCGGTGACCGACGAGATAACCAACATTCTCGGCCGCGAGATTCTCGGCGGGCTGTTTCCACCCGGCGCGACACTGCTCGGCGAGGAAGAGATCTGCGCCCGCTTCGGCGCCAGCCGAAGTGCCGCGCGCGAAGCGGTGAAGATCCTGTCGGCCAAGGGCCTGCTGCTCACCCGCCCGCGCCGCGGCTCGCGCATCCGCCCGCTGAAGGACTGGAATTTCCTCGACCCTTCGGTGCTGGGCTGGTTGCGCGCCAGCGCCACCCCGCGCCACTTCATCATCGAGCTTCTGGAAGTGCGGTTGGGCTTCGAATGCGAGGCCGCGGCCCTTGCCGCGAGCCGCAACAAAGCGGACGAGATCGCCGCCATTCGCGAGGCCTTCGAAGCGATGCGCGCAGCATCCTCGGGCCAGGGCGATCCGGTCTTGTCGGACGCCGCCTTCCACGAAGCGGTGCTCGCCGCCACCGGCAACCGCTTCTTCCTGCCGCTCTCGGCGCTCATCCACACGGCCCTGCAATACAGCGTGCCGACCACCAACGCGCTGTTCGGCCATCCGGTCGGCGACCTCGATGCCCATGGCAAGGTGCTGAGAGCGATAGAGGCCGGTGACGCGGCCAGGGCGCGCAAGGCCATGCACGACATGCTGAGCGAAGTGCTCGCCCGCGTGCGCACCGCCGTCGAGTTGACCGGTGTCACCTGAGCCAGTCAGGGAGGCGCGCCGTCACCAACCAGTGCCCGGCAGCATCGGCGCTCAGGCGGCGGCCGGCCGCCTTGGCTTTCGCAGAGTCTTCACGCCGGCCATCTCGACGAAATTGGTCGCCGACTCCCACAGATAATCGCCATAGAGGAAGGGCGCGAAGTCGCTGGCGCCCTCGATCGGCAGCGGCGCGATCTCGGCATCGACGCGCGGCTCGTAGAAGAACGGGATGGAATAGCGCGCCGTCTTCGGCGCAATCACCCGATGGCGCGTCGCCTGCACCACGCCACCCGTCCAGCGCTCCAGCAACTGGCCGAAATTCACCGCCAGCGTGCCGTCGGCGGGCGGCACGTCGATCCATTCGCCGGCATGGCTCCTGGCCTGCAGGCCTTCGACGCCGTCCTGCGCCAAAAGCGTCACGAAGCCGGAATCGACATGCTCGCGGCCGATGACCAGCCGCCGCTCGCCCTTTTGCATCACCCAATATTCAGGTTTCGACAGGTCGACCGTGCCGTCCTCGCTGCGCAGCGGATAGCGGATCAGCCTGAGCGTCGAGATGCCGCCTTGGAAATGGCCGTCGAAAATGTCGTCCTCGAGCCCGAGGCTGCGCGCGATCGAGGCCATCAGCGCCGCTCCGACTCTTTCCATCGAGCGATAGTAGTGTGCGGCCGCCGGCTTCCATCCCGGAACGGCGCCCTCGGCCGGCAGCGGCGTGCGTTCGAGCAGCGGATCGCCGGCCGCGAATTCGGTGTCGGCATGGGCGATGTCCGGCCCAATGTCGATGCCTTCCTTGTAGGACACCGCGGTCGGCTGCAGCGGGAACCAGCCGCGGTAATAGTTCGATTTAGACGGGTCGAAATTCCAGCGCAGCAGCTTCTGCTTTTCCGCATCCGGCAATTCAAAAATCTTCAGGAGCTCGCCGCGCCGCTCGCGCGTCAGAAGCTCGGCGCCCGGAAAGCCGCGCGCGGTCATGAAGCCGATGCCGGAGGCGGCGGTGAAGATCTGGCGGTCGGCCTCGTCGCGAGCCAGTGACGGCGGGCCGAACAGCGGCGCGATGTCGATGGCGGGGATGGTCTCATCCATCTTGCGATCCTTGCGATGCTTGGGAACCGTCATGCCGCAATCGTGAAGAAGCGCATGCGCGATGACAAGACGGCGGAAGAAAAGGATACCCGTCCGCAACCCGTCGTTACGGCTGGCGCCGGCGCAGTGAGTTCCATCGCCGGCTACTTGCCTGAAATGCGCTGATGCACGCGCTCCAGGCTCTCCGCGAAAGCTTCGAACGTGCCCCGCTCGGTCAGGTCGCGCAGCACCTGCTCGTTGATGCCGCCGCGCGTCGCATAATCCTGCGCCAGATGCATGAAGTCTTCGTTCGGCGCCGTATCCGGCGCGTTGGCCAGCGCCTTGTAGATGCTGGTGATGTACGCGCGGGTCTGATCTCCAGCCACACCCTGGCCGTGAACCCAGGCGTGGATGGTATCGAGATATTTGAAATAGCTGGCATAGGTCGCGGTGACGACGCTGAGCGCGTCGAACTCGCTCTGGTCCTCGACCTCGATCACGCCGCCCAGCCTGCCGAAGAACGCCGCCACGATCGGGTCCGGCGGACAGATGATCGTTGCGCCCTGCAAGCGCGCGATCATCGGCATCGGCAGGGCCTTGCCGACATGCACCGCCGGCGCCACGAGGCCGGCGATCTCCTCGCGCGAGATCGTCGCGATCAGGCTGACGACGTGATGGTCCTTGCGGAACCGCAGCTCCTTCAGCACCTCGCGCGCGATCTGCGGCCGTACCGCCAGCATCACCGTGTCGCACTGGTCGAGCACGGCTTGGTTGTCGGCGGCAATGCGCACATCCGCAAAGCGCTGGGCAAGCGCCGCGGCGATCGCCTCGTTGCGCGGCGAGACCACCACCGGTGTCGTCTCGCCCGGCAGTGATTTCAGCCCGGTGACGATGGCCGAGCTCAGCGCGCCCGTGCCGACAAAGCCAAGTTTCATAAATGTTCCGCCCCTTGTTTCGGATCGCCGTCGACAATAGCGACGGCCTCTTCTTCGGCAAGGGGAGCGGGTAGCCGCGATTGCGGCTCTGAAGCGATGAGGCTGCCGCGCGGGACAACAGCCTCACATGAGTCCCGCTCAGCGCTTCGGCCCGAACCCGGGATAAGGGTTGAGCGGCACGATGGCCGTGATGTCCATCATGCCGGCCTCGATCAGCGGCAGCGTGGCAAGGTGGCCGCGCACTTCCTTCTCGTCGGCCGCCTCGAACATTATGCCGGTGCCGGGAACGTCGCCGCGGTTCCGGATCTGGCGCACGGCGCCTTGCGCATAGAGCGTCTTGCGCTGTTCGGATTCGGGCGGCAGCAGAGGCGCGAAATCGGCGTCGCCGAACTTCTGGGTGTTGCGGGTGAGCAGGGCAAAGAACTGCATGGCGGTCTCCTTTCAAGGCTGGTTGATGCCGGGAGATATCGCGCCCGCTGGTCAGACTGTCCAAGACTGATTAGGCTAAAGTTAAGATCTTTAAGGACTTGGTGGCAAAGCATGCTCGACCTGCGCCAGATCAGATATTTCGTGGCCGTGGCTGAGGCCGGCAATGTCGGCCGCGCCGCCGAGCAATTGCACATCTCGCAATCCCCCTTGAGCCGGCAGATCATCCAGCTCGAGGAGCAGCTCGGCGTCACCCTGTTCGAGCGGGCGAAGCAGCGCGTCCATCTCAATGCCGAGGGCAGGGCCTTTCTTGCCGAAGCCCGAGCGCTGCTTGCCAATGCGGCGCGGCTGGAAGAGCTCGGCCGCAACCTCGCCAGCGGCGCCGTCGGCAGCCTGGCCATCGGCTATGTCGAGGGCGCTGTGCATTCCGGACTGGTCGCCGACATGCTGAGGGATTTTCGCCGCGCGCGGCCGGATTTCCATCTGCAATTGCGTAGCCGGCGGACGGCGGCGCAGTTCGAGGATCTGCGCCAGCGCGCCCTCGATCTCGGCTTCGTCTATTCGCCGGCGCCTGCGAGCGATCCCGATATCGAAAGCATGCTGGTGCGGCGCGAGCCGTTGGTGCTGGCAATGCCGGAAGGCGATCCGCTCGCCGCTGTCGCCGACATCGCGCCCGGCCATCTCGACGGCCGCGTCTGGATCACCGTCGTGCGCCAGCCCGGCGACACCAACCGCGCGCAGTTCCTGGCGGCCTGTGTTGAATCCGGCTTCATGCCCGACATCGCCTATGAGACGGCCGATCCCTTGACTTCGCTCGGCCTGGTCAGCGCCGGGCTGGGCCTGGCGACGGTACAGGAAAGCCTGCGAAGCGCGGCACCCGCCGGCGTGATCTTCCGCGACCTGCCATGGTTCAAACGCAGCGTGTCGATCCATCTCGCCTGGCGGCGGAATGACAGGCGGGCGGTGGTTGGAGATTTGAGGAGGGCAGTAGGGCAGTAGGGGCATTTTCCGCAGCTTCATATACTGCCTTACTGCCCTACTCCCTTATTGCCCTACATCTTATCTATCACCGACTGCACCCCTTCCGTCGGCGCGTCGACAGACGAACCCGCCACCATGATGGCGGCGACGATCGCTTCCGGGTCGTTGACCACCAGCGGCTTCACCCTATGCGCGGTATGGATGAAGCCTTCCTCCGACATGTGCTCGATCAGCGTCAGCATCGGGTCCCAGAAACCTTTGACGTTGGCGAAGACGATCGGCTTGCGGTGGTGGCCGAGCTGTGCCCATGTCATGATCTCGACGATTTCCTCCACCGTGCCGATGCCGCCGGGCAGCGCCACAAAGGCGTCGGATTTTTCGAACATGCTGTGCTTGCGCTCATGCATGTTGTCGGTGATCAAAAGTTCATCGAGCTTGTCGAGCGCGGTTTCGGTCGCTTCCTTGTTGATCAGGAAGCGCGGGATGATGCCGGTGACCTTGCCGCCGGCCTTGAGCGCGCCTTCGGCGACGGCGCCCATGATGCCCTTCGTGCCGCCGCCATAGATCAGGCGCAACCCGGATTTGGCAAGCGAGCGGCCGAGTATGTGGCCGGCCTTGATATAGGCCTCGTCGCGGCCCGGAGACGAGCCGCAATAGACGCAGACGGATCGAATCGTGTTCATGGCGATGATTGGTGATGGGGACGGTTGGCGCGGTCAAGCCCGCCGCGGGGCTTTTTCTTGTGAGCTTGGAGAAAACACGCTAGACCGGGCGTTAGGTGGCTAAGGGGGCAATACGGAATTATGGCTATCAATCCTTCTAAGGCGTTTTTGTTCGCGGCGGGCGGCGTTGTCGCCGTCGCGGCGGTCGCCTACGGCTCGGGCGCGCTCGACCCTTATATCAACAACCAGAAGCCGGCACAGGTTGCGGCGCTGCCGCAGAGCGATGCGAAACCGGCTGAATCCTCGAGCACGAGCACAGAGGCGCGCGTGCCCCAGGCTCCTTCAAACACAATGGCTCCGGCCAACACGATGGCGCCAGCCAATAGCATGGCGGCCGCCAATAAGATGGCGCCGGCCAACAACGCGACGGCTCCGGCCACTGCAACGCCCGCCCAGGCGCCTGCCGCCGCGGCTGGTCCGACACTGCCGACCTTCGATGTCGTGCGCGTCGAAGGCAATGGCTCGATCGTCGTCGCCGGCAGCGCCGCGCCCAACGCCAAGGTCGAGATCCTGAATGGCGGCGCCGTGCTCGGCTCGACCGATTCCGGCCCCGACGGCGCCTTCGCCATCGTGCTCGATAACCCGCTGAAGCCCGGCGACTATACAATCACGCTGCGCCAGACGGTTGGCGGCACTGCCGTCGCCTCGGCTCAGACCGCCGTGGTGTCGGTGCCGCAGAGCCCGACCGGCCAGGTGCTGGCCATGGTCGAGGAGCCAGGCAAGGCCTCGCAACTGATCACCATGCCGCAGGCCGAGAGCAAGCCGGCCGCACCGGCAGTTGGCGATCAGGCGGCAGCGCCTGCTGCGACGGCGCCGGCCGCCACGGACCAGGCGACCGCGCCGGCTGCGGCCGCTGCGGCGGAGCCCAAGATCACCGTCGAAGCGGTCGAAATCGATGGCAGCAAGATCTTCGTCGCCGGCACAGCCGATCCCGGTCGCAAGGTGCGCGCCTATGCCGACGCCATCCTGCTCGGCGATGCCAAGACGTCGGCCGACGGGCATTTCCTGATCGAAGCGACGCGCGACATTCCCGTCGGCAGCTATACCATCCATGTCGATGGGCTGGACAATGATGGCGCCAAGGTCGTCGCGCGCGCTGCCGTTCCGTTCGAGCGCGAGCCCGGCGAGTCGATCGCCGCCGTCGCGCCGAATGAAACAAAGACCGGCGATGCCAAGCCGGCGGAGACCAAGACCGCTGACGCCGCGGCTCCGGCAGCGGCGACGGCCGAAGCGGCCAAGCCTGCTACGTCGGCCCCGGCAGCCGCGGCGCCCGCCAAAGTCGCCGAGGCGACGCCTTCGACCGACATGCCTGAGACGGTCGCGCCGAAGCTCGAACATGCCGACAGCGCCGTCATCATCCGCCGCAACGATACGCTCTGGCGCATCTCGCGCCGTGTCTATGGCCACGGCACTCGGTTTTCGACCATCTATCTCGCCAACAAGGACCAGATCCGCAATCCCGACCGCATCTGGCCGGGCCAGGTGTTCAAGGTGCCCTCGACTTCGAAGGAAGGCGAGGCCGCCGACATGAAGGCCATGGGCGAGCAGATCACAGCGGCGCCGGCGAAGACGGAGTGAGCGCCAATCTCCCCCTTGAGGGCATAGGCGCTAAGATAGGGTATTGCGGCGCGGAATCGGTTGTGATTCTACGCTGGGGATGAGACACGAATCG